>NZ_MPZW01000010.1:0-98965 GCF_002020275.1 Thioclava sp. L04-15 | reverse complement strand
CAAACGCGCCGCGTCTCGGATTTAACGGCAACGCGACAATGGGCGTGATCCGCGTCGCATGAGCAGAGGAGCAAGCAGATTGAAATCGATTGAGATTGGATGTCGGCCAAACCGGCGCAAGGTTCTTGCTGCCGTCCTCGGTAGCGGCTTAGCCACGGTGTTGCCAAGGCTTGTGCAGGCTGCAGTCGATGGTGATCCAGCGGCTCTGGCCTTTGATGGTGATACCATCCTGCTGGCAGATCGAGGGTTGTTCGTCAGTGACGATGCCGGCCAGACTTGGACCGCGGCAGAGACACTGGGGAACGTGCTGTCGCTGGCGACCCATCGCGACCGGCCCGGCCGTGTGGTTGCGGGGTTGGCCGAGGGCGGTGTCAGCATTTCCGAAGACGGGGGCGCTTCGTGGCGTATCTTTGAAGCTAGGCTGCCTGACGGAGAAATCACTGCCGTTGCTATCGCCTCGCGGAACCCGGACATGATCTATGCCTCGCTTCGCGGCGACGGGTTGTGGAAGAGCGAAGACGCCGGTGCAACCTGGTCGCTCGCCATGGACCGCCCCTGGCTCGACGACGCAGAGCGGGAACTTCTTTCTCTGGCTTCGGTCGAGCTTGAGACCGGCATGGGCGGGATCTGGATCTATGCGGGCACCGAGGTTGGCCTAACGCGGGTGCCCGATTGCTTTTGTCGCTGGCAGGACGTGCAGCCAGGCAATGCGATGGACGCATTGGTTGCGGGTGAAGCCCCACCGTCCGAAGCGCCATTGCCAGGAGGTGAACCGATCCTGTCGCTGGCCAGTGCCCCCTCGGCGCCGGAAGTGATGTATGCCGCGCTGCGTTCGGGCCTCTGGGCATCGCAGGACGGCGGAGTCATCTGGCAAAAGCGGGCGAGCAAAGCTGCGACCGCTGTTGCGGTTCATCCAAGAGACGAGACCTACATCGCTGCCCTGTTGGGCGGCATCTTGAAAATCAGCCGTGACGGCGGCGCAACCTGGATCGAAACAGGAGAACGATGATGGAGAAAATGATGCAGAGAAGAAACGCGCTTGGTCTGATTGGCAGCGGCATTGTCGGAATGGTGGGCCTGACCACATCGGCCTGGGCGCAAGCGACCGGCGATGTGGCGCCCGGTCTGGCGGGCAGCGAAAGGCAGATCACCATCTGGCGCGATCCGGGCTGCGGCTGCTGTGATGCCTATGGGGATTATCTCGAAGAACACGGCTTTACCGTAACGCGTGTGGATGACCGCGACTTCGACAAACGCTCGGTCGAAGTCGGTGTGCCCGCCCAGGGCATCGGCTGCCACTTGGCCGAGATCGACGGCTACTATGTCAGCGGTCTCGTCCCCGTCGACATCATCGAGCGGCTGCTGGAAACCCGTCCGGCGATAACGGGTATCACCTTGCCGGGAATGCCCGCGAACGCACCGGGCATGGCTGCGGTCAAGTCAGGCACGCTCAGGACCTACGCCTTTGGCCCGGAAGGAATCTCAATCTATGCCGATGAATAAGGGGCCGAAAGATCGATCGGCGAAGTGTACGGTCAGGCGGTCAGTGCACCTCGCTGCCCTAGTGTCCGCGCTCGCGACCACCGGCGTTGTGGTGCTGGCCCAATCGGAACCGGTTGACCCGCGTGTCGAGGGACTGACGTTTTTGGGAGAGCCCGTGCTTGCATCCCAGGTCATGGCAGGGCAACAGCTTTATGCGGACAACTGCGCCAGTTGCCATGGTGCCAGCCTCGAGGGTCAGCCCGATTGGCGTCGCCGTCTTGACACAGGAAGAATGCCGGCCCCGCCGCATGATGACTCAGGCCACACTTGGCACCATTCAGACCGCATGCTTTTTCAGATCACTAAAGGCGGGGTCGGGGCCGTCGTGCCGGGATACGAGAGCGACATGCCGGCCTTCGGAGAGGATCTGACAGACGCAGAGATCGCGGCTATCCTCGTCTACATCAAGAGCACCTGGCCTGAGCGACAACGTGAGTTCCAAGCCGAAGTTTCGGCCAATGACACGGGCGGGTGAAGATCGACAGGGTGTCAGGATAGTATCTTTCGACCAAAACCGATCCACCGGGGGACCAATTCGGCAAATCTGTCCTACTCCGCCCCCTGACTCCCGCTTTACCACGCTAATTCGGACCTGACCTGGTTGGCCGTTAACCCGCCCGCAAGGCAAGCATGTGCTACCAGGGTCGCGTGCATGCGTTCACGAAAATTTGCCCTTGAACCTCTAGCCACTAGAAGTCCTATCTATTCAAGGAGAACATATACCGTTCTTGCCATCAATCGTCGGCGGGAACCGAAAGGGTACGAAATGCTGACAAGACGACACTTCATTCAAACGACAACAGCGCTCTTTTCGGCGACTGTGGCCAACCCTGTGTTTGCCGATAGCTGGCCCACCGAAGCGCAGAAGGCTGAATGGGACGCGCAAGTCAGCCCGCCCGGCTTCGATCCGGCCACGTCAAACCCTTGGGGACTACACCCACGTTTCTTGCCTCAGCGTGTGGACGCGAAGGACGGCCTCGTGCCAGGAGACATCCATGTCGATGCGGTTGCGCGATATCTCTACCACATTGAGGAGGGTGGAACCGCGATGCGCTACGGCGTGGCGATCGCGCGGGGCAACCTCTACGAGCCAGGTGTTTATAACATCAAGCGCAAGGTCAGGTGGCCGCACTGGACGCCGACACAGAACATGATCGAGCGGGATCCTGAAAACGCAAGATGGGCCGACGGGATGGAACCCGGCCCTCAAAACGCCTTGGGATCGCGGGCGCTCTATCTCTATGTCGGAGATCGCGACACCTATCTTCGGATACACGGCACACCCTATCCGAGAAGCATCGGCGGTCGCGCGAGTTCGGGTTGCGTGCGGATGGTTATGGCACACATCAACGAGCTCTATCCGAACGTCGAGATTGGATCGACAGCACATCTTTATTCGGCTGAGGACAGTGTTACCGCGAGAAGTTGAATGAGGTAATTAGCTTTGAGCGAAATGATGTGACGTGCGGGTCGTCGTCACGCTTCCCGCGCGACGCAGATCGGATTGCCGTTCACCGTGCGCAGCGGCAACAAGGTCGTTTCAACGGGGCCGCTGTGTTCGTACCAGTAGCACCCGTCTTCCGGCACCAAGCGCGCGGTTGCAACATCCTGATCCGGGGCAGCCATTGCAATCACAGCTTCGGGAACGTTGCCCGGCTGGTCTGCCGAGTCGCCCGATCCAGTCGGCTGGATTGCGCACCCGGCCGTAAGCGACAGCGCCACTGCAAACATTATTTTTTGCTTCAGCATCAAAACCCGCATCAAGCTTCCTTTCGTGTCTGTTTTTTCTTTGCATCGGCTTTTCATGCCTCAAGGCGTGATGGAGCCGGTCGCCGCATCCTCTAGCAATAAAACAAACTGAAATACCACCGTATTTTGCTCTTGAAGCTCTAGCTACTGTAGGGGCTATGTCATGGTAAAGCACCCGAATCCAGAGGTCCATTCATGCCGTCCGACACCCATCGTCACGACCACGATCACGCCGAAGATGCCCAGACAAGCGGCGGCAGCTGCTGCGGGAGCGCCGGAACGTGCGGCGACATCGTTCCGGCGATCCCCGCGCCAGCGTGCGGGCGCAGTTTTCAGGTGTCCGGCCTCGATTGCGCCGAGGAGGTAGCAATCCTGAACAAGGTGGTCGGCCCGAAGATCGGCGGGGCCGAGCATCTCGCGTTCGACGTGATCAATGGACGGATGACTATTCTCGACAGCGCCAAGAGTGTATCGGACGGCGAAATTGCAGAACTGGTCGCAAGCACCGGCATGACCGCCAAGCCTTGGGATGCCGAGAACGCGTCGGTCGACCAGGCGGCCCATCTTGCAAGACAGCGGCTGTTTACGGCGCTCAGTGGAGGCTTCTGGGCCGCAGGATTTCTGTGGCACATCATCGAGACCGGCATGGGCGGGGCGCTCGGCCTCTTCGCGGGTCACGGCGAAGCGCCGATGCCACTGGTCGAGGCAGGGCTGTTCGCGGTTGCGATCCTGTTCGGTGTCTGGCTCGTGGCACCCAAGGCATGGTCGTCCGCTCGGCGGCTGTCGCCCGACATGAACCTGCTCATGGTGGTCGCCGTGGCCGGTGCCATCGGGCTTGGCGAATTTTTCGAGGCGGCGACAGTCGCGTTCTTCTTTTCGCTCTCGCTCTACCTCGAAAGCTGGAGCGTCGGGCGTGCGAGGAATGCGGTTTCAGCTCTGCTCGACCTCGCGCCGCCGACGGCAAGAGTTCTTCATGATGACGGCTCGGAAGCGGACGTTCCGGCTTCTGCGGTTGCTATCAACGCACGTTTCATCGTGCGCGGCGGAGACCGCATCCCATTGGATGGTGAGGTTGTCGATGGGGCAGGGGCCGTCGATCAGGCGCCGATCACCGGAGAGAGTGCGCTGGTCCCAAAGGAACGGGGCGACGAAGTCTATGCCGGTACGATCAACGGCGAAGGCACACTGACGGTGCGCGCCACGAAGGCCGCCTCGGACACCGTGTTGGCCAAGATTATCCGCATGGTCGGCGACGCCCATGCCCGCCGCGCGCCGGTGGAGCAGTGGGTGGCGAAATTCGCCCGCATCTATACGCCTATCGTCATGGCTCTCGCCATTGCAATTGCCCTGCTGCCGCCGCTCATTTTCGGGGGGGCCTGGGATTATTGGTTCTACAATGCACTCGTGCTGCTGGTGATCGCTTGCCCATGCGCTCTGGTCATCTCGACACCGGTCTCCATCGTCGCTGCACTCACCGCCTCAGCGCGGGCCGGGGTGCTGATCAAGGGCGGTGCATATGTTGAGGCACCGGGCAAGACCACTGCACTGGCCATGGACAAGACCGGCACGATCACCATGGGCGAGCCCGAGGTGGCGGCGGTGCATCCGCTGGGCAAAGCATCGGCGCAAGATCTGATGACCCTCGCCGCTGGGCTGGAGGCACGTTCCTCGCATCCCTTGGCGCGCGCCATTCTTGCGCGGGCAGAAGCCGACGGCATCAAGGTATCCGCCGCGGAAGATACCCGAACCGTTCCGGGCAGGGGACTTGAAGGACGCACAGACGGCCGGTCGATCTGGCTGGGGTCGGACCGGTTTGCCGAGGAGAAGGGTTTCGGCGACGCCATTCCGAAGGATTTGCGCGACCGCATCGAAGGGGCTGGCAGCACCCTTGTTGCCGTGGGCGACGACACCGGTGTCACCGGCATCTTGGAATTGCGCGACCGTATCCGCCCGGATGCCAAAGGCATCGTGGCGCAGCTTCACGCGCAGGGTGTGAAGACCATCGTCATGCTGACCGGTGATAACGAGCGGACAGCGCGCGCTGTTGCAGCCGAGGTCGGCATCGACGAGGTCCGTGCCGAGCTTCTGCCCGAAGACAAGGTGACTGCCATCGAAGAACTGGTCGAAACGCATGACATGGTGGCCATGATCGGCGACGGGGTCAACGACGCCCCGGCCATGGCGCGCGCGCATTACGCCATCGCAATGGGTGCCGTTGGTTCGGACGCGGCAATCGAGACGGCGGATATAGCCCTGATGACCGACGATCTCGGCAAGGTGCCTTGGCTGATCGGTCATTCGCGCCGGACAATGTCGATCATTCATCAGAACATCGGTATTTCCTTGGCGACCAAGGGCGTTTTCGTTGTCGCTACCGCGTTCGGACTGGCATCGATGTGGGGCGCGATTGCAGCCGACGTAGGAGTGTCATTGCTGGTGGTGGCCAATGCCCTGCGCCTGCTGAACAGCCAAGAGGCCAAGGCGCCGCCGTCCGGCGGTGAGCAGGTTGGCCCACAGATGGCAAAGGCCGCGCTTGCCCACGGACATTGATCACGCAGCATTTGCAAGGTAACGTAATGTCCATAACAGACCTCACGAAAGAGGCATCGAGCAGTGAAAACCATCCGATTTCCCCGCCGCGCCGTCCTGTTGGGCGGGCTGGTAGCGTTTCTGTCCGGGTGTGCCAGCAAGTTCCGCAGCTATGACGGACCCGAAGTCACCCGTGTTCGGCTTTACAAGGGACAGCGCTTGCTTGTTCTCGACGGAGCCGATCGCGTCTTGCAAACCTATCCGGTCGGGCTGGGTTTCGCTCCTGAGGGTCACAAACAATTCGAGGGGGATGGCCGGACTCCGGAAGGAGTTTACACAATCGACAGGCGAAACCCCAACAGCACCTACCATCTTTCGATTGGCATCTCTTATCCGAACGAGGCCGACATCGCCTTTGCCGAAGCGCAGGGCCTTTCCCCCGGCGGCGACATCTTCATCCATGGTGGCCCACGCCCCGGCATCGACCCGACAAATGTCCGCGACTGGACAGCTGGCTGCATCGCGGTCACGGATCGGGAGATCGAGGACATCTATGCAATGGTGAAGGACGGGACACCTATCCACATCTTTGCATGACGGTCTTTCTCATGCGGCGGTAGTGAGCCGTCGCATTGGCGCCATTGCCCAGCTCCACGAAGCCAAGATGAGCGCCAACAGCATCCAGTCCCCGAAGCTCGCGTAGAGTGTCGGCGGTCGCGCGGAGGGCAGGCTAGCGTCGATGATGCCCGTTTCGCCGGTATCGAGCCGCGCAACGATCTCTCCGCTCGCGTCGATGACCGCAGAGATGCCCGTATTCGCGGCTCGGATGACTGGAAGGCCTTCCTCTACGGCGCGCATACGTGCGGAAGCCAGATGCTGCTCGGGTCCGATGCTGGTGCCAAACCAGGCATCGTTTGTCGCGTTGAAAATCCAGTCCGGCCGGAACAGGTCGTCGACCACATGCCCTGGGAAGATGATCTCATAGCAGATCGCCACGGCGACCAGCGGCACACCCGGAAGCGCAAGCGTTCTCGGGCCCGGTCCGGGCGTAAAATCGCCCAGACCCGCCGTGAGCCGCTCGATGGGCAACCAGCCGCGGAATGGCACATATTCGCCGAAGGGCACGAGATGGTGTTTCGCGTATCCGGTCAGGATCTCGCCGGTCTCGTCAAATGCCTGGACCGTGTTGAAATATCGGGTGCCATCCTCGCTCGGTACACGGTCCGGCACACCGGTAAGCAGCACTCTGCCGTCTGGTAGCGCTGCGGCAATGCGGGCCCGTGCCTCCGTATCCTCATCGAGGAAACCCGGAAAGGCGGTTTCCGGCCAGAGAAGAACGTCGAAATCGCCGGGCTGGGTTGAAAGCTCAAGATAACGCGCGAAGGTTGCCTCGCGGTTCTCGGGCGCCCATTTCTCCTCTTGGGGAACGTTGCCCTGGACGATGCGCAGCTCCACACCGGGTGGCTGTTCTGTATCCGACTGGAGGCGAAGTGTGCCGACGGCCCACATCGTCGCGATGCCGGCCAGCGCCATGAGCGAGATGGTCAGTCGTTGCCGCCCGGACGCCATGACAGCCGCGACGGGAAGTGCCGCGACGAACACGGTGAGAAAGCTTAGCCCATAGCTTCCGACCCACGCGGCGGGCTGGCGCAAAGCGGCGTAATCGACCAGAGCGTAGCTGGCGAGGATCCACGGAAAACCTGTCAGAACGTGACCACGCAACCACTCGGCCACGGTCCAGAAGGTCGCGAACAGGAGGCAGGCCAGGAGATTGCCCAGGGCTCCGCGCCGCGCGATTTCGGCGAAGAGCACAGCGGCAATGGCCGGGAAAATCGCGAGACCTGCGGACAATCCCGCGACGGCCGGGATCGCCATCGCCCCAAACCGCTCGGCCTCGACGTAGAAACTCTCCGCGATCCATGAAATCCCGAAACCGAACTGGCCGAGTCCGAACGCCCAGCCGACGAGAAAAGCACGCCCGAAGGAGAGACCGCGAAGACCGACAAACAACGCGGAATAGACAACGGGAACGAGCAGGAGAATCGAGAAAGGCGGGAAAGTCAGAACGGTCAGCGCCCCGGCGACGAAACCAAGCGTCACCCGCGAAAGCAAACGGTGGCGCAGAGCGATGCGGTTCAGAATTTCCGGCTTCACGACTTGATCGAACGCCGCGCGCTGATCCATGGCGCGGCGAGCAAGAGCCCCACGCCACTGACGACAAATACATCGGCCAAGTTGAAGGCAGGCCAATGTGTTGTGCCAATGTAGAAATCGAGAAAGTCTGTTACAGCCCGATACCGCACACGATCGATGACATTGCCCAGGGCTCCGCCAATGATCGCGCCATAGGCAAGCGTTTCCACCGCATTGTCGGCGCGAAACAGCATAACCCCCAGCCAAACACAGATGGCAAGAGCGAGAGCGATGAGGCTCCACCACGGCGCGCCGCCCAACATCCCGAAAGTCACGCCGTCATTACGATAAAAGACGAGGTTGAATCCCGGAAACACGGGAATCCCGGCGCTTAAAGTGACGGCATTCGCAACGACAATGGCTTTGGTGATCTGATCGATCGCGAACGCAGCAAGTGCTGCGAAGACGCCGATCATCGGAGATACCTTGTTTAGTGACATTGCCTCATCCCAACCAGACATCAAGAAACAGCATTAGAACGAGCCCGACTGCGAGACCGAGCGTCGCCCTGTTCTGATGGCCGCTGCGATGGGTTTCGGGGATGATTTCGTGGCTGATAACGTAGAGCATTGCGCCCGCGGCAAAGGCCAGACCCCATGGAAGCAGCGGTTCCGACAGTGTGATGATCCCGGCCCCGAGCAGGCCGCCAATCGGCTCGACCATGCCCGTCAGCGCCGCGATGCCCCAGGCGCGCAGCTTCGGATATCCCTCGCCCAGCAGAGATACAGCGACGGCCAATCCTTCGGGCGCATTCTGAAGCCCGATTCCGACAGCAAGAGGCAGACCGCCCTCCATACCTCCGGATCCGAAGCCGACCCCAACCGCAAGGCCTTCGGGGAAGTTGTGGATCGTGATTGCGATGATGAACAGCCAGACCCGCCGCAAAGACGCCGCTTCGGGCCCTTCGCGTCCTGTCTTGAAGTGCTCGTGCGGCAGCTTTTCGTTCATCAGGGCGACAGCCCCCATTCCCAGAAGGATCGAGACGCACACGATGGCCGCAGGCATCGCGCCGTTCTCGAACATTGGCTCTGCCGCATTCAATGCCGGGATGATCAGCGAAAAGAACGAGGCTGACAGCATGACACCGGCGGCGAAGCCGAGCGACAGATCGCGCGTGGCCCGGGACGGGATGCGCCCAAACAGCACGGGAACTGCTCCGACTGCCGTGAGCGAACCGGCGGCGAGACTTCCGAGAAAGCCAAGCATTATCGGAGACAGATTTTCCATGGGCGGGCCAGATTATCCTTCGGCGTAGCTCGAAAAGACTTCCGTCGACCCGTCCTTGCGGATGAGGAAGACATCATAGGCCTCGCGGTCGTCTTCTGGCCCCATGCCGGGCGAACCATAGGGCATCGCCGGAACGGCGAGGCCGACGGCGTCCGGGCGCTCATCGAGAAGGCGGCGGATGTCACCGGCCGGGACATGGCCTTCGATCACGTAGCCATCAATGAGCGCGGTGTGGCAGGAGACCATGCGCTGCGGCACGCCGTTGTCGAGCTTGAAGCGAACCAGCGACCCACCGAACATGTTCTCGCCCGTCGGCGCAAACCCGTTTTCTTCGAGATGGTTCATCCAAGACAGGCAACAGCCGCAACCGTTCGTCTTGCGGACCTCGATCGCCGTTGCCTCTGCGAGAACCTGGGCCGCTGGTAACAGGCCGAGGGTGATTGCCAGAGCTTGGGTCATGCGTTTCATGGGTCAGAGCCTTTCGGTTGTCGTTTCGGCAATCTCGCTGCCGAGGTTTTCATTCAGAAGCGCGCGCGCCTCGGCCAGACGCGAGAGCGCGGCGGTATCATCCGCTTCGCTCTCGGCTGCTTCGGCGAGCCGGTCGTCAGTGAGGGGGTCAGTCGGGCGCCCATCCACGAGGACTTCGTAGTGCAGGTTCGGACCTGTCGCCGTGCCAGTCGCGCCGACGCGGCCGATCACATCTCCCGCCGCAACGCGTTGGCCTTGTGCCAGGTCTTCCGGCACGGCGCTCAGATGCGCGTAGCGCGTCATGGTGTCGGAGCCGTGCGAGATTTCGACCACACGGCCATAGCCACCGCGCCAGCCAATGAAACTAACCCGCCCCGGTGCCGTCGATTGAACCGGTGTCCCACGTGCCGCTGCGAAATCGACGCCGGTGTGCATCCGGACGTTGCCAAAGACCGGATGCGTGCGGCGTCCGAACACCGAGCTGAGGCGCGCACCCTCGACCGGCTGTGCGAAGACGCGCAGCACCTCGCCATCGACGTAGATCGTCGCCTGACCGCTGCCGTCGTCCGGCCATACGATCTCGTAAAGCGAACCGCCGATCTCCAGTGCGGCGAAGGCGAGTTCGGGCTGTCCGATCCTGTCCTCTCCGACCCGCGCCTCACGCCAGAGAAGCCTTAGTGTTTCGCCACCGGCCATCTCGCGGCGGAAATCCACGGTCCCACCCAGCATCTGCGCAAGGTCCACGGAAAAACGGGCGGGTATGCCGGCTTCGTCGAGTGCCGCGAAGATCGAGCTGTCGATCACGGCTTCGCCGGCAAGGGTTACGATCTCCGGATCCGGAGCCACGACCTGTGTGGACAACTGCTCGCCGAAAACCACCTCGATCCGAACCCCGTCCTCGACGGCGAGTGAGACGGTGCGGGGGCTGCCGTCCATGGTCGAAGCAACAGTGACCGAGTGCCCCGGCCGCAGCCGTCGCAGATCGTATTCCGCGCCAAGCGCGAGGGCAACTTCGGCTCTGTCAGGTGCCGCAAGACCAGCTTCAGACAGCAAGAAATCGAGCGTTTCGCCAGGTGCAATGTTGCGCGACCATGTCGACAGGGGTGGCTCGATCGCCTGCACGGGCCTGTCGGCAAACGCGACCTGCAGAAGGGGCAGGGGGCCGAGGTCGGGTGCATCTTCTGCCCATGCCGTCGCGGGCAGCGTCACGAGGATGTCAACGTTTTGGGGAGCTTCAGGACCTTGGGGCATCCATTTACCTGCCGAGGCAAGTTCCGGCGGCACGGGTTCTTTCGACATGAAATCAGAGAGGGCGATAGCCGCTCCCAAAACCATCCCCGCAATTGCGACACAAGCCGCCATAGTTCTGAGCCTCATGTCGCCCCCTCCGTTTCTTCTTCCAGCGCGCGGCGAATTTTCGGCACCGCGAATTCTCTGGGTTCGTGATAGTCGATCATGGTGACGAACCGCCCAGAGGCTGCGAACAGGAAGACGCTCGCGCTGTGGTTCATCGTGTAATCGCCGCTCTCCGTCGGCACCCTTTCGTAGGTGGCGCGGAAGCCGTCCGCGACGCGCGCTATCTGCTCTTCCGGTCCCGTCCAGCCGCGGATCGCCGGATGGAAGTAGCCGACATATTCGGCCATCGTTTCGACAGTGTCGCGCTCGGGATCGACCGTGATGAAAACCACGTTCATCTCGTCGGCCTCGTCTCCCAGATCATCGAGCCATCCCGAAATGTCCGAGAGCGTGGTCGGGCAGACATCGGGACAGTAGGTGAAGCCGAAGAACGCCATCGTCGGGCGGCCGATCAGGGTTTCTGGCCCGACCGCGTTGCCCTCATGATCCGTCAGACGGAAATCCATCTCGGTCAGGGCCACAGGCCGCTGCCCGACAGGTTCCGGTCCACCGGGTCCATCGACCTGCCACCAACCGACGAAGAGCATCAGGGCGACCGCCCCGACACCAGCCGCGCCGTACCCCAGGATCGCCCGTCGCCGCATCAGTCCTCTGGCCCCCGCGCGGCGATTCCAAGGATCGGCACCTCGACCGTCACTTCGCCTCCGTCGTCGAAAAGCAGGGTCAGCGGAAAAGTGTCCCCTTCCGTCATTGGTTCTTGCAGCCGCATCAACATTGCGTGCAGGCCCCCCGGTTCGAGCGCGATGCTCTCGCCCGGGGCGATCACGATCTCCCCCGCCGGGCTCATGGAGCTCACACCTTCGGCATTGGTCTTCGTCTCGTGGATTTCGGGCATCATCGCGAGCGGTGTTGTAAGGCCGATCAGCGTCACCGGCTCGTCGCCAGTGTTGCGGATCGTCATGTAAGCGGCCCCGGGACGGTTCATCCCGATGGAGGCGCGGGACCACGCGTTCTCGACGACAACATCCTCGGGTCCGGCCAGCGCGGGCACCGAGAGCCCTCCAAGGGTCAAAAGCGCGGCCAGTGTGCCAGTCAAAATATACTTTTTCATCGTTCTGATCCTGCCCTTTCCATTCAGCTTTGCGCGGCAGCGACTTCGGCGGCCACCAGACGACGCAACTCTGCCTCCCCGAATGGATCGAGCGGCTTGCCGTTCACAAAGAATGTGGGCGTCTGGCGAATTCCCACGGCCTCGACGTCAGCACGATCCTGGTTAAGGATCGCCACGACACCGGGTGCCAGCATTTGCGTGCGCGCGGCTTCGGCATCGAGTCCGGCCGTGGCGGCGATCTGAAGGATCAGGCCAGGCGCCGGGGCACCGTGCGACGCCCATCTCGGCTGTTCCCGCAGAACGGCCTCGAGCACCGGCACGTAAACGTCCTGCATGCGCGCCGCCTCGAGCACGCGGATCGCTTCCTCGGATGCCGCGCCGTGGAAAGGCGTGTAGCGGATCACGACGCGGACAGCATCCCCATGCTCGGCCATGATGTCCTTCACGATGGGATGAAAGGCGCGACAGGCCTCGCAGGCCGGATCGAAGAATTCGACGATCGTGACGGGCGCATCCGCAGGCCCGAGGATGGGCGAGTAGGGGCGGATCATCGCCTCCGCAAGTTCCGGAGCAACGGGCTCCGCTTCGGCCACTGGGCCGGGGCGGTTTGCAAACCAGGTGGCTCCGCCGAAACCGGCGGCGCCGAGGGCAAGAACGGACAGGATCAGGCCGCGTCGATTCATGTTCGTGTGTCCTTTAATGAAAGGGCCGACAGCGCCCCGATCAGCGCGAAGGCGGCGAGCGCCATCAGCGGGATAGGGATGCCGAAGACCAGTTGGTTGTCATCGGTGCAAGAGGGGCCGGTGGCCGTGCAGGGCTGGACGCGTTCGGGAACAAGACCGACGTACAGCCCCATGTGCCAGAGGGCGATTGCGCCGCCGCCAAGCGCCAATGCGATGCCGTAGCGCCCCACGCGGCCGTCCCGCCACCAAAGGCCGAGCCCGAGGACAATGGCCAAGGGGAACATGAAGGCGCGCTGGAACCAGCACAGCACACAGGGCGTCTGCCCCAGCACCTCGCCGATGAAAAGCACGGCAAGCGAGGCGACGAGCGCGATGATCCACGCCAGCCCGAGGGCTGTTTCTCCGGACATACGGTTCATGTCGGTCAGATCCTCTCTTCCAGATCGGCGAGGATCTCTTCGGCGGAGGTGCCGTAGGGCCACGAGTCGGCGAAGCCCGCGTCGGGATCGAAGAGGAACAGATGCGACGTGTGGCCCATCGTGTAACCATCCGGCGCCGCAGCCTCTTCGACGCGTTCGAAGAAGATCGGAAAGGTCTCGGATGTGGCGGCGATCTGTTCCGGCGTGCCGGTCAGCCCGATGAAGCCCGCATCGAACAGCGGGACGTATTCGGCGAGTGCTGCGGGCGTGTCTCGTTCAGGGTCGATTGTTATGAAAATCGGCTGGACCTTGGCGGCATCGTCGCCCAGACCGTCCATCACCGCCGCGACCTCGGATAGGGTCGTCGGGCAGACGTCGGGGCAGTTGGTAAAGCCGAAAAAAACCAGCATCCAGCGCCCCGCAAAGTCCTCCTCGGTTCGAACCATACCCTGGTGGTCCGTCAGTTCGAACTCAGCGAAAAAAGGCGGTTCGGCGTCGGTTCGGGCGCTATCGGCACGATAATCGGACCAGAGCAAAAGCCATACGAAAGCAAGCGCTGCCACGCCTGCCAAAACCCAAAGAAACTTCTGTGCCGATGTAAGGGACAATCCTGTTCGCCTGATTTTGATTCTTATTGCCTGTGCGGATACATCCTCTAGCCGCTAGAGGTTCAAGCACGAAATCATGGTATAGCTTGAACTCACGCGTCTGTGAAACCGACACTTGTTTATTCCGACGGCAAAACCTACACAAACTGTATCTTTTTCATGGAGGCGAAAATGCTCACGATCGGTACTCTGTCAAAGAAGACTGGCACGAAGGTGCAGACCATCCGGTACTACGAACAGATTGGGCTCATGCCCGAACCTGGCAGGACCGAAGGCGGGCAGAGGCGCTACGACAATGCACAGCTCGACCGGCTGTCCTTCATCCGCCATTCGCGACAACTCGGTTTCTCGCTCGATGCGATCCGCGAGCTGCTCGACCTCAGCGACCATCCCAACCGGCCCTGTGATGAGGCTGATGCCATCGCGCGTCGCCAGCTCAAACAGGTGGAGCAGCGCATGGCCCGCCTGAAGGCGCTGCGCACGGAACTGAAACGCATGGTTCACGAATGCAGCGGCGGGCGGACGGGAGATTGCAAGGTGCTTGAGGTGTTGCGGGACCATTCGGAATGCTTGACCGAACACGAGGAAATCGGGGCCTGAAGGAATTCAGCCAACATTCCGGCTGGAACGCAGATCAGCCGCAGAAGTTAATGTGTCGTACAACACAAGCTGGAACCACAAAATGGCCGCTAGACAAGATTCAATGGAGAGACGGACGCTTTGGATCGTTCTGGCGCTCAATATCGGTTTGGCCGTGGCTTTTTTCGCAACAGGCGCCTTCGGCGACTCAAGTGCCCTGATCGCCAACGGGCTCGATAACCTCTCCGACAGCTTCGTCTACGCGATCAGCCTTTTCGCTTTGTCCCGATCCGCCAAATGGAAACGCGGGGCGGCGAACGTTTCCGGCGGGCTGCTGATCCTGTTCGCTGCAGGCATCCTCTACGATGCGTGGCGCCGCTACATCGGTGGGTCAGATCCGCTCGGGACGATCATGATTGCAATGGCCCTGATCGCGGCGGCTATCAACGCAGTCTGCGTTTGGCTGCTCGCTAAGCTCAAAAATCCAAACGTCAATATCCGCGCGGCCAACACCTTCAGTTACAACGATTTCGCCGCGAACCTCGGGATCGTCGTGGCCGGTGGCCTCGTCGCTTGGCTAGGAACCAACTGGCCGGACCTTGTCGTCGGTGTGATCGTCGCCGGGATCGCGGCCTGGGGCGGTATCGACATCCTGCGCGACGCACACGGCGAACACCACAAAGCGGTTCACACGGACAAATAGTTGCGGGAGATTCTTTCTGAAAGAAAGGATTGAAGCTATAGTGACTATAGCAATTAGTCTTGTTCCAAGACGATTCGAGGAGCGACCCGTTGCAGATGATCGACCCCCTACTTGTACCCACCAAACTACTGGATTTTGATGCCGCGCCTCTTGCGCGTCTAATTGAGAACCGCAGCTGGCGCGGCTTATCCGAATACGATCGGATCGGAGCTGCCTATGATTTCGTTCGGAATGAAATCGCGTTCGGATACAATCGAGCTGACGACATCCCCGCATCCGAAGTGCTTTCCGACGGCTATGGGCAGTGCAATACCAAAGGCACGCTCTTGATGGCGCTGCTGCGTGGTGTCGGCATTCGTTGCCGGTTGCATGGGTTTACGATCCACAAAGGCTTGCAGCGCGGTGTTGTCCCTGAGCTGGTGTATCCGCTTGCTCCGCAGGAAATTCTCCACTCATGGGTCGAGATCGAATTTCAAGGTGCCTGGATCAACCTTGAAGGCTTCATCCTGGATGACGCTTTCCTCGATGTCCTGCAAACGTCATTCTCGGACACAGAAAGTCTCTGCGGTTATGGCGCGGGCACGGATTGCCTTGGCGCGCCTCCCGTCGCCTGGAACGGAGAAGATACCTACATTCAGAAAACCGGCATCGTGCAGGATTTCGGCGTGTTTGATACGCCGGACGCCTTCTATTTTTCCCATGAGCAATCCTTTGGATGGCTGCGTGGTGCCCTTTACCGTCATATCATACGCCACTGGATGAATGCGCGCGTTCGTGGTTTCCGCAGCGACCGCCTCAAGACTGACCGACGCGCGACACACGCGCATGAGGAGCCTGCCAATGCCACATGACCACGGGCACGCGCATATCGATCCGGATTCTGGCGATCGGCGGGTTGCCATCGCGATCTGGGCGAACGGGCTTCTTACCGTTGCGCAAATCGTCGGGGGCATATTGTCGGGCAGCCTGGCACTGATCGCCGATGCGCTGCACAACTTTTCCGATATGGCCTCGCTTGTCATTGCCTTTGCCGCACGCAAGATCGCGCGCCGCCCGGCCGATGAGCGCATGACCTTCGGCTATGGCCGGGTCGAAATCGTCGCGGCCCTGATCAACTACACCACCCTCATCGTGATCGGCTTCTATCTGATCTACGAAGGTGGCATGCGCATGATTGATCCACCCGAAGTCATGGGGTGGACCGTAGTCATTCTCGGTGGAATCGCGCTTGTGGTCGACACGCTGACCGCAATGCTTACCTATTCGATGCAGAAGGGGAGCGTGAACATCCGTGCGCTTTTTCTCCACAACCTTTCGGATGCGTTGGCTTCAGTGGCCGTCATAGTCGGCGGGACGCTCATAATACTCTATGATATGCGTTGGGTTGATCCGGCCATCACTATCGGCATCGCGCTCTACATCCTGTATCTGTCCTTCACCGAAATAGGGGGCCCAATTCGAACCCTGATGCTTGGGAGCCCACCAGGTATTGATGGAAATGACGTGGTCAGAGCGATCCAGTGTGTCGATGGCGTTGTGGACGTGCATCATGTCCACCTGTGGCAAATGCAGGAGCACGCCGCGGCATTGGACTGCCATATTGTCGTCGAACGCGAACGGATGGGTGAGGCCGACAAGATTAAAGAAAACGTCAAATCGGTGCTGCATGAACGTTTCTCAATCGAGCATTCCACGCTTGAATTCGAAGCGAGCGACAATGCGCATCAGGAGGCGCAGGTGTTCGGACACCGCTCATGACGATTGCCCAAGGCATACTAGTGGTCGTTGGCCTGCTATCCGGTCTGGTTTTGATTGGTGCGCTCCTTTGGTCGATCGCCCGCCCGTCCAAGCGCATCTGGCCTCCAAACAGAGAGCATTCAGTCATACCAAACATTGCATGGGGACTCACATTGGCCGTGTTTGGGGCGGTGATCGGTTTGGGCATCTTGGATTGGAAATCCGCTTCTATGGCCAACGCACTCCGTTGGGCGGTCGGGCCGTTCTTGATCGCAACCGGAAATCTGATTGTCTGGTGGGGGGCATTCAGCATTGGACTGAAAGCCACCAGCGGTGCGAAAGACGAGCTGATCACTTCGGGTCTCTACCGTTTCTCTCGGCATCCGCAGTACCTTGCCGACATGGCCATCCTGGTAGGTTTTGGTCTTCTCTTCGCCTCATCTTGGGTTTGGCCTATCGTCATCGTTGGAGTTGCCGCGCTGGCCCTTGCCCCGCTCGCGGAAGAGCCATGGCTGCATGAACAATACGGCTCCAAGTATCGCGATTATTGCGCTGAAACGCGTCGATACCTGTAAACTCGCTGCCTCACGAGAACGTCATCGTTTTTCAGTTGAACCTCTAGCTACTAGAGGTCGTATCCGTCAGCCAACAAAAGAGTGAGGCGAGGCATATGACAAAAACACTGAAAACACGACGCCAGTTCGTTTCGACAACTATGATCGGACTTCTGGCAGCACCTTCCCTTCTCCGTGCTCAGGAGCAGGAGCCCTCGGCGGTACGCAGAAATATTTCGTCCTTTAGTGTGGATCTCTGGCAAGACCACTTCGATAACCTTCAGCACGGTGCAATTTTGTGCGACATCGACTCGCGTGCAGTCCAGTATTGGTCGGAAGACGAAAGTGTCTACAAACTCTATCCGTCGAGTGTCCCTGCCTCGGAAGAGTTGACCCGCCGAGGATATACAGAGGTTATAAGGAAGGTGGAGGGGCCGAGTTGGCGGCCCACTCCATCAATGAAAGAGCGTAACCCCGAATGGCCTGACTATTGGCCGCCGGGTCCTGACAACCCGCTTGGAACACACGCACTTTATCTGTCGTGGCAGTATTACCGGGTGCACGGAACCGGTGACACGCGCAAGATCGGTCGGCAATCATCAAACGGCTGTATTGGACTGTACAACGAGCACATTGCTGAACTTTTTGCTCTGGCAGAAGTGGGAACTCAGGTCAGGATTTTCTGAAAGCCAAGGAAAGCTGGCTAATACTTCCATTTTTAACATAAACTTCACTATCGGAACTTGACATCTGTAGCGGGGCTTTCATGGACTCCAAGTCCGAGCAAGCGAAGCTACCGGGATATCTCCCCTTCCAGCACCGCTCGTCCGTGCACCGCCAAGGTTGCTGAAAACCTCTGGCACCCAAACTTGCGGATCACATCGAGTACCCGCGCTTCGTAGGCAGCGTGTCCGATCAAGCGACACAAGTCGGACGCGTGGAACTGGCGGTTCGCAGTTGGTGCGGCTTGCATCTGTCTCAGCAATTCGCGCTCTTTGGGATCCGTTATTGGTCTCGCGGGCGGCTTGACCGCGGGACGAGTTGGAGTTCCCCACGAATTTCGCCATCGGCGCATGAAGCCAAGCAGGAAGCCGGCCGGCACCCTGCCGTTGCCTCGGGACCGGTTGAAGGCAAGGAAGCGATCCCAGATGACCTGGGTGTCGATGTTCCAGCAGGGCAACGTGGCCTTCGCTGCTTTGATGAGCTCCGCCCAACTTGTCTGAAAAACGTTCGAACTCGTGGTGATATCGATCAGCCCTGAGAAGATAGTTTTGTTTTTATTATCTCTAGATAGTGATGTGTCGCCTTCACCTGACACGAGATCATGGGTTTCACTCTCCTCGTCGAAGGCTGAGAACCGAAAGATCCAGGGCGCGAATTTGCCATTCGGCTTCGCCCGCTCGAGCTGCAACTCCGACGTCTCAAGTTCGCTCAGAAGGACCGTAAGATACTGCCGTGAGACACCCATCTTTTCCGCAAGGGCCGAGAGGGTGAAGGCTGCCGTTCCGCGCGCCAAACCGTTGTAGCCATCCTTCCAGGCGATGGCATCGAGGATAAGGGTGGCAAGCTTGTGCGCTGCAACAGAGAGATTTGTCTGCGTGATCCGTCGTAGGATCAGGCCGGTCGTAGGTTCCATGGTCGAGGTCTCCTTGGAGATCCGACGCCATGTCGTGAGACAACAACATTCTTGCCAGCAAAACAACTTTGCTGGTTGCAGGTGTCTTAGCCGTGCGCTAGGAAACTCTTGTTCACGGAGTTTTCTTGCACGGCGTCAGGCTTCACGGTCTGGCGTCGTCTCCTTTTCGGGGGTTTTGCACAGCCTCCCGTGCGGGGTTGTGAGGACGCGCGCGGCAAGACCGCGAGCAGATTTTGTCAGTAGCGAACTTCTTCAGAACCATAGTTCCCGGCGTGATCACGCCAGTCGACGAAGACGGAGCGGTAGAAGTAGCTGCCACATCCATTCGGGATGCTCAGGCCGGATGCGGCCGGCACCTCGCCCACGTTGGATCTTGTCCATCGGTAATCGCCCTGCACGCCGTAGGACCCCAACCGCGTGGAGTCGCTGCGATTGCAGTCGCCATCTCGGTTTTCGTGCTGGCGGTACTGAATGTGATAGACGCGAATGCTGCGCACGAAATCAAAGGCGTCGCCTGAGATGTCGATGTCGGCTTGTTCATCCGCCTGGACGCGAACAAGGGGTATCGGAGTCGATGCCTGCGGTTCGGGCGGATCGCGAAACGTGATGTCATAAAGGCGTTCCATAGGCGACAACGGACTTGGTTCGTTGAACGACACACCCATCGGACACCGCCAGATTTGTAGGGGCGGCTCGATCGGCCATGGCGTGATCCGCCGAATGAAGACCGCTCTGGCATGGGCGCAGGGCGCGGAGGCAGGCCAGCCGCCCGCAAGGCAGAGGAGGATCGCACAGTCCACTTGATAGGCCTGAGCCGGACCTGACGAGGCCATTAGTCCGGATATGCTTATTGCCGTGGCTGTGGCCACGCCGTGGATCACGTGCTTCATGATGCCGACTCCATCTATAATGGTGCAGCGATACGAAACAACATTAACGATAGCAAGGCGATTTGATTGATGGCGACTTGCGATTGTTCGCTTGTGTCGCGTGACGGCTTCCAAGATCTGATGACGGTTTGGGCTCTTGAGGCGTCCTGGAAGCGGCCAAAATTGCGGCCCCCTTTCACGTCCATTGCCAAACAAACATTTGCGAAGAAAGGAAAATGTGGTGTTTCCATGCGGCCACGAAAGCGGTCACGGAAGAACAGACCGCATGAGCCCGTCAAACGGCGTGTCGCAACGCCCATGGTCCCGGGAAGGGCAGTGTCGGAAAACTGTAGGGCTTGGTTCCCCGGCTGGAATCCGGGAACGGAAGGGCGGGTGGAGCAACGATCCTGTGTTGTGGCCTATGTTGGGATCGAACATGCGCTTGAAGATTTATGGCAGTATCTGATACGATTGAGCATGGATAGGAGAGTCTGATGCCAAACGTCCACCTGACCGAACCGATGCAGAAATATGTGCAGGCGCAGATCGAGTCCGGCGCCTACGCCAATCTGAGCGAAGTCGTGCGCGCTGGCGTAAGGATGCTGATGGAGAAGGATGGCGCGCGGCAGTTCTATGCCCTCAAGGCCGATCTCGAGATGGCAGCCACCCTGGCCGAGAATGGGGATTTCGCCGAGTTCGATGCCCAAGCCTTCGAACCGGATGCGTTTGATCGCTGACCCGAATGACGATTCGGCTTTCCGGACAGGCCAAGTCCGACCTTGAAGAGATTCGCACCTACACCGTCGAAACATGGGGCAGGGACCAATGGCTCGTCTATTACCGCCAGTTGGTCACCGCCTTCGAGCGGATCACTGGGGACCCCGACGCGGGCCGGGACAGGAGTCTCTTTGTCCCGGGGATGCGGTCCGTCAATTGCCAGCGACACGTGATCTTCTACAAGCGGCTCGATGCGGCGGATGGCGCGGCCGTCATCCTGCGCATCGTGCATCAGCGCCGCAACATGCCCGCACTCGTCTACTACGAGGATCTCGACGGCGGTTAAGCCCATGCGGTTGCTCAGTCCAATAGCTCGACCAGTCTTCCATAGTCTTCACTGACCTCGCGCGCCTCCTGAAACGCGCGTTGGCGCTCGGCATCAAGACAGCGGAAGTATTCCTGAATGTCGGCAATGTAGCCCTCGAAATCAGAACGCAGCAGATCGGCGTAGGCACGCATGTCTTCTCGCGACTGGGGCAAGAACGGTCGCTCGGGAGGTACGCAATCCGCAGCCGCGGCTACCGGCATGCTTCCAAGCAGGAGCGCGAACAGCAACGGTGCGTTGCGCGCAATAAACAAGCGCAGGGCAAAACTCCTTTGCCGCCTTTAAGATTATCATTCTGTCGGCTATCACCGTTATCGGAGCAAGGTGAAATTCGTCAACACGTTATTATTGTCTTGCTATCACTAATGTTGTTTTGTATCGCTCACGGTGTTGCGACCCCGTGGGCCAGATACTGCACCCAGGCAGAACAAGGACCCAAGGGAAGGCCATGATAGAAGAAGCCCCGAATGTGGTTACAGAAGACGGACTGCGCGGCTTGCTCGCCGAGGGCTACCTCATTGAGGTGGTCTGCAAGGAGAGAGCAGAGAAGCGCCATAACAGCTGGTACGGCTCGTGGGTCATCCGCGCCGTCGCCACTGATGAGCGTGACGATAAAATGCTCGTCACCAGCCGAAGCGTCCTCAAGCTCCGCGACTTCAAAACCATCGTTGGTCTTGTCAGTTTCCTGGCCGACATGGGCTGTACGACCGCTAGCATCCCACTTGAAGAAGGTGGTCGCGAGCGCCACGCCGCGCCTCCGGTCAAAGGCAGCTGACCGCGCAACTGCGCTCGTCGTTGCTTTGGGTACAGGCGTTTGTTCCGCGCCCCCGGCCCTGGCCGACGGTTTCATCTTTTCGGTTGGACCAGACGGCCAATTGATTTCCTCTTCTCAAGAGGCAAACGGGCGTCTTTTTCTCTTCGCAGAACCTCGCGTTCCTGACGCAACGAGCGAGACAGCGATCCCTGCTTCATCTGCCGCCCGCGCCACCCCAGAAATCCTCCAAGCAATCGAAACCACGGCCCAACGGTATGCCGGGCATAGTGCGCTGCGTCGCGCAGGGCTTTCCGTCACTGATTGGGCGCTCCTTTACCGGGCCAATATCGAAGTCGAGAGCGCATACAATCCCGCAGCGCGTAGCCCTGTCGGTGCCATAGGCCTCGGACAGCTTATGCCGGACACCGCCCGCGACCTCGGCGTCGACCCACATGACATTGCGCAGAACCTCGACGGATCAGCTCGCTACCTGCTGATGATGCTCGACCAGTTCGGCGAGGGCTCTCTGGCCCTTGCGGCCTACAACGGTGGTCCGGAGGCGGTCACACGCCACGGCGGCATCCCCCCTTTTCGCGAAACCCAAGGGCATGTGGCCCGTGTGACCGCCGTGTTTGAGCGGCTCAGAGGAGATCTTTCATGACATCGAGGAAACGTCAAAGCGTGCTCCGCACGCGGGCGATCACCGCGTTCGGCGCGATGGCCCTTATCGTGCTGGCGGGTCCAGCGCTTGCGCAGAGCATCGACCTTTCGCCGGTGCAGACCCTTTTGCAGGGCATCGTCGATGCGATCACCGGTCCCTTGGGAATCGTGATCGGAACGCTCGCGCTGATCGGGGTGTTCCTTTCCTGGCTCTTTGGCATCCTCGACTTTCGTCAGGCGCTTTGGGTCGTGGTTGCAATCGCGGGCATCGCCGCAGCACCCACCATCGTCGCCGCCATCTGGACCACCTGAGCTCCATCCATGGCTGACCAGTCCCGCGTGTTCATCGGTCTTCTCAGGCCACCCAAGCTGATGGGCTTGCCGATCATGTACGCAATGGTCTGGCTCTTCGGCTCGACGCTTCTGTTCCTCTGGGTGCAGAGCTGGGTGGTGGCTGTGTTCGCGGGGCTGGCCTGGCCGGCGCTCTGGAAGGCCGCGGACTGGGATCCGAATTTCCTCGATGTCCTGGTGATCACCCTGCAGGAAACCCCGCCCACGACGAACCGCAAGCTGCACGGAGGCGACAGCTATGCCCCGTGATGGAATTGCCGATGAGGTTGAGAACGCCATCGATCCGCTGACCGCGCTGCCCTCATGGGTCAAGGGCGAGAAGCGGCTCTCAATGATGCTGCCTTATGTGAGCCTCGTGAACGACCGAACGATCCGGACACGCGGCAACGAGCTGATGCAATGCATCAGGCTGGAAGGGGTCAACAGCACCACCAGCGAGGACGGGCATCTCGACCGGATCGGCGGGCTCCTGGCTGGCATCGTCGCGCAGGTGGGGACCGAGTTCTCCTTCTACCTGCACAAGGTCTCGAAAGCGGTCGATGTGACCCTGCCGCCCATCCCGGGCGAAGGGTTTGCGGCTGCCGTCGATCAACGCTGGCGCGCGCATCTGGGCCAATCTGGCCTGCGCGACAAGACGCTGACCCTGACTGTGCTGAAGCGACCGGAGGCAGGCAGCCGCTTGCCGTTCGGACTTGGGGCGTCTCGCGCGCGACAGGCGGCGGACACGACCCGCCGCTTGCGCAAGCTCGACGAGGTTGTGGGGTTTCTGCTGTCCTCCTTCGATGAGCTGAAGCCCCGCCTGCTGGCCGCAAGCACCGGCGAGCTTCTGGGCTTCCTCGGGTCGCTCAACACAGGCGAGGAACACCCGCTCTTTCCCCGGTCGCACCTCGGCGTGATCGCCGAGGACGTGGCCAATACCCGCGTCACATTCCGCGGCACGACCATCGCACTCTCGGACGGTGCCGTCGGCGACAAGCTCGGGGCGATCTTTGCGGTGAAGAACTACCCGGCCAAGACCGATAGCCTGATGCTCGACGAGTTGAATCTGCCCGTCGACATGGTGGTCACGCACTCTTTTGTGCCGATCAACGCCAACATCATGGCGGGCCGGATCAAGCGGCAGCTGCGCCTGATGCAGGCCGCCAATGACGGAGCCGTCAGTCTCGCCCAGGAACTGGAACTCGCGCAGGACGATCTGGAATCCAAACGCCTGATCTTCGGCGAGCACCACATGACCGTGGCGGTCTATGCCCGCAACCAGACGGCGCTTGACGACATCGCGGCAGAAATCCGCAACATCTCCGCCACTTCCGGCATCAACCTGATCTCGGAAGCCTTCGGGGCGCGGGCGCATTTCATGGCGCAGCATCCCGGCAATACCGGGGCGCGAAGCCGCAAGGCCGCAATCACGAACCACAACTTCGCTGATCTCGCTACCTTCCACCGCACCCCGCTCGGAAAGACAGGGCGGGAAGTCCCCTGGGGCGTGCCGATCACGCTCTTTCCGACACCCGAGCGCAGTGGTTTTCGCTTCAACTTCCACGAACAGGGCGCGCCGGATCGCGAACCCACGGGTGGCCACACGCTGATCCTCGGCCGTCCCGGCTCCGGCAAATCCGTCCTGGCGGCTTTCCTGATGACCATGGCACGGCGGGCAGGTGCGCGGGTCTTCGTATTCGACTATCGCGCGGGGATGGAAATGGCCGTCCGCGCGCTCGGCGGCAGCTATTCGACCGTGCGGGCGGGGCGCCCCACGGGCCTCAATCCGCTCCAGACCGAGATCGACGTGCGGGGCCAGGCATGGCTTGCTGATTGGCTCGCGAGCCTCTTGGAGCGGCGCGATCGACCGCTGACCCCGGTTCAGACCAACCGACTGCAGGAAGTCGTGCGCCAGAACGCCAGCGCAGGACATGCGGGCCTACGGAACTGGTCGGATTTCGCCTCGCTGCTGGTCTCGACCGATGACGAAGGCGATCTCTTCGAGCGTATGCAGGAATGGACGGCCGAGGGTCGCTACGGCTGGATCTTCGGGGCCAATGCCGAGGACAGTTTCAGCATCGATGGAGACGTCGCGGGCTTTGACCTCACCGGCATCCTCGATTCCGAGAGCGAGCGGGAACGCATGGCGGTCCTGTCCTACCTCTTCCGCCGGGTCGAGCGGGTGATCGAGGACCGCAAGCCCACCATCATCGTCATCGACGAGGCATGGAAAGCCCTCGACAACGCCTACTTCGCGGAGCGACTCAGCAACTGGCTGGTGACCGCCCGCAAGCAGAACGCCGTCGTCGTGATGATGACGCAATATGCCAGCCAGCTCGAGCGCACGCGCACCGGCAAGACCATCGTGGAAGCTGTGCCAACCCAGGTGCTCTTGCCCAACATTCGTGCTTCCGCCGCTGACTACGCGATGCTCGGCCTGACCGAGAAAGAGCTCGACGTGCTTCTGGGCGTCGGCTCGGCCTCGCGGCTCGCGCTTGTACGCGACGACCGTGGTTCCGTCGTGATCGATGCCGATCTCAGCGCGCTCGGCCCGCTCGTGACCATTCTTGGCGGAATGGAGAAGGGCGAAGCGCTTGTCGGCGCCGATTATCGCGAACGTCCTGATTTCTGGAGAGTGACATGACCCGTACCATCATTCGCAGCGTCGTACTGCTCGGGCTCGGCCTGACCCTGACAGCCTGTGCGCAGCATAACCCCCCGCAAGCCAACTGCTTCAATTTTCGCGAGGCTCCTGCGCAGGCAGGAACCGCCACCGCCACGATCTCGACCATGGGGGCGGAGGTCACGCGCCGCGACACGGCCTGCGATTTCGTCCTCTTGGGGGCGGGCGGCTGAACCAATGCGGACCTGGCTTCCTCTCTCGATGATCGGTTTTGCGCTGGCAGGTCCCACGGCGGGGCCAGCGGTCGCCCAGGGCGTGCCGACCTTCGATCTGCGCCTCTTCGCAGAGCGGCAGGCCATCCTTGAGCAGACCGATCAGGATCTCGCACTGCAGCAAGACCGGCTGACCCGCGAAGAGGAACTGGCCGAGATCGAACGCCAGCAACTCGCCGCGCTCGAAGGGCTCATGGATGCCATGTCCCTTGGCTCGGGCGATGTCGCGGGCACCGTGGCCGGGCTCGAGGCGGGGCAGGGGGCGGTTGGTGACGTCGAAAGCGCAGCCGCCAGCCTCTACGCGCCCGAGGACAACAATCCGGCCGCAGCCCGGATGTTTGGCGATGCCCGGGAAGGGATCGAGGAACTGATCATCCGCGCGGCGCGCCACACCCACGGACTGCCGGGCGTGAGCCGTGCGGGCCTCTCGCTCGTGCAATGGCGCTGCCTTCTGCAGGCGTTGATCTGGCAGGAAAGCCGCTTCCAGATCGGAGCGCGCTCCCCCGTTGGAGCTTTCGGGCTCACGCAGATCATGCCCGCTACCGCTAGCGATCTTGGCATCAACCCGGCCTATTACGACGACCCGTACCTGCAGGTCACAGGCGGCGCGCGGTACCTCGCGCAGATGCTGAACATGTTCGATGGAAACATCATCCACGCGCTCGCGGCCTATAACGCGGGTCCGGGCAATGTGCAGAACTACGGCGGTGTACCGCCCTTCGCAGAAACCCAACACTACGTCGTGGTGATCCCGCAGCAGTACAATAGCTACCTCGCGGCCGTGGGCGGCATCGATGCGCTCGGCACCATCGACCCTGTGCTCCTCGCCAACGCGAGTTTCAGCCTCTCGGCCCATGGCGCAGGGGTCTATGGCGATTATTCGCTGGTCTCGGTCCGCGCCGCCGCCCTGCGGGTGCAGGACATTATCACCCGCATCGGTGAGACCGAGGATCTCCACGATGCCATCGCGCTCAACACCTATGCCCGGGCCGAACTGGCCCGGCTGGTCGCGATCCGCACCCGAATCAAGGCCGCCCGAACCGAGCCACTCAGCGCCGAGCAGATCGCCTTGGCGGCGGCCCAGGCTGCCGAGCGGCAATTCATGGATTTCAGTCAGGAGGATTTGCGTTGAACCTGCGCCTGCCCCGTTCCCATTTCGCCGGTAGCATCGCTCTCGCGCTTGCCCTCAATGTCACCGGACCTGCCGCGGCACAGGGTGTGCCCACGGTGGACACCCAGAACATTGCCCAGGAGATCCGCCAGCTTCAGCAGATGCTGCAGGATTTCGGGATCCAGACCGATCTTCTGGACAATGCGTTGGAGCAACTCGACATGCTGCAAAGTCAGCTCGATCAGCTGAACGAGATGTATGCCTCGCTCACCGGGCCACGCAGCATCCTCGGGCTCGCCATGGGCGGGGACCTCGACACCTTGCTAGAGGCCAACTTCGAAGACATCCCCAGTCTGATCCGAGGCATCCAGGCGGGCGATTGGAGCGCTCTTATCGGGCCCAATGCTGGGCCCATGCGCACGCAGATGGAACAGGCGCTGGCAAGCGCCGGGTTCGACGAAGATTCACTCCGCGAAATCGCCACCAGTGGCAATCCGGGCGCTGAAGGCGTGGCCACGCGGGCAACCACAGGGGCTGTGATGTCGGCAGCAGCGCAGAACAGCCACGCAGAGGCGGAACAGTCTCTCGAACGGGTGGAACGTCTGGTCGAGATGATCCCGGACATGGAGGATCTCAAAGCCTCGATGGATCATAACACGCGCGTCACGGCGGAACTTGCCATCGCCATGACCCGGATGTGGGAGCTGGAAGCGATCCAAACCCTCGGCGCAGGCAATGCAGGCGTGGTTGACGCCGCCACCGTTGCCGAAGAACGCCGCTACATGGACTTCACCTTGCCGGATCTTGAGCCGTGAGTGGGGCAGGGGTGACGAGTGCGCGCGAACTCGTGGAAGAGGAACTTGTCTACGGTGCCCTGCGCCGGGAACAGCTTTGGCGGATGATCGGCCTTTCTGGAGCAGGCTTTGGTGTATTCGGCTGTTTGACGGCTGCGGCTGTCGCGCTGATGGTCGAGACGCCGCCACCCGTGGTTGTCCCCTACGATCCCGCGACCGGGATGGCGCTCCCCAATGCCACGGTTGAAACCGTGTCGCTCGCCGAACGACCTGCGGTGATCGAAGCACAAATCTACCGCTACATTCTCGACCGCGAGACCTACAACCAGCTCGACAACGATCTTCGTGTCCGCCGCGTCCTGGCACAGTCTTCCGGGTCGGCCGAGGCCAGCATGCGCGCGATGTGGACATCGGGTCAGGAGAGCTATCCGCCGACGCGATACGGGGCTGCGGCCGAGATGGCTGTTGAGATCGCCTCGATCACCCTTATTGGCGATAACCGCGCCCAGGTGCGGCTCAGAAAGCGTCTGACAAGCCCGCAAGGGGTACAGGATGGATCGTTCACTGCCACGTTGATGTTCGAGTTCCGGCCCGAGCGGACCCGTGCGATCGACGATGTCTGGCAGAACCCTTTCGGTTTCACCGTTACACAATATGCCATCCGATCGGACCGTTCTGAATGACTCGCACTGCAATCTTTACGCTGTTGGCCGCCAGCATTCTCGCGCTCGCGGGAACGACCGCCGTGGCCGAAACCACGCCCCGCCCAGGCTCTCACGACAATCGCGTGCGCGTGGCGACCTGGACTGAAGGCCAGGTTTACCGTGTCGTCACAACCCTGACCCGCGTCACCACAGTCGAATTCGGTGAGGGCGAAACCATCCGCTCGATCATCGCCGGCGATACGGTTGGTTTTCAATTCGACGGTGTCCCGGGTGGCCGTGCCTTCGCCATCAAGCCGACAGCATCTGGCGTCGCCACCAACATCACCGTCTACACCAACCGCCGCTCCTACTACTTCCATGTCGTCGAAGCCCGGGAGACGCCGCATTATGTCGTGCAGTTCCGCTATCCTGAAAACCGCGTGCAACCCACCAGGGCGGTTGCGGCCGATGCGCCGAATGCGAACTATGCGGTCAGCGCCCGAGAAGAGTTCACGCCGACGGCCATCTGGGATGATGGTACCTTCACGTATTTCCGGTTCGCACGGAATGCGCCGGTGCCCGCCATCTTCCGATATTCGAACGGGAGGGAACGCGCGGTGAACAGCCAGGCCTTGAGTGATGGCGTCATCCGCGTGTCCGGCGTCAACCGACAATGGGTCCTTCGCCTTGGCGAAGAGGTGGTTTGCGTCCAGGACGCAGGGCAGGCCACATCATGACCGAAGGTACGGAAGACCTCGCCGCGCGCCTCGCGGCTCTCGAAGGTTCGACAGGCAAAGCGAAGGCCAACAAGCGGCCTGCACCGCTTGCCGCGATCCTTGGAGTCGTCGGCATCGCCGCAGCAGGTGGTCTGGCGTGGGCTGCCCTGCAGCCGTCGGCAGAAGCGCCAATGGCGACCGCCGCGCCGGAAGAGTTCCAGAGCAGCGGCCCCGGATTCGGAGATCTGGCGCCGATTTCTGCCCCGGAGCCCAGCCAGGCCCCGCCTGCGGACACTGGTCCGAGCGAGTCGGAGCTCGCGCTGATGGAAAGTCTTGCGACATTGAGAGCGGAACTCGAGGAACTGCGCGCAAGACCGGCCGAGGCCGCGGACAGCGGGGCGGAGCAGGCTATTGCGGACCTGACGGCGCAAATTGCCACCCTACAGGAAGCATCCGCCGAGGCGCAGCGTGCCCTCGAGCGGCAGCTGACCGAGCGGGATCGCGAATTGGATCAGCTCCGAATGGACTTGGAACTTGCAAGGCTTGCGTCACCAGAGCCGACATCATTGGGACCAAGTGAAGAAGAATTGCGGCTGGCCGAACTCGAAAGGCGGCGCGCAGCCGAAGCTGAGGCCCGCGCAGAGCGTATCGCGTCTCCTATGATCGCGTTCTCCGGGATGGGCTCGGGTGCGGAAAGGGAGAACACGCTGGAAGCCGCACATCTGAATGCAGATGAAGCCTTTGTTCGTTCGGGCGCGCAACCTGCGCAGGTGACACGTGCCGAAGTGATCGCGAACCCTTCGAACACGGTTGTTCAGGGCACCATGATTCAGGCTGTGACAGAGACGGCTCTCGACAGCACACTGCCCGGCGCGATCCGCGCCATCGTCTCGGAAGACGTCCATTCTTTCGATGGAACCCGTATCCTGATCCCGCGCGGCGCGCGGCTGATCGGGCGCTACCGCTCCGATGTCGCACTCGCCCAATCGCGTGTCATGGTGGCATGGGACCGGATCATCCTGCCCGACAATCAGACCGTGCAGATCAGCGCCTTCGGTGGAGACGAACTCGGCCGTACTGGCACCACCGGGTTTGTCGACACCCGTTTCGCGCAACGCTTCGGCTCCGCCGCACTGATCTCCTTGATCGGCGCCCTGCCTGCGGCTGCAGCGGGTCAAATCGACAGCGAGGCGGCGGCCGATGTTGCAAGCGATGTCGGCACGGACCTGCGCGATAGTACGCAAAGCGTGATGCAGGACTATCTGGCGATCAAGCCAGTGATACATGTCGACCAGGGTACACGGATCACGGTCATGGTTGATCGTGACATCGAGATTTTCTGACATGGCTGCAAGTTATCTGGAAGCGTCGCTCGACCGTTTCGGCCCCGAGGTCCTGCGCGACGACACGATCGAGATCTGCATCAATCCCGACGGACAAGTCTGGGGCGAATTCCAGGGCGACCACTTCATGCGAGGTCTCGGCAGCCCGCTGAGCCCAACCGAGATTAAGGACCTCGGCAACCAGATCGCCTCAGCAGCCTCGACCACGCTCAGCACCAAGAAGCCCATCGTCTCTGTCTCGATCCTGTATCGAGATCGCCCGATCCGTGCGCAGGTGATCCAGCCGCCGGCAGTCGAGGGCGGTTTCTCGATTTCTCTTAGGTTTTTTTCCTCCCAGCCGCTTGAGAAGATCAAACTCGGATTCCTTTTCGGCAAGGAACGCAGCCTTGAGGGTCTGCGCCAGAAACGGAACGGCGCGCTGCGCGATGTGGTGAGGTCCGGCGACATCGACGCCGCGCTGCGGTTTTGCGTCGAGAACAAGCTCAACATGATCGTCTCGGGCGGTACATCGACCGGCAAGACGGTCGCGGCGCGCAAGATCCTTTCACTGATCCCGCCCGAAGAGCGGATCATCACCATCGAGGAGGCGGCCGAGCTACGCCCCGAGCAGCCCAATGCCGTGACATTGATCGCGGACCGGGACACGGATGCCCGCAGTGCCGATGTGCTATTGGCCTCAACGCTTCGCATGCGACCCGACCGGATCGTCCTGGGCGAAGTCCGCGGGCGCGAGGCGATGACGTTTCTCGAGGCAATCAATACCGGCCACGGTGGATCGCTGACTACGCTCCATGCCGAGACTCCACAACTTGCTGTTCGCCGCCTCGCCATCGCCGCCCTGAAAACCGATGTGCCGATGACCTATGCCGACATGATCGATTATATTGAGGGCTCGATCGACGTGATCATTCAGGCAGGCCGCCATGAAGGCGCGCGCGGAATCACCGAGTTCTTTCTCCCGGGTCAAACCACAGATTTGAACCTCGACATGGTCGACGGCAGAGGCAACAAGAGCCCCTCCGTGGCCGCTGAGTAAAAAAGGACCCCCCCAGATGCGAAAACCAATCCTCGCAGTCATGCTTGCCGCCCTTACGGGCCCACTTGTGGCGCAGACTTCGCCTCAGGTCTCAAACGATCTCACGATCAATATGTCGCCCCAGCAATACCGGATCTGCAACGATCGCCCGGCGCGCCCGACCTGGATGGACGAAGTCAATCCGCGTGAAGCTTACAAGGCGCTGACGCTGATGGACCTTTACGAACTGCGAGCGTGGGAACAGATCGTCGAGACAAGTAGCTGCAACTGCGGTATCCGCTTCCCATCCTGGGAAAGTGCCGCGATAGAATTCAACGAAAGGTACCTCATGGCCTCAGCTGCAGAACACACAACAGCGCAGCGCAACATCAGGCAGCAGCGCAATGATCTGCGCCACGCAGTACAGGACCTCTGTGAAGCACAAGGCAACTGGTAATGAGCGTCGTCAGCTGGATGGTCGAAACGGCAGACGCGTTCCTTGTCGATGCGGCTGAGTCCCAGTTCGGGGCCGTGGCAAGCAATACCGGCACGATCGTCCTGCTGATGGTCACGCTTTCGCTGATCGGCGTCTGCATCAACATGGCCTTCCAGTTCCGCAGCATGGATGGGGCAAGTTTCTTCTGGTACCTGATCAAGCTGATGCTGATAGGGCTCTTCGCCTTCAACTGGGCCAACTTCAACGCTGTCGCAAATGCAGTCATTGGTGGGCTCGACTATGTGGCGGGCGCACTGATTTCATCAGTCGGGGGCGGCGGGGCGGGCGCTACCTATTTCGCAGCCGAATTCGACCGACTGATTACAGAGTTCAGCCAATACCTTAACGCTATCGGCAGCAACCTGAACTGGATGACGGGCGCGATCCTAGGCGGCATCGGGCTTGTTCTTTTGAGCCTCCTTGGCTTCATGACCGGCATCGTCCTCATATTCGCCAAGATGATGCTGACCCTCATGCTCGGCCTTGCTCCGATCATGATCGCACTGTCGCTCTTCGACGCGACCAAGGATTTCTTCCACAGATGGGTCTCGACGACGATCAGCTACGCCTTCTACCCCATCGTCATCGCCGCCATGTTCTCGACCGTCGTCGGAATGGCGAATTCGCTCTTGGCCCAGCTCGGCGACCCGAACTCAGCCACAAACATCGGCTCGCTGGTGCCGTTCTTCGTGATGGTGTTCCTGGCCAAGGGCTTCGTTGCGGCAACACCCCTGATCGTGCGGGGGATCTCTGGAAACCTGATGGTTGCCGCGGCACCAGCTGTGGTCTCTGGCTCGGCCGGGATCATGAGGGGGATCCTCAATACCGACGGCGTGAAGGGCAGGGCGCGGATTGGCGCGCTCACGACAGGTGAAGTGATTGGGCGGGGGACAATGCAGGGACCCGCCGCTGTGCGGAGTGCTGCAGCTACGGCAAGCGCGCAGGTGGTCAGGATGGCTGAGAGAGCGAAGCGGTTGGGTCGGTGAAACCTAATGCGCCGCCGCCATGATGCCTTCTCGTTGATGCGAAGGGCGGGAAGCGGCCTTGCGCCGGTGCAGCTTGCCGTCCGCGGTAATTGGCCAAAGCGGCCGTTCGCTGCGGTGCGTATTTATGACCACAGGTTGCGTGACCAACCGCGCCCGTGTCGCACCCGCTCGGTCATCGCGTCTCGCATGTCCGAGGGCTGGCTGGTCCTCCCAGATCTTCGAGTATCGGGCAGTCGGGGCGGTTGTCGCCGCAGCAGGCGCTGGCGAGGTGGCGCAGCGTGTCGGCCATCGCCTGCATCTCGGCGATCTTGCGCTCCAGCGCGCCCACATGTTCCAGCGCAAGCCGCTTCACATCGCCGCTGTGCCGGGTCTGATCGTGCCACAGCGCCAGAAGCTCTTCGATCGTCGCCACCGGAAAGCCCAGATCGCGGGCACGGCGCACGAAGCGCAGGATCTGCACCTCGCGCGTGCCATAACTGCGATACCCTGCCTCGGTGCGTGCCGCCGCCGGAATCAGCCCGATCGATTCATAATAGCGGATCATCTTGGCCGAGACGCCCGAGGCCTTGGCCGCTTCGCCGATGTTCATGATCGCACTCCTTTCATCGGGGCAAACCGCTTCAGCCGCAGAGCATTGCCCAGCACGAAAACCGAGGACATCGCCATCGCCCCTGCCGCAAAGACCGGCGACAGCAGAATGCCAAAGGCAGGCCAGAGCGCGCCCGCCGCCAGCGGGATAAGCGCGGCGTTGTAAGCAAAGGCCCAGAACAGGTTTTGCCGGATATTGGCCATCGTCGCGCGCGACAGCGCGATTGCATCGGGCACCACCGTCAGTCGCCCTGACATCAACACCACATCGGCGGCCTCGATCGCAATATCGGTGCCGGTGCCGACCGCAATGCCCACATCCGCCGCAGCCAGCGCCGGAGCGTCGTTGATCCCGTCGCCCACGAAGGCCAGCTTGCCCGAGGCTTTCAGCCGCTCGACCGCCTGCACCTTGCCAGCCGGCAGCACCTCGGCCACGACCTCGTCGATGCCCAACTGCCGCGCGATCGCCTGCGCCGTGCGGGCATTGTCGCCGGTGATCATCGCCACCTTCAGGCCAAGCGCGTGCAGCGCGGCGATGGCCTGCGGCGTGGTTTCCTTGATCGGGTCGGCGACCGCCAGCACCGCCGCGACCCGCTCGCCAAGTGCCGCATAAAGCGGGGTCTTGCCCGCCTCGGCCAGCGCCTGCGCTGCGGCCGCAAGCGCACCGGTCTCGAGCCCGAGGCTGGCCATGAACCGATCTGCGCCAACCGCAATCCGCCCCGCGTCGCTTTGCGCCGAAACGCCCAGCCCGGTGTGCGAGGCGAAGTCGCGGATCGGCGGCGGGGTGAGCCCTTCGGCCTCTGCCGCCTGCACCAATGCACGGGCAATCGGGTGTTCGGATTTCGCCTCGACCGCCGCGACTGCGGCCAGAACGCGGGCCCGGTCAAACCCCGATGCGAGGGTCAGATCGGTCAGGCGGGGCTTGCCCTCGGTCAGCGTGCCGGTCTTGTCGAGCGCGACCACGCGCACCTCCTGCAGGCTTTGAAGCGCATCGCCGCGCCGGAACACGATGCCCAGATCGGCGCCGCGCCCGGTGCCGACCATGATCGAGGTCGGTGTGGCCAGCCCCATCGCGCAGGGGCAGGCGATGATCAGCACCGCAACGCCATTGACCAGCGCAAAGCTCAGCGCCGGGCTGGGGCCAAAGATCAGCCAGGCAAGGAAGGTCAGCGTCGCCAGCCCCATCACGGCGGGCACGAACCACAGCGTGACGCGGTCAACCAGCCCCTGAATCGGCAGCTTGCCGCCTTGGGCCTCTTCGACCATGCGGATGATCTGCGCCAGCATTGTCGCCTGTCCCACGGCTGTCGCGTGGAAGCTCAGCGCGCCGGTCTGGTTCACCGTGCCCCCGGTGACCGGGCTGCCTGCGGTCTTTTCGACCGGCAGCGGCTCGCCGGTGATCATGCTTTCATCGACCCAGCTCGTGCCCTCGGTCACGGTGCCATCGGTGGGCACGCGCTCGCCGGGGCGCAGCTCGATCAGATCGCCCGGGCGCAGGGTGCTGACGTCGATCTCTTGCACCGCGCCGTCGCGCCGCACCCGCGCGATGCGCGGTTGCAGGCCGACAAGGCGCTGGATCGCCTGCGAAGTGCGGCCCTTGGCGCGCGCCTCCATCCAGCGGCCGAACAGGATCAGCGTGACGATGACAGCGGCGGCCTCGTAATAGACGTTCACCGTGCCGGGCGGCAGCAGGCCGGGCGCGAAGGTCGCCACCAGCGAATAGCCCCATGCCGCCAGCGTGCCCACCGCGACGAGGCTGTTCATGTCGGGCGCGCCCTTCGCGAGCACGGGCACGCCCTTGCGATAGAATTCCCGACCCGGCCCGATCATCACCGCCGTGGTCAGCGCCGCCTGCAACAGCCAGCTTGCCTGCTGTCCAAGCACCACCATCACCAGCGCATGGAACGGCGGGAAGAGGTGCGCGCCCATCTCGATGACAAAGACCGGCAGGGTCAGCACCGCGGCCAGGATCAGCTTGCGCTTCAGCCCTGCCTCTTCCTCGGCCTTGCGCGCGGCGGTGGCGCTGCTCGCGGCCCCGCCCGCGGCGGCAAGGCGCGCGTCATAGCCGACAGCCTCGACCGCGCGGATCAGCGCCTGTGCATCCGCCGTGCCGGTGACCTGCGCGCGCTCGGTCGCCAGATTGACGCTGGCCGCGCGGACACCGGGCACGGCGCTCAGCGCACGCTCGACCCGGCCCACGCAAGAGGTGCAGGTCATCCCCTCGACCTCGAGCTCGATCGACTGCCCGCGCACATCGTAGCCCACCGCCTCGACCGCCTTGATGAGCGCCGCGCGGTCGACCCCGTGGCCGGTCACCTCGGCCCGCTCGGTCGCCAGATTGACGGATGCCGTTTCGACCCCGGGCGCGGCCGTCAGCGCCTTCTCCACGCGCAACACGCAGGAGGCACAGGTCATCCCCTCGATGTCGAGTGTGACCTTTTCGCTGTGAACATCTTGAAAAGAAGCAGGTTTCGTCATGGCGGCAACCTTCGATGAATTCGGTCCGCTTTTTCAGATAGGGGTTCCAATCATGGCAAGGTCAAGGGTAGGGCAGAATTTTCTGTGATCGCGGAGCGGGGGCTTGACCTTGCCATAATGGGAAGCCCTATTTGTCATGGCATGATCCGAAGTCCTGAAAAGGAGGGCACCATGCAATTTCACATTGAAACGATGACCTGCGGCGGTTGCGCGCGTGGCGTGACCAAGGCGATCCAGTCGGTCGATCCGGCAGCCGAGGTTCAGGCCGATCCACCCGCGCGCTTGGTCGAGGTCAAGACCAACGCCCCGCGCGAGGCGCTGGCCGCCGCGCTGACGGCTGCCGGCTTCGCGCCCGCCTGAGCCGATGCCCCGCAGTGCCGCCAAGCCTCGTTTGACAATTATCATGTTCGCGACTGGGATGCCTGAGCAATGCTCGCTCCGTCGATCATTTGATCGACGGGGCTAACGCAGCAAATCGAGGCCGTGTTGCAAAGACTGGGGCTGATCATCTGCCTGTTTCTGGGCGCTGCGTTCCTTTTGATGCCGCAGGCATCGGGGGCGGCGACGCATGAGACGCAGATGCAGATTCTGCAGCACGAAGCGCATGGGGCGATGCCCGCCCCGGCCCGGTGCCCCAGCTGTGACCAGACACGGCACAATGATGCCCAGCACACCTGTCCGACGATGGGCACCGCCTGCGGGGCCATGGCGGGCTGCGGCGTTGCGATTTCGGTCCTCGCTATGGCCCCCATTTCCGACCTTCTGCCGCGCGATCTGCCCCTTCATCCGGCCTTGTCCCGGGGGCTGGCGCAGCGTGCGCTGGTGCCCGAGCCTCCGCCTCCTCGCCTGTGACCCCTGCCGCCGTCCCGCAACGGGACAGGTCTTTCACAAGGGGCATGCCCATCGGCACGCCCGTCACAGCATGAGTTCAAGATGAAACGCAGTCTGATTTTTTCCCTCGGGGCCCTTGCCCTTGGGGCCTTCGCCGTCCTGTCGCTCGGGACGCCCGGGCAAAGCGAGACCCGTCCGGTGAACGCCCCCAAAGGCGCACCGATCGTATCGGTCACCCTGCCCGACACCTTCTCGCCGCAGGCGCAGATGGGCGAGCGGGCCTTCAATGCCGTCTGTGCGTCCTGCCACGGCGAGAATGCCACCGGGCGCGTCGGCATGGGGCCGCCCTTTGTTCATCCGATCTATCAGCCGGGGCACCATGGTGACATGGCCTTCCAGATGGCGGTGGTGCAGGGCGTGCGCGCGCATCACTGGCCCTTTGGCGACATGCCGCCGCAAGAGGGGCTGACGCGCGCGGATGTGGGAAACATCATCGCCTATGTCCGCGAGCTGCAGCGCGCGAACGGGATCGAATAACCTCGTGTCGAGGTGGCAAGGGGGCGGCTTTTCCGCCCCCCCGGCCGCCGATCAGGCCGAGACCGCAAGCTCGGTCATCATTCCGGTCGCCAGATGCCCCATCTGGTGGCAGTGCAGCATCCACGGCGCCGCCTCGCCCGCGTCGAAGGCCACCGTCACGCTGCCCATGGCCGGCACATGCACGGTGTCGCGCATCGCGCCGGAGAACCTTGTGCCATTGACCTCGACCACCTGAAACACATGACCATGCAGGTGCATCGGATGCGCCATCATCGACATGTTGTGGAACATAAGCTCGACCCGCTCGCCGCTTTTCGCCGCGACGGGAATGCGGTTCTCCCAGACCCTGCCATTGATCGTCCAGAGATAGGGCTGCATCGACCCGCTCAGCATCACCATCTGGCCGTTCTGCACGGGGCGTTCGGCGAGGGGCGAGACCGCGCGCAGCGCCAGTTCCTGTGTCATGTCGCCCGAGACCGGCGGGTGATCGACCTCGGAGAGGCTCGCGAGCTTCGGCACCTCGGCCCCCTTCGGCGCGAGGATGATCCCGGTGCGCTCGCGCGCGCCTTCGCGCAGCGCCAGAACCGGCAGCGCGATACCATCTGCGGGCAGGTCGATCTCGATATCGAGCCGCTGCGCCGGAGCCGCCGAAAAGCGCATACCGACCAGAGGCACCACCGGCTCGCCATCCACCGCGACGAGGCGCCCGGCAACCGTGCCGAGGTCGATCCAGAAGGCCGTCATCGAAGCGCCGTTGATCACGCGCAGCCGCACGCGCCCGCCGCGCTCGACCGCGATCACATCGGGATCGTCGAGGGTCCGGTCATTGGCGAGATAGGCATCGAAATCGAAATCGTTCAGATCCATCGCCATGCTGCCGCCCATCATGCCCATCATGCCCGGCATCTGGCCCATGCCGCCCATGCCGGGCATGTCTTCCATCCCGCCGCGGGGCGGGGCGGAATGGTCCATCGTGGAGTGATCCATCGCGGTGCTGCCGCTCACCTCGGCCAGCACTTCCTGCGGGCTGCGGAAGGCGAAATCGTGCAGGAACATCACCACTTCCTGCCGGTCGGTCGCGGCATCCTCTTTGCTGCGCACGATGAGCGGCGCGGCGAGCAGGCCGATCTCCTGCTCGGGGATGTGGCTGTGCATCCAGAAGGTGCCGGGGCGCGGGGCGAAGTCATAGGCGCGGGTTTCGCCCGGCTTCAGCGTCGGGTTGGTATTGGGCACGCCATCCTGAGCATTGGGCGGGATCTGGCCGTGCCAATGCACGATGGTCTCGAAATCCAGACTATTGGTCAGATCGGTGCGGAATCGCTGGCCGGGCTCGAGCGTCAGGCCAAAGCCGCCCTGCGCATTGGCGAGGCCCAGCACGGTGGCGGCGCGGCCATTCACCTCGATCACACGGGTGGTGGCGCTCAGCGCCATCGCGCCAGAGTCCGCGCGGGCGCGCGCAGGCACGATCAGAGAGGCCGCAGTCGCGGCGGAAGCGGCCAAAAAGCCGCGGCGGGAAAATTGGGTCATGATGAACTCCAGAACGAGGTTGGACTTGAGGCCGGGCTGTTCGGGGTTCAGAGGCGTGGAGGATGCGGCTCGGGAAGCGGCCAGAGCGAGGGGGCCGTTTCAGCAAGCCGTGCAACGGGCAGCGCAATGGCACGCGCGACATGGGGGGGCGGCGCCACGATCGTTGGCAAGACACTCACCCCAAGGCAATGCGCGCGGCACAGCTCATCTTGCGGCATCGGTTGCCCGACTGCGCAGGCGGCGTGGCTGGGCATGACGGCGGGCCCGGCCGGAGCGTTGAGCGCAGCGGCGGGCGAGCCGACCCCGATCGCGAAAGCGACGATCATCAGGGCACGCAGAAGGGTAGCAAGGAGCGACATGCCAAAAGCCTATCGCAACCGCACAGACCCGTCAGGTGAAATTTGCGTCATCGGAAATCAGGGGAGTTTGGGAACGTCCAACGTCAGTGGAAATTGCTCCGCCTCCACGCAGCACCCGAATGACCGCGTCAGGGACGCAAAACAAAGGTGCGGCGACTAGCCTGAACGTCCGCAGAGGGCCGATCACGTAAACTCCGCGATGATGGCCCGAGTCGTCTGCACAGCCGCCGCAAGTTGGGTCCTGTCTGCCTCCTTGAGCCCCAGACCAACCAGATCGAACGACAATTGACCGGACCCACCGCCACCCGCCGCAGCGCGTGCTGCTCGGCCGCGCGCCCGACCTATTGGCGCTGGCTGCGGATCCTGCGTCTCCGTTGCAGGTAGCTCAACGGTCATCGACGAGGACGCAGTCCCAGACCCCTGTGCCCCTGCAGCCGCCCGCACCGCCTGCAGTTCCTGCTTCAGCTTCTCCACTGTCTCGCGCGTCTCGGTCATTTGCCGATCGCGCCGCAGCCCGTCTTCATCCGGATACGGGAAACTCCCCGCCTGACCCGCGTGCAGCGTCTTCAACACCGGGTCCTCAAAATACTTGATCCGCCGCGCCCGGATCGGCATCTGCGCGTCGATCACGAGGATCACCTCGTCGAGGTCCATGCGACGGGCCTGGTCTTCGGTGAGGAGCGGCGTGTCCTCTGTCCGCTCGGAGACGCTGCGTCCCTCGAACGGGTTGCGCCCGACCGCACGGGACCGCGTTACTACGCGCTTGGTGGTCTTGCCCACAGCCTGGCTCAGTTCCTCGATCGTCTTCTGCTCGGACGGCGTGAGGTAGAGTTTCACACCTGCGCCACCCTGCAACGAGCGGCGGGTGTTTTCGCCATAGATCTCATCCAGCGCCGGGATGGTCTGGGTGACGATGGCGAGGTTTCCGCCGAAGGATCGCAGCGTCTTGATGCTTTCGGCGACGATCGGCATTTTCCCGAGCCGGTCGAATTCATCGAGCATGATCATCACGGGCCAAGGCTCGTCGTCCCCCGGCTCCTGCGCCTGCAGCGAGGCGATCAGGTCGGAGAAGAAGAGCCGGATCAGCGGGGCCAGCGGGCGGATCATCTCGGACTCGACCACAAGATAGATCGCGTGGGGGCGGCGTCTGATATCGCGGAAGGAGAAGTCCGAGGTTGCGGTGGCCGCGTCGATCGCACGGTTGTCCCAGGTGTCGAGACCCGAGGTCATCAGGAGCGACAGGTAGGAGGTCAGGGTGTCGTTGTTGGTCGAGGCCATGCGCTCGAAGATCAGCTTGGCCGAGGTGTTCTTCACCTCAAGCGCGCGCTTGAGATATTCCTTCTGTTTGTCGCCGCCGGAGGCGGTGATCCGATAGATCTCACCGATGGTCGGCACGCCGCGCTCGAAGGCCAGAAGGCCGGCCGCCACGAAGAGGTCGATGCCGCCTGCCAGAAGCCCGCTCAGTTTTTCATTGTCGGTCTGCAGGAAGAGCTTGGCGGTGAGCTTCAGCTCCATCTGTTGCCGATCTGGATTGGTCATCGCGGCGATGCGCGCCAGCGGGTTGTAGCGATGGGTGGGCCGGTCCCAGTCGGTCGGCGCGAACCGAAAGACCTTGTCGCCCATGCTGGCGCGGAAGCGTGATGTCTCGCGAAAGTTTTCGCCCTTCACGTCAAGCACCACGGCCGAGCCTTTGTAGGTGAGCAGGTTCGGGATCACGAAACCCACCCCCTTGCCCCGACCCGTGGGCGCCACGATCAGCGCATGCGGGAAGGTCTTCGAGACGAGGAAGGGGCGCTTCGATTTCGGGGGGCCGAGCTTACCGAGAAGGAAGCCGCCGCCCGGCTTGGCGAAGAAGCCGTTGCGCTTCATCTCGCCCCTGGTTTGCCAATGCGTCGTGCCAAAGCGCGTCAGGGCGTCGCCGAGAAGCGTGACACTCAACATGAGCGCGGCGATGCCGAAGCCCGCGAGGATCAGGTTTACCCAGAGGAAGTCCCGCGGTGCGCTGGTGCCGAGGGCTCGGTACTCGCGCGCAAGCAGGGTTACGTCGAAGGCGTTCGTCGACAGGCCATAGCGGATGGTCAGGTAGCCCGTGGCCACGACATAGCCGATGGCGAGGCCAACCAACGTAAGGCTCAGGATCCCGCCCGCGATCTTGCCCTTATCCATGGGTGATCCCCTTCTCGCCATGGGTCGCGGTATGCCGGGCGCGCTGCGCCTCGATCTGCTCCTCGGCCAGCGCATCCAGCACCCGCTCCATGGCAGGGCCGTGGGCCGTCACCTCGCTGCTTTCCAGATAGGCTTTGGCGAGTTCCAGCTGCCGCAGCGGGTGCTCGGTGAACTTCTCCAGCACATCAGCGTGCCCCGCGCGCAGCGCCGTCACCGCGTTCGGCGTGAGGTTTCTGTCGACCTGCTCGATCAGGCGCTGCCCGTCGGTCTCGGAGAGCGGCTTCACGTCCTCGGCCTCTGCCCGCTGCAGGAAGGTCAACACATCAGGGGCAGTCTCAGCCATGAAACGCCGTTCGGCATAGTCCTGCCGCGCTTGATCCTCGATGTCGAAGCTCCGCTCGCTGATATAGGCGCGCGATGCGCCCATGGCGCGCAGACGGTTGATTTCCTCTTGCACCGCCGCCCCGAACTCCTCGTCCGGCATTTCCGCGCGGTAGCGCGCGAGGGTGCGGTCGTCTTCCGTGATCGGGCCGAGATGCTGCATGGGATCGCGCAGCGCGAGGTCCATGTCGCCAGCGTGGAGGGTGCGGTCCTTTTCCTCGACGGCGAACTCCTGTGGCTTGCGGCTGTCGGTGATCTTGTCCCAGGCCATCGACGCCAGTTCGGCATGATCGGACGACCGTTGCGCGAAGGCGTTGAAGGCGGCGCGGGCCTCTTCGACCTCGACGGCACCGGCTCGGCGCACGGACGGATCATCCGAGAAGGGATGGTCGAAATCCGTCCGGCGGAACTGAGCGATGAGCTCCTGGAAATCCCGGCGCTCGGATGGGGCGAAGATGTCGGGCTCGCCTGTCGCGCGCGGACGCTCCGGCAGCGTCACGCGTTCCGCCAAGGCAACCGTGTCACCGTCGGTCTCATCCACCTCATCGACGGTCCGAAGGATGCGCGCCTCGGTAAGGGTGTCGCCCAGTCGGACATGTACAGCTTCCAGCCGGTCGAGCGCTTCCTCGCGGTCCGCGCCCTTCTCCAGATCGAGATCGCCCGCCTTGGCGATGGCGCGTAGGTCCTGTGCCAGCCATTGCCGTTCGAGCGCGGCATTGCCAGCACCCTCGCGCATGCGGGCGGCCACGGCCGCGGGATCGATGCCCGTGCCCTGCAGCGCCTCGCTGAGGCGCGCCTTCACCGCATCATCATCGAGGCGCGCGAGCTGGTCCTCGCGCAAGTTGGCTCGGGCATAGACCCCGTCTCGCGATGGTGCGTCGAGCAGCGTTGCCGAGCGGTCCCCGAGCGGGTTCAGATGCGCGACGGAGGCCAGTACATCAGTGAGCTTGCGCTCGATCTCCGGCCTCTCGGCCGCGGGCGCCCGGTCGATCGCGGCTTCGATCTGACGGATGTTCTGAGAAAACTCGGTGATCAGCGTGTCGAACGCTGTTTCGTCTTGGGACATGTAGATAGCTCCGTCAGATTGGATCTGACCGCCACTGGCAAGGATGGTGCCGGCCCGATCGAGTGCCTCGGCCACGTCATCGAAGTTCGACCGGGATGCCTCGACCGCCAGCCCCCGATAGGTCAGCGCATTGCGCGCCACCGTTTCCAGGGCCGCGGCGAGATCAGCGCCTGTGCGCTGGCGCTCGACGGGCGGTCGGCCTTCGTCACGGGCCTTGTAGACCTCGTCGATCTCGGCACGGTAGGTCGTGACCCCGCGGTCAAGACGCCGTGTGGCCTCGAGCCGGATCCCGTGGACCTGCGCCGCCTCGACCATCGCCACCCGAAAGGCGTCGTAGTTGAAGTGGTGATCCTTCCCGAGAAAGAACATTTCGCCATCCTTGCTGCGGCGGTTCAGAACGATATGCGCATGTGGATGCGCGCGATCTTGGTGTATTGCAGCAATATAGTCGAATTGCGACCCCTCACCTTGAAAGAGCCGCTCGCACACCGCCTCGGTTATCGCGCGCACCTCTTCGCCGCTGGTGCCCACGGGAAACGCCATCAGAAGATGCGAGGTATGGCCGAGCTTCGGGCTGTGCCGCTCGCCCCACTGGTTCTCGAAGCGTCGCACGACCCGATCAATCTCGGCCTCGGTCAGGGTCTTTTTGCCATCATGCGTGCCGCGACTGTCGAGGATGCGGCTCGACTTGGTGGTGAGGTAGGTGAGCTGGGCCTTCAGTTGCGCGCCCGTGTGGCACCCGCCTTTCGAGATCGGCTTGAAGATGGCCGGCGAGTAGCCTCGCGCAGCCCGGACCATCTGCGCCTTCTTCGACAGCCCCTGCCAACTGCCTGAGACGCGGCTCCAGTCGCGGTCGAAGAGGGCGGGCTCGACGCCGCGCGCCTCACTCCGTGCCATGCTCCGCTCCCGGTCGAACCAGGCCAGCGAGGGCTTTGGTGACTTCGAGGTCCAGTTCGCGGCGGCGCGCGCGGAACATCTCCTGGATCTGGTCAGCCATGTCGAAGACGAATACCGCAAGGTCACGGATCTCAGCATGGCTGGCGGGGGTATAGGGCAGCCGCTCGCCCTTAAGCTTCGCCTCGTTCAGGCGGCGCGCGACCTGGTTCACGTTGTTCCCGACCCGGTTCAGCGCAGCGCTCAACCATCTTAGCTCATCCGTCATGCCTTCATCCGGTCGCAGGAGATCGTCGGCCGCGAGCATCAGGCAGCGCATGGCGTCCGAACGATGCGCGATCCCACGCCGCGCAAGGGCTGCATCGAAGCCGCGAAGGTCGCGATCAGTGATCCGCATGGTCAGCACACGGGTGCGGCTGTCGTTGGCGGAGACGGCGGAACGACCCCGGCTCAGCACGTTGTAGACCGTCTTGGGGGAGACCTTCAGGGCTGCACTGATCACACTGACCGAGACGCCTTTCGCCCGTTCCCGGACGATCTGACGGCGCTCCTGATCGGTCAATCTGCGACTGTGTCCCATGTGAAGTATACGTTCCTATTTCTTGCCAACTTCGTACAAGCCCGCCTTCTCCCAGCACAAGCGGAGAAGGCACCAAGGGCTTGTACTCAATGTAGAAAATCGGCCTCGCGGGCCGATTTGACGTCCTTTGGCAAATGCAGCGCGCAAGGCGCTCAATGCAACGCGTCCCGCGTTGCCTGCACCGCGCATCGCGTCCTTTGGACAGCGTTTTGCGCGCCCTGCAGCACGGTTTCTGGCGAGTGGCAGATGGCCCCTGCTCCCCGCATCGTGCGTGGTGCGGAATGCATCACGTCCAGTGCGAGATGCGTCGCGTTTCCTGTGACGCGGACAATGGCTCATGTCGCATGTCGCACGTCATCTGGGGACCGCAACGCGCAGACGGGAGAACGCCAGGTGTCCCATGCAGCGTGCCTTCCGTCCCGTGCGCGACGCACAATGCGCCCCGCATTCCGCCTGAGGGAACCCGCATCCTGTCTTCTGCTTGACGCCGTCGCACATGGGGGTTAGCGACGCTGAAACATCTTTGTTGCGTTTCAACATTTTTGCGAGAGGGCCGCCTCCATGCCGAACGACAATCTCGTGGTGATCGCCGCGATGGCCCGGAAAGGGGGGAGTGGCAAAACCACGCTCTCGCGCGCCCTGATCAGCGCTGCCGTTGCCGCCGGGCGTCGCGTCCTTCTGATCGATACCGACAGCACCGGCGTGCTTGGCACCTGGCACAAGCGGGCTGAAGCCGCGGGGCTGGGATCGCCGCTCCTGCGTTCGGCGACCGTCGAGAGCGTAGGGGCTGTGGATCGCCGGATCGAGCAGGCCTATGCGGCGGACTCGGCGGATTTCATCTTCATCGACACCGCGGGCGTTGGGGCCGAGTGGTCGGACGGGATCGCCGTTCTGGCCGATCACATCGTGACGCCGGTGATGCTCTCGACCTCGGATCTCGATGTCGGCGCACAGACAGCAGACTGGTTCGAGAAGCTCCGCGCCCGCGTCGATGACCCCGACAGCCTGCCCCGCCACCACGTGGTCCTGAACATGGTCGACACCAAGACCACGCGTGCCGATGCCGCCCTCATCGAGGCGGCGATCGCGCGGTTCCCGGTGATCGAGACCGTGATGATGCGCCGGAACGTCTACAAGGAGATGGACGAGAAAGGCCTGCTCCACGCCATCGCGCTGCAAAAGCAGGCCGACCTAAACCCACTCATGCGCCCGCATGTGCGCCATGTGGTCGAGGCGCTCGAAGAGGCGACTGACATCCTCAACAACATCCTCGCGGCGTGAGGGTGGGGCGGTGAGGAAGAAGATTCCGACAATCACGCGGCCCGACCCGGCTTATGCCGCATCCCTGCGGCCAGAGGTGGGAGAAGACCCGGGAAGGGAAGAGGTGCGGCTCGCGGAGGTGATGCCAGAAGCTGCAAACGTGGAGCCTGTGGTCTTGGACAGTCATGCTGTTTCGCCGCCAAGTACGCAGCCTGCGCCCGCTCCTCAGCCCAGACCGGAGACAGCCGGGCGTGCAGCATCCGCGGCCATGGTATCTCCCACCCGCCCACGCCGCAGTCCGGCGACGCGCAAGATCGACATCCGGGTGAATGCGCTAGAACGGCAGGAGGAGGCCCTGATCGATTGCGGCGTCGATCCCGCCCATGTCATCCGCGCCGCCCTGCGCCGTGCGGTCAAGAACTGGGAGCTCGGGTCCGAGTTCGTCCCTCCCGCCGAGGAGCAGCGGACGCGGATCACCGAATGGCGTGCACGAACCTCGCTGGCTGTCGATGCCGGCGCTGTGACCACCCTACTGCGCGCCCACGACCCGCTCGACGTGCTGAGCAAATGGACTCTGATCCGTGGGCAGTTGGAGCCCCGTATCTGGGCCGAAATCGACGCCATCCTGGCCGAAATCGCCGCGCATGCTGCGGTGCCGCATGACGGTGAGGTCTCGTAACATACCTGTCTAAAAGGATATCTTGAATTCCACCGATCACATTTCCCCTGAAGGCACGTCTTCGCCTTGCAGTTGCAGAAACCAATCTTTAACACCCCATTCAGAACGAGCGACCTCCTTTTTCCTGGTGCAGAGGTCCGAGTAGAGGAGAGCGTCATGTCCCCTGAAACCCGCCTCACAGGCGAACCGATCATGCGCATCCTCTGCAAGAAAACCGACACGCTGGTGGGCTACCTCTACCAATGGAACAACGGCGACCTGCAGCCTGCCTGGCTGGACACCGCCAAGGCTGAAGTGCGCTACGAACCCATCTCGGCCGCAGCCTGACACGCGCACAAATGCGGCGTCATGTCCGGGTCTGCGCCTGTACGCCCCAGCTGAAGCGCTGGACGTGATGCATAGAGCGCGCTTCCATAAATCATGTATATGCAATATCGTGAGTTATAGAGAAGGACTCTATAGCTCATGCGCTGGAACTGGACACAACCCGACTGGCCGAACTTCCGCTTTGACAACGCCGCCGTCGAGGCACTCGAACGGCGGTTCCTGCTGTCATCCGGCGAGATCCTCGGCGCCGTCCGCCATGTGACCGGCGACGAACGCGACCGATTGCGCATCGACCTTTTGAGCGAAGAGGCGATACGGACCAGCGCCATCGAAGGCGAGGTGCTGGACAGGGCCAGCGTTCAATCTTCCCTGCGTCGGCAGTTTGGATTGACCGCCGACGGCGCGCCATCCAAACCGCGCGAGCAGGGCGTCGCCGAGATGATGGTCGACGTCTATTCGACTTACGCGGCACCTCTGACCCACGACACCCTAAGCCGCTGGCACCGGATGCTCCTGGCACATGACCGAAGCCTAGAGACCATCGGTGCCTACCGGCGACATGCCGACGCGATGCAGATCGTCTCCGGCAGGATCGACCGACCGACGGTGCATTTCGAAGCACCGCCTTCGGCGCATGTCCAAGGTGAGATGGACGTGTTCGTCGACTGGTTCAACCGAACGGCGCCAGACGGCACAACGCCCCTGTCGGCACTGGCTCGCGCTGCGCTTGGGCATCTTTGGTTCGAAAGCATCCATCCCTTCGAGGATGGCAATGGTCGCCTCGGCCGCGCCCTCGCCGAAAAGTCCCTTGCTCAGAGCGTCGGCCAGCCGAGCCTGATCGCGCTGGCCTACACGATCGAGCAGGAACGGAAGGCCTATTACGACCAGCTCGAGACCCACCAGAAAACGCTGGACGTCACTGGCTGGCAGGTCTGGTTCGCCGAGATCGTTCTGAAGGCGCAGCAGGTGACGCTGACGCGGGTCGCCTTCTTCATAGCCAAGGCAAAGTTCTACGACCAATTCCGTGATCGCCTGAACGAACGACAAGCCAAGGCGATCGAGCGCATGTTTCGCGAGGGGCCTGACGGGTTCAAAGGTGGTCTCAGCGCCGAGAACTACATCGCCATCACCGGCACCTCACGTGCCACCACAACCCGAGATCTGCAGGATCTGGTAGAGATCGGCGCGCTCAACCGCACTGGGGAGCGGCGGCATACACGGTATTGGCTGGCACTCTCCCAACCTGAACGCCGCAAGTTCCCCCAGATCGGTAAGGTCGGCAAGGAAATCCCACCAAACGGCTGAAAAGGCGTCAGACTAACGGGCCTTCAAACCAACGATGCGAGTGCCTGCGCTGTCCGCCCGTACATCAAATGCTTCGGATAACGAGAGCATATAGCCAAGATTATCTCCGAAGGAGAAGGGAAACATCGTTGGCTGACCGGAAAGCCCGTCAAAAGTAAGCGGGCGGCCTACATGCATGAGCAGCGCTTCAGACATCCATTGGACTGTCTCAGGGCTTTGCAGAGCCATTGGAGGTTTCCGGGTCAGCGTCTTGCCATTTTCACTCTTCCCAAGGAGCGACCAGTCAACCTGCGACTGAAGGACCATATTTGTCATTCGGCGAGTGCCTTCTCGCTCGCCATAGATCTCGGCCATCCTCCTGTGGACTTCCGCCGTGGTGCAATCGCCTTGAAGGGACGTCAACCGACCCACGATTTCGGCAACCTTCGCGAAGAAGGGATAGACTGCCAACGCCATGCCCCAAGTGAGAGCGGCGACCTGCGGATCGGCTACCTGGCGAAAAATGTCGACGCCCCTATCGGCCAAGTCTGAGAGCTCTTCGCGCGGCTCGAGCCAGAGACGGTTCAATACCGTTCTCGTCTTCTTCTTTGCCTCCAGTCCAGCGTGAGACCCCGTAAGGATTTGGTCGAGTTCGCCGATATCAGCAGCACCCGATCGTACCCGTAACGCGGCTTCCGCCCAATCGAGGCGGATAAACCGGTCAAAACCAATCTGAGGAGCTTTAGGCTGCATCTTCTTCTTTCCTAATCCCGATCTTCACAAAGGGCACAATCAGCTCCTCTACCGACATCCCTCCATGAGCGACGACCTGTTGGCCGATGGGCACGAAGGCCCCGCGCCCGCTCGCATAGAGCGGAAGAAAATCGGGCGGTAGACCAGGCCCTCCGAAGGCAAAAGCGTCGATATCTGCCGGAACAGACCCTGCCAACGTCTCGTTGCGGTACGTCCGCACCCGCTCCCCTTTCACTTCACTGATCACGCCTTGATTGAGCCGACCGATGCCATCCGCATCTACGTTCCCATGGTCCGCAGTCACGTAAACTTGGAACCCTCGGCTGATCAGAAGGTTCAGCAGCTTCTCGACGAAGCCGGTTTCGCACCACTCCCGAATCTGGCCCGACAGCCCACGTTTTCCAAGCATGGCGCCATGGACCAGCTCGTCGATCATGTCGACGACGATACCAGCAACCTTGATCGATGGGCTGGAAATAGCGGCCTCAAGGTCGGACAATTGTTCGGTTCTCTTGATGGCCTTGCGATAACAGACTTCCGCAGCGCGCAGCCCATTTTCCATCCAGAAACGGTTCCAAAGGGAAGGCTCCTGACCGGTTGTTTCGATCGACGCCTGAAACTCACGAGGTCTCAACCCTGAGAACAGCGCCTGTCGGGAGACGGAAGTGAGGCTTGGAAGCCATGCAAAACAACCGCTCTCTTCAGTCGTCAGGTCCGGTGCGCGCGCGCTAAGGTACTCTCGAATTTGCACCCACTGATCAAGTGCCATCCCGTCAAACACCAGAAGAGCGATCTTTTCTTCGCCTGCGTTCCGGCGCATCGACAGGTATCTCGGGATGTGGTGCACCATGACGGGCGCCTTTGCCACAGGCAAAGATGGCAAATCTTGAAACCGCTGCTGCACCCATTCTCGCAGTCGCGTGTCCGCCTCGAGTTGCAGCGCACGCATCGCGGGCCGAAGGGCAGCCGCATCTTCGCTCGGCAGTTCATGGAAACGATAGATGGTCTCAGCCAACCGCTTTGCGGCGTCGGTCCAGTCCCGGTGCGTCGCCTCTGGTGCGGGGAGCTTCGCAGCCACCGACCCAATTCCGCCTTCAACCAGATCGCGCAGGCTGCTTGGGCTTTGAATAGCACCCAATCTAATCCAATCAGGCAATGTGGCCGGCACGGTTCGCGCATTTACCGGCTGCAGCGCACCTTCAAGGAAGAGGGTATCAACGATGACGCGAATATCTGCATGATCAAATGGGATGTCGACAACCGTGGTTGCTTGAGACCCTGACTCGAGATCTGTATGCTCGACCTCGACACCCCGCTCTTCCAGAAAACGGCCCCATGCCGCTTGTACCGTGCGGGCCATAGCGCTCTTCGAAGATAGTAGAACCTCGACGGGCAAAGACCCCAAGACCGTGTCCGTCAAGATCTTGGCGACATACTGAGCAAGGACGGGGGGCAACACGATGCCGCGATAAAGCAACCCAAATGCTTCGCGCCAGAAGGTTTCCGGCTTTCGCATGAGGTGAGGATTCACCTCGAATAGATGCGTCAGAAGGAATTCCTTCGTCATACTCTCGCCGAGAACCTGAGAAGCATGACTGTTGTGGGCGGCAAAGAGCCTTTCGATGTCGGTGCTATCGATCTGCCGGATGACGCTGGCATTCAGCTTGGGCATCAGATCGGCAAGACTCAGATCAACCCTTCGTGCATGCCGAAGATAGTCCCACGGTAGAAAGTTCAGGTCCGCTCCTTGGAATTGCAGAACGAGCGCCTTGCTGGCCCCTTCGGCACCCCGATCCCAAGCATCACGGTAGCGTTCTTCGTACTCAACCCGAAATGCGATCGAGTCCTCAAACGGGAGCACCTCAAAGCCACGATCTCGCAAGACCCGGAGGATGTTCTCATCCAGCAGGAGGTTGTCGGGATCGCTTGCGATCCAGAACGATGAGAGGTCCTCGGGAAAGGCCTGAAGTATCCGTTCCGTCCAGGGGGTCATTTGCTGGCGTCCGCCTGCTTGCCGACGCGCAAGACGATAACGCAGTGCAGATCAGGAACGAAGGCTTCTGCAACGTCCAAGCGTGCCAGTCGCGCATCATGCTCTGCCTGTAACCGCTTCTTGCGATAGTCGCGCACCGTCGCAAGTCCGACCCGACCGATCGCCTGTTGCCGTGCCTCGTATGCGTAGTTTGCACGGTCCCGCTCTTCCTTTAGCCGGGTCATGTGTTCGTCGACCAGTTCGGAGAACACCCTTTCGCCCTGTACGACCGCTGCGTTCTTCGACGTTCCAAAGAGCTCCGCGCTGATTGAAGAAGTCGTGCTGCCGATGGCTTCTACGCGCTCGGTGAGCAGCAGGTCCCAAATTCGCTTCGCGGTCGGCTGAAACGCCCGACCTTCGTTGCTGATAAAGACGGGAAGGAAGCGACGGCGGCTAAAGTCATCTGCCGACAGCTTGATCTCCCAGAGTGACCAGACACCACTGACGGTCTCAGGAAGCCCCGAGATGCGGACACAGGGCGTGTTCTGCCCCGCGACACAGCGAGGCAAATCTGCAATCAAGGCGCGAGCTCTGGGATCTTCGAGTGTGAGCCACTCCAGGTCGGGGCGCCCTTCTGCAGTCCTGGCGTCGAAACAGACCGAGCTTGTCTCACCGTCACCGGACCAGCGGACGCGCCATGCATCAGCTTCTCTGGTGGCTTGGCCGCCACGACTTGGCAGCCCTGACGTGATGGCTCTCTCGAGCCAAAACTGGGCAGGATGGTCGCGCCATTTGCGAGCATCCGCCGCATCAAGCTCATGTCTACCGGATAGAAGCTGACTGCTCTGGTTGTGCTCGACAATGGCCGTCCTCAGTTGGGACACGACCGTCTCGCAGTCGGCTTCGATTGCATCAGGGTTCTGCAGGCCATTGACGAAAAGTTCGTCGAACAGCGGCTCTGCCTCGACCGAGTCCATGACGTCGGCCGCCTTGTCGACACCGAACTCTTCAGCGATGACGGCCAGCTTCGTCTCGAGAACCTCGCGAACACGATACTCCACCGTGTCTTCGAGCACGAAGTTGATGGCGCGCACGACAAACGGCTGTCCGATCCGGTCAACACGGCCGATCCGCTGCTCAACCCGCATGGGGTTCCACGGCATGTCGAAGTTCACGATCACATGGCAGAACTGCAGGTTAAGGCCTTCGCCCCCTGCATCCGTGGAAATCAGGATGCGGACGTCCTGCGAGAACGATTTCTGGGTCCGCGACCGTGCCTCGAGATCCATGCTGCCATTCAAGGTCACAACCGAGAAGCCCCGGCTTTCCAAGAAATCGGCGAGCATTGCCTGTGTTGGCACAAACTCGGTGAACACGAGGACCTTGAGGTCGGGATCGTTCTCTTCCTGCTGGATCTTGTAGATCAGTTCGAGCAAGGCCTCCGCCTTGGCGTCGGTCCCCTGTGCTTCGGTCTCGCGCGCAAGGAACAACAGGGCTTCGACATCCTTGCGTTCGTCAGCAAGCGCTTCAAACGCAACCGCTAGGTCGATCTGATCCTCACCCGAGAGCTCATGCCAGTCCTCTGCACGCTCGGCGGGGAAAAGCTTCAGCTGTGCATGATCATCGTCCAGCGCGAGCAATCGCTTTTCGAGCGTCGTCCGGATCGCCGCCGTGCTCGAGGTCACCAGGCGCTGCATCAGGATCATCAGGAAGCCGATATGGCGCTGCTTCGCCGCCATCGCCTGATTGTAGCCGTGGCGAACGTACTCTGTGACGGCTTCGTACAGTCCCTGTTGCGCCGAATGGCGATCCAGCCAGGCGACGGGCTGCAGCCGGGTCATCCGTGGCTTGAAGAGGGGTTTCCCCTCCGCATCGATAGCTGCCCGCTTCTCCGTCCTGACCACAAAGGGGCGCACCCGGTCAGCGGCGATGCTCGACACGTCCGGGAACGTTTCCCGATCAAGCAGCTGCATCAGGCGGTGAAACTGGTCGGTTTTGCCTTGATGGGGCGTCGCAGACAGAAGGAGCAGATACGGCGCAGCTTCGGCCAAGGCTGCGCCCAGCTTGTACCGGGCAACCTGATCGGTGCTGCCGCCCATCCGGTGGGCTTCGTCGATGATAACCAGATCCCATGACGCGGAGATCAGGTCCTCGAACCGTTCCCGATTATAGGTCTGAAGCTGCTCGACGCTCCATCCGCGTCGGCCTTCCATGGGCTTCACAGAATCCAGCGAACAGATCACCTGGTCATGCACGCGCCAGAGGTTTTCCTCATCGTTCCGCCACTGTCTGAACGCCGACAGTTCTGCTGGTTCGACGAAAGTGAACTGCTCCCCGAAATGTAGGCGCATCTCGGCCTGCCACTGTCGAACCAGCCCCTTGGGCGCGACAACCAGGATCCTGCGCGCCATGCCGCGCAGTTTCAGTTCGCGCAGGATCAGACCGGCCTCAATCGTCTTGCCGAGGCCGACTTCATCCGCGAGCAGATAGCGGATCCTGTCGCGGCTCATGGCGCGGTTGAGCGCATAGAGCTGATGCGGCAGCGGCACCACGCTGGACTGGATCGGCGCGAGCAGCAGGTTGTCCTCCAGCGCGTCCAGCAGCTTTGCCGAGGCTGCCGTATGCAGGATCTGGTCGACGGATGACTGGACAGCGTCGAGCGGGCCTAAATCGCGCGCCCGTGCGCGGACGACGGCATCCTTGCCGGGCAGCCAGACGCGATAGGCGGTTTCGCCCCAGACCGTCTCGCGGTCCACGACGCGGCAGGGTGCAGCGTGCCGCGCATGCCAGCACCATTCACCCACGCCGAAGCTGACACCGCCATCCGCCACCGATCAGCCCCCTGTCCGCGTCAGGGCGCTGTCGTACCAGAAGAGCAGCTTTTCATCTTCCTGCAGGGCGTCCTCGGGCACCTTGTTGGCGATGGAGACGATGGTCTGGTAGTCCTTGTTCGCCCAAGCGGCCTTGAAGCCAGCACGCAAGACCTCCAGACGGAACTCCTTGAGCTTGCGGCCGGGAGTGTTGCGATACTCCTCGAACTCCTTCAACAGCGCCTTTTCGCGCTTTTTCTCCAAGTCCTGCGCCTTGTTCGGGTCGGGCACGAACCAGCGGTCCTTGGCCTTGGCCTTCAGCCTCGGGTCGGACTTTTCGAGGTTGCGCAGGTCGTGGAAGTTCGACGACAGGTAAGTGTGGATCTGGCTCGGCACGTCGGTCGACCCATCATAGCGCAGGAAGTTGTCCTCCAGCAGCGCCGACAGTTCGGGTCGCGTCTCGTGCTTCTTCCAGCCCGCGCCGAGCTGGGTCGTGAACTCGGGGTGGACCTCCGGATAGGTTGACGGCCGCTTACGCAAAAAGTCGGTCAGCCAATCAATCGCGCTACGCTCATCCGCAACGAACATCTCCATCTGCGGAGGCTGGGCCGACAAGGCGCGCTTGCGATCATATTCGGGGATCTGGTCAGGCAAGAACACCATGCCATCGCGCTCGGGGAAGCGGTTCCGCAACCCATCGAGGAACTCCTCAGTCGACAGCGGCACAGGAACATCGTGGCGCACGAACCAGGCGACCATTCGGTCATAGATCCGGCGCGGATCTCGCTCGAGGATAAATTCCAGAACGCCATTCTTCGACTTCGAGACCGAGAGCTGGCGAAGGTGTGTCTGCACGAAATCCCATGCAGACTCGGGCGCCGCGCCGCGCTCAGCCAGCCGCTGCTCCAGGCCGCCGTTGGGCTTGTAGGCTGAGATCACAAGATCCTGCTTCACCGCGGTCGTGGACGTCACCTGCCGGTAGCTGCCCTGGACCTTATCCAATGCGGTGACCTCGGCCACCACAAAACCGGCTTGTTGCAGCGCAACTTGAATCGCATTCCAGACCGATGCCTTGCTGTTTGAGAAGACCACGGTCATCCATCGGCCGGGTTTCAATACGCGATAGTACTCGGTGAAACAGCGCTGCATTAGTCCTTGGTATTCGGGCAGCGCCTTCTTCTTGAAGCGATCAATGATCGCCTCTGGGACGGAGTCCGTGATTATGCCATGCCAAGACTCAACCAAGAAGTTGAGGTCTGCATAGTATATGTTTTCGCCAAATGGCGGATCCGTGAAGACATAGTCGATGCTCGACGATGGAAGAGGCAAAGTGGCCGCAGTTCCTGTTGTAATCGCGCTGAAGCCTCGGAATGTCCGAAATGTCGTAAACGTCGATGCTAGTCTATTCAACTTTCCTTCGAGAATGTACCAAGGACTCGGCTCCGCATGCTGAGAAGCAACATAGTACACACCAGTCATGTACTGGTTGACCTGAGAAAAGCCAGTTGGACGATAACGATTCAGTAGAGAGGCAGTCCAAATTGACTGCTCTACCATAAACAGCATCAATCGACGGCATTGAGGATCAAGCTGTGCTTTTGCCTTTGCCCAAAGAGCACCCATTGCTTGGGCAGCTCGTGGCAAGAAGAAATGGTGAAGATGCGTAACTCCCACTTGATCCATTCTTGCCCGTTCATGCGTCATATGCATGGGCGGAATTTCAATCGTAGGCATGTCGTCGGGAAGTGACATCTCCGAAATTCTGGCGATTATCGCCAAATCGCTTGCATCCGGTTTCTTCTCGTACTTCGATTTTCCGATGCTGTACGTTATGAAAGACGGCGCTCTTTTGGGGGTGTTGACGGCTTTTCCCGTTTTTGGATCAATTGCAGAAACGTAGAGCTTTTCGAGACGTTTTTTTGTTAGTTCCGCTCCGCAATGCGGGCACGGAAAATCTTCACGAACCCGCTTTGTATCTTCGTCCAGCGCCTCATCAGTGAAGTTTACCTCACCAGCGCATTCGGGGCACGAATACAACTGCGTCCAGACGGTGAACTCAATCCTGCCCTTCGTCTTACCGTCGGAATGCAGTGTTTCATACATCCAACCGATCTCACGCTCGACGTCGCGCAGGAGTTGCTTGCCTGCCTTGGCAAAGGCATCAACGTCGAAGGGAAGGTTGTAGTTGGCCCCGATGAACGTCGCTGCTGGCGACAGATCGTTCAGCACCACGCGCCGCGCCCCCCATTTTGGCGCGGGGGTGCCAGCCTTCTTCCACTCCATTTCCAGCTTGTGTCGATAGGCGGCGGGCGCTGTGCCGCACCACTGCGCCGCCACGCCGGTCATCCCGGAACCAGCGAAGCCGTCCAGCACGATATCTCCTGGCTCAGTGTAGTGCAGGATCGACGGGACGATGGCCAGATGCGGAACCTTGGTATGGTAGGAATGAGCCTTGTAGATCGGGTCCGTCTTCCCCTCGGACACGTCGATCGCCATCGGCTCGCGCGCATACTTCTCGGCCGGATCGTAGGGCCGCCCATAATGCGTCACGAACTCTGTCAGCCAAGGGTTCGGACAAGCGGTGTAGTAAGGCGGATCCGACATCGCGAGGATCGCCTCATCTGTTCCCTTGGGAAACCCCTCCTGAGCCCGGAACGCAGGATCCTTCAGCTTCTCAGCCAGAAGCTTGAGGAAGTGGTCGCGCCGTGCATCCTCGCTCGGGAAGGTCATGCCAAGGCATTCGATTGATCCGCCAGATTTCGGAAGATTATGGATAAGATCAGTCATGCGCCCATCTTCAGTTTGAGTTGGTCAACAAATCGCTTGGCCCAAGGCGAAGCTGCGATGACCTTTTGAGGGTCGAGCTTTGCAAGAAGTTTGAACGAGTGGTCACCTTTTCCATAGGGTGCTTTCGTCTTGCAGTCCGCGGTTGCCTTCTGAAGCACGTCGTAGACAGCGCTCTTAGTTAAGCTCTCGATTGGCCTTGTTTTGGCTGGCAGTTGATTTTCTCGAAATCCCTGGTTGAAGAAATCCTTGAGGACTTCTCTGTCAGCCATGAACCAACTTTCCATCACTTCAACCATCAAATGACAGTCAGTATCCGCGCCGCCTTTCGGATTCTCCCAGCCATCACCAGGACGGCTCTTTAGATGAGCCCAAGGAAGCCAATCTTTATTGTCCGCACCACTCTGATGAGCTTCAATAACAGGCGCTTCACTGTCGACGAGCAGGACGGCGGCCTCACCGTTCTTGATCGCAGTGCAATAGTCCTCATACGCACTGCGTCGGCCCCCGCATGCAGAGATGCTTGGCATCTTCCCAGATAGACCGGCCTTCTCAAGAAACTCTCGGAAACCTCGCCTGCATTCACTTTGCAGTACTTTGCTGTCACCGCCACCCTCAACATATAGCTTTACCATCTGTTGCCCCCGATTTCACCGCGCGTCCAAAGCTGGCCAAGACGATATTTTTCAAGCCAGGGTTTCAGACGCTCAGCGCTCAGTCGCTCCAGAACCGTTCCTGTCGGGCAGCGGCTAGCAATTATTACTGCCTCAGGCTGATCGGTGAGTGCATCAACTAGTACGTCAGAATGCGTCGTAATGATTAATTGGCAGTGTTCTGATGCCGCCTTCAGGAGCTCAGCGATTGTCGGGATCACATCTGGGTGTAAACCCAGCTCCGGCTCCTCTATGCAAACGAGCGGAGGCGGGTTCGGATGCAAGAGAATGGAAAGCAAACAAAGATACCGCAGAGTACCGTCCGAAAGGCGTGTCGCAGGGATTGTATAGGAGCCCTCGTGGAAGAATACTTGAACTGTACCCCCCTCAATTTGAACGTCAAAGTCGTCGATGCCTTCGTACAAGACGCGCAGAGCTTCAAGCAGGCGCTTTTTTACCAAAGGTTCGCGCCTTAGACGGTTCAGCACGAGCCCAAGGTTGCTGGCATCGGGCTCAAGATGTACATTGGGAAGATCTGCTTTTTGCGGCAGCCGCGGCGTGGTATTTCTCCCAAAGCTCCATTCGCGATACAATCGCATGCGCGCAAAAGCGGAACCCAAGTACGTCAGCTCTGGGTACTGGTCAGGGTCCTTGCGCTGGGAAAGAATCGATGCTGTTGGATCGATTTCTTCGCGTTGCAGCTGTCGTTGTGTGCCTTTGACATTGAGGATACCCTGACCATTTTTCATATGGTAATAAAAATATGGCTTTTCATAACCCGTGTCTGGAGCCTCATTTTCTATTCGCTCGTCGCTGATCTCAAAACGTTGCCCAACCTCCGTGAAGCTCAATACATAGCGCAGCCCTGTCGGCCCTTTCGGATTTTCAAAGATGGCGTCAATCACGGCGTGAGGGACCTTTTTCGATCCTTTCCAGAGCCAATCACGAACACCACCACCATCACGAATAGCAGCCAAGAGATTTGATTTTTCAGACGTGCTCGGTGCTGATCGAATGAGGTCGATTGCTTCGATTAAGTTTGATTTTCCTGATCCGTTTGGGCCGATAACGACATTTAGGGACCGAAGTTCAATAGCTGGGCTATTCTCGCCAAAGCTGAGAAAGTTCTTCAGTTGCAAGGTTTTGAGTAGCATTTCTTTCTCCTATTCAACCACAAAGCGCAGCTTGGTGGTGTCCTTGCCTTTGCATCGGTCATTCAGGAAGGCCTCGAACCGCTTGCGCAGATCCTCGGGGGTTGCAGGGGATCCGCCTTGCAGCAGCGCGGCCTTGATGTCGTCGCTGCCGACATTGACTTTCTCCAGCCCGGAGAGCGCATCCTGGATGGCGGAGGCAAAGTCGCCTGTCACCGGATCGGGGAGAGACTTCGTCGAGACGAACGCCTCGACCAAGCTGCGCGCTGCGGGTTTCAGCAGATCGAGGTTCTCCTGGATCGTCGGGTCTTCGAGGTTGTCGAGAAGCGTCTGCCGCCAGCCATCGATCAAGCGATCCAGCTCATCATCGAGTTGCTTCAGAACATTGGCCGCAGGTAGCATGTCGCCCTGCTCGTTGGCGGGCTTGAAGCTGCAATGCGGGCACATCGGGCTGGCGGTCAGTTCCGACTCCAGCAGCGACGCGCAGCTTTTCAACTTCTCGAGCTTGTCCTCGTAGCCGGTGAGCTGGCTGGTAGGCATCAGGGACACGTTCATCAGCGTACGCATCGACGCAAGGCGCGGATCCTTCCGCAAAGACGCCTTGGTCTTGTCCTCAGCCACACCAAGACGAGCCCGGCTGTGCTGCGCGATGTAGGCGACAACGTAGTCCTTCTTGAGCTTGGCCAGGGTCTGACGGTGCTCGCCGGCGTGTTGGGCCATTCGATCGCTGGCCAGCTTCTCGAGGAGTTGCTTGCGCACATCCTGAGCCTGTTTCACCCAAGGATGGTCCGGCATCAGGACCATTTCGGCTTGGGAGAGATAGGCCGCGACGGTGCCGAGGTCAGCGATCAGTTCCAGCATGGCCTCGACTGCTTTCAACACCTCGAGGTTCTTGCTCTGAGCGGCGATATCGTCCGAACCGATACGCAGGTTCTTAAGCTTGCCCACAGTGTTGTAGGGGGCGAGGCTTTCCGAGAAGGCTTTGAGCCCATCGAGCTTGGAACGCCAATCGCGGATCTCATCTTCCCGCAGCAGTGCCTGACCCCAGAAGCTCAGCCGGCCCGACATATCATGCGACGACGAGAGAACGCGCTTGGTGAGCTTTCCGACTTCCTCCTGAAGCTTAATCACTGGCTCGTCGGAACCTTGGGTCGCTTGTTGCGCCAGACCAGGAGCAAGCCCTAGGACCTCGAACAAGGACCGCAAGACCGCGACGTTGATTTCCTTGGGCGCCTCGACATGCTTGAACTGCTTCAGTTCCTCGAGCGGACGCTCGGCGAGTGCTGTGATCTTGCTCGAGTCGATCTTATCACCCGTGACGGCAAGGACGATGTCGCCCGAGTATACTAACCCGCCGAGAATGACCGCGAGCAGGTCCGGCTCGAGGCGGAACTTGATGGGCGCAAAGCACTCAACCTCGGCATCACCGCTGATCAGCTCGCTGCGGTTCAGAACCTGGCCATGGCCCTTGGCCTTCAACCGGTTCAGGACCTCCAAGGCATAACGCGACTGCGTCGGATCGATCCGATCGCCGTCGAGCATCTCGAGCCCATCAAGGATGATGACTGCATCCTTGGTTCGGTTGCCCCCGGCCAACACACGAAGCGCGTTGCCGATCAGCTGCTTTCGGTTGGACTCGGTCACAAGAGCCGAGAACCTTGGATACTCTGGTGCAACCTCCCCGAACTGGTTGTTGAGCGCGAGGCCGGAAATCGCATTCACCACGTCACGGAAGTTGATCCGCTCTTCCGGGCCAAGGCGTGCCTTTTCGCGCAGCGAGACGCCTTTGGTCCACTCCTGCAGCGCCTTGGACTTCCCCTGATAAGTCACCTCGAAGGCCGACATCTGCTTTTCTTGCAGCCATTTGCTCATGTCGCGCAGAGCATCCTTGGCCTTGTCGAGATAGACCGACTTCGCACCACCGCTGGCAGTTGAAGCCAGGTCCTGTGCCGCTGCGTAGAAGGACAAATGGCGCCGGAAGGCGTCATCAGGGTTCTTCAGCCGGAAGAACACCTCATCGGCTTTTTGATCTTCGCGGAAGCGCGGCGGCTCAAACGGCTGGATGAAGTAGATGTAGAAATCCCGCTCCGGCTGCGCCGTTGGCCGGTCGTTGGGGGCACCGAAGAACAGGTAGCCATTGCGCTCAACGCGGCGATCCTGCCACTCGATCTGGTACTGCCAGATCTGGTGCCCCGTCACGTAGGACGTCTCGTCCGTCCGCTCCATAAGCTGCCTGATGGCACTGTAATAGGCACGATCAAGTGCATCATTCGACAGCACGTCGGCACGTTTCTCGACCTGCGCGTCGTAATCCACGTCCTTCTTGAGGTCGAGGAAGTACTGTTCGGTGTCCGCGGCCTTGGAGATGAACTGCCCGTTGACGGTCCGGATTGTCTCTCTCAACACAGTTTGGACAATCGAAAGCAGATCGGCCTCAGGATCGCCGCCCATGTCTTCAATACCAGGCTGGTAGAGGCAAAGCGTATCGCGCAATTCCTCTGCCGTGGGGCCGACTGGGACATAGATGTCCCCACCCGTCGTCAGACGGTGGACAGCGAGACCATCAATTATCCTCAGCGCCATCGGTCTGTATTGGGGCCGCGTAAACGCTTTGCGAACACGCTCCGACAGCACCTCGGACACCTTCAGGACCGGACCGATATTCGGATCGGCCTTCAGCACACCATTGGAAACGACGGTTTCCCAAAACTTGTCGTAGCCGATAAGCCCCGGACGATCCTGAGGCACCTCGTCCTTCAGAACGGCCTGGATCTGGTCCCGCAACGTGACCAAGGCGCCGCGCTTCTCCGTGAAGACGAGCCGCTCGAATGTCCCGATGTAATCCGGGTGCACCGGGAAAAGCCGAACATATTCGTCCATGCGCTCGTTCATGGACCCGTAGAACTTGGCGAAGGGTGTCAGATAAGCTCGGATCTTGTCTTGCTGGTCTGCAGTCTTCTTGAGGAGTCGCTCGGCGACAACGAAGCTGACGTCCTGACGAGCGAGCAGCACCTGTGTAAACCGGTCCTTCACGCGCCGAAGGCTGTCCGAGACATGCTGAAAGCGGCCACTGTCGAAGATCGCTTCCTGAACGCCCGCGACGAAACGGAAGCGGAGATGCTTCGTGACCTCGCCAATCTCACGCAGGAACGACAGGTCGAGCACGAGATCATGGTCACGGCGAGACCTCAGGTATTCGAGGAACTCATCGACCACGAGAAGAACGCCTTGGTCCGGATGCACCTCTGAGAACGCGGCCATCATCTCCTCAAAAGAGGCTTTGTTGTTGACGACCTTGTCAGCTGGCGGAAACGCGTACGTCACCCCGTGCTTCTCGAGGAACAGTTCGAGCTGTTGGGTGATGATGTCCCGGAGAGACATCTGGCTGGATACCTCGATCCGGTGGACCTTGAATTTGCCCGCAATCGCGGTGGCTGCTGCGGCCACCTTCGGATGCCGGATCATAGGCAGATAAGCCGCATCTTCTGCCACGAGCGACAGCACGGACATCAGGTGAGACTTACCAGTCCCGTAGTTGCCGACGACCAGAACCCCTTTGTGATCCACGCTCTCGTCAAACGAAAGCTGTGGGATCATCTGGTTCGCGATGCGTTCGGCCATGTCGTCGGAAATGACGTAAGTCGAGACCAGCTTCTTGGCTTCTTCGGGCCGGTTGGCATCGAGAAGCTGAATGACCGACTCGATCTGCTCGAACTGAATGAGATCGCCATAACGCATGGGCATACCCGTTTCCTCTCAACGTACTTCAAATAGGATCGTGCCGTCGGGGCTGTGATCCTGATGTTCTGGATGGCCTGAGACGGCGTAGGACAGGCGGTTCTCACGGAGCTCGCCGGGCCAAGGCGCAACCACTGGCCGGACGCGCGCCTGGGCCTTCAAGACATCTAGCGGGCTCATCCGGAGTGTTCTGTCAAACAGAAGCTCAATGTTGTCGACCAAGAGCAGACCATGACCGGCTGCCGTATCCGCCAAGCCTTTGAAAAGCTCTGATACCTGCAGGTGTCGGCGCGTCCGTGGAAGACCCAGCAAGTCCCGCCCAAGAGCTAGGCCGACGTTCAGAACAGGCACCTTCATGCGACCTGATAGCTGGCCAAGGAGGGTGGTCTTCCCACTGCGCGGTGGACCGATCAGCAGTATCAGCTTGCTGTTCAAAAGCGCTGTATCAGCGATTTTTCGTTCGAGCTCCTCGATCACACGCTCCTCCCGCTGGCACTGGGCGGACGCGCACTGGAAGAAATCTGGGCGGCATTCAGAAGCACGATCTGCTGATCCTGGGGCGCTCGTGCCCCGGGATCGGTATCCAGTCCAAGCCGTCGCAATGCGTAATAGAGAAGGGCCCGCCTGACCTTGATCGCCGCCTTTTCCCCATCCATGCCGTAGTCGAGCGCGATGACCTTTGCCTGCGTCGGGGAAAGATCAGGATGTGGGCCTATCTCGAGGACCACGTCATTATTCCACTCTGCGTCTTCCGCAGGCACCACCGCGGTCTCAGTGGAACCGCGAATTTCGATCATCCGAGAGAGAAGGAAATCCTTGAAGACTTCGTCGGAGAGACAATAGGCGCGTGCGTGCCAACGGAAGCCATCAAACGCGATGGCATGGGGCGCGATCCAGCGCCAACGTGGCTCGGGGTTCGACAAGGACTGATACTTGACCTCGATCGCCTCCGAACGACGGATAGCCCCGACCACTGACCGGAGCGTGACAGGGTCGACGCCCCGCACGGGCGTGGGCGAGGCTGCGTAGGGCGGCAAGTCGGCTATCCAGGAGTCCTCTCTGTCGAGGATACCGTCAGCGACAGACCGCAGCTGGGCCAGATACCTGCTTGCGTCAGGCTCTAGAAACTGGGGCTTGAACCCTGGCCCGCGAACGTAGGTACGGGCGCTTTTGTCGTAGACCATGTTGTCTGGTGCGAAGCCGATATATCGGTTCAGATCCATAGAGGCCTGGTTCACCGAAACCCCGAATTGATCCATCAGATCAATGCGGTTCACGTGCCCCTCCCAGAACAGGCGGAACTCTATGAACTCGAGACGTTGCTCGACTCCCCAGCGTAGATCCGACTTGTCGTTGGACACGACCTCCCTCCAAGCATACCCGTGCGCATTAAAACTATGCGCGCCCAATAACTGGGCTTCTGCTGACCCTAGGGCTTAGGCTTCGGTTTTTCAATGCAAATCGGGCAAACACATGACGATAAAGAACCGTCAGTGCTTCGTGGCGCGCTCGTCTGGTTTCAGCGTCAGTCGACGTACCCGCGCCGCTTCTTCACCGCTGCAAGCTTCATCAAAGCGGTGATGGCCTTGCCTTCATCAGGGTGGGTCTCGACCATCATCTGGCCACGGAAGCCAATCCGACCCCACTCGCGCACGAGGCTCGCGCGACCGAAGAGGTCGCGTTGCACGCTCAGCCGATAGAAACGACGCATGTTGCGCGCCGGATCGATCCGGCGCATCTGCACGTCGGTCGGGAAGACATCAAGCTGGATCGGACTATGGTACATGTAGTGATCCGGTGAAGATCCCTAGACAATATCAGGTGGAAATCTGCGCTTCCATCTCGATTTCCCCGCGAGGGGAACAGGGGGCTCACGCCCCCTTCTCGAACTTCATGACCGGGATACCGAGCTTCTTGGCCTTGTCAGCGAGGTTTTCCTGGATGCCATTGCCCGGGAAGACGAGGACGCCCACCGGCAGGACGTCCAGCATGGCGTCGTTGCGCTTGAAGGGTGCAGCCTTGGCGTGCTTGGTCCAGTCGGGCTTGAAGGCCACCTGTGTCACGCCGCGGGACTCGGCCCATTTGGCGGCGATGAGTTCTGCGCCCTTGGGGCTACCACCGTGCAGGAGGACCATGTCGGGGTACTTGGTCCGGACCTGGTCGAGCTTGCCCCAGATCAGGCGGTGGTCGTTGAAGTCGGTCCCGCCGGTAAGGGCGACCTTGGGGCCTGCGGGCAGCATCACCTCGGCCTCCGCGCGGCGCTTCGCGGCCAGGAAGTCGCGGCTGTCGATCAGCGCGGCGGTCATGTGCTGGCGGTTCGCCATCGAGCCGGTGCGGGGGCGCCAGGTGGAGCCCGTGTGATGGACGAACTCGGTCGCGGCGTGATCGCGCATCAAGTCCATGCAATTGCGCCGTTCGATGAGCGTCAGGCCTTCGGCCGTCAGGCGCTCAAGCTCGGTGGATTTCACCTCGGAGCCGTCCTGCTCGCGCTGGAGGCGGCGCTGCGCCTGTTCGTTCTCGTCGAGCGACCGCTCGATCCGGGCCGTGGCGCGGTGGAAGAGGTTGACCTGGCCCCAGAGCACCTCTTCGAGGTCGGGTTCCATGCGGGTGTCTTCCAGGGTCGCGACGAGGGCATCGAAGATGTCGGCGACGGCGACCGCGAGGCGCTGCCCATCGGGCATCGGGCGCGGATCGGGCTCGTCAAAGGGGCGGTAGCCGTAGAGCTGGAGCTCGTCGAGCGCATGGGCGGTCTGGGATGCGGTGTGGGCGGGTTCATACGCGTCGTCGTGGGTGTGGATCGTCATCGGTTTCTTGCCTCCGGGCCTGTCTCGTCCGCGCGTCATCCCGCGCGGCCTTCATGGGCTGCGATAGCCGTGGGAGGGGACGCCCCTTCACCCCCTTTCGGGGCCGGAACGCATGTGGAGGAGGACGGGGGGCGGCTGATTTGCCTTTCGCGATGCAAAGCGAGGGCTCGTCCCTCGCGGCGGAAATCAGTTGCCCCCCGTCCTTGAAGGGGCGGCACCTTTGACGGCCGCCTGCCCATCTCTTGAAGGCCGTGTGGGTGACGGGTGGATGAGGTTGCCCGGGAATAGGCAAAGCGACAGTCCAGAGCCACGACAGGGATGTGACCCCTGCCCCGCTGTCTCTTGCCCGCCCCTGCGCGACGCTGCTCAGCCCAACAGGCGCTGCTGATCCTCAGGTCCGATCTGCACTGCCAGATGCTGGCGCAGCGCGTCCTTGCCGGTCGCCCGGAGATCATCGTTGAAATCCCCGAGCCGCGGTTCCAGCACCCGAACGGCAATCCCGACCTCGGTTGCTCTGGCGCTCAACCTCTCTGCCGCGCCTCGCCCCGCCGGATCGCGGTCGATGGCGATGTAGAGGCGCTGCAGCCCCTCCGGCAGCAGGACCGCCCCGAGGTGACCGGACGAGAGCGCCGCCCAGACGGGAAGGCCGGGCATGGCCTCGACAAGGGACAGCATGGTCTCGATGCCCTCGCCGACCACGAGGATGTCATCATGCGGGGTCAGCCTGACGGCATTGCCGAGGAGGTGACCCATGGCACGCCTCTGCGTCTCGACCCGCGCTTTTCCCTGTCCGTCAGGCGCGAGCCAGGTGCGATGCACACCCTGCAAGGCCCCTGCCCCATCGGTGACCGCGGCGATCAGCGCCGGTCTGGGGAGGCTCCGGGTCTGGCCCTCATCCCGATGCCAGCATTTCGGGTGGAAGCGCAGGGCACTCATCACTCCGCCCTGGGTCAGGCCCCGGGAGCGGAGGTAGGTGTCGGCAAGCGTGCCTGCGACCGGCACCGAGGCTGCGAAGAGCCGCGCCGCCGCTGCTGGTGTGCTACCGGGTGCCTTCGCCTTCTTTGGCACCGGCGCATCCGGGAGGACCGGCTGCGGACGGCCCAGATGCGCCCGGGCCTCAGTGAGAAGATCGGGAAAGCGAGAGATCCCGGTCCTCTCGCGGATGATGTCGAGAAGATCGCCATGCTCGCCCGTGGCTCCGTCGGTAAACTTGCCGGCCGCACCGGGCCCTGTCGCAGGCCCGGTCAGCCGCACGAAGAGCGACCGGCCGGGATTGTTCTGCAAATCGCCCACGATCCAGTAGGATCCTTCCCGCCGTCCGGCGGGAAGGTAAGCGCGACACACGCTCTCTGCGTTCTCCGCAAGAGCGCGGATCACATCTTCAGTCTCGGAATACATGGCTCAACAACCTCCGCGTGCATGTAGTCCCGTCACAGGACAACGTGCAAGCAGACGATCCAGCACGGCGATGCCGGCAGGATCGATCGGACAGAAGAGGCGCAGCTTCCAGCTGATGATCTCCGAGAAGAAGCCATCGGCCTTGAGGCGGTCCTTGGCCGCTTCCGTGAAGCCGGAAAGCTCGATCCGGTTCACCCCCATGACGCGGGACCGGTGCAACTCCATCCCTTCGGCCAGCCGCACCACGGTCTTTCCCTCCAGCACGAGAGCATGGACCTGCGCCGCCGTGAGTTGCGGCGCATCGGCGGCCAACGTGGTCGCGACCCAGGCGGGTGAGACGCGGCGGCCGATGATCCGCCGCCCGTCATCGGTCTGCAGCCGGTAGACGCGGGTTTCGTCCTGGGGGAGCTGTTTCCAGATCGGCAGAAGCAGCCCCGCCACGATGTGCAGCGTGGATTCCGAGAACTCCGGCACATCGGCCAGCTCCGCCGTCCAGGCGGCGGTGAAGGCCGCGCAGTCAGCCTCGAGCCAATGGGTGTCCTCCATCATCCGAGCTGGGACCGTGCTGGCCTCTGTCGGGCGGATCAGACGGAGGCGGGGCTCGATGGTGCCATCATCCAGCATCAAGCTGGTAGCAGACACCTGCACCGCCGCCCGGCCGGAGCGGCTGTTGACGAGAAGGCGCGCTTTTGGGTCATCGAGCCAGTCAAGCGCATCCACCAGCGAGGTCGGCGTGTTGCGCCGTTTTTCCGCAATGGTGAGCAGCTGGGTTTCCGCGCCGGAGCCGGGATGGGTGTAGATCACCCGCGCATCAGTGACGCGGAAGCTCTCGGCGCGCAGCGTCTCGAGCCCGAGGTCATAGACCCCGGCGGCGATGGCGCCCTCAATGCGCTGGTCGAGCAATTCCTCGAAGGCCGCGAAGAGCACGGCCTGCATGTCGATCGTCAGCGCGAGCAGGCGATTGAGGAAGGTCGTGATCGGCGGCAGGTCGTCCTTCAGACCGTTGTCATCGGTCAGGCTGAGACCGGTGGCATCCTCGAAGGCTCCGAGCGAGCATCCCGCGACATCGCCGCGATAGATCCGGCGATAAAGCTGACGCAGGGCGTCACGAGCATAGGGGCTCTCGAGGTTGTCCTCGGGCCGGAACAGCCCCTGCCCGCCGGTCTGACGCTGACCGCGGGTGATGGCCCCGAGCGTGTCAAGGCGGCGGGCGATGGTGGAGAGGAACCGCTTCTCCGCTTTCACATCCGTGGCGACGGGCCGAAACAGCGGTGGCTGTGCCTGGTTTGTGCGGTTCGTCCGGCCAAGACCCTGGATCGCGGCATCGGCCTTCCAGCCGGGTTCCAGCAGGTAATGGACCCGCAGGCGCTGGTTCTTGCCCCCAAGATCGGCGTGATAGCTGCGCCCCGTGCCGCCGGCGTCCGAGAAGATCAGGATGTGCTTCTGGTCATCCATGAAGGCGGCGGTCTCGGACAGGTTGGCCGAGCCAGCCCGAGATTCCACCACAAGCCGCGCGGCAGCGCCCTCGCCCTTGCGCACGATGCGGCGCGAGCGGCCCGTGACCTCGGCCACGAGATCGGTGCCGAATCGCTGGACGATCTGGTCGAGCGCACCTGGCACGGGCGGCAGCGAGGCCAGCTTCTCGATCAGCGCATCACGCCTGCGGGCCGCCTCGCGGCATTCTACCGGCTGGCCGTCGCGCACCACGGGGCGCGAGGACAGGTTGCCCTCGCTGTCGGTGAAGGGCTCGTAGAGCTGCACCGGGAAGGAATGGGCGAGGTAGTCCAGGACATATTCCCTGGGAGTGATGTCACAGCGGATGTCGTTCCACTCGTCGGTCGGGATCTCCGACAGGCGGCGCTCCATCAGAGCCTCGCCGGTCGAGACGATCTGGATGACGGACGCATGGCCTGCCGCAAGATCGGCCTCGATGGCGGCGATCAGGGTAGGGGTTTTCATCGAGGTGAGCAGATGGCCGAAGAAGCGCTGCTTGGCAGACTCGAAGGCCGAGCGCGCGGCGGACTTGGCTTGGCGGTTCAGCGTGCCGCTGTCGCCCGTGATATTGGCGGCCTCCATCGCGGCGGCGAGGTTGTTGTGGATGATGGCGAAGGCCCCAGCATAGGCATCGTAGATGCCGCGCTGCTCAAGCGTCAGCGCATGTTCCAGCATCTCGTATTCGACGCCATCGTAGGAGAGCGACCGGGCGGTATAGAGGCCCAAGGACCGCAGGTCGCGGGCCAGAACCTCCATCGCGGCGACGCCGCCCGCCTCGATGGCTTGCACGAATTCTGCCCGCGTCGCGAAGGGGAAGTCTTCGCCGCCCCAGAGTCCGAGGCGTTGCGCATAGGCGAGGTTGTGCACCGTCGTGGCCCCTGTCGCCGAGACATAGACCACGCGGGCGTTGGGCAGCTTGTGTTGCAGGCGCAGGCCCGCCCTGCCCTGCTGCGAGGCTTCCATATCGCCACGTTCGCCCTTCGATCCGGCGGCATTGGCCATGGCATGGCTTTCGTCAAACAGGATCACCCCGTCGAAGTCGGTACCTAGCCAGTCAATGATTTGGTCGACGCGGGATTTCTTGGCACCGCGCTCTTCAGAGCGCAGCGTGGCATAAGTGGTGAAGAGGATGCCTTCGTTTAGGGGGATGTCGCGGCCTTGGGCGAAGCGCGAGAGCGGCGTGACGAGCAGGCGCTCCTGGCCGAGCGCTGACCAGTCGCGCTGCGCGTCCTCGAGAAGCTTGTCGCTCTTCGATATCCAGAGCGCCTTGCGACGGCCTTGCGCCCAGTTCTCGAGCACAATCCCGGCCGACTGGCGGCCCTTACCCGCACCAGTGCCGTCGCCGAGGAAGAAGCCGCGGCGGAAACGGACGGCATCAGCGGCATCGGCGGGCGCGGCCGAGACCATGTCGCCGGTTTCATCGACGGTCCACGATCCGGCGAGATGCGCGCCATGGGCTTCGCCCGCGTAGATCACTGTCTCGAGCTGAGCGTCGGATAGTAGGCCGTCGCGCAGGACGGCCACGGGGAGTTTCGGGCGGTAGGAGGGTTTTGGGGGGGCAACTGAGGCCATGGCCGCCGACTGCACCAGCTTGGTCGGATGCGGGGCCGCGCCGGGGATGTCGATCGCCTGCAGGCGGAAGGTCTCGTAGATCGCATCGGACAGACGCGCAGCGCCGAGGTCGTCCGCCGTCTCGCGCAGGGTGTAGGCGAGGTCCTCGGCATCTGGCGCAGAGACATTCGCTGCGAAGTTGATCGACGGCGTTGTACGCGGTTTGCCAGCCATTATGCCAAACGCTCGGGCAGGAATTCCCGGAAAGGGGGACGTCGAGCGGGATCGAGCTACATCGCCCGCACCCAGTTCGAGGCGCGGAGGGACCTCGGCCACGATCCGTGCGAGGAGCTGCGCCACATCGGCAGCCATGGGCTGGCTGAGATCAGCGATGATGCCACCCCGCTCGCCGCCGCGGCATTTGTCGAAGACCGAAATCCGCGTCTCGAAGCTGGTGCCATGCTTGGCGAAGGCCGCGCCCGACACAGCACCGGTGAAGACCAGATGTGCCGTCTCGGTCAGGCGGCCGAAGGTCTCGGACCAGGCGGGGGCATCCGGCGCGAAACCGGCACCGGTGATGGCCACGAGCCGACCACCGGGCACAAGGCGCGCAAGCGCCGAGCGCAGATGCCGCGCCGTCGCATCGGTGCTGCGGACATCGAGATTGGCCACAGCCGAAAACGGAGGGTTCATCAGGATGACGCTCGGCCGCAGACCCGCGTCGAGATGATCGTCGATCTGCGCGGCATCGAAGGTGGTGACGGCACGCACCGGAAAGAGGAGGCGCAGAAGGTCGGCGCGGGTGTCTGCCAACTCGTTCAGCGCGAGGCTGCCGCCGGCGATCTCGGCGAGGATCGCGAGAAGCCCGGTCCCGGCGGAAGGCTCGAGGACGAGGTCACGGGGCGTGATCTGCGCTGCCGCCATTGCAGCCAGTCCCATGGGCAGCGGCGTCGAGAATTGCTGGAAGCGCTCCATTTCCTCCGAGCGCCGGGTATGCGTCGGCAAGAGACCTGCCACCTTGGTGAGGATGGGCAAGAGTGTTGCGGGCGAGCCCGCCCGGGCCAGCAACGCGCGGCCGAACTTCCGCAGGAAGAGGACGAGCGCCACCTCGCCCGCCTCATAGGCGAGCTTCCAGTCCCAAGCGCCATCGGCATCGGAGCCGCCAAAGGCGCGCTCCATCTCGAGCCGCAGGCGCAGCGCGTCGATCTGGAACCCTTGCGCCAGATCGGGCTGCAGCGCTTCGGCGACGGCGAGGATCGCGGGCGCGGGTTCAGTGGACGGAACAGAAACGGGAGGCGCAACGGGCGCGAGATAGGTCATCGGGAAACTCCGGAATAAGGGACAGGTTCAGGCCCGGACACCCTCTCTCGGGCACCCTCAGGCCTGATCTTCCCCGACCCCCCTCTTCCTCTCGAGCCGACGCGCCCGGACGGTTGGCTTGATTTTGTTCCTGTTATGTTCTATCTTGGGGCCAAGCCAGCAAGGGAGTTTCCCGATGGACAGCACCACATACGACTTGCCCGCAACGCCCAAGAAAATTGCCTACGCGCGTTCCCTCGCCCTGCGTAACCAGACCCTCCTGCCCTGGGAAGTTCAGCAGGACCGCCGGTCCCTGAGCGCCTGGATTGAGGCGCAGGCCCAGCTGAAGCCTGTATCCGACATGGACCGGTTGCCGACCTCGAAGCAGGTGGCCTTCGCGGAGAATCTCGCCCGCATCAAGCGCCGCGCCGTTCCGGACGAATGCTTCCGCGACAAGGGGTTGATGTCGAAGTGGATCGACGGGAACAAGTGAGCACGGCACCGGCTGGCTCCGGCCTTCCGGAGCTTCTGCCATACCGTGGCTTGGCAAACCGAGCGTAGTTGCCAACCCATAGGTTGGCAGATTAGCCCTTCGGGACATCAGCCTCGGTCAAACTCCTGTCCGAAGGGCCAAGGTCTGCTCCCGGCGGCACGCCGGGAGATACACCGCTGCGATCTTCGGCAACCACCGCAAGTCGTGGCCGTCGCTTAACCCAGCGTCTTCAGACTTTCCTCCACTTGGGCTAGTCCCTCAGTTCTTTGGAAATGTTGGCATTGGAGCGTCCATAACGCTGGAACATCGCATTCATCAAAGCAATCTATAGAGGTCTCTTGGGGCAGAGACGTCGTCGTCTTCAGCGCGTCCATGGGAAGCCCATAAGACCGGCAGACTCAGTCCATCGTTGGAAGCCATGTGTTTCCCCGGAATGACCTCTCTTTCGTCCGGCGATGTGCTGCTTGTAGTGCGTCCGTAGGTGACGGCGGACAGTCCAAAGCCTCGAATAACGCCGGATGGTCACATGGCTGCAAGATCGTCACGTCAGCGCTGTTGCCATTTGCCGATTCCATTTCTTCGGCCCCTCCAAAACGCATGCGCCGATACTCGTCAGCCGACTGCCGTAATCGAGTAGTGCGGTGTCCCATCCCACACAAGATCCCAAGACGCGCCCGGCCGGACGTTCTGGATCGCGTGAGGCTCGAAGCAGACGAGGCAATTCCCGCCAAGAGCAGGCGCCCGGACCGACGGGTAAATGAGGCCACGCGATCCACCCCGACGGAGATGCTGGGCGAGGCTTTGGCCCTCGGGATATCCGATAGCCGGATCGGGATGCAGAGCCGGATGGCCCAGCTCGTCGGTCATGTCGTCGAAGACGCCGATGAAATCCGCCAGCAATTCCACATAGCGAGCGCTGTCATGGAAGCTGCCGGTAAAGCCTAGTTCGCGCGTGCGGTGCCAGGCCACTTCGCTGACGGACACCATCACCTCCCATGCGCAATACCACGCGCCGCGCTCCTCTGTGTTGAAGCGATTTCCGCCGGCGCGGGTATAGGTGAAGGCGGCGTTGACATGACTGTCGCCGTAGATGCGCAGATCGCGGCTGCGGCGCTGCCAGGCAAGCTCGCGCGGGTCCAGATGCGGGTTGCGGCCACGTTCCGCCAGAAGACGGCCGCTGGTCAGACCCTCGATTTCGGCCAGGATCTCCATCTCGTCATCGGTATCTACGAGACCCCGCAAGGACGGTGGCTTGTGGTAGGTGGCGGGCAGAAGACGAACGAAACCGCGATCAGAAACCTCGGTCTGCTTCATGCCCCACCACGCAACGCATCAAGATAGGTCCGCACCGCGAGGATCTGCGGCAAGCCCCCGTCGATGGCGGTGTCAACCGGACGGCTGCCCCCGAACAGCGGGCCGGTGTTCGGACGGGTGAACCAGCTTCGCGCGAGCGGCTCGGAGAAGTAGAGTTCGAGCGACTTGTAAATGCCGATCACCGCACTGAGCCGCAGAAGCTGATCCTTGGTCAGTTCCCCCGCGAAATCCGGCTTCTTGGCGCGCTTCCAGGTGCTCTCTGACATATCCGCAAGGCCAGCCGCTTCCTTGAGGCTGAGACCCCAAGCATCGGCCACGCGCGCATAGGCCTTCAACGCGACGGCGTTGATCTGTGCGGGTTCCCGGATTTTCTCAGCAACGTACATGGCGTCCTCCATTGGCCTGAATATAGATCATATGACCTCTTTGTAAAGATCAAATGAACTGCCCGCGCTCTCACCCGAACCGCCGCCCGGCTTCGGTGAAGGTGTACTCGTTCACGATGATCCCCTCCTCTATGGCCTCGTCCGAGGTGAGGTGGTCGTATTCGGCTTCAAGCTGCCGGTAGAGCCAGCGGGCCAGATCGCGCAGCGCCTCGGTCACGATCTCCTCCGCATCGTCGGTCGGCGACTGCCAGGTCGGGCTGTCGCGGGTGATGTCCACGGACATGGTGTATTCGTGGTAGTAGCGGCCACGGTGGCTGGCCTCGGCGGCCAGCTGGTAAAAATTGCGCCGCTGGAGGGCCTGCAGCCGGTCGGCGATGCTGTGCAAGGTTGCGTCCTGTGGCGCGTAATCCCGGATGTGCGCGGCCGCGCCCTTGGCGTGGGACCAATAGCCCTCGAAGCAGGCTCCGTCGCCCTGGCTCCAGAAGCCGGAGAACCAGATGCTGGGCTTGGCCCGCGTCCCGCCGCCCATCAGGCGGACGGGGGTGGTCTTCAGCCGGATGCCGAGGATTTCGCAGACCCGCTCGAAATCCTCGTAGACCGCGTCCCACCAATCGTCGTGGGGGCCAAGCTCGCGATACCAGCTGCGGGCCTTTTCCTTGGCGGCATCTGAAAGTTCTGGGAACTGGTAGACGATGGTGCAGATGAGCTCAGGCATCGATGTCCTCCCCGTTGAGAGCCGCGGCCAGCCATTCGTGACTGCTGGTCCAGCCGAAGGATTTCCGCGCACCGAGATCGATGACATGCGCGCCGCCGCCGAAGGCGTCGAGGCGGGGCCGGGAGCAGGTCAGGGCGTACTGGAACCCCCAAAGGCCGGTAAGGTCGAGGTCGTCGGCAAGGCGCAGCACGAAGCGGATAACCGCCTCGACATCGCCCTGCTCGTCGTCATGGAGCCAGAGGGTGCTGCCCTCGGGGGCGCCCTGGCGCTCGAGAGTGAAGCCCGCGACCTCAGGATCGTCGGCGTCCTGATCCGCAGCGCGCAAGCACTGGAAAAGCGCGAGCGCGCGGGCAGCCTTGTCGGGGGTGCCGACGTCGAGCTGGCACGAAAAATGGGTGAAGTAATCCGCCATGGGAACCTCCTGAATGGGGAAGACCCGGCCAAGAGGCCGGGCGCTGTGTCGGGATGAGGGGGTGGTCGGGAACGATCAGCGGACCGGATCGTCGCCCGCCGCCTGTCGCGCGGCATGGGCGCAGAGCATCTGCTGGTAGAAGCGTTTGCGCGCTGCCCGGAAGCCACGAACGGCGCGAGTGTCGGGGTGCAGCGCCCGGACCGCCGACCGCAGGACGGTGTAGGGCGACGCCGTCGCCGGCAGGCCGAGGCGTTGATAGGACGGGTCGGTCATGTCAGGCGACCTCGACCACGGGCGAGGCGAGATGCGGATCGACCAGCGCCTCGATCCGCGCCGACCGACGCATCCAGGGCTCGGGCCGGATGGCCTTCACCCAGTCAGCGAAACCCGGAATGAAGCCGAGGTCTTCCTTCACATGCTGTTCGCCGACCCAACGGGTCGGGATGATGCGGCCGGTCGAAAGCGTGATGGTCGGCCCGAAAATCGTTTCCGCCATGAAGATGCCCTCGGCATGGTGGCGCAGCGCCCGGTGCCGAAAGTCTGCTGTGATCTCCTTGCTCTGGTCGAACCAGGAATGCACCGCGATGAAGTCGTCGACCGTGCCGCCCCATTTCTTCACCGAGGACAGGGCATGGTGATAAGGATGTGCCATCGCCGCCCCCTCAGAAATCGTGGGTATGGAGTTCGGACGAGGTGAAGCGCTCATTGAACTCGAGGTGGATGCAACGGGCGGAAGCGTCGAAGCAGAACTCGCCGTAGGCGCCGTCGTTGTTCTCCCAGCCGCCATGGGTGTCGGAGAGGAAGTCGTAGGCCAGCTGCTCGACGACATCCTCGAGCGAGAGCTGCCGCATTTCGACTTCGGGGTCGTCCCAGGTGAGCGCGGCGTATGCGATCTCGGTCGCGGGAAACTCGACGGCGGTCTCGCCAGACCAGGCGCCGATGCTTTCGATCTGGCCGCTGTCTCCAGCACCGTCGAAGGTTACGGTGACATGGGTGATGTCGGCGGCCATGAGGCCGTCGAAGAGGCGGTCCTTGTTGCCGGGGCGCAGCGCTTCGATCCGAGCGGCACGCTCGGCATGCGCCGCGAAGATCTGCGCCATGTCGACGGTCGAGGGCGCCATCGGGGGCGCGAGGGTGGGTTCACTCAGGGTCATCGGGTGTCTCCGGTAATGGGAAGGGATCGAAGCCGGGCCGGGCGATCTCTCTCCCCCGGACAAGCTCCAAATCCCCCCTGCCCTCCTCTGCCTCTCGGGCCTCACGCAGCGACCTGCAGCGCCCGGGCGGCAAAGGCGCGCCAGAGCGGATCGACGAGCCGCGCATCCAGAAGATCGGCCCTGTGGCGCAACTGAGCCGCCAGATCGGGCTCACCCCAAGCGGCCGCGCGGCCTGCCTGCGCGCGCAGTTGGCTTGCCTCGGTCACCACGCCCCGCGCCTCGGCCGCACTCGTCACCGGGTGGCACCAGGCGACGGCGTGGTCGCTGGCCGCCCCAGCCAACACGAGGCGCGCGTCACGGTCGAGGATCGCGAGAAGCTGGGGCGCGGCATCCGGGGCGATGCCCTCGGCATGGTCGATCGCGCCCTGCATGGCCTCGGCCAGCGTCGCGAAACAGGCGAGGACGAGCGGGGCGGCGCGGCCCGACATGAGATCAGCCGGCGCGCGGCGCGCCAGGGTCAAGGCAAAGGGGTGATTGGGGTCTGTGTCGCCCAAGGGAGAATATGGTGGGACGCCCCGCGGGTAGGCGGTCGGATGGATCGGCAAGGGCAGGTCAAACATGGGAGTATCTCCGACGGCGCGGGAAGCCTCTCTCCCCGCCTCATCCGTCAAAGACCAAACCGCCGCCCTCTTTCTCGAAGGGGCGGCGGTGATGGGCCCGATGGGCTCTCAGAGCTTGCCGAGGGCCCGCAGGCTCAGCTCCGTACCGGCACCGACGATGATGTGGTCGTGCAGCGTGAGGCCGAGGTACTTGCACCCCTTCTGGATCTCCTTGGTCATGCTGAGATCGGCCTCCGACGGCGTCGGATCGCCGGACGGGTGGTTGTGGATCAGGATCAGGGCGCTGGCGTTCAGCATCAGCGCCCGCTTGATCACCTCGCGCGGATAGACCGGGACATGATCAACCGTGCCGGTCGAGAGAAGCTCATCGGAGATGACGCGGTTCTTGCGGTCGAGATAGAGGACGTGGAAGCGTTCGATGGGCCCGCGAACGCTGAACGCGCAATAGTCCATCAGTGCCTGCCAGCTGCCGATGACCGGGTTCTGGCTGAGGTAGCGGCCGAGGATGTCGCGGGCCTCGAGGACGATGGTTTCTTCCTGGGGGGTCATGGGGGTCTCGCTGAAATGCGCAGGCCGAAGCCCCCTGCCCTCTCGGGGCGAGGCCAGTAGCGTGCGTGTGGAAGGGGAGTGCGCGACCGCCGCGCGCGAAGGCGGTCGCGATATCGGGCCCGGCGTTAGCCGACCCGGTCGAGGAGCTTCTTGGCGCGCCCTTCCATGTCGAGGCGGGCATCCTGCTGGGTCTTGTCGCGCGCAAGCCGCGTGATGCCTTGCACGAAGTCGAAGATACTCTCTGGCGGGCGACCCTCTTCCATCAGCACCTTCTCGATGATCTTGCCGGATTCGGCCTTCGAGAAGCCGCGCTTGCGCAGGAAATCATCCCGGTCCTCGTCCGTCCGCGCCACGATCTGCTGCCGCGCCGCCTTGATGCCATTCACGAACCCCTGCGGCGAGGAATTGGCGAACCGCGTCAGCGCCGGGGCCGCCTCATGAGCAAAGCGCGACGCCGCATACTTCGAGTGGCGGATCTTGATCTCCTGGAAATCCTCCACGCCCCAAAGGTTGCGGTTCTGGCACACGGCCCGCAGGTAGAAGCTCGCCATACCGAGGGTCTTCGCGCCCACTTCGGAGTTCCAGCAGTAGAAGCCCCGGAAATAGAGATCGGGGGAGCCGTCCGGCAGCCGGCCCGCCTCGATCGGGTTGTGATCATCGACCAGGAACAGGAAGACGTCGCGGTCCGAGGCATAGAGCGTGGTCGTGTCGCGGCTGATCTCGACATCGGGGTTGTAGACCCCGGTCGACCAGTCGAGCACGCCCGGCACCTTCCAGCGCGTGTCGCCCGTGCCATTGCCCGCAATGCGCTGCACCGCCTCGACCAGCTCATGGTCATGGATGCGGCCATAGTCGGGGCCGGTCACCGCGCGCAGTTCGGTGCGACCATCTTCCGTCTCGAAGGTCTTCACTTGCTCAGCGCGGTGGTTGGTCAGGCCGTATTGCAGGTTGATCCCCGCCAGCGGCGCAGGCAGCTGGCGCAGGTAGGACGCCGGCGCGCCGACGATGCTCGCTAGCTGGCCGAACGCCCAATGCGTGGGTGCAACCGGTTCATGCGCTTTCGGAAGGACCAGGTGCAGCCGCTCAGCGCTGTCGCGCGCGGCTTCCACCCTGATGTCTGCCGTCTGCACCACCCGGCTGCGGCTGCGCTCGGAGCGGCCTTTCACCGATGTCCAGAGATCGTCGAGCGACAGATACCGCTCGTCATCGGGCCGGTTGAACCATTCGGACGACACCCGCCCGTTCCGCTCACCCCGGCTCACATCCACCTTCCAGCCACCAGCCTTCGTCGGCCGTACCGGGTCCAAAACTTCCACAACGCCCATCGGCTATCTCCCGTGACAGGCGCCGGAAGCCACTCTCCCAGCCCTCAACCCGTCACCGGGAAACCGGCACTCCTCTCACTCTTGGGTTCACAATGGCGAATTAGAGCAAAGCGGCAGTGTCCGAGGCCTGCGGGTGGTCACCTGCGCCATCTGGGGTACAAGCTGCTGGATCGGGCGGACACGCTGGTAAACGAGAACGTCCCGGTTCTTGACCTGCACTTCTACTTTGCGGTCAGAGGTGCGTTCTATTACCGGTGGCGGGATCACGATCCATTCGCCTTGGACGAGGCAGTGAAGAGTTTCCAGCGCCAGATCGGACTCGGGGCTAACGTGGTCCGGTTCTTCCGCGAGGACAAGAACTGGGGCTTCATCCCGGCCCACGCTGGCTACCGGCAGCTTCGCATCATCGAAGAGAAGCGCGGCAACTGGACCTTGGCGAGGGCGCTCTGCAAGCAAGCGAACACAGAGGGCTGGGCAGATGACTGGGACCACCACATCGGTAGGATCGACAAGAATCTGGCGGCGATGAAGACGCTAGGCTGAAGTTTAACAGACCCGGCGGATTTCCCCGCCGGGCCCGAGAGGGAGACCCCGTTCTCAGAACGGGATCTCGTCGTCGCGGTCGACCAGCTCGGGGTTTTCGTTCTCGGCCGACTTCGGGCGGCTCAGGAAGTCGACCTTCTCGGCGATGATCTCGCAGCCGTAGCGGTCGTTCCCCATGCTATCGATCCACTTGGTGTAGTGGATGCGGCCGTGGACGAGGACCTTCATGCCCTTCTCGCAATGCTCCGCGACCGTCTTGCCGAGACCGTTGAAGCAGGTGATGCGGTGCCACTCGGTGTCCATGACCCGGTAGCCGTTATCGTCGCGCAGGACGCGACCTTCCGAGATGCGGGGGCGGGAGGTGGCGAGGCTGAAGTTGGTGATCTTGGTGCCGCCTTGGGTGGTGCGGACTTCGGGGGTCTGACCGATGTTGCCGGCGAGGATGACGATGTTCTGCATGGTAAGCTTCCTTCTGTGTCCTGTCTTCGGGACCGTCCCTTCGACAAGACCCGGAAAAAGCCCGTCGGGTGACGCGTGCACGGTGGACGGAACGGACGCCGGAAACCCCCAGAGGACCGGGGTGGAGCGGGCAGCCCCAAAGGGGCAACACGGCCCGGACTGACGCGGGGTTGCGCGCAGGAGCCCGAACGGGATTAGGGGATTGTCAGTCGAAGGGATGGCCCAAGAGACAGAGATGCGCGGGGAGCCCGTGCCAGAACTCGTCACCCTGCCAATCGGGACAGCCTGACCCCCAGGCCAGCACCTCCCTGGCGGCGAAAACGACGATCAACAGCCTTTGCCACCCCTACCCCAGCCTTCCGGGAGTTGCGGCACCCTGCCGCGACGGGCTATCGATACCGGGACATTCAGGACACGGACCGCATCAATGGCTGATTTCGATCTCGAGGCACTGTCGCTCAGCGAGCTGAAGAAAATGCAGAAGGATGTCGCCAAGGCGATTTCCACCTATCAAGATCGGCAGAAGGCGGAAGCCCGCGCCAAGGTGGAAGCTCTCGCCCGGGACCTCGGCTATTCCCTGGCCGAACTCGTCGGCACCGAGACGAAATCCTCCCGTGCGCCTGCAGCGGCGAAATACCGGCACCCTGAGAACCCGGCACTCACCTGGTCCGGCCGCGGGCGCAAGCCGCAGTGGTTCGTGGAGGCGTTGGAGGCAGGAAAGACCGCGAGCGACCTAGCCATCAGTTGAAGGCTTGACCTACGCTTTCGGCCCGAAGCCGTCATTCATGACAGGCGCGGCGGCTCGCCGCTGTTAGCTTGAAGCGGTCGTTCACCCTAGGCGCCGCGCTCGCGCCCGAGGCAACTTCTTCCAGAAGTTCATGGATGGCACTGCGTCACAATGGCGCCAGCGCAATCCGGAATCACAGCCAGTCGCCGCACGTAAACATGTCCCACCTTGGATGGCCACTAGTGCGAACTCGCTCCGACGCCCACGCGATCCTATCGACCGCGCATATTCAAGGATTTAGGAGTTCAGTCACGAATTTCCTGTTTTGGTGCGCGTTGCGAGGGTCGAAGTCCTTAGGCTGCCGTTTGATTGCATCTGCCAGCTTTTTCTCAGCCCCCAAAATCAGTCGCGAAAAAGCTTCCGGGTTCTCTATTTCGCGCAATGCGGTGGCGGCATATTTCTGCTGCGCAGAATTGCTGTCGAGCGGAGGGAGCTTTCCGAATTCCTTGCGCACTAGGGCTGCAAGAATAAATCTAAACTTCCAAACATTTCTTCTATTCTTGCCTGAGCACATCCCTTCAATTCCCTTTAGAATCTTTGCGGCTAGAAGATATGGCCACATAGAATTACTGTCTTGGAAAATTCGATCTCTATACTTATTCAGAAGAACGCCATAATAGTCGTTAGCATCAACGGGCTCTTCAAAGCAGCAGCTAATCACTGCGTTTGTCAAGTTTGTCAGCGTTACGATGTTATGTGGGGAAAAAGTCGTATCGCTGTACTGCCTTTTCCTACGTTCGTACACTACCCTGTGCGCTTCATCCCCCTCAATGCTAAGGAAAAATCTTTCAAGCCTCTTGTGGAATTCACCCAGTACAACAAAAGCCTCATCTTTGACTTCTGTTTGGCGATTGGTTGCGCGCACAATCTCGTTGATTATTTCCTTGTCCTCAACCTCGATGATCTTCACTGGAACAACTGTCTCAGGCCTCAGTTTGGATTTATTGGAGAAAATAATATTGCTCGTTTGGCAGCCGTTTACGATCTGATAATCGGAAAGAGTGAATTTTTTTCCCACAAGAGAAACCCCTCTTGCAACAATCGTTATGCCATTGTTAAGCGCGGGCAGCCGTCCTTGGCTCTCGTCTGAAGAAATAGTTGCTGAAATTTCATCATTCACTGGGTTTCGACTAAGAAAATCGCGAACGTTTTCATTGAAAACTGCCTTGTGGAGCTTTCCATCGGAATTTGATAAAAGTGTAACGAGTTCGGTGCAGGGCAAAAGCCCAAGGTAGGCTTGTCGTATCCCCGGAATCTGCGGGAGTGAGGCGAACTCATTCATAGACACCTCCTTTTCAACCCGAAGGTTTACTTCCTGGTATCTCTGCTGAAGCCGATCAGAATCCAAAAATTCAAAGGAAACATCAGAAAAGAGTCCTAGGTCCCTAAGGTCCTGCATGCCCGCTTCGGCGCGAGCGATCAAATTCTCATCTTCTTTGAAACTGCCCGCATAACAGTAATAAATGTGAAGCTTTGGCTTGCCTCGAAATCTAACACTTACATCAAAAACGTGATTTGAAAGGTCGCGCTTGTCGGCAATGTCTTCATTGGCTGGCATATAGCTCTTGCCGAAAAACTCTCGGATGCCTTGCAGAAAGCTCCCGACCTCCGCAGCCTTGATGTTTCGGGTTGCCTTCGACTGAATGAAGCAATAGTCAACTGAAATTCTGTGCCGTTCTGAAATTTCATTGACCTGAGCAGGGGCCACCACGTGTATATCGTTTAAAAATATTGCGACGGCATCTATCGCGGTGTCATGAGTGCCCGCGACGACTGCATCCGTGAGCTCCGTATGCTCTGAAAAGTCTCGATGCATCACACAGTATGCGGAGAAAAACTCAAATATATCGGACTCTTTCTCTCCTTCCAAGTCGTACGTTTTGGAGAACTCACGCAGATAAGAGCCAAGAATAGGATCGTCCATATTTTCTCGCTTTAATTTATTCAGTTTGCAGCTCGCAGCTTATTGCACCTCACTCGCGCCTACAGTAATCGAAGGCGTAAATGCTGAAGCCACGCAAGCATCCCTTTTCGCACCAGTCTCGGTAGGTTAGCTAGGCGGTATCGATCTATCAAGTCACATGCGGTCTACGCTTGGTATACAGGGTGGGAGCCTCTGATGGAAAGGCTCGCGAAGCTCCGTTTCTGTGGGCCGCCGGTGTTCGCGCGGATTGTCGAACAACAGCTTTCTGAGTTTCTCTGCCGTTAGTCTTTGTCGCAGCGAACGGCAGTTCACCGCCGATGCTGTTGAAAAAGTCTTTGTTGCAGCGCGGCAAGTCCCTTGATTCACTCGATTATGAGGGGATTGGAGGATTTCGTCATGATGGGCATCCAAACGGCACCGGCACAGCTGTTCTATGACTTCGATCTGGAGCGTCATGTTCCTTCCGGTCATATGCTTCGCGAGATCGACCGGTTCCTCGACGTGGATGGCATGAGAGAGGCCGTGCGCCCGTTCTACAGCCACCTCGGGCGTCCCTCGATCGATCCAGAGCTGATCATCCGCATGTTGGTCATCGGTTACGTCATGGGCATCCGATCGGAACGTCGCCTCTGCGACGAGGTCCATCTGAACCTCGCCTATCGCTGGTTCTGTCGGCTGGGCCTGGAGGGGAAAGTCCCGGATCACTCGACATTCTCGCGGTATCGCCATGGCAAGTTTCGCGAAAGCAATCTGCTGCGACAGGTGTTCGAAGCCACGGTCGAGCGTTGCCTGAGGGAGGACTTGGTGGCAGGCGAGGGCTTTGCCGTGGATGCCAGCCTGATCTCCGCTGACGCCAACAAGGCCCGGTCAATCGCAGCCGAGGACTGGAGCCCTGAGGTCGCACGCGATGCTGGTAACCGGGCGGCGCGGGAATATCTGGACACGCTGGATGATGCCGCCTTCGGCGCCGCGTCACCGACCCAGCCGAAGTTCGTGGCCAAGTCCGACCCGGCGGCGCAATGGACCCGCGCCGAGGAAAGTCGCCCCTATTTTGCTTACGCCACCAACTACCTGATCGACACCAAAAGCTCGGTAATCATGGATGTTGAGGCGACGCGAGCCATTCGCCAGGCCGAAGTCGGGGCGTCGCGCACGATGCTCGACAGAACCGAGAAGCGGTTCGGGATCAGGCCGGATTGGCTGGCGGCCGACACGGCCTATGGCAACGCCGAGAACCTCGGATGGCTGGTTGAGCAGCGGAGCATCGTCCCCTTCATCCCGGTGATCGACAAGTCGGAGCGGACTGATGGCACCTGGTCCAGATCCGACTTCGAATGGGACGAGGCGAATGATCAATACATCTGCCCTGAAGGGCACGCTCTCAAGCAATATCGCCGGAACTACTCCGATCCGAACCGGGGTCAGGACACCGGCGGGCGGAAGAAATATCGTGCCCTGAAGGCGACATGCCAGACCTGTCCATCCAAGGAAATCTGCTGCCCGAAAGCTGAGGCCCGATACGTCACCCGTGAACCCCACGAGGAAGCACGCGAGTTCGCCCGCGAATGCCGCAAGACCAAGGCCTACAAGGTATCCCGAGACAAGCGGAAGAAAGTAGAGATGCTCTTCGCACATCTGAAGCGCATTCTCGGCCTGACCCGGCTACGCCTGCGCGGCCCCAATGGTGCGAAGGACGAATTCCTCCTCGCCGCCATCGCCCAGAACCTCCGAAAGCTCGCAAAGCTGCGGCCTCAGTGCGCCAACTCGGAGGCCACGGCATGATCTAAGTGGCCAGATAGTCGCTACAAGGCGGCGCGACGGGCGATTGTCCGAACCAAACGGCGACACCCGAGCCTGAGGGCAGCTCAAAACGCGTTCTCAGGCCGACTTTTTCAACAAAATCCGCCCTCTGCGCATCAAGATCTGCGCTGGCGGCACACAAGCGTTCTTCAGATCGGCACCGCCGATCACTCTGTCGGCGATAGGCCCGGGGGCGCGCCTGCGCCCTGCCGGGCCCTCGGTAAGTGAGGCCGAAGCCTCACCCGAAGGGATCGTATTCCGAGACGATCACGACCTCGTCTCCGTCGATCTCATCGGCGGGGACGGCGCCGAAGGTTCCATCCCCTGCCTGGAAGACGACGATCGAAACCATGAGCGTGGCGGCGAGGGAGGCGGCGAAAGCGTGGGCATCTTTGCGGGACATCTGTTTGGCTCCTGTCTTGGAGGCGGGGGACCATCCCCCGCACGACAGGACCCCGCAGGCCCGAAGACTGGCTGACATCACCGGGTGCGTTCGGCTCGTCCGAATCCACCCGGCGGCACGGGCTTGCCCGTAGTCCGACCCCTCGCGGGTTGATCTCGAAGACGGGATTCGGGGCAAGGAAGGGAATGGCGAGCGGGGGATGGTGCCCCAACGTCAGGAGCCAGTTGTCCGGCTGATGCCTGGAACGCCACAAGCCTCCCGGGCAGGCTCGTGGTTGAAGACTTTCGTCTTTGGGGATGGATCCTTTGGCGCCCCGCGATTTCGCGGGACGAGGGTCTGGTCGGTGAGAGGCCCGCCTTTCGGAAGGCCCCTCACGCATTGTCAGGGCTCAGGCGGCCAGGTCTGCGTCCCCTGCCCTGTCGCCGTCCTCGGCACCGACGATTTCGAGACGGGCATTGCGATAGCCTTCCCGTGCGATCCAGAGCTCGGCCGCAGTGATGGATTCCGCCAGATGCAGGAGCTCAGTGTTGCCACCGAAGTCCAGAAGCACGCGCACCTGCCCGGGCTTTGGTTCCTCGGCGACCTCGAAGACTAAACGGCTGTCCGCCGAATGGCTGCGCATGATGGTGACGAGGATGACCCCGTCGGAGGAGAAGTTGCCTTCATGTAGCGTGAAGGAGGCTGGCGCTGTCCAGGTCGGATAGGCCCGGGGCGGTTCCTTCTTCACGAGACGGCCCACGCCGTTCGAGCGCTCCCAGGCCGCGAGCTTCTTCGTGAAACGTGCCGGCGGCTTGGGACAGCCGTCGGTGTAGCGAATAAGCGCCCCGAGGGGGGCTGTGTCGATGATGGTTGTTGCAGACATGATTCCTCATCCTGAATGCGAGCTCTTGCATTCATTATATTGATATTGTTGTGTTTTATGAGAGAAGGGGGCGGGTTTCCCCGCCCCCAGATGGCGCAGATCACTCTGCGGCCATCATCGACGCATTGCCGTCGGGCAAATCAGCCATCAGGAAGGCCGGGAGATCGACCTCTTCGGGCTGGCCAGCGTCCTGCCCCTGCCCTTCTCCGACCGCCTCGCCGTCCTGCGCGGCCAGATCGGTCCGGCGGAGGACCTCGGGCAACCAACCGCTGCCCTTCAGAAGCCGCTCGGCCTCGGTAGCCATCTCGCCCTTCTTCAGGTGATCGAGAAGCTGCGCGGCCCCCTCTCCCTTCGCCTCGCGCACGGCCTCGAGGATCCGTGCCTTGGGCACACGGTTGAGATAGCCATCGACCGTCGGCTCCCAGCCCGCTTCGACCATGTCGAGATCGACGGCACGCGCCACAAGATCGGCATGGGCCATGCGGCGGGTCAGGCCGCTGGCGGAGATGCCCGCCCCATAGGGGTTCACCTTCTCATGAAGCGCGTTGATCCCGAAGCTGAGGCAATGCGCGAGGAGAGCCAGACGACTGCCTTGGTCGAGTACCGTCAGATAGTCCCAGAGCGCGGCATCATCGCCGAGAGCCAGATCGACCTCCCAGGCGGCGTGACGCTCATCGACCAGCTTCGCCACGACGCTGTCCTTCAGATCGGGCGCCTGAGCCGACATGTAGACGTGGCGCACCGATGCTTCGAGACAGCTGCCCGAAGCAGAAGAGGTGCGGAAGGTGTCCTTCACCAGCTTCAGGAGCAGGAGTGTCAACGCGACGTCCGGCGAGCGCCCGATGGCCTCGCGCAGCGCAAGGGTCCGGTGGGCCGTCAGTTCCATGACCAGTCGCTCGGGCAGCGGCTTGAGTGCACCATCATCTTCCTCATCGGACGCATCCGAGCCGATCGGCTGACCACCCGAAGTGATGACGGTGCCCCCGGCGGAAGTCGCCGATGGTTTCCAGCTGGAACCACCGACATCATCCCCCTGCCCCATGGCCTCCGCGCCATCACCATCCTGGACCGCGGTCTCCTCGCGCAGCTCATCCTCGGGCCGGACATAGCCACGGTAGACCGCGAGACTGCCGTCCCGATCCAGCGTGACGAAGACGCCCGCGCGCCCGACCTCCGCCGGATCGTAGATCAGCGGCTGCTGCTCGAGCGCTTCCATCGCCATTTCGAGCTGACCGAGCCGCGCGTCGATCTCCTCGGGGTATTCGTCTTGGCCGGAATACTCCTCCTCCAGCGCACGATACTCGGCGAGGAGCGAAGCGTGGGCCGCGCTTTCCTCGTCGGTCATCGGGGCGGGATCACCGGCCAGACGCCGTAGACCGTGGCTGTAGCCATAGGGCAGGTCGGTCGCCACTTCGATCCACTTCCAGCCTTCAGAGGAAAGCGCTTCGGCCTCAGTCTGAAGCTTCTCGGCCACCAGCCGGTCGAGCAGGGCAGGGTCCTCGAGCCAACCACCGTCATCACCCTGGAAGAGATCGCGCAGCACGACACCACCCGCCGCCTCATAGGCATCGATACCGACGAAGATCGCGCGACGATCCGATGCCCGGACCGAGGTCTCCGTCAGGATGCGCCGAATGGCATAAGGCTCCTTGTTCCAGGAATTCTTTACCGCGTCCCAGACCTGCACCTGACGCACGTGATCCGGGTTCACCGTGAAGGCCATCAGCTGTTCCAGCGTCATGCCATCCTCGGCATAGACCTCGAGCAGGGCAGGGGCCACGGAGGCAAGTTTCAGGCGCTGCTTGACGATCTGCGGCGTGACGAAGAAGGCCGCCGCGATTGCTTCCTCGCCCTGACCCTTCTCACGCAGGGTCTGGAACGCACGGAACTGGTCGAGCGGATGCAGAGCAACGCGCTGCATGTTCTCCGCCAGAGAGTCGTCCTCGGCGAGGATCGGTGACGCAGCCTCCCGCACGATGCAGGGGATCGGCGCGGTCTTGGCCAACCGCTTCTGCTTCACCAGCAGCGACAGCGCCTGGAAACGACGACCACCGGCCGGGATCTCGAACAGCCCGGTTTCGACGCCATCGGCATCGAGCACAGGTCGGACGTTCAGGCTCTGCAGCAGCCCGCGGCGGGCGATGTCTTCTGCAAGTTCCTCGACCGAGACGCCAGCCTTGATGCGCCGTACGTTGGACTGGCTCAGCACGAGCTTGTCGAAGGGGATGTCCCGCGATGGGGACAGCGTGATTTTCTGGGCAACTTTCGCCATCAGATCTTCTCCACGACGGGCGCCGGAAGCCACTCTCCCGATCTCACTTCCCGTCACCCCTCAACTCACCAACCTTTTCCTCTCATCGTTCATAATCGCGCGACCCGTCCGGCGGTTCACAGCTGTGAACTGTCTCGAGCGTCACGAGAGTTCACAGCTGTGAACATCATGCCGCGGTTCGCCGGGACATCAGCGCCATGACCATCGGCCCGCAGGAGAACTCGCCCGCCGCTGCCTTGGATGTCAGCGCACGGAGGTAGCCACCGGGCGATCGGATGTCCGCAAAGCGTTCCAGCATAGCGACGACAACGATCGATGCCTGCTCGGGGCCCATGAACCGTTGCGCTTCTTCCCAAGCTGACGCGCTGATCCCCATGGCCGGCCGTACATGGCAAGCCGCGTCGAAAAGCTGATGCCAATGGCGGATGTCGCCTTGGTAAAAGGTTTTGAGCGACGGGCAGCCAGCGATCACCAGATGGAGCGGGATCTTTGGCACGCGTCTTGTGTCGGCTTCTTCCACGTCAGCACCAGGTGCATCCGTTTCAACATCTGGCGCGTCGGCCGCCGCCCCGCCTTTTTCTAAGGCAGGTTCAAAGTCTATAGATTCTTCATTTGAATTATGATGGTGACGCTCAAAACTGGCATCATTGGTGTTCATTTCTTCTGTTTCAGGGCCGTCAATGACGTTGCGTGCATGGTCTAGAAGGGCTTCAAGGTCGGCTCTAAATGCCGAAAGCTCATCGAACGCGAGCTTGCGGCGGAGGGCGCGCGCTGTCAGGACAGCCTTGTCGCGTAGTTGGTCCCAGAGGCCAAGACCTGGCCGGATCTCCTCTCCAAACTCCGCCACGGCAGCGAGATCGCGCCGCATGAGGCTCACGACCTCCCGCAGCCGACGCACACGGTCCTCGGCCTCACGCACGGCCTCTGCGGCCCGTGCCACCTCTTCGGACCGGCAGTAGAGTGGCGAGAGATCAAAGCCAAAAGCCACGCGCTCTTCGCCATGCCTGCGGACATACCTCTTCCCGTTGGGGCTATCGCGTCGCATGAGCAAGCCTGCCTCGACCAGGCGGGCCAGGTGACGGCGCATCGTAGAGCAGGGCATGCCATTCAGCCGCTCGCAGATCGCCTTGTTGGACGGGAAGACGACCATCTCGGAGTTCCCGCCAAGCGCATCATCGGGAAAGAAGCTGAGAAGCCCCTGCAGGACGGTCAGATCGCGCTCGGTAACCCCAAAGGCGGCCTGCGCCTTTGAAAGCTCGCGAAGGAGCTCCCACTTGTTAACGGGCTTGCCTGGAACAGACGCCTCAGGCCGCTCGACCACGCGCAGATGGGCGTGCGAGATCGGCCGCATAAACGGCGAAATTGGTGTGTACTCCATGATGTCAGTTCACGAAGGCAAAGAAAGACCGCGCCGCGAATCACATATGACTTGCGGTTTGCGCGCTGGCCCACTACCTTGAAGGTGCTAAGATCAAAGTTGGGGTCTCGTGGAGCGCAAGCTTTGCGGGACCTTTTCTTTAGCCTGTACCGTGCCTCCTTCTTGTTGCTGCTCTACCTCTCTTCATGTCTCGTGTTTCCAGCGATCATGAAGCTCTTCGAGGACGTCCTGCGCACGGGCGTCGAGCCACTGTGCAAAGGCATCGTCCACATCCGTTAGGTCCAGCCTGACTGCCCGAGCCGACCTCTTGATGGCTCCCACAGGTGCGCCATCGATCAAAAGGGGCGTCGCTTTTGGTCTCGGCCTCTTGTCAAGAGAAGGACCACTGGTCCTTTTCACATGACGGACAACGGCCTCAAATGCCGCGACCGAAGGATCAACCGGGGGCTCCTCGTCGGCCAGTGCGCCTGCGGCCGCTTTGCCACGGGCATCAATCGCAACCCGGCACAGCTCGTCCATGCCCATGCCGGAGTTGGAGAGTTCCTTCGCCAAGGATTCCCATCTGGGGCGCCCGATTCCATGAGCCGGTCCGATCGCATGGGCCAAGGCTGTCCCGATCGCCTTGGCAACCGAGATCGACATCGAAACCGCAGAACGGGTCACGTTCAGCACTTCGGCAATCTGAGCCTGCGAACCAAAGCCGTTGTCGAGCAGTTCCTGCGCAAAGAGGGAGCGTTCGATGTAACTGAGGTCGCGCCTTCCGGTGTTCTCGGAAACCTGGGCGCGCAACGCGGCCGTATCGTCCAGGTTCGCGATAAGCGCTCGAACCTTCTTGACCTTGTCGGAGGCACGAATGGCCTCAAGACGTCGGCGTCCATAGACAAGGAGATAGCGATTGGTCTCGGTCGGGTGGCGCCTTACGAGAATGGGGACGGTCTGGCCGTTCTGCTCTATCGAGGCGCGCAGATCATGCACATCCTTGGGGTCGAGGCGATCCGAGTACCTTTCGTCCTCGATCTCAACCGGATCGAGTTCCCAGACATGGTGAGCATCCACAGCATCGCGCGCAGAGCGGAGCGCCCGATTACTTGACATCATGCTGCCCGGGGGAGGGGGCGTGCCCGCCGCCGCCAAACTGTCGAGCATGGACATGCGCTTTTTCTTGCTGTCGGTCATCAGCGCCCCCACGTCTTCTGGATGAGCTGGGCGATCTCATCGTTGACGGCATTCAGGCTTTCGATTGCCCGGTCATAGGTCGTCCGGGTAAAGGCGCTCCGCTCGACTTCGTACAGGGTCTGCTTCGTCAGGCCGGCATCCGAGATAGCCGTCGACTTAAGCATCGGAGCGTTCAATACCTTGTCTCCGTACATCGTCCGTAGGAAGGCGACGATGCGGTTCTGTGGCGCGTCCGTCGGCTCGTAGCGGGTCAACAGATAGCGCATCCAGTCATGCGACATGTCGGCTCCGCTGTCGGCGATGACATCCATGAGATCGGCTGTCATCCTGAGGAACTGGCTCATCGACATCACGTCGAGCATCTCGGGATGGATCGTCACAAGAACGCCTGTCGCGGCCGACAGCGCGGACATAGTCAAGAACCCGAGTTGCGGAGGACAGTCGATGACGACGACGTCATACCGATCATCGACCTGTGCCAGCGCCTCCTTCACGCGGAAGAAGAACAAGCCCGCGTTGCCACGAGAAAGAGCCCGGGGCGTTTCGTGCTCGAACTCCATGAGTTCGAGGTTTCCGGGAATCAGATCTAAGTTTGGTATGTAGGTCTTGCGGATGACCTTTGCGATCGGAACCGGGTCTTCGTAGCGGATCGCATCGTAGAGTGTGCCACCATCACGCAGGTCGAATTCCGGCTGAACCCCGTGCAAGGCCGTAAGCGAAGCCTGCGGATCAAGGTCGATTGCCAAGACACGATACCCCTTGAGGGCCAACCGCTGCGCAAGATGCGCCGAGGAGGTTGTCTTGCCGCTGCCACCCTTGAAGTTCATCACGCCGATGATCTGAAGATGATCCCCAGCGCGGCGACCAGGCAGGTAGTCTCCCGGCTTGCGAGCCGTTTTCTCCAACAGGATCCGTAAGTTATGGATATCTTCGGCCGAATAATGCCGCCGGTTCCCCGATGAGACCTCTGGCGACGGCCCCTTGCCATCAAGGTGAAGTTTCCTGAGGTATGAGTCGTTGACGCCCAGCAGTGCAGCAGCTTCCCCAGAGGTGAATTTGCGCATAGTCTTCGAAGCGTCGGGCGGGAACAGGCTCTCACGCTGCGAATGCAATTGCGCCGCCAACAACTCGGAGTGCTGGCGGATCACAGCGTTCAGGTCTTCTGGTGTATCGGCTCTGCTCATCTGCCCTCGCGCGTCCGTGGCGTGTTCACGGATTTCGGCGTTTAGTCGCCCTTTTCCGTGACTATTGCCGGAGGACTCAGATTCGTGCAAGCACTTTCTAGATCTGGTGTCGGCCACTGCGTGACGCACAAGAGTAGCCCAAGCTCGCGGACAGGCTTGCCCATGTAGTTAGTGTAATATACATTACTGTTCGTATATCCACGCAGGAGGCCAAAATGCAGGTCGCAAAATGGGGCAACTCGCTGGCCGTTCGCTTGCCCGCGGAGCTTGTCCGGGAACTTGGCCTCAAGGAAGGGGATCAGATCGATCTGGTCAAGGACGACGGCCAGGTCAGAGTCCGTCGTCTGGCGCGCGCGGATGAGGTGCTGACGGGGCTGCGCCGCTTCCGGGGCAAGCTGCCCGCTGCGGCACGCCTGAGCCGCGACGACGCGCATGAGCGCTGAGTTCGCGGATACGAATGTCGTTCTTTACCTGCTCGACGACGGCCCGAAGGCCGATCGCGCCGAGGTCATCCTGGGGCAGGGGCCCCGGATCAGCGTTCAAGTCCTGAACGAGACGCTGGTCAACTGTCGCCGCAAGGCTGGCCTGAGTTGGGAGGAAGCAGGGGCGTTTCTCGAGGGCGTGCGCGCCTTGTGTCCCGTCGAAGACCTGACCCTTCAGACCCATGACGTCGGCCGCGCCTTGGCGGAACGCTACGGCTTCTCGATCTACGACGCGATGATCGTGGCCAGCGCTTTGGTTGCAGGCTGCACCACGCTGTGGAGCGAGGACATGCAAGATGGCTTGCTGGTGGAAGGCCAACTTCGCATCATCAACCCCTTTGCGCGAGCGGACAGTTTCTGAGCTTGGCGTCTGCCAAAGTCTTGTAATCCTTCCATGTCATGGAGGATTCGCAAGGTTGTTAGGCTACTCAAGCAGACCCAACCTCTCCGCCCGCTCCAGCAGCATCTTCACGGATGACGGCTGCCAGCTTGTCCGCCCACGGGGTGTTCGCTCACGCATGGCTTCCAGCCGGCTGCAGATCGCCTGAAGCGTGATGTCCGGATCCGCGCCCTTGATGGCGGCGACGATGGCGGGCAAGCGATCATCCGTCTCGCGGCGGCCGGCGCGGGCGAGCACAGTCTCGGGCAGAAAGCCTTCGCGGACATAGGCGTTCACGGCACGTAGCAAGCGGCTTTGTGTCCAGCGGCGTTCGCGGGGCAGGGGGCCGTTAACGATCCGCAGTACGTCTTCCCACGCCATGTCGGGCCGCAGGCGGCGCACATGGGGCACCCAGTCCTGCGCGGTTTCGTTCAGCCGTTCCATGTAGCCGTCCTGTCGCGCCAGCCGCACCTTGCGAAGAGCGGCAGGGTCTTTGGCCCGCAGTCCAGGGTTTCCGCCCACGCGGCCCTTTGTGCGCGCGCTGGCGAGGCCGGCCTTGGTGCGTTCGCGGATCAGGGCGCGCTCGAACTCCGCCGCGGCGCCCAGGACTTGCAGGGTGAACTTGCCCTGCGGCGAGGACGTGTCGATCGGATCGGTCAGAGAGCGAAAAAAGGCGCCTTTCGCCTCCAGCCGCTCGATCACCTCCAGCAGATGCGAGAGCGACCGCGCCAGACGGTCGATGCGCACCACCACCAGCGTGTCGCCCTTGCCGATCCGCTCGAGCACGCGGGCCAGCACGGGCCGCGCGCGGTTGCCGCCCGAGGCCTGCTCCTCGTAGATCTCGACGCAGCCCGCAGATTTCAGGGCCTGCGACTGGGGCAGGGGGGTCTGATCCTCGGTCGAGACGCGGGCGTAGCCGATCAGGGGCATATAGTCAGGCCGTTTGCAGTTGCATACATTGCCAATAAACGACCGTTTGTAAACAGATGCAAGGGCGCTCTCTGTGGCGCTGCTCATCAAAAAGCCCTTGGTTTTCATACGCTGAGCGCGATCAGAGATATCTCGCAGACCACCGCGCGCACGTGCTATATGAGGTGTGCAGGCGCACCCTGACAAAACACTTGGGTAAACTGCAAAACTGCCGTATTTTGCACATATGAAGCCTCAAGTATCTACACAGTATGGTAGTTTTGATGATCCTCTAGTGGATGCGGAAGGGCTTGAAGAGACGTCTGAGGACGACCTGTGGTTCCTACCCGGACCGATGGAAGTGGAGCCGGATTATCTGCCGCCCGGACCGAGGGCAGAGCTGCGTGAAACCGCAGTCCTCGACGCTTGGCGGAAGGCAGAGGCAGGCAATGCCGCCCGTCTCGCCCGTGTGGCTGGCCGGATTGGCGCGCTGGATGACCGTCTGCGCCGTGGCCCGGAAGGCTGGCGACACAGGCTCGCGCTGATCGAGGCGGCAGACCTCAGCTGGTTTGTGGGCGACCGAATTGGCCCGGATCGGCTGGCACTCTGGATATCCATGCGCCTGTCGGGTGTGCAGGACGACACCGCGGCGCTCGCGCGTGTCGGATGGGCGGTGCGGCGTCTTACAGGCGGTCCCGGCCCAGAGGTGGACCTATCCGCTTTCCTCGATCGCCGTGACCCTGAAAACATGGCGGATGAAGCCGAGCCCTTTGCGGATCGCGCGGGCGGGTGGCTTGACCTGATGGCGCAAGCCGCCGACCTGCACCCGATCACACGCGCCTGCATGGGGTTTCATCTCTGGAGCCTTGCGGGCCTCGGGCAACAGGGCGACCGGATAGAAGCGGCGGTTACCGCCGCACGCATTGCCGCCAGCGAAGGCCCTAATTCGAATGGGGGGGCCATCTTTGCGCCTCTGGCTATACGCGGGGCAGGGGGGTTGCGCGCCGGTGGCCTCCCGGCTGAGCGCTTGGAGCGTTGGCTCGAGGGAATGGCAACCTCATGCCTGACCGCAATGCGACACCTCGACGATATTCAGGCATGGTCAGCGCGGGCGGAAACCGTGATGGCTCCGCTCTCTGGGAAGACACCACCAGCATTGCGCGCCGTGCTGACCGAATGGCCCCTCGTCTCCGCCCCAATGGCCGAGACCCTGACCGGTGCCAGCCGCGCCGCCGTCCAGCGCAACCTCGCATGGATGGAAACGCGAGGCCTTATCCGCGAAGTGACCGGGCAGGGGCGGTATCGGATGTGGTGCGCCACCAACTGAAAACCGCAGCAATATTTATGCCTCCAGCATATCCTCTTCTATTATTCAGGCAGATCCCCGTCAGCGAACAGGTTGGGGAAAAGTCGCTCACGGTAGTCGAGAGAAAACGCAGAACGCATGGGCGTCTTCGGTGAGGCGGATGACAGTTAGCCGACTGATGTTAGCTTGCTCAGCGTGTTGCGCGCCGTGCGCTCGGAGGTCTTGAGGACGATCTGCGCCTCTCCGCGTTCCAGCGCACCAGACCGAAGAACCGCCGAAATAAGGTCGGGCGCACACTTGTCATCGACAGTATCCTCGACCAGACGCCGATAACGTTTTTCGAGACCGCCTAGGTCAAAGAGCTTGGCCAAGAAGGTGATCTGATCCAGCGCAACCTTCAGGAACCATTCGCAATATGTCTTCAGGGCGGCCTCAGAGAGGTTACCCCGCCCGTCTCGATCGCCGCGCCGCGGGCTGTCGCTTGGGAGCACCAGATCGGCACCGCGCTGGGACCTGATCCTGCGGGACGAGTGGGTGATAGATACCTACTTGATGCTCCGCGCATTGATCCGTTAACCCGTGGGCCTCAAGGGAAGCAGAGAAAGCGCTTGAATAGCCCTCGTTCTTTTGAAGCCGTAATTGGTGATTTTGAAATCAAAGAGACGGACGGTTCTGTCATGCCATTGAGGGATTGCTGTGCCTGTACATGGTTAAGGTTCCGTGGATGGCTCTGGAAGTCGGGTTTCTCTAACAGTGCCCGCGCCAGCTACCGCGTGTCAGGTCGCCAAGCCAATTGACTCTCCGTCATCTTTGACCGACGCTTCACTTGTTGGATGGTACCGTTCTTGGCTGCAGATCGCTTTATGCGCTGTATTCCTCGGCACTATTGAGTGTTCCGAGAAATTCAGCTGATCGATTTAGCCGAACCAGCGTTGGCTGCTGCCTGATTGATTCAAATCTCGGAGAGGAGACTACCCATGTCAAAAGATCAAGCAGGGTCTGCGACCGGCACAGCGCAGCGCAGTCTTGTCGTGCAGGAATTTACCAACGGCATTCTGGACCCATCGCAGCCAATGCTTGGCCCAGTTGAAGACGGCGGCACGATAATCGCCAATACCGCACCAGGATGCTGGGGACCAATGATCACCCCGCGTCTCCGCGGCGGACACGAAGTAACAAGACCTGTCTATGTGAATGGCGCAGAGCCGGGCGATGCGCTGGCGATCAGGATCCGCGACATCACCGTAACCGCCATTGCTACCGCGTCAGGACACGATTCGTCACCCGAAGGGTTCTGTCTTGGCGACCCCTATGTGGCGGCTCGCTGCCCGCATTGCGACACGCTCTGGCCCGAAACCCATGTCGAAGGGATCGGACCGGACGCGGTGCGCTGCGACAAGTGCGGCAATCCCGTCAAGCCGTTCGAGGTGGTTCACGGCTATACCGTCGTGTTCGACGAGACCCGCAGTGTCGGGGTGACCATGCCCAAGAAGGCGGCCGAGAAGATTGCGCATAATGCCGAGCATTACGCAGCGCTGCCCGATCATTCCGTTCAGCACCCTATCCTCGTCTACGCGCCCTCTGACATGCCCGCAGTGATGGTCCGGATGCGACCGTTTCTCGGGCAACTGGGCACGACGCCGTCGATGCCGTTGCCAGACTCGCATAATGCGGGTGATTTTGGTTCGGCCTTGATTGGCGCACCTCACCAATACGCGGTGACGGCAGAGCAATTGGATGAGCATCGCACAGATGGGCACATGGATATCGATGCGGTGCGCGACGGCGCGATTCTGCTGACACCGGTCAAGGTGCCGGGGGCGGGCGTTTATATCGGTGACATGCATGCCGGACAGGGTGATGGTGAGATCGCGGGGCACACGATGGATGTGGCCGGCAGCGTCACACTACAGGTTGAGGTGATCAAGGGCCGCACCCTTGCCGGTCCGGTGCTGTTTCCCCGCCTTGACGATCTGCCACCCATGGCCCGACCCTTCAGCGCCGATGAAAAGACGAAAGCCATAGCACTGGCGCGGGAATGGGACATTGACCAGTTGGAGGAAACGGCTCCGATCTCGGTTATCGGCACTGGCCCGACACTAAATCAGGCGATCGAGAACGGGCTGGCCCGCGCCGCCGACCTGCTTGGCATGACGGTCCCCGAGGTGCGAAACCGTGCCACCATTAACGGGGCTATCGAAATCGGTCGTGCGCCGGGCGTCATTCAGGTGACATTCCTTGCGCCGCTGTCTGCATTGGACGCAGCCGGAATCGGGAAATTCGCACGCGAGCAATACGCGATGTAACAGGAAAGAGATGACGCCGCGGCAGTCTGCAATGACCTATATCAAAGCGGACTGCCGGATGCCGTTTAGCGTTAACGGGTTCGCGCGCTCACACGAAAGTTACTGATCGGAGGACACACATGAAACCGACGAAAGAGCAATCAGTATGGATGTATGGAACCATGGTGCTAAGCCGCCGCTTCGAAGAAGCGATCGAGAAGATCTATCTTGAAGGCAAGACCCCCGCGTTCAACATGGCCAGCGGCCCGATCCCAGGTGAGATGCACCTGTCGAACGGGCAAGAGCCGGTCGCGGTGGGCGTTTGTGCGCATCTGGAGGCGGACGATATCGTGACCGCAACCCACCGCCCGCACCACCAGGCAATCGCCAAGGGTGTGGATCTGAAAAAGATGGCGGCCGAAATCTTTGGCAAGGCGACCGGCCTGTCCGGCGGGCGGGGTGGCCACATGCACCTGTTCGATCCGGCGGTGAACTTCGCCTGTTCGGGCATCATTGGCGAAAGTTGCGGGCCCGCTTGCGGGGCTGCGCTGTCGCGCAAGTTGCAGAACAAGCCGGGAGTCGCGGTCGCTTTTCTGGGTGAAGGTGCCGCGAACCAGGGGGCTTTTCACGAAGCGCTCAACCTTGCCGGGGTCTGGAACCTTCCGGTCGTTTTCGTGATCGAGGACAATTCCTGGGGGATTTCGGTTCCCAAGTCCGAGGCGACAGCTGTGGCACGCAATGATGTGCGCGCGGCGGGCTACGGTATGCCCGGGCATTACATTTCCGGCAACGATCCCTATGCGATCTTTGACATCGCAGGTCAGGCAATCGCGCGAGCCCGCGACGGCAAGGGTCCGACGCTGATCGAAATCGAGACCTATCGCTTGGCGGGGCATTTCATGGGAGATGCGGAGCAGTATCGCCCAAAAGGGGAGAAGGAAGCGCTGTTTGCCAAGGATCCGATCCCCAAAATGCGCGAACGCCTAATCGCTGAGGGCCATGCCGCCGAGAGCTTAGACAAGCTTGAAGAGCGCGCCGAGGCCCGCGTGGCCGAAGCGATCACCTTTGCCCGCAACAGCGAGTATGCGCCGGAAACCGATGCGTTGACCGCCGTTTTTGTCTGATTTTCCGACCTCCACAAATCTGTGGCATGAAAGGATTTGACCCATGCTTGACCAACCGACCAACGAACGCCGCCTGACCATTGCGCGCGCGATGGCCGAGGCGATGCAGCAGGAAATGCAGCGCGACCCGAGCGTTTTTGTGATGGGCGAGGATATCGCCGGTTTCGGCGGTATCTTCGGCAATACCCGCGGCCTGTTCGAGGAATTCGGCAAGGAGCGGGTGCGCGATACGCCGATCTCCGAAACCGGCTTCATCAGTGCGGCTGTCGGTGCCGCCATGGACGGGATGCGGCCTGTCGTGGAACTGATGTTCGTCGATTTCTTCGGCGTCTGCTTTGACGCGATCTACAATCAGATGGCCAAGAATACCTATTTCTCGGGCGGAAACGCATCCGTCCCAATGGTGCTGATGACTTCAACGGGGGGCGGCTATTCGGATGCGGGTCAGCACTCGCAATGCCTTTACGGGACTTTTGCGCACCTGCCGGGCATGAAGGTCGTTTCACCCTCGAACGCCTATGACGCCAAGGGGCTGATGACCGCGGCGATCCGCGACGACAACCCGGTGGTCTATATGTTCCACAAGCAGTTGCAGGGTATGGGTTGGTTGGGCACCGAAGCGGGCGCGACAGTCAACACACCCGAAGAGGGGTATACCGTCGAGATCGGCAAAGCCAAAGTGGTGCGCGCCGGCACGGACGTGACGCTGGTCGGCCTGGCCATGGGGGTGCACAACGCGCTGAAAGCCGCCGACAAGCTGGCGGACGAGGGTGTCAGCGCCGAGGTTGTCGATCTGGTTTCGCTGGTCCCGCTGGATCGGGAGACGGTGATCAATTCAGTTGCCAAAACCGGTCGTTTGATCGTGGTGGACGAGGATTATCACAGCTATGGCGTGTCGGGTGAGATCATCGCGACCGTGACCGAGCACGATATCTCGAAGCTCAAGGCATCGCCGGCCCGTGTGACCTTCCCGGATGTGCCGATCCCCTATGCGAAGCACATGGAGCAGTTCTGCCTGCCCAATCCTGACAAGATTGTCGCCGCCTATCGCAAGATGTAGAATTTCGTCTCAAGTATAGGAGTGAACGCATGGCGACAGACGTGAAGGTGCCACAGGATCTTTGGGAGGATGACGGCATGGAAGCCGTCATAACCAACTGGCTGGCAAGTGACGGCGCAAATGTGCGCAAGGGCGCGCTGATCGCCGAGATAATGGTTGAGAAGTCGCAATTCGAGGTCACGGCGCCCGCCGACGGAATTCTGACGATCGCGAAACAGATCGATGACATCGTACGCAAGGGAGACGTGATCGGGCAGATCACGTGATCACCGCGGCGGCGACCGACCCTGTGCGGAAACTGGCACTTGCCGATGCACTGGCGTGGGAGGCTGCACGCCTGACCGACATTGCCGTCGGACGCCGCGATGCCGCTGCCCTGCTTTGGTCCTGCGAACCTGCGCTGGTTGCGCCTTCCAAGATGGCCAAGCTTCCCGGTTTCGCCCGCGCATGTGCGCAGGCCGCCGATGCTGGCTGGCCGGTGCATCTGCGCGCCACAGGCGGCGATCTGGTGCCGCAGGGGCCTGACATCGTTAACCTGACGCTTTTGTTTCGCGGGCCGCAGGGCGCGGCGTCCACGCTGGAGAGCGCCTACAAGCGCCTGACTGCGCCGATCCGCGAGGCACTTTCCCAAGCAGGCATAAGCTCTTGCCACGGATCCGTGGCGGGTGCCTTTTGTGATGGCCGGTTCAACATAACCGTGATGGGCCGGAAATTCGCCGGAACCGCTCAGCGCTGGCGCCCGATGGCGGGTGAAATGGCAGTTCAGACCCATGCGATGATGTTGATACGCACCCCGGACGAAAACACGATCACGACGCTCAACCGTTTTTATCTCGATTGTCGAATAAAACGGGTGATCCATGCCAGCGCACATGTCGGATTGCACGACCTGGTTCAACTGGACGATAAGGAAGCTATCCAACACCGTTTCCTCCGCATGATCGCTGATCGGGCACATTTGTGGTCGGCGCCGAGACTGTCATGATGGGGTCTGATGCGGGAGGGGGGCAGAATAGTACGTCCGGCATTGTCAAGTTCTTTCGGTGTGATTTGAAACAGGCCCTTCAGCTGATTTCAAGCCGTCATCTTTGCAGCGTAGGCTGCCCAAAGGCTGACCGCATCCGATCGAGCATGGCGATACGATGTGACGGTGAGGTGATAGCGTCGAGGTTCGAAGACGGCGTCGATTTGGTCATGAGCGGCAAGGAAGCGTTGTGCTTGCCTCGGTGACTTGAGTCGCCCCATGATTTTCTCTCGTAGTCGGGTCGGTCTGCAACTGCCTCCAATCCTGTTGTTGAGGCCTTGGTGAGCACGATGGTCCGCTTCCGGTGATAGTGTCCCAACGCGTAGTGTAGCAGGCCACGCGCGGAGCCCCTCCGGCGTAGCGCAGCGCGCGGCCGGGGGTGGCTCTGGCGGTCATCGTCGATCTTCGGGAAGGTTCGTGTCGCGTAGCCCTTAATTGTGAGATGAGGAATTCAATGAATTCAACGA
>NZ_MPZW01000001.1:0-1235294 GCF_002020275.1 Thioclava sp. L04-15 | reverse complement strand
AGCTGACACTCAAATCATCGGCCGAAGCCTATTGAGCCGATATGCTCCGGTTCGCGTCGTATATGACCAAACCGCCCACATATCTCTTCAGATATCCATCAATGTCAAAGAGCGTAGAGACAAAAATCAACCAGTTGCGCCCCATCTTGTGGCGCCGCTAGCCAACCGCATCCCTAATTTTTTCTTTCGCTTTTCAGTGCCTTGCGGCTCTTTCCGGCGCCCCGTTGCGGTGTGTTCCGCTTCGGTGAGGGGGTATTTACGGATCAGGCCCGAAGTCCGCAAGAGCCTTTTTCAAAAAACTTTCGAATTTCCGTCGAAAAACTCTCATGCGATTGTTTTTATTTAGTTTTTATCTCGTCTCCGCAGGTGCGAAATATGCCGAACCCGGCCTTGGGAAAGAATCTTTCGCAAATCACCCGATTCAACGAAATCTCCTGAAGCGGGTCACCCTGGGTCAAGCTCTGCGCGGGCGGAATCGCAGCGCCAGAAGCAGCGCGAAAACCCCGAACCAGAGCCATCCCTCAGCCGAAATCACCTTCATCTGCCAAAGGTAATGCGCAACGCCGAGGCCCACGGCCGGGTAGACGAGCCAGTGTAGGCGCCGCCAATTGCGGCCCAGCTTGCGGATCGAGGCATTGTTCGAGGTCAGAGCCAGCGGGATCAGCAGCACGAATCCCGAGATCCCGAGAAAGAGATAGGGGCGCTTGATCAGATCGGCTGCCGCCTGTCCCCAGAGCATCCCCATATCAAGCACCACCCAGGCCGTCAGATGCAGCGCTATATAGAAGAAGGCCAAGAGACCGATCGCACGGCGATAGCGGATCAGGTTGATCCCCAGGAAACGCCGCGCGGGGGTGATGACCAGCCCGCCGATCAGGAACCATAGCGCGATCTTGCCCAGACGGTGCTCGATCGCCTTCACCGGGTCCACCCCGATTCCGCCGGTGAAAGTCAGCCAGATCACCCAGGCCAGCGGGATCAGCCCCGCGAGATAGACAACCCAGCTCGGCACGCGCCGCAGCGCGCTATTGATCGGGGCGGAGAGGCTGGCGGCGCTCATCAATAGTTTTTCGCCAGATCCATACCTCTATAGAGAGAGGCGACCTCATCCCCATAGCCGTTGAACATCAGTGTCGGCTCCCGCCCGGCGAAAAGCCCCGCCCCCACGCGCCGCTCGGTCGCCTGAGACCAGCGCGGGTGATCCACCTCCGGGTTCACATTCGCATAGAATCCGTATTCGCGCGGCTGGAGCTGTTTCCAGGTGGTCGGCGGCTCTTTCTCGGCCAGAGAGATCTTCACGATGCTCTTGATCGACTTGAAGCCGTATTTCCACGGCACGACCAGACGGATCGGCGCGCCGTTCTGGTTCGGCATCTCTTCATCATAAAGACCCGTCGCGAGAATCGTGAGCGGGTTCATCGCCTCGTCGAGGCGCAGGCCCTCGACATAGGGCCAGTCGATCCCGCCCTGGCGCTGTCCCGGCATCTGATCGGGACGATAGAGGGTCTGGAAGGCCACGTATTTCGCCGAGGGCTGCACGCCGACCCGATCGAGGAGCGCCGAGAGCTCGAATCCGATCCAGGGGATCACCATCGACCAGGCCTCCACGCAGCGGAAGCGATAGATGCGCTGCTCGAGCGTCACCGGCTTGAGAATGTCGTCGAGCGGATAGGTGCCGGGCTTGTCGACCAGCCCCCCGATCTCGATCGACCAAGGGTCCGTCACCATCTGGCCCGCATTTTTCTCCGGGTCGCTCTTGTCCCAGCCGAACTCGTAGAAGTTGTTATAGGAGGTGATCTCCTTGAGCGTATTCGGCGCGGCATCGGTCGAATAGGCCGAAGGTTTCGCATCGATGCTTGCCAGTGCCGGGCCAGCGATGGAGCCGAGCGCCATCGCGCCCGCCCCCGCCATGATCTGCCGACGGTTCAGAAAATCGGCTTTCGGAGTGACATCGGTCCAGTTCGGATCGGTGGAACGGGTCTTGCGCATCAAATCCTCCTGTCTTCCCGGCAATATGGGGCCGGGGCACATGTTTCGCATCCCTCTTCGCGCGCAGGAGCGACATTGTTACCTCTATGCATTGGAAAATTTACGCGCCAGTATCGGTCCCGGATCATCGGGCGACCCATTCGCGCCCGATCGGGAGATAAGGGAGAGACATATGAAAACGCTCATCGGGGCCGCGCTGGCGGCGAGCATCGCCATGGGCGCGCAGATCGCGCAGGCTCAGGAAGCCCACACCTGGACCACCGAGGACAGCTTCGAGAACGTGACCTTCGCGGTGCAGAACGCGATCGTGGGCGCGGGCCTCGTGGTCGACCATGTCAGCCATACCGGCGAGATGCTGGAGCGCACCAAGGACGCGGTCGGCGCGACCCAGACCCTGTTCACCGGCGCGGACATCTTCTCCTTCTGCTCGGCCAAGGTGTCGCGCGAGGTGATGACCTCAGACATCACCAACGTGCAATATTGCCCCTATACGATCTTCGTCTACGAAACCCCGGAGAAGCCCGGCGAGATCACCGTGGGCTTCCGCGACTATCCCGGCGAGACGATGCAACCCGTGACCGAGATGCTGACCGGCATCGTGAAGGACGCGCTGATGCTCGAATGAGCAAGGCCGCGCGGGATCACAGGTGCAGGTTTGCATGCGCCTTGATCCTGCGCGCCTCAAGCTGGCTCTTGCGGGTCTGACGCAGCGCCTCGACCATCATCGCGGTGAGAAAGCCGATGTTGAGAAGACCGTTCGCCGCCGCCATGCCCCCGAGGATGCGCCAGTTCTGATCGAGGATGATGTCGCCGTAACCCAGCGTGGTATAGACGACGAGAGCGAAATAGACCGCCTCCTCCATCGTGTGAAACACGTCGAGCACCCGGAAACAGACTGCCCAGGCCCACACGCTCGCCGTCACCATCGCCAGCGCCCAGAGCGCGGCGCCGATCACGATCAGAAGCATCTTGGGCCCGTGCGGCTCGCGCATCAGCCAGCGGCTCGCGCGCACGAACATCGCCTCCATCGCCCAGGCGGTGGTTGCGGCGAAGGATACCGTGATCAGCATCATCAGCGATCCGATGGCGATCTGATGGAGCATTGCGCGCCTCCTCTTGCACACTCTGAGCTAGGCGGGCCGCCCCCTTGTCGTCAAGCGCTCCGGTGACGCACTGGACACAGGCCCTGCCCTGCCCTATCTCGGTGCGACCATGGCCAAGAAATCCGACCCCAACTCCAAGCTGATCGCCGAGAACCGGCAGGCACGCTATCACTACGCCGTCGAGGACACGCTCGAGGCGGGGATCATGCTCATGGGCTCGGAGGTGAAGTCGATGCGTTCGGGCCAGACCAATATCGCCGAGAGCTATGCCTCGGTCGAGGACGGCGAGCTGTGGCTGATCAACGCCTATATCGCTCCTTATATGCAGGCAGGTCACTGGGGCCATGAAGAGCGCCGCAAGCGCAAGCTGCTCGTCTCCAAGAAAGAGCTGTCGCGTCTCTGGAACGCCACTCAGCGCGAAGGCATGACCATCGTGCCGCTGAAGATGTACTTCAACGAGAAGGGCGTCGCGAAACTGCTGATCGGCATCGCCAAGGGCAAGAAACTCGCCGACAAACGCGAGACCGAGGCCAAGCGCGACTGGAACCGCCAGAAACAGCGCCTTCTCAAGCAGAATTACTAAGACCTTTCGACGGATTCGGCCGCCCTGCCCTTGCGTCGGGCGCCCCCCTGAGTCTAAGCAATTCCGACCGGCAAGGGAGACGCATGACGATGGATGACCCGAAAAAGCTCGTATCGACGGACTGGCTTGCAGCCCATCTGAAGGATCCGGATCTGCGCATCCTCGATGGCTCCTGGTTCCTGCCGCAGATGGGGCGGGACGCCAAGGCGACCTATGACGCCAAACACATCCCCGGCGCGCGTTTCTTCGACATCGACGAGATCGCCGACAACCGCTCGGACCTGCCGCACATGGCCCCGCCGGTCGAGAAGTTCATCTCGCGCATGCGGGCGATGGGCGTGGGCGACGGCCACCAGGTCGTGATCTACGACCAGCACTCTGTGTTCTCCGCCCCGCGCGTCTGGTGGACCTTCCGCCTGATGGGCAAGACCGACGTGGCCGTGCTCGACGGTGGCCTGCCGAAATGGGAGGCCGAGGGCCGTCCGCTCGAGGACATGCCGCCGATGGTTCGCGACCGCCACATGACGGTGCAGCGCCACCCGGGCCTGGTGAAGGATGTCACGCAGGTCGCCCATGCGAGCAAGCTCGGTGATTACGAGATCATCGACGCGCGCGCCCATGGCCGTTTCATCGGCCAGGACGAAGAACCCCGCCCCAACCTGCGCAAGGGCCACATTCCCGGATCGAAGAATGTGGAATGGTCGAACCTGCTGACTGCCGAGGGCACGATGAAATCCCCTGACGCGCTGCGCGCGATCTTCGAGGCCGCGGGCGTGGACCTCGCGAAACCCGCGATCACCACCTGCGGCTCGGGCGTCAACGCCTCGCTTCTGGCCTTCGCGCTGGAGCTGATCGGCAAGACGGACTGGGCCGTCTATGACGGGGCCTGGGCCGAATGGGGCATGTATAACGACCTCAAGGTCGCAACCGGAGAAGCATGATGCTGAACAATCTCAAGCCGCAAGCGCCGGACAAGATCCTCGCGCTGATGGAGGAATACCGTGCCGATGAGCGCGACCAGAAGGTCGATCTCGGCGTCGGCGTCTACAAGGACGCGAGCGGCAAAACCCCGATCATGTCGGCGATCCACAAGGCCGAAAAGCAGGTCTGGGATCAGGAGACCACGAAATCCTATGCCGGGCTCGCCGGTCAGCCCGAGTTCCACGCCGCGATGGCCGAAATGGTTCTGGGCGCCGGCTACCCCGCCGACCGCCTCGCGTGCCTCTCGACCGTGGGCGGCACCGGCGCCTGCCGCATGGGCTTCGAGCTCGCGCGCATGGCCAACCCCGACACCACGATCTGGGTGTCGGACCCGACTTGGCCGAACCACCTGTCGATTCTGAATTTCATGGGTCAGGCGAACAAGCCCTACACCTATTTCAATGCCGATACCCGCGCGGTCAATTTCGACGCGATGATGTCGGATCTCGAGGCGGTCAAGGCGGGCGACATCGTGCTGCTGCACGGCTGCTGCCACAACCCGACCGGCGCGAACCTCACGATCGAACAATGGGGCGAAGTCGCCGACCTGCTCGAGCGCACCGGCGCCGTTCCGATGATCGACCTTGCCTATCAGGGCTTCGGTGACGGACTGGAAGAAGACGCAGCGGGCACCCGCCTGATCGCGTCGCGCCTGCCCGAGGTGCTGATCGCGGCCTCGTGCTCGAAGAACTTCGGCATCTATCGCGAGCGCACCGGCTGCCTGATGGTGCTGGGCTCGGAAGAGACCAGGAAGACGGTCCAGGGCAACCTCGCCTATCTCAACCGCCAGACCTATTCCTTCCCGCCCTATCACGGGCAGGCGCTGGTCACGCGCGTGCTCACCGATCCGGCCCTGCGCGCGGAATGGGAAGCGGAGCTCGAAGAGGTTCGCACCGGCATGCTCGACCTGCGCAAGCAGCTCGCCGACGAGCTGCGCAAGCTGTCGAACTCGGATCGCTTCGATTTCGTGGCCGAACATCGCGGCATGTTCTCGCGTCTGGGCGCAAGCCCCGAGCAAGTGGCGAAGATGAAGGCTGACGCGGCGATCTACATGGTGGGCGATTCGCGCATCAACATTGCCGGCCTCAACGCCAAGACGGTTCCGCTTCTGGCGAAAGCGCTCATCGACGCGGGCGTCTGAGCCAAGGGCGGCAGCGCTATTTTCTTCGAGATGGCGGCCTTTCGAGGTCGCCATTTTCTTTTGATAACTTTTTTTGCGGATTTCGACTTGAAATTATAAGCAGGCTTATAATGTATAGGCTCACGTTAAAGACATAACAGAGCCCCCAATGCCCCATCAAAGTCTCGGTTTCCTCATGCATGACGCGACGCGTCTGATCCGTCGGCGCTTCGAGGGGAAGGCGAACGAACTTGGATTGACCACCGCGCAATGGCGATTGCTGGTCTATCTCAAGCGGGAAGGACCGCTGCCGCAGGCGCGGCTCGCGGAGCTGCTCGAGATCGAGCCGATCTCGGTCTCGCGCCTCGTCGACCGGATGGAAGAAGCCGACTGGGTGCTGCGCAAACCTGATCCGACCGATCGCCGGGTCAAATTGATCCACCCTTCGGCGAAAGCCCGTAACGCCTTCGAAGACGCGCGCGAGATCGCCGACGAGATCTATGCGAAGGCTCTGGCGGGGCTCACCGAAGAAACCGTCGAGCAGGTCATGACCACTCTGCGCCACATCATCCAAAACCTCTCCGAAGAGAGCAGTTTAGAAGTTTCCGAGGCCAAATACGATGAGTGATACCGACCACACGCCCGCCGCCAAACAAGAGAAAACCCGCAAGGGACCGAAAACCTGGCTTCTGTTCCTAGTGCCCGCCCTCATCGTCGTGGGTGGCGCTTGGTACTGGCTGAACTCGGGCGGATCTGCGAGCACGGAGAACGCGAATTACCAGATGGCGCGCATTCCGATCGCCTCGCAAATCTCGGGGCGCGTCACGCAGGTCTACGTGTCGGAAAACGAACGCGTAAAAAAGGGGGCGACCCTCTTCAAGATTGACAAGAAGCCCTACGAGCTTGCTCTGGCAAAGGCGGATGCCGCACTGGCCTCCGCGCGGCTTCAGGTCGAACAACTGCGCGCCTCTTACAAGGCCGCGCTGGCCGATGAAAAGCAGGCCGCCGACAATGCCGCCTATCAGGAAAAACAGCTCGCCCGTCAGGAATCGCTGACGGCATCGGGCGCCTCGACCCAAACCGCGCTGGATGCGCAACGCACCACGACTCAGGCTGCGCAGGACACGCTTGCCGCCGCCGAACAGAAAGTCGCGGCTGCTCTGGTCGCGCTCGATGGTGATCCGGAGATCGCGGTCGACGACCACCCGACCGTGAAAGCCGCAATCGCGGCGGTCAACGACGCGAAGTACAATCTTTCGCTGACCGAGGTCACCGCCCCGGCCGACGGCGTGATCTACCAGGCCTCTTCGTTCAAGCCGGGCGAAATGGTGGGCGCGGGCTCGAGCCTCTTCACCCTCGTTGACACCTCGGATGTCTGGGTGATCGCGAATTTCAAGGAAACCGACCTCACACACATGGCCTCGGGCCAATCCGCGAGCGTGGAGTTCGACGCCTTCCCCGACCGCGAATATCACGCGACCGTCGAGGCGGTGGGCGCGGGCACCGGCGCCGAGTTCTCGATCCTTCCGGCGCAGAACGCGACCGGCAACTGGGTCAAGGTCACGCAGCGCGTGCCGGTGCGCCTGCGTCTTGCGGAAGGCTCCAACCTCGAGGGGCTGCGCGCGGGTCTCTCGGCCAAGGTGACGGTCGATACCGCCGCCCAGCCGCATTACAAGCAGTTGCTCAATCGCACCGAGACGTCGACCGCGCAGGCCGCAACCGCCAGCCAGGGGCAGTAAGCCATGGCCGAGGCCGCTCCGACAGCCCCGGGCGAGAAACCCAAGGGGATCGACCCGCATAACGTGAAACATCGCGGCCTGATCATGGCCTCGCTGATGCTCGCGGTGATCATGCAGGTGCTCGACACCACGATCGCGAACGTGGCTCTGCCTGACATGCGTGCCGATCTCGGCGCGTCGCGCGACACGATCAACTGGGTGCTGACATCCTATATCGTGGCCGCCGCGATCGTCACGCCGCTTTCGGGCTGGCTGGCGAACCGCTTCGGTCGACGCGAGATCTTCATGGTCTCGGTCGTGGGCTTCGTGATCTTCTCGATGCTCTGCGGGATTGCCTGGTCGCTCGATGTGATGGTGATCTTCCGCCTGATGCAGGGCGTGTTCGGCGCGGCCATCGTGCCGCTGGCGCAAAACTTCATGCTCGACATCAACCCGCGCGAGCGTCACGGACAGGCAATGGCGATGTTCGGCGCTGGTATCATGCTTGGCCCGATCATCGGGCCGACCCTGGGCGGGTATCTCACCGAGGTGATGAACTGGCGCTGGGTGTTCTACATCAACGTCCCGCTGGGCATGATCGCAATCGCTGGATCGGCCCTATTCCTGCCCGAGACCCCCAAGCGCAAGATCAGCTTCGACTTCTTCGGCTTCGCCGCTCTGGCGATCGGGATCGGCGCGCTTCAGATGATGCTCGATCGCGGCTCGGATCTCGACTGGTTCGCCTCGCGTGAGATCTGGCTCGAACTGGCGCTCGCGGTTTCGGGTTTCTGGATCTTCCTGGTCTGGATCCTCGGCGCGAAGAAGCCCTTCCTCGATCCCCACATGTTCCTCGACCGCAACCTCACGATGGGGCTGCTGTTCATCTTCATCGTCGGGATCATCCTGCTCGCCTCTCTGGCGCTGCTGCCGCCGATGCTGTCGGGGATCTTCGGCTATCCGACACTGACGACGGGGCTCGTGATGTCGCCGCGCGGGGTGGGAGCGATGATCATGATGCTGCTGATCGGGCGGCTGGTAAAATACGTCGACCTGCGCATCCTCGTGGTTCTCGGGCTGTCTCTGACCGCCTATTCGCTGCACATGATGTCGACCTTCTCGCCGGTGATGGGACCGAAATGGATCATCATCTCGGGGGTGATCCAGGGCTTCGGGCTGGGCTCGGTCTTCGTGCCGATCTCGACGCTGACCTTCGCCACGCTCCACCCGGAATATCGCGGCGACGGCACGGCACTCTTCTCGTTGCTGCGCAATATCGGCTCGTCGATCGGGATCTCGATCGTCACGGCGCTGCTGACCCACAATATCGCCGTGAACCACTCCGAGATCGTCTCGGCGATCAATCCGCAGAACCTGCAAGGGCTGATGAGCGGCTCGTCCGCGCTTTCGAAATACGGGTCGGAAGCTGGCTATTACGTGCTCAATTCTCTGGCGAGCGAGCAGGCGGCGATGATCTCTTATCTCGACGATTTCCGATTCATGATGTGGATCACGCTCGCAGCGATTCCGCTCGTCTTCTTCCTGCGCAAGCCCGACTATCAGGGCGGATCGGGAAGCGCCCCGCAAGCCGCTCCGGTCAGCGAGTGAGACAAATGAAAAGGCCCGGGGATCTCCCGGGCCTTTCCAGTTCATGGCCGGCGTGACGCTCAGCTGTGATAGGCGGTTTCGCCATGCGAGGTGAGATCGAGCCCCTGGCGTTCCTCGTCGACGGTGACGCGGATCCCGGTAATCCCCTTGGTGATGTAGATGAGCACGACCGTGCCCACACCCGACCAGACAAGCGTGACGAGCACGGCCTTGATCTGCGCCGCGAGCTGGGCAGCCATGGTGCCGCCCTCGGCCACGAAGCCGGTGCCGCCAAGCGCGGGGGCGCAGAGGATGCCGGTCGCGATCGCGCCGACGATGCCGCCCACGCCATGTACGCCAAACGCGTCGAGGCTGTCGTCATACTTGAATTTCGACTTGATCGTGGTGACGAAGAAGAAGCAGATCGGCGAGACGATCAGGCCAAGGACGATCGCTCCGACCGGACCGGTGGTGCCGCAGGCCGGGGTGATCGCGACGAGGCCGGCCACCATGCCCGAAGCCGCGCCGAGACCCGAGGCCTTGCCACGCGCCAGACCTTCGACCAGCGACCAGGAGACCACTGCCGCGGCCGTTGCGACGAAAGTGTTGAGCATCGCCAGAGTCGCGTTCGAGGTCGCCTCGAGGTTCGAACCCGCGTTGAAGCCGAACCAGCCCACCCAGAGCATCGCAGCACCCGCCATGGTCAGGGTCATCGAGTGCGGCGCCATGTTCTCCTTGCCAAAGCCGATGCGCGGCCCGAGCACCAGCGCCCACATCAGGCCCGCGATACCCGCATTGATATGCACCACGGTGCCGCCCGCGAAGTCGATTGCGCCCCAGTTGAAGATCAGGCCCGCGCCATCCCAGACCATATGGGCGATCGGGAAATAGATGAAGGTGACCCAGAGGATCACGAAAAGCACGATCCCGGTGAACTTCGCCCGCTCGGCAAAGGCTCCCACGATCAGCGCCGGGGTGATTGCGGCGAAGGTCATCTGGAAGGCGATGAAGACATATTCAGGCAGGACGACGCCATCGGTGAAGGTGGCGGCAGTCGAATCCATCGTGACGCCCGCGAGGAAGAGCTTGCCCAAGCCTCCCCAGAACGGCGAGGTTCCGCCGCCGAAGGCGAAGGAATACCCCCAGAGCACCCAGACGATCATCACCACCGAGGCAATGATCGTCGTCTGCATCAGAACCGAGAGCATGTTCTTTGCGCGTACGAGCCCACCATAGAACAGCGCGAGCCCCGGAATGATCATGAACAGCACGAGCAGCGAGGAGGTCATCATCCAGGCGACGTCGCCCTTGTCGATGACCTCGGTGGGCGCGGCGGCGTCCTGTGCGAGGGCCGGAAGCCCGGCAAGGGCGAGCAGCGCGGCGATCCCTGCGAGTTTGGTGAATTTGTTCATCTGTCTGTCTTTCCCCAATCGCGTTTCAGAGCGCGTCGTCATTGGTTTCGCCGGTCCGCACACGCACAGCCTGCGCGACGTCGAGAACGAAGATCTTGCCGTCGCCGATCTTGTCGGTCTTGGCAGTCTTGGTGATCGTCGCGATCACCTCGTCGACGAGCCCATCGGCCACGACGATCTCGAGTTTGACCTTCGGCACGAAATTCACGGCATATTCGGCGCCGCGATAGATTTCGGTGTGGCCCGACTGGGCGCCGAAACCCTTGATCTCGGTTACCATCATCCCGCGCACGCCGATGGTGGTGAGCGCTTCGCGCACCTCCTCGAGCTTGAACGGCTTGATTGCTGCAATGATGAGTTTCACGTGATGTCCTTCCCCTGTTCAGCCGGTCGCGATGCCCTATCGCTACGTCAGCTAGCTTGATCAGAAGGCGCAAGCGCAGGTGAATCGACAAGAAACTGCTGAAAGCCGAGCGCGCGGCACAGATCACGTGAAGGTAATGCGGTCAAAATTGCGGCAACTTGCTCGCTTTTTCATCGACCTGGAAAGTCGAGGCTTCCGCGATCACCCATATGAAAAGGCCCGGGGCAATCCCCGGGCCTTTCCTGATGGCATGAGCTCAGGCTCAGTTGGTGAATTCCGGATAGGCTTCCATCCCGAGTTCCGCCTTGTCGAGACCCATCATCTCGTCTTCGGCCGGAGCGCGAATGCCCATGGTAGCCTTCAGGATGAACCAGATGACAGCCGAGACCACGAAGACGAAGATGCCGACGGTGATGATCGAGACGATCTGGCCGTAGAAGGTGCCGTCCGAGTTGGTGATCGGAACTGCCAGGGTGCCCCAGATACCCGCGCCGAGGTGCACCGGGATGGCGCCGACGACGTCGTCGATCTTCAGCTTGTCGAGGAACGGAACCAGCAGGACCACGATGATGCCGCCGATGGCACCGATGAGGGTCGCCGCACCGAGGCTCGGGGTCAGCGGTTCAGCGGTGATCGAGACCAGACCGGCCAGCGCGCCGTTGAGCACCATGGTGAGGTCGGGCTTCTTGTAGAGAAGCTGGGTCAGGATCAGAGCCGCGATCGCGCCACCGGCAGCCGCCGTGTTGGTGTTGGCGAAGATGCGCGAGATGTCAGCGACGTTGCCCACGGTGTTCATGTAGAGCTGCGAACCGCCGTTGAAGCCGAACCAGCCGAGCCAAAGGATGAAGGTACCGAGCGTGGCGAGCGTCAGGTTCGAACCGGGCATAGCCTGGACCTTGCCGTCCTTGTACTTGCCGATACGCGGGCCGAGGATCAGAGCGCCAGCGAGAGCCGCCCAGCCACCGACCGAGTGCACGACGGTCGAGCCGGCGAAGTCGAGGAAGCCGAAGTTCGCGTCCAGGAAGCCACCGCCCCATTTCCACGATGCCTGGATCGGGTAGATGAAGCCCGTCAGGATCACGGTGAAGATCAGGAACGGCCACAGCTTGATGCGCTCGGCCAGGGTGCCCGAAACGATCGAGGCAGTGGTCGCGCAGAACATCAGCTGGAAGAAGAAGTCCGAACCGACCGAAGCATAGGTCAGGTCAACCGCATCCGCGCCGACGCCCACGGGCTCGAGCGAGGTGGTCGAGAACGCACCGAGCACGCCGTCGATCGACCAGCCGTCACCCGGATACATCAGGTTGTAGCCGATCAGGTAATACATGATCGCCGCGATCGCGAAGAGCGCGATGTTCTTGAGCGACTGCATGGTCACGTTCTTCGAACGCACCAGGCCCGCTTCGAGCATGGAGAAACCCGCGCCCATCCACATCACCAGGAAACCGGTGACGAGGAACATGAAGGTGTTGAGGATGAAGCCGATTTCGTTGGCCGGCGGATCCATCGCGGCCGGAACGGCATCCTGCGCCAGCGCCGGCAGGGCCACGGCGGTCATCGCAACCGCAAGGCCAGTGATTTTCGAAAGGTTTTTCATGGTTCTGATTTTCCCCTGTCGCGTCTCAGAGCGCATCATCATTGGTTTCGCCGGTCCGCACGCGCACAGCTTGCGCGACGTCGAGAACGAAGATCTTGCCGTCGCCGATCTTGTCGGTCTTGGCGGCCTTGAGGATCGTGTCGACAACCTCATCGGCGAGCCCGTCGGCCACGACGATCTCGAGTTTGACCTTCGGCACGAAATTCACGGCGTATTCGGCACCGCGATAGATTTCGGTGTGGCCCGACTGGGCGCCGAAACCCTTGATCTCGGTTACCATCATCCCGCGCACGCCGATGGTGGTGAGCGCTTCGCGCACCTCCTCGAGCTTGAACGGCTTGATTGCTGCAATGATGAGTTTCACCTGACATCCCTTCCTTGGTTCAGCCCTTTGGGCACCGATTGGAACCGGCACCATACGGCGTCAGAAAGCCCGCTACGCTGCAGCCGCACAAGGAATCGGAGCATTCACGGCCCCTCTCGGCCTCGTGATGGCGCCCATTTTTTATACATTTTGTGCATCGTGCATAATTTTTAAGCTATTTGAGAAGCCGAATCGTGAATTTATCCGGGTCCACATCCTCTGGTCGCACGTGTAAATTGCGCGCAACGAAAACCGAGGCAGCGGATCAGGCAGATGAGTCAGAAGGGCGGGCGGCGCGGGTCGCTGGTGGCCGACAAGCGCTATTCTTCGTCGAAGCAGGCGTCCCCGAAAGCGGCCCCCAAGCCGCGCAAGACCCGTGCGAAGAAGCCGCGGCCGCCGCGGCGTCACGGCCCGATCGTCGGGACGATCCTGGGGCTGGCCCGGCTGATCTGGCGGATCGTCTGGGGGTTCGGCTGGCGGATCGCGATGATCGTGGCGCTCGTGGTGGGCGCGGCGACGCTCTATTTCTATTCGACGCTGCCCGATTACACGCAGCTCCTCGACGGGCGCACGCGGGGCTCGGTCACGATGCTCGACGATGAGGGCAAGGTCTTCGCGTGGCGCGGAGAGACGTTCGGCGGCCAAATCGACGCGAAGAACGTCTCGCCCTGGCTGCGCGATGCCGTGGTCGCGACCGAGGACCGACGCTTCTACAATCATTTCGGCATCTCGCCGCGCGGCATCGCCTCGGCCATCGCGATCAACCTGCGCGCCGGTCGCGGGCCCTTCGACGGCAACGGCGGCTCGACCATTACCCAGCAGACCGCGAAACTTCTGTGCCTTGGTGTGACCTTCGACCCGAAGGGATGGAAGAACGAGGCGGCCTACGAGGATGACTGCCGCTCGGGCGGGCTCCGGCGCAAGATCAAGGAAGTGCCCTACGCCTTCGCGCTGGAACTGAAATACTCCAAAGATCAGATCCTCTCGATCTATCTCAACCGCGCCTATCTCGGCGCCGGTGCGCGTGGTTTCGAAGCCGCCTCCGAGCGCTACTTCGGCATTTCGGCAGCGAATTTGGACCCGCAGCAGGCGGCGATGCTTGCGGGCCTGCTGAAGGCTCCGACCCGTTACGCCCCCACCAACGACCTCAAACGCTCGCAGGATCGGGCCGAGACGGTGCTGATGCTGATGCATGAGCAGGGCTTCCTGACCGACCGGCAATATCTCGACGCGCGCAACAACCCCGCGACGCTCAGCCAGGCGGCCCAGAAACGCGCGGGCGGCTATTTCGCCGACTGGATCATGGACACGATCCCCGACTTCCTGTCGCGCGACACCACAGAGGACGTGGTGATCAAGACCACGCTCGACCAGCGCATCCAGTCCGCCGCCGAAGAGGCGATGCAGAGTGTCTTCGACAACAAGGTCAAGAAAGACAGCGATGCCGAGGCCGCGATCGTCGTGATGTCGGCTGACGGCGCCGTACGTGGCATGGTGGGTGGGCGCGCGACCAAGGTCACCGGCGCCTTCAACCACGCCACGATGGCCCAACGCCAGAGCGGCTCGACCTTCAAGCCCTTCGTCTATGCGACCGCGCTCGATCTTGGCTATACGCCCGATTCGATGGTGGACGACGCGCCGCTGACCGTGAAGATGCCGGGCTCGCCCGACTGGACCCCGCGCAATTACGAACGCAGTTATATGGGGCCGATCACGCTCACGACGGCGCTGGAGCATTCGGTCAACGTAGCGACGGTGCGCGTATCCGAAGCGGTTGGGCGCGAGAATGTCATCAAGGTCGCGGAAGGGTTCGGCTTTGCGCAGAACCTGCCGAACCTGCCCTCGGTGGCGCTCGGTGTCGGGGAATCGGACCTGCTCGACATGACGGGCGCTTATGCGGGCATCCTCAATGGCGGATCCTCGGTGCAACCTTACGGGCTGACCTCGCTGACGCTGAAGGGCGATGACCAGCCTCTGTTCGGCAAGCCCGGCGGGATCGGCGAGCGGGTTATCTCGCAAAAGGCCGCCCGCGAACTCACCTACATGATGCGGCAGGTGGTCCTGGACGGCACAGGACGGCGCGCGAATATCGACGGCTACGATATCGCCGGCAAGACTGGCACCACGCAAAGCGCACGCGATGCCTGGTTCATCGGTTTCACCTCCGATTACGTGGTCGGCGTCTGGATGGGCAATGACGACAACACCCCGCTCAAGGGCGTGACCGGAGGCGGTCTGCCGGCCGAGATCTTCCACGAGACGATGAAGCGTGTGCTCGACGGCCAGCCGGCGAAGCCGCTGCCCGCGGCGAACCCCGCGGAATGGCAGAGCCAGACCCAGCAATATCCCGGTCAGACCCAGAGCGCGGGCGGAGCGGCCCCTGCCGAGCCCCGGCGCCAGCGCCGCAACCCCTCGGATTCGATCCTGAAAGAGCTTCTGGGGATCTTCGGCGCGAACTGAACGGCCACTCCCGGGCCCTCGGCTCGGGAGCGGCCCGCTCAGTGCGGATCAGCCCGCCGTCTTGAGATCCTGGATCAGCAGGTCGATATTGCCGCGGCGGCGGTCGAGCATGGCACCGATTTCGGCGCGTTCCGAGGCAAGCATGTTCACGCCTTCTACGATCAGGTTGAAAAACTTGTCCGAGCCTGACCGGTCCGACACCTGCCAAAGCACTTCGAAGGGCGCCTGTCCGGGCAGGATCGCGGTGGTCTTCACCTCGTAGAAGCTCTTCACCGGGCGCGCGCCCTGAATCTGGAACACCGCGCCCTGAAACTCGCGGAAACGCTTGCCGTACTTGCGCGAGAGGTAGCCTTGAAATGCGCGCGTGAAAGCCGTCATCTGCGCGGTACTCGCACTGCGCGCGGCAATGCCCAGAGCAGATCGCGCAATCACGTTCACATCGGCGTATTTCGAAAAGATGCGCTCGAACATTGCGTAGAGCGTGGGCCCGGTCTTGCCCGACGCGATCGCCGCATTCACATCGTTGACGGCGCGCTGGATCAGCGCCTTGGCCTGCGCATCGCTCAACGCAAGCGCTGGCCCCGGCACTGCCGCTGCCGCTAGGCCTGCGACGCCAAGGCCCAGGACCGTCCGTCTATTGCAGCGCCGGGTCGTCATAGGGATCGTAGGCATAGGCATCGTTCGTCTCCTCACCATTGAGTTCGAACCGGCGGTTCTGCAAATAGAGCAACCGGCCCTGCGCATAACTGTCGGCACTGTCATAGAGCACCGAATCGATCGTCGCGCTGTAAATCCGGCGCTTGGCGAAATGACCGCCGAGCCGCAGCGCGGAAGCTGCCACACGCTCCTTCTCGGGCAGCGCGTTGAGCGGGTTGATCACGAAATCCACCACCATCCCGAGCGCGTCGCGCTCGGTCGACGGGCCGACGAAGGGCAGCTCGACATAGGCGCCTTCGCCCACCCCCCAGACATGCAGCGTCTCGCCGAAATCGGTGTCTGTCTCGGGCAGCGAGAAGCTCGAACCTGCCGGATCGAAGATACCGCCAAGACCGAGCGTCGAGTTGATCACGAACCGGAAAGTGTTCTTGATCGCAGGCTCGGGACGACCCTGAAGGAGCGAATTCACCACCTTGCCGGGAAGGCTGAGGTTGTTGCCGACATTGTACAGCGTGCGAGCGACAGGGCCTGCGCCTTGATCGTCATCGCCGCGGAAGAAGGCCGCATCCACGGATTTGTTGAATTCGTGAGTCTGCCGGTTCGAGGCCTCATAGGGGTCGTTGATCCCGGTCTCGCGCGGCCCGGGCCCACAGGCCGCGAGCGCCAGCAAGGTCATGCCCGCCAGTGCCATCACGACACGGCGCGCGTGCCCACTGGCACGTCCGCCCATCTCGTCACTTGCTCCGGCCTTACTCAAAGTTCCGCTCCCAACGACATGCGTCAGTGTCGAAGACATAATACCGATACCCCCTCGCCGCAACGAATTGACGCCGCGAATTGAGGAGTTCCTCAGCCCCGGCGATCGAGGACCCCGAGCCGATTTACGGCAAATTCACCTCTGCGCGCCACTCTGCCCCGGCCATGCGCACTGCCGCAGAAGAAGAATCATCGCCGCGAGGAACGAACCATGCCGATCGTCACCCGTGAAGAGCCCGCCTCGCGAGGCCGCCTGATCCGAACCGGCCAGGCCGAGATTGCCCGACTGCTGCGCGGCGAAGGCAAGAACATCACGCTGGTCGCTCTCTTTGGTGCCCTGGTGAACGTGCTCATGTTGACCGGCCCGCTTTTCATGCTTCAGGTCTATGACAGGGTGCTGCCGGCCCACTCGTTGCCGACATTGATCAACCTCTTCGCGCTCGTGGTCTTTCTCTTCGCGATGATGGGCACGCTCGACTGGGCGCGCGGGCGGTTGCTTGCCCGTCTGGGAGCCGATTTCCAGACCCGGCTGGAAAAGCGCGTCTTCGACGCGTCAATCCGCAGCGCGACAGACCCCAACAGCGAGATCACCGCCCACAACGCGTTGCGTGACCTCGAGGCGATCCAGCGGTACTACGGTTCGCCGGTTTCGCAGGCCCGGTTCGATCTGCCCTGGACGCCGCTCTATCTCGGGGTGCTCTTCGTCTTCCATCCCTGGCTCGGCTGGCTGGCGACGGCGGGCGGCGCATTGCTCGTGCTGCTGTCGGCGCTGACGCAACATTTCACCCGCCACCGTCTTGGCGATGCCAGCCGGCTCGAAACCGCATCGCGGCGCCTCGCCGATACCTTGCTGAAAGATATCGAGACTGTCACCGCGATGGGGATGCGAGACACCGGATTTGCCCGCTGGCGCGATTCGCGTCATCGCGCGATGGCCGCATCGATCCGGGCCACCGATCTCAGCGGCAGTTTCCATTCATTGACCCGCACGCTGCGGATGCTGCTGCAATCCACGATGCTCGCGCTCGGGGCCTATCTCGTTCTCAAGTCCGAGGTCACGCCGGGCGCGATGGTCGCGAGTTCGATCCTGATGGGACGCGCCCTCGCCCCCGTCGAGCAATTGATTGGCGGATGGACAGTCTGGAGCGGCGCGCGAGATGCCCGTCATCGCCTCAGCCTGCTTCTGGGCGCCATGCCCGTGACAGAGCGCCGGACCGAACTCGCACCCCCCGCGGCGCGACTCTCGGTCGAGGATATTTCGGTCACGATTCAGGGCGCCAGCCGCCCGTCGCTCGACACGATAAGCTTCACGCTCGAACCCGGCGAAGCGTTGGGCGTCATCGGGCCTGCGGGATCGGGGAAAACGACGCTCGCGCGCGCGCTGTGCAACAATCAAACCCTCAACTCGGGCGAGATCCTGCTCGATGAGGTATGTCTCCATCAATACGACCCCGACCGTCTCGCCCGTCACATCGGTTATCTGCCGCAGCGCGTGACTTTCTTCGAGGGAACCCTTGCGGAAAACATCGCGCGGCTGGATCGCGATCCCGATCCCGCCCAGGTGATCGAGGCGGCAAGGCGCGCCGGCGCGCATCGGATGATCCTCGATCTGCCCAATGGCTACGATACCAGGATTGACCTTCATGACAGCGTGCTCTCGGACCGCCAGCGTCAACAGATCGCGCTTGCTCGTGCGCTCTATTGCGACCCGGTGATCCTGCTACTCGACGAGCCAGACCTTAATCTCACCAGCGATTCCGGCACCGCCCTGAACGCCTCGATTCGGGACCTTAAATCGCGCGACGGCGCGGTGATCGTGATGGCCAACAGTCCCGCGGCTCTCGCGGAATGCGATCGCGTGCTCGTGCTTGACCATGGCGTCAAACGGATCTTGGGGCCACGAGATGACATCTTGCGGCGCCTCATCACCTCGGCCAACCGCGCACAGCCTGCACTCAAGAAAAGAGGCGCGGCATGACCGACAAGACCGAGAGCCATGTGCCCGCCTCAGACGTGCGTCCGAGCGCCGAATCCAAACGCCTCCCGACCCTGATCGGCGTCACCGCTATCAGCCTGTTGCTTGCAGGTTTCGGGACGTGGCTCCTCTCGGCGCGACTGGCAGGCACGGTCGAGGCGAGCGGCCGGGTCGAAGTCGACAAGAACCGACAGATCGTTCAGCATCCAGATGGCGGGGTGGTTCAAAGACTGCTGGTGAAAAGCGGCGACCGCGTTGAAAAGGGTCAAGTTCTCTTGCAGCTCGAGTCGGATGAAAAAAAATCCGAACTTGCCATCGTCGAGGCATCCTATCTGGAACTCCTCGCCCGTCGCGCCCGCCTCACCGCCGAGCGTGAGAATTCCAAGACGATAAGCTTTCCGGCGCGCCTCACCGGGACCGCACTGCTCCGTCCGGAATTCGCCCGACTGATGGCGGGACAAAACGCCCTGTTCGAAGCCCGCAGCCTGAGTTTCACTCAGCAGCGCGCCCATATTTCGATGCAGGTGCGCGAGATTGAAACCCAAGGCGCAGGCATCGAAGCGCAGATTGCGGCGCTTCGGCGACAAACCGAACTCATAGAGCAAGAGCTCGTCGCGCAACGAAGCCTGCGTGACCGGGGACTGGCCCAGGCAAGCCGCGTCCTTGCGCTCGAGCGCGAAAGCGCATCACTCGAAGGTCGCATGGGCGCGCTCAAATCTCAGCGCGCGCTGATCACGGTCCAACGCGGCGAGGTCCTTCTCGCGGCGACACGTCTGGTCCTGCAACGTCGGGAATCCGTCGAAGCGGAGCTCGAGGAAACGCGGGCGCGGGTCCTCGAACTCGCCGAGCGAGAACAGCGACTGCGCCAGTTGATCGCGAGGCGTGACCTGCGCGCACCGACAAGCGGCATCGTCCATGAGGTCATGGTTTCAGGCGATCACGCGGTGCTGCGTCCGGCAGAGCCGGTGCTCTCCATCATCGAGCAGGACCGGCCGCTCGTCATCATGGCGCGGCTTGCTCCAATCAATGTCGACGATGTCAGTCCCGGGCAGATCGCGACTTTGCGTTTCCCCGGCCTTTCCTCGCGCAGCTCGACGGACCTGACGGGCGAATTGACGCGGATCTCGCCCGATATCGTTTCCGACGCGACAACCGGGGCGACCTATTACCAGATCGAGATCGCCTTCGACATGGTACAGATGGAAGAATCGCATCGACGCCACCTGCTTCCCGGCATGCCTGCGGAAGTGTTTCTTCGCACTGCGAACATTTCTCCGCTTCACTACTTGCTGAGCCCGTTCCTGTCTTTCTTCGCGGGAGAACACGGGCCGACCTGACCCTCAAAGCCGGTCGAGCAAAGATTTCGTCGGCCATCCGTCGGCAGGCAGTCCGAGGCGCATCTGGGCAGCTTGCACCGCAGGACGTGTCTTCGCCCCGAGGATCCCGTCAATCTTGCCAACATCGTAACCCATTTTTGCAAGTTTCGTCTGCAACAGCTTGATTTGCGCAGGGCTCAATCCGCGATCGGGCGCTCCAGACTGGACCCTTGCAGCACCCTCCAGGCGGGTCGCGAAATATGCCGCTGAGGTCACATAGACAAAGCTTTTGTTCCATTCGAAAAGAATACGAAAATTGGGATAAGCCATGAAGGCAGGCCCCTTCCGCCCCATCGGCAGAAGAACGGATCCACGCATGCCGCGCGCCAGAGTGCCTTCGCGGGCCTTCACCCCCATCGCCACCCACTCGCTCGTCGAAAGCTCCGTCTCAAGACCGGTTTTCGCCCAATCGAGAGAGGCGGGGAGGATGATTTCCTGCATCCAAGCTTCTCCCGGTCGCCAACCGAGATCCCTCAGCATCTTGGCGCCGGACATCAACGCATCGGACGCGGAGGCCTTCAACCGCACATGACCGTCGCCATCCCCGTCGACTCCATTTCGCAAGATGTCATCGGGCAACATCTGAACCTGCCCGATTTCACCGGCCCAGGCCCCCGTCGTGCGCTGCGGATCGAAATCGCCACGCCGATAGAGTTCAGCGGCGGCAATGACTTGCGGACGAAACAGCTCGGGGCGACGGCAATCATGCGCGAGCGTGAGCAGCGCATTGCGCGTGTTGAAATCCCCTTGCACCGCGCCGTAATCGGTCTCAAGCGCCCAGAACGCCAGAAGCAGCCCGCGCGAAACGCCATAATCACGCTCGATCCGATCGAACGTCGCAGCATATCGCTTGGCATTGCGCGCGCCGTTCACCATCCGGTTCTGGCTGATCACGGCTCCGGCGAAGTCGAGGAAATTTTTCTGGAAGACACCCTGCGCCCGATCAGCCCGCAGTACTTTCGGATCCTGCCGGGCCCCCGCAAGAAACCCATCAACCTCGCGCGCGCTGAGACCCGCGGCCCGAAGCTCGGCCCGGATATCCGTCAGGAATGCGGACCAGCTGCCACCGCATTGTGCTTGGGCAAGGGACGGCGCGACCGACAGGAGTGCAATCAGAAACAGGCGGCGCATGGTAACCTCCGCAACACTTGACCCGATCACGCTAACGCCAGGCCATATAAGCCGCAACCACCCAAGCCGTTGCAATTTCAGCACTCTTTGCACATGCGGCATGGAACCGGCCGAAAGGTTAACTTGCTTTTTACGTTAACGTGATCAGCATCGGGCTTGGGGAAGCTGCTGGAGGTTGCCATGGAATTCCTGCCCAAAGAGGTGCTCGAAGGGCTGCGCGCGGCGCAAAAACGCGAAGCTGCGAAGAACGCGCGGCTGCGTGTTCTCGCGGACGGGCAAATCTGGCCTGTGCTGCGCCGTTTCAAGGGCGGCTTCGCGCTCGATGCCGACCAGGTGACCACGCTGCGTGGACATGTCGATCTCTATGACGGCCCCGAGCATATCGCGACCTGCCTGATCGTCGCCTCAGAAATCCAGGGGCGAGAGCTGATCTGCACGGTCAAGCGCGAAACCGCCGTGAGCGACCGTGCAGCGCTCGATTTCGCTCGGGAAGGCCCTCGGATCGCAGGCTATCTGCCCGAAATGTAGGCCAAGGCGCAGGAAGGCCGAAAACGCCGGGATCGCACCGGCGTTTTCTTATTGCAGGTCGACGAATGCCTTTTGCAGACGCTCGACCGCCTCGACCACACGAGCCCTCGGCGTCGCGAGGTTGAAGCGAAGAAAATTCTCGCCGCCGGAACCGAAGGTATCGCCATGGTTGGCGGCGATCTTGGCTTCCTTCTCCACCCGGCGCGTGAATTCCGCCGGCGTCATGCCGGTCCCGGAAAAATCGACCCAGGCGAGATATGTCGCTTCAAGCGGCATCGATCGGAGCCCAGGCACCGCGTTCACACCCGCATCAAAAATCTTTCTGTTTTCATCGAGATAAGTCACGAGCGCGTCGATCCAGGCGGCACCTTCCGGACTGTAGGCCGCCGTCGCCATCTTGATGCCAAAGCTGTTTGGGGCGATCCCGAGCGCGGCCATCCGAGCGCCAAACCGGGAGCGCAGCTCCGGATCGGCGATGATGACATTGCCCGAATGGGTGCCCGCGATGTTGAAGCTCTTGGTGGTCGCACTCAGCATGACGACAGGCTGGTCCGGCGCGGCGACGGCCATCGGCAGATGCGCTTGCCCCGGCATCACAAGATCATGGTGGATTTCGTCCGAGACCAGAACGAGCCCATGGCGCTTGGCGAAGGCGGCCGTCGCCTCCAGCTCGGCCCGGCTCCAGACACGGCCGCCAGGATTATGCGGCGAGCACAGGATCAACATGGTTTCCGCCCCGGTCATCAAATCGTCCCAGGCGTCGAAGTCCATCTCGTAACGACCGTTTTTCAGAACGAGCTGGCATTCCCGCACCTCGCGACCCGAGGCTTTGATGATACGCGCGAAAGCATGGTAAACCGGGGTCATCAGCACCACTGCATCGCCAGGCTGGGTGAAGGCGTCGACGCACATCGCCGTCCCGTTCACCAAACCATGCGTGGTGAAGATGGAATCCGGCGACACCTCCCAGCCGTGCCGCTCGCGCATCCACCAGCCGATCGCCGCGCGGTAATCGCTTTCGTCGCCCCAGTAACCGTAGACCCCATGCGCGACCATCTCTTCAAGCGCCGACTGCACGCATGCGGGCGGACGAAAATCCATATCGGCCACCCACATCGAGATCCCTTCCTCGGGCGAGACACCGTAGCGCTCTTCCATCACGTCCCATTTCATCGAATGGGTGCCTACGCGGTCGATCATCTCGTCGAAATCGGGTTTGCTCATCGTCGCCTCTTGCTTGCAGATCGAGCGCATCAGAGCAAAAGCCCTGCCGGGATACAAATGGCGATTTGTCCCGGGCACAATGGCGCGCCCATTGCGCAAAGGGGCGGCTTCGCCTAAATCCCCCTCCATGACGCTACGACCGATCCTGATCCATCCCGACCCGCGCCTGAAGAAGGTGTGCGATCCGGTACCCGAAGTGACCGACGAGATCCGCAAGCTCGCCGACGACATGCTCGCGACCATGTATGACGCGCCCGGCATCGGTCTGGCGGCTCCGCAGGTCGGCGTGATGAAGCGCGTCTTCGTGATGGATTGCGTCAAGGAGAAGGACGCGGCGCCCGAGCCGATGGTCTTGATCAACCCCGAGGTGACGTGGGGCTCCGAGGAGACGAACGTCTACGAGGAAGGCTGCCTTTCGATCCCCGAGCAATATGCCGAGGTGACGCGCCCGGCCGAGGTGCGGATGCGCTGGCTTGGCCTTGACGGTCAAACCCATGAGGAGCAGTTCGACGGGCTTTGGGCGACCTGCGCCCAGCACGAGTTCGACCACCTCAACGGCAAGCTCTTCATCGATTATCTGGGCCCGATGAAACGCAAGATGATCACCCGGAAGATGGAAAAGCTGAAGCGCGAGCGTGCCCGCAGCGGTGCTGCGAAGGACCCGATCCTCTGATGGCCGTGCGCTCCTTCATTCCCTACGATGACCGCCGCCTGCATCGCCCCGCCGAGCCGGTCGAGGCGATCACCGAGACTGTGCGGATGATCTGGGACGACATGATCGAGACGATGGATGCAATGCCCGGCGTCGGTCTGGCCGCGCCGCAGATCGGGATCATGATGCGTCTTGCCGTGGTCGATGCCTCCGAAAAGCGCGGTCAGGCGGTGCGGATGGCCAACCCCGAGGTGCTTCACGCGTCGATCCAGATGCGCAAACATGACGAGGCCTCGCCGAACCTGCCCGGCGTCTTCGCCCCGATCGAACGCCCGCGCGCAGTGACGGTGCGGTTTCTCAACGAGGATGGCGAGATGGAAGACCGCGATTTCGTGGGTCTTTGGGCGACCTCCGTTCAGCACCAGATCGACCACTTGAACGGCAAGGTCTATGTCGACCACCTCTCGCCGCTGCGCCGCAAGATGCTGGTTCAGAAATCGAAGAAGCTCCACAAGAGCTGAGGAGGGCAGATGCGCGTCATCTTCATGGGCACGCCGGAATTTTCCGTTCCCGTTCTCGAGGCTCTGGCTGCTGAACACGACATCGTCGCGGTCTATTCTCAGCCGCCACGTCCGGCGGGTCGCGGCAAAAAGGACCGCCCCTCGCCGGTACACGCGAAGGCGGCCGAACTTGGGCTTGAGGTGCGCACGCCCCTCAACTTCAAATCCGCCGAAGATCGCGAAGCTTTCGCGGCGCTCGACGCCGACATTGCCGTGGTCGTGGCCTACGGGCTGATCCTGCCGCAAGCCATTCTCGACGCGCCCGCGAAGGGTTGCCTGAACATTCACGCCTCGCTGTTGCCGCGCTGGCGCGGCGCGGCCCCGATCCACCGCGCGATCATGGCAGGCGATACCGAGACCGGGATCTGCATCATGCAGATGGAGGCGGGCCTCGACACCGGCCCGGTTCTGCTGCGCGAGGCGATCCCGATTGGCGCTACCGAGACGACCGGCGAGCTGCATGACCGGCTAAGCGCGATGGGTGCGCGGCTGATCGTTGAGGCTTTGGCGCGGATCGATTCACTCATCGCCGAGCCGCAACCCGAAGCCGGCGTGACCTATGCCGCGAAGATCGACAAAGCCGAGGCGCGGATCGACTGGTCCCGCCCCGCCGGCGATCTCGTGCGCCATATCAACGGGCTCTCGCCCTTTCCAGGCGCCTGGTGCGAGGTGGGTGGCGAACGCATCAAATTGCTGCGCGCCGAATTGGCCCCCGGCAGTGGCGAACCCGGAACCCTCCTCAGCGGCTTCACCATCGCCTGCGGCAGTGGCGCGCTTGACGTCCTCGAAGCCCAGCGCCCGGGCAAGCGCCCGATGGAAACTGCGGAAATCCTGCGCGGGCTGACCCTGCCCGCGCGTCTCGACTGAGGATTCCCACCGAGTCTCGAGGGTCAGAAATAACTTCTGACCAGCGCCCCCGACAGCAGTACCCACCCGTCAGCCACCACGAAGAACGCGAGCTTGAAGGGCAACGCGACCACGGCGGGCGGCACCATCATCATACCCATCGACATCAACACGGCCGAGACCACCAGGTCGATGATCAGGAAGGGCAGGTAGACGAGAAAGCCGATCTGAAAGGCGCGCGTAATTTCCGAGAGCATGAAAGACGGCACCAGCGTCGAAAGCGGCGCGGCGGTCATGTCCCCGTCATAGGGAGCGCTTTCGCGCAAGGCGGTGAGCGATGAAAACGTGTCGGGATTCGTGCGGTTGGCCATGAAAGCGCGAAACGGTTCTATTCCGCGTGAAAACGCTTCCCGCCAGTCGATCGTACCTTCGACGAGCGGCTGGCCCGCGACACTCCAGCTCTCGAGAAAAACCGGTTCCATGATGAACCAGGTGAGGAACAGCGCGAGACTGACGATCAGCATATTGGGCGGCGATTGCTGTAACCCGATTGCCTGACGCAGTATCGACAGGACCGTGACGATGAAGGGAAAAGCCGTCACCATGATCGCGAGCCCGGGTGCGAGGCTCAGCAACGTGATGGCCGCGATGATCAGGAGAGAGCGTCCCGCGAGGCTTTCACCATCACCGAGCGACAGGGTGATATCCTGCGCCACCGTGGGCATCGCCGAAAGCATGAGGGTTAATGAGGCCAACCCGCAGAGAGAAGCGACGTAAGCGGGGCGGATGACGCGCATCTCACAGCCCGTTTTGCAGATCGGCCACCTCGGTCAGGCGGACGGCCAGCTTTCCGGCCTCGCCTTCCACCTCGGTCAACTCACCCCGGGCAATCAGCTTGTCGCCGACATAGAGCTCGACCGGGTCATCCACCTGGCGATCAAGCGGCAGCACCGCGTCGCGCTTGAGACGCAGCAGATCGCGCACGAGCGGACGCGCCTTGCCCACGGAGATCGTGATCTCGATCGGCACTTGCGTGAAGGGATTGTTCGCGGGGGTGTCGGTTTGGGCCGGGTCAGACATCGGTCTCGTCCTTCAGGTCGGCGTTGAAATAGGTCGTCACGGCATTCGAGATCGCTGCGACCACCGCATCGAGATCGATCCGCGTCTCGCTTTCGGAAAAGCGCAGGTAGACTTGCCCCTCGCCAAGGGTCTGCTCGGCAACGAAGCTGAGCGGAAGTTCCGTCTTGTGCGCCACAATTCCCTCGATCTGGGACAGCGCGACAGGGTTTGCGGTGACCACGATCGGCACCGAGGTGAGGCCCTCGGCCACCGGCATGAGCTGCTCAACCACCACACCCGCGAGGCTGTCATGCGCGAGCTGCGGCAGAAGTTTCTCGCAAATCTCGAACAGGAGCGGGCGCAGCGCATCAAGCATCTCGGCGCGTGCCTCGTGATAGGTGAAGGAGAGAGCCTGAAGGTTCTGGCCAAGATCAGAGTGAAGCCGCGCCGTCTCGGCATTCTGGGCCGCAACCGCATCGTCCCATCCCGCCTGGTATCCGGTCTCGAACGCGGAGAGTTTGGCTTCCTCAAATGCGGCGGCATCCAGAGCAAGTTCCTGTTCCTCCGTCTCTTCAGCTTCGAAGGATTCGAGCGTCACCCGCCCGCTCATCGCGCCTTCTCCCCAGACTCATCCATCCAACTGCGCAAGATCTCCACCGTTTCGGCCTGACGCTCCTCGATCATCTTCTTGAGCCTTTCGACCGGGTCTGCCGGACGTTCAAAATCGAAATCGGTATCGCCTGCCATCGACAGGTCTCCGATATTGAAGTCGGACACGACCTGCATGTTCATCTCCGGCATGTCATCCTCGGCGATCTCGCCCGTCAGCGCGGCACTCGATCCCGCCGCCATTTCGGGTGACGGCAATCCGTTCAACGCCAGCTCTCGCCTTTGCATCAGGAGCGGGCGCGCGACGAAGAGACCGAGGACGATCACGACTATCGCCAGAAGTGCGATTTGAATGATCTGGGTGAAATCCAACGCCATCGCACCGAACCTGCCCCCCCCGGCGGCAGTGCCAAGTTCTGGCAATGGCTCGAACTGCATCGAGCGCAGGGTGATGACATCGCCGCGCGCTTCGTCGAACCCCACCGCCGAGGCAACAAGCTCTCGCAGGTCCGCCAGCTCTGCCTCTGGGCGCGGCTGCCAACTCGTCGTGCCATCCACCGCGGGAACCGTCACCCCATCGACGAGCACAGCGACACTCAACCGTTTGATTGCGCCCGGCGTCCGAAGCAGTTCGCGCCGGGTTTCCGACACCTCGTAATTCGTCCGAGCGCGCGTCTCGCTCGACTGGCTTTGCGACTTGCCTCCATCGCCTGCCGCGTTTTCCGGCAGATTCGACGCCACGGTCACTGCGCCGGGCCGGGTTGCGTCCGAGGTCTTGGTATTTTCCTGCGTGTCCGTCGAAATCGCGACACGGCCATCGGGATCAAAGCGCCGCTCGGTAATCGCCTCGCGTTCGGTGACGGTTTCGAGGGCAAGCTCGACCACCGCATTGCCCGGTCCGACACGGGCTTCCAGCAATCGCTCGACATTTTGCTTGAGAGCCGCCGCCCGATCCTGTCCAGCCGCCTGCTCCGCGGGGTCGTCCGCGGCCGGGATCAGGCCTGCGGAGGTATCGATCACCGAGACATCGTCAGGGGTCATTCCGGTCACCGCGGAGGCCACGAGAAAGCGCAGCGCGTTGGCCTGGGCCCGGCTGATCGCCCCCCCGGCGGTCGTTACCGTCACCGATGCCGTCGGCTCGAGCTCCTTGCGGAAAGGCTGGTTGGTCGGGTGCGCAATATGCACCCGGGCACTGCGAATGGCGGAAGAGGCGGCGATGGTTCGCGCCAATTCCCCCTCTTTCGCGCGCCAATATGCAGCATCGAACATCTGCGAGGTCGTACCGAAACCTGATAGCGAATCGAGCAGTTCATAGCCCGCAGCCCCGTTCGCTGGCAGCCCCTGCGCGGCCAACGCCATCCGCAACTCGTCGCGCCGCGGCGCTTCGACGAAGATCGAATCACCGCGCACCTCATAGGGTACCCCGCGTTGCTCGAGCGCGGAGATCACCTCGCCCGATTCCGCACCGCCCAGCCCCGCATACAACAGCGCCATCGTGGGTTTCGAGGCGATCGCGGAGATCGCTAAGAGCGTTGCGATCATGGCGATTCCCGCCACGACCGCCATTATCCGCTTGCGCATATCTAGGGCCTGCCAGGCGCCGGTAAGCTGTTGCAAGACGAACCTCCTCTGAGCGGGCTTCTGCCTCTTCGTCCCGGTCACTTTCCTGCATTGCGCTTAACAATCGGTTAGTCGGTTTCGGGCTATGCCGGTCGTGTCGAAGAGATTGGTGAGACGATGACGGACGCGCTGGCCGGGGAAGAGGAGCTTCCCAAAAAGAAATCGAAACTGCCGCTGATGATCGGGCTCCTTCTGATGCTCGCGCTTGGTGGGGGCGGGTTCTATGCGGTCTATTCCGGTCTCGTTCTCACACCGCATTCCGGAAACGCGAGCCATGGCGAGGGCGGTCCCACGCCCGAGCCGGACGCTTTGCCCGCGATCGCCTACGTAGCGCTCGATCCGCTTACGATCTCACTTAACGGTTCGGGGGCGCGGCACCTGCGCTTCGTGGCGCAACTCGAGGTTTCACAGGCAGTTCAAAACGACGTCGAGCTTTTGAAGCCGCGCGTGATGGATGTGCTCAACGGCTATTTGCGTGCGGTCAATGTGAAGCTCCTCGAAGATCCGGCGGCAATGATGCGCCTACGCGCGCAAATGCTGCGGCGGATCCAGATCGTGACCGGCGATGGCCGTGTCCGTGACCTTCTGATCATCGAATTCGTGCTTAATTGATGGAGGCCCCGATGCAACTCCTCGCAGATCTCATCTCCACGCTCGCAGCCATTGCGGCCGCAGGCTATTGCCTTGTTCTCGCGCGGCGGCTCAAGCGGTTCAACCAGCTTGAAACCGGGATGGGCGGGGCGATTGCGGTGCTCTCGGCTCAGGTCGATGACATGACCCGCGCGCTTGAACGGGCTCAAGCCACCGCAACGCATTCGGAGACGCAGCTTCGCGCCTTGACGGAGCGCGCGGAAAACGGGGCCGAGAAGCTCGAGCTGATGCTCGCAGCACTCCACGATCTGCCCGAAGAGGATGAACCCAGGCGGCGGGTTGTCCGCAGGCGGCATCGCCACGAGGCCATGGAGGCCGCGGAATGAGCGGCAAGGCTTCTGCCCGAAAATCGCGCAGCGCTCGCAGACGTTGGCTCGGGCGCGGCGTGTTGTGGATGATTGCCGGCCTGTTTTTCCTATCGGGCACTCTGCGCGTCGTCGAAACCGGCGGTCTCGCCAGCGCCACCGAGACGACGAATACCGAGGCGCGCCCCACCACCCCCGAAACGCTGGACTGTCCTTCCGAGCCAGGCCTGATGACATTGCTGGCCGATCTCAAAGCGCGAGAGGCAAAGCTCGTAGAACAGGAAGGCCTGCTGAGAGATCGTCGCAACGCGATATCGCTTGCCGAAGTGCGCCTCGAAAGCCGCCTTCAGGATCTCATCGCCGCCGAACAGGCGCTTGCGAAGACGGTCGCGATCGCGGATGGCGCTGCCGACGAGGATGTGACGCGGCTCGTCGCTCTTTACGAAAACATGAAACCGAAACAGGCCGCACCGCTCTTCGAGGAGATGGCACCTGATTTCGCCGCCGGGTTCCTAGGTCGCATGCGCCCCGATGCGGCTGCGGCCGTCATGGAAAGCCTCGACCCCCAAAAAGCCTACGCTATCAGTGTCTTGATGGCGGGGCGCAATGCCGGGGCTCCGCGCGATTAAGGATATTGGTCATTTCTTAAACCGAATCTGCGACCGTCTCCCGACATAACTCTGAGAGGCATCCATGATTGGCATCATCGGCATCGTGATCATCTTTGCGATGGTCTTCGGCGGGTACGTCGCGGCCGGTGGCAAGATGGGGATCATCCTCAAATCGCTGCCCTTCGAGATGATCATGATCGGCGGTGCCGCGGTTGGGGCGTTCATTCTCTCGAACGACATGGCCGCAATCAAGCACACCCTCAAGGACGTCGGCAAAGTCTTCAAAGGGCCGAAATGGAAGCCCGCCGATTACCGCGACCTGCTATGTCTTCTGTTTGAATTGATCCGCCTCGCGCGCCAGAACCCGGTTGCGATCGAGGAACATATTGAGGCTCCCGACGCCTCCTCGATCTTCGCTAAATACCCAAAAATCCTGAATGATCACGAAGCCACCGACATCATCTGTGACACGATGCGTTCCGCCTCGATGAATTACGACGACCCAATTCAGGTGGAAGAGGTGCTCGATAAGCAGTTGGAGGCCAATTACCATCACGCGATGCATTCGAGCCACGCGATGCAGTCGATCGCCGACGCCATGCCCGCACTTGGAATCGTTGCGGCAGTCCTCGGCGTGATCAAGACGATGGGATCCATCGACCAGCCACCTGAAATCCTGGGGAAGATGATCGGTGGCGCGCTCGTGGGGACCTTTCTGGGCGTTTTCATCGCCTATGGTTTCATCGCCCCCTTCGCCGCTCGGATGAAATCGGTGATCGATGAGGACAGTCACTTCTACAAACTGATCCGTGAGGTTCTGGTCGCCAATCTTCACAACCACGCCACCAATATCTGTATCGAAGTCGGGCGGCAGAACACCCCGCATCACATTCGGCCGAGTTTTGCGGATCTCGAAGACGCGCTGAAAACGGTTAAATCGGAGGTGGCATGATAGGGCATCTTCTGATGTGGCTGCTGCTTTCCTGCACGCCAGCATGCGCTTTTCCGGTGGCGATACGCTCCGGAGAGCACGCGGATTTTTCACGCTTGGTGATCTCATTGCCGGCGAACGCGACCTGGAGGTTTGAAGAGGTCCGGGATGGGTATCGGCTTGCAACGGACATTCCCGATGCGCGTTTCGAAACACGAGGGGTCTTCCGGCTCATTCCAAAAACCCGCCTGAAAGGACTGGTGAAAGAAAGCGGCGGAAGGCTGTTTTTTGAAACAGCGAAGAACATCACGGCTCGCCACTTCACGCTCGATGACGGTTCTCTCGTGATCGATTTTCGAACGGTGATCGAGACGCCTTCAAATACGGGGGCGCCGTCAGAGCCCCCTGACCCGGCGCCCGTCGCGACAGAGGGCCTCGCCATCCCCAAAACGATTCAACCAGTGGCAATCGGGACGCCGCATCTCGATCTCTACTGGAAGACTGAAACGGTACTAACCCCTGACGCGCCCCCACCTCCTTCTCCCGAGATTCGGGATCGCAGTCCTGCCCCGGCCACTCCCGCGCCGCCCAATCCGCAGATCGCAGAAATCGAAGGGAACCTCACGCGCGAGATCGGCAGGGCCGCATCTCAAGGGCTGATTGCAGTCGATCCGACGCAGAGCGCCGTCCCCCTGCAGCGCGACGAGGCGAAGTCAAAGGCTGGGCCTCCGCCACAGCCGCCCCCCGACCCGATCGCCCCCCAAGACCATATTGCCTATCGCCTGACGACCGCGGTCGATCGCGATCAACTTCAGATGTCGCACGATATTTATACCAAGACCGGTGAAACCTGCCCGCCGGAAGGCTACTTCGACATCGCGGCCTGGGCCGATGATCGGCCCGCGCTCGATCAGATTGGAGAAGCGCGCCGCAGGTTGCTGGGGGAGTTCGACATTCCCGATCAGACATGGGTCATCGCACTTGCACGTATCTATATTGCTTTCGGCTTTGGCGTGGAAGCACGCGCGTTGCTTGCCGATCTTGCCGAACCCGCTCCGAATGTCGCCGCGCTGCTCTTTCTCGCCGCAGTGCTCGACGAGGACCGTGCCGCAGCGTCCATGCCACTCGCACGCATGACCGACTGCGAGAGCGCCGCGGCACTTTGGGCCCTTTTGGGAGCGTCCCCCCCGCCAGAGAAGGGCGCGGTCAATTTCAGCGCGGTAACCCGAAGTTATGCAGCACTCCCACCAGACTTGCGCCAGGTTCTCGGGCCGAAACTCGTTTCCAAACTCATTGCAATCGGAGCCTCCGATGTCGCGCAGAGCGTCCGAATGGCTCTGGCGCGGGTAAGTATCGACGACGAAGCCGCCCTCGATGTCGTCGATGCGCGTCTATCGCATGAAGCCGGAAGCGAGGAAGCCGCGCCCGCACTGGAGAAACTGTCGCAACGCAACGCGCCTGAGGGGGTTGAGGCGCTCTTGTTGCTGGTCGATGAACAGCTGGCTGATCGTCAAACGGTTCCGCCGGCTCAGGTCGAGCAAGCACTCGCACTCGCCTTCGAGCTTTCAGGCGCCCCCGAGGCCCCGGCATTGGTGCGCGCGGCGGCTTTGGGCTATGCTTCGCAACACAAATTCGACGCAGCTTTTGACACGCTCGCGGCGTGGCCGCAGTCGGTCGAGCCTCTAATGAGAGCGGAGACGCACGAAAAAGTTCTTACAATGCTCCTTGAGCAACCAGATGACGCTCTCTTCCTCCGTCTCTACTTTTCGCAACGCGAAGGGATCTTGAAATCGCCCCCGGGCAAACCTGTCCGGACCGCGCTCGCCAATCGTCTGATCGAGCTCGGCATGGCTGATACGGCGACTGAGATTCTGAAGACGTCACGTGATTTCACACAATCCGACAAATTGATTTTTGCACGCGCGGCCCTTGTTGCGCTCGACCCGGCAGCCGCGCTTGCCCATCTCGGTGGAGTTGACGGCATCGAGGCCGAGAAATTGCGCGGCGATGCTCTGTCCCGTCTCGGGCTGCATGATGGCGCTCGCTCGGCCTATCTGCGTGCAGGAGAAGATGACAAAGCGCGCGCCGAAGCCTGGCATCAGGGCGACTGGAACACGCTTCGCCACGGCGGGGATGCGGTCGAAAAAAACTTCATCGAAGCATTCGACACGCAAAGGAACATCGGGGGTGGAGATGATCCGGGTCCGATCCGCGCAGCAAGATCCCTGCTCGCTGCCAGCAAAGAGGAGAGAAAAGCCTTGCAAGACATGCTCGATCGCCTCGGAAAATCCGGCGCGGACGAGTGAGCGTGGGAAGATACCCTGTTGCTGCAAACGAATTCTCAATGAATGCGCCCTAATCCTGAGCTGAGCAAGAATTGCGACGCAAAGGGATAACCCATGCACAGGCTCGGTCGGGCAGTCTTCGCCTTTGGTGTCTTTGAAATCGCGGCGGCCATTCCACGGGCGGGTCACGCCGAGACGCCTGCTTCTCTTTGTGAGAAAGTCGCGGAAGAAGTCGCCAGCGAAAGCAATGTACCTGTCTCCGTTCTCAAGGCGATTTCGTTAAACGAGACGGGGCGCAAATCCGAAGGCGGTTTTCGCCCCTGGGCCTGGACTGTGAATATGGAAGGCGCGGGGCATTGGTTTGAAACGCGGGATGAAGCCCTGCGCTACGTCTTCAAGGAGTACAAGCGCGGCGCTCGCAGCTTCGACGTCGGCTGTTTTCAGATCAATTACAAATGGCACGGGCAGCATTTTTCCTCGATCGAGGAGATGTTCGACCCGCTTGCGAATGCGCGCTATGCGGCCCGATTTCTGCGCGAGCTCCATGATGAAATGCAAGACTGGTCACGCGCCGCGGGGGCCTATCACTCGCGCACGAAAATCCATGCAGAGCGCTATGCGGCGCGCTTTGACCGTTTCCGGGCGAAGCTTCATCGCGAAGACCGCCCACAATCGAACGTCCCGACGGGACCAGCGCGAGATCTTCAACCAGTACAGGCAAATTTCTCCGAGGTTCCGGAGATTCCGGACATCGTTTCCGCTCAACAGGCCGTCGTCCCGTCACGGCCGCGCATGAATTCCTACCCGCTCCTGCAAAAAAGCGGTGAGCCCCCACCCATGGGCGGAGCATCCGGGGCTTCGCTCTTCGCAGCCGCGGTCGCGAAGCATGGGGAGATGTGATGCCTTCGCTTTTGCTGCGCCGCATCTTCCAACCGACCATCCTGCTTTCACTCGCCCTCATGGCCGTCATCGCGATGATGATCCTGCCGGTGCCCGCCTGGGTGCTTGATGTTGGCCTGGCCGCGTCCTTCGCCCTCGCGATCCTCATTTTCACCGTCACACTTTTCATCGAACGTCCTCTCGATTTCTCGGCCTTTCCCACGATCCTCCTCGCCTCGCTGATGTTGCGGCTTTCGCTCAACGTGACCTCGACGAAACTCATCATCGGACAGGGCCATACCGGGACCGGCGCAGCGGGCGACGTCATCGAAGGCTTCGCGAATTTCATCATGGGCGGCTCCGTCCTGATCGGATTGGTAGTCTTCTGCGTGATTTTGATCGTCAACTTCATCGTGATCACGAAAGGCGCAGGACGGATGGCCGAGGTCGGCGCGCGGTTTGCGCTCGATGCGATGCCCGGAAAACAGCTCGCCATCGACAGCGACATGAATGCCGGCGCGATCGACCATGCCGAGGCGCGCGAACGGCGAGAACGCGAACAGGCGGAAACCACATTCTTCGGCTCGCTCGATGGCGCGTCGAAATTCGTCAAGGGCGATGCGGTCGCGGGACTGCTGATCACGATGCTCAACCTTGTCGTCGGACTGATCATCGGCACGGTCGTCCACGGGATGCCGCTCAATCGCGCGCTCGAAACCTACTCGATCCTGACAGTCGGCGACGGGTTGGTTAGCCAGATCCCCGCAGTCATCATCTCGATCGCAGCGGCGATTTTGCTTTCGCGCGGCGGCGCCAAGGGCTCGGCCGATTTCGAGCTGTTCCGTCAACTCGGAAAATACCCACCTGCGCTTACCACGGTCGCTGTCTTGATGGCCCTTTTCGGTCTCGTGCCGGGCCTTCCTTTCATTCCCTTCAGTATGGGCGCGGCGCTGCTCGGTGGGGCGGCCTATATGCTGAACCGCGCGGCGAAGGCGCGCGCGCGGCGCGAGGCGATGAAAATGCCTGGCCCGGAGGTCGAGCCGAAGCGCAAATCGATGGGGGATGTGCTCGACATCGACGACATCCATGTCGAATTTGCACCCGATCTCGTGGCGATGGCACTCGACCCCGCGACCGGGCTTGATGCGCGCATTTCGAACATGCGCAATCACGTTGCGGCGAATTTCGGACTGATCCTGCCCGAAATTCGGCTGACCGATGACGCAACGCTCGAAACGGGTCACTACCGGATCCGCATTCAAGGTGTCGAGCAGGCCCGCGACAGGCTTTTTCCTGATCATGTGCTCGCGCTGATCGCCGACAATCGCGATTTTCTGCCCGAAGGCACAGAGGTGCGCGAGCCGGTGTTTCGAGCGCCGGCGCTGTGGGTGCCCGCGACGCGACAGGAAGATGCAGCGCTCGCGGGTTCGACCGTGGTCGGGCCGACGGAGGTGCTCGCGACGCATCTTCTGGAGGTGATCAAGGCGAATTTTTCACGACTGATGACGCTGCGCGCGTTGCGCCGCCTGCTCGCCGAGGTCGCAAACCTTTCCGATCCCGTGCGCGCGGAGGCCAATCGTCGGGTGCTCGACGAGATGATCCCGGACAAGGTTCCGGTCGACCTGCTGCTTGCCGTGCTGCGGCTGCTGCTCGAGGAGCGCGTGTCGGTCCGCAATCTGCTCCTGATCATCGAGGCCATCGCCGAGGTCCGTGCCCTGCAATCGCCCGAGCTGATCAGCGAACATGTCCGCCAGAGGCTCGGCTTCCAACTCGTGGCCGAACTGCGCCGCGAGGATGGCACGATCCCGTTGATCCAGCTCGCACCCGACTGGGAAGAGCGCTTCGGTACTTATACCATCGGTGGCGACGCCGCGGGCGATGTGGCGCTGCCGCCCGATCTGTTCAACAAGCTGGCCGCGAATATCTCGGACCGGCTCGCGATGGCCGGCAAGACGGGGGTGTTTCCCGCTCTCGTCACCTCGGGCCGGCGGCGACGTTTCCTCAAGACGGTGATGACCGCAAAAGGGTTGAGCGCGCCAGTCCTGAGCTACGAGGAAATCGGACTCGAGGCGCAACCGGCAATGGTCGGCGTGGTGGCGGCGTGACGGATTTGCTCGCCGAGCTGTTGCGCAACGCAGAGGTGTTCCTGTTCACCGGGTTTGCCCTTTTGCTGCGCATCGGCGGTCTCGTTTCGATGGCTCCGGGATTTGGCGAGACGAGCTTGCCCGCACGGATCAAGACCGTGATTTCCCTCGGCCTCACTCTCGTCCTTCTGCCCGCAGCGACCCCGGATCTCGCTCCGCTTTCCAGCCGCTCGGGCCCACCTTTCTGGATCGCGACCGAGATCGCGGTCGGCCTCTTTCTCGGGCTGGGACTGCGCGCCTTCGTCTTCGCGCTACAGATTGCGGGCACGATCGCGGCTCAGGCCACGTCACTGTCGCAACTTCTCGGCGGAATGGGGGGCGAGCCGCAACCGGCGATCGGAAACCTCCTGCTGATCGCGGGCATCGCGACACTGATGAGCTTCGGCTATCACCTGCACCTTATCGAGTTTCTGCTCGGATCCTATCGGGTCCTTCCGGCCGGTGGGCTGCCCGCGGCCGACGATTTACGCCAGTGGGGGCTCTCTGGCATCGCCCACGCTTTCTCGCTGGCCTTCATTCTCGCCGCGCCTTTCGTGGTGACGGGGCTGATCTACAATGTGGCGCTTGGCGCGATCAACCGCGCCATGCCTCAACTGATGGTCGCTTTCGTCGGCGCGCCGGCGCTGACTGCAGGCGGGCTCATCCTTCTCGCTATCGCCGCCCCCGGTGCGATCGTGATCTGGCGCGAGGCTGTGCTCGACTTCCTCATGAACCCGTTCGGGACACCAAGATGAGCGAGGATGCTGGCGAAAAAGAATACGAGCCGACACCTCACAAACTTGAGGAAGCGCGCCGCAAAGGCGACCTCGTGCGGTCCTCGGAAATTTCGGTGGCGGCAGTCTATGGGGCTTTCCTCATCGCGATCCTGGGCATCGGGGCGCATAGTCTCGCCAGTTTCGGAACCCGCGCCATGGTGATGCTCGAGCAAGCCGATGGGCTATCTGATACGCTGCTCGCAGGGGGGACCGCCTCCGGGGCAAGTTTGATCCTGGGTCTGCTCCTCCCCGCAGCCCCGTTTTTGCTTTTGCCGATGATCGCGGCGCTTGTGGCCTATTGGGCGCAACGCGCCATCGTCGTCGCCCCGGAGAAAATCCGTCCCAAGCTCAACCGCATCAACCCGATCGCGAATGCGGGCCAGAAATTCGGTCGCACGGGTCTGTTCGAATTCGCCAAAAGCGTGACCAAACTCACCGTCATCGCAATCGTGCTGGGCATCTTTCTCGCAAATCGCATGGATATGATCCTGCTCACGCAGCGACTTGCGCCCGCGCAAACAACCGAAGCGCTTTTCAGGATGCTGGTGGAGTTTCTGCTGATCGTCACAGCGCTCGCCGCGACGATCGGGGCGACAGATTACCTCTGGCAGCGGGCGGAGTTTCTGCGCCGCAACCGGATGACCCGCAAGGAACTGACGGACGAGATGAAACAGTCCGAGGGCGATCCCCATCTCAAAGCGCAACGTCGCCAACGGGGGATGGAGCTCGCGCTGGGGCAATCGGTGCATGAGACCGCCAAGGCCGATGTGGTGATCGTAAACCCGACCCATTACGCGGTTGCGCTGAAATGGGATCGGGCTTCGGGTCGGGCACCGGTCTGTCTGTCGAAAGGTGTCGACGAGATCGCCGCGCGCATTCGCGAAGTCGCGGCCGAGAACGGCGTGCCCATCCACTCCGATCCACCGACCGCGCGCGCGATTTTTGCGGTGATCGATATCGGCGCCGAGATCCGGCCCGAGCACTATAAACCCGTTGCCGCCGCGATCCGCTTCGCCGAGCGGATGCGCAAGCGCGCGAAGGAGCGCGGGCTATGAGCGAGAAATCGAACCGCTTGGCAGCGCTAGCGCGGCTGGCACAGATGCAGCGCGAAGCAGAGCTAGCAAAGCTCGCGGCCCTAACCGCCCGCGATTGCGAGATGCGCGATCACCTCGGGATGCTGGAGGCGCAAAAGCAAGAAACTCATGCCCATCTCGCGACCGATCCGCAAGCGGGGCTTTGCGCGCTCGGCTATCTGCGGCTGCTCTCGGTCGAGGAGAGGCGGATCATGGCCGCACGCCAACTTTTGCAACCAGAGATCGCAGCCCAGAAAGCAGCCGCCGCGCGGGCGCTCGGTCGTCACGATGTATTGCGAAAGCTCGCCAAGACCCGCTGAACCGTGGCTTAGCCGTCTTGACGCACGATGTCGGAGACTAGAACGGCGATCACACCGGGGCCGATGTTCTGTCGTGCGGTTTCGGTGAGCGCAGTGCGCAGCAGGTCCATATTCGCACTGCCGGTGAAGACCCCGCGAAACCCGCCGGCATTGGCGTGGTCGAAAAGCACCTGGAGAAAAGCGTCGCGCAGTTTGGGCTCGGCGCGATAGACGGTTTCGGTCTCGCCCACCCTCACCTCGAGCGAGAGCGACAAGATCACCAGCCCCGACACACGCCCGTCGGTCACGAGTGGCACGATAAACTGGTTGTTGAGCTTGACGAATTCGGAAGTCGCGACCGCGTCGCCATGACCGTCACCATGCGCTTGCCCGACCGGCGCGGCATGAAGATCGGCAGGTGCGCACTCATCCGCCGTTTCAGGCGAGGCGGGTGGCGGGCGCAGAAAATAGCCTGCGGCGCCACCCCCGGCGAGACCGATCAACGCCAGAAGAACGGGGAGGATCTTGCCCAGCATCGCAACACCTCAGAACGGCAGGAGGATATCGGCGACCTGCTGCCCATAGCGCGGCTGCTGCACATCGCTGATCTGGCCACGCCCGCCATAGGAAATCCGCGCGCCCGCAATCTTGTCATAGGTGATCTCGTTCTGGCGACTGACATCCTCGGGGCGCACGAAACCGGTCACGATCAGCTCGCGCACCTCGTAATTCACGCGCACCTCCTGACTGCCCTGGATACGTAGCACACCGTTCGGCAGGGTCTCGATGATCGTCGCGGCGATACGAAGCGTGAGTTTCTCGTTGCGCGAGACCTGCCCGTCCCCCTTGTAGCTCGAGGCCGAATTCGTCGCATAGGCATCGGCCATGGAGGCACCGTCGGGAAGACGTCCGTCGATGCGTTGCGGAATCCCGAGCATCGAGGGAATGCCCATACTGTCTGTGCCCGCCCGCGAGCGCCCGGTGGAATTCGAAATCTCCGCCTTGTCGTCGATCTCGATCACGACGGTCAGGATATCGCCGCGTTGGGCCGCGCGCCGATCGCCCAGAAGCGAGTTTCGCGCGCCCGACCAGAGCGAAGCTTCCTGCATCGGTGGGTGCGCCTCGGTGGTCCGGGGCATCGGCTGGGCCGACATCGCGAAGAACTCGTTTCCGTTCTCGACCGGAGTGAAGGCCGGCGCCTTGCCGACATGTTCGAGCCGCCCGCATGCCATGAGCGCGATCGACAGGAGGAGGAGGGCGGGGGATTTCATCGGCAGGTCCTCACTTTGAAACATGGGCGGAGCCATCGGGCGCGATCCGCGCACTCACGACGGCCTTGGAGGCGGCGTTCATCACGCGGATCGTTTCCCCCGCGCCGGCACGTTGCAGCGCACGGCCCTCGGTGCGAATCTCGAGCCCCGCCTGTCGATAGACCAACGCTATGATCTGGTTGCGCTCGACAATCGCGGGGGCGCCAAGATCGCCATAGCGAATGGGGCGACCGGCATAGATGATCGCGCGGGTCTCGAACCCCACCGCTTCCTCGGGCGCTGCGAGAATGCCGGGCGCCTCGCCGGCTTGCAGCACAACGTCCTCCGCGGTGATTACGCTTTGTGCACGCAAGGTCCGCTTCGCGACAAGAATTTCGGCCGGGACGACCCCGGGCAGGGCAATTAGCAAAAGGGCAAGGGCGCTTTTCATCAGCGCACCTGTGTCGTGGCAGCGAGCATCTGGTCAGCCGCGGTGATGACTTTGGCGTTGAGCTCGTAGCCGCGCTGCGCCTTGATCAGCTCGGTGATCTCGCGCACCGGATCGACGGAGCTTTCCTCAAGATAGCCCTGACGCAACGTACCCAGACCATCCTGCCCGGGCGTGTTCACATTGGGCGGCCCCGAGGCACCGGTTTCGAGGAAAAGGTTCGATCCCATCGCCTCGAGCCCCTTCTCATTGGTAAAGCTCGCCAGCGTGAACTGCCCCAGAAGCTGTGGTTGCACCTGATCGTTGAAATAGGCGTAGACCTCGCCGTCGGCATTGATCGCAACTGCGCGCGCATCGTCGGGGATGGTGATATCGGGCACGACCGGATAGCCGTCCGAGGTCACGATCTGCCCCTCGGCAGAGCGTTTGAGCCCCCCGTCGCGGGTGTAGGCCGAGATACCGGAGGGCAGCGTGACTTCGAGATAGCCGGTGCCGTCGATCGCCACGTCCAGATCGCCCCCCGTCGCCGTAAGCGAACCTTGCGAGAGGTTCACGGTGACAGCGGTGGGCCGGACCCCGAGACCGAGCTGTACACCAGCGGGAATCGTCGTACCATCGGTCGCGTTGATCGTGCCGGGCCGGGTCATCTGCTGGTAATGCAGGTCGGCAAACTCGGCGCGGCGCGCGTTGTAGCCGGTCGTCGACATGTTCGCGAGGTTGTTCGAAATGACCTCGACGCGCATCTGCTGCGCGCTCATTCCGGTGGCTGCGATCTGAAGGGCTCTCATCTGTGCCTCCTGTTAGCGTCCGAGCGTCGAGATGACGCCGCGAATTCGTTCATCCTCGCGGTCGAGGAAGGCCTGCCCCATCTCGTAGGCACGCTGGACCTCGATCATGCGGGCGATTTCCGAGACAGGATCGACATTGCTTTCCTCGAGATAGCCTTGCATCAGCACCGCCCCTTCGACGGGTTCGGCGCCGGCCTCGGCGGTGAAGCGTGTGCCGCCGACATGGCGCAGCCCGTTCGGGTCATTGGGAGTGAAGACACTGACCTGCGCGATAGGATCGCCGCTTGCGGATAGCGTGCCATCGGCGGCGAGCGCGACATCCTTTGCACCCGAGGGGATGGCGATCGGCGTGCCGCCCGGATCGAGCAGCCGGAACCCGTCGGGCGTCAGCAATTCGCCCTCGGGCGAGGGGATGAAGCTACCCGCGCGGGTGAGCTGATTGCCCTGCGGGGTCTCGATCATGAAGAACCCCTCCCCCTCGATCGCGAAATCGAAGGTGCCGCCGGTGCGGGTCAGCCCGCCCTGGCTCTGGTCGACATGGCGTCCGTGGGCGTAGGCCATCGAGAGCGAGGGCTCGTTCCCCTCCAGCCCCGCGAGATATTCCGAGAAGATGACGCCCTCGCGCCGAAATCCGGTCGTCGAGACATTGGCGATGTTATTCGCCACGGCGCGCATTTCCTGCATCAGGCCGGATTGGCGGGTGAGCGTGGTGTAGATCGCGTTATCCATCTCAGAACCCCTCGATCATCGGCACGAGCGTGCTGCGGAAGAAATCGACCAGCGTGCTCGACATGAAGGACATCGACACCCAGAAGACGATCAGCATCGCACCGACCTTGGGCACGAAGGTGAGCGTCATTTCCTGCACCGAGGTCAGCGCCTGAAAGAGACCGATCGCGACGCCCGCGATCAGCGCCACCGACAGAAGCGGCGCGGCGATCATCACCGCGATCCAGAGCCCCTGGCGGAGCGTGTCGAAGAAGATCGCATCGTGCATCAGACCGGCATCCTGAGAATTTCCTGATAGGCCTCGACGACCTTGTTGCGCACGGTCACCGCCGTCTCCACGGCCAGTTCGGTCTGCGCCAGGGCCTCCACCAACGCATGCGGGTCCGCACCGCCCGTCATCGCGGATTTGGCGGTTTCCTCGCCCGCCTTCACTGTCTCGGCGAAGGAATTGGCCGCCTGCTGGAACAGGTTGCCCGGCCCGGCCGATTGCGGCTTGGGGGACGCTGCGGCGCGGGCCTGGGCGTAGCTTTGCGTTGCGAGAGAGGTTTTCACATCCATTCTGGATCTCCTCCATCCTAGCGGCGAAGCAGGTCGAGCAGCGACGACGACATTTGCCGTGCCTGATCGAACATGCGCAGATTCGCCTCGTAGCTGCGCTGCGCTTCGCGCGCGTCAGCGATTTCGACCACCAGATCGACATTCGAGCCGTCGTAGTGGCCACTCTCATCGGCCATCGGGTGGCCGGGATCGTAGATTCGGGTCAGTTCGCGCCGGTCGAGCTGGACCGGGCCAAGCTGCACCCGTCCTGTCGTCTCGCCACCTTCGACCACCTCCTGAAACGAGGTGGTCTTGCGGTGATAGCCGGGAGTGTCCGCGTTCGCGATATTCTCGGAGGTATGGCGCAGCCGCATCGACTGGGCCTTCATCCCCGAAGCCGAGAGCGCCATGGAATTGGTGAAATCACTCATCGTCAGCCTCTGCCAAGGGAGGTGCGCAGCACCGTCATCGAGGAGCGATAGATCGCAAGCGCGAGGTCATGCTGGCGCTTGACCTCTACCGACTTGACCATCTCCTCTTCGAGCGAGACCGCATTGCCGTCCGGCGAGGTCGCGCCCGGCTCGATCCGGGTCTGCGGCCCGGTTGTCACGCTATGATCCGCCCCGATATGACCCGCGCGGGTGGCGCGCAGATCAGGGGTGGCTTCTGAACGGTAAATCTCGGCGAAGGCGGGCAGGTCGCGCGCGGCGTAGCCGGGCGTATCCGCATTGGCGATATTCTGAGCCACGGCATTCTGGCGGGCGGAGGCGTGGGTCGCCATCGCACGGGCCATTTGCATGATCTCAAGGTTCTCGAACATCGGGGCTTCTCCTCCGAGCTATCAACCAAGCTTTAAGAGCGAATCGTTTAGAAAACGTTTCGAGAACACCGGAGGGCCTGAATGGCATTTGCTGGATTTGATCTGCTGCGCGCGGAAATGCGCGGCATCGGCTCGGTTCATGCCGTCGGGCGTGTGGCCGAGGTGCGGCGCGGCATGATCGAGGTGACGGGCCTCGCGCGGCGCGCAACCCTTGGCGACCGCACCGTGATCCGCTGCAAGGGTGGGCACGAGATCGGGGCCGAAGTGCTGTCGCTCGCACCCGGGGCTGTGACGGTGCTACCCGATGGTGCGGCGGACGGGGTCGCGATCGGCGACGAGGTTGAGCTTCTTGGCCAAAGCGGGATCGCCCCCCATGACAGCTGGATCGGACGGGTCGTGGACCCGTTCGGCAAGCCCCTCGACGGGCGCCCGCTTGTCCATGGCGCGGCAGAGCGGGCGCTGCGCGCAAGCCCGCCACCGGCCGCGCAACGCAAGCGGCTGGGTGAGCGGCTGGAGACCGGTCTTGCCGTCTTCAACGCGATGCTGCCGCTGGCGCGCGGCCAGAGGATCGGTCTCTTCGCAGGGTCCGGCGTCGGGAAATCCTCGCTGCTTGCGGGTTTCGCACGCGGTGTTTCGGCCGATGTGGTGGTAATCGCGCTCATTGGCGAGCGCGGGCGCGAGCTGCGCGAATTCGTCGAAAAGACGCTCGGGCCAGAAGGCATGGCGCGTGCGGTGATCATCGCGGCGACGTCCGACCAGTCTCCGCTCGTGCGCCGCCGCTGCGCCTGGGCCGCGATGGCCGTGGCCGAATATTTCCGAGATCAGGGGCAACATGTGCTGTTTCTCGCAGATTCGGTCACCCGCTTTGCCGAGGCGCATCGCGAGGTGGCACTGGCGGGGGGCGAACCTGCGAGCCTGCGCGGCTACCCGCCCTCGACCTCTTATCAGATCATGGCGCTGGGTGAACGGGCCGGCCCGGGTGGGGAAGGCGCGGGCGATATCACGGCGGTCTTCTCGGTGCTGGTGGCGGGCTCGGACATGGACGAACCCGTGGCCGATATCCTGCGCGGCGTGCTCGACGGCCATGTGGTGATGGAGCGTGAGATCGCCGAGCGCGGGCGGTTTCCGGCGATCAACCTCCTGCGATCGGTCTCGCGCTCGTTACCCGATGCGGCGAGCGCCGAGGAAAACCGCTTGATCGGCAAGGCCCGTGCGCTGCTCGGCGCTTATGATCGGGCGGAGATGATGATCCAGGCGGGGCTTTACGCCTCGGGCTCTGATCGGATGGTGGATGCTGCACTCAAGGTCTGGCCCGAACTCGATGCCTTCATCGCCGAGGATGCGCCCGATGGGACGGCGGGCAGTTTCGCCCGCCTCGCCGCGATCCTCGCGCAAGTCGAGAGTTAAAGCATTTCCCAGATCAGCTTCAGCGCCAGCAGGGTCGAGGTCGTCACCAGCAGCGGTTTGATCAGCTTTGCGCCCACCCGCATCGCCAGCCGCGAGCCAAGCCGCGCGCCGGCCATCTGCGCGATCCCCATCGCGATGCCGATGCCCCACCAGGGCGAGCTGACCAGCATGAAGCCCGCAAGCCCCCCGATATTCGACGAGAAGTTCAGCAGTTTCGTATGCGCGGTGGCCTTGAGCACCCCATAGCCCGCCAGTGTGACGAAGCCGATCATGAAGAACGCTCCCGTGCCGGGTCCGACCAGCCCGTCATAGAAGCCGATCACCGGCACGAAGGCCGCCATGAACAGCATCGGCGAGATCCGCTGCACCCGGTCCGTGTCATCAAGCCCCGGGCGCAATGCGAAAAAACCGGCGATTGCGATCAGCACGAAGGGCAGCACGCGCTCGATCATTTCGGTCGGGATCTTCGAGACCAGAAGCGCCCCGGCAAGACCGCCGAGAAAGGAGATCCCGGCCGCCGGGATCTGTTTGCGCAGATCGACCCGCCCCGAGGCCGCATAGGAAAGCGCCGCGGTCGCCGCCCCGAATGTTCCCTGCACCTTGTTGGTCGAGAGCGCCTGAACCGGAGGGGCCCCCGCCAGCAACAGCGCCGGCACCGTGATCAGCCCACCGCCGCCTGCGATCGAGTCGACAAAACCTGCCGCGAAGGCCGCGCCCACGAGCATCAGGACCAGATCAAGGGGAAGTTCGAACATCGCAGCGCCGCGCAATCTCTCAAAGCCTCCCCTTCTCCTCCGCAGTTTGCCGAAAGTAAAGCCCGTTGCCTCGCCCCGCAGCGACCCGCTATCAGAAGGAAACCGAAGCCGGATCGCATCATGAGTATCTCCCTTGCCGACACCGCCACCCCAGTGGCCCAGATACCCCCGGGCGTGTTTCGGTGAATATGCCGATGCGCAGCTATAGCGCGCTCGAAGGCTTTCTCGCCCCGGCGCGCCCGCAGTCCGAACTCTGGCGCAGCGGGCTAGGGGCGGCGGCAATCGTGATGATCTATCTCGCCGCGGGCTGGGGGCTGCTGATCGTCCTGTCGCGCAGCATGCCCGACATCATGCTTTTGCGGCTGATGAACGAGATCGCGTCGGGGTCTACGCCGCGTGGGCTGGTCATCCTTCTGCTCTCTTTCGCGCCGCTCCTGCTCGGCACGATTTTCGTGACCCGCAAGTTTCACGCCCGTTCCGCCGCGACGCTATTCGGCCCCGGCACGATCCACTCGCTGCGCCTCCTGCTGCCGTGGCTTCTGCTGTTTTCCCTGCTCACCTTTGCGCTGGCGCTCCTGAGTGCCGATACCGGTCGGTCAAACCCCCTCCCGGTGGTATTGACTTGGGCACCGATGGCCGTGCCCTTTCTCGCGATACAGATCACTGCTGAAGAGGTGCTCTTTCGCGGCTACCTTCTCCAGCAGCTCGGCGCGCGCTCGCGCAATCCACTGGTCTGGATGGTGCTGCCCTCCGCGCTGTTCGCGCTGCTTCATTTTTCGCCCGGCGAATATGGCAGCCTCGCGATCTGGCCCGCGCTCTGGGCTTTTGCCTTCGGCTGCTTCGCCGCCGACCTCACCGCACGCACCGGAAATCTCGGAGCGGCCCTGGCACTTCATTTCGCCAATAATTTCGGATCGCTCTTTCTCGTGGGCTTCTATGGCCAGCTCGACGGGCTCGCCCTCTACACGATTGTGATCAATACCCGCAGCGGGTTCGATATGGCACCCTGGCTCCTGTTCGACATGCTCAATGTGGTGATCTGCTGGCTGATCGCCCGGCTCGCCTTGCGGGTCTGATTGCAATTCCCGCCGCCCCGGCGTATCTGGGCTGGAGCGAACACCGCCCCTTGCGAGAGGCCTGCCGATGAACTGGATCACCAACTATGTCCGCCCGCGGATCAACTCGCTGTTCTCGCGCCGTGAAGTGCCCGAGAACCTTTGGACGAAATGTCCCGAATGCGGAACCATGTTGTTCCACCGCGAGCTGGCCGAGAACCTGAACGTCTGCACGAATTGCGACCATCACCTCGCGATCACGCCGCGCACGCGGTTCGAAGCGCTCTTCGACGGAGGCATCTTCTCCGAGGTGAAGGTTCCCGAGCCGATCACCGATCCTCTGCATTTCAAGGATCAGAAGCGCTATCCCGACCGGATGAAGGCGGCGCAGAAATCGACCGGCGAGAAAGAGGCGATGCTCGTGGCCGAGGGCGAGATCGGCCGCACGCCGATCGTCGCGGCTGCGCAGGACTTCACCTTCATGGGCGGCTCGATGGGTATGTATGTCGGCAACGCGATCATCGCGGCGGCCGAACGAGCGGTGAAGCTCAAGCGCCCCCTGGTGCTGTTCTCGGCGGCAGGCGGCGCGCGGATGCAGGAAGGCATCCTGTCGCTGATGCAGATGCCGCGCACCACCGTCGCGGTGCAGATGCTCAAGGAAGCAGGGCTGCCCTATATCGTCGTGCTCACCCACCCGACCACGGGCGGGGTTACGGCCTCCTATGCGATGCTGGGCGATGTCCACATCGCAGAACCCAACGCGCTGATCTGCTTTGCTGGCCCGCGCGTGATCGAACAGACGATCCGCGAAAAACTCCCCGAGGGGTTCCAGCGCGCCGAATACCTGCTCGATCACGGCATGCTCGACCGCGTGACCCATCGCACGAAAATGCGCGAAGAACTGATCACCATCCTGCGCATGCTGATGAACCTGCCGCCCGCCGTCGTCGGCGATCTGCCCGCGCCCGAACAGGCCGCGGACGAGGCTTCTGCGGCGGAGGCCGAGACGAAGGCCTGATCCTTCTTCTTGATGAAAATATCTCGGGGGGCGGCGCAAGCCGCGGGGGCAGAGCCCCCTCTCGCTCAACTCCTGCGGGCCTCAGCGCTCGGCGGCAGAGCCCCCTCCCTTTTCTTCGTTTCAGCCCCGAGGCCCGCCCATGACCGACGCTTCCGACGTGATCCTCGAGCGTCTCATGGCGCTGCACCCGAAAGTCATCGATCTGTCCCTCGACCGGATGGAGCGGCTGCTCGCCGCCCTCGGCAACCCCCAGCACGACCTTCCGCCGGTGATCCATATCGCGGGCACGAACGGGAAGGGCTCGACCCAGGCGATGATCCGCGCGGGACTGGAGGCGGCTGGCAAGCGCGTCCATGCCTATACCTCACCGCATCTGGCGCGGTTTCACGAACGGATCCGTCTTGCCGGCGAACTGATCTCTGAGACCGACCTGGCCGCGCTTCTCGATGAGGTCGAAGCCGCGAATGACGGCGAGGCGATCACCTTCTTCGAGGTGACGACCGCCGCTGCCCTTCTGGCCTTCGCTCGCACCCCGGCCGATTTCACCTTGCTCGAAGTCGGGCTTGGCGGGCGGCTCGATGCGACGAATGTGATCGACCGCCCCGCGCTCACGATCATCACGCCGGTCTCGATCGACCATCAGCAATTCCTGGGCGAAACGCTCCCCGAGATCGCCGGCGAGAAGGCCGGGATCATCAAGCGCGGCGTGGCCTGCATTGTCGGCCCGCAGCAAGAGGCCGGCCTCGAAGTGATCGAGGCGAAGGCCGAGCGTCTCGGCGCGCCGGTCCTTGCCTATGGACAGCACTGGCAAGTCTGGGAGGAGCGCGACCGGCTGATCTTCCAGGATGAGGCCGGCCTGCTCGACCTGCCTCTGCCGAACCTGCCCGGCCCGCATCAGATCATGAATGCCGGGGCGGCGCTGGCGTCCCTGCGGCATCTGGGCTTCGACGAGGCCGCCTGCGAGGCTGCCGTGACACAAGCCGAATGGCCCGCCCGGATGCAGCGTCTGCGCCACGGGCCATTGGTCGAGGCCGCGCCCAAGGCCGAGCTCTGGCTCGATGGCGGGCACAATCCGGCGGCGGGCGAGACGATCGCGGCAACGCTTGCGCGGATGCCCAAACGCCCGACCCACCTGATCTGCGGCATGCTCAACACCAAGGACGTGACCGGCTACCTGCGCCCGCTCGCAGCCCATGCCGCCTCGCTGCACGCCGTCTCGATCCCGGGCGAGGCGAACACGCTGCCCGCCGAGACCACCGCCGAGGCCGCCCGCGCCGTCGGGATGCAGGCCAGCCCGTCATCCTCCGTCGGCGTCGCTCTGGCCGAAATCGTCGCCGCCGATCCGCAGGCCCGCATCCTCATCTGCGGCTCGCTCTATCTTGCCGGACGCATCCTGCGCGAGAACGGCTGAGGCTGCGAGTTCGCACGCTTTCTGTGCAGCACCTCCGGTGGCATTGCGCCTGCCCCGCCCCTATCCTTTGCACGAACAGCGAAGGGGACAGCCATGCAGCTTGAGCTTGGGATCGACACGTTCGGAGATGTGACACGCGGGCCGGACGGGCTCTTGCGCAGTCATGCGCAGGTGATCCGCGATACGCTGGCCGAGGGGGAACTCGCCGATCAGGTCGGGCTCGATTACATCGGGCTTGGCGAACATCACCGCCCCGATTTCGCGATCGCCTCGACCGAGCCGATCCTCTCCGCGATCCTGGCCCGCACCGCCAAGATCAAGGCGGGCACCTCGGTCACCGTGCTCTCCTCGGACGATCCGATCCGCGTCTTCCAGCGTTTCGCGACGCTCGACGCGCTGGCGCCCGGACGCGCCGAGATCACCATCGGGCGTGGGTCTTTCACCGAGAGCTTTCCGCTCTTCGGGTTCGATCTGAACGATTACGAAGTGCTGTTCTCCGAGAAATCGCAATTGCTGCACCTTCTGGCCACGCAAGAGAGGGTCAGCTTCGAGGGCCAGACCCGACCGCCCCTTAAAAACGTCACCGTCTATCCGCGCCCCGAAACGCCACTGCGTATCTGGCGCGGGGTCGGCGGCACACCACAATCGGTGGTCGAGGCCGCAGCGATGCAGATGGACCTGATGATTGCGATCATCGGCGGGGATTCGACCCGATTCCGGCCTCACGTGGACCTTTTCCACCGCGCCCATGCACAGATGGGAACCAAACCGGGCAGGATCGGCGTGCACTCCCCGGGCCATATCGCCGAGACGGACGAGATCGCCCGCGAGGAATATTACGAAGGCTATGCGCGCATGCATGACGCGATCGGGCGCTCGCGCGGCTGGCCGCCGTTCCGGCGCGAAGCCTACCTGTCAGAGATCGAACACGGCTCGCTCTATATCGGCAGCCCCGAGACCGTGGCGCGCAAGATCGCGCGGACGGTCAAGGCGTTGGGTCTGTCTCGCTTCACGCTGAAATATAGCGGTGGGCCGCAGGACCCCGCGCATCTGCGCAAGACGATCGAGCTTTACGGCACGAAGGTGCGCCCGCTGCTGGCGGAGATGCTGGCCTAGGCCTCTGCGGCCCAATCCGCGCCTTGCATCTCGCGCAGGCGGCTGGCGGTGCGTTCGAATTCGAACGTGCCCTCACCCTCGACATAGAGCCGTTCGGGTTCGTCGGCGGCCGAGCAGATCAGACGCACCTTCGCCTCGTAGAGCGCGTCGATCAGCGTCACGAAACGCTTGGCCTCGTTGAAGTTCGAGGCGGATAACAGCGGGATATCGTCGAGCAGCAACACGCGCACCGCATCGGCCACGGCGAGGTAGTCGGCGGGGCCGAGCGGCTGCGCGCACAGATCCCAGAAACTCGCACGCCCGACGCCCGCATGGAAATGCGGAAGCTCCACCTTTCGACCCTTCACGGTCAGTTCGAGCGTATGCACCGCGTCATGCCCCGTCAGCTCGTCCCAAAGCGCGTCCATTTTCGCGCGCGCCTCGCGGCCAGCAGGGGTGAAATAGACCTGCTCGCCCGACAGGCGGTGCTGTCGGTAATCGGTCTCGGAGGCCAGTTCGTACACGTCGAGCTTGTCGCGGATCAGCGTGATGAAGGGCAGGAAGAGCTGGCGGTTGAGGCCGTTCTTGTAAAGGTCTTCCGGCGGGCGGTTCGAGGTGGTGACCACGGTCACGCCACGCTCGAACAGCGCCTCGAACAGACGTCCCACGATCATCGCATCGGCGATGTCGGTGATCTGCATCTCGTCGAAGCACAGCAGCCGCAGCGAGCCCGCGACCTCCTCGGCCACCGGACGCATCGCGTCGATCGTGTTGGCACGGCGGGCGTCTTCCAGCTTGCCCTGGATTTCTTGCATGAAAGCGTGAAAATGCACGCGGCGCTTGGGCACGTCGGTCTGGCCGAAGAACATGTCCATCAGCATCGACTTGCCGCGCCCGACCCCGCCCCAGACATAAAGCCCGCGCACGCCGTCGACCGGTTTCACCTTTCGCGAGAAAAACCCGCGTTTCGCGGGTTCGGGTTTGGGGGCCGCTTCGAGCGCGACGCGGATCTCTTCGAGCTTCGGCAGGACGGCGCGCTGCGCGGCATCGGGGTTCAGATCCCCTTGCGCGACCATCATGTCGTAAAATTCGGGCAAGCTGCGTTTCATGGGGTTCCGATATAGCGCGCTCGCGGGATTGAAAAGCCCCGCCGCTTGCGCGAGCATCGGCGCCAAGGAGGACCCCATGGCCAAAGATCTGCCTGTGCTCGGCGCCGCGCTGAGCCTCGACATGTTCGCCCATCACCGCGACTGGATCCTTGCCGATCAGCGGGATCTGGAATTGCAAAGCTTTTGCTGGCCCAATTCCTCCGACGCCGACCTGCGCAAGATGGTGGCCCGCGCCAAGGAGCTGCTTGACGGCTATGAGGGGCGGCTGGGGCTGCACGGGCCTTTCACCTCCTTCAATATCGATTGCGCCGACCCCGAAATCATCGAGGTTATCCGCACAAGAATGCTGCGGGTGCTGGAGATCACCGCAGAGCTGGGCGGCGACCAGATGGTGATCCATTCGCCCTATTCGCTTTGGAAAGAGACCGACCTGCAACAAAACCCGGCGATCGGGTTCATCCAGGTGGAACGGGTCCGCTATGTCCTGACCCCGGTGATTGATCGCGCCGAGGAATTGGGCGTGACGCTGGTGATCGAGAATGTCGAGGACATCACGCCGGGGCTGCGCGTCGATCTGGCGGCGAAGATGAAGAGCAAGGCGGTGAAAGTCTCTCTCGACACGGGCCACGCGCAATTCATGCACCGTCGCTGCGGCGCGCCGCCTGTGGACGTGTTCGTCCATGCGGCGGGCACCGCGCTGCAACACGTCCATCTTCAGGATATCGACGGCTATGGCGACCGGCACTGGCATCCGGGAGAGGGCACGATCGCCTGGCATTCGGTCTTCACCGCGCTGAACAAGTTGCCGGAGATGCCGAGGCTGATCCTCGAGGTGAATGACGAGGTTGGCCTGCGCAAGGGCGCGGATTATCTGGCATCACTGGGTCTTGCGCGGTAACGGCTTCGTGCAGGTCCGGTCCCTGCCTTGTGAAGCACGGGGGCAAAGCGTAGTCTCTGCGCCGCAGAAAAAGCCGACAGGAGTGATCATGGCCAAACCGACCCCGCAACGTCTCCACCTCGTCTTCGGCGGCGAACTCGTGACCCCGAGCCGCACCGAGTTCAAGAATGTGGAAGATATCCATATCGTCGGCATGTTCCCGAACTATGCCTCCGCCTATGCGGCCTGGAAGGCCGAGGCGCAGCGTACGGTGGACGACGCCCATACGCGCTATTTCATCGCGCATCTGCATCGTCTGCGCGACGAAGAACTCGAAGTTTCGACCACCGAAGAACTCGGCGGCTGAGCGGACGCGCGAGGCAGTCGATAGATGGTGCGATCCCTTCCCCTCTGGCTTCGGCTGCGACTGGCCTCGCTGCGTCCGGCCGGGCCACAGGCGAAAGCCGCGGCCGGGATCGCGCGCGGGGAGGGGCCGCTGCTCTGGGTCTGGTCGGGGCGGAAAAACGCCAAGGCGGCTGCGGTGCTGGTGCGTCGCATCGCGGCCAAAATGCCCGAGGCCCGGATCGTGCTGACCCTGCCCGAGGGGGCATCGGAGCCGCGCTCTCTGCCTGAGGGCGCGCTTTGCCTGCCGCGCCCCGAAGATCGTCCCGCCTCGATCCGGCTCGTGCTCGAGGCGTGGCGCCCCGATCTGGTGCTGGTGATGGGCGACGAGATGTCCGCGGCGCTGGTGACCGAGGCCGAACGCCTCTCGGTTTCGCTGATCATGGCCGATGCGCATTTCGGCGAGGGGCAGCACCTGCGCCTCGACGACGCGACCCTGACGCTGCTTGAGAAATTCGACCGCATCTATCTGCGCGACAGCAACAGCCTTCCGCTGGTAAGCGATCGCCTCTCGGGACCGATGATCTCGGTCAGCGATGCGGCGATGAGCGAGCCGCCCGAGCCGCTTTACAGCTCTGAGGCCGAGCGCGCCTCGATGGCGGAATCGATGGGGGCGCGCCCGGTCTGGCTCGCCGCTGCGGTGCCCGAGGACGAACTCGATGCCGTTCTGGCCGCGCATCGCTATGCCCAGCGCCACGCCCATCGCCTGCTGCTGCTGCTGGCGCCCGATCTCGAGGAGGACGGAGCCACCCTTGCCGAACGCCTCGGCGCCGAGGGCTGGTCGGTCGCGCGGCGCTCGCTCGAGGGCGAACCCGAGCCGACAACCGAGATCTTCATTGCCGATGACGCGCTCGAATATGGGCTGTGGTACCGGCTGGCCGCACTGAGCTACATGGGCGGGACGCTGTCGGGCAAGGCCAAGAACCCGCGCACGCCGATCGAGGCCGCGACGCTTGGCTCGGCTATCGTCCATGGACCCAGTCTCGAGCCCTATCGCGCGGAATATCTCCGTCTCGAAGGGGCCAAAGCCTGTCGCGGCGTACGCACCTCCGACGACCTTCCGGAATTGCTGGCGGATCTCATTTCGCCGGAGCGGTCCGCGCAACTGGCGCATAATGCCTGGGCGGTGACGTCCGGCGGCGCGGGAGCTGTCGAAACCGTGGCGCGCGATCTGACCGAGATCCTGTCGGGCGCGCAACCGTCGAGGGCAGCCTGATGGGAGCGCCGGCGTTCTGGTTCACGCGCCCCGATGCGCCAGCGCTGCGCGCGCGGCTTCTGAGCCCGCTCGGCGCAGTTTATGCCGCAATGACGCGCAAGCGAGTACGTCAGGCGGGGCTGCGGCTGAACGTTCCGGTGATCTCGGTCGGCAATATCAACGCAGGCGGCACCGGCAAGACGCCCACGGTGATCTGGCTGGTGCAGCATCTTGCCGCGCGCGGGGTCAACGCCCATGTCGTCACGCGCGGTTATGGTGGCTCGCTTGAAGGCCCGGTGCAAGTGAACGAGCGCGAGCACAGCGCCGATCAGACCGGTGACGAACCGCTGCTCCTCTCGGCTTTCGCGCCGACCTGGGTCGCCAAGGACCGCGCAACAGGAGCACAAGCGGCGGTGGCGGCCGGGGCGCAGGCGATCATTCTTGACGATGCGCATCAGAACCCGGCGCTGGAGAAGGATCTCGCGATCGTCGTGGTCGATGCGCATAAGGGTTTCGGAAATGGCCGTTGCCTGCCCGCCGGACCGCTGCGCGAGCCGGTGGAAGCTGGCCTGGCCCGCGCCGATCTTGTGCTCTCCATCGGCGGCGAGACAGCGCAGAATGATTTCTCTGCTTTCTGGGGTTCCAGAATTTTGAAACCCCACCTGACCGGGTTCCTGGCGCCGCTTCAAACCGGGATGGATTGGGAGGGATTGGCCGTGCTCGCCTTTGCCGGCATCGGTCACCCCGAGAAATTCTTCGCCACCCTGCGCGACCTCGGAGCCAATCTTGTGCGCGGAGAGGCGCTTGAAGATCACCAGCCCTTTACCCCACGCCTCCTGCACCGGATCGAGACCGAAGCACAGCTTCTGGGCGCGCAGATGGTGACGACCGAGAAAGATGCCGTGCGCCTGCCCGCGAGCTTCCGACCGAAAGTGCTGGCGCTGCCGGTGCGGCTGGAGATATCCGAGCCCTCCGCGATCAACGCCGCACTCGAAAAACTCGGGCTCTGACAGAAAAAGGCCGGCCCCGCGGGACCGGCCTGACGTCGAATGCCGACGCGATCAGTTGGCGGCTTTCGCCAGATCGTCGTCGAGGATCTTCTTGAAATCGCCCCAGGACATGTTGGAGTATTTCGTCCCGTTGATGATGAAGCTCGGCGTCGCGTCGATCTTGTCGGCCGAAGCGTTCTTCTGGTAGGTCGCGACGAGCTGCTCGGCACGTTTTTCGTCGTTCATGCAGGTCGTGATCTGATCCTTGGTGAGACCGGCCTGAAGACCGATCTTGTGCAGATTGTTCACGATGGTCTGCTGCTTGCCGTCGCCGATCCACTCGCGCTGCTTGTCATAGAGCATGTTCGAGATGGCGTAGTATTTCATGTCGCCGCCGCATTGCGCGATCAGCCCGGCCCACAGACCGAACTTGTCGAAATACACTTCGCGCTGGATGAACTTCACCTTGCCGGTGTCGATATATTCGGCCTTCAGCTTCGGGAATTCCCCGGCGTGCCAGTCCGCACAATGCGGGCAGGTGTAGGAGGCATATTCGATCACCGTCACCGGTGCGTCATCCTGGCCCAGAACCACGTCGGGCAGTGTTTGCACGGCGCTCTGCTCCGCACTCGCTTCTTGCGCCTGCGCCGCGGTGATCAGGCTCGCCTCGCTGTGCTGGCTGGCATACCAGCCGCCCGCGGCGAGAACGCCCGCGACGGCCATGCCGCCAAGGATCGAGAGAGATTTGCTCATGTATCAGCCTTTCTTCTGTCCGGCCCGCTCTGCGGACCTCGATAGAACGTTTCTTGCCAGTTGTTCCAGCGCCGATTTCAGACCCTCGTCCGTGCAATCGGCGACCTGCTCATGCGCCTTGGCCACGATACGCGGATCGGGCGTGCGCGGTTCAGACTTCGGTTTCGGAGTGAATTGCGCCTGACCTTCGGCAAAGCCGGTCGGCGCGGTCTGGGTCAGCGAGATGCGCGAGATCGCATTATACCCGTAGCAGGCATTCACTTTCTCGCGGATCTGCGGCAGCTGCATCTGAAGCATCGGCGCGGCCGCTCCGGTCGTCAGCAACGTCAGCGTCGCCCCGAGCCCGCCCTTCGAATAGCCGATCTTGACGGGACGGCATTGTGCGGCCGTGTCCTCGCCCACCACCTCGGCCCAATGCGTCAGAAGCCGCGAAACCGCGAAACCCCGCGCCTCGCCCGCCGAACGAATTCGGTTGCGCAGAAGCCGACCTGCGGCCTCGAAGCCACGCATGCGCCTTTCGGGCGGGGATTGCGGATCGTTCTTACTCATACAGGGCGAGGTTCCTCTTGATCCGTCCCATTCTAAGCAGCACATCGGGTCGGGCCAACCGATCCTGAAGAGGGGAGCATAAACATTGCGTGACGGTAAAGGGGCAATCGGCGAAAGCCTGCTCAAATGGTACGATGCTCATGCGCGTGTACTGCCGTGGCGTGTGTCGCCTGCTGATCTCGCAGAGGGCGTGGTGCCCGATCCCTATCGCGTCTGGCTCTCCGAGGTCATGCTGCAACAGACCACGGTCGCTGCGGTGCGAGACTATTTCCGGCGCTTCACCGAGCGCTGGCCGGATGTCGCGGCGCTTGCGTCGGCCGAGGATGCGGATGTCATGGCCGAATGGGCGGGGCTTGGCTACTACGCCCGCGCCCGGAACCTGCTGAAATGCGCGCGCGTGGTGGCTCAGGATCTGGATGGCGTGTTCCCGGGAACGGCAACTGAGCTGCAAAAGCTCCCCGGTATAGGCCCCTACACCGCCGCCGCCATCGCCGCGATCGCCTACGACGAGCCGGTCGCGGTGGTCGATGGCAACGTGGAGCGCGTGGTCTCCCGACTGTTCTCCGTCGAGACGCCCCTTCCGGCTGCAAAGCCGGAACTGAACGCGCTCACGGCTGAAATCACTCCGCGGTCCCGGCCGGGCGACTTCGCACAGGCGATGATGGATCTCGGCGCCACGATCTGCACCCCGCGCAATCCGACCTGCGGGATATGTCCCCTGGTGGGGGAGTGCGATGCGCGCAGCCGAGGGATTGCCGAGACCCTGCCCCGTAAAGCACCGAAGAAAGAGAAACCGACACGCAGGGGCTTCGCTTATGTGGTGATGAACGCCGCAGGCGATGTGCTGCTCGAACGGCGTCCGGATAAGGGGCTGCTCGGGGGCACCTTGGGCTTTCCCGGCTCGGACTGGTCCGAAGCGCCGACCCCGACGCCCCCGCTCGCAGCGGACTGGGTCGAATCCCCGATGGAGGTGCGCCACACCTTCACCCATTTCCACCTGATCCTGAGCGTCCACGTTGCGCGAGCGGATACAGACGGCCTCACCCCCCGCGACACCTTCCGCCCCGCCGATCTGCCCACGCTGATGCGCAAGGTCTGGGACGCCGCCCAAAGCGCCGATTGGCCGCAAGCCTGAGCGATTGAAACGGGTTAGCCTTAGGCTAAGATGGCCGCGCAACAACCGGGACCTCCCCATGTCGAGCCGCGACGAGATCCGCCGCCCCGCCCACGCCTTGCCCTTCTGGCTCTCGCTCGGCACCGTGCCGCTGGCGATGATCGAGGCACGGTTCGGCGGCTGGACCCTGACCCTGCTGCCCGCCTATGCGTGGTGGCTGACGACGCTGCTCGATCAGTTGCTCGGTCGGAATGAGGACCAGCCCGACACGGACACGCCCGAGGCGGATCTTTTCTGGTATCGCGCGATCACCCTGATCTGGTTCCCGATACAGGCGGCGGTGATCTTCGGCACGATCTGGTGGGTGACGCATACGGACCACCTGAACGGGCTCGAAATCGTCGCGCTGATGTTCGGCGTTGGCGTGATCTCGGGCACGATCGGCATCGTCTATGCGCATGAGCTGCTGCACCAGAAGACCAAGCTCGAGCGCTGGCTCGGCGATCTTCTGCTGGCCACGGTTCTCTATTCCCATTTCCGCACCGAGCATCTTCTGGTCCATCACCTCTGGGTCGGCACGCCACGCGATGCGGTTTCGGCGCGCTACAACGAGGGCTTTCACCGCTTCTTCTGGCGCGTGCTCTTCGAATGCCCCGGCTCGGCATGGAAGGCCGAGAAGCTGAAGCTCAGCCGCGCGGGCCGCCCGGTCTGGCATGGCTCCAACCCGTTCTGGCGCTACGCCGCGCTGCAAGCGCTGGCGTTGATCGCCGCCTTCGCGATCGGCGGCTGGATGGGGCTGGGTCTCTTTGTGCTGCAAGCCTTCTTCGCGGTCTGGCAGCTGGAGCTGACCAACTATGTCGAGCATTACGGGCTGACCCGCCAATACAAGGGCGACGGGCGTTATGAACATGTCCTGCCGCGCCATAGCTGGAACGCCGATCACATGGCCTCGAACTGGCTGTTGATCAATCTCCAGCGCCATTCGGATCACCATTACAAACCCGACCGCCGCTTCCCGCTCTTGCAAACCTACGATGCCGAGGAGGCGCCGCAATTGCCCTTCGGCTATCCCGGCATGACGGCGCTGGCGATGATCCCCCCACTCTGGCGGCGCCGCATGAACCCGCGGGTGCGCGCCTGGCGCCGCAAATACTACCCCGAGATCGAGGACTGGACGCCTTACAACAAGGGCACGACACCGCTCCCGCGTGGATCTTTCTGACCCCCCTTCCTCTTGGCATAAATATCCCCGCCGGAGGCTCCCTCATGCGCCGTTTGTGCGGGTCTCAGGTCACGACGCGCAGCGTGAGATTTATCCGGCCGCCATTCGGCATGAGCGGACAGGTGCCGGGCTCGATCCGGTCGATGCCGTGATAAAGGAGCCGCGCCTCACCTCCCATCACCATGACATCGCCGGAACGCAGCCAGAGGCTTTCGGTCTTGCCCCCGCGCGTTGCGTTGCCGATCCGAAAGAGCCCGTCATCGCCCAGTGAGACCGACACGACCGGATGATCGAAATCCGCCTCGTCGCGATCCTGATGCATCCCCATCCTCGCATTCTCGCCGTAGAAGTTGATCAGGCAGCATTCCGGGGCGCGTGTCGTGCCCGAAACCGCCTCCCAGATCCGCAGGACCGATTGCGGGATCGGCGGCCACGGATGACCATCTGGATGGGTCTCCGAATAACGGTAGCCCCGCCGGTCCGAGACCCAGCCGAAGCGCCCCGCCGAGGTCATCCGCACCGACATCGGCTTGCCGTAAGGCGTCATCGGCGAGAACAGCGGCGCCTTTGCCACCAACCCGCGCAGCTCTTCGATCAGGCTTTTCTGCTCTTCCAGCGTCAGCCAGCCGGGATAATGCCGGAAGCCACGAATTTCCTGCGGCGCGGGGCGTGCGGTTGCGTCCTCGGGAATTTCTGTCATTTTCTCGCAATCTTCCTCGGGGGAGCCTTCTTGCAGGCCGATTTGGCCCTCCTTATATACGCTTCGAAGCCGGTCGCGGACCACAGCGTCCTCCGGCAGGACATGAAACCGAAACCCAAGGGATAGGGGCCGGGGGCCTGATTGGACCCGCACCCCGCCATATCGCCAAGAGAGGTAACATCATGGGTAAAGTCATTGGTATCGACCTCGGGACCACGAACTCCTGCGTCGCCATCATGGATGGTGCGCAACCCCGAGTGATCGAAAACTCCGAAGGGGCGCGCACCACCCCCTCGATCGTCGCTTACACCGACGATGAACGTCTGGTCGGCCAGCCGGCGAAGCGTCAGGCGGTCACCAACCCGTCCAACACCATCTTCGCCGTCAAGCGCCTGATCGGCCGCCGCACCACCGATGCGGAAGTCGAGAAGGACAAGAAACTCGTCCCCTACAACATCGTCGATGGCGGCAATGGCGACGCATGGGTCGAAGTGAAGGGTGAGAAATACTCCCCCGCGCAGGTGTCGGCCGTCATTCTTCAGAAGATGAAGGAAACTGCCGAGAGCTATCTGGGCGAGGAAGTCACGCAGGCCGTCATCACCGTGCCCGCCTACTTCAACGACGCCCAGCGTCAGGCGACGAAAGACGCGGGCAAGATCGCCGGCCTCGAAGTGCTGCGCATCATCAACGAGCCGACTGCGGCTGCGCTCGCTTACGGCCTCGACAAGAAAGAAACGAAAACCATCGCGGTCTATGACCTCGGCGGCGGTACCTTCGACATCACCATCCTCGAGATCGACGATGGCCTGTTCGAAGTGAAATCGACCAACGGCGACACCTTCCTCGGTGGTGAAGACTTCGACATGCGCATCGTGAACTACCTCGCCGAGGAGTTCAAAAAAGAGCATGGCGTCGATCTGACCAAGGACAAGATGGCGCTCCAGCGTCTGAAGGAAGCGGCCGAAAAGGCGAAGATCGAACTCTCGAGCTCGAGCCAGACCGAAATCAACCAGCCCTTCATTTCGATGGGCAAGGACGGCACGCCGCTGCACATGGTCATGAAGCTGACCCGTGCGAAGCTGGAAAGCCTCGTGGGCGATCTGATCAAGGCCTCGCTCAAGCCCTGCGCCGCCGCGCTGAAAGATGCCGGCGTGTCGAAGGACGAGATCGACGAGGTCGTGCTCGTCGGTGGTATGACCCGCATGCCGAAAGTCGTGGAAGAAGTGACCAACTTCTTCGGCAAGGAGCCGCATAAGGGTGTGAACCCGGACGAAGTCGTGGCGCTTGGCGCGGCCATTCAGGCCGGCGTTCTGCAAGGCGACGTGAAAGACGTGGTCCTGCTCGACGTGACCCCGCTGTCGCTGGGCATCGAGACGCTGGGTGGTGTCTTCACCCGCCTGATCGACCGCAACACGACGATCCCGACCAAGAAGTCGCAGATCTTCTCGACCGCGGAAGACAACCAGAACGCAGTGACGATCCGCGTCTTCCAGGGCGAGCGCGAGATGGCCGCGGACAACAAGCTGCTGGGCATGTTCAACCTCGAGAACATCCCGCCGGCGCCGCGCGGCATGCCGCAGATCGAAGTGACCTTCGACATCGACGCAAACGGCATCGTGTCCGTTTCGGCGAAGGACAAGGGCACCGGCAAGGAGCAGAAGATCACGATCCAGGCCTCGGGCGGTCTGTCCGACGAAGAGATCGAGAAAATGGTTCAGGACGCCGAGGCGAATGCCGAGGCCGACAAGTCCCGCAAGGAACTCGTCGAGACCAAGAACCAGGGCGAATCGCTCCTGCACTCGACCCGCAAATCGCTCGAAGAGCATGGCGACAAGGTCGATGCCTCGACGGTCGAAGTGATCGAACTGGCTGCCAACGCGCTTGAGGAAGCCCTCAAGACCGAGGAAGCCGGCAAGATCAAGGGCGCCATCCAGAACCTCACGGATGCGGCGATGAAACTCGGCGAGGCCATCTACAAGGCCGAGCAGGAGAAAGCCGGTCAGGGCGAGGCCTCGGACGAAGACGAGCCGCGCGATGTCGATGACGATATCGTCGATGCCGACTTCGAGGACCTGGGCGAGGACAAGCGCAAGTAATTGCGCGCGGAACGTCGGGCGGGCCTGCCGAATCTAGGCGGGCCCGTTCCCATGTTCCCCCAAGAGGGGTAGCCAATGGCAAAACGTGACTATTACGACGTTCTGGGAATCGCCAAGGGCGCCTCGGCCGAAGAGATCAAGAAGGCCTATCGCAAGAAGGCCAAGGAACTCCATCCCGACCGCAACTCCGACAATCCCGATGCCGAATCCCAGTTCAAGGAAGCGAACGAGGCTTACGACGTTCTGAAGGATCCCGAGAAGAAGGCAGCCTATGACCGCTTCGGTCACGCGGCCTTCGAGGGTGGCATGGGCGGCGGCCCGCGGCCCGGTGGCGGTTTCGGCGGCGGTCCGGGTCAGGGCGACTTCGCCTCGGCCTTCTCGGATGTGTTCGAGGATCTGTTCGGCGACTTCATGGGTGGCCGTGGTGGTGGCAATCCGCGCTCGCGTGCGCAACGCGGCTCGGATCTGCGCTACAATCTGCGCGTCACGCTTGAAGAGGCGTTCAAGGGCACCCAGAAGACGATCAACGTGCCGTCCTCGGCGGCCTGTACCGCCTGTAACGGCACCGGTGCCGAAGGCGGGGCAGAACCGCAAACCTGTCCGACCTGTTCGGGGTTGGGCAAGGTGCGCGCGCAAAACGGCTTCTTCACCGTCGAGCGGACCTGCCCGACCTGTGGTGGCCAGGGCCAGGTGGTCAAGAACCCCTGCAAGGTCTGCCATGGCGCAGGCCGGGTGGAGACCGATCGCCAGCTTCAGGTCAACATCCCTCCGGGGGTGGAGACGGGCACCCGCATCCGCCACGCCGGCGAAGGCGAGGCGGGTCTGCGCGGCGGTCCCTCGGGCGATCTCTATATCTTCATCGAGGTCCAGCCGCACCAGATCTTCGAGCGCGACGGCACCGATCTGCATTGCCGCGTGCCGGTGAGCATGGCGACGGCCGCCCTGGGTGGCGAGGTCGAGGTGCCGACGATCGACGGCGGGCGCTCGCGCGTGAAGATCCCGGCGGGCAGTCAATCGGGCCGGCAGATGCGACTGCGCGGCAAGGGCATGCCGGCGCTGCGCGGCGGCGGGGTCGGTGACATGTTCATCGAACTCGCGGTCGAGACGCCGGTGAACCTGACCGCGCGCCAAAAGGAGATCCTGAAGGAATTTCAGGAGATCGAGGCCGAGAACAACCCGGAAGGGGCGAGCTTCTTCAAGAAGGTCAAGAACTTCTGGGATGGCATGACGCAATGAGAAGGCGCCTTCGGGCGCCTTTTTCATATCCCGTATTCCGTGCCGGTTAAGCCTTTGTTCATCGCGAATCGGCCATGCTGCCCGCATGGACGAGACCTCGCATAGCTGCCAAGAATCCCCGCTGCCGCTGTTTGGCGCTCAGGCCGCCACGCCGGTCGCGGCCCCGGGCAAGCAGCCCTCTTACCTCATCGATCACCGCCGACGTCTGCGGGAACGGTTCATGGAGGGCGGCGCGCGGGCGATGCCGGATTACGAACTCCTCGAACTCGTGCTGTTTCGCGCAATTCCCCGGCAAGACGTGAAACCGCTCGCGCGTCGCCTGATCGACAGTTTCGGGGATTTCGGGCGTGTGGTCTCTGCCCCGCCCGCGCGTCTGCGCCAGGTGACCGGCGTGGGCGAGGCCGTGATCCAGGAGCTCAAGATCGTCGAAGCCGCCTCGCAGCGACTGGCGCGCTCGAAGGTGATGCAGCGGCCGGTGCTAAGTTCGTGGGAGGCACTTATCGATTACTGTCACACCACCATGTCCCATGCCGAGACAGAGCAATTCCGCCTGCTGTTGCTCGATCGAAAGAACAGGCTGATCGCGGATGAGGAGCAGGGTCGCGGCACAGTGGATCATGTGCCGGTCTATCCGCGCGAGGTGATCAAGCGTGCGCTGGAGGCCAATGCCTCGGCGCTGATCCTGGTGCACAACCACCCCTCGGGCGACCCTACCCCATCAGAAGCTGACATCGTGATCACCCGCCAGATTGCGCAGGCAGCCGAACTGTTCGGGATCGTGCTGCACGACCATCTGATCCTGGGTAAGGATCGCGAGGTCAGCCTGCGTGCAGAGGGCTTTTACTGAGTGGCGGCGTTCGCGGCCATCTGATTGGCGAAACCGGGCAACGACAACACGACCGCCCCGCCATCGGCCGGGCAGCTCGGCAGGTCGATCTCGAGAGGCGTCTCGGGATGCGCCCGACCGCCGACCACATTCCAAACAGACCCTGTCACGGTCTTGCCGCAGTTATCTTCATTGAGCGCGATATCGAGCTCGAGCCCGACCTCCGTCAGATCCGATGGCGCGGTATAGATTTCGACCTGCTTGCCATCGACCGTCTGGAACTGCGCCATGTACCCGCCCTTGGGCGTATCATAGGTGCGCGGCGTGGCGATACTGACATGCCCCGCCTCGTCAAACCCGGCGCCATTCTCATAGGCGTTGAGATGCATCTCGTCGCCTTGCGCGCTGATCAGGATCGCGCGGTTGACGCGATCGATGCCGGCGACGGAGACGCTGTTCCGCGCGATGCGTTCACCATGCGCGAAGACCGTCAGTTCCGCCTGCGCATCGAGAACGGGCAGCATCTCGGACCAGTTCCCACGTCCGTCGGTCCGCCCTTCGAGCATCAGCTTGCCATCATGAAGCACGATTTCGGAATTGCGCTGGCAGGGGGCGGTAAGAGTGACGCGCAACAGGCCCGCCCCGCTCGCATCCGCGCTCAGCTGCGCGGGTGCGCAATCGGGCAGGCTCGCGCCTTTTTCTGCAAACCCCGGCGCTGGGGAGGCGGCGCTCTCAGGCGCGTTCATCTGCGGCAGGGTGCGCGGCATGGCAAAGCCGTCTCCCATGGCGCTCGCCATGGTGGGGATCATCCCCACGCCCGTGTCGCGCACGATGTTGCGGCTCGGAGGATTGCGCAGGACGGTCTGGCTGATGAGCTGCACGCGCGCGATCGGCGGCTTCAACATCGGCTTGGGCAGGCGCGGCGCAATCCGGTCCTGCCAATCGGCGATCGGCATCATCGGCGCGATGTAGTCGGTATCGAGCGCAGGCGAAGGCCCAACGGTCTGCATGACATGGCCAGTCGCGGCTGCGAGCAGGAAGGTCGCGCCGATCATGGATATCTTGCGGATATTGCGCATCAAGGCCTCCGGCAGACTTACTTACCGGAGATTTAATGGGGGAAAGCGGCGAAGCCGGGCGCGAATTGAGAAAACTTTGCGGCACGCTAAGGTTGAGCGTTTCGCAAATATTGTGAAATCTCTATTGAATTTCGACTAGATATGGAAAAGGCGGCCCTCGCCGCCTTTTCTTTGCCGTATTTCGTCAGACGAGCTGACCGTGGCAGTGCTTGAACTTCTTGCCCGAACCACAGGGGCAGGGGTCGTTGCGCGCCGGATCGCCCCAGGTCGCAGGCTCGGATTCGTCGAAACCGGGCAGCGCCTCGGCCACCACTTCCGCCTCCTCTGCCGGGACGGCCGAAGCCTCGGCGACATCGGCTTGCGGGGCGGTCTGAGGCTGCATCTGCGCCTGCATCTGCTCCTGCTCTTCGGCCGTCAGGGGACGGATGCGCATGAGCTGCTGGGTCACCTCCGAGCGCAGGCTGTCGAGCATGATCTCGAAAAGCTGGAAGCTCTCGGTCTTGAACTCCGACAGCGGATCACGCTGCGCATAGCCGCGGAAGCCGATGGTCTGGCGCAGCTGGTCGAGCGTGACGAGGTGTTCGCGCCATTTCGCGTCGATGATCTGCAAGAGCACCTGCTTTTCGATGAGCTGCATCGTCTCGGGGCCGAACGCCTCGGCCTTCTCGGCCATCATCGTGTCGGTGGCCTCTTCGAGACGTTCGATCACCACGTCCTGATCGACGCCCTCTTCCTCGGCCCATTTCGCGATCGGCGCGTCGAGGCTCAACTGCTCCATCACCGCCTGATGCATACCCTCGACATCCCATTGGTCGGCATAGCTTTTCGGCGGCATGTAGCGATCCACGAGATCCTCGATGACCTGCACGCGCATGTCGCGGGTGATCTCGCCGACCTCTTCGCTTTCCATGATCTCACGACGCTGCGAGAAGACCGCTTTCCGCTGGTCGTTCATCACATCGTCGAATTTCAAGAGTTGCTTGCGGATGTCGAAGTTGCGGCCTTCGACCTTCGCCTGAGCGCGTTCAAGCGACTTGTTCACCCAGGGGTGAATGATCGCTTCGCCCTCTTTCATCCCGAGCTTCGACAGAACCGCATCAAGCTTGTCCGAGCCGAAGATACGCATCAGGTCGTCTTCGAGCGAGAGGAAGAACAGCGAGCGGCCCGGGTCGCCCTGACGGCCCGAGCGGCCGCGCAGCTGGTTGTCGATGCGGCGGCTCTCGTGGCGTTCGGTCGCGAGCACGAAGAGACCACCGGCCTCCAGCACCTTCTGCTTCTCGTCGGCGGTCTCGGCCTCGATCCGCTTGCGGACCTCTTCGGGATCGGCCTCGGGGTTCGCGGCGAGCTCGTCCTGCACACGCATCTCGACATTGCCACCAAGCTGGATGTCGGTGCCGCGCCCGGCCATGTTCGTCGCGATCGTCACCGCGCCCAGACGGCCTGCCTCGGCCACGATCTGCGCTTCCTGCTCGTGCTGGCGGGCGTTCAGAACGTTATGCTTGATGCCAGCCTGGGTCAGCATTTCCGAGAGCATCTCGGATTTCTCGATCGATGTCGTGCCGACAAGGATCGGCTGGCCCTTCTCATGCGCCTTGAGGATCGCCTGCACCACCGCGTCGTATTTCTCTTTTGCAGTGCGATAGACGCGATCGTGATCGTCCTTGCGGGCGATCGGGCGGTTCGTGGGGATCTCGACGACGCCGAGCGAATAGATCTCGGCGAATTCCTCGGCCTCGGTAGCCGCGGTGCCGGTCATGCCGCCAAGCTTGTTGTAGAGGCGGAAGTAGTTCTGGAAGGTCACCGAGGCCAGCGTCACGTTCTCGGGCTGGATCTGCACGCCTTCCTTCGCTTCGATTGCCTGATGCAGGCCTTCGGACAGGCGGCGGCCCTTCATCATGCGGCCGGTGAATTCGTCGATCAACACGACATCGCCACCCATGACGACATAGTTCTGATCCTTGAAGAACAGTTTGTGGGCCCGCAGCGCCTGGTTCACGTGGTGAACGATGGTGGTGCTTTCGGGATCGTAGAGCGACTGGCCCTCGGGGAGCACACCCGCCTCGTGCAGGATCTGCTCGAGGAATTCGTTACCCTCTTCAGTGAAGGTCGCGGTGCGCTGTTTCTCGTCGACGGTGTAGTGCTCTTCGCTCAGCTGGGGGATGAACTTGTCGAGCGTGACGTAAAGCTCCGAGCGGTCATCCGACGGGCCGGAGATGATCAGCGGCGTGCGCGCCTCGTCGATCAGGATCGAGTCCACCTCGTCGATGATCGCGAAGAAATGGCCGCGCTGCATCATCTGGTCGACCGAGGTCTTCATGTTGTCGCGCAGGTAGTCGAAGCCCAGCTCGTTATTGGTCGCGTAGGTCACGTCCGCGGCATAGGCGAGCTTCTTCTCGGGCTCGGGCTGGAACGGCACCACGACGCCACAGCTCAGGCCGAGCGCGTTATAGACCTTGCCCATCCATTCCGAGTCGCGGCGGGCGAGGTAGTCGTTCACGGTGACGACATGCACACCCTTGCCCGCGAGCGCGTTCAGATAGGCCGGGAAGGTCGCGACGAGGGTTTTGCCCTCACCTGTCTTCATCTCGGCGATGTTGCCCTGATGCAGGAAGATCCCGCCGATCAGCTGCACGTCGAAGGCGCGCAGACCAAGCGCGCGCTTCGCGGCTTCGCGGCAGTTGGCGAAGGCTTCGGGCAGGATCTTGTCGAGGCTTTCGCCCTCTTCCTGCACGCGGCGCTGAAACTCGCGTGTCTTTTCAATGAGCTGCTCATCGGTGAGCGGCGCAAACTCTTCTTCCAGTGCGTTGATCTTGGCCACCAGCGGGCGCACCGATTTCACCTTGCGGTCGTTCGATGAACCGAAGACCTTCTTCGCGAGTGTTCCGATGCCGAGCATGTAATCTCCGAGGGTAGCTGACCAGATCGTTATTCCCGACGCCTTGCTGCGAGGGGTTTGGCTGCCTAGAAGAGCGAGCGAAACAAGGCTGAAACGGCTCTTACAGACCCTTGGCGATGTAAGGGGCGACTGCCAGAGTGTCAACGCCGCCAGAAGACGCGGCCCAAAGGGAGTGGCAAGGATGCCGAAACTGACCCAACTTCTCGCAAGCGTCGCGGTTCTCGCGATGGTCTCGGGGGCCGCGATGGCCGAGGACGCGAAGACGCCCGCACCCGCCGATGCGACCCAGGCCGAGACAGCCGCCAAGCCGCGCACCGATCTGACCGCCGATACCGTCGTGGCGACCGTGAACGGTCAGGATATTACGCTGGGCATGATGCAGACGGTACGCGACGGGCTGCCCGCACAATACAAGTCGCTCGCGGATGACAAGCTTTTCAACGGCATTCTCGAGCAGCTGATCCAACAGACCGCACTCGCCCAGCTCGAGGAAAAGCGCATCACCCAGCGCGACAAGATCGCGCTCGAGGTTCAGAAACGGGCCTACCTGTCCGGGGCGATGCTCAACTACACCGCGGATAAGGCCGTGACGGACGAGGCGGTGCAGCAGGAATATGACGCGAAATACGCCAAGGCCGAACCGACCAAGGAATATCACGCGGCGCACATCATCGTGAAAACCAAGGAAGAGGCCGAGAAGATCAAGGCCGAGATCGATGGCGGGGCCGATTTCGCGGAAGAGGCCAAGAAGAACTCCTTCGACGGCACGGCGGCCAATGGCGGCGATCTGGGCTGGTTCAAGCTCGACGCGATGGTGAAACCCTTCGCGGACGCGGTCGCGGGCATGAAGGATGGCGAGATCGTCGGCCCGGTCCAGACGCAATATGGCTGGCACGTGATCAAGCTGATCGGCACCAAGCTCGTCGATGCGCCCAAGCTCGCGGATGTGCGCGACGAGCTCGAAGGCGATATCCGTCAGGCTGCGGTGGAAAAGCGCGTGAAGGATGTTGTGGACGGCGCGAAAATCGAGAAGATGACCGACGGGATTGATCCGTCCATTCTCAAGGATCAGTCCATCCTCGGAAGCAACTGATCGACAAGAGGCGGGCGCGATGGCCAAGAAGAAATCGAAGGACGACAAAGAGCTCAAGACCAAGGTCAAAAAGCTGCGCGCCAAGGTAAAGGCGTTGAAGTCCGATCTTGCCACCTCCGCGCCCGCCCCGATCAAGACGAAGGCCGTGACGGTCTCGCCGCTCGCGCCAGAGGCCTTCCCCGCGATGCCTCAGATTGCCGGTGTTGAATTCGCCTCCGCCGCGGCGGGGGTGAAATATGCGGGCCGCACCGATGTGATGCTGGCCAAGGTCGCGCCGGGATCTTCGATCGCGGGCGTTTTCACCACCTCCTCGACCCGGGCGGCATGCGTTCTGGATTGTCAGGAAAAGCTGAAAATGCGTGTGCCGCAAGGCGCCGGCGCCGCGATCATCGTCAATTCGGGCAATGCGAATGCCTTTACGGGCAAGCTTGGCCAGAAGGCCGTGGACCTTGTGACCGAAGGCGTCGCGAAGGCGCTCGATCTGCCTGCGAGCCGTGTATTTTCCTCTTCGACCGGGGTGATTGGCGAACCCCTGCCCTATGAGAAGATCATCCTCGCGATCGACACTCTGGCCGAGCGCCTGTCGCCCGCCGGAATCGAGGATGCCGCACGCGCGATCATGACGACCGACACCTATCCGAAAGGCGCCTGCGCGACCGTTCAGGGCGAGGGCGGCGAAATCAAGATCGCCGGGATCGCCAAGGGCTCGGGGATGATCGCGCCCAACATGGCGACGATGCTGGTCTATATCTTCACCGACGCAAAAATCACGCCCGCGCGCCTGCAACGGATGCTCTCGCGCCAGGTGGAGGACACGTTCAACGCGATCACCGTAGATAGCGACACTTCGACCTCGGATGCGCTCATCGTGGCCGCAACGGGGCAATCCGAAGCCGCCGAGATTTCCGATCTGCGCAGCCAGGTCGCGAAGGATTTCGAGGCCGGTCTTCGCGCGGTGATGATGGATCTCGCCCATCAGGTCGTGAAGGATGGCGAAGGCGCCACCAAGTTCGTCGAGATCCGCGTGACCCGCGCCGCCTCGGCCGAGGATGCCCACAAGGTCGCGATGGCGGTGGCGAACTCGCCGCTGGTGAAGACCGCGATCGCGGGCGAGGACGCAAACTGGGGCCGCGTCGTGGCCGCCGTCGGCAAGTCCGGCGCCAAGGCGGATCGCGACAAGCTGACGATCTCGTTCGGGGATATGGTGCTGGCCGAGAAGGGCTGGCGCGTGCCGGATTATTCCGAAGAAAAGGCCAGCGCCTACATGAAGAATCCGGAACTAGTGATTGGCGTCGATCTGGGGCTGGGCCGCGCGTCGAAATCGGTCTGGACCTGCGATCTGACCCATCGCTACATCGACATCAACGCGGATTACCGTTCGTGAAGGTGGTTCTGGTTTCGGCGGTCGCGCTGATCGACGTGGACGGGCGCGTGCTTCTTGCACGGCGCCCGGAAGGAAAGTCGATGGCAGGTCTTTGGGAGTTTCCCGGCGGCAAGGTGGAACCCGGTGAAACCCCTGAGGCCGCGCTGATCCGTGAGCTCGACGAGGAACTGGGTATCCGCACCCATGAGAGCTGCCTCGCGCCGCTGACCTTCGCAAGCCACGCCTATGATGATTTCCACCTGCTGATGCCACTCTTTGCCTGCCGGAAATGGGAAGGGACGCTGGTTCCGCAAGAGGGCCAGACCCTAGCCTGGGCCCGCGCGAAAGATCTGCGCGACTACCCGATGCCGCCAGCCGACATCCCCCTGATTCCGATCCTGCGCGACTGGCTCTGACCTGTCCGCTCGAGGTTTGGGCGGCCCCCCCCTGAATGCCCACAAAACCGGAAAAAATCGGTTTATTGCATTTGCGTTTCGTAAAGGGCTTGAGGTTTAATCTCCCGCCATAGGGAGGTGGGAAAAATGCTCAGAACTATTCTGATCGGCAGCAGCGTCTCGATCCAGGGCGTCTTCGAACGTCAACTGGACTGTGGGCGTATCCTCGTTCGCGTGGGCGATTCGCTCTTCGCGGGTCGTCCCGTCAGCGCCTGATCTGCCCCGGCGCGGCAAGACCGAACCGAATTCTGCTGCCAAACAAGAACGGGGGCCCGAAGGCCCCCGTTTTCATTTCTCGCGCCGCAAGGGTCAGAGCGAACGCTCGACCTCTTCGCGCTCGAAGATCTCGATGACATCGCCGGGGCGGATATCGTCGTAATTCTCGAAGGCCATGCCGCATTCCTGGCCCGATTGCACTTCCTTGACCTCGTCCTTGAAGCGCTTGAGCGTCTTGAGCGTGCCTTCGTGGATGACCACGTTGTCGCGCAGCAGGCGCACACCGGCCGAACGGCGGGCGACGCCCTCGGTGACGAGACAGCCCGCAACCTTGCCGACGCCGGTGACCTTGAAGACTTCCTTGATCTCGGCATAGCCGATGAAGTTCTCGCGGATCTCGGCCGACAGGAGGCCCGACGCGGCGGCTTTGATATCGTCCACCAGATCATAGATGATCGAGTAGTAACGGATCTCGACGCCCTTCTGGTTCGCGGCGTTACGCGCAGGCGCATTCGCACGCACGTTGAAGCCGATGACCGGCGCGTTCGAGGCCTCGGCCAGCGTGATATCGGACTCGGTGATCGCACCGACGCCCGAATGGATCACGCGAACGCGGACTTCCTCGTTGCCGACCTTCTCGAGCGCTTGAACGATCGCTTCGGTCGAGCCCTGCACATCGGCCTTCACGATGACCTGAAGCTCGGACACGCTCTCGTCGGCCTTGGCCTTCGCCATAAGCTGCTCAAGCGTCGTCGCGGCACCAGCGGCAGCGCGTTTGTCCTTGGCGGCCTGCTCACGGTAATCGGCGATCTCGCGGGCCTGAGCCTCGGTCTCGACGACGTTGAGCACGTCACCGGCCTCGGGCGTGCCGTTCAGGCCGAGCACCTCGACCGGAACCGACGGGCCGGCCTCATCGACGCGGTCGCCCTTGTCGTTGATCAGCGCGCGGACCTTACCCCACTGCTCGCCCACGACGAAGATATCGCCGCGCTTGAGCGTGCCGTGCTGCACGAGAACCGTCGCGACCGGACCACGACCCACATCGAGCTTGGCCTCGATCACAGCGCCTTGCGCGGCACGATCGGGGTTGGCCTGAAGCTCGAGGATCTCGGCCTGAAGCGCAATCGCCTCGAGCAGTTCGTCGAGTCCCTTGCCGGTCTTGGCCGAAACTTCCACGTCCTGCACGTCGCCCGACATCTCTTCGACGACGACTTCGTGCTGGAGCAGCTCGGTACGGACCTTCTGCGGGTTCGCATCGGGCTTGTCGCATTTGTTGATCGCCACGATCATCGGCACTTTCGCGGCCTTGGCGTGGTTGATGGCTTCGATCGTCTGCGGCATCACCGAGTCGTCCGCCGCCACCACCAGCACGACGATATCCGTCACGTTGGCGCCGCGCGCACGCATCGAGGTGAAGGCCGCGTGGCCGGGCGTGTCGAGGAAAGTCAGAACCGCGCCGCTCTCGGTGGTGACCTGGTAGGCCCCGATATGCTGCGTGATGCCGCCCGCTTCGCCCGAAACGACATTGGCATGACGGATCGCGTCGAGCAGCGAGGTCTTGCCGTGGTCGACGTGCCCCATGATCGTCACGATCGGCGGGCGCGGCTGGAGGTCTTCAGCCTTGTCCTTGACGGTGTCGATCACCTGTTCCACGTCCGCATCCGAAACGCGCACGGCCTTGTGGCCGAATTCCTCGATCACAAGCTCGGCGGTGTCGGCGTCGATGGTCTGGTTGGCCGTGACCATCATGCCCATCTTCATCAGCGTCTTGACCACGTCCGCGCCGCGTTCGGCCATACGGTTGGCCAGTTCCGAGACCATGATGGTTTCGGGCAGCTGAACTTCGCGGCTCTGCTTCTCGGCACGGCTGGACCCGCCCATCGCCTTCTGGCGCGCGCGTTCCTGCTTGCGCTTCATCGCGGCGAGCGAGCGCTGGCGGCCTTCGCCGCCCGAGAGCGCATCGCTCAGCGACAGCTTGCCCGAGCGGCGGTTGCCATCGTCACGGCCCTTGCCGCCACGGGTGTCACGCTCGGGTGCGCGGGTGTCGCGCTCGCGGTCGGTCTTGCGCGGACCCGAGGCGGAAACGCCCTTGGTCTCGGCGCGCGCCGCAGCGGCCTCGACGGCGGCCTGATCGACCGGCTCGTCTTTCTTGGGGCCCGCCTTGCGGATCTCTTCTTTTTTCTTGTCGCGAAGTTCGGCCTCGCGCTTCTTGCGCTCGTCCTCTTCTGCCTTCGCCTTGAGCGCGGCTTCGCGCTCGCGCTCTTCGCGCTCCTTGGCCTCGGCCTCGGCACGGCGACGCTCACGTTCTTCCTCGCGCGCCTTTTCCTCGGCAACGCGGGCAGCGGCCTCTTCGACTTCGCGCGCCTTGGCGGCCTGAAGGGCCTTCAGGCGACGCTCCATCTCGGCGTCCGAGATCCCGGCGGGGCGTTTCGACGGGTCGCCACCAGCCGGCTTGCCGCCCGCCGTCTTGCCGGCTCCGCCTGCCGCCGGCTTGTTCAGCACCCGCTTCTTGCCTTTCGTCTCGACCACGACGTTCTTGGTACGCCCGTGCGAGAAGCTTTGCTTCACCTGCCCGGGGCGCCCGCCGCCCAGTCCGAGAGTCTTTTTGCCGTCAGTATCGCTCATGCCGTCTTCGTATCCTTCATGGCGGACTTGCCGCCGTCCTGCTTGCGCAATCCCGCAAGCCTCGATGCGTCTTCAATCACACGCCGGGTGAGGCCACCAGCTGCAAGCGCGCCGTGTATCGCACGATCGCGCCCGAATGCCAAACCCAATTCCTGAGAGGTGAGGCAGCCGAACCAGCGCCCACCTTCGGGCGTCCACAGCTTGCCTTTTCCCCTGTCCGAGCCGTCGCTGGCCTGGAGCAGCACTTTCGCGCGTCCTTCGGCCAGCCAGCCCTTGACCTTTTCGAAGCCGACAACTGCCTTGCCAGCCTTTCGCTCCAGAGAAATAAGATCGACAACGCGACTGGCAAGGGCCTGTTCGACCATTTCCACCAGATTTTCAGGGGTTTTCGCGGGCGCCTTGGCGGCGCGGGCGAATAGCCCCTTCTTCATCGCGGTCTCGATCGCGGCCCGATCAGAGGTGATCCAGATCCCCCGGCCGGGCAGTTTTTCCGCCACGTCCGGATAGATCATCCCGTCCGGTCCGAGCACGAAACGGACAAGCCCAGCCTTCGGCTGAACCTCGCCCGTGACGATGCAGCGCCGTTCGGGATCACTATGCTCTTTCGGCTTGCCGCCGCGACTCATCTTGCTTCCTCTCCGGTTGGGCCCGAGGCTTACGCCTCGGCCTCCTCCTCGGTGTCTTCCGCTTCACCCTCGTCCTCGGCTTCCAGCTCCGAGGGATCGACCCAGCCAAGCTGGATGCGCGCGGTCATGATCAGGTTCTGCGCCTCTTCGAGGCTCACATCGAATTTCTCGAGCAGACCATCGTCTTTCACACGCGCCCCGTCGACCGTGGTCCAGCCGCCGGCCAGTTCCCAGTCGGCGCAGGTCGCGAAGTCTTCCAGCGTCTTGATGCCGTCCTTGGCCAGCGCTTCGATCATCTGCGGGGTCAGACCCTCGAAATCGAAGAGCGACTGTTCGACGCCCATCTCGCGCGCGGCTTCGAGAGCCTTGCGGTTCTGTTCCTCGATCACGTCGCGGGCGCGGGCTTGCAGCTCTTCGGCCGTGCCCTCGTCCACGCCTTCGATCGACAGGAGTTCGTCCATGTCGACATAGGCCACTTCCTCAAGCGAGGTGAAGCCTTCCGCCACCAGAAGCTGTGCAAAGAACTCGTCGATATCGAGCGCGTCGACGAAGAGCTTGGTGCGCTCGGCGAACTCGGCCTGACGGCGTGCCGATTCCTCGGCCTCGGTCAGGATATCGATGTCGAGCCCGGTCAGCTGCGAGGCCAGACGCACGTTCTGACCACGGCGGCCGATGGCGAGCGAAAGCTGCTCGTCGGGGACCACGACCTCGATCTTGCCCGCTTCCTCGTCGATCACCACTTTCGACACTTCGGCCGGCTGCAGCGCGTTCACGAGGAAGGTCGCCTGATCTTCGTTCCACGGGATGATGTCGATCTTCTCGCCCTGAAGCTCGCCAACGACGGCCTGAACGCGTGAGCCGCGCATACCGACACAGGCGCCGACCGGGTCGATCGAGTTGTCGTGGCTGATCACGCCGATCTTCGCGCGCGATCCCGGATCACGGGCCACAGCCTTGATCTCGATGATGCCGTCGTAGATTTCCGGCACTTCCATCTTGAACAGCTCGGCCATGAATTCCGGCGCGGTGCGCGACAGGAAGACCTGCGGGCCACGGGTCTCGCGGCGCACGTCCTTCACGTAGGCGCGGATGCGGTCGTTCGGGCGATAGCTCTCGCGGCCGATCTTCTCGTTGCGGCGCAGGATCGCTTCGCCACGACCGATATCGACGATGATATTGCCGTATTCCTCGCGCTTGACGACGCCGTTGATGATCGTGCCGACGCGGTCCTTGAACTCTTCGTACTGGCGATCACGCTCGGCTTCGCGGACCTTCTGCAGGATGACCTGCTTGGCCGATTGCGCGGCGATCCGGCCCAGATCGACCGGCGGAACCTCGTCCACGATCGTGTCGCCGATCTGCGGATCGTCAAGATACTGCTTTGCCTGCTCGACGGTCAGCTCGGCCTGGTAGTTCTCCAGCTCTTCATCGGCGACGACGGTGCGCACGCGGGTGAAGGTCGCCTTGCCGGTCTTGCGGTCGATCGAGACGCGGATGTCCATCTCGGCGCCGTAACGCGACTTCGCGGCGCGTGCGAGGCTCTCCTCCATCGCCTGGATCACCAGATCCGGGTCGATCATCTTCTCGCGGGCCACGGCTTCGGCGGTCTGCAGAAGCTCAAGCTGGTTGGCTGCGGTAATGGCCATCTCAGGTCTCCTCCTCGGGGGATTCGTCAATCTCGTCAAATTCGTTTTCGTCGATGCCCTCGGCCACTTTCTTCTGGCGCAGCATCTCGGTGATCAGTTCGTCGGTCAGCACGAGCTTCGCATCGGCGAGCAGGTCGAAATTGAGGCCGATCACGACCTCTTCGCCCTGGTCCTCGATTTCGATCAGGGCCTCGTCGCCCTCGGTGCCGCGCAGAATACCCTTGAAGCGCTTGCGCCCGTCGATCGGCTCGGTGGTCTCGATCTTCGCCTCGTAGCCTTCCCAGATATCGAAATCCTTGAGCCGCGTCAGCGGACGGTCGATGCCGGGCGAGGAAACCTCGAGCGTATACTTGTCCTCAATCGGGTCTTCCACGTCGAGCGCGGCCGAGACGGCGGTCGAGATCGCGGCGCAATCGTCCACGACGATCCCGCCTTCGGGGCGGTCGGCCATGATCTGAAGCGTGGCGGTCTTGCCGCCCTGCAGCCGCAGCCGCACGAGCTCGAAGCCCAGCCCCTCGATCACGGGGGTCACGATCTCGGCCAGACGCCGGTCGATGGCGGTCTTGGCGATCAGGTCGGTCATGTCTTTCTTTCCGATCCTACAAAACAAAAAACGGGCCTTTGCGGCCCGTCACACGTTTCCGGTGGGCGTCAGGTTTGGACCCCGGCGCGCCGCTGTTGAAGGCGATATAGTCCTGCGTGGCAGATTCCGCAAGCTAAACTTCAGGACCGGTTGTCGCGCCAGACCCGGAAGTTGAGCGCCGAGGCAAGGCTCAGCCACGCGAGATAGGGGATCACCAGTAGGCCCGCAATCAGATCGAGCCGGAAGAAGGCCATCATCATCGCGACCACCGCGACCCACAGGCAGGCCAGAACCGTCATCCCCATCCCAAGCCGATGCGCGCCGAAGAACACGGGCGTCCAGAGCGTGTTGAGCGCGATCTGCACGGCAAACAGCGCCAGAGCGATCTGGCTACCCTCGACGCCTGCCACGCGGGCCGCCGCATAGGCGACCGAGACATAGAGATAGGTCCAGGCGACCGGGAAGACCCAGTTTGGCGGGGTGAAACCGGGCTTGTTCAGCCCGAGATACCAATCCCCGGGCTTGAAGATGATGCCTGTCGCCGCCGCGGCCGCGGAGGCAAGGAGGAAAAGCGCAAAGAATGTGAGCGTCATGCGGTGGGCTCCGATCGAAATCCCGATGAATCAGGATCTAAGCGCATCCATCGCGCGGACAAGCCCCGCAGTGATCCCCGGCTCGCTCAGCGCATGACCGGACATCGGCACGAGCTGCAATTCCGCCCGCGCCCAGCCCTGCGCCAGACGATGCGCCGAGATCGGCGGACAGATCATGTCGAGCCGCCCCTGCACGATCTTCGTCGGGATATGTTCGATCCGGTGCCGGTCTCGCAGGATCTGGTCGTCTTCCTCGAGGAAAGCGCCGTTCTGGAAATAGTGGTTCTCGAGCCGCGCGAAAGCGCGCGCGTAATCCGAGGAGGCCTCGCCGGGCGGGCCATCGAAGGCCACCGAGGCCAGCGCGTTCTCCCACATCGCCCAATGGCGGCCATAGCGCGCCTCGGCCATGTAATCGCCCGAGAAGAGCCGCTTGTGATAGGCCCCGATCAGGTCTTGCTGTTCGCCTTCCGGGATCGGGCGTCGGAAATTCGCCCAGAGATCTGGATAGAACTGCCCCGCGCCGCCGCCATAGAACCACTCGAGCTCGGCCTTCGTGGCGAGGAACACCCCACGCAGAATCAGCGCCTCGACCCGGTCGGGATGCGCCTCGGCATAGAGCAGCGCCAGTGTCGCCCCCCAGCTGCCGCCAAAAACCATCCACTGATTGATGCCCAGCTCCTGCCGGATCTGTTCCATATCCGCGATCAGGTGCCAGGTCGTGTTGGCCGCCACGCTCGCATGGGGGCGCGAGAGCCCGCAGCCGCGCTGGTCGAACAGGATGATCCGGTAATGGCGCGGATCGAAGAAACGCCGCATCGTGGGCGAACAACCGCCCCCCGGCCCACCATGGCAAACCACGACCGGCTGGCCCTCGGGATGACCCGATTGCTCGACATAAAGCACATGGCCGTCGCCCACATCGACCCGACGCTGATCGAACGGTTCGATCGGCGGATAGAGATGGGCGCCCGATGCGCGCTTTTGCCCTGCAGTTCTGTCCATGGCTGAACTATATAGATCAAACGAAGCGCCCGCCATGGGCGGATCGCAATTGAGCGCGAGGAGAGAGATGGCAGATCCGGCAAACAGCATCGACCCCAGCGAAGTCGCCAAGTTCGAGGCGATGGCGGCGGAATGGTGGGATCCGAACGGCAAGTTCAAGCCGCTGCATATGCTCAATCCCTGCAGGCTCGACTACATCACCACCCAGATCGCGACGCAGTTTGGCCGCGACCTGAAAGCACCCCGTCCGTTTGAAGGCCTGCGCCTTCTCGATATCGGCTGCGGCGGCGGGCTGCTGGCCGAGCCGATGGCGCGGCTGGGCGCGACGGTCGTGGGCGCCGACGCAGCCGAACGCAATATCCCCGTGGCGCAGCTTCATGCCGAACAATCGGGCCTCGAGATCGACTACCGCCATTGCGCCGCCGAGGATCTGGCCGCCAGCGGCGAGCATTTCGACGTGGTCCTGGCGATGGAGATCATCGAGCATGTCGCCGACCCGCAGGGCTTCGTGAACACGATCCAGAGCCTTTTGAGACCGGGCGGGCTGATGCTCTGCTCGACGCTGAATCGCAATCCCAAAAGCTACATGGTCGCGATTATCGGCGCCGAGCATGTCATGCGCTGGCTGCCCAAGGGTACACATGAATGGTCGAAATTCATCACCCCCGATGAGCTCTACGATCTGACGCGAAACGCGCTGCTCGACCCGATCGACCGGCGCGGCATGGTCTTCAACCCGCTCAGCTGGCGCTGGTCGCTCTCGGAGCGCGATCTCTCGGTGAACTACGCCATCGCTGCGGTGAAGCGGTAAGGGGCGCCGCCCCTCTTCGCATTCGCGAATTCACCCCGGGATATTTTAGCCAAGAGGAAGGGGAGGTCTGGTCTTCCTCTTGGTAGAAATATCCCGGGGGAGACTGCCGTCAGGCAGGCGGGGGCAGCGCCCCCCTCTTACTTCTTCTTCGGACGGAAGGCTTCGATCCGCGCGGGATCGGTCTCGATATAGGCCGCGCCGATCAGGTCGAGGCAATAGGGCACCGCGGCGAAGACCGCATCGAGGCAGGTCGCGATGGCCGAGGGTTTGCCCGGAACCATGATAATCAGCGACTTGCCCGCGATGCCCGCCGATTGGCGCGACAGGATGGCGGTGGGCACTTCGAGAAGCGAGGCGCGGCGCATTTCCTCGCCGAAGCCCGCGAGCTCCTTCTCGATCACGTCCATGCAGCCTTCGGGCGTCTCGTCGCGCGGGGCGGGGCCGGTGCCGCCGGTGATCAGGATCAGGTCGGCCTCGGCCGCGACGAGTTCGCGCAGCTTTGCCGCCACCGAGTCGCGCCCATCTGGGATGATGTGGCGTTCGATCTCGAGAGGCGAGGTCACCACGCCGCGCAGGTAGTCCTCGCAGCCCGGCCCACCCTTGTCCTCGTATTCGCCGCGACTGGCGCGGTCGGAGACGGTGACGATGGCGGCCTTGGGCTGCGAAAAGCTCATTTCTTCACGCGCGCGTTGCGGGTTGCGATCAGCTTCAGGCGCAGCGCGTTGAGCTGGATGAAGCCCGCCGCGTCCTTCTGATCGTATGCGCCCGCGTCTTCCTCGAAGGTCACATGGGCCTCGGAATAGAGCGAATAGTCCGACCAGCGCGCCACGGTCCGGGCCGCGCCCTTGAAGAGCATCAGCTTGACCGTGCCGGTCACATATTCCTGGGTCTTGTCGATCAGCGCCTGCAGCGCCTCGCGCTCGGGCGAGAACCAGAAGCCGTTATAGATCAGCTCGGCATAGCGCGGCATGATCGAGTCCTTCAGATGACCCGCGCCGGAATCCAGCGTGATCTGCTCGATGCCACGGTGAGCCTCCAGAAGGATCGTGCCGCCGGGGGTCTCGTAGACACCGCGCGACTTCATGCCGACGAAGCGGTTCTCGACGAAATCGAGACGACCGATGCCGTGCTTCTTGCCGTATTCGTTGAGCTTGGTGAGGATCGTCGCCGGGCTCATCGCCTCGCCGTTGATCGACACCGCGTCGCCCTTCTCGAAACCGATCTCGATATATTCGGGCTCGTTCGGGGCCTGCGTCACCGGATCGTCGGTGCGCTGGTAGACATAGTCGGGGGCCATGTCGCCGGGGTTTTCCAGAACCTTGCCCTCGGAGGAGGTGTGCAGCAGGTTCGCATCGACCGAGAAGGGCGCTTCGCCGCGCTTGTCCTTGGCGATCGGGATCTGGTTCGCCTCGGCGAATTCCAGCAGTTTCGTGCGCGAGGTCAGATCCCATTCCCGCCAGGGCGCGATCACCTTGATCGAGGGATCGAGCGCATAGGCCGAGAGCTCAAACCGGACCTGATCGTTGCCCTTGCCGGTCGCGCCATGCGCCACCGCATCGGCGCCGTGCTGATGCGCGATCTCGACGAGGTGCTTGGAGATCAGCGGGCGCGCGATCGAGGTGCCCAGCAGGTAGAGCCCTTCATAGACCGCATTGGCGCGGAACATCGGGAAGACGAAATCGCGGACGAATTCTTCGCGCGCATCTAGGATGTGGATATTCTCGGGCTTGATGCCCAGCATCTCGGCCTTGCGGCGTGCCGGTTCCAGCTCTTCACCCTGGCCGAGATCAGCGGTGTAGGTGATGACCTCGCAGCCATATTCGGTCTGGAGCCATTTCAGGATGATCGAGGTATCGAGGCCGCCCGAATAGGCAAGCACGACTTTCTTGGGCGCGGACATGCGGCAACTCCCGTTTTTCTTGTTCCGCGTCGGGATAGTGCGTTTTTTCCCAATGGACAAGGGCCGCCCCGAAGGACGGCCCTTTCCGATTTCATCCGAACGCGGCTCAGGTCTCCGAGGTCGTGTCCACCGGCTCTTCGGTGACCGGGTCCGTCGTGTCGGCGACGGGCTCTGCGGCGGGCGGGTCTGTGACCTCCGGCTCGGGCGCGGGCAGGTCGAGCAGCTCGTGCAGATAGGCCATCGCCTCGGGCGAGAGCGTGCGCCCGTTCGCCGCCGCCGAGAGCGCATCCTGCTCGGCCAGATCGGCCGTCGCGATCTCACCCTCGAGATCGGTCACGGCCTGCTGGGCCGACGCGAGATCGTCGGCATAGGTCTGCGCGGCCTCCATCTCGGTGTTCAGCGTGGCGATCTGCTCCTGATCGTCGGGATTCTCGGGATCGAGCCCGTCGAGATCAGCCTGGATTTCCTCGGGCGTACGCACATCCTGCGCCTCAAGACCGGCGAGCGTTTCCTGAGCGGCCGTCAGCTCTTCACCCAGCGCATCGGCTGCGAGTACCGCCGCCTGGTAAGTAGCGATGCGCCCCACCTGGCTGTTGGGCGAAGCGTTGGCGAGCGCCGTTGGGCTTGCGTGAGCCGCGTTCAGCCCCTTGAGCTCGGAGGCGAGTGCGCCGTGATTGCGCAGCTCATCCTCGCTCAGCGCGGGCTTGCCATGGGGGCGCGGCGAATCGGAAACCGCATATTCGGTCGGCGTGGTGGAGCGCTTGGCTGCCGAAGTCTGAGTGCGCGACGCGGTGCGTTGCGCGTTCTGGGCCCGGTTCTGCGCCTTGCCCCCGCTGAAGAGGTCATCGAGGAACTTCGCCGGACCACTGCCGGTGGTCTTGGCCGAACCCGAATTGCCGCGCGTCGACGCATTGCCGGCCGAAGCGGACTTACCGGCCGAGCCGGAGTTGCCATTCCCGCCGCCATTCCCCTTTCCACCGCCGTTACCGCCGCCGTTTCCACCACCGTTGCCACCGCCATTGCCGTTCTTGGCCATGGCAATATCCGCGCCAGTGAAGTGGCTGGTCGCAATCGGCGCGAGCACGAAGCTCGCAGCGACCATTGCGACGATCGAATATTTCTTTAGGCTCATCACGCCCTCCCAAGACGCTGATTTCAGTCAAACTCTCACCATGGTTAAACCGCAATTGGGGCCAAAACGAGGCGATTTTCCACGATGCGCAGGGCCTTGCCGAACTGAAGTCGCGCCTGCGCGAAGATCTGCCGAATCGCCTTATCCCTTGCAAGATGGCCCCGGCTTGGGCATGGCTTTGACATGAGTGAATTTGCCCTCTCCGCCCTTGCCGCCACCCGTGCCCTGCGTGCGCTTTTCGAGCCCACGCCGCTTCAGCGCAATGATCATCTCTCGGCGCGGTTCGGCGCGGAGATCTGGCTCAAGCGCGAGGATCTGACGCCGGTGCGCAGCTACAAGCTGCGTGGCGCTTTCACCGCGATGCGCAAACTGCGCGAGAGCGACCCGGAGGCCAGCCATTTCGTCTGTGCGAGCGCGGGCAACCACGCGCAAGGCGTTGCCTTCGCCTGCCGTCATTTCGGGGTAAAGGGGACGATCTTCATGCCCGTCACGACCCCGCAACAGAAGATCGACAAAACCAAGACCTTCGGCGGTGACGCGATCGAAATTGTGCTCACGGGCGACTATTTCGACGACACGCTGGCCGCCGCGCAGGAATTTTGCGCAAAGGCCGGGGCGCATTTTCTGGCCCCCTTCGACGACCCCTCGGTGATAGAGGGACAGGCTTCGGTCGGGGTCGAGATCCTCGATCAGATGGGCGAGGCGCCCGATCTGGTGATCCTGCCGGTTGGGGGGGGCGGTCTGGCCGCGGGGGTGACGGGCTACCTGCGCGCAACCGCTCCCGCGACCGAGTTCCGTTTCGTCGAACCCTTGGGCGGGGCGAGCCTGACAGCCGCGGTCGCGGCGGGCCATCCGGTCACGCTGGATCATGTGAACAGCTTCGTCGACGGGGCCGCGGTCGCGCGGATCGGCGCGCGCCCGTTCGCAGAGCTTGGCTGGGTCACGCCCGAAATGATCCATCTCGCGCCCGAGGACCGGATCTGCATCACCATGCTCGAGATGCTCAATGTCGAGGGGATCGTGCTTGAGCCCGCCGGCGCAATGTCGATCGACATCCTGCCCGAGCTGGCCGAGGAAATTCGCGGCAAGCGGGTGGTCTGCATCACATCTGGAGGCAATTTCGATTTCGAACGCCTGCCCGAGGTGCGCGAGCGCGCACAGCGCTATTCCGGATTGAAGAAATACTTCATCCTGCGCCTGCCGCAGCGCCCCGGCGCGCTGCGCGACTTTCTTGAGATGCTCGGCCCCGATGACGACATCGCACGTTTCGAATACCTGAAGAAATCCGCGCGCAATTTCGGCTCTGTCCTGATCGGGATCGAAACCAAACGGGCAGAGAATTTCACCGAGCTCTTCGCCAAGCTCGATGCCGAGGGCTTTGTCTGGCGCGACATCACAGAAGACGAAACGCTCGCCGAGTTCCTGATCTGAGCTCGATCAGGCGGCAGCGGTGAATTCTGTCAGCCGCCCCATGAAGATCGTCTTCGACTCGCCATAGGAGCCGAGGATCGCGGCTATCTCGACCTTCCCCCCCTCTCCAGTCGCGGCGAGACGTTCGCCCCGCTGGCACATGCCTCCAAAATCGCGAAAGCCGAGGTTCCAGGCCGAGCCTTTGAGGAAATGGAGATCCTCCTCCAGCCGGTCGGGGCGTGACCCAAGCCTCATTACGACCGATTCGACCTCGTCGAGGAAAAGCTCGACCACCTCCGCGAAGCCATCCGCGCCGATTTCATGGCGCAATTCGCGCACCCGTTCCCAATCAATCATTCGACCCTCCGGCCACCAAATTACCTTCACCGGGGACCGACCGTAGAGCCCAAAGATTGCGAAAGGCTTAAATGCGATCGGGGAAGGAATTTTCACGGATTCTTAGGGAAACTCACGGCCTGATAGCGGCGTGAGACAGCGGATGACCCATATGGCTGCGAGCGATGACGCTCCCTTTCCCGACCCCTCTCCCCCCGAGCCGGGAGCGCCGCGCCATGTCCTCGTGGTCGATGACAGCCGCATGCAACGCCGCATCCTGTCGGCGCAGCTGGCGCGCTCGGGCTATAGGGTAAGCGAAGCCGCCAGTGCGGAGGAGGCGCTGGTGATCTGCACCCGGACAGAGCCGGACATCGTGATCTCCGACTGGATGATGACCGGCATGACGGGGCCGGAATTCTGTCAGGCTTTTCGGGCGATGGATCGACGCAGTTATGGCTATTTCATCCTGCTCACCTCAAAGGCCGAGAAGACCGACGTCACGCATGGGCTGGAAAGCGGCGCGGATGACTTCCTTTCCAAACCGGTGAACGGCGAAGAGTTGCGCGCGAGACTCAGCGCGGGCAGCCGAATCCTCTCGATGCAGGAAGAGTTGAGCGCGAAGAACGATCTATTGCGCGCCGCGCAGGACGTGATCGAGCGCGACCTGCAAGAGGCGCGCAAACTCCAGCAAAGCCTCGTGCGCGACCGTCATCGTGATTTCGGGGCGGGCGTGGCCTCGCTGATGCTGCGCCCCACCGGCCATGTGGGGGGCGATCTCGTCGGTTTCTTTCCGATCGGCGAGACGCGCGTCGGCCTCTACGGGATTGATGTCTCCGGGCACGGAATTACCTCGGCGCTGATGATGGCGCGGGTGGCGGGCTATCTTTCGGGGACATGGCCTGCACAGAACATCGCCCTGATCTCCACGGGACGTGACAGTTTCATCAGCCGCCCGCCCGCCGAAGTCGCGCGAATGATGAATGATCTCGTGCTCGAGGAGATGCAGACCGAAAGCTACCTGACGCTAGTCTATGCAGATATCGATCTGGCGACGGGACGGGTTGAGCTCGTGCAGGCGGGCCACCCCTATCCGGTGGTGCAGCGCTACGGCGGACAGGTCGAATTTCTGGGGGAGGGCGGCTTGCCCATCGGGCTGATCCCCGGCGCGGACTATGCGACCGTCACAACCCTGCTCGCGCCCGGCGACCGGCTCATCCTGATCTCTGACGGGATCACGGAGGCGACAAATCCGAAGGGCGCGATGATCGACCAGACCGGGCTCGCCGCGCTCTTGCGCAAATTCTCCTCGCTTGAGGGGCCCTCTTTTCTCGACGCGATCTTGTGGGAGATCGAGGACTACACCGCCGGCGACATCACCGACGATATCTCTGTCGCGGTCTTCGAGTATCGAGGACCGGGCAGCACTCAAGGTTCGCGCAAAGCATCGCGCGATTTGTAGAGCGGCTTGAGCAGATATTGCAGCACGGTCTTCTCGCCGGTGTGCAGCTCCACCACCGCTTGCATGCCGGGACGGATCTCGAGCTGTTTCTGGCGTCCGGGCAGGTCGGTCAGGTCGACCGACACCGTCACCTTGTAATGCGGATCGCCGTCGGGCTTGCGCTCGTCCTTGAACGTATCGGCAGAGACCAGCGCGACCGTGCCACGCAGGCTGCCATAGATGGTGTAATCATAGGCCGAGAGCTTGATCGTCGCCTCTTGTCCGGGTTGCACATGGGCAATGTCGCGGGGCGTAATTCGCGCCTCGAGCACCAGAGCCTCGTCGAGCGGAATGATCTGCGCGATCTCCTCACCGGGCCGGACCACGCCGCCGATCGTCGCCACCGGCAGTTTGTTCACCACCCCCCGCATCGGCGCGGTGAGGACCGTGCGATCGAGTTGATCCTCGGCCAGCTTGAGCTGCTGACGCAGCGTGGCAAGCTTGCCCAGAACGTCGGAATGCTCGGCGGCGCGTTCCAGCGCGGCCTTCGTGCCGATCTCGCGCCACGCGCGTTCGGCGTCGGAAAAGGTCTTGCGCGCCCGGGTCACCTCGATCAGCGGCGCCACGTCCTTCTTGTACATCCGCTCGACCAGGTCGAGCTCCTCGCGCGCCTGCGCCATGACGTTCTTCGCCCCCTTCGCGCGCGCCGCGACATCGGCCATCCGAGCCTTGAGAAGCGCGCTTTCCGAGATCACGATCTCGGGGACCAACGCACGCTGCGCCTCGGTCACCGCGAAGGTATCACGCCCCGCCATCTCCGCCTCGAGACGCGCGCGCTTGATCTCCAGCGTGGCGATCTGATCTTCGAGATCGTCAACCTGGGTTTGGTATTGCGTCGATTGCAGCCGCGCGATGACCTGCCCCGGCTCGACCACATCGCCCTCGCCGACGTAAAGCTCCGCGAGGATCCCGCCTTCGAGGTTCTGGATGATCTGCGGCTTGGCCGAGGAGGTGATCTCGCCCGGGCCGCGCACGATCTGGTCAACCCAGGCCATCGACGCCCAGAGCAGGAAGATCACGATCGCCGCAACGACGATCCAGATCGTGAGCGACAGGCGGCGCGAGCTGTCCTGAAGGGCCGCGGGGTCGATCGTCGTCATGCCTGCGCGCCTTTTGTCTTGTTCAGATGGGCCAGAACCGCATCGCGTGGACCATCGACGGCCAACCGGCCGTTTTGTAGAATCAACGTACGACCAGTGAGCGACAGGATCGGCACGCGGTGGGTGGCGATGATCGCGGTGCGATCACCCAGCCAGCCATCCAGGCGGCTGACCAGCGTGGTTTCCAGCGTGGTGTCGAGGGCGGCGGTCGGCTCGTCAAGGATCACCACCTGCGGATCCTGCAACCACAGCCGCGCCCAGCCGATCGACTGGCGCTGGCCCACAGAGAGCCCCTCGCCGCCATCGCGGATCGGCAGGTCGAGCCCGCGCGGATGGTTGCGCAGGAACGGCCCCAGCCCCGCGAAGTCGAGCGCGGCATAAAGCCGTTCGTCATCCCGTTCGAGCTGGGTGAGATTGAGATTGTCGCGCAGTGTGCCCGCGAAAAGCCGCACGTCCTGGCTAAGGTAACCCACGCTGCGCCGCAGATCGCGCGGGTGGATCTGGCCGATATCGATCCCGTCGAGCAGGAGCCGCCCGTTTTGCGGCTCGTAAAGCCCGGCAAGCAGCTTGAGCAGGGTCGATTTCCCCGAACCATTCGCGCCAAGCACCGCCACGCGCTGCCCCTGCGGGATCGCAAGCCCCGCGATCTCGACCGTGGGGGCGGCCTCCGGGTCATAACGGAATTCGAGATGGCGCAGCTCGAACGCGCCGCGCAGCGTCTCCGCGCGCAGGTACCGGCGACCAACGCTCTGGACCTGCTCGGCCTCCGCGATCGCATCGAGCCCGACCAGAGCCGATTTCACGTTCGACCAGCGCGCGAGCGTCCCCGCCAGCTGCGTCAGCGGCGCAAGCGTGCGCGAGGTCAGGATGCCGATGGCGATGATCGAACCGACGGTGAATTCGCCTGCGAACACCATGTAGGCACCGATCACCACGGCAGCGATATAGGTGCCCTGCTGGATCATCTGCGCCCAGTACGTCAGCGCCGAGGCAAGCTTGCGCTGCTCGGAGCTCTTTACCGCCGAAAGGGTCGTCAGTTCTTCCCAGATCCGCTTGATCCGATCCGCGCCACGCGTGGTGGCGACGGTCTCATGCTCGTAGATCGCTTCATGCAACAGGCGGCTCGCGCGGCTCGAGGCGCCTTGCGTCGACTGGCTCAGCGCGACCATCTTCTTTTGCAGGAACAACCCCGGCACCACCATCAGCACCGCCCCCGCGATCAGCACGAAGACCAGCGGGCCGCCGATCGAGGCGACGAGGATCAGGAAGACGAAGAGAAAGGGGATATCGGCCAGCGTGCCGATGGTCGAGGCGGTGAAGAACTCACGTACCGAGGAAAACTCGCGCATCGCGGCGAAAAGCTGGCTGGGTGCGCGCTTCTCAGGCGCCGCCTTCATTCCCAGAAGGCGATCCATCAGCAGGCCTTGCACCGAGAGCTCGATCCGCCGCCCGGCGAGATCCATCAGGCCGGAGCGCGCGAGCTTCAGCCCCATCTCCAGCACCAGCGCGAGCCCCGCACCAAGTGCCAGTACCCAAAGCGTGCTTTCGGATTGATGCGGGATCACCCGGTCATAGACCTGAAGCGAGAACAACGCGACCGCCACCGCAAGGATGTTGGCAAAGAGCGAGCCCAACGCGACCTCGGCAAAGGCGCGGCGTTGCGTGCGAAACGCCCCCCAGAACCAATGGCCTTTGGTGTCTTCGCCGATATGGCGCTCTTCGAGCTGGCGCAGCGAGGTGCGCGCGCGAATGATCCGGCCCGAGAAATGCGGGGAGAACTCGCACAGCGGCACTTCGGCGCGCTGATCGGGGCAGGTCTTGTCATAGATGAAAAGGCTGTCGCCCTCCTGCGCGGCGACCAGCACCATCTGCCCGTTCGCCATCTGCGCGAGCGCGGGCCACTGGCCGGGGCTGAGCGTATCGATCGTGTCGACCGAGGCCGTCAGTCCGGCGACACGCAGCACCGCGGCGATGCTCTCGGGGGTGATCGTGGCGCCGCTTTCGGTGGCCTCTCCAATCGCGAGCAGCATCTGTTCGAGCACGTCCGATGCGGGCAATTCCGTGCCCAGAAGCCCTGCATAGGCGCTGGCCAGTTCGGCGCGCGCCCTCACCCGGGCAAGACGCTCATCGGGGCCGGGTTCAGCGGGGGCTACGGCGGCACGCGGCATGACTCCATCGGCCGCCCCGCTCACGCGGGCGGCGTTGATGTCAAACGCGATGACGCGATCACTCACCCGCCTGCCACCTCCTCATATCCGGCTTCCATCGACCAGAAGCCCCTGCACCCGCGCGATCTCCAGCTCGGTCAGGGAGATTTCGTAGCGCAACCCGACCTGCGCGCGCTTCATCGCGGCATAGCTTTCGTAATTGCCGACCAGCTCCATCAGGCGGCGGCGTCCCATCTTGTATTGCCGTTTGAACAGTTCCAGCCCCGACTCTGCCTCTTCGACAAGGGCGGCATCGCGTGCCTCGCGCGCGCGCTGATCGGCCAGCCGGGCCTGAAGCGCCGACAGGGTGCGGGCCCCATCCTGTCGCGCCTTCGCAACGCGCGCCTGTCCCGCCTCGGCCCCGGCGTCGATCGCGGCGAGCGTGTCGCCCCGGCCAAAGCCCAGCATCTGAGTCATACCCATATTCACACCGAGCGTCGGCTTGCCCTCGCCTGCACCCGCGCGCAGCCCGAGGCCCGGAAGATGGCCCGCCCTGGCAAGCTGCGCCTCTGCCTGGGCCCGCGCGGCTTCGCCCTCGGCGCGCTTGACCGCGAGCGGTTCAGGCGCGCTCGGGGGAAGCGCCACGGAAGAAAGGCCCGCAAGATGATCGAGCGGCCGATCGGTCATCGTCGCGAGCTGCGCCCTTGCGGCCTGCGCCGCCTGCCGGTCAGCCTGCGCCTCGGCCTCGGCCTCGTGGCGTTTCTGCGCGACGAACCCGACCTCGGAAAGATCCGAAAGCCCGCCCTTCGCACGTTCGCGCAGGATGCGCTCGAACTCGGAGAGCTGGCGGGCGCTCGCGCTCGCAACCTCGGCCTGAGCCTCGGCCTTGAGCCCCGAGACGTAGAATTTCAGCCCGTCATGGACTGTGTCGTTCATCTCCTGCGAGAGCCCCACAGCCGCGACCTCGACATCAGCGGCCGCGAAATCGCGTTCGGCCTTCTTCGCGCCGTTGTCGAAGATCACCTGCTCCATCACCAGCTGGGTGACGAGATCGCCGAGACTGGACAGGCTCACGCTCGGCCCGATCTGAGGCAACCAGTTTTTCGACTTCGCCTGCGCCGTCAGACGCGCGACCCGCAACTCCGCCTGGGCCGCCCCGGCAGAATGATCGAGCACCGCCTGCGCGACCTCGGCATAGGGGCCGGTGGCGGGCAGGATCGACCGGCGCGCCGCGAGATCGGCGATCAGAGCCGAGCTTTGCGCATCGGTGCCGGGTTCGCGCACGCTTCCAGCCGCGAGCGGCGCAGTGGCGGGATCTACTGCGTTGCGGGTCGGGAAAGGGACGCCATCGGCCAGACACCCAGACAGAAGGACCGCGCCGGCAAGCAGCATCGTCACGCGAAGAGCGCAGCGGTGATCGAGAACGAGCTGGGTCCGACGCATACTCCCTGCCCTCCGTCAGATCGTCACGTTGGTGATTTCGTCATCTATCAGCAGGGTCGCGTCGCCGAGCGTGTAGATGCTCATGTCATGCCCGTCGAACGTGGTGGTCAATCCGGTGTCCAGCGCGCCCAGAGCGGTGACGTGATCGTTGTCGTTGCCCTCGATCGCGATGGTGTTGTTTGACCCGGTAAGCGCCTTGATCTGCGCCTCGGTGATCGTGAGATCTGCCTCAGGGGCGAAGGCCAGGTCGATCTCGGCGAAATCGAACTCCGACAGGCCCGCGCGGTCGAGATCCACCGTCACCGCCGCGTGGTTGTCGACCACGAGCAGCGTCGCCGACTCGTTACCCGCCGCATCCGTATCCGAGACGACGAGGTAGGAACCGTTCGGAACCGTGCTCTGGAAATCATATGCGGTGTAGGCGCTGCGCTCGATCGGCGCGCCATCGAGCACGACCTCGGAGACCACGCCATCCGCATCGACCGCAGAGAAGTCCAGCGGATCTTCGCTATGTTCGAGAAGGAGCCCCACGAGCCCGTTTTCGACACGCGAGAACCCGATGATATCGGGCGATTCCGGCGCGATCAGATCGTAATCGAAGCTGCCGTCGGTGTGAGAATCATTGCCCACCAGATCCGTCGCGAAGACCTGATAGCTCATGGTGCCTTCGGCATCGGGAAGGTCCGCGCCGCTGAACTGCGCGCTCCATTGCCCGTCCGCCCCTGCAACGAGCGTGCGAGACACGCCATTGGCAAGCACGACCTGCACCGTTGCCCCCGGCTCGACGGTGCCGGAAATCGCGAAGCCGCTCGCGGCCTCCTCGGCATTGACGATGCCATCGCTGGCGACATCACTGGTGATCGCGAAGTCGCGTACCAGCGGATCGAAGGTGATCACGCTCTGCTGGAGCGCCATGTTGCCATTCGCATCGGTGGCGCGAACGCTGAGGACTTGCTGGGTTTCCTCTCCCGGCAAGGCCGAGGCGGGAATCGTCGCGCTCCAGCTCGTGCCGTTGACGGTGGCCGTGATCGTCACGCCCGAGCCAAGCTGCACGGTGACCGTGCTACCTGCCTCGACGGTGCCGGTCACCACGAACCCGTCCGCCGACTCCGCCGCATTGACAATGCCATCCGCGACAATCGCGTTCGGTGTGGGGGTGGCATGGGTCAGGTTCTGCACCTCGGTATCGACATGGATCACGTGGCTCGCCTGCGCGCTGTTGCCCGCGAGATCGGTGGCGAGGACGTTGACCGTCGCATCATAGGTGCCCGCAGGCACTTCGGCGGCGGTGAAGGTGGCGCTCCAATTGCCCGAGCCATCGGCTTGAACACTGCGCGTCACGCCTTCGAAGCTCACCTGAACCGTCGCACCTGCCTCGGCGCTGCCGGTGATGGTAAGCCCGGAGGCCGCCTCGGCTGCGGTGAGCAGATCGTCGCCGCCCGCCTGCCCGTCATCAACCGCGACATCGGTCTCCAGATCGACGGTCACCGAACGCATCGCCGAAGAGGTGTTGCCCGCCGCATCGACCGCGGTGACGCGCGCCTCGTAGGTGCCGGTGGCCAACGCTGCACCGGTGACGTCGACGCTCCAGTTGCCATTGGCGGCAACTGTCGCGGGGTAGGTTTGGCCGGCGAAGCTCACGACCACCGATTGCGTGCCCGGTTCCGCGGTGCCGCTCAGGGTAATGAGACCGGACTCCTGCGCGTTGATCACATCGTCTGCGGTGATCGGGGCGCCCGTGAAGGCGACCTGACCCACCGTGTCGAGCTGCACCACATGGCTCTGCGTCGAGACATTGCCTGCCGCATCCGTAGTCGTCGCGGTGAAATCCAACTCGCGCTCGCCGGTGCCGATCTGCGCCGCCGTGAAGGTGACGGACCATTGGCCGCTCGCATCGACCGTCGCGGGCAGGTCCACCCCTCCCAGCGAGATCACCATCTGCGCGCCCGGCGTGGACTGGCCCGTGATCGTCACACCGCCCTGCTGTTCGACAAGGTTGACCACGTCATCGCCCGCAACCGTATCGAAGCTGATCGGGTGGGCCTCGGTGTCGACGACGAGCGTATCGGTGAGGGTCGTGGCATTGCCCAGCGCATCGGTCGCGGTGACCGTCATCGCGGCCTCGTAGGTCCCGCCCGGAAGCTGGTCCTGCCCGAAGGTCACCGTCCAGCTGCCATCCGCGCCAACCGTGGTGGATTGCATCTGACCCATGACCTCGACGGTGATCGCGGCTCCCGGCTCACCCCCGCCAGAGACCGTGATCCCGTCGGCATAATCGAGCAGGTTCTCGATATCGCCGGTCGAACTCGCACCCTCGGTGATCGCGACCTCGGGCGGCGTCATGTCGATCAGGAAACCCGGCCCGTCGAGCGTATATTCGGTTCCGTCCGGCGCGGTCGCCACGACAAGCGCTTCGTGATTGCCATCGGAGGGAAGTGTTTCGCCTCTGAACATCACCCTCCAGGTGCCGCCCGAGCCGATTTCGACACTCTGGCTCTGATCGCCAAGCGTCACCGTCACCATCGAGCCCGGCTCACCCGTGCCCGAAACCACGGCTTCCTGAGTTGCGCTCTGCGTGCTCAGCGCCGCCTCGCTCGAGGGATCGTCCACCATGGGCTCGATCCGCGCGCTGCCGCTCGAACCACCCGAACCGCCGAGAAGCGTCGCACCGGCCACGCCCGCCGCAGCGAGACCGCCGCCGCCGACCCCTGTCAGAAGAGCGGGCGCGAAAGCCGCCATGCCGGTCGTGTCATCCTCGGCCACTGGCGCGAGAATCGCGTCGCCTTCGAGAAAGGCCAGACGGTCGTTCGGACTCCACTTGTCGTCGGAGAGTTCCGGTTCCCCATAGGAGGCGAAGAGCACGCCGCTGCCCATATCCTCGAGAACGACCTGCTGGATCTGGCCATCTGCCGAAATCAGCAGCGTGTTCTCCTGACCCTCGGGCGCCAGAAAGAACCCTTGCAGCGTGATCGTGCGACCATCAGCCAGCGTCACGACCAGATCGCCGTCGAGTTTCTCATATTTGAGGATGTTGGCTTTGCGCAGGTTGAGCGAGACGTCCTCGCCAGCGCCAACCTGGATGAACTCTCCGGCAGCGTCACCGGAAACCGAACCGTAGATTACCGTGCCCGCGCTATCGCGCAGGGCAAAGTCAACCGACTTTACCATTATACTCGCTCCGCCTCGTAGGCCGGACTTATTGGTCGTCCAGCTCTGATCACTAAAAGGTGATCTCATTTATTTATTTAAGACCGAATAAACGACAATCGCCTGTCAAAGCTAGGAAAATTTCATCGATCAGGGCAATTTTGTACTAAGGTTGCGCCGAGGCGCCTTTGCGCTACCAAAAGTTGTGTCACTTTTGCGAGAAATTTTGCAAAACGCGAATCAAGAAAGCCCGGTCGCCATCATTTGCAAGAAGATCAATGGCTTCGGTCGGGTCCATCCAATACGCGCTGTGTCCGGGCTCGGTCGGCGCTCCCCGACAGAGAACGGGCCGCGCCATCCAGATCGAACAGAGTTTTTCCGCCCACATGTCGTATTCCGGCATGTAGGTGAACCGGCGATAGGCTCCCAGTCGCCGCAGGTTCCCGATCGACCAACCGGTCTCCTCATAGACTTCGCGATGCAGAGCGGTGATCTGACTCTCGCCGGGGTCGATGCCGCCCCCTGGCAACTGGAACTCGGGCACCGGCGCTTCCTGAAAGGTCACCAGCACACGCCCGCCACGGATCAGAACCGCATAGGCGCCGGGCCGCAGCGTATAGCTCTGGCCCTGCTTCACCGTCTCTCCGAACCGTGCGATCATGCGCTCACCCTTGGGTCTGTGGTTGCGACGCCTATATTGGGGCTGTATGGCAGGCTCCGCGCTGCCCGAAAACCCCCAAGGAGCCCCTCAGGAGCACCATGTCCAAGCTATCCCAAATCGCGTGGGACGATACCGTTCTGCCGTTCCAGCTCGACCGCTCGGATATCCGCGGTCGCGTCGCGCGCCTCGATGGCGTGCTCGACAACGTCCTGTCGCAACATGATTACCCCCGCGCCGTCGAGATGCTGGTCGCCGAGGCCGCGCTGCTGACCGCACTGATCGGCCAGACCATCAAGCTGCGCTGGAAACTCTCGCTTCAGGTGCGCGGCAACGGCCCGATCCGGATCATCGCCACCGATTACTACGCCCCCGAGAAGGATGGCGCGCCCGCCCGCATCCGCGCCTGGGCGAGCTTCGACCCCGAGCGGCTCAACCCCAAGGCGGACCCGTTCGAGCAGATCGGAAAAGGCTATTTCGCGATCCTCATCGACCAGGGCAAGGGCACCACACCCTATCAGGGCATCACGCCGCTCAGCGAAGGGTCGCTGCGTGCCTGCGCCGAAGCCTATTTCGCCCAATCCGAGCAGTTGCCGACGCGGTTCTCGCTCTCCTTCGGGCGTTCGATCCTGCCCGGTCAGGGCGAGAGCTGGCGCGCCGGGGGCGTCATGCTCCAGCACATGCCGCCCGCCTCGCCCTTCGCGGCGAAAGACGGGTCGGGCGATCTGGGGCTGCTGACCGCCGACGACATTCTCGATGGCGAGGAAGGTGAGAACTGGGCACGTGCGAATATCCTGCTCGACACGGTCGAGGATATGGAACTGATCGGCCCCACCGTGCAGCCGACCGAGCTGTTGGTGCGTCTGTTCCACGAGGAAGCCCCGCGCGTCTTCGATCCGCAGCGGGTGGAATTCGGCTGCACCTGCTCGGCCGATCGCGTGCGCCAATCGCTCTCGATCTACTCGGCACGCGACATCGCCCATATGACCACCGATGACGGCAAGGTCACGGCCGATTGCCAGTTCTGCGGCGCGCATTACGAGTTCGATCCGCTGACGCTCGGCTTCGAGGCGCAGAAGAACCCCGACGGAACGCCGCGCGAGGCGTCGGATGAGTGATCCGCTCGCCCCGGTTCTGGCCGCCTTGGCGAGACCGGGGCGGCCTTCATCCGACTATGACCTGAACCCCGACATCGTCCTGCCCGAGGACCGGAAGCTGCGCCCGGCCGGTGTGCTGGTGGCTTTCGATTGTTTCAAGGGCGAACCCCGGCTTCATCTGACCAAGCGAAGCTCGCATCTGCGCCACCATCCCGGCCAGATCGCCTTTCCCGGCGGCAAGGTCGACCCGGAAGATGACGGCCCCGTGAGTGCCGCGCTCCGTGAAGCACGCGAAGAGATCGGCCTGCCGGGGGACAATGTCGAAATCCTCGGCACACTCGATCCGCATGAAACGGTGACCTCTTTCCTCGTGACCCCGGTGCTCGCCCGGATCCATACCCCCTTCGAGGTCATCCCCGAGGCTGGCGAAGTGGCCGAGGCTTTCACCGTGCCGCTCTCCCATGTCGCCGACCCAAGCAATTTCCGCACCGAATCCCGCCGCTGGCGCGGCACGCGGCGCAGCTATTTCGTGGCGCCCTACGGGCCCTATTACATCTGGGGCGCCACCGCGCGTATATTGCGGTCATTGGCGGACCGGATGGCGCAATGAAACTGACCGGAGACTGGATCGAGGCCGCGCATACCCAGCGCGTGCTGGCGATGCTCGAGGCGGGGGGGCATCAGGCCTATCTCGTGGGTGGCTGCGTGCGCAACGGCGCGATCGACCAGCCCGTCCATGATATCGACATTGCCACCGATGCGCTGCCCGAGCGGGTGATCGAGCTTGCCAAGGCGGCCGATCTGAAGCCTGTGCCCACCGGGATCGACCACGGCACGATCACCGTCGTCTCCGATCACTACCCGCACGAAATCACCACCTTTCGCCGCGATGTAGAGACGCATGGCCGCCACGCGACGGTCGCCTTCTCGGACAACATGGCCGAGGACGCCGCACGGCGCGATTTCACCATGAACGCGCTCTATGCCCGCGCCGATGGGGAGGTGATCGACCCGCTCGGCACCGGGATGGCCGATCTCGAGGCGCGCCATGTCCGTTTCGTCGGCGAGGCTGAAGAACGCATCCGCGAGGATTACCTGCGCATCCTGCGTTTCTTCCGTTTCACCGCCTGGTATGGCCGCGATCTCGATGCAGACGGGCTCGCCGCCTGTGCCGCGAATATCGCCGGAATAGAGACGCTTTCGCGCGAGCGCGTCGGTGCGGAGATGCGCAAGTTGCTGGCCGCGCCCGACCCGTCCTTCGCCGTCGCGGCAATGGCACAGAGCGGCGTTCTTGCGGCAGTTCTGCCCGGGGCTGATGCGACGGCACTTGCGCCGCTGGTCCACCTCGAAGACCGGCCAGCGGACGCGATCCGCCGCCTCGCGGCCCTGGGCGGCGAAAACGTGGCCGAGCGCCTGCGCCTGTCGAACAAGGACACGCGCCGGCTCGAGGCGCTGCGAGAAGCGCTTGCAACCGGCGACGCGCCAGAGGTTCTGGGGTATCGCTACGGGATCGAAACCGGAGCCGACGCCTTGCTGCTGCGCCACGCCGTGATGGGGCAGGAGATGCCCGACGATTGGCAAGACAGGGTCTGTTCCGGCGCGAAACAGCGATTTCCCATCGCCGCCGCCGATCTGATGCCCGCCTATCAGGGGAAAGCGCTCGGGGATCGGCTTCGCGAGCTCGAAACCCGCTGGATCGCGTCTGGCTTCACCCTGAGCCGCGAGGCGTTGCTCGGCTGAGCCTCAGGTCTATATTTGGGGATGAAAGCGAGACGCTGATGATAGACCCCTTCCGCGAAGCCTCCGGACCCCCACCACAAACGCTGGGCGCATTCCTGCGCTGGTGCCTCTCGGGCGCGGGCAAGGTGATGACGGTGGCGGGCCTCGCCTCGGTGCTGGCAGGCTCGATGGAGGTCGTCTCCGCCTGGCTTCTTGGCCGCGTGATCGACGCCGCACTTTCCTCCGCCCCGGAACGGGTGCTGGCCGAAAATGCGGGGCTGCTCGCGCTTTTCATCGGTTTTTACCTGGTCCTGCGCCCACTTGCCTTCGCCGCCAGTTCTGCGAGCACAAACCTGCTGATCCTCCCCAACGTTCTGCCGCTGGTGCTTTCGCGCCTGCATCGCTGGACGATGGGGCAAGACGTGACCTTCTTCGACAACGATTTCGCAGGCCGCATCGCGCAAAAGCAGATGCAAACCGCGCGCGCCGTGACCGATACCGTGGCCGAGACGATCAACACCGCACTTTTTGCCGCGGCCTCCGTGCTGGGCTCGGTACTGCTTCTTCTCGGGATCGACCGCTGGGGCGCGCTTGGCCTTGTGCTCTGGGCGATCGGCCTGGGCTTTCTGATCCGGGCCTTTCTGCCGAAAGTGCGTGGCCGCTCCAAGGCCCGGGCCTCGGCACGGGCGATGGTGACGGGGCAAGTCGTAGACACGATCACCAATATCAAGACGGTCAAACTCTTCGCCCACGCCGAGCACGAGGACCGCGCCGCTCTGGGCGCGATGGAGCGGTTTCGGGCAGCAACAGTGTCTTTCGGCCGCATTTCGGCCACCTATCGCACGGTGCAGATGGCCTATTCCGGCGTGTTGCCTGTGATGCTGGTCGGCGGGGCGATCCTGCTCTGGTCGCAAGGCGCGGCGAGCGCGGGCGACATCGCGGCCTCCGGGGCCATCGCGATCCGTCTGGCTCAGATGTCGGGCTGGGTGTCGACCGCGCTGATGGGGCTCTGGACCCATATCGGCGAGGTCGAGGACGGGATGCGGACGCTGGCGCGCGGCTATGGGCTGAAAGATGCGCCGGACGCGCGCGACCTCGGCCGCGTGACGGGTGAGATCCGCTTCGACCATGTCGATTTCGCCTATGGGCGGCAAAGCGGCGGCGTCGAGGGGATCGACCTGACGATCCGGGCCGGTGAACGGATCGGCATCGTCGGCGCGTCGGGGGCGGGAAAATCGACTCTCGTTTCGCTGCTTTTAAGACTCTATGACGCCGAAAAAGGTGCCGTTCTCATCGACGGGACGGATATTCGCACGGTCACGCAGGAGAGCCTGCGCCAGCAGATCGCGATGGTCACGCAGGAGACCGCGATGTTCAACCGCTCGGCGCGCGAGAACATTCTCTATGGCCGCCCCGATGCCAGCGAGGCGGAGCTGATCGCAGCCGCCAGGCAGGCCGAGGCGGATGGGTTCATTCGAGAGCTGGTCGATCACGCAGGCAATCGCGGATACGAGGCAAAGCTGGGCGAGCGTGGCGTGAAGCTTTCCGGCGGGCAGCGGCAGCGGATCGCGCTGGCCCGCGCCTTCCTGAAGGATGCACCGATCCTGGTTCTGGACGAGGCGACCTCGGCGCTCGATTCAGAGGTCGAGGCGCAGATCCAGAGCGCGCTGCACCGGGTGATGGCTGGCAAGACGGTTCTGGCGATTGCGCACCGGCTGAGCACGATCGCCGAAATGGACCGGATCGTGGTTCTGGACGAGGGTCGGATTGTGGAAGAGGGCAGTCACGAGGAGCTGCTTGCGCAGAACGGGCTTTATGCGCGCTATTGGGCGCGGCAATCGGGGGGCTTCCTGCTGTGCGACGAGGCCGAAGATGCGGCGGAATAGGGTCTTCTCAGACCGCGCTGGCACGGGTAGAGGGATCGCATGAATTACGAGATTGAACGTCTGTCCCTGCATGCCGATGGCGTAGCGCGTGGCCCCGATGGGACCGTGCATGTCGCGATGGCGCTGCCGGCTGAAGTGGTTGAGGGCGATGTGGTGGACGGGCGCATTGCCCAGCCAAAGATTATCATCCCCTCGCCGGAACGCGTGAAGGCACCTTGCCCGCATTATCGGTCCTGCGGCGGTTGCGTGATGCAGCATGCCTCGGAAGGTTTCACTGCCGCGTGGAAAATGGATGTCGTGCGTCAGGCCCTGATCGCGCGCGGTCTGGCAGTGCCCGAAATGACCATCGCAACCTCGCCTCTGCAGTCGCGGCGTCGCGCAACCTTCTCGGGGCGGCGCACCAAGAAAGGCACGCTGGTCGGGTTTCACGCCCGCGCCTCCGATACGGTGGTCGAGATCCCGAATTGCCTGATCCTGCGGCGCGAGTTGCTGTCCATCGTCCCGATGCTGCATGAGGCGACCGCGCTGGCGGGCTCGCGCAAGGGCGAGATAGCTTTCGCGGTGACGCTGTCGGAGGCCGGACTAGAGATAGCCGCATCGGGCGGAAAAGACCCTGATCCAGCACAGTTCGAGACTTTGAGCGGTCTGGCGCGCCAGTATGATCTGGCACGGCTGAGCTGGAATGCCGAGGTGATCGCGGCGCGTCGACCCGCGATCCAGCAGTTCGGCAAGGCGCAGGTCGTGCCGCCACCGGGGGCTTTCCTGCAAGCGACCCATCACGGAGAGGCGGCGCTGGTGGCTTTTGCCAAAGCCGCCGTGGGCTCGGCCCAGCACGTCGCCGATCTTTTCGCGGGCTGTGGAACCTTCGCACTGCCTCTGGCCGAACAGGCGGAGGTTCATGCGGTCGAGGGATCGGCCGCGATGACGGACGCGCTCGATCAGGGATGGCGACAGGCGCAGGGGCTGCACCGGGTCACGACCGAAACCCGCGATCTGTTTCGCAGGCCGCTTTTGCCCGACGAGCTGGCGAAGTTCGACGCCGTGGTGATCGACCCGCCCCGCGCTGGCGCACAAGCCCAAGTCGACGAGATCGCATCCTCCCCACTGCCACGCCTGGTCCACGTCTCCTGCAACCCGGTCACCTTTGCGCGCGACGCCGAGACGCTTCTCGACGCGGGCTTCACGCTCGAGAAATTACTCGTGGTCGATCAGTTCCGCTTTTCCGCTCATGTCGAGCTTGCGGCGCTCTTCACCCGCTAGAAGGGGCGGCCGAAATCAGGTAGAACGGGGCAAAAGAGCAGTGACCCGTGAACAGGCTTATCATGAACCGTCGAACCCTCCTTCTGGGCGGATGCGCCCTTGCCTCGCTCGCAGCTTGCGGCGATTCCGGCAAATTCATCACCTATGACGGCCCCGTTGTGACGCAGATCCAGGTCTTCAAGACCAACCGGATGATGTATCTGCTCCATGGCGATGAGGTTTTGAAGAAATACAAGATTGGCCTCGGCGGCGATCCGATCGGCCCGAAGCAGTTCGAAGGTGACGGCAAGACGCCCGAAGGGCTCTATTACATCAACCGGCGCAACCCGAACTCGGCCTATTACCTATCGATCGGGATCAGCTATCCGAACCCGCAGCAGGTCGCCTATGCGCAATCGCAAGGCAAGCAAGCGGGTGGCGACATCTTCATTCACGGCCGCGATGGCAAGAACAAGGGGCTCGGGCGCGACTGGACGGCCGGGTGCATCGCCGTGAAGGACAAGGAGATCCGGGAAATCTACGCGATGGTGCAGGACGGCACACCGATCTTCATCTTCCCCTGACATGCGAAGGGCCCCGCGCGGGGCCCTTTTTCCTTGCTGGCGATCGGTGAGCGCAGACTCAGCTGCCGGTCACCATGGTCCACCAGATCTTGCCCGACGGCTCCTGATACCAGCTGAAGCCCATCTGCGTCGCGCGCGGATCGAGGATCACGTCGCGGGTAACCTCGTTGGACATCCAGCTCGAGAGGGTTTCCATCTCGGTTTCATAGGTTTCCGAGAGGTTCTCACCCTCATAGGTGCCCATGTAGCCGGCGCGCGCCACGCGGTCACGCGGCGAGGAGCCGTCGGAACCCCAATGCCAGGGACGGTTCTGCGCCGCCATGTCCTTCGAGTGCGCCAGAGCTGCGGTGGTCAGAGCGTCATTCAGGCTCAGCGGTGCGAGACCTCGTACAGAGCGCAAGGAGTTGACGGATTCCAGAACGCGCTGCGGGATCACGGCCGCATCGCGCGCGGTGATATTGTAAACCTTCGGAAGCGGGAGCCCGTCGGCCCCGACCGGCGCTTGCTGGTTCGTCGGTTGGCAGGCTGCCAGAGCCAGAACGGCGGAAAACGCAAATGCAGTGGCGCGCAACATCTTTTGTCAGCCCTTTGTTGACCTGTCCGACTGCTTTACACGCTTGCTTGTGCAGGCGCAAACCCCTCTGTAGCGGCGCAGGCACACCGCAGGATCTTTGATTTGCAGGGCGTCGGTGCTCACACTATATTTACGTCGATTGAAAACCCGTGTTTTCGGAGCGCGATATGTCCAGTAAACGCACCACCTTTGATCGCCGCACCTTTCTTGGCGGTGCAGCCTGCCTCGGCGCAGGCCTGGCGCTGCCCGCGCAGGCGCAGACCCCCGATGCCGGGGTCGTGCAATACGAGACTGACGGCTACACCAACCAGCGCCGCAACATCTCGGGTTTCCTGAACCGCGAATGGCAGCCCTATTTCTCGAACCTGCGCAATGGCGCGATCCTCGTCGATACCGGCTCGCGCGCCCTGCATTATTGGTCCGAGGATCAGTCGATCTACCGGCTCTATCCGACCTCTGTCCCGGTCTCGGAGGAGCTGACCCGGCGCGGGCGCACCGAGGTGATCCGCAAAGTCGAGGGCCCAAGCTGGGCGCCGACCCCGTCGATGAAGAAACGCAATCCCGAATGGCCCGATTTCGTGCCGCCGGGCCCCGATAACCCGTTGGGCACCCACGCGCTTTACCTGTCGTGGAAATATTACCGCATCCACGGCACCCACGACACGCGCAAGATCGGCCGCAAGAGCTCGAACGGCTGCATCGGCCTTTACAACGAACACATCCAGGAGCTGTTCGGCTACGCCAAGATCGGCACGCAAGTTCTGCTGATCTGACCCGCGCGAAAGTTCACAATAAAAGACCCCCGGTGCCACACGCCCCGGGGGTCTTTTATTGCCGGCTTGAGGATCTCATTGAGTGCCGCCCTTGCCACCACCGTTGGAGTCACCGCGCGAGTGCTCGGCAAAACCGCCATTCGAGCCGTCAGAGAGCCCATCCAGCTTGCCATGCGCGCTTTGCACCATGACGCCGAGCATCTCGTCCTCGCCGGGTGTGTCGACCGACTGCGCAAGGTTCTCCTCGTGGTTCTGCATCAGCAGGTCATCTTCCTCGGTCGCCCAAGGGTTTGCGTGACCGGCCCAGACCGCTCCGCCAGAGAGAGCCGCCACAACGGCCATCACCAGTGTCTTCTTCATTTTCGTCCTTTCTGCTTCGTACACCCCGGACGTTGCCGCGGTGCCGGGATACCTCGCGGCATCCCTTGCCCCCGCGCAGAAGATAGGGGGCCGCGTCTTACGAGACCGTGAGGCGGGATGTCGCATATTGCGAAGACGTTCGGAAAAGCGACGATTTTCGGCAGGTTTTCGCCGGTTTTGCCGAGTGGAACCGAGCCGAACAGCCGATTTCACGCAGAGATAGAGCCTATCGTCGCCAAATCCTGCCCCATCTGGCCCTGCACTTTGCAAGACGCGCAGCGCCTTGGCGGATCATCCCGGCATCGATTGCCAGAAGAACCGCGTCAGGTGGAAGAACACCGGCGCGGCGAATACGACGGAATCGAGACGATCGAGCACGCCACCCTGGCCCTCGATCAGATGCCCCCATTCCTTCACCCCGCGCTCGCGCTTGATCGCCGACATCACCAGCCTGCCGAAGATCCCCATCCCGGCGATCACCAGAGCCATCCCCCAGGCCTGGAGGGGCGTGAATGGCGTGATCCAGTAGAGAGCGGCCCCGATCAGGCTTGCGCTCAGCACGCCGCCCGCAAACCCCTCCCAAGTCTTCGAGCGTGACACCTCGGGCGCAATCTCGCGCCGGCCCAAAAGCCTGTCCCAGACGAATTGCAGCAAGTCGCCCGATTGCACGACGATCAGCAAGAAGACGATCAGCATCAGCGACCGATCCTCGTATCCCGGGATCCGCAGCACCAGAAGCGCGGGCACGTGGCTCATGCAGAAGACAGCGATCATCAGTGCCCACTGGGTCTGCGCGACGCGGGAGAGGTAGTGATCAATGCGTGCGCGGATAACCGAGAGGATCGGAAGACCGAGGAAGGCATAGACCGGGATGAAGATCGCGTAGAACCCGTACCAGTCCCGCCAGACCGCGATATACTGGATCGGCAGCACGACAAAGAAACTCGCCACCAGCGCCGAATGATCCGCGCGGCTGCGACGGGTGAGTGTCAGAAACTCGCGCAGGGCGCTGAAAGAGGCGAACGCGAAGAGCCAAACGACCGCGCCCTTGCCGAGCATGAACGTGATCGCGAGCAATACGATCATCACCCACCACCCGCGGATACGCGCGTTGAGCCTCTCGATCACCGCCGGGCCACCACCGCGCGAGAATTGCCAGCGTAGCAACTGCCCGCCCAGCGTCGCCGCCAGCAGCGCGAGAAACAGCCCGCCGAAGATGCGGATCAGGTCAGGATCCATCGCGCACCTCCTCGGAGGCAAGCGCGAGAAGCGCCGCGCGGGCGCGGGCCATGAAAGCGTCGCGGCTCTCGCCGGGTTCCACCCTCAGCGCCGCGCCGAAGGTCAATGTGCACAAGAGCGGCACCGGAATGATCGAGCCACGCGGCAGCACGCCGTTGAGGTTCTCGATCCAGACCGGAACGAATTCGAGTTCGGGTCGCGCTTGCCCGAGATGATAGATGCCGGGGCGCATCTCCAGCAAAGGCGCCTCGCTCTCATTGCGCCGACCCTCGGGAAAGATGATCAGCGACGCACCGGTTTCGAGCGCTGCGAGCATCTTCTCCACCGGGTTCTCGGTACGATTTTCGCGAAGGCGCTCGATCGGAATGACGTTGAACACATCGAGCCCGACGAACTTCCGCAGAGGCGATTTCAGCCAGTAATCGGCCGCCGCAACCGGGCGCGTGTGCGCCCGCGTCGCGGCCCCGAGGACCGTCCAGATCAGAACCGTATCCGCATTGGAACGGTGATTGGCGAAATAGACGGTTTGCCGGTCGGGATGGGGCGGGGCGGCGTAATAGACACGCGGCGAGGTGATGAACCGCGCAAAAAGCGCGATCGCCAACCCGGTGATCCGCGCCGCGATCCGGCGCAGGATCCCACCTGCCTTGCCTGCGTCTCTTGCTGTCGTCACGTCCCGACCCTGCGTAGCCTTTCAGGCGCCAGCAGACCCGAGACGTTACGTCAGTTCAAGCGTCAAGCAATCCAGCCTGCGAGGTTTTCCTCGACCACTTCCATCAGCGCCGTGATATGCAGATCGTCGTCGTTGAGGCAGGGGATATAGGTGAATTTCTCTCCGCCCGCTTCCTCGAAGGCCTCGCGGATCTCGCCATTGATTTCTTCGAGCGTCTCAATGCAATCGGCGCTGAAGGCGGGCGAGATGACGGCGATGTTCTTCTTGCCTTGCTTGGCAAGCTCGGCGACGTGCTCGACCGTGTAGGGTTTCAGCCAGACCTCGGTGCCGAAGACCGACTGGAAGGTGGTGTCGATCCCGTCCTTGTCCCAACCGAGCCGTTCGCGCAGCAGGCGCGAGGTTTTCTGGCACTGGCAATGGTAGGGGTCGCCTTCCATCAGGTAGCGACGCGGCATCCCGTGATAGGAGGCCACGAGCACGTCGGGCTTCTCGTCGAGCGTGGAATAGACACGCTCCACCGATTGCGCGAGCGCCTCGATATAGGACGGCTTGTCGAAATATTCCGGGGCCACGCGGGCGGCGGGCTGGCGCTTTTGCTTCATCAGCGCACGGAAGAACTGGTCATTCGCGGTGGCGGAGGTCGCGCCCGCATATTGCGGGTAAAGCGGCACGAACAGGATCTTCTCGCAGCCCTGCTTCACCATCCGGTCGACCACGTCGAAGGTCGAAGGGTTGCCGTAGCGCATGCAGTAATCGACGATCACTTCCTGACCATAGCGCGCCGAGACCGCATCACGCAGCTTGGCGACCTGCTGCTTGGTGATCGTCATCAAGGGGCTCTCATTGGCCTCGTTGTTCCAGATCATCTTGTAGTTCGCGCCGGAAGTGAACGGACGCTTCGACAGGATGATCAGTTGCAGCAGCGGCTGCCATTTCCAGGCCGGATAGTCGATCACGCGCTTGTCCGAGAGGAACTCGTTGAGATAGCGCCGCATCGACCAGTAGTCGGTGGCGTCGGGTGTGCCGAGGTTGGCGACGAGCAGACCGATCTTCGCCTCGGGGACGGGCGGGTGATCGGCGGGGGCATGGGCGAGGCGCGGATTTGCGTCTTTCGTCATCTTGTCACTGTCCTGTCGTCTTTTTCAGCGGAACCTAGACCCGACTTAACGGGTTTCCCGATCAGTGCCAATGCGGCCTATTCAACCGGGACAGGATCACTTACGTTCTGCACATGGCAATGGATGACTTGACCGGCAAGAAACCGGCCCCGCCCGCGCTCGATCCCGACGGGGACGCGCTATTTCTCGATTTCGACGGCTGTCTGGTCGATATCGCGCCGCGTCCCGACGCGGTGGTGATCCCCGAAAGCCTGCCCCAAGTGCTCGCCCGTCTTTCCGCTCAATTGGGCGGCGCGCTCGCCGTGGTCTCCGGTCGCTCATTGCACGAACTGGAGCGCTTTCTTCTCGGGTATGACGGGCTGATGATCGGAAGCCACGGTGCAGAGGCGCGCGGCATGACGCCCCCGCTTGAGGAAAGCCCCGACGATTTGGCAGCGCTTCAAACCGAGATGGATCATTTTGCGCAGCAACAGGGTCTTCTATTCGAGAAAAAGAGCCATGGCGGCGCGCTCCATTTCCGCGCCGATCCTTCGCGCCAGCCCGAGGTCGAGGCCTTCACCGAAACCCTGGCCGAGCGCTTCCCGGCCTTTGCGATCCAGCCCGCGAAGATGGCGGTGGAACTGCGTCCGGACGGGTTTTCCAAGGATGGCGCGCTCGTCCTTCTGACACAGCTTCCGCAGTTTTCAGGCCGCATGCCGGTCTATGCGGGCGACGACACCACCGACGAACCCGCGCTTGCCTGGGCCGAGGCCCATGGCGGCTACGGCATCAAGATCGGTGACGGGAAAAGCGCCGCGCGCTATCACTTGGCAGAGCCGAGCGACATCCGGGACTGGCTCGCCGCTGCGGTGGAGGAGTGAGCATGGGTCGACTGATTTGCCTTTCGAACCGAATTCCGACCGGGGCGAACCCCTCGGGAGGGCTCGTCGTGGCGCTCGGAGACGTGCTGAGCGAAACCGGCGGGATCTGGATCGGCACCTCCGGCGAGATCGCCGAGAAGCCCGACACCTGCCTGCGCGAGATCGAGGGCGGACCTTTCAAACGCTTCTGCTTCGACCTGACCGAGGAAGAGCAGGAGAACTATTACGCGGGCTATTCGAACTCGGTGCTCTGGCCGCTCTTTCACGGCCGCACCGACCTGATGGAAATCCACCAGGACTATCTGAATACCTACAAGCAGGTGAACCGGCGGATCGCGAAACTGATCGCACCGATGATCCAGCCCGACGACCGGATCTGGGTGCATGATTTCCATCTGCTCCCGCTCGCCTACGAGCTGCGCGTGCTCGGGCTCCAGAACCCGATCGGCTTCTTCCTGCACACGCCCTTCCCCGGCCCTATCTCGATGCAGGCCCTCCCCAACGGACGCGAGATCTGCCAGTGGCTGTCGAATTACGACCTCGTCGGTCTGCAGGCCGAGCGCGACGTGCGCGCCTGTCTCGCCTCGATGGTGGAGATCGGCGAAGGCAGCGATCTGGGCAACGGTTTCATCCATCTTTCGCCGAGACAGTGTCGAATCGCAGCCTTCCCGATCGGTATCGACACCGCCGAATTCACCGAGTTGGCGGAGCGCGAGATCGCCAAACTTCCCTCTGGCATCCTCAAGCCCAACCGCAACCTGATGATCGGCGTCGACCGGCTGGATTATTCCAAGGGCGTCCCGCATCGCTTCCGCGCCTTCGGCGAGTTCCTCGAGCGGCACGAAGAATGGCATCGCCATGTCTCGCTACTGCAGATCTCGCCGCCGACGCGCGAAGGCGTGCAGGCCTATGACGACATCCGCGAAGAGACCGAGCACCTCTCGGGCCGCATCAATGGCCAATACGCCGACATCCAGTGGGCGCCGATCCGCTTCATCAACCGCCCTATCCCGCGCGAGGTGCTGGCCGGTCTCTACCGCGCCGCCCAGGTCGCGCTGGTCACGCCGCTGATGGACGGGATGAACCTCGTGGCGAAAGAGTTCGTCGCGGCCCAGAACCCCGACGACCCCGGCGTTCTGATCCTGTCGCAATTCGCCGGCGCGGCCGAGCAGATGACCGAAGCGCTTCTGGTCAACCCGCATGACACCGAACAGATGGCGACATCGATGCTCACCGCGCTGATGATGTCGCGGGGCGAGCGGCGCGAGCGCCACCGTGCGCTGCTCGACGGGCTGACCCGTCAGGATGTGCATTGGTGGTCGAATGCGTTCCTGACCGCTCTGGGCTGATCAGGGCTGCCCCGGCTTCTGGCCCGTCGGCAATTCCATCGTGCCCAGCACATCGGCGAGTCGCTGTGCGGCCGACCCCGGGCGCAACGGTTTGGGCTGGTCGGGATGCGGTTTCCAGCCGGTGAGCCAGACCATCTCGAAGGTCGCGCGCACCCTTCCGTCAGTTTCCTGATAGGTCTCGACATAGAGGCGCAGCGCCTCGGCCAGCACGTCACGACGCAGGAAACGGCGGTTGCGCGAGGCCAGCGCATTGGTCTCACCCATCGCACGCAGATCCGACAGGAGCCGGAGCGGCGTCTCGTAAGTCACCTTGCGCGTCACCGCATCTGCCACCGGCAGCGCAAACCCCGCTCGCTGGATCAGCGCGCCGAGATCGCGGATCTCGCCCATCGGAAGAACGCGCGGGCTCAACCCGCCGGTGATCGCCGCTTCGGCCTGCGCGAGCGCCGCGCGCAGTTCGGTCAGGGTCTGCCCGCCGAACATCACGCCAAGGAACAGCCCATCGGGCTTGAGCGCGCGTGCCGCCTGCACCATCTGCCCGACCGGGTCATTCGCCCAATGCAGCCCCATCGCATGAACGACGAGATCATGCGCGCCCTCTTCGAGATCGAGCACCTCGTCGTCGGACACCACTTTGGCATTCGGCAGGATCTCGAGCCACGGTTCGGGAAAAGCCGCAATCAGGGCCGGCGCCGTAAAGGTTCTGTTAACCTCTTGCAGCCTTTCATCGAGTTCGGCCGCCGCATCCTCGTGCAAAAACAGCTCGGGCGCGCGGGCGGCGCGTTGGCGATGGCGGATCAGGGCCTCGCGGTCGGTGAGAAGGGGCGGCGTATCCATGTCGGGGGCAATCCTTAACTCTGTTCGGGGACGGATGCTAGCGGCAGCGCGCGTCGGATTACGCGCCCTCTTCCCGCCGAGCTGCATCGCCTGCGGTGAGGCGGTCGGCTCCGAGTTCGGCCTTTGCGGCACCTGCTGGGCCGAGACCGAATTCGCCCGCGGCACGGTTTGCGACGCCTGTGGCACGCCGCTGCCCGGTGAAGCCGCAGAGGAGGAGCATGTCCTGTGCGACGATTGCATCGCCCATCCGCGTGCATGGGCACAGGGCCGCACGGCGATGCTTTATTCGGGCACCGGGCGCAATCTGGTGCTCGCGCTCAAACATGGCGACCGGCTCGATCTCGTCCCCCCGCTTGTGGGCTGGATGGCCCGCGCGGCGGACCCGCTCCTGCAACCCGAGATGATGATCGCCCCGATCCCGCTGCACCGGCTGCGGCTCCTCAAGCGACGGTTCAATCAGGCGGCGGAACTCTCTCGCGCGCTCGCCAGGCGCACCGGTCAGGATCATTGCGCCGATCTCTTTCTGCGCACCCGGCCGACTGCCAGCCAGAAGGGCAAGAGCCGCGAAGACCGTCACGCCAATCTCAGCGAGGCGATCCGGATCAATCCGCGCCGCGCCGGAAACCTCTCGGGACGCGCACTGTTGATCGTCGATGACGTGATGACCTCGGGGGCCACGCTGTCGGCCGCTACCGAAGCGGCGCTGGAGGTCGGCGCAACCCGGGTGTGCATTGTGACACTGGCGCGCGTTGCGAAGGCGCCCTAAATCCCTATAGTCTCGCAGACCACAGGGAATAGAGAATGAAACGCGTCGAAATCTACGTCACCCGCACCTGCCCCTTCTGCATCATGGCCAAGCGCCTTCTCGACAAGAAGGGCGTCGCCTATGAGGAAACCGACGTCGGGGCCCAGCCGCAGCTGCGTGCCGAGATGATGCAGCGCGCCAATGGCCGCCGCACGGTGCCGCAGATCTTCATCGGTGGCGAAAGCATTGGCGGCTGTGACGAGCTGCACGCCCTCGAACATGCGGGCAAGCTCGACGCGATGCTGGCAGGGTGAGGGGATGAAGGCGGCGCTCGTTCAGCTTTCGGTGACCGACGATCCGGCAAAGAACCTGCCGGTGACGCTCGATTTCATCCGCGAGGCCGCCGCAGCCGGTGCCGATCTGATCGCGACACCCGAATGCACGAATCTGATCTCGTCCGATCGCGCCTATCAGCGCGGTGTTCTCGAGCATGAATACCACGACCCGACCCTCGCCGCGATCCGCGCCGAGGCAGAGGCCCATGGCGTCTATATTCTGATCGGCTCGCTCTGCCTGAAGACCGAGGATGACGACGGCCGCTTCGCCAATCGGTCCTTCCTGATCGGGCGCAAGGGCGATGTGAAAGCCCGCTACGACAAGATCCACATGTTCGACGTGGACGTGTCCGAGACCGAGCGTTATCGCGAATCCGAAGGCTACCGCCCCGGACGCGAAGCGGTTCTGGCCGCCACGAAATACGCCGAGATCGGCATGTCGGTCTGCTACGATCTGCGCTTCCCGCATCTCTACCGCACGCTGGCGCAGGCCGGCGCGCAGATCCTCACGATCCCCGCCGCCTTCAACGACACGACCGGCAAAGCCCATTGGGAAGTGCTGGTGCGCGCCCGCGCAATCGAGAACACCTGCTTCGTGCTGGCGCCTGCGCAATGCGGCAGCCACGCCACCCACGGCGACAAGCCCCGCCGGACATGGGGTCATTCGATGGCGGTGGGCCCTTGGGGCGAAGTTCTTGCAGATGGCGGCACCGAACCCGGCGTGACGCTGGTCGATCTTGATCTCGGGCAAGTCGATGCGGTGCGTTCTCGCATGCGTTCGCTCTTTCATGACCGGAGCTTCGACGGGCCATGAGTAGCGCAGAAACAGATCCGCTCGCCGCGACGCTCTTTGCCGAGGTCTTCATGGCCGATCAGCTCGCGCGCAACGTCGTCAGCCGCGCCCTGCCCAAGGGGATGGAAATCTCGCATTTCTCGGTGCTGAACCTGCTCGCTCATATCAACGAGGAGCGCACCCCTGCCCAATTGGCCGAGGCCCTTCATGTCACGCGCGGCGCGATGACCAACACTCTGGCAAAGCTCGAATGGGCCGGTCATGTGCATATCCGCCCCGACTGGGACGATGCGCGGCGCAAGTGGGTCTCTCTCTCACCCTCGGGCCGACGTGCCCGCGATGCGGCGCTGGCCTCGCTCATGCCGATCATCGGTGGCATCGTGCGTGACCTGGGCCCCGACAAAGTCCGCGCCACCCTGCCTGTCCTGCGCGAATTGCGTGCCCGGCTGGAAGAAAACTGAGCGCAATAGTACCCGCCACCGGGAGACACGGCAGCGCTGAGCAAGCGAACGCCCGAACCGTACCGGGCGTGACATCACGATCCGGGAAACCGCGACACCGTCACCTGAAGACTATCGACTTCTTCGAACCGCGCGATTCGGGATGCCTGCGCTGGAACGCAGCTTTGCGACGACGCGCCGCGAGATGCTGATCCCCTCCGCGCGAAGTGCATCGCTCAATTCGCCATCATTGAGCGGGCGTACCGGGTCCTCTCCGGCGATCATCTGCTCGATCCGTGCCTTGATGGCCAGGCTGCCCTGCACCGGAGAGGCTTCCGCTTGTCGGCGAAGCGCGCGCGAGAAAAACTCTCGCAATGGCAGAACCCCCATCGCGGGCGTCGCGGCGGAAGAAGAACTCGCGAGCCGCCCCACCGTGCTTTCGTGAAGACCAAGTCGGCGCGCAGCTTCCCGGCGCGTGAAAACCCGCTGACCAACCGGGCCGTGAGAAAGAAACTGCGCCTGCTCACCGGCCAAAAGGCGACCAAGCGCCAGCAGGTTTTCATTGCGCGTCTTAAGGGCGCTGACGAGCCGAAGCGCCGCGCTTTTCTCCCGCGAGAACGACATTGCAGAGCTCGCGCCCTGTTTGAAGTCATTGATCTCCAGGCGCGGAAGGCTCTCGGGATTAAGTCGGGCAATCCAGCTGTCGCCCTCTCTTTCGAAGAGAAGATCGGCAATGCGCGTGCGTGCCGTGTCCGTCGAGAAACCGGCCGCAGGCCGCGGGTTCAGATCGCGCAGCCGGGCCAGAAGTGGAGCCAATTCGTCGGCTCCGAGGCCCGCCGCCTCCGCGAGCGCGGCGGGCCCTCGATCGGCAAGAACCGGAAGCGCGTCGAGCATCCGGCGCATCTGTGGTGAAATCTCTTCCTCTTCGGCAAGCTGCAGGGCGAGACATTCGCCAAGCGAGCGGGCAAAGAGGCCACGGGGCTCGATTGCCTGAAGCGCGGCAAGAACGGTTTCGACGCGCGCGGGCGTAACCCGCAACGTGGCGGCGATCGTCTCGACCGGCATCTCGAGAAAGCCGTTCGGTCCCATCGCATCGAGCAGGGCCAGCACCACGGAACGATCTGACGTGCGCGGCACAAGACGGTCGATCTGGGCCAGCACATGCGCGCGCAACGACAGCCCGGGCGCGGCGATGTCGGCCACGCCGTCCTCCATTGCCGGGGGCATGCGCACCCTCAACCAGGGATTATCGGAGGCGGCCTCGCGCAGGGTCTGCGCCAGTTCGAGATTGGAAAGCTCCAGAAAGCCGATCGCCCGATGCAGGTCCTGGGTAAGCTTTAACCCGGTATCGAGGCGTTGGGTGACTTTCTGGGTGAGTTTCATGTCTTCTTAACGTTGCGGCGGAAGAACTCGGCGAAGGCTCTTGCCACTCTGTCGTTGTCGAGCGCCCCGTCAAGCGAGGCCAACGCGGTCTCGGCCCGGTCGAGGGGCACGCGCTCGCCCCGATAGGCGATCAGAAGATCGTGGATGTAGCCGGGCTGGAATTCGGGGTGGAACTGTACCGACATTGCGGGAAAGCCGGTATAGACCAGCCCGCCATTGGGCGACGGATCGTTCGACAAAAGCCGCGCCGCGCCCGGAGGCAGCGCGGTGATCTGATCTTGGTGGAAGGACAGGGCGGTGAGCGGATCGGGACCGAAGACCTCTGCGCCTTCCGGCGAAAGCATGTGCTCCTGCCGCCCGAGCATCCAGCCTGCCGCGGATTTCTCGACCGTCCCGCCGAAGGCCTGCGCCATCACCTGATGACCGAAACAGACCCCCGCCACCGGGCGATTGCGCGCGCGCAACTCGCGCAGGAAGGCCTCGAGCGGGGCGATCCAGTCATGGTCTTCATAGACGCCCGCGCGCGACCCGGTCACGAGATAGGCGTCATAGAGATCGGGATTTTCGGGGAGCGCATCGCCCCCTGCGACGAAAATGTTGTCGAACGTCGCCTCGGGCAAGGCCGGTGCCAGCCAGCGCTCGAACATCCCCGCATAGGTGCCATGGGCGGGCCGGAACGCCTCGGCGGGGCGATCGGCTTCGAGAATACAAAGTTTCATTGTCGTCCTGAGGATAGGTCGGCCGGGACACATTGCGCCCCGGCCGGGAAGGTCAGCTCAACTCGATCCAGACCGATTTGGTCTGCGTGTATTGCGTCAGCGCCTCGAGGCACTTGTCGCGCCCGTTGCCCGACTGCTTGAACCCGCCCCACGGCGTCGTGGCATCGCCCGCCTCATAGGCGTTGACCCAGACGATCCCCGCCTCGACATCGCGGGCGAAGCGATGCGCGTTCTTCACATTCGAGGTCCAGATCGCGGCGGCCAGCCCGTAGATCGTGTCGTTCGCGGTCTCGATCGCATGGTCGAGATTGTCCACCGGGATGATCGAGGCGACCGGGCCGAAGATTTCCTCCTGCGCGATCTTCATCTTGTTCGACACATCGGTGAACAGCGTCGGCTCGACGAAGCAGCCCGCGTTGAAATTGGCCGGGACATTGCCGCCGAAGGCGAGCTTGGCCCCTTCCTTGCGGCCCGCCTCGATATAGCCCAGCACGCGCGATTGCTGTTCGGGCGTGACCAGCGGCCCCATCGTGGTGGCGGGATCGAGCGGATCGCCGGGAATGTGCATGTCTTTTGCTGCCTCGGTGAAAAGCGCGATATATTCTTCATAGACCGCGCGCTCGACGAGGATGCGCGAGCCGGCCGAGCAGACCTCGCCCTGATTGCCGTAGATCCCCGCGACGCCGGTCGCGGCGGCCTTCGCCAGATCCTCGCAATCGGCCAGCACGATCTGGGGCGACTTGCCACCGCATTCGGTGCTGACCCGCTTCATGTTCGACTGGCCCGCATAGATCATCATCAGCTTGCCGACCTCGCCCGAACCGGTGAAGCCGATCTTGTCCACGTCCATGTGGAGCGCCAGCGGCTTGCCGGTATCCTCGCCAAAGCCGGTGACGACGTTGAAGACGCCATCGGGCCCGCCCGCCTCGGAGAACAGTTTCGCCAGAAGCAGTGCCGAGAGCGGCGATTGCTCGGCCGGTTTCAGCACGATGGAGTTGCCGACGCTCAGCGCGGGCGCGATCTTCCATGCGGCCATCATCAGCGGGTAGTTCCACGGCACGACGAGCCCGCAGACCCCCAGCGGCTGGCGCAGGATGTAATGGAGCGCGTCGGCATTGGTGTTGGTCACCACGCCCTCCATCTTGTCGATCACCTCGGCGAAGAAGCGGATCGTCATCAGCGAGCCGGGAATGTCGATGTTGAACATGTCCGAGATCGGCTTGCCCATGTCGAGCGTATCGAGCAGCGCGAAATCCTCGGCATGTTCCTCGATCAGATCGGCGAAACGGCTCATCACCGCCATCCGCGCGGTGGGCTCCATCCGCGACCAGACGCCCGATTTGAACGCCTTCTTCGCGGCTGCGACTGCGCGGTCCACATCCTCGGCACTGCCGCGCGCGACAGCGGCCACAACCTGCCCATTGGCCGGGTTGATGGTTTCGAATTTGGCGCCCGACGCCGCATCGACGAACTTGCCGTCGATGAACATCCGCGTTTCGGGCGCGAGTGCGGCGGCGCGAGCCTGCCAGTCCTTCAGAGTCATGGTCATTGGCGTTCCCTCCATGTCGTTATTTTTTGCGCTCGCGCGTCGCGATGACCGCGACCACGATGAGAATGAGCGACAGAAGCACGATGATCGTGCCCACCGCGTTGATTTCCGGCGTCACGCCGCGGCGCATCGTCGAGTAGATATACATCGGCAGCGTGTTGTCGCGCCCGGTCAGGAAGAAGGTCACCGGGATCTCGTCGAAGCTGAGAACGAAGCTCAACAGCCCCGCCCCGATGATCGCCGAGCGGATATTCGGCAAGGTGATGTCGATGAAGCTGCGCCAGGGCGAGGCGCCCAGATCGAAGGCCGCTTCCTCGAGCGACGGCGGCAGGCGTTGCAGCCGCGCATAGACCTGCGTGACCACCACACCCAGAAGCGCGGTCGCATGGCCCAGGATCACCGTCTCGAGGCTCAGCGGAAAGCCCATCAGCTTGAACATGTTGAGCATCGAGATACCGGTGACGATCCCCGGCAGCGTGATCGGCAGCAGGATCAGCCTGCGGAACACGGATTTGCCGGGGAAGTCGAACTTGTGCAGCACCATCGCCGCCGGTACGCCCACCGCGAGGGTCACGACCGTCGCCAGCGTCGCGACATAGAAGCTGTTGCCGATCGCCGCGATCAGGTCGGAATTGCTCCACAGCTTGCGATACCAGTCGAGCGTGAACCCCGAGAGCGGCCAGGTAAGCGAGCGCGAGTCGTTGAAGGAAAACGCGATCAGGACCCAGATCGGGATGTAGAGAAACGCCATCAGGATTGCGACGAAACTCATGAAGGCCGTGTCGGCACCAAAACGCGACAGGAGGCCGGGTGTTTTCTGTGCCATGGTCAGACGCCTCCCGTCATGCCTTTGCACTCCATCCGGTCGGAGAGGGAGACGATGGTGAGAACGACGACGAGCATCACGATCGCCAGCGCCGAGCCCAGCGGCCAGTTCAGTGCCGCGCCGAACTGCGTGGCGATCACGTTGGCGATGAGGTTGCCGTCAGGCCCACCCACGAGGAAGGGCGCGATGAAGTCTCCGAAGGAGAGACAGAAGGTCAGCGTGAACCCCGCCGCGACACCGGGCAGCGACAAGGGCAGCGTGACCGTCCAGAAACTGCGCCACGGCCCCATCCCGAGATCGGCCGAGGCCTCCGTCAGGTTGGTCGGGATCTTCTCGAGCGCGGTGTAGATCGGCATCACCATGAAGGGGATGAAGATATAGGTGAGCGTCACCACCATCGCGAACTGGTTGTAGAGAAACAGGCTCGACGGCTCGTCGATGATCCCGAGCGACATCAGGAAGGAGTTCAGAACGCCCTCGGTGCCTAGGATCGTCTTCCAGATATAGGCCCGCAGCAGGTAGCTCACCCACAGGGGCGCGATTACCGCCATGTAAAGCCAGGTCCGCAGCGCCACCGAACGGCAGCGGAAGACGAGGTAATAGGCGAAGGGATAGGCCAGCAGGAAGGAGGCGGCCGAGACCAGCACCGAGATCTTCAGCGTGCGCAGGAAGACCCGCACATATTGGGGGTCGGTGAAGATCGTGATGTAGTTCCCGAACTGGAAGGCCGGGATGAAGGTCGGGTATTTCTTCAGCCAGAAGGAATAGGTGACGATGATCCCGTAGGGCAGCAGCATGAACAGTGCGATCCACATGAGCGGGATACCCATCACCAGCATGCCTGGAAGGTTGCGGCGCAGGAAGCTCATGGCGTCACCGTCCCTTCGAAGACGAAGACGTTATGAGCGGCCACGCCCAGGCGAACCGGCGCGCCGGTTTGCGGCAAGGTCGAATGCGAGAGCTTATCGGGCAGCAAGGTGTCGGCGTCGATCTTGCTGCCATCGGCGAGCGTCACCGAAATCCGCAGGCCCAGCCCGTAATAGATAACCTCGGCGATGGTGCCCTCGAAAACGTTATCGGCGGTCTCGCCCTCTGCGAGGAGTTTCACCTTCTCGGGGCGCACGCCAACGGTGACGGTCGCGCCTTCGCTCAGCGTGACATCGGGATGGGCGGTGATCTGCGTGCCGCCCGCCGCGATCGTCGCGACCCCGCCCGAGAGCGCGCTGACCTTGCCGGGAAGAAAGCTCGTCGTTCCGATGAAATTCGCGACATAGGGGCTCGCCGGATGATCGTAGAGATCCTGCGGGCGGCCTTCCTGGGCGATCCTGCCCTTCTCCATCACGACCACGCGGTCCGACATAACCAGCGCTTCGGTCTGGTCATGGGTCACCATGATGAAGGTGATGCCGACCTTTTCGTGCAGGTGCTTGAGTTCGATCTGCATCTGCTCGCGCAATTTCGCATCGAGGGCCGAGAGCGGTTCGTCGAGCAACAGGACCTTCGGACGGCGCACGATGGCGCGGGCAAGCGCGATCCGCTGGCGCTGCCCGCCCGAGAGCTGCTGCGGGCGCTGGTTGAGCTTGTCATAGAGACCCACCAGCATCAGCGCATCCTTCACGCGCGTGCGCACCGTATCCTTGTCGAGCTTGAAGGTCTTGAGACCGTAAGCCACGTTCTCGCCGATCGTCATATGCGGAAAGAGCGCGTAATCCTGAAAGACCATGTTGACCTCGCGCTTGTAGGGCGGGTCAAAGGTCACGTCCTTGTCGGCGAGCCGGATCGCTCCGGCCGTCGGTTCCTCGAACCCGCCGATCATGCGCAGGAGGGTGGATTTGCCACAGCCCGAGGGCCCCAGAAGCGTGACGAATTCGCCGTCCTCCACGGTGAGAGACACGTTATCCACGCCGATGATGGTTGGACTGTAATGTTTGGAGATATTCTCCAACTCGATGATTGCGGCCATGTCGCCTTGTTCCCTGCTAGTCCGGAAACGGGCGCCCCCTCCCCGGTCGCCTGTTTCCCTGATCCCTGAGGCGACCCCGCTTCCGGGGTCGCCGAGCTTTCGCGGTGTTATTGGGCCTTCACAGCGTTCCAGGCATTGGTATAGGCCTCGAACCGATCGCCCAGCGGCGTCCAGATCAGCAGGCTGTCGAGATAGGCGGGGTCATCCTGATGGAGCGCCGCGAACTGCTCGGGCGTCATGCAGCTCTTGGCCGCCGAGGCGTTCGCCGCGGAGTAGCCGTTGACATTGGCCACGCCGCACTGACCGAGTTCGGAGAGCTGCATGTTGAGGAACTTGTAGGCGCATTCCTTGTTCGGCGTGCCCTTCACCACCATCCAGCTGTCGAGCCAGCCTTCGGCCCCCTCTTTCGGGATGAACTCGGTGACCTTCACGCCTTCATCGGCCAGCAGGCTCGATTGATAGCCTGCCCAGGTGTTCGAGATCACGACCTCGCCCGCTTTGTAGAGATCGACCAGTTCGCCCGCCGTCGCCCAGTATTTGCGGATCAGCGGCTTTTGTTCGACGAGCGTCTTCTGCGCGGCCGCGATCTGCTCGTCGGAGAGCGAATAGATGTTCATGTCACCGTTCTTGCGCGCCGCCACATAGATCGCGCTCTTGTCGTCCCAGAGCGAGATCTTGCCCTTGAGATCCTCGCGCCACAGATCCGCGATCGAGGTTGGCGGCGTGTCGAAGGCATCGTCGCGATACATGAAGGCGATCGCGCCCCAGCTATAGGGCATCCCGTAATATTCGCCGTCCTTCTGGATCCCGTCGAGGGCGAGGAACTTCGGATAGATATCGTTCCAGCCTTCGATCTTTGCCGTATCGAGAGGCTCGACGAAATCGAGGTCGATCATCAGCTTGGTCGTGTCGATCGACGGGGTGATCAGGTCATAGACGCCGCCGCCAGCCATCAGCTTCGGGGCGAAGTCGTCATTCGAGCCGACATAGGTGGCGTTCACCTGGCAGCCCGAGGTCTCCTCGAATTTCGAGATGAAGGAGGGGTCGGCATAGCCTTCCCAGGTCAGCACGTTGATCGTGCCTTCCGCCAGCACCGGCGATGCGGTGAGGGCGAGCAGGCCAAGCGTGCCGAGCATCGTCTTCTTGATAGTCATGTCTTCTCTCCACTGTTGGTTTTTTTCGGCCGTTTACGGCTCTTTTCGGGTCTTTCGGGAAATGGTGCCGATATCGACACCAAGGGCGGCAGCAGCCTTGCGTTTGCTGCCATGCACACGGATCGCGTCTTCGATGATCCGCAATTCGTGTTCGCTCACCGCCTCGCGCAGGCTGGTGCCTTCGGAAAAGGCGACGGCCTCCGAGGTGGCGGGTTTGCCGGTGGGGCGCGCGCTCTGCGCAGGGTCGAGCGCCATGAGACGCCGCGGCAGTTCTTCCTCGTCATCGCCCAGCACCGAGATCTGCTGCATCAGGTTCCACAGCTCGCGGATATTGCCCGGGTAGTGATAGGCCCGCAGCCGTGCGCGCAGATCGTCGGAGAGCTGAAGCGGGACCGAACGGCGCTGGTTGATCGCGGTGAGAAAGCGGTCGATCAGGTGATCGAGCAGTTCCGGCACTTCGCGCAGCGGCTTCATCGGCATGTTCACGACCGCGAGCCGGTAATAGAGATCGGTGCGGAAACGGCGATCCTCGGACATTTCCAGAAGGTCGCGATTGGTGGCCGAGATCACCCGCACGTTGACGCGGCGCGGACGGGTTCCTCCGATCCGCAGGATCGTGCCCTCTTCGAGGAAGGACAGCAATTTGGCCTGCAGGGGCAAGGGGATCTCGCCGATCTCGTCGAGAAAGAGCGTACCGCCCTCGGCTGCCTCGATCAGGCCCTTCTTGCCCTCGGTCGACGCCCCGGTGAACGCGCCCTTCTCATAGCCGAACAGCTCGGATTCAAAGAGGCTCTCGGGGATCGCGGCGCAGTTGACCGCGATGAACGGGTCCACGCCATTGGCGACGAAATTGTGCAGATGACGTGCGATTTCCGTTTTCCCGACGCCGGATTCCCCGGTGATGATGACCCGCGCGCCCTGCAAGAGCGCGCGTTCCCCGCGCGAGATCATCCGGTCGAGCCAGGGCGAGATCGCCCTCTGCCGGGCGAAATCGGGTCGCATCCGGCGTTCGGTCGCGCTGGTGAATGTCGGGGCGGAGCGCGCGCCTGTCGCCTGTCTGCGGGCATGGTCGAACACCGCCAGATCGCGCAGCGTGATGACGTGGCCCTCACTGGCGCCGGTCGTCGAAATTCGCCGCAAGGTGACGAAGACCGCTCCGGTCGCTTCGCCGCGCAAGATGAGATTACCGGTTCGGCCTGCTTCAAGCATCTCTCCCAGCAGAGTCCAGTTCAGCGCGGAAAGGTCGTTGAATTTGGCGAACTCGATCCCGGTCATCTCTGCGGCGCTGAAACCGCATAATGCGGCGGCCTGACGGTTCGCGAAGGCAATCGAATGATCGGGGTTGAGAACGATGAGCCCGTCGGCCAGCGCGTCGAGCGCCTGATCGAGCGGGCGGGGCGGTGTCGCGGAGCTTTGCTTCATCGGCTTCCCCTCCATCACCGTCCCCGCGCCCTGAACGGGGTCACTTTGGCGAGTTCGCCGTCCTGCGAGATCGGCCCGAGCCGCGCGCGCAGGCTCAGAACAAGGCATTCCGTCTCCCGCAAGGCCACGCAACGCGCAGAGAGTTCGGCGCGGATCGGGCGATCGGGATTGCGCAGAAGGGTCGGGTAAATCCCGCTCGGATGACCGGGCAGATGATGGCCCGCATCGGCGAAGATTTCCGCGAGCGGCACGGGAAGCTCGATCAGGTCATCGAGACTTCTCGCGGGAAGAAGGTCGGGATTGAGGTCGAGCAATTCCTCGGCGCTGGTATTGATGCGCAGGATGCGGGCGTCGCGATCGACGACCAGAACCGCGTCAGGCAGCGCATCGAGGATCGCCTCCAACGTGTCGATCTCGTCACGCAGAACCGCCGCGCGGCGGGCATGTTTCGAGACATCGCGCACCGTGCCCCACATGCGGTGCAGGAAGTTGCCCCGGATGTGCCCGCGCACGTCGTTCTCGACCTCGATATAGACGCCGTCATAACGCAGATCGCGCGAGGGCGAGGCATTGACATCGAAGCTCGCGCGGATCAGGCGGCGCACGAAATCCTCGTTCTCGGGCGAGCGCGGGAAAGTCTCGTGCACGGGGAGCGCGTTGAAGTCCTTGCCTTCGGGCGTGCGATAGAGCCGCGCCATCGCATCGTTGCAGAACCGCCAATGCGGGCCGTTCTCGAAGACCTGACGGATGATCTCCTGTTCGGGGGCCGAGAGGTCCACGGGCTCCGCCCATTCCATGCACCATCCCGCATCGTCGGAGGCCGCGAGGATCGACTCGAGGATTTCCTTTTCCTCGGCGAGGTTCGCAACCTCTCCGAGCGCCCCGCCCGCGGGCCATTTCACCGAGCGCAGGCAAAGCCCGTGCTCGGGGTCGGTGAAGCGCGTCACGATCGCGGTGACGCCGAGCCGCGCGCCCTGCTGCGTGCGCATCTCAAGCGCGATGACATGCGGCCCGGCGGTGGTCTCGGTGAAGACCTCTTCAAGCCGTTTGCGGGAGTCGAGCGGATAGACCGCCGACCATGGCGCGTCCTCGACCGCGCCCGGCGAGAAGCCGAGCACGGTTTCTTGCGAAGCGCATGCAGACACGATCCGTCCGTCCCGGCTGAGAACGTCGATCATCTCGGTCTCTGATCTGGTTGGATCTGTCATGCTCTGGGCTCCTATCCGGGGGTCAACGGGTTACGGCACGCAATGCAGGTATTGCTCCACATCCCAATTGGTGACCTCACGCAGGAAGCGTGTCCACTCATCCTGTTTGTATTCGTCGAAGACTTCGTAGAGCCGGCCCGGAAGTGCCGAACGAATGACCTCGTCTTCCTTGAGCGCGTCGAGCGCATCCCGAAGATTGAGCGGAATGAGGTTCACCTCCCCTCCCGACTGCCAGACCTCGGTCACGTTGCGCGACTCGGGCGCGCCCGGGTCGATCTTGTTGCGGATGCCATCGTCCATCGCCTTCAGCAGCGCGCCGCAGAACAGGTGCGGGTTGACCATGCTGTCCACCGCGCGGAACTCGAACCGGTCGGGCGAGGAGATGCGCACCGTGCAGGAGCGGTTCTGCAGGCCCCAATTCGCCCCGATCGGCGCCCAGAGACCGTAGTCGTTGAACCGGCGATAGGAGTTCACGGTCGACGCACCGATACAGGTCAGCGCGTTGATATGCTTGAGCGAGCCACCCAGAACATGATGCCCGAGCTCCGTCGGCAGCCAGCCGCCTTCGGTGTTCTCGAACTCGTTCACGCCGCCCTTGGAATACATCCAGTTCTCTTCCATGCCCGGCAATTCGCCCGGCACGATGTCCTGCACCTCGCGTTCGCCGCCGGTCCAGATCGAACAGTTGTGGTGACAGCCATTGGCCGCGTAACCCATGAAGGGTTTCGCCATGAAACAAGCGATCAGCCCACGCTGGCGCGCGACCTCGGCGCAGATCTGGCGATAGGTCGTCATCCGGTCGCAGGTCGGCAGCGCGTCGTCGAACTGGTAGTTGAGTTCGATCTGGCCGGGCGCGTCTTCGCAATCGCCCTGGATCATGTCGAGACCCATCGCACGGGCGTAGTCGGAGACCTGCATCCAGATATCGCGGGCGCTCTCGAACTGGCCGATGTGATAGGCGAGCGGCTCGGTCACGCCGGAATAGGGGCGCACCTCGCCGGCCTCGGGCTTGAGCCAGAGCATCTCGGGCTCGAGGCCCACGCGCAGATGCAACCCGTTATGGGCCTCGCGGAACTCGCGGTCGAAACGCTTGAGGTTCCCGCGGGTGTCGTATTCGTAATACTGGCCGGGGAAATTCGGATCCTCTAGGCTGTAGAACAGCGTGCAGAACACGCGCGCGACGCGCTTGTCCCAGGGGAGCTGGACGAACGTGTCAGGGTCGGGCAGCGCGATGCATTCCATCGCGTTGGAGTCAAAGCCGATCAGGTTGCCCTTGAAATCCGGCAGCACGTTGGTGACGCCGCCCATCCAGGTCTGAACACCCTTGCGCGCCTGCGTCTCCCAATGGCGTGCCGGAGCGGCCTTGCCCATCACCCGGCCGGTGATCGAGATGTATTGATAGTAGATGTAATCGACCCCGAGCGCGTCGATCTTCTTGCGCACCCGTTCGACCAGTTCGGCCCGGCCGGGTGCATCGACTTCGCGGTGATAATCGGTATCGGTAGTCATTCTTGGCTCCCTATTGGTTTTCTTGTGTCTCAGCCTTCGAGGTAGCGGGCGCGTTCTTCGGCGCTGACTGCCTTGGCGAGGCTGGCGTATTCGGCGCGGCAGGCGGCCGCGAAGTTCTCGGTGAAAGCGGCGCCGAAGATCCGGGCGGCATCGTCGCTTGCGGCGATCCGCTCCGCGGCCTCGGCGAGATCGCGCGGGAAACGGCTTGCGCCTACCGGGACGAAATCGGGATGCGCGGCGGCGCTCGGCTCGGGCGCGGGCAGGTCGCGCTCGATCCCGTCGAGCCCCGCGCCCAGCATCAGCGCCATCGTCAGATAGGGATTGCAATCGGCGGGCGGCACCCGGAATTCGAGCCGCGCGCGCGCGCCGGTATGCGGCACCGAGCGCACCGCGACGGTGAAGGGATATTCCGCCCAGGTGAGCGACTTCGGAGCCCAGCTTCCCGGCGCGAGGCGGCGGTAGGCATTCACGCTCGAGGTGCACATGGCGAAGGCCTCGGGCACGACCGCCATCATCCCGGCGATGAATTTCTTCGCCAGATCATTGGTCTTGCCATCTGGCGAAGCGAAGACGTTCGTGCCGGTTTTCGCGTCGCGCAGGCTCATAGAGCAATGACCACCGATACCGGGATAGTCCGCGCCCATATAGGGCATGAAGCTTGCCGTCTTGCCCTGCTTGCGGGCGTAGGCGCGCGCGGCCAAACGCAGGAAGCTCGCGTCGTCGGCGGCGCGCAGCCCCTCGGTCGCGGCGGTCGTGGCCTCGAGACAGCCCGGCCCCAGCTCGACGCTCAGCGAATAGAGCGAGACGTCATGGCCAAGGATTTCGGCCTCCATCCCGGCGATGAACTCGGCATGGGTATTCGCGGTGGCGCCCGACCAGCACTTGTTGTCGGGGGCGAATTTCGCGAGCCCCGCGAAGCCTTTCTCGCGCGCGGTGGTCGCGTCTTCCTCAAGCACGATAAGCTCGAATTCGAACGCGGCATCGACCTTGAACCCCATCGCCTCGGCGCGCTCAAGCTGGCGGCGCAGCACCTGACGCGGCATCAGTTCCTTCGCCTCGCCCGACAGTTCCGCGATCACCGTGACCGCATCCGGCTCGGAGGGGTTCGAACGCATCGAGGTAGGGTCGATCTCGACCGTCTCGGTGAAATAGGAACTGCCGCCGAAAAGGTTGTCGCCGCTGTCCCAATAGGCCAGCACATTGGCGAAGCGCGCATCCCCGGCCCAGTCGAGAAATTGCGCCTTGCGCAACCGGCGTTCGCGCAGGACCGAGGCGTAATCGAACTGGCCGACATGCACGATCTCGGCGTCGAACTTGGCGAGGGCAGCTTCGAGGAGGTCGTTCATCTGGGGGCTCATGCGGTTTCTTTCGGGGTGAGCGCGGCCGTCAGGCGGGCGCGGTGTTTGGCAATCAGTGCGGGCGGAGCGCCAAGGCCGATCACGCCGGTAAGCGCGCCGTCGCGGGCGTATTCGACGATCACGGGCGCCTCGCCGATCTGGCTCAGGTCGCCTTCGACAACGGTTTGCGTCTCGGCCAGCGCCGGGGCGCCAAATGCCTGAACGCGCATGCCGTATTGATCCGACCAGAAGCTCGGCAGCGGCGAAAATCCGGGCTCGGGCGTATCGCCCGCCTCAATCGCGGCGATGGTTTGCGCGGCGCGTCTGGCGGTGAAGCCGGGGATGCACCAATGCTCGACCCGGCGCGGGACATCATCGAACAGCGGATTGGCAAAGCGCGCGATATCACCGACCGCGAGCAGATTCGGCGCGCCGACCGCCCGCATCGTGTCATCGACCAGAACGCCATCGCTGAGATCCGCGCCGCTCCCGGCAAGCCATTCCGTGTTGGGCAGCGATCCGAGCGCTTCGACGATCACATCGGCCTCGATTTCCTTCCCGTTGTCGAGGATCACACGGCCCGGCTGGAACGCTTCGACCATGCGCCCGGTAAGCAGCGTCACCCCATGGCGCCGGTGCAAGGCGGCCATCGCAGCCGCGACACGCGGGCCAAGCGCGCGCATCATCGGTTGCGGCCCCGGCTCGACGATCGTGACATGCAGGCCCAGCTTGCGCGCGGTCGCGGCGATCTCGCAGCCGATGAACCCCGCCCCGATTACCGCTATACGCGCGCCCGGTTGTAGCATCGGCGCGAGCGCGCGGGCGTCGTCGAAGCCCCGCAGGACATGGCGGATGTCTTCGTTTCCGGGAAGTGGCAACCGGCGCGGCCGGATGCCGGTCGCCGCGATCACCCAGTCCGAGCGGACGAGAGAACCATCGGCAAGACGCACACCGGCATTCTCGAAACCCGTCGCGGCCACGCCGAGACGTATCGACACGTCTTCCGGTGTCAGCTTCGAACGCAGCAGGAGCTTGCCGAAAGCCTCGGTTTCATCCGCATCGCCCCCTGCGAAGCTCTCCATCACGTCCTTCGACAGGGGCGGTCGGTTGTAGGGCGCATGCGGCTCGTCGCCGATCAGCGTGAGCTGCGCCTGCGGAAGCGCCGCCTTCAGCGCTTCGGCCGTGCGCAGCCCCGCGAGCGAGGCGCCGACGACGGTGATCCGGGGCCCTGCCATGACCGATCAGCCGAGGATGATGGCCTGCTCGGGGCAGGCATCGGAAGCGGCTTCGGCATCGGCAACTTGCGAGTCGTCGATCACCTCGACCCAATGGAGATCGCCACTCTCGTCGAAGGAGAAGATCTCCGGCGCGGCGATCACGCATTGCCCGTGCAGCAGGCAGATATCCATGTTGACGTGAACTTTCATCTTACTGGTCCCTCTTGCAATTTTTCGGCTGGATTTGCGTGGCTCAAGCCGGGTCGAAAGCGATCGGCATCCGGATCGCGCCGGTATTGCCGCTGTCGGGAAGCCACTCGACCTCACCGTTGAAGCGCGGGTTCTTCAGGCGTTGCGAAAGCAGCTTGAGCGCCTCGGTCATGTCGCCGCGGGCAATGAAGTGGCCAAGGCAGTGATGCGCCCCGCCGCCGAAACCGAAATGCGGCTTGCGCTCGGCCGTGATGTCGAAGCTCGCATCGTCGAACACGCGCGGATCGGAGGTCGCCGATTGCGAGAAGAGGTGCAGCGTCGTGCCCTTCTCGATCGGCGTGTCATTATAGGTAAAGTCCTCGACCGCCTCGCGGGTGACCCAAGTCACGGTGGGACGCACGCGCATCACCTCCTCGACCGCGGCGCGGCCCAGCTCGGGCTGTTCGGCCAGAAGCGCCCATTGCTCGGGGTGCTCGATGAAGGTCGCCATCGCGAGGCCGAGCTGGTTGCGCGTGGTGTCGATGCCGCCGAAGATCGCCAGAACGATCATGTCGAGCAGTTCCTGATCGGAGAGCTGGCTCTTGTCCTCGTTGGCCTTGATCAGCATGCCGACGAAATCGTCTTTCGGCGCGGCGCGGCGGGCCTCGACCAGCTCCTCGACATAGTCGAAGAGCCGCTTCGTTGCCGCCTCGATCGTCGGCAGGTCCTTCTTGAAGGTGACGCCGAGAGCGAGACCCATTTCCGCAGCGATATCAGCCAGTTATCGCCAGCGTTCGAAGGGCAGGCCCAGAAGCTCGCAGATCACGCCGGTCGCGTAGGGTTCGGTGAATTCGGCGATGAAGTCGCATTCGCCCTTCGGCGCGAACTCGTCGATCAGCATCGTCGCAAGCTCGGTGAATTTCGGCGCGAGCGTCGTAATGAGCTTCGGCGAGAAAGCCGGGTTCGCCATTCGCCGCAGGCGCGCATGGTTGTCGCCCTCCTGGCTGAGCAGCATGCTTTCCCACCAGCGCGCGAATTCGCCTGTGACATCGTTCAGCGCCGGCCAGCGATAGGAGCCCTGACGGAGCTTGGGATGACGAAGAAGCTTTTGCACATCGTCATATCGCAGCACCGCGAGGCCATAATTCGTGCGCGCGCACCAGGACGCCTCGCGTGCATTCATCACTTCGGAAGAGCGGATCGAGAACCCGGGATCCGAGATATCGAGATAGGGCAGATTGTCGGCGACGAGGCTGTCTTGCGTCATTTGGAGAAACTCCCGGTCAAACTCGCGTTTCACCGAGATTTCATGCAAGTTACGTTCCAGTTTTCTCCGTCAATCTGTAATTAATTGATAAATATTGTTATTTTATATTTTCGACCAAGCTTTCTCAGCTTTGCATATTACAAATTCCATCGGATTCCCTTCATCGCTGCACAGGCGCATCAATGTTGAGGAAATGCAGCACCCGCCTCGCATCGCCTGTTCAGACGTTCGAGCCCGGGGAAATCCTTCGCTCTCCCGGGCACGAAAGCCCGTCAAAATGGGCGCTCAAAAGGATGCTCAATGAACTTCGCCAAACGCGAAAAGACCCCGCCGTTAGACACGGCGGGGCAAGGCTGTGTCCCAGGACGGCCCTCGGACACCGGCGGTAACTTTTGAATGTCGTGGAGGGCTGGCCTCAGTTCATCTCGGCGCGGATCTGCTGGCGCAGCAGGTCGATCGGGACCTGCTTGCCGTCGCGCTTGAAGGTCCAGTAAGTCCAGCCGTTGCAGGAGGGCGCGCCTTCGAGATGGGCGCCGACCTGATGGATCGAGCCTTTTACATCGTCGCCAATCAGCGTGCCGTCGGCGCGCACCTTGGCCTTGTGGCGGCCGTTGAGCGAATAGAGCTCCTCGCCCGGGCGCAGCATGCCGCGTTCGACGAGTTGACCGAAAGGCACACGCGGCTCGGCGCGTTTCGAGGTGGAAACTTCCAGCGCTTCCTTGTCGAACTTGCGAACCCGGGCAAGGCGCTTGAGGGCAACCTCGCGATAGGCGGCCTCGCGCTCGATGCCGATGAAATCGCGGCCGAGCATCTTCGCGACGGCGCCGGTCGTACCGGTGCCGAAGAACGGGTCGAGGATCACGTCGCCGGGATTGGTGGTGCCGACGAGGATGCGGTGCAGGAGCGCCTCGGGCTTTTGCGTCGGATGCGCCTTGTCGCCATTCGAATCCTTCAGGCGCTCGCCGCCATTGCAGATCGGGATCACCCAGTCGGAGCGCATCTGGACGCCCTCGTTGAGCGATTTCAGCGCCTCGTAATTGAAGGTGTATTTCGCGCCTTCCGATTTGGACGCCCAGATCAGCGTCTCATGCGCATTGGTCAGGCGCTTGCCACGGAAGTTCGGCATCGGGTTCGATTTGCGCCAGACCACATCGTTGAGGATCCAGAAGCCCTGATTCTGAAGCTCGGCCCCCATGCGGAAGACGTTGTGATAGGAACCGATCACCCAGATCGCCCCATTGGGCTTCAGGATGCGGCGGGCGGCGGTGAGCCAGTCCCGGGTGAACCCATCGTAATGCGAGAAGGAACCGAACTGATCCCAGGCGTCGTCGACAGCGTCGACTTTGGAATTGTCGGGGCGGTGCAGGTCGCCGCGTAGCTGAAGATTGTAAGGCGGATCGGCAAAGATCAGGTCAATGCTGTTCTCGGGGAGCGAGTTCATCATCTCGATGCAATCGCCTGCAAGAATTTGGTTCAGGGGCAGCGCCTGCTGCGCCGCCGGGGACTTCGTCTTTGCCATCTTTTTTGCCTCTTAACTGCCCGCCTCGGGGGATGCCGGCTTGTGCCGATCTATGGCGTCAAAGATGAGTCAAAGGCGATTCGCCGTCAATTTCTTTTTTGAATCAAGGGGTTACACTTTTTGCTTGGCACAAGATATTGTGGACGGGCTTGAAGCTTCGTCTATGAACGGGGGTGACCCCTAGATCTAGAAGGGCCTGCAAATGGTCCTTCGTGGGGTAGCCCGCATTCCGTTCCCAGCCATAGCCGGGATACTGTTGCGCCAAATCCACCATGAGCAAATCTCGCGCCTCTTTGGCCAGGATCGAAGCCGCCGCGATCGACAAAGAGCGCGCATCGCCCTTCACGATCGGCTCGGCCGAAAGGCCCAGATCGCGCGGCACGCGGTTGCCGTCGACCAGCACGTGATCGGGCTTTTGCGCGAGCCCCGCGACCGCCCGGCACATCGCGAGATGTGCGGCGTGATAGATGTTGATCTCGTCGATCTCCTCGACGCTGGCATGGGCGACGCAATAGTCGGCGCTCTGCATGATCTGCGCAGCGAGCTCCGCACGGCGCTTTGCGCTGAGCTTCTTCGAATCGTTGAGCCCTTCGGGGATGCATGCGGGATCGAGAATGACCGCCGCAGCGGTGACCGGGCCGCAAAGCGGGCCGCGACCGACCTCATCCACGCCAGCGATGCGGGTCAGCCCACGGGCAAGGGCGGCCTCTTCGAAAGAGAAATCGGGGTTTTGTACCATTGCTCCCGGATGCACCGGATCCCCGCGCCGATCAACCGTGATTTATGCGGCTGGAACCGTCGCTTTTGCGGCCAAACCGCAAAATTCCGCAAACTTTCCCTTTGAAGCGGAATTGATAGCAAAATTTATTGCCAATGCGCGTTTCGCCGCCGATATTTCGGTCATGGATAGAATCGACCACAAAATCATCACCCTTCTCGCCGAAGACTGCCGCCGGTCGCTTGCCGATATCGGCGCGGGGGTGAACCTTTCGCCCTCGGCCGTGAATGAGCGAATCCGCCGTCTCACCGCCTCGGGCGCGATCCGGCGATTTACCGTCGAGGCCGATCCCGAAGCGCTCGGCCTGCCGGTCACCGCCTTCATCTGGGTCGCCCTTGCGCCAGACAGTGACGAAGCGGCCTTTCGCAGCTTTGCGCAGACTCGCCCCGAAATCTCGGAATGCCACCATGTGACCGGGCCGTGGTCCTACCTGCTCAAGATCCATTCGCCCTCTCTCGCGGGCATCGAGGCGTTTCTCTCCACCCTCAAGGAGCGCAGATTCCTCGCCCGCAGCGAAACGATGATCGCGCTGTCTTCACCAGTCGATCCGGGCTTCGGCCCGCGGGGTGACTTATGACCGGGATTGAACTTTTCGCGAAAAGCCTCGTGCTGGGCGTTGCGATCGCGGCACCGCTGGGCCCGATCGGGGCGCTGTGCATTTCGCGCACGCTGGAACGCGGTTTCTGGGCGGGCCTCGCCGGGGGGCTGGGCACCGCGCTGGCGGATGCGACCTATGCCCTTCTGGCGGCCGCGGGATTCGCCGCTTTTTCTGCCGGGCTTGCGCGGATCGACATGCCGTTGAAACTCGGGGGCGGGCTGTTTCTTCTATGGCTGGGATGGCGGAGCTTTCGCAGCGCCCCGGCCCGGCAGGCGGCGCGGGTTGGCGCGCGCGATCTGATGGGGACGATCGCCGCCACCTTCGCCCTGACCATCGCCAACCCGATGACGATTCTGTCCTTTGCCGCGATCTTTGCCGGGCTGGGGCTGGCACAGGCCGAGGGCGCGCGCGGGGCGCTTCCGGTGGTGGCGGGCGTGTTCAGCGGTTCGCTCCTGTGGTGGGCCACGCTGAGCGGGGGCGTCGCGCTGGCCCATCGCCGCCTGCCCGAGGGCTTCGCCCATCGCGTCGCGCAGATTTCGGGTCTCGTGCTGATCGGCTTCGGTCTCTGGGCGATCGGGTCGCTCGCGATGTGAAAAGGGCGGAGACCGATGGTCCCCGCCCGCTGCTCGACGTTCTTGATGACGTCTGCCTTATCTTCAGCGCCGCGACAGGCGGATGCCTTGATCCTCGAGACAGTTGCGCCCATAGACGGTCTCGCTGTCGTGGCGACCGGTCTTGATGGTGAAAGCGCAGTTGCGCGGCAGACGGGTGCGCGTGTAGCGATCGAGGCAATCAGCCGAGACGACCTCACCCCAGCCATTGCGCGTCTTCACCTTCTGCACACAGGAGGAGGGAAGATGAATGCGGTCGCGGCCATAGCGGTCGCGCTCACGTTCCCGCTCCCGCTCGCGACGGGCCTCGGCCTCGCGGCGCTCACGCTCGATCCGCTCGCGTTCCAGACGGCTTTCGCGTTGTTTCCAGGTCTCGCGCGGCAGGTAGACCGACGGGGGAACCGTCTTCCGCTTTTTCTTGTCGTCATTCATCGAGTCGATGATCAGCGCCGCGGCCCCGATCCCGAGCAATACGGCAAGCGTGTCGCGATCCTTGTCACCCAACGCTGCGGCAGGCGTGGTGCTTGCAGCCATCGTGCCCAGTGCGACGGTGGTGGCGGTGAAAAGCGCGGTCGCCTTTGTCTTGAAACTCATCCTTCGGTCCTCCGGTCGGGCAGCCCCCAGGGCCGCGATAAAGTCGATGGAACGACCGTGCGGCGAAGCGGTGGAGTCAGGCAATAACGGGGGCTTGATATCCGATAACAGCGCCCGCAACCCCCTTCGGCTATTGAATAACAGCGGCTTTGAGCGCAGCGTGAACGGCATGAAACACGCATTTCTCATTTTGGCGTTTCTCGCCTCGGCCTCGGCCGCTCAGGCCCAGTGCTATGCCGATTACAAGGCCAAGCGCGACAACCCGTTGCAGCTGCAATACGGTGTCGCGCAGGTCTCGGATTCGGCCTGTTCGAAAAAGGCCGCGGCGCGCGAATTGGCGCCGAGGCTCGAGGCTGCGGGCTGGACCTTGCTGACGGTCCTCTCCACATTCGGGCCCGAAGGGTTGGAGAAAAGGAAAGCCAGTGCCGGAAAATACTTCCTCCGTTACTGACAGCCTGCGGCTGGGCTCGCGCGCGGTCGTGGCCGGGGTCGTGGCGGTGGTCGCGATCCTCGCGATCACGGCGGGGTTCCTCTTTGCCAAGCTCCCCGATGCGGACGCGTTCAACGCCCGGGTCGAGCAGATCTTCGTGCAAAACGACAACCTGACCTCGCAGGCCGAGATCAAGCTGCTGGAGGTCCTGGCACAATCGGGCACGGCCTTCTCTGACGTGCTGGCGAATTATCGGGTGATCATCTTCATCCTGCTGATCTTCGCCGCCGCGCTTTTGCTGGCGGCGATCATCTTCCTGCTTCTGCTGATCGGACTGAACCGCCGGATGATCGAGATCCGCCGCGCCGGAATCGAGGTGCAAAGCCTGCGCATCCTGCGCAGCGAAAACGCGGTGATGCTCAACGACATGGGCTTCACCCTGACCCCGGCGGCGATCGAGACGCTCTCGGTGCTGGCCGAAGCCCGGATGGATGACGATATCCTCACCGGCGCACAGATCGAGGCGATGATCTCGGGCCGTAACGAGGCCGATTGCGACGAGGCAGCGGGCGCGACCCGGATCAAACGTCTGCGCGACAGCCTCGGCAATCAGCTCGTCAGCGAGCTTCTCGTGCGCAACATTTCCCGCAAGGGCTATGCGCTTAGCGTGTCCAAGGACGCGATCCGCGTCGACTGATCCGGTTGCGTGGCCGTTACATGCGCCCTATATCGCAGGGTCTGTTGACCTGCGGGGGAGCCTATGTCCGACACGCCCTTCTACCTGATCGACGAGGCCCGACTGCGCGAGAACATGCGCAAGATCGAGCGCCTGCGCGAGCGTTCCGGCGCGAAAGCCCTGCTGGCGCTGAAATGTTTCGCGACCTGGTCGGCCTTCGACATCATGAAGCCTTACATGGACGGCACCACGTCGAGCTCGCTCTTCGAACTGCATCTGGGACGCGAGAAATTCGGCAAGGAAACCCATGCCTATTCGGTCGCCTGGTCCGATGACGAGATCGACGAGGCTATCGGCTACGCCGACAAGATCATCTTCAATTCGCTGAGCCAGCTGGATCGCTTTGGCGACAAGGCCGCGCATATCGAGCGCGGCCTGCGTCTGAACCCGCGTTTCTCGACGTCGGGCTTCGACCTGGCGGACCCGGCGCGTCCCTTCTCGCGGCTGGGCGAATGGGACACCGAGCGGCTGGAGGCGGCGATGGGCCGGATCTCGGGCGTGATGATCCACTACAATTGCGAGAATTCCGATTTCGCGCTCTTCGACCATCAGCTGTCGCGGATCGAGGCCGAGTTCGGCGATATCCTCAAGCGCCTGAACTGGGTCAGCCTCGGCGGCGGCATCCATTTCACCGGGCCGGATTACCCGCTCGACGCGCTGGCCGACCGTCTGAAGAAATTCTCAGACGATTTCGGCGTTCAGGTCTATCTCGAACCCGGCGAAGCGTCGATCACGCAGACCGCCTCGCTCGAGGTGACGGTTCTGGATATCCTCGATAACGGCAAGAAGATCGCCATCGTCGATAGTAGCATCGAAGCGCATATGCTCGACCTGCTGATCTATCGTGAGACCGCGAAACTGCCGCAGCAAGGCGAACACGAATACCAGATCGCAGGCAAGACCTGCCTTGCGGGCGACATCTTCGGCGACGCGAAATTCGACAAACCGCTGGAAATCGGCGACCGGATCTCGATCGCGGATGCGGCCGGTTACACGATGGTCAAGAAGAACTGGTTCAACGGCGTGGCGATGCCCGCCATCGCCATACGTCGCGAAGATGGTAGCATCGACCGGATTCGCGAGTTCACCTATGAGGACTACCGCGCCTCATTGTCCTGAGGGCCTTTCGCGCCCCCTTCCCCTGTCCTGTCGAAAAGGAGACAGCCGAAGTGAAAAAGAACGTGCTCATCATCGGAGCGGGCGGCGTCGCCCAGGTCGTGGCGCATAAATGCGCGCAGAACAACGACATCCTGGGCGATCTGCACATCGCCTCGCGCACCAAATCGAAATGCGACGCGATCATCGAGAGCGTGCGTGAAAAGGGCGCGATGAAAGTGGCGGGCACGTTCGAGGCGCATCAGGTGAACGCGCGCGACACGGCCGCCGTGGCGGATCTGATCCGCAAGACCGGCGCGCAGATCGTGATCAACGTGGGGTCCGCCTTCGTGAACATGTATGTGCTCGACGCGTGCATCGAGACGGGCGCCGCCTATATCGACACTGCGATCCACGAAGAGCCCGACAAGATCTGCGAAACCCCGCCGTGGTATGCCAATTACGAATGGAAGAAGCGCGATCTTTGCACCGAGAAGGGCGTGACCGCGATCCTCGGCGCGGGCTTCGATCCGGGCGTGGTGAATGCCTTCGCGCGTTTCGCGATCGACCAGATGGACGAGGTGAAATCCATCGACATCGTCGACATCAACGCGGGCTCGCACGGCAAATATTTCGCGACGAATTTCGACCCCGAGATCAATTTCCGCGAATTCACCGGCACCGTCTATTACTGGGAAGACCAGCAGTGGAAAGAGACGTCGATGTTCGCCTCGGGCCACAAATGGGATCTGCCGGTCGTCGGTCCGTCGCAGGCCTATCAGTCGGGCCATGACGAGGTGCATTCGCTGGCGACCAACTATCCGCAGGCCGATGTGCGCTTCTGGATGGGCTTCGGCGACCACTACATCAACGTCTTCACCGTGCTGAAAAATCTTGGTCTGCTGTCCGAGCAGCCGGTGAAAACCGCCGAAGGGCTGGAAGTCGTGCCGCTGAAAGTGGTGAAGGCCGTGCTGCCCGATCCCGCCTCGCTCGCACCGAACTACACGGGCGAGACCTGCATCGGCGATCTGGTGAAAGGCACCAAGGACGGCAAGGACGTGGAGTATTTCGTCTACAACGTCGCCGATCACAAGGAAGCCTATGAAGAGGTCGGCTCGCAAGGCATCTCCTACACCGCTGGTGTGCCGCCGGTCGCAGCCGCGATCCTCGTGGCGCAGGGGGAGTGGGACGCAAAGACGATGAAGAACGTCGAAGAGCTCGATCCGAAACCGTTCTTCACCCAGCTCGACCGCATCGGCCTTCCGACGCGCGTGCTGGTGGGCGGCCTCAAGGGTGAGGACAAGGCCTGGACCGAGATCTGATCCGGACCGCCAGACATACGAAAGGCCCGCGCGATGCGGGCCTTTTTCGTTTAAAGAGTGGTGATCCCGGCAGGATTCGAACCTGCAACCTGCCCCTTAGGAGGGGGCTGCTCTATCCAGTTGAGCCACGGGACCACGCGCCTCTTGATGCCGCCAAAGCGGCGGCTGTGCAAGTCGGGAGCGCGGCAAATGAAAAGGGGATGCGTATTGGCCCACCGCATCCCCTTTTTAGATCTGTCACCACGATCGGAGTCTACACGCGGGTCCAGTTTGGCCGGCTGCCGGATTGTTTGGAGTCTGGCCCGGTCGCCGTTATCGCTAACATATGGTGCATCATCCGCTTGCGCAAGGGAAATGTTTGGCGCTAACAAGAATGAAACTGGAGGAATTCCGCCGTGTCCCGTCCCAATGACTCCCGCCGCCCCCTGACGCTGCGCGACGTTTCCGAAGCCTCGGGCGTTTCGGAAATGACGGTCAGCCGCGTACTGCGCAATCGCGGCGACGTCTCCGATGCGACGCGCGAGAAGGTGCTGCATGCGGCCAAGACGCTGGGCTATGTGCCCAACAAGATCGCCGGCGCACTGGCCTCGCAGCGGGTGAACCTCGTGGCGGTGATCATTCCGTCGCTGTCGAACCTCGTCTTTCCGAAAGTGCTCTCGGCGATCTCCGACGAGCTTGAGGATACCGGGCTCCAGCCGGTGGTGGGTGTGACCAACTATTCGCCCGAGAAGGAAGAGCAGGTTCTCTACGAGATGCTCTCCTGGCGGCCCTCGGGCGTGATCATCGCCGGGCTCGAGCACACACCGGCTGCCCGCGCGATGCTGGAAAACGCCGGTATTCCGGTTGTCGAGATTATGGATGTCGATGGCGAGGGTGTGGATTCCGTCGTCGGCATCTCGCATCGCCGTGCCGGTCTGCACATGGCCGAGGCGATCATCGCCGCTGGCTATCGCAGAATTGGATTTCTCGGCACGAAGATGCCCGAGGATCACCGGGCGCGCAAACGGCTCGAAGGGTTCAAGGAAGGGCTCGCGAAAGCGGGCATCGAACTTGCCGATACCGAGTTCTATGCCGGCGGCTCGGCGCTGGCGAAGGGGCGCGAGATGACCGAGGCGATGCTCAAACGCACGCCGGACCTAGATTTCCTCTATTATTCGAACGACATGATCGGCGCCGGTGGCCTGCTGTGGTGTCGCGATAACGGGATCGACGTTCCGGGCAAGGTCGGCCTCGCGGGGTTCAACGGGCTTGAACTTCTCGAGGGGCTCTCGGTGCAGCTCGCCACGATGGATGCCTGTCGCGGCGAGATCGGCAGGAAGGCCGCGCAGATCATCGCGGGCCGGTCGCAAAGCGGCATGATCGGCGGCGAGGTGATCGAACTCGAGCCGGTACTCGAACCCGGCGAGACAATCCGCAAGACCTGATCAGTTCAGGGCGCAGCAGCCAGTGAATACGAGGTCTTCCTCGGGTGTGCGCAGGAAGAAATCGATCCCGATCGCATATTTCCTGTCGCTCATCCCGTCCGAGCATTCGCGATTGCGCAGAACCGAGAACCCCTCGGCCCCGCCGCCCCGGATCTTCCAGCCGATGGTCTCGAAAGCCCCGCTCCGCGGCGCGCCGCTCCACTCGATCCCGAGACTGCGCGGTTCCTCACCCGGCATCTCGAGGCTCAGAAGGCCGGGTTCGTAGCTGACGCTCCAGAACGGTTCGGTGCCGTAGCAGAACAGCGGCACGCGCTCGGTCCACCAGGGCGGCATCGGCTCTGATTTCAGATAGCGCGCCGAGACCCACCCCGACCGCTCACCCGCATTCAGGCGCCTCCACTTTCCATCTTCCGACGCGCCGGTAACCTCGATCAGTGTCGTGTCTGGCGGGATTACCCCGATGATCGGGGCCGAAGCCAAGGGCTCGGCGCGGATGTTGAGCACGTCATCGGCGGCGACACCGCTCACATCGGCATAATGCGGAAAGCTCTCGGCCAAGGCGGGTGCCGCCAGAGACATGAGGACGAGCGGGAGGATCAGGACCAGACGTTTCATGGGGTCAGCCTACTAGCGCCGCGCGCTCCAGCTCAGCGAGGCATATTGCCGCGTGTAGAACTCGCCCATCAGCCCGATCATCAAAAGCGCCAGACCGACATAGAGCGGATAGTGCCAGTTCGAGAAATGCGGGTTGTAATTGATGAAGGTATAGCCGCGTGCCTGGTCGATCGTGTGGAAGAGCGGATTCCAGTCGAACAGCACGAGCATCTTGTGCGGCAGGTTGTTGGCGAGGAACATCTTGCCCGAGGCGATCATGTTCGCGCGGCTGTAAATCTGCTGGATCACGCCCACCACATCTGGCGCCCAGGGCTTCGCGGCAAGGAAAACGAGCCCGATCGCAAGCCCGACGAACCAAGACAGGAGCATCATCGCCAGCGCGCCGACCCAGTCGTAGATCTCGATCGGCTGAAACGCCGCATGGTAGATGAAGAGCACCGTGATCATCGAGAGCATCTGGATGTAGAGCGTACTCAGCGCCGCCGCCGAGATCGAGATCGCCGTGGTCATCGGCGCGTGTTTCATCATCGCCGAGGTCGGCCCCTCTGCCCCGAACACCGCGCCGATGGTCTTGGTATGGGTCAGGAACAGGAAGATCCCGCTCATCACGTAAAGCAGGAAGTCGCCGCGCACCGAATTGCCGCGCAAGCCGAGCACGCCGAACATGATGTAGAAGGTCAGGATCAGCAGGATCGTCTGCACCATGTTCAGCAACAGGCCGACCAGCGCATTGCCATGCGATTGGCGCAGTTTGCGAACGGTGGCGTGATAGATGAGCTCCAGCAGGCTGAAGGTCGATCCAAGCGTGGAATTGCTGCGATCTGCTTTGAACATTTTCCTGCCAATCGGGTGCGGCGCGCCGCCAGCCTATCGGGCAAACCTTGCCCAAGCCTTGTCGCCGCATCATAAGGGGGGAGATAAATCATAGCAATCAGGCCTGAATTTGGCGGAACGGAGTGATCATGGATTTCGAGCATCTGATGCAAGTCATGCGCCGGCTTGCTCTCGAAGCGGGCGACAGGATCATGGAGATCTACAATTCCCCTGACTTCGAAGTGAAATCCAAATCCGACAATTCGCCCGTGACCGAGGCCGACGAGGCCGCGGACGCGCTGATCTCGGCCGGTCTGCGCGAGGCCTTCCCCGATGTCGCGCTGGTGACCGAGGAGCAGGCGGCGAGCCATAATCAGGACGTCTCGACCTTCCTCATCGTCGATCCGCTCGACGGCACCAAGGAATTCGTCCAGCGCCGCGGCGATTTCACCGTGAACATCGCCTATGTCGAAGACGGCAAGCCGGTGCGCGGCGTGGTCTATGCGCCCGCAAAGGGGCGGCTCTTCTATACGTTGGCCGATGGCCGCGCGGTCGAGGAGGAAGGCCCGAACTTTCCGAAACAGGCGATGGGTCCGCACAAGCCGATCACTGTCTCGATGCCCGACAATCGCGGGCTGATGGTGGTCGCATCGAAATCGCACCGCGATCAGGCGACCGACGATTACATCGGCAAATACGCGGTGAAGGATATGCGCTCGGCTGGCTCGTCGCTGAAATTCTGCCTCGTGGCGACCGGCGAGGCCGATCTCTATCCGCGGCTCGGGCGCACGATGGAATGGGACACGGCGGCCGGTGACGCGGTGCTGCGCGGCGCAGGTGGCGAGATGGTCCGCTTCGACGATCACACGCCCTTCACCTATGGCAAGTCCGGCTTCGAGAACCCGTTCTTCATCGCCTACGCCCCCGGCGTTCTTCTGGTGAAATGATGTCCGTTCTCATCGTCATCCCCGCACGCTACGCCTCGACGCGCTATCCCGGCAAACCGCTCGTCGAACTGACCGGTGCGACGGGCGTGAAAAAGACCCTGATCCAGCGAAGCTGGGAGGCCGCGCAGGATGTGCGGGGCGCCGATCGGGTCGTCGTCGCAACCGATGACGCGCGCATCCGGGAGGCCTGCGAGGCCTTCGGTGCCGAGGTGGTGATGACCTCCGAGACCTGCCGCAACGGGACCGAGCGTTGCGCCGAGGCGGCGGAGACGCTTGGCGGTGGCTACGAGATCGTCGTCAACCTGCAAGGCGATGCGCCGCTGACGCCTGCCTGGTTCATCGAGGATCTGGTCGCCGGGCTGCGTGCGAATGACTGGGCGGAACTCGCCACCCCGGTGCTGCGCTGCGAGGGCGAGATGCTCGCCAGCCTGCGGGAGGATCGCCATCACGGCCGAGTCGGCGGCACCACCGCCGTCTTTGGCGCGGGCAATCGCGGGCTCTATTTCTCCAAGGAAGTGATCCCCTACACCGCCGAGAGCTACCTGCCGCACGATCCCACCCCGGTTTTCCATCACGTCGGCGTCTATGCCTACCGTCCCGACACGCTCGCCGATTACGCCACCTGGCCGATCGGACCGCTGGAAACGCTCGAAGGGCTTGAGCAGCTGCGGTTTCTCGAGAACGGTCGTGCCGTGCTGTGCACCGAGGTCGAGGCGCGCGGGCGGCAGTTCTGGGAACTCAACAACCCTTCGGACGTGCCACGCATCGAGTCGATGATGCGCGAAATGGGTCTGGCCTGACGCGAACCTGCATCACGCAAAGTTTCCATTTCGCGGGAACCTGAAGCGATCGGGGCGATTTTCCCCTTACATGCGCAACAAACAGCGCGTGATGATGCGGCAGTGCGGCAGGTTCCTTGTTACGCGCCGCAAGACTCGCCACAATGGCGGCAATTAGCGCGCTTCGGCGCAGTAACGATAAAGGTGATGAATGAAACGCAAGGTGACGAAGGCGATCTTCCCGGTTGCCGGCCTTGGAACCCGCTTCCTCCCCGCCACGAAATCGATCCCGAAAGAGATCCTGACGCTGGTGGACCGTCCGCTCATTCAATACGCCATCGACGAGGCGCGCGCGGCCGGCATCAAGGAATTCATCTTCGTGACCTCGCGCGGCAAGTCGGCGCTGGAGGATTATTTCGATGATGCGCCCGAGCTCGAGACCGCCCTGCGCAAGAAGGACAAGAAAGACCTTCTCGAAGAGCTCAAGAAAACCAACATGGATTCCGGCGCCATCGCCTATGTGCGCCAGAACAAGCCGCTCGGGCTTGGCCACGCGGTCTGGTGCGCGCGCCGCCTCGTGCATGACGAGCCCTTCGCGGTCATCCTGACCGATGACGTGATCGCGGCCGAGAAGCCCTGCCTCCAGCAGATGATGGAAGCCTACGAGGAAACCGGCGGCAACATCGTCGCGGCGATGGAAGTGCCCACAGAGAAAACCTCGTCCTACGGAGTGCTCGATATTTCCGAGGTGAACGGGCCGCTGGTGAAGGTGAAGGGCATGGTCGAGAAACCGCAGCCCGACGTCGCGCCGTCGAACCTCGCCGTGATCGGGCGCTACATCCTGACGCCGGAGATCATGAAGAACCTCAACAAGAAGGAAACCGGTGCGGGCGGCGAGATCCAGCTGACCGACGCGATCGCGCAGGAGATCGCCAACGGCAATCCGGTTTACGGCTATCGCTTCAAGGGCCAGCGTTTCGACTGCGGTTCCAAGGCGGGCTTCCTTCAGGCCACCGTGGCTTTCGGTCTCCAGCGGTCCGATCTCAAGGACGAGTTCGGCGACTATCTGGGCGACATCATGAACATGCGGACGGCCGCCGAGTAAGCGATGAAACCTCATGTGTTGGTGACGGGCGGTGCGGGCTATATCGGCTCGCACGCCTGCAAGGCTCTGAGCCGCGCAGGCTATGTTCCGGTCTGCTTCGACAATTTCTCGACCGGCTGGAAAGAGGCGGTGAAGTTCGGTCCGCTTGAGGAAGGCGATCTCGCCGACCGGGCGCGGCTCGACGAGGTCTTCGCGAAATATCAGCCCATCGCGGTGATGCATTTCGCTGCGCTGAGCCTCGTCGGCGAGTCGATGCAGAACCCCTCGAAATACTGGCGCACCAACGTCAATTGCGCGCTGAATTTGATCGAGGCGGCGGTAGAAGCCGACTGCAAGAATTTCGTCTTCTCCTCGACCTGCGCGACCTATGGTGACCAGGACGGGGTGGTGCTGGACGAAGACACCGAGCAGCGCCCGATCAACGCCTATGGCGGCTCGAAACGCGCCATCGAGGATATGCTGCGCGATTTCGGCGCGAGCCACGGGCTGAACTCGGTGATCTTCCGCTATTTCAACGTGGCCGGCGCCGATCCCGACGCCGAGCTGGGCGAGCAGCATGTGCCGGAAACCCACCTGATCCCGCTGATGCTCGACGCGATCGCGGGCAAGCGCCCGGCACTGACGGTGTTCGGCTCGGACTATCCCACGCGCGACGGCACCTGCATCCGCGATTACGTCCATGTCTCCGATCTGGTCGATGCGCATGTTCTGGGGCTGAAATGGCTGGAGAGCGGCAAGCCTTCGCGCGTCTTCTGTCTTGGCTCGGGCAACGGGTTTTCGGTGCGCGAAGTGATCGACGCCTCGCGCACGGTAACCAATCGCGATGTGCCCATCGTCGAGGGCGAGCGCCGCGCCGGCGATGCCGCCTGCCTCGTCTCGGGCTCGAAACGCGCGCTTGAGGAACTGGGGTGGCAACAGCAACGCTCCGATCTTTCCGTGATGATCGGCGATGCATGGCGTTGGCATCAGGCGAAAGAGTATGAATACTGATCCGCGCCGAGCGGATCGGGAGAGGGCATGGCATCGCGCCGGGAGCTATGGGACGCCTACAGGCTGCGCCTCAAGCGCAAGCAATTCCTCTGGCGTGCCCTGCGCAAGCGCCATCAGCTCGAACGCCTCTCCGACCGGACTCGCACGATCCGCCCTGGCGATATCCTCGCCTTCGCGGTGATGCGCAACGAGGCCCTGCGCCTGCCCTATTTCCTGCGTCATTACCGCGATCTCGGCGTCGATCACTTCCTCATCGTCGACAATGGCAGCTCCGATGGCACCACGGGCCTTCTGGCCGAAGCGCGCGATGTCTCTCTCTGGACGACGCCGGCGAGCTATCGCGCCTCGCGCTTCGGGCTCGACTGGATCACCTGGCTGATGATCCGTCACGGTCACGATCACTGGTGCCTCACCGTCGATGCCGACGAGTTGCTGATCTACCCCTACCATGACACGCGCCCGCTGCCCGCGCTCACGGGCTGGCTCGACGCCTCGGGCATCCCCGCCTTTCCGGCGATGATGCTCGACCTCTACCCGAAGGGGCGAATCGGTGCGCAGAGCTATCAGGCGGGTCAGGATCCGCGCCAGATCCTGAGCTGGTTCGATGCGGGAAATTACACGATGACCCGGCAGGAGCGCAGCCAGGCGCTCTGGATCCAGGGCGGGCCACGCGCGCGCAGCTTCTTCGCGCAGCGACCGCGTCGGGCGCCGACCCTGTCGAAGATTCCCCTCGTGCGCTGGAATCGTCGCTTCGCCTATCTGAACTCGACCCACGCGCTCCTGCCGCGCCACCTCAACAAGACCTATGACGATGGAGGCGGCGAGGCGATCTCGGGGCTCCTGCTGCACACCAAGTTCCTCGACACTGTGATCGAGAAATCTTCCGAAGAGAAAGCGCGGCGCGAGCATTTCGGCCGTCCGGAGGAGTTCGACCCCTATTACGACGCGCTCATCGCCGACCCGCAGCTCTGGACGCCCTACTCCGCGCCGCTTGGCAGCTGGCGCCAGCTCGAGGCACAGGGCCTGATGTCGCGCGGCGGCTGGGTCTGATTGATTGTCGTCACATTTTCAACAAAAGGTGACGCAAAGGTAATGCCGTCTCTTCTCAGGCACCCACAAAGAGGCTAAGATACAGGAGACTATTGAATCCAAAGGGGAAAACTTGTCGTTTTGGCCAAGGCGACAGTTAACCTTCTGCTAAGTATATTCAGCAATAACAGGCCGCATTTGCGGAAGGGACGACACGTGGGACTGAGAGATCTGGTCAGGCTGCGTCGAAAACGCAGGTTGAGACAGTTTCGCGCCATTCGGAAACGGCGGGAACTGAGCCCGCTGTCCGATCGCACAGCCCAGATCAGACCCGATGACGTTCTCGTTTTCGTCACCGCGCGCAACGAACGCATCCGCCTGCCCTATTTCCTGCGCTACTACCGGGACATGGGGGTGCGCCATTTCCTCTTCGTCGATAATGGCAGCGATGACGGATCGGCGGACTATCTCGCCGAGCAGGAGGATTGCTCTGTCTGGACGACGTCGGCTTCCTACAAGGCTGCGAATTTCGGCATGGACTGGATGAACTGGCTGCTGCGCAAATACGGCACCGGGCACTGGACGCTGACGCTCGATCCCGACGAGTTCCTCGTCTACCCGTTCTGCGACACTCGCCCCATCCAGGCGCTCACGGATTGGCTCGACACCTATGGCATCCGCTCTTTCCCGGCGATGCTTCTGGACATGTATCCGAAAGGCCCGATCGACGCGCAGCCCTATCGCGAGGGCCAGAACCCCTTCGATCTGGCCTGTTGGTTCGATAGCGGCAATTACATGATCAAGACCAACCCGGAATACCGCAACTTGTGGATTCAGGGGGGGCCGCGGGCCCGGATCTTCTTCCCCGAAGAGCCCAAACGCGCGCCGTCGCTCAACAAGATCCCACTGGTGAAATGGGAGCGAGGGCATGTCTATCTCTCCTCGACCCACATGCTTTTGCCGCGCGGGCTCAATCAGGTCTATGACACGATCGGCGGCGAGATGGCCTCGGGCTGCCTGCTGCACGCGAAATTCCTCTCGCCGCTCACCGCCAAGGTCGAGGAAGAGCTGCAACGCAAACAGCATTATGCAGGGTCGCGCGAATATCACGCTTATGCCCGGACCATCTCAAAAGAGCCCGATTTGTGGTGCAAATGGTCGGAAAAATATATCAATTGGCGCCAGCTCGAGATCCTCGGACTGATGTCCAAGGGCAATTGGGCATGAGAGGATTTCACCCGTGACCGTCGGTTTCATCATGATGTGCCACACCGCGCTCGACCGTGCGGCTCAGGTCGCGCGGTTCTGGGCCGAGGGTGGCGCGCCGGTGGTGATCCATGTCGATGCCCGTGTCAGCGCCCCTGATTACAAGGGTTTCCAGAAGGCTCTGGCCGATCTCGACAATGTCTCCTTCTCTCGGCGCTACAAATGCGAATGGGGCACCTGGTCGCTCGTCGCCGCCAGCCAGGCCGCGGCCGAGCAGATGCTGGAACGCCATGCCGAGGTGCGCCACGTCTATCTCGCCTCCGGCTCGTGCCTGCCGCTGCGGCCGCTGAAGGAACTGACCGACTATCTCGACGCGCGCCCCTATACCGATTTCATCGAGAGCGTGACCACGACCGAAGTCGGCTGGACCGTCGGCGGCATCGACATCGAGCGTTTCACCCTGCGGTTCCCCTTCTCGTGGAAGAAGCAGCGCCGCCTCTTCGACCGCTATGTCGAGTTTCAGCGCCGCGTCGGCTTCAAGCGCCGCATCCCGTCGGGGCTCGTGCCGCATCTCGGAAGTCAGTGGTGGTGCCTGACGCGCCAGACCTTGTCCGCGATCCTGCAAGACCCGGACCGACCGCTCTACGACCGTTATTTCAAGCGCGTCTGGATCCCTGACGAGAGCTATTTCCAGACCCTTTCAAGGCTCTATGCCACCTCGATCGAGAGCCGGTCGCTCACGCTGACCAAGTTCGATTTCCAGGGCAAGCCGCATATCTTCTACGACGACCACCTCCAGCTTCTGCGCCGTTCGGACTGCTTCATCGCGCGCAAGATCTGGCCGCGTGCGGACCGGCTCTATCAGACATTCCTGACGAAGAATGCCCAAAGCCCGGCGATGGCCGAACCCAACCCGGCCAAGATCGACCGTCTTTTCTCGAAATCGATCGAGCGGCGCACACGCGGTCGCCCCGGCCTCTACATGCAAAGCCGCTTTCCGAAGAAGGACCACGAGAACGGCAAGACCTCGGCACCCTATTCGGTCTTCCATGGCTTCTCGGATCTCTTCGAGAATTTCGATGGCTGGCTCGCGAAATACGTGGGCGCGCGGGTGCATGGCCATCTCTTCGCCCCTGAAGGCGCCGAGTTCGCGGGCGGTGACACGATGTTCAACGGCTGTCTGACCGATGACCCGGCACTGCGCGACTACAACCCGCGCGCCTTCCTGACCAACCTGATCTGGAACTCCCGCGGGGAGCGACAGTGCTACATGTTCTCGCCGCGGGACAATCAGGCCAACAACTGGTTCACCGCGACCGACCCGAACGCGCAAATCTCGGTGATCACCGGCGCCTGGGCCTTGCCGCTCTCGCGGATGAACGAGAATTTCGCCACGATCCGCCGCGAGGCCGCACGGCTGCAAAAGCGCGAGCTGGAACATCTGGAGATCCTGCGCTCCATGTATGTGAAGGCGCGCGTTCGGATCTGGACCGTGGCCGAGTTCATCGAAAACCCGATGGAGCCTTTGCAGACCATCATCGACGAGATCAGCCCCCGCGCCACGCGCCGCCTGACCGAGGCGCCGCAGATGGTCGAGCTGACGGGCTTCCCGCAATTCCTGCAAAACCTCAAGAACCAGGGCATGCAGCCGCTCGTGATGGGGGATTTCCCGCTCAATGCCGGGGAAGGGCGCCACGCGAACCGGCGCGGTCGCCCCTATCTGGTGAAGTGACATGGCGAGGTTCGACAGTTTCGTGGTCTTCGCCGAGATGCGGACCGGATCGAACCTGCTCGAGGCCGCGCTCAACAGCCTGGATGGCGTGACCTGCCATGGCGAGGCGTTCAACCCCGTCCTGATCGGCTATCCCAACCGCACGGAGCTATTGGGCGTGACCATGGCCGAACGCGATGCGGATCCGCTGGCGCTGTGGAAGGCGATCAAGGCGCAGGACGGGCTCAACGGCTGCCGATATTTTCACGATCACGACCCGCGCATGCTCGCAGTCTTCGTCGATGATCCCAAATGCGCCAAGATCGTGCTGACCCGCAATCCGATCGAAAGCTATGTGAGCCTGTTGATCGCCCGCGCGACCGGCCAGTGGAAGCTCGGCGACGCCAAGCACCGCAAGGCGAGCAAGGCGCGTTTCGATGCCGAGGAGTTCGAGGCCCATCTCGAAGAGTTGCAGGGCTTTCAGGTCACGCTGCAAAACGCGCTGCAACGCTCGGGCCAGACCGCCTTCTACATTGATTACGAGGATGCGCAGTCGGTCGAGTTGCTCAACGGGATCGCGAAATGGCTCGGCGTCGAGACGCGGCTCGAAGAATTGCCCGACAGCCTCAAGGTGCAGAACCCCGAGCCGCTGGAGGCGAAGGTCTCGAATTTCCCGGGGATGGAGGCTTCGCTCGCGCGGCTCGACCGCTTCAACCTCTCGAAGACCCCGAATTTCGAGCCCCGTCGCGGCCCCGGCGTGCCCGGTTTCATCGCGAGCGAGGCGGGGCTGCTCTACATGCCGATGCGTCCCGCGATGGACGCGCCGATCCGCGACTGGCTGGCCCGGCTTGGCCCGCTTGAGGAAAGCTTCTCGCAAAAGACCCTGCGCCAGTGGAAGCGCCGCCATCCGGGTCATCGCAGCTTCACCGTGCTGCGCCACCCCCTGATGCGCGCCCATCTCGCCTTCTCGGCCGTCCTGAATTGGGACAACATGCTCGAGACACGCGCGGTACTGCGTCAAAGCTACAAGCTGCCGATCCCCCCGGAAGGCGACGCTATCGCGCCCGAAGCCTATGCAGAGGCGCTGATCGCTTTTCTTGGCTGGCTCAAAACCAACCTCGCCAACCAGACGAGCCTGCCGGTGAACGCGCTCTGGGCCACGCAATCGGCCCAGTTGCAGGGGATCGCCCAGTTCGCCCTGCCCGACATGCTTCTGCGCGAGGAAAGGCTGACGGCGGATCTGGCCTATCTCGCGCGCTCCGCCGGGATAGAGGCGCCGGAATTTGGACAGGCCGACGGCGATACCGCCCCGATCAAGCTGGCCGATATCTGGACCCCGGATCTCGAAGCTGCCGCCCGCGAAACCTATACGCGTGACATGATGCAGTTCGGCTTCGGCCCCTGGAAAGCCTGAGCGACACGGAAAAAGCGCGCCGGACGGACCGACGCGCTTTCAAATCTCATATCGAGGCAGATCAGGCGGCCTGACGGCCCTGCGCCTCGGTCAGCACCGCGTGCAGCGCCGCCGGATCGGTATTGGCACGCAGCTTCTCGCAGATTTCCGGATCGCGCATCGTGCGCGACACGAGTGCGAGCGCCTTCAGGTGCTCCACCCCGGAATCCTTGGGTGCGAAGAGCGCGAAGACCAGATCGACCGGAAGTCGGTCCACCGCGTCGAAATCGAGCGGTTTTTCCAGCCGCAGGAAGACGCCGACCACCTCGTCGAGCCCGTCGAGTCGCGCATGCGGGAGCGCCACGCCATGACCGACACCCGTCGGCCCGAGGCTTTCACGCTCCTGCAAGGCATCGACCGTCTGCGCCGCGGCGAGCCTGTAGACCGACGCGGCGATGTCGCCGAGATCCTGAAAAAGGCGCTTCTTGCTTGTGACGTTCGACAGCACCTTCACGGCGCCCGGCGCAAGCAATTTCGAAAGTTCCATGTAACTCGTCTTTTCCGCGCCTTTTTCCGTGGCGCTCATTTGCTGTTGCGCGGGTCGATCCAGCCGATATTGCCGTCTTCGCGGCGATGCACGACGTTAACCCCGCCATGTTTCTCGTTGCGGAACACCAGAAGGGGCGCGTGCGACAGCTCCATCTGCATCACCGCTTCACCGACCGAGAGCGTGGGAACCTTGGTTTCCATCTCGGCCACGATCATCGGCGCGCCATCGGCCGCCTCGCCCGACTCGTCATTCTCATCGGATGCGAGCACATACAGGCCCGCGGCCTCGAATTCAACCGGTTCCACGCGGTCGCGGTGATGATCTTTCAGCCTGCGCTTATGACGACGCAGTTGCTTGTCCATCTTTTCGCGGCAGCTGTCGAAGGCCGCGTAAACCTCGGTGGCATGACCTTTCGCCGATGCCGTCAGGCCGGTCGAGAGGTGCACGGTGGCTTCGCAGATGAACTCATGGGCGTTCTTGGAGAAGGTGACCGTCGCATCGGTCGGGCGCTGCATGTATTTGTCGACGACTTCGCCGAGTTCGGTTTTGACATGGGATTGCAGGGCTTCCCCGATGTCGATCTGCTTGCCACTGATCTGGTAACGCATGGATTTCCTCCTTCACGCATTGGCCTGCTTCACCCGACCCTGACAGGGGCAAGTTGCAAGCCAGTTAAATTTTTCTCGAAAGCGCGTAGCGGGCCGTGCTCCCGGTTGCAAGACCACAGGCGATCGCGGGCCGAAAACGAGCTCGGTCTGCGCGCGCAGGGAATGGAAACGACGGTCACGCATTTGAATCATATTTGGGTATGGAACCGCAGGGGTGTCAACGGGTCACCTTCGCCGCAGCGCAAAAGCCGCACTCACGCAGCGCTCAAAGGATGCGGAAGTGCTGGCCGAGATAGACACGGCGCACGTTTTCGTCCTGCACGACCTCTTCGGTCGTGCCCGACATCAGCACCGTCCCGTCATGCAGGATATAGGCGCGGTCGACGATCTCGAGCGTCTCGCGCACGTTGTGATCGGTGATCAGGACGCCGATACCGCGATCCTTGAGCTGCGAGACCAATGCGCGGATTTCGGCCACGGCGATCGGGTCGACACCAGCAAAAGGTTCGTCGAGCAGGAGATATTTCGGATCGGCGGCGAGGCAGCGCGCGATCTCGCAGCGGCGCCGTTCGCCCCCTGAAAGCGCCAGTGCCGGGGCCTGGCGCAGATGGCCGATCGAGAAATCGCCCAGAAGCTCCTCGAGGCGCTCGCGGCGGGTATGCGGGTCGGCCTCGGCGATCTCGAGCACGGCCATGATGTTATCCTCGACCGAAAGCCCCCGAAAAATCGACGCTTCCTGCGGCAGATAACCGATCCCGAGTCGCGCGCGGCGATACATCGGCAATCCCGTCACGTCGCGTCCGTCGATCAGGACCTGCCCCGCATCGGGACGAATCAAGCCGGCGATGTTGTAAAAACAGGTGGTCTTGCCCGAACCGTTCGGCCCCAGCAGCGCCACGACCTCCCCGCGCGAAAGATCCAGCGAGACATCGCGGATCACCGGGCGGCGGCGATAGCTCTTGCGCAGTCCGCGAACCTGCAAGCCGCCCTGCCCCGCCACCGGGGCGAGCCCGGTCGCGTCCTGTACCCCGGTCATGCCCGACATCACTGGCCCCCGGTCTTGGTCGCAGGTTTGAGCAGCGTGCGCACGCGCCCGTCCATCTGGCCGGTACCGGTGCGCAGATCGACGTTGAGCTTGTTGCCCGACATCACGTTCTCGCCTTGCGTCAGCAGAACGTTGCCTGTCATCACCACAGTGCCCGCCACCACGTCATATACGGCTTCCTGTGCCTCGGCGGCCTCGGTCGGCGAAACCAGCGTCACGCCGCCCGTCGCATGCAGCGTCGAGATCTTCGAGCGATCCTTCGGGTCATAGATGACCTCGACCTCCGCGGCCTGCATATGCATCGTGCCCTGATTGACGCGCACATCGCCGCTGAACACGGCCTTTCCGCTCTCCTGGTTCACCTTGAGACTGTCCGAAAGCACCTCGACCGGTGCATTCTGGTCCGCGCGGATGCCCGCGAAGGACAGCTGCTGCGCTGCGGCCAGAGCGGGAAGCGCGATCGCGATCAGGAAAGCGGCGGGAAAAGGCGTCCGAAACATGAAAACCCTCACTGTTGCGGCTGATATATCAGCTTCACGCCGCCATTGAAAACAAGATCATGCCCTTTGCCGTCGGCCGTGGGCGTCATTTGCATCGAGCCCGCATCGAGCGTGCCGAACGGCGCTTCGCCATGGATCGGGCCGGGAGAGCTCAACAGGCTGCCATCGGTCTTCATGACCATCTTCTCGGAGTTCATCCGGTAGCCGTCCGAAGTCTGCATCGCGACCTTCTCCGACAGTTCGACCTGACCCAGATCGGGCCGGAACAGACCCGCATTCGAGCTCAGGTCGGTGACATGCCCGTCAGGCGCGGTGAGCTTCGCGGCAAGCTGATCGGCACTCGCGCCGCCCGTTGCCTCGGGCGAGGTGCGCGCCTGTTTTGCAGTCACCGAAAGGGTCGAGCCGTCATCCGTCATCCCGGAATATTCCGGCCGGGTCAGCGCGTTTTCGCGTGCGAGTTTCTCGACATCCACCTTGGCATAGGGGATCGCCGCGCTCGGATCGATCCGGCGCGAGATCAGGAAGATCGTCGACAACAGGACAAGCGCCAGCAGCGGCAGGACGACCTTCGCCCAGTGCACCAGTTGCGTATGGCGGTTGTCATAGATCATCAGACGATCCCGGCGCGCAGGCAGTCATGGATTTGCAGGAAGCCCACGGGCTTTTCGTCCTCAACGACGAAAAGACAGGTGATCTTGCGCTCGTTCATCTGCGCCACTGCCGCCTCGGCGAGCTGGCCCGGCGCGATCGTGCGCGGATTGGCCGTCATCACCTCGGCCACCTTGTGATCTAGCAACCCCTCCATGTGACGCCGCAAATCGCCATCGGTGACGATCCCCGCCAGACGGCCCGCCTCGTCGGTGACGCCCACGACGCCAAAACCCTTCTGGCTCATCACCAGCAGCGCTTCAGGCATCGGCGTCTCCAACCCGACAAGCGGCATCTCGCGATGCATCAGATCCGAGACCTTCGACAAACGTGCGCCCAGCTTGCCGCCCGGGTGGAAGGTGCGGAAATGCTCGGCCGTGAACTCGCGATGCTCCATCAGCGCCACGGCGAGCGCGTCGCCCAGCGCAAGCGTCATCGTCGTCGAGGTCGTCGGCACGACGCCCGTGCCGCAAGCCTCCTCGGCCGCAGGCAGCACCAGCGCGAGATCGGCCTGCCGCAGCAGGGTCGAGTCCGGCCGACTCGCCACACCGATCAACGGAATCCCGAAACGCCGCGTATGGGCGATGAGGTCGGCCAGTTCCGGCGTCTCGCCGGAATTCGACAGAACCAGCGCCAGATCGTCGCGCGTGACCATTCCCAGATCGCCATGGCTTGCCTCGGCCGGGTGCACGAATTGCGCGGGCGTGCCGGTCGAAGCCAGCGTCGCCGCGATCTTGCGCCCGATATGGCCCGATTTCCCCATGCCGGAGACGATCACGCGGCCCCTGGTTTCGAGGATCATCGCCACCGCGCGCGAAAACTCGCCATCGAGACTGTCGGCCAGCGCCGCCAACCCCGCCGCCTCGATCCCGATCACGCGTTTCGCGATGCCCGAATAATCAGTGGTGGAAGATGTCATTGGGTTCCTCCCATCCCAGCAGGTCGAGCTTCGCCCGCGTCGGCAGGAAGTCGAAACAGGCCTGCGCCAGCTCCATCCGGTTCTCGCGCTTGAGCCGGTTCACCAGCTCGGCCTTCATCTTGTGAAGATGCAGCACATCCGAGGCCGCGTATTCCATCTGCGCCTCGGTCAGCTCCGCCGCGCCCCAATCCGAACTTTGCTGTTGCTTGGAGATATCGACACCGACCAGTTCCTGAACCAGCACTTTGAGCCCGTGACGATCGGTATAGGTCCGCACCATCTTGGAGGCGATCTTCGTGCAGAAAACCGGCTTCGTCTCGACGCCGAAGGCATTATAGAGCGCAGCCACGTCGAAACGCGCGAAATGAAAGAGTTTCTCGACCGCGGGATCGGCCAGCATCCTGCACAGGTTCGGCGCCTCGGTCTGACCTTTCGCGATCTTCACCAGATGCGCATCGCCATCACCCGACGACAGCTGCACCAGGCACAGCCGGTCGCGCCGCGGATCGAGCCCCATGGTCTCGCTGTCGATGGCCACGACAGGCCCAAGGTCGAGCCCTTCGGGCAGGTCATTGTGATGCAGGTGGATCGCCACGGCTTGTCCTCTCAGATCGTTCTGCCGGGCATATAAGCGCTTTGCGCCCTGCTTGCCAACGCGGGAAGACCGCAGGCGCGGTCACCCCTTCTTGCGCGGGGGCTTCGGATTGGGCGCGAAGAGTTCCGGATGCGCCTTGAAGAGCCGCGACAGGGTCCGATATCGGCCGCCACGGAACTTCCCGGTCTCATGGATCAGCCGCAGCAACTCGATCGAGGCCAGCGGCAGGCTTTCGTTCTCGCGTGGCGGAAGCACGACTTCGGCAATCCGGTCCTGCGAGACCCCCGCGAGTTCGAGAATGAAGCGCCCCATCAGACGATCCGCGCCAATTTCCTCGGCCATGTCGAGCACGTGCAGCCGCTCACCCAGCAGCCCGCGGAACTGCTCGATGATCCGGCGGGGCGCATCGAGGTCCGAATGGTTCTTTGCCCAGGTCTCGAAATCAGCCTTCACGCGACGCATCTTGAACGCCTGGTTCCATGCGCTGCGCTGCCAGGATTTCGGCTCCCGGTGATAAATCACGTAGTGAACGTCGTAAGCCGAAAGCGCCGCGTCGAGATGGGCGACCCAAGGCAGGTAGTTGGTTCGCTCGGGTGGATCGAAAATCTTCCCTGATTCAATGCCGATCATATTTTCGTCCGAGATCACCAGAGTCTCGAAATCCATCGCATCGATCGTACGAACCATCTGGCGCAAGGCCATCTCGTGGCGCAGCTTCCACCAGAACAGGTGACCGCTGCGGCGATATTTGAGCGCATATTTGCGCAGCCGATAGGTCAGCTCATCCTTGGGCGACGCGACGATCCCCTCGCCCAAGCGGTCGCCATTGGCGGCGAGCATCCCCTGAATCGTCGTGCTTCCGGTCTTCGGGAAACCAAGATGAATGATGATGCGGCGTTTCTGGGCGGACATGAGATCACTTCACGCAACGGGCACGTTTCAGAGCGTGGGTGTAGCTTTACAGCCCAGCCCGAACAACAGTTTTCAGCCCCTATCCGGCACAAATCACGACTGCACCGTTATTCCGTCAGGATCGAAGCCCGCTGCCCCGATCCAACCTCGCATCCGTCGCGTTCCAAGCGCGCCGCGTCTTGCGGCGATGATCTCAAGCGTTGATTTATCGGCATATTTCCCCGAAGGAAGGAAAGGACATCACTAGAGAGAAGACACTCAACCTGCATGGCTTCCCTTCCGGCACATGATCTGCGCGACAGGATCGCACGACCCGGCGTCAATGCCCTCACGCCGTTCTTTCGCAAATATCCCTGTTCCGGCCCCTGCAGCCTCTTCCACATGATCCCGCGCGGCGCGTTCTCTCCCGATGACATGTTTTTCTACAATCGCATTCCCAAAGCCGCGAATACGACCGTGGCCCGGATCCTGTCGGAACATTCGTCCTATCGCCGCCCCCTCGCCGGCGAAGGTGACAAGCACAGATGGCTGCGCCCGCCCTATATGTCGCGCGCTCAGGTAGCCGCGCTTGAGAGCGATGCCGTTTTCACCTTCACCGTCGTGCGCAATCCCTTCACCCGCGTGCTGTCGTCCTATCAAGACAAAATCCTGCGCGGTCCCCGCATGGAGCGCTGGAAACATATGCTCGAGCTCGACGAAAACGGTCAGCCGAGCTTTCTCTCCTTTTGCCGCTTCCTCGATCAGGGTGGGCTCTATCGCGATGCCCATTGGGCACCGCAGAGCGCGTTGATGCTGCTGCCGCTCGATAAGTTCGATCATATCTGCAAAGTGGAATCGCTCGATGCGGATCTCGTCACCGCCGTGCAACGGATCTGGGGGAGCGATGGCCCGGCAGAGCTGCCTCGCGCGGGCAATCCGACGAACGCGGAAGAAAAACTCCGCACGGCCTATTGCGACAAGAGCGAAGCGCTCATCCGCAAGCTCTATGCGGCGGATTTCGCGGCGTTCGGGTATTCCACGGAACTTCTCTGAGAGCCTTCACGCCCGGCCTTCCTCCAGCGGCTTCCAGCGGATCACTCGCCACAGATAGACCAGCACCAACGCGATCAGCAGCCCCGTCGAAACCGGGTTCACCCAATTCGCGACCTCGCCATATTGACGGTGCAGCACGAACCCCGCGATGGTCAGGAAACTCGTCCAGAGCGCGGACCCCACCGTCGTATAGGCGAGAAACGGCACGAAAGGCATCCGTGCCATACCCGCCGGCACCGAAATCAATGTGCGTGCTCCGGGCATCATCCGGCCGAGAAACACCGCCGCCCAACCGTGGCGGTCGAACCAATGTTTCGTGCGGGTGATGTCACGCGGGGCGATCCCGATCCAGCGCCCGTGGCGGCGCGACAGGGCGCAAAGGCGCTCCAACCCGATCTTCAGCCCGATCCAGTACCACAAAACCGCGCCCAAGACCGAGCCTGCCGTTCCTGCGAAGATCAGCCAGAGCAGCGAGAAATCTCCGCGCGCCGCCATGTAACCCGCCAGCGGCATGATCAGCTCGGAAGGGATCGGCGGAAACACATTCTCCGCCAGCATCAACCCCGCAATGCCCAGATAGCCGAAAGCCGCGATAACGCCGGTGATCCACTGAAACATGGTGCCTCCTTTGCAGGAGTTACGCATGCCCACCCCGCAAGGTTCCGAAGCCCACCCCGCCACAGCGGTCCATAAACGCAAAAACCCGAGCCGAAGCCCGGGTTTTCGAGGTGATGGTGAGCCGTGCAGGATTCGAACCTGCGACCCACTGATTAAAAGTCAGTTGCTCTACCAACTGAGCTAACGGCCCATCACAGGGCGCGTCTCTACAAACCCCCGCCGGGGGGGTCAAGGCATAAAATTCACAAAAACTACGCATCTGGAAAAAACCGGGCCGCAGGCGTATATCGCGCGCCATGAATACAGCGCGCACAGCCTCCGGCCTGCCCTTCATGAAAATGCACGGGCTCGGCAATGATTTCGTCGTGATCGACGCCCGCAAGGGCGACGATCCGGTCACGCCTGCGCTGGCACGCGCGCTCGGAGATCGCCATCGCGGCGTCGGGTTTGACCAGCTCGCGGTGATCCGTCCGGCGCAAGGGGCTGATTTCACGCTCGATTTCTGGAATTCCGATGGCTCGCGGGCGGGCGCTTGCGGCAATGCCACGCGCTGCGTGAGCGATTACATGATGCGCCAGCTCGGACAGGATCGCGTCACGCTTTTGACCGAACGCGGAGAGCTTGGCGCGGTTCGGCGGGCCGACGGGATGGTCTCGGTCAATATGGGCGCACCGATTCTCGACGCCGCGCAGATTCCTGTCCTGCCGGGCAACGATCCCGCGCATCTGCCGCTCGAGGGCGATCCGATCGCGGTGGGCATGGGCAACCCGCATTGCGTCTTCTTCGTCGAGGATGCGAACAGCTTGGACCCGGCCGCGCGCGGCCCTGCAGTCGAGCACGATGCCCTTTTCCCCGAGCGCACGAATGTCGAATTCGCCTCGCTCATCGGCCCCGACCATCTGCGCATGCGCGTCTGGGAGCGCGGCACCGGCATCACGCTCGCTTGCGGCTCGGGCACCTGTGCGACCGCCGTCGCCGCCAACCTGCGCGGGTTGACCGGCAAGCATGTGCTCGTCGATGTCGATGGCGGGCAACTCGAGATCGACTGGCGCGAGGATGGCGTCTGGATGACCGGCCCGACCGCGCATGTCTTCGACGCGACGCTCACCCCCGAATTTCTGGCCTCGCTATGAAACCGCCCGTTTTCTCGACGCTCGGCTGCCGTCTCAACGCCTATGAGACGGAGGCGATGAAAGAGCTGGCCGAGCAGGCCGGGCTGGAAGGCGCGGTCGTGGTCAATACCTGCGCCGTGACCGCCGAGGCCGTGCGCAAGGCCAAGCAGGAAATCCGCCGTCTGGCGCGCGAAAACCCCGGCGCGCCGGTGATCGTGACGGGATGCGCCGCGCAGACCGAGCCCGAGACCTTCGCAGCCATGGGCGAGGTCACCAAGGTCATCGGCAATCACGAGAAGATGCAGGCCGAGACCTGGGCGCAGCTTGCCCCGCAAGGCCCCGATTTCATCGGCGAGACCGAGCGCGTCATGGTCGACGACATCATGTCGGTCAAGGAGACCGCCGGTCACCTGATTGACGGATTCGGCCGCCATCGCGCCTATGTGCAGGTGCAAAACGGCTGCGATCACCGCTGCACCTTCTGCATCATCCCCTTCGGTCGCGGCAATTCGCGCTCGGTCCCCGCGGGTGTCGTGGTCGAGCAGATCAAGCGTCTCGTGGATCGCGGTTTCAACGAGGTCGTGCTGACCGGGGTGGACCTGACCTCCTGGGGCGCTGATCTTCCCGGCGAACCGCGGCTGGGCGATCTGGTGATGCGGATCCTGCGTCTGGTGCCGGACCTGCCGCGCCTGCGGATCTCCTCGATCGATTCGATCGAGGCCGACGAGAACCTGATGCTCGCGATCGCGACCGAGCCGCGCCTGATGCCGCATCTTCACCTGAGCTTGCAGGCCGGCGACGACATGATCCTGAAACGGATGAAGCGCCGCCACCTGCGCGACGACGCGATTCGCTTCACCGAGGAGGCGCGCAAGCTGCGCCCCGGCATCGTATTCGGCGCCGATATCATCGCGGGTTTCCCGACCGAGACCGAAGCGATGTTCGAAAACTCCCTGCGGCTCGTGGATGATTGTCACCTGACCTTCCTGCACGTCTTTCCCTATTCCGCGCGCAAGGGCACGCCCGCCGCCCGGATGCCCGCTGTCAAAGGCCCGATCATCAAGGATCGCGCCGCGCGGCTGCGCGCCAAGGGTGAAGCGGCACTGGCAGCCCACCTTCAGGCGCAGGTGGGGACCGAACAGGTCGTGCTGACCGAAGGCCCGCGCGTGGCGCGCACCGAAGGCTTTGCCGAGGTGGCTTTCGGAGCGGATCAGCCCGAAGGCACGTTGATGAGCGTGCGCATCAGCGGCCATGACGGAACGCGGTTGCTGGCGGGGTAAGCGGGCGCTGCCCCGTCGCCGGAGGGCGACATTTCGTCGTCAGAGAGGGGGCCCTGCCCCGCCGTCGCCGGAGGACGACAAATGACGAAGAAAGAGGGGGCGCTGCCCCCTCGGCGCGTTGCGCCTCACCCCCGGGATATTTGGACCAAGAGGAAGGGGGCTTTCGTTTTTCTCTGCGTAAGCTAGCTTGTGGCCCATGCTGCGGATCAACGATCAGATTGCCATCGAGGATTGGGAAATCACCGAGAGCTTCACCCGGGCGCAGGGCCCCGGCGGGCAGAACGTGAACAAGGTCTCGACCGCCGTCGAGCTGCGCTTCGAGGCGGAACGCTCGCCCAATCTGCCACCGCCGGTGAAGGCGCGTCTGCGCCGGATCGCGGGGCGGAAATGGACGACGGATGGGGCGATCGTCTTGCAGGTTCAGGATACGCGCTCGCAGGCGCGCAACCGCGAGATCGCGCGCGAGCGCCTGGCCGAGATGATCCGCAAGGCGCTGGAAAAGCCCAAGAAGCGGATCGCAACGCGGCCCACGCTGGGTTCGAAGAAGCGCCGGCTGAAGGCGAAGACGATCCGGGGTGAGGTGAAGGCGCTGCGCGGGAAGGTATCGGATGGGGAATGATCTGCTGGAGCGGCGCGCGCGGCTGTTGGGGCCGAACGTGCCGATTTTCTACGACCGCCCGGTGGAGATCGTGCGCGGGCAGGGCGCGTATCTGTTCGATGCGCGGGGGCAGCGTTACCTCGATGCCTATAACAACGTCGCCCATTGCGGCCATTCCCATCCGCGTATCGTCAAGGCGATCTGCGAGCAGGCCGGGGTGCTCAACACCCATACGCGCTACCTGCATGAGGGCATTCTCGATTATGCCGAGACACTGCTGGGCAAGGTCAGTTTCCCCGGCCAGCTTCTGATGACCTGCACCGGGTCCGAGGCCAATGACGTCGCTTTGCGGATGGCGCAGGCAGTTACCGGCAAGCGCGGCTTCATCGCGACCGACAACACCTATCACGGCAACACGACCGCCGTGGCGCATCTCTCGACCCGGCGCCCGCCGATCGGGGGCTGGCCGGATCACATCCGCCGGGTGCCCGCGCCGGACAGTCTTGCGCCCCTGGGCGGGTCGCTTGACGCGCAGCCCGAGGCCTTCGCCGCGAACGTCGCGCGCGCCATCGACGAGCTGGAGGCGAGCGGGCACGGATTCGCGGGCTTCATGCTCTGCCCGATCTTCGCCAATGAGGGGATGCCCGGCGTCGCCCCCGGTTTCCTCGACCCCACGGTGGAGGTGATCCGCCGCGCGGGCGGGCTGATCCTGTGCGACGAGGTTCAGCCCGGTTTCGGCAGAATAGGGTCGAATTTCTGGGGCCACGAGTGGCTCGGCTTCACCCCCGACGTGGTCACGATGGGCAAGCCGATGGGCAATGGCCACCCGGTCGCGGGGCTGGTGGCGGCGCCTCAGGTGATGGCCGCCTTCCGCGAGGCGTTTGGCTATTTCAACACCTTCGGCGGCAATCCTGTCTCGGTCGCCGCGGCGATGGAGGTACTGCGGGTAATCGAGGAGGAAGGCTTGCAGGAGAACGCGGCCGAGGTCGGGGCCTATCTGCTCGACGGGCTGCGCGAGCTGTCTCATCCGTTGATCGCCGACACGCGCGGGCTTGGCCTCTTTCTCGGGATCGAACTGGCCCGGGATGGCGAGCCTGCGAGCGCTGAGGCCGGTCGCATCGTCGAGGCGATGCGCGATCGTCACGTCTTGATGGGCCGGGTGGGCCGCGCGCAGCACATCCTCAAGATCCGCCCGCCGATGGTCTTTTCCCGCGCGGATGCCGACGAGCTGATCGGCAAGCTCTCGGACTGTTTCGAGGAGCTGCCCGCATGAGTTCGGACAAGATCGCACAGGCGATGGCGGAGGCTGCGCTGTATTCCTGGGGGCAGGCCTCCGAACCGCCCCGGCTGGTGAAGAACCGCGAGAATATCGTCTTCGAGGCGCATCTGAAGAACGGTCACCGCGTCGCCCTGCGCCTGCACCGTCCCGGCTATCAGGGGCGCAAAGGCATCGAGGCCGAGCTGCGCTGGTGCGAGGCGCTGGCCGATCAGGGCCTGCCGGTGCCGCGCCCGGTGCGCGCGCTGAACGGGGAGCTGACGGGATCGGTGCGCAACCGGGTGACCTCTTGCGTGGAGTGGCTCGAGGGTGCGCCGATCGGGGCGGGCGATCTGCCGCTCGGGCCTGATGGCGCGCAGGTGCGCCGCGATGCCGAGGCGCTAGGCGCGCTTATCGCGCGCTTTCATTCCGCCTGCGACGCCGCCCCGCCGCATGACTTCACGCGCCATGCCTGGGACATCGAGGGGCTTGTGGGCGAGCGCGCGCTCTGGGGGCGGTTCTGGGAGCATCCCCAACTCAGCGCAGACGAGGCCGCGACCCTGATCGAGGCGCGCGATCTGGCGCGGGAGCGGCTCGTGCTGGCCAGCGATTTCGGCCCGATCCATGCGGATGTCCTGCGCGAGAACGTGCTGAGCGGTCCGGCGGGCCTCTCGCTGATCGACTTCGACGACTGCGGTCCGGGATATCGGCTCTACGACCTCGCGACCGCGCTCGTTCAGGGCTGGGGAGACCCGCTCTGGGCCGAGCAGGCCGAGGGGCTGGTGGCAGGCTATCGCGGCGCGCGTCCGTTCCCGCCCGAACAAGAGGCGTTGCTGCCGCTTTTCATAGCACTACGTGCCTTTGCGTCAGCTGGCTGGATTGTGACCCGTGCGACCCCTTCCGATCCGCGCCAGAGACTGTACCTAGATCGCGCGCTCGATCTCGCGCGTCATCTGATCGACGATACGCCGCCATGGGAGACCGGCAGATGAAATGGGCCAAAACCGTCGCGAAGGGCATTCTCGGCCATCGCCCCGCCTCGTTACAGGTGGCGGCGCTGTGCCTGCGTGTGCGCGACGGAAAGACCCAGGTTCTGCTGATCACTTCGCGCGATACCGGTCGCTGGGTGCTGCCGAAGGGCTGGCCGATGCGGGGCCGCTCGCTTTCGGGAGCCGCCCAGCAGGAAGCCTGGGAAGAGGCCGGCGCGCGCGGCTTGGTCGAAAAGGAACCGATCGGCGATTTTCACTACGACAAGATCCTCGACAGCGGGCTTGCGGTGCCCACGGATGTGATCGTCTTCTTGCTCCGGGTGGAGCAGCTGGAGAAAACCTATCCCGAGGTCGGCCAGCGCAAGCGCAAGTGGTTCGCACCCAAAGAGGCCGCCGGCCTCGTCGCCGAAGAGGGCCTGCAGAAGATTTTGCGCAACCTTTGAGAGAGACGCTCCCGCGCAGGCTTGTCACACAGACTCATTCCCGCTAGGGCACCGGGAATTTGTGACACCCAGACGACAGGTTCGTGACAGTGGCCAGCCAGAACCCCGACCCCCGCGTCAATCAGTGGAAAACCCTCGACAAGGATCTCAAGCGGATCGGCCGGGTCGAGGAAGGCGCGCAATTCGTGGCGCGTGGGCTCGTCGCACCGGGTCTGGCGCTGGCCTTCATCGTGCTCGCCGGTCTGGTGGCCGCCGTGCTGATGGGCGGTCAGCCCGGACAGCTCGTGGTGATCGCGGCGGCCGGGATCGGGGCCTACATGGCGCTCAATATCGGCGCGAACGATGTCGCCAACAACATGGGCCCCGCAGTGGGCTCCAAGGCGATGACGTTGTTGCTGGCGCTGATCATCGCGGCAATCTTCGAGAGCCTGGGCGCGCTGGTTGCGGGCGGGGATGTGGTGAAGACCGTGGCCAAGGGCATCATCGAGCCCAGCGCGCTGCCCGATTCCACGCATTTCGTCTGGGCGATGATGTCGGCGCTTCTGGCGGCCGCCCTCTGGCTGAACCTCGCGACCTGGCTCGGCGCACCGGTCTCGACCACCCATTCCATCGTCGGCGGCGTCGTGGGCGCGGGGATCGTGGCGGCCGGTTTCGGCGCGGTGGACTGGGCCTCGATGGGGATGATCGCGGCAAGCTGGGTGATTTCGCCCGTGATGGGGGGCGTGATCGCCGCCTTCTTCCTCGCGATCATCAAATCCAAGGTGATCTATGTCGATGACAAGATCGCCGCCGCCCGCAAATGGGTGCCGATCCTGATCGGCATCATGGCAGGCGCCTTCGCCGCCTATCTCGCGCTGAAGGGCCTCAAGCATCTCTTCAAGATCACCCTTCTTCAGGCGGTCATGATCGGCGTGATCGTCGGCGGCGCGGGCTGGTTCATCACGATCCCCCTGATCCGCCGTCAGTCGGAAGGGATGGAGAACCGCAAGAAATCGCTCAAGTCGCTCTTCGCGATGCCGCTCGTCGTCTCGGCCGCGCTGCTGAGCTTCGCTCATGGCGCGAATGACGTGGCCAACGCGGTCGGCCCGCTTGCGGCCATCGTCCACACGGTCGAGCAGGGCGACATCGCCGCACAGGTCGGCATCCCGTTCTGGGTCATGGCCGTAGGCGCGCTTGGGATCTCGGTCGGTCTGCTGCTCTTCGGACCGAAGCTGATCCGCCTCGTCGGCAACGAGATCACCAAGCTCAACCCGATGCGCGCCTATTGCGTGGCGCTTTCGGCGGCGATCACGGTGATCGTGGCGTCGTGGCTGGGCCTGCCGGTCTCCTCGACCCATATCGCGGTCGGCGGCATCTTCGGCGTGGGCTTCTACCGCGAATGGCATGCCGAGAAACGCGCCCGCGAGCTGGGCATCAGCAAGGGCAAGCCCGTCCCCCCCGAGGAGCGCAAGCGCCGCCTTCTCGTGCGCCGCTCGCATATGCTGACCGTGGCCGCGGCCTGGGTGGTCACCGTCCCGGCCTCGGCTGCGCTCTCAGCCGTGCTCTACCTGATCCTCAACGCGATCACCTGACGCTTCAGACGATAACCTTCATCGCCTGCTGCTGGCCCACGTCGAATACGCGCTTGTAGCGGGCGATTTCGTCTGCCGGTCCCATCGCCTTCTCCGGGTTGTCCGACAGCTTCACCGTCGGATGACCGTTCGCCTCCACCGCTTTGCACACAAGGCTGAACGGCGCGAGCGCATCATTCGGCACCAGCCCCCGGAAATCGTTGGTCAGAAGCGTGCCCCAGCCGAAGCTCACCTTCACCCGGCCCACGAATTGCGCGTGAAGCTCGCGGATCTTGTCGACGCTCAGCCCATCCGAGAAGATCACCAGCTTTTCACGCGGGTCTTCCCCGCGCGACTTCCACCAGTCGATCGCGATCTCAGCCCCGGCCGCCGGATCGCCCGAGTCGATCCGGATCCCGGTCCAGCCCGCCAACCAATCGGGCGCGTGCTCCAGAAACCCCTTCGTGCCGTAAGTGTCGGGCAGGATGATGCGCAGGTTGCCCTCATGCTCCTCATGCCAATCGGCGAGAACCTTGTAAGGGGCCTGGGCCAGCTCCGCGTCACTCTCGGCCAGCGCGGCATAGACCATCGGCAGCTCATGCGCGTTGGTGCCCACCGCCTCGATATCGCGCCGCATCGCGATCAGGCAGTTCGACGTGCCGGTAAATGCGCCGCCTTCGGAGACATCGCCCAACCCCTCCAGCATCGCCTGCACGCACCAGTCCTGCCACAGGAAGGAATGCCGCCGCCGCGTGCCGAAATCCGCGATCCGAAGATTGTCCAGCTCGCGCAGCGCCTCGATCTTCTCCCAGACCTTGGTCATCGCGCGGGCATAGAGCACCTGCAGCTCGAACCGCCCCATCCGGTTCAGCACGGCCCGCCCACGCAGCTCCATCAGGATCGCCAGCGCCGGGATCTCCCAGAGCATGACCTCGTGCCATTTGCCCTCGAAGGTCAGCTCATATTGCCCGTCGCGCTTTTCGAGATGATAGGGCGGCAGCTGATAGCCCTCGAACCACTCCATGAAATCCGAGCGGAACATCTGCCGCTTGCCGTAGAACGTGTTGCCGCGCAGCCAGGTGCTTTCGCCCCGCGCCAATTTCAGCGAGCGCGCATAATCGAGCTGTTCACGCAGCTCGCCTTCGTCGATCAGGTCCGCAAGCCGGATCGATTTCGTCCGGTTGATCAGGCTGAACGTGACGTTGGTGTCGGGCTTGTTGCGGAAAATCGACTGGCACATCAACAACTTATAGAAATCCGTGTCGATGAGCGACCGCACGATCGGGTCGATCTTCCACTTGTGGTTATAAACGCGGGTGGCGATATCGACCATGGATCAGGCCTCCAGCTTCACGCCGGCCGCGCGCATCGCCTCATGCGCTGCCGCGAGCGAGCCGTCGAGGTCGATAGCACGGCACGCGCCTTCCAGCACCGTCGCCTTGAACCCGAGCTTCGCCGCGTCCAGCGCCGACCAGGCCACGCAGAAATCTGTGGCGAGCCCGACGAAACTCAGCTCCTCGATGCCCCGGTCGCGCAGGTAGCCCGCAAGCCCCGTCGTGGTCTTGTGGTCATTCTCGAAAAAGGCCGAATAGCTGTCCACGCCCGCGCGGAAACCCTTGCGGATGATCATCTGCGCCCGGTCCACCGCCAGATCGGGATGAAACTCGGCACCCGTGGTGCCTTGCACGCAATGATCCGGCCAGAGCGTCTGCAGCCCATAATCCATATGCACCTGCGTAAAGGGCGCGCCGCCCTCATGCTGGCTCGCGAACGAGGAATGGTCGGCAGGGTGCCAATCCTGCGTCAGCACCACCGTATCGAACTCGGTCATCAGCACGTTCACGCGCGGCAGGATCTCGTCCCCGCCCGCCACCGCCAGCGCGCCGCCGGGGCAGAAGTCGTTTTGCACGTCGATCACGATCAGGGCTTTGGTCATCTCATCTCTCCCGCAGGGTCCACTCATGGGTAGGGCGCGGACCCCGCATGGTCAACGGCTCTTGCCTAAAGCCCCCGCGCGGCGCTAATCCCTGCCCCATGTTTACCGTCGCCGCGCTCTATCATTTCACCCGGTTCGAAAATCCCGAGGCCCTCAAGGCCCCGCTGGCAAAGCTCGCCTGCGCGCAAGGGGTGAAAGGCTCGCTCCTGATCGCGCGCGAGGGGATCAACGGCACCATCGCGGGCCCGCGTGAGGGGATCGACGCGGTTCTCGCCCATATCCGCGCGCTGCCGGGCTGTTCCGATCTGGAGTGGAAGGAAAGCACCGCCGAGCAGATGCCCTTCGGCCGGATGAAGGTGCGGCTCAAGCGCGAGATCGTCACCATGGGCGAGCCCGATATCGACCCGAAGGCCCGCGTCGGCCATTACGTCGAGCCGCAGGACTGGAACGAACTGATCTCCTCGCCCGACACGGTGGTGATCGACACCCGCAACGATTACGAGATCGAGATCGGCACGTTCGAGGGCGCCATCGACCCCGGCACGAAATCCTTCCGCGAGTTTCCCGCTTGGTGGCGCGACAATGCGCATCGCTTCCACAACAAGCGCGTCGCGATGTTCTGCACCGGCGGCATTCGCTGTGAAAAATCGACGAACTTCCTGCTCGCCGAGGGCGTGCCCGAGGTCTATCACCTCAAGGGCGGCATCCTGAAATATCTGGAAGAAATGCCCGAGGAGGGCTCGCTTTGGCACGGCGACTGTTTCGTCTTCGACCAGCGCGTCAGCCTGCGCCACGGGCTCAAACAGGGCGATTACGACAGCTGTCACGCCTGCCGCCGTCCGGTTTCCGCCGAGGACAAACGCCATCCCGATTACGAAGAGGGCGTTTCCTGTCATCGTTGCATCGGGGAGTATTCCGACGCCGATCGCGCGCGTTTCCGCGAACGCGAGCACCAGATGCGCCTCGCCGCCCAACGCGGAGAGACGCATCTCGGGCGGGATTAATTCCCGGCGCAGCTCTGCGTCAGATCATTGCAGCCCTGCGTGACGACGGGGCTTCCCGTGCTCGGGAAATCGAGGCGCGGCAGCGTGAAATCCCCGATACCGGCCGAGGCGGCCGTGACACCGGCCAGACTCAGGAGCAGGGCATAAGCGAAGCGTTTCATGACGAATCTCCATAACTGAACTCGTTCGTTCATTTTGGGAATATGAACCGATCCGTTCAGATTGCAAGAGATTCTGAACTGCTTAGTTCGAAATGCCGCATTGCATTGCGCGCAAACCCCGCTATTTTGGAATTGTTCTAAAAGAGAGGGTCTCCCCCATGCTTCCCGGATTTGCCTCCCGTCGGCGGTTCAGCGACCTGTCCGAACAGGAAGTTCTCGCGCTCGCCATCTCCTCCGAAGAAGATGACGCACGCATCTACCGCCAATATGCCGAACACCTGCGCAAGGATTTCCCCGCCTCAGCCAATATCTTCGAGGGCATGGCCGAGGAAGAGGACGAGCACCGCCGCCGCCTCATCGCGCGCCATCAGGAACGCTTCGGCGAGGTGATCCCGCTCATTCGCCGCGAACATGTCGCGGGCTTTTACAATCGCAAACCGGTCTGGCTGGCAAAGAACCTCTCGCTCGACACGATCCGCGGCGAGGCCGAGGCGATGGAGCGTGAGGCGGGCAAGTTCTACACCCTCGCCGCCCAGCGCAGTTCGGATGCCAGCACCCGCGAGTTGCTGGGCGATCTCGCCGCTGCGGAACTCGGCCACGAGAAGAAGGCCGAAGAGCTGACGGCGACCAACCTGCCCGAAAGCGAGAAGGACGAGGAAGACCGCGCCGCGCATCGCCAGTTCGTTCTGACCTGGGTGCAGCCGGGCCTCGCGGGGCTGATGGACGGCTCGGTGTCGACCCTCGCCCCGATCTTCGCCACGGCCTTCGCGACCCATGACCCGCACACCACCCTGCTCGTGGGTCTCGCTGCATCCGTCGGCGCGGGGATCTCGATGGGCTTCACCGAGGCCGCCCATGATGACGGCGTGATCTCGGGACGTGGCTCGCCGCTCAAGCGCGGCCTGGCTTCGGGCATCATGACCGCGATCGGCGGCCTGGGTCACGCATTGCCCTACCTGATCCCCGATTTCTGGACCGCGACCACCATCGCCTTCGTCGTCGTGTTCCTGGAGCTTTGGGCGATCACCTGGATCCAGAACCGCTACATGGAGACGCCCTTCCTGCGCGCCGCCTTCCAGGTCGTGCTCGGCGGGGCTCTGGTCTTCGCAGCGGGCGTGTTGATCGGCGGCGGCTGATCCCGACCGCCGCGCCCCTTGCGCGCGACGGTCGCTCCGCGGGGGGATATTTGAGCCAATTCGAAAGCGCGCGTTCCCTTTCGACTTGGTCCAAATATCCCCGCCGGAGGCATGACCCGCTCTCCACGCCGCGCTCGGGTTGCATTCCCTGTCTGGCACTTGGCCAAACCGCATGCTAGCGCTTGTCCATGCTCGAGATCTTTCTCAAGACCTTGCCCTTCTTCGCCCTGATCGGGCTTGGCTGGTTCGCCGGGCAGATCCGCTTTTTCACCGCCGAGGCGACCGCGTGGCTGACGAAATTCGTCTTCTATTTCGCGCTCTCGGCGATGCTGTTCAAATTCTCCGCCAATCTCGATCTGGGCGCACTGTTCGACCTGCAATTCATCCTTGCCTATCTGACGGGCTCGGGCGCGGTCTGGCTGGTGAGCTTCGCGGTGGCAAAGACCCGCAAGTTGCCGACCGCGCTCGCCGCGATGGAGGCGCATACTTCGATGACCGGGAATACCGGCTTTCTCGGAGTGCCGATGCTGGTGGTGCTGCTCGGTCCGCTTGCCGTCGGGCCGGTGCTGATGGTGCTCGCCTGTGACCTGATCGTGTTTTCCTCGATCATCACCATCTTCATCACGGCGTCGCGGCACGGAAAGGTCTCGCTCGCGCCGATCGCGCTGGGGCTGGTGAAGAACCCGATGATCGTCTCGATGCTGGCGGGGCTTGCCTGGGCCGGCCTGAAACTGCCGATGCCGGGCCCGCTCGAGGAATTCATGACGCTGCTGGGGGCCGCGGCCACGCCGGGTGCGCTCTTTGCCATCGGCGCCTCGCTCGCGGGCAAATCGGCGGAAAAGCCCGCGCCCGCGATATGGCTCTCTTTCGGCAAGCTCTTCCTGCATCCGGCGGCCATCGCGATCACGGCACTTCTGATCTTCGACGTCGAGCCCTACGCGGCCGGCGTGATGATCGCCGCCGCCGCCCTTCCCGTCGCGGGCAATGTCTATATTCTGGCGCAGCATTTCGGGGTGGCGCCGCAGCGCGTCTCGGCCGCCATTCTCGTCTCGACCGCCGTCTCGATCCTCACGGTTCCGGCGGTCATCCATTGGGTTCACGGCTGAGGAGGCTTTGATGAAAACGATCTCGGAAAACCGCTGCTTCGGAGGCGTTCAGGGCGTCTATTCGCACGCTTCGAAGGTGAACGATTGCGAGATGACCTTCGGTCTGTTCCTGCCGCGCGAGGCCGAGGACGGGCCGGTGCCCGTGCTGTGGTATCTCTCGGGACTGACCTGCACGCATGAGAACGCGATGACCAAGGCCGGTGCGCAGGCATTCGCCGCCGAGCACGGGATCGCGCTTGTCTTCCCCGACACCTCGCCACGCGGCGAGGGCGTGGCCGATCACGAGGATTACGATCTGGGTCAGGGCGCCGGCTTCTACGTCAACGCCACGCAATCGCCCTGGGCGCCGCATTTCCGGATGTGGGATTACATCGCCGAGGAACTGCCCAACGCGATCGACGCCGCTTTCGAGATCGACCCCGAGCGGCAGGCGATCACCGGCCATTCGATGGGCGGGCATGGCGCGCTGACGCTGGCGATGTCCTTGCCCGAGCGTTTCCGTTCGGTCTCGGCCTTCGCGCCGATCGCAAACCCGACGCAAAGCGACTGGGGGCGCAAGCAGTTCAGTGCCTATCTGGGGGATGACGAAAGCCAATGGGCCGCACATGACGCGACGCTTCTGATGCGCGAGGTCGGCTTCGAGGGTGAAGTTCTGATCGATCAGGGCGGCTCGGATCAGTTCCTCGATCTGCTGAAGCCCGAGGCGCTGGCCGAGGCCATGGCCGCGCGCCGTCAGCCCGGCACCTTCCGGATGCAGAAGGGCTACGATCACAGCTATTACTTCGTGCAAAGCTTCATCCCCGATCACCTCGCTTTCCACGCCGAGGCGCTCTGGGCGTGATCTGGGTCGATGCCGATGCCTGTCCGGTAAAGGCCGAGGCCGAGCGCGTGGCGACGCGGCTGGGCGTCAAGCTGATGCTGGTTTCGAACGGGGGGCTGCGGCCCTCGCCCAACCCGCTGGTCGAGATGGTCTATGTCGATCAGGGGCCGGACGTGGCCGACATGTATATCGCCGAGCGCGCGGGCCGGGGCGATGTGGTGATCACCAATGATATTCCGCTGGCCGCGAAATGCGTGGAGGCGGGCGCGCGGGTGCTGCGCCCCGATGGCGAGGCGCTGACCCCTGCGAATATCGGTAACGTCTTGGCAACGCGCGATCTTATGGCGGACCTGCGCTCGGCCGATCCGTTCCGGCAGGGCGGCGGCAAGCCGTTTTCCAAGGCGGATCGGGCGCGGTTCTCAGACACGCTCGACCGGGCGGCGCGCGCGGCGATCAGGGAGGCAGAGAATGGTTGAAGCGGTGATTTTCGATATCGGCAACGTGCTGATCGAATGGCAGCCCGAGCGGCATTACGACCGCATCATGCCCCGCGAAACGCGCGAGCAGATGTTCGCCGAGGTCGATCTGCACGGCATGAATGACGAGATCGACCGCGGCGCGCCGTTCCGCGAAACGATCTACGAATGGGCCGAGAAATACCCGACATGGCGCGATGCGATCCGGCGCTGGCACGATGACTGGATCGAGATGGCAGCCCCCGGCATTCCGCATTCCCTGCGCTTGATGAAAGCCTTGCAGGCCAAGGGGATGCCGGTTTTCTCGCTGACGAATTTCGGGATCGGTAGCTATGATTATGCGGCCACGCACTACCCGTTCCTGCGCGAATTCGACCGCGATTTCATTTCGGGCCATATGGGCGTGACGAAGCCCGATCCGAAGATCTACGCGATGGTCGAAGAAGCGACGGGGCTTTCGGGTGCGCAGCTGATTTTCACCGATGACCGCGCGGACAATATCGCGACGGCACATACTTTCGGCTGGAAGACGCATCTCTTCGAGGGGCCGGAGGGCTGGGCCGCGCGGCTGGTCTCGGAAGGGCTGCTGAGCGAGGCCGAGGCCGCATAAGCTACGCTTGTGCAGGCCCCGCCTGGATAAGCGTAGCTTATCTCAGGCGCGTTTCGCGACCGCGACGCCGAGAAGCTCGAGCACCTTCGCCTCGATCTGCGGCGCGTCCATCCCGGCGGTGTGGTACATGTCCTCGGGCGAGGCGTGGTCGATGAAGGTGTCGGGCAGGACCATCGAGCGGAACTTGAACCCGTGATCGAAGACGCCGCGATCGGACAGGTATTGCGCGACATGGCTGCCGAAGCCGCCCACCGCGCCCTCTTCAATACAAATCAGCGCCTCGTGTTCGGCCACGAGCCGGTCGATCAGATCGGTGTCGAGCGGTTTGACGAACCGCGCATCGGCGATCGTCGGCGCAAGTCCGCGCGCGGCGAGCGCCTCGCGGGCTTTCAGAACCTCGGCCAGACGGGTGCCGTAGGACAGGATCGCGACGCGCGAGCCTTCCGCGATCATCCGGCCCTTGCCGATTTCGAGCGGCATGCCTGTCTCGGGCATGTCGACGCCCATGCCCTCACCGCGCGGGTAACGGAAAGCAATCGGGCCTTCGTCATGGGCTGCGGCGGTGGCGACCATGTGCACGAGTTCCGCCTCGTCGGCGGCGGCCATCACCACCATGCCCGGAAGGGACGACATGAAGCCGATATCGAAACTGCCCGCATGGGTCGCGCCATCGGCACCCACCAGACCCGCGCGGTCGATGGCGAAACGCACCGGCAGGCGCTGGATCGCCACGTCATGCACGATCTGGTCGTAGCCGCGTTGCAGGAAGGTCGAGTAGATCGCGCAGAACGGCTTCATCCCCGAGGCCGCAAGGCCGGCCGAGAAGGTCACGGCGTGCTGCTCGGCGATGCCCACGTCAAAACAGCGGCGCGGGAATTGCGCGGCGAAGAGGTTCAGCCCCGTGCCGTCGGGCATCGCGGCGGTGACGCCGACGATCTTTTCGTCCTTCGCCGCTTCCTTGATCAGGCTCTCGGCGAAGACCTTGGTGTAGCTTGGCGCGTTCGAGGGGGATTTCTTCTGCTCGCCCGTCGCCACGTCGAATTTCGCGGTGGCGTGGCCGCCATCGGGGCGGCTTTCGGCAGGCGCGTAGCCCTTGCCCTTCTTCGTCAGCGCATGGATCAGCACCGGGCCGGTCGCGCGGGCCTTGAGCGTGCGCAGCAGCGGCAGGAGCTGGTCGAGATCATGCCCGTCCACGGGGCCGACATAGGAGAAGCCCAGCTCTTCGAAGAGCGTTCCGCCCATGGCCATGCCCTTGAGCATTTCCTTGGCGCGGCGCGCACCTTCCTGGAACGGCTCGGGCAGCAGGCTCATCGCGCCTTTGGCGGCGGATTTCAGATCCTGCAGCGGGGCTTCGGAATAGAGCCGGGTGAGGTAGGTCGAGAGCGCGCCGACCGGCGGGGCGATCGACATCTCGTTGTCGTTGAGCACCACGAACATCCGCTTGCCCAGATGGCCCGCGTGGTTCATCGCCTCGAAGGCCATTCCGCCCGACATCGCGCCATCGCCGATCACCGCGATCGCGTCGCCCGTCTCGGCGCCGAGCTCGCGACCCATGGTGAAGCCGACAGCCGCCGAGATCGAGGTCGAGCTATGGCCCGCGCCGAACGGGTCATAGGGGGATTCAGAGCGCTTGGTGAAGCCCGACAGACCGCCCTTGGTGCGCAGCGTGCGGATGCGGTCGCGGCGGCCGGTCAGGATCTTGTGGGGGTAGCACTGGTGGCCCACGTCCCAGATGATCTTGTCGCGGGGTGCGTCGAACACGGCATGCAGCGCCACGGTCAGCTCGACCACGCCGAGCCCCGCACCCAGATGTCCGCCGGTCTGCGACACGGCCGAGATCGTTTCGGTGCGCAGCTCATGGGCGAGCTTTTTCAGCTCGGCATCGGTGAGGCTTTTGAGATCGGACGGCAGGCGCACCCGGTCGAGGGTCGGCGTTGCGGTCGGTTCGTTCGGCGTATCGGTCATCGGCTGGCCCCCTGAGGCGCGCTACATCTCGCGGGAGATAACGAAACGCGCGGCGGCTCGCAAGTTTTCTGCCCTGTCTCCGTAGGGGGAAACGGCGTCGATCGCGTCGCAGATCAGGGCATCGGCGCGGGCGCGAGCGCCGTCGAGACCCAGAAGCGAGACGAAGGTGGCCTTGCCCGCGTCGCTATCCTTGCCGACGCGCTTGCCGGTGGCCTTCTCGCAGCCCGTGACGTCGAGGATGTCATCGGCGATCTGGAAGGCAAGACCCACAGCCTCGGCATAGGCCTGCAAGGGTTTTTCATCTTCCCCGGCGAGGATCGCGCCAGCGCGGGCGGCGAAGGAGATCAATGCTCCGGTCTTGCCCGCCTGAAGCGTGATGATCTGCGGCAGGGTGAGCGGTTCGGGTGCGGTCTCGGCCGCGATATCGAGCGCCTGACCATGGCCCATACCGGCAGCGCCCGAGGCTTTCGCGAGCGCGGTGACGAGCGCGATGCGCCGATCTGCCGCGCCGAGGACGGGATCTGCGCACAGCTCGAAGGCGAGGGTTTGCAGCACGTCGCCGGTCAGTACGGCGGTTGCCTCATCCCATTTGACATGCACGGTCGGCTGGCCGCGGCGCAGGTCGTCATCATCCATGCAGGGCAGGTCGTCATGCACGAGCGAATAGGCGTGAAGCGCCTCGACACCGGCGGCGGCGGGCATGGCCTGGGCCTGCGCGATCCCGAAGATTGCGGCGCTTTCGAGCACGAGGAAGGCGCGCAGGCGTTTGCCGCCTTGCAGCGCGTAATGCATCGGCGCGCGCAGCGGGCCTTCGGGCTGGCGGGCCACGGCGGCGTCGAGCGCGACCTGAACATCGCGCTGGACCTCTTTCAGTCGGGTCTCGAACATTTACAGACCTTCGGCCGGCGCCGTACCTTGCGGGGATCCGTCGGCGCCGAGAGTGATCTTCTCGACGCGCTCTTCGGCTTCCTTGAGCAGCTTCGTGCAGCGCTCCTTGAGCTTCGCGCCACGCTCGTAAAGCTCGATCGAGCGATCCAGCGGGACGTCGCCATGCTCCAGCTGGCCCACGACCTCTTCGAGAGCCTTCATCGCCTCTTCAAAGCTCATCGCGTCAATATCGCTCATTCGCCTCAACCCCTGCACATTCTGAAAATGCGGGGACTCGCGCCCCCGCACTTCAAAAGCATATCCGGCCCGTGAAGTCGAGATCGGCCCTCACGTCGCAACGGGCGTGAGCGCTCCTCCGCCTCAAGGCTGAAGGGACTCGATATAGGTCGCGAGCGAGAGGACGCGACCGCGCGTGGCCAGCACATCGGCATAGGAGCCCGTGCCGGACCCTTCGGTGAACACCTCTCCGAAAACCGGCATCGGGCCACCATGCGCGCGCACGCCGGTGCGCCCGTCGATGATGTGAATGACGTCGAGCATCGGGTATTTCCCGTCATTGGCCGCGGCGAGCCCGGTGAGATCGCTCGGTTTGACGGTCAGGTATTCGGCCATCGGACCGTCGCCAGAGCCGCCTTCGCCATGGCAACTGGCGCAGTATTGGCCGTAGAGCTGCTTGCCGATATCGGCGTTCTGAGCGACGGCCGGGGTCATCGTCATGGCGCCCACGAGCGCCAGACAGCAGGTGATGAAGCGCATTTTCTCCTCCCACAAAGATTTACGTTAGGGAAGGCTACGCCCGAAGCGCGATTACTTCAGTGATCTCCATCAACAAAACAGGGCGCCCCATGTGCTATGGAGCGCCCTATCGAAAAGGGCCGTCTCTGAGCGAGACGGCCCTCCGAGATCTACGGAGATGGTCCGGTTAGGGTCCGAAGGATCCAGCCGTCCCAGTCAAGGCTCTTTGCCCTAGGGTTTGCCCTCAGGCCACGGCCCCCCTGACTGTCCCGACACCTCTCTCCACTATCACTCTCGACACTGGACCACCTCCTTTCAATGCGTTGCCGTTATCCACAGCGTGCCACAGATTTTGTGTGTGGCAAGAAAAATTACGCAATCCTTGGAGAAAGTTTGGTAACAATTGCCTTGAAAGGCAGCAGAGCGACCAAAGTTAAGGCGAGTTTGACAAGCCAGTCGGCACAGGCGAGCGACACCCAGAGCGGAACCTGCGGACCAAAGCCCAGAAGCGGCAGATGATCGTTGGCCCAGGACACGTCGTTGGAGGGCTCGAGGAAGGTCAGCGAGGCCGCGAAAGCGATCGAGAAGAAGATCATCGTGTCGAGCGAGGCGCCGACGAGGGTCGAGACCGCGGGGGCCTGCCACCACACACCGTTGCGCAGCTTGTCGAAGACCAGGATGTCGGCCATCTGCGCGATCAGGAAGGCGGTGCCCGAGCCGATCGCGATACGCAGCGTCACGGCGGGATATTCGAAGCCGTCGCCCTGAATCATGATCTGGCTGCCGATCAGCGAGCAGATCACGCCAACGACAAAACCGGCGAAGACGACGCGGCGGGCGGCGCCCGGGCCGTAGATGCGGTTCATCACGTCATTGACGAGGAAGGCGAAGGGATAGGTAAACGCACCCCAGGTGAGGAAGTTGCCCAGAAGGAACTGCACCAGGATGTTGGAGGCCACAACGATGATGGCCATGGCAAGAATGCCAGGAATATAGCGGGTCATGATGTTCAACCGTTTTTACATGGTAGCGGAGACATGGCCCGGACCGTTCCGGGCAAGGGCGCGCGATACGCGGTTGTGACGCGTGCGTCAATCCCTCTTGGCGCTGCGCTGCTGGGACAGGAGGCGATATTCGACGATTTCGGTGCGCTGAAACGGAAAGAAATTGTCGTCGGAGATCATCGTCAGGCGGATCGCGCCGCTCGTATCGCGCCAGACCGCGATGCCTTCGAGATTGTCGTGACGCCCCGCCCCGGTCTGGATCAGCACCTCGCCGCCCGAAAGCGTATCGCCGTGAATGTCGAAGACCTGTACGCGGGTGAGAAAGCCCAGAAGCCCCCAGAAATCACGCTCGAGCACATAAAGCCGACCGTCGGGACCGAAATCCGCCCCCACCGGCAGCCAGTTGCCGTCGCGCGGGATCGCGAAGGGCTGATCCCATTTGCCGTTGCGGTAGCGCCAGACGGGGAAGGGTTTGCGCGTGCTGCCCGAGTCTTCGGGCATCGTGTAGAGCATGCCCTGATCGTCGATGGCCAGCGTCTCGAGCGAGGCATTGCTGGGCATTTTCGCAAAGGCCTCGGGACGCGGAAGCAGCTCGGCCGGTCCATCGTCGGACGGGAAATGCGACACCCGCGCGAGCCCCTCGAAGGATATGTAGACCGATCCGTCAGGGGCGAGCGCCAGCCCCTCGCTGTCGCCCTGGTGGCGGGTCAGAACCGCACCCTCGGAGCTGTGCAGCCAGTCCGGTCCCCGCGTCACGGTGACGCCGGTGATCCGACCCGAGGCGCTGCGGTCGAGACGACCCCGCCAGAGGGTGGTGCGATCGGACTGGGTGACGAAGTCGCGCCCGTCGGGACCGAGCTCAAGCCCCGAGAACCCGCCGAAGACGCTGACGCCCGGCATGGTCCAGTGGTAGCTTTGCAGGAATTGCGCGCGCGGATGCGGCCCGGCCGGGGCGAGCCCCGCCAAGAGGGCCAGTCCCGCGCCGAAGGCTAGCGCGAGGACAGAACGGCGCGACATTGGGAGGGGAGGTCCGACATGACGTAGGTCTTGGCGCTCTTCTTCGGCGGGCCCTTGGGCGGCTTCGGCGCCGTCTTGGGCGGGTTGAGATAATCCGTCACCCACCACATCAGCGTGTCGTCGCAACCATCGCCTCCCTTCGACAGGTGCGCGACCGTGGGTTTCTGGGTCTCGCAATAGCGCGCGCCGGGCGGGCATTTCAAGCGCACGTGGAAATGCGTGTTATGCCCGTAGATCGGCCGGATCTTCTGGAGCCAGGCCCGGTCGCCGCGCGGCGCGGAATTGCACATCGCGATCTTCGCCGCCGCGGCGACGAAGATGCGGTCAACGCGCGGATCGGAAGCGGCACGGCGCAGCAGCGCCATATGCTGGGGCGTCCAGTTGCCGTTGATGCTGCGCTGATCGGCGGTGCGCACGGAAATCGAGGAGATCTTCTCGCGCTCGGACCGGCTGAGGTCGAGCCGTTTCGGCGGCAGCATCCAGATATCGGCGTCGAGACCGATCTGGTGGCTCGCATGGCCGCCGGTCATCGGTCCGCCGCGCGGCTGGCTGATATCGCCGATATAGAGACCTTTCCAGCCGGGCAGGGTCGCAGCGTAGGCCGAGAGGTCCTGAAGATAGGTCAGCATCTCGGGCTGACCCCAGTTGCGGTTGCGCGACAGCCGCATCGCCTGCCAGGTCGGCCCGGTCTCGGGCATCGCCTGAAGCCCCGCCGCACAGCCGCGCGAGTAAAAGCCGATCGCGGAGGGCGCCTGAGCGGAGGGCGCGGATTTCGAGCCGAAGAGCACGCGGGCGAGCGGCTCGGAGGCGACGGGTGTGGCAATGAGCGTGAGAGAAAGGGCTGTGGCGAAAAATCTGGATATCATGGTCAGGGCTGTCCGTGGGGGATGTGGTCTCCATTGGTTCGCACCCAGCCTAGCAGCAGCAGGCCAAGAATCAAAAGCACGATGATCGGGGTGATGCCGATCGACTGATTGTCCGAGACCTGCGTCACGATCCCGATCGAGAGCGGCGCGATGAAAGCCGTGGCCTTGCCGGTGAGCGCGTAGAGGCCGAAATGCTCGGTGATCTTCTCGGGATCAGCCTGACGGACCATCATCGTGCGCGAGGCCGATTGCAGCGCGCCACCGCAGGCGCCGATCATGCCGCCGAGGATGTAGAAGGCGATGTCGGGCAGCGAGCTTTCGGGCGGGACGGCGATGCCGAACACGCTCTCACGCGAGACGAAGACGATGCCCACCACCACCATCGTCAGCACGATCACCGTGGTCACGATCACCGCCTTGGGCCCCCAGCGGTCATCGGCCTTGCCGCCGAGCCACGCAAAAACCGCGCCGGTGATCGTGCCGAGAATGCCGAAGATGCCGATCATCATGATCGGCCAGTTCAGCACCCCCGCCGCATAGAGCCCGCCGAAAGTGTAGATGCCGTTGAGCGCATCGCGGTAGAACATCGAGCTGAGCAGGAAGGAGAACAGTGAGCGCCGGTGCGGCAGCGCCTTGAGCGTCGCGCGCAGCTCCGGCCAGGCGCCGCGCAGCGCGGTACGCACCGGCAGCGCGTCGGCCTTGCGCGGCTCTTTCACCCAGAGGAAGAACGGGATCATGAAGACCGCGTACCAGATCGCGGTGAGCGGACCGACGGCGCGGGTATCCTCCCGGGTGGTCACATCGAGGCCGAAGAGCGGGTCGATCCCGAGCATCGTCTTGCCGGTGTCGGGATTGGCCTGAAGCAGCAGCAGCATGATGATCAGGGTGATCATCCCGCCGATATAGCCAAAGGCCCAGCCCGAGCCGGAGATGCGCCCGATTTCCTCGCGCGGGCCGAGATCGGGCAGGATCGCGTTGGTGAAGGTGGTGGCGAACTCCATCCCGATCATGCCGATCGCGAAGGCGATCATGATCGCGATGAGGTGGAAATTGCCGGGCTCGGCATACCAGAGGAACCATGCGCCCACGAAATACATCACCGAGAAGACCCAGATGAACGGCATCCGCCGCCCCGAGCGGTCCGCAATGGCGCCAAGGAAGGGCGAGGCAAGCGCGATGACGATCCCCGCGAGCCCCACGCCATAGCCCCACACCGTCTGCGCCGCGGTGCCCGAGCCCATCAGGTCCTTCACGAAGGGCGCGAAGATGAAGGTGATCAGGAGCGTATTGTAGGGTTGGCTGGCCCAATCGAAGAACCACCAGCCCCAGATCCGTTTCTTTGCGGTGATCATCTGCCCTGTCCCCCTCATGCGGCGCGCCTTTTGGAGCTGGCGGCCTTTCGGGGCGATCAAGCCTGAAAAGGGGCGCCGGCGCAAGCGTCACCGTGAAAGGGATGAGGGGAGGGACGCGCCCGAGCCGCGGGTGGACGCTGTGCTCTGCTTGGGGTCTGCGGCTTATCTCGAAAGCCCGAATGCCGGCTGTCCCCGCGAGCTATCGCCAATGCGTCCTCCCGGGGGGGAGGGGTGAGCCGGGGCAAAGCGGCCTTCCAGTGGAAGGAGGCCCCGGCGAACGCCTGAGCATAACGAAGGCCGGACGGGCACGGCCCGGGCCGGACGCCCGCGCCAAAGTCCGGACGGCATGGACGCACCCGGCGGTCGGGCGCTGCCCAGCGTGTCAATTCAAGGCTCTGACCCGCCTCAGAACTCCGGCGGCCAGGGGCGTTTCGCATCCGCCTCGGACCAGGCGGTGACGAATTCGGGGAGCGGTGGGGAGGGTTCGCTCACGCCCATCTCTTCGAGTACGCGCGCGGGCGGGATCATTCCCTGCTTCGAAGTCACGGCCCCACGGATCAGGATATGCGAGGAGCATTCCCCGCGGGTAAACATCGCGTGTTCGAGCCACATCCAGCGATCGTCCCACCCAAGACAGCGCGAACGCATCTCGAATTTCTGGAAGGCCTGAACACGGCGGCGATAGCGGGTGGTGTTGCCCGCGACGACGATACCCCATCTGTTGCGCTTGAGCGTGTCCCAAAGCCCGGTGCGGATCGCCAGCGGGATACGCCCCAGATCGTAGAGCGTCAGCGTGCGCCCGTTATTGAGCTCCATCCACAGGTCGATGTCCCAGGGCCAGCAGATATGGTGGCTGACATGGGTGCCCGTGATCGGCAACGCAGGCGCATTGCGGAACTTGACGATCTCTTTGGCCATGCGAACGACGGGATACATGCGATCAGTGGTGCTGCGACGCAGCGGAAGCGTCAAGAACGACGTTACGGAAAATGCCACCCAGCCTGCGGTTGCAAAGGCCGGGCGGCTCGCTTACCTGTCTTTGCGACCCAAAGCGGAGGTGTTCGATGGTCACGCTCTTTCAGGCGCTCGTGCTGATCCTGAACGTCATCTGGTTCGTCATGATCGCCCATATCATCATGAGCTGGCTGATCAATTTCCAGGTGCTCAACCTGCGTCAGCCGCTGGTGGCACAGATCTGGTTCGGTTTGAACAATCTGCTCGAGCCGATCTACGGGCGCATCCGGCGCTTCCTGCCTGACACGGGCGGGCTCGATCTGGCGCCGCTGGTGGCCTTCATCGCGCTGATCATCATCCGCCAGGCGCTCTTCAACAACGCGGCCTTCTTCTACGGCAACAGCTTCTGATGCCTGCGGCTGCGGCAGCCGAAGCCCCCGCCGAGCTACTGGCGCGGGTCTGGGGGTTCGATGCCTTCCGGCCCGGTCAGGAAGAGATCGTGCGCGCGGTGATCGCAGGGCATAACGTGCTTGCGATCATGCCGACGGGTGGGGGAAAATCCCTCTGCTATCAATTGCCTGCACTGGCACGAGAGGGCGTGACGGTGGTGATTTCGCCGCTGATCGCGTTGATGCGCGATCAGGTGCGCGCGCTGCGGCAGGCAGGCGTCGAGGCGGGCGCGCTGACCTCGGGGAACACCGACGAAGAGACCGAGGAGGTCTTTGCCGCGATCGAAGAGGGGCGGTTGAAACTCCTCTACATGGCGCCCGAGCGGCTGGCTTCGGGCGGAGCGCATCAGCTGCTCAGACGGGCGGGCGTGAGCCTGATCGCGGTGGACGAGGCGCATTGCGTCAGCCAGTGGGGCCATGATTTCCGCCCCGATTATCTGCGCATCGGCGAGCTGCGGCGCAGCCTCGGCGTGCCGCTTGCGGCCTTCACCGCCACTGCGGATGAAGAAACCCGCGCCGAGATCGTCAACCGGCTGTTCGACGGGCAGGCGCCGGAGAGTTTCCTGCGCGGTTTCGACCGGCCGAATATTCACCTCGCCTTTTCGCCCAAGGATCAGCCGCGCCGTCAGATCCTGAACTTCGCCGCCGCGCGCAAGGGGCAGTCGGGGATCGTCTATTGCGGCACGCGGGCCAAGACCGAGACCTTGGCGAAGGCGCTGACCGAGGCGGGGCATCTGGCCTGCCATTATCACGGCGGGATGGAGGCGGATGACCGCCGTGCGGTGGAAGTGCGCTTCCAGCAGGAAGACGGGCTGATCGTGGTCGCGACCGTGGCCTTCGGGATGGGCGTGGACAAGCCCGATATCCGCTGGGTCGCCCATGCCGATCTGCCGAAATCGATCGAGGCCTATTACCAGGAGATCGGCCGAGCGGGCCGGGATGGCGCGGCCGCCGAGACGCTGACGCTCTACGGGCCCGACGATATCAAGCTGCGGCGAAGCCAGATCGACGAGGGGCTGGCGCCGCCCGAGCGCAAGGAGGCCGATCACGGGCGGCTCAATGCGTTGCTGGGTCTCGCGGAGGCGACCGAATGCCGCCGGGTGAAGCTGCTGCGCTATTTCGGTGAGGAAGCCACGCCGTGCGGGAATTGCGATCTGTGCGACACCCCGCCCGAGCTGTTCGACGGGACGGAAGCGGTGCGCAAGGCGCTCTCGGCGGCTTTGCGCTCGGAGGAACGCTTCGGCGCGGGCCACCTGATCGAGATCCTGCTGGGGTCCGAGACCGACAAGATCCGGCAATGGGGCCATGACAAGCTGCCGACCTTCGGCGTGGGCCGGGATCTGAGCCGTGCGCAATGGCAGGCGGTGTTCCGGCAGATGATGGGCCATGACCTGATCCGCCCCGATGCGGCGCGGCACGGGGCATTGGTGATGACCGACGCGGCGCGTCCGATCCTGCGCGGCGAACAGTCGATCACCTTGCGCCGCGATCTGGTGGCATCGGCCAAAGCGAAAAACGTGATCAAGACGCTGGTGAGCGAGGAAGACGCGCCGCTTCTATCTGCGCTCAAGGCCAAGCGCCGTGCGCTGGCCGAGGCGCAGGGCGTGCCCGCCTATATCGTCTTCACCGACCGAACCCTGATCGAGATGGCCGAGAAGCGGCCGATGAGCCTCGACGAGATGGCGGGGATCGGCGGTGTGGGCGCAAAGAAACTGGAAAGCTATGGTGCGGAGTTCCTGTCGGTGATCGCCGGCGCCGTGGAGGAGATGCACCCCACGCGGCGCAAGCTCGCGGGACGGCAGGAGGGCGAGATCTTCGACGCACTTCTGGCCGAGGTCACGCGGCTCCTGCGCGGCGAGGACGGGATCGGCAAACCCCTTTCGCTGACCCATACGACGCTGCGCAAGATCGCCGAGACGCGGCCCCGCGACCGCACCGCGCTGGGGCGGATTGCGGGAATGGGCGAGTCGAAGCTCGACCGCTTTGCCGAGCCCATCCTCGGAATTCTCGACGGCTATCGCTGATCCGCTGCGGGTAGCGGGGGGCGGATGTGGCCGTGAGCGGAGGCGCCGATCCGCTCTGCGATCAATGGCTTCTTGAGCGGCTTCGTGAGGTAGTGGTCGATCCCTGCGGCAAAGATCGACTCGCTGTCGCCGTCCATCGCGTGGGCGGTGAGCGCACAGATCGGCACATGCGCCCCCGGCCCCTCCGCCGCGCGGATCGCGCGGGTGGCTTCACGCCCGTCCATTTCCGGCATCGAGATATCCATGAAGATCAGGTCCGGGGCAAAATCCCGCCAGATCTCGACCGCCTCACGCCCGTTGTTGGCGAAGCGCAGCTCGATATCGAGATCCTTCACCATCTTGGAAAAGACGAGCTGGTTGGTGCGATTGTCCTCGGCGGCGAGCACGCGCATCTGGCGGGCCGGCGGGTCGGATGCGGGCGACGGATCGGGCAATGCGGCAGGGTCAGGCAAGCTGCGCCGCGAGAGGTCTTGCAGGGTGCGAAACAGCTCTGATCGCAGCACCGGCTTTTGCAGGCAGCCCGCGATTTCGGGGAGCTGCACCGCGCCTGCCAGCTCGGGATCGGAGCTGATCAGCAGGATCGGCACGTCGTAGCCGGAGGCGCTCAGGCTCTGGGCGATAGCGATCCCGTCAAGCGAGGGCAGGCGGTGATCGGTGAGGATGACGTCGAATTTCGCCCCGTCGCCGAGCACCCGCAAGGCCTCTTCGGTGGTGCGGCAAAGCGTGACGTCGAGCCCGTAGGTCCGCAACTGGCGCTCGAGGATGACACGGTTGACGAAAAGATCGTCGACCACGAGGGCCGTGCGCAGGGTGATCGGCGGGCACGGCGCGTCGATTGGGGTCGCGGGTTCGGCGCGCGGCAAGGTGAGCTTGAAGCCGAAACACGACCCCTCCCCCGGCGCGCTGTCGACCCAGACCTCTCCGCCCATCAGCTGCACGAGGCGATGGGTGATCGCAAGGCCCAGCCCAGTCCCCTCGAACTTGCGGTTCGATTCCGCCTCGACCTGATTGAACTCGCCAAAGACATGTTCGAGCAGCTCGGGCGCAATGCCGATCCCGGTATCCTCGACCGTGATGTGGAGCTCGTATCGGCCTGCGTCGCGCTCGAAGCCGACGACGCGGGCGAGAACATGACCGGCTTGCGTGAATTTCACAGCGTTCCCGAGCAGGTTGGTGAGGATCTGACGCATACGGCCGGGATCGCCGATGAAGCGGGTGGGCAGGAAGAGGTCGTAATCCACGAGCAGTTTCACCGCGCGATCCTTCGTGCCGGGCTGCAGCAGCACCATGATCTCGTGCAGGCAGCGTTCGAGATCGAAGGGCTCGGGGTAGAGGCGCATCCGCTCTGCCTCGATCTTGGAATAGTCGAGCACGTCATTGATGATCGTCAGAAGCGCCTCGCCCGAGGAGCGGATCGTATCGGCGTAGAGGCGTTGCTCCTCGGTCAGGTCGGTTTCGGCGAGCAGATCCGCCATGCCCACGACACCGTTCATAGGGGTGCGGATCTCGTGGCTCATATTGGCCAGGAAGGCGGATTTCACACGACTGGCAGCCTCTGCGCGGTCGCGCGCCTCGCGCAGGTCTTCCTCGCGGCGGACCGCGTCGGAGATGTCCTGCGCGTAGGTGACCAGATCGCCCTGCGCGCCCCAGCGGTTGTTGATGCGAAACCAGCGGCCGTCACGGGTCTGGATCTCGAGCGGGGGGATTTCCTTGCGGCGGATCCGCTCGCTCATTTCGAAATGCCAGTCGAGCGGGTCGCGGCCTTGCAGGTCGAAAAGGCCGCGATCCGCCGCGATGCGCGTGACCTCATCATAGGAAATACCCGGGCCGATCGGGATCTCCCCCACGAAAAAGGAGAGATAGACATGGTTGGCGGCGACGAGGCGCAACTCGCTGTCATAGACCGCGAACCCGTCCGAGATCGCGTCGACCGCATCCCAAAGCCGGCGCTGCGCGATCATCACCAACGAATTGGCGCGTTCAAGATCGGTGCGGACGCGGTCATTTTCGCCGATCAGGCTGGCGCGTTCTGACAAGGCCCGGGCGAGCCCCTTGCGCTGTTCGACGATCTGATCGGAGAGCATGCGCGCATGCAGCGCGAGCTTTTGATTGGCTGCGAAAAGCTCCCGGCTTTTTTGCTCCAGAAGTTTCTCTGCGGCGAGGCGTGAGCGCCGCTCCTGAGCGAGTTTATTCGCGATCGTCGCATGCATGCCGCCCGATTGCCCCCGAAAATCTTTCGGCAGGCAGGTTGGCAGAGCCGCATGAACAGCCGCTTAACCGCGATGGGGAGGTGGGCGGGAGAAAATTGTGAAAATCCGATCTTTCTCCCGCCGCCGGGTCAGGCCAGCTCGATCGCGATTGCGATGCCCTGGCCGCCGCCGATGCACATGGTCACCAGCGCGCGCTTGCCGCCGGTGCGCTCGAGCGCATGCATCGCCTTCACGATCAGAATCGCGCCGGTGGCGCCGATCGGGTGACCAAGCGCGATGGCGCCGCCATCGGGGTTGACCTTGGCCGGGTCGAGGCCGAGTTCGCGCGAAACCGCGAGAGCCTGCGCCGCAAAGGCCTCGTTGCTCTCGATCCAGTCGAAATCCGCAGCCGAAAGGCCGGTTTTCTCGAGGAGCGCACAAACGGCGGGGATCGGGCCGAGACCCATCACCTCGGGGCGCACGCCCGCGATGGCGTAGCCGGTGATCTTGGCGCGCGCCTTCAGCCCAGCCGCGGCGGCAGCCTCTTCGCGTGCAATGACAAGCGCGGCCGCGCCGTCGTTGATGCCCGAAGCGTTGCCGGCGGTGACCGAGCCGTCCTTCTGGAAGACGGGCTTGAGGGTTGCGAGTTTCTCGAGGCTGGTCGCCTTGGGATGCTCGTCGGTGTCGAAGACGACGGTGCCCTTGCGCGAGGTGATCTCGACCGGGGTGATCTCGTCCTTGAAGTGACCCGCGGCGATCGCCTTGGCCGCGCGTTCCTGGCTTTCCATCGCGAAGGCGTCCTGATCCTCACGCGAGATGGTGCACTCCGCAGCCACGTTTTCGGCGGTGACGCCCATATGGCCGGTGCCGAAGGGGCACGACAGCGCACCGGTCATCATGTCGAGCATCCGCGTGTCGCCCATCTTCTGGCCGAAGCGCGCAGCGGGCACGATATAGGGCGATTTGCTCATCACGTCGCAGCCGCCCGCGAGGGCGAAATCGCCATCGCCGAGCATCAGCATCTGCGCCGCCGAGACCACCGCCTGAACACCCGAGCCACAAAGACGGTTCACGTTCATTGCGGGCGTGCCGACCGGAACGCCCGCCTGCACGGCGGCGACGCGGCTGAGATACATGTCGCGCGGCTCGGTGTTGATGATGTGCCCGAAGACGACCTGGTCGATCTTTTCGGGGGCGATGCCGGCGCGGGCGATCGCCTCTTTCGAGACGAGGGTGGCGAGGTCGATGGGTGCGAAACCCGAGAGCGATCCGCCGAATGTACCGATGGGCGTGCGGGTGCCGGAAAGAATGACGATGCCAGTCATGGGGGCCTCCATGGTTACTTTGGGCGGGAGCGTAATCCCTTGGTGGAGCCCGGGCCAGCACGACTGCGTCATAATGACGACACGTCACAAACGCCCTCAGGTGGGGTTGAAACAGGAGAGGTCGCAAACACATTCATGAAGACGAATGTGAGACAGGAGAGAGAAATGAGCGCGAACCCGATTGTGAAGGGATTCTGGGACAAGCCCACCGGAAGCTGGCAATATGTCTTCCACGACCCCGAGACGATGAAGGGCGCCGTGGTCGATCCGGTCTGGGATTACGATCACCAAGCGGGAGCCACGGGCTATGGAAATGCCGAGAAGATCCTCGATTACATCCGCGAGACCGGGATCGAGGTGGAATGGGTGCTCGATACGCATCCGCATGCCGATCACTTCTCCTCTGCCGTCTGGCTGGCCGAAAAGCTGGGCGCCAGGCGCGGGATCGGCGAGCGCGTGCGCAAGGTGCAGAGCCTCTGGACCGGGATCTACAACACGCCCGATCTGCCGCAGGATGGCAGCCAGTGGGATCACCTCTTTGCCGAGGGAGAAACCTTCACGATCGGCAATCTCGAGGTTCGGGTGATGCTTTCGACCGGGCATACGCTGGCCTCGATCACCTATGTCGTGGGCGATGCAGCTTTCGTGCATGACACGCTGATGATGCCCGAGAGCGGCACCAGCCGCGCCGATTTCCCCGGTGGCTCGGCGGCCGAGCTGTGGGATTCGGTGCGCGCAATCCTCGATCTGCCAGCCGACACGCGGCTGTTCATCGGTCACGACTATCCCGGCGAGGGGGAAGAGCCGCGTTGCGAGGCGACCGTGGCCGAGCACCGCGCGCACAACAAGCATGTGAAGGACGGGATTTCGCGCGAAGAGTTCATCGCCACCCGCGAGGCGCGCGATGCGACCCTGCCGCTGCCGAAACTGATGCTGGCCGCGCTACAGGTGAATATCCGTGGCGGTCGCAAGCCCGAGGCGGAAGGCAACGGGCGGTCCTACCTCAAGATCCCGCTCGACTATTTCGAGCCGCGCTGAGGTTCAGCCGCGTGGCAGCTCCGCCCGGCCCTCGGGTGTGAGCAGCCATGCGTCGCGGCCCTCGATCACCACGGTCGAAAGCGGGCGGCCATAGCCCGCGCCGGAATCGAGATTGAGGCGGTTACCGTAATGGGTGGCCGCCTCGATATTGGTGTGACCGTGCACGACGAGCGCGCCGTGATCGCGCGGGTCGGTCAGGAAAGGCTTGCGGATCCACAGCAGATCATCCTCGACCTGATCTTCGAGCGGGATACCGGGACGCAGCCCCGCATGCACGAAGATCGCTTCGCCGCGGGTGAAATACGCGGGCTGGGACGCAAGCCAGTCGCGATGGACCTGCGGGATGGCGCCGAGTTCGGACGCGATCTCTGCCAGCGGGCGGGAAAACGCATCCGCGATGCCGTAACTTTCGAGCGTCGCCTCGCCGCCCACACGCGGGTTGAGATAGGAGACCTCGGAACTGAGCAGGTGATCCTCGGTGAAGGGATCGTCGAGAAAGCCCAGAAACATCCGGTCGTGATTGCCACGCAGGACGATCCAGTCCTCGCCCCGCGTCTGACCGCTCATCAGATAGTCGATCACGCCCGCAGATTCCGGGCCGCGATCGACGAGATCCCCCACATGCACGATCGGGGCCTCCTGATCGCCGCAGGCCGAGCGATCCGCTGCGATCAACGCATGGGCGCCGCGCAGTTTCGCCAGATGGCCGTGAATGTCTCCGATCGCATAGGTCCGCATCTTGATCCCCGAATGTAAAAGGCCCCCCGCAGGTGCGGAGGGCCCTGTGTCCGGCCTCAGCTAGATCAGCCGAGGGTGAATTCCAGCGGCTTCACCTGCTTGAAGTTGCCGCTTTCCTTGAGGGCTTTCACCACCTCGGGCGAAACCACGTCATCGACATAGGCAATAGCGATCGCCTCACCGCCCTGCTTCGAGCGACCAAGGGTGAAGTTCGCGAGGTTCACGCCATGCTCGCCCAGAACGGTGCCGAGCTTGCCGATGATGCCGGGCACGTCCTCGTTGGTGGTGTAGAGCATGTGCTCGCCCACTTCGGCGTCGATATTGATGCCCTTGATCTGGATGAAGCGCGGCTTGCCATCCGAGAACACGGTGCCCGCGATCGAACGCTCCTTGCTTTCCGACACGACGGTGACCTTGATGTACCCTTCAAAGACGCCAGTCTGATCCTGCGAGGTGGTCGAGATCTGGATGCCACGCTCTTTCGCGATGACCGGGGCAGACACCATGTTCACGTCGGGCTGCGACGCTTTCAGGATGCCCGAGACCACCGCGGCGTCGAGCGCCTTGAGGTTCATTTCCGAGGCCACGCCGTCGAAGGTGATGTTGATCGCCTTGATCGCGTCGTCGGTCATCTGGCCGATGAAGCCGCCGAGGTGCTGGGCGAGTTTCACCCACGGGCCCATGACCTTCGCTTCTTCAGCGGTCATCGAAGGCATGTTGAGCGCATTCTCGACCGCGCCGTCGAGCAGGTAGTTCGACATCTGCTCGGCCACTTGCAGCGCCACGTTTTCCTGTGCCTCGGTCGTCGAGGCGCCGAGGTGCGGGGTGCAGACCACGTTCGGCAGACCGAAGAGCGGGTTTTCGGTGGCGGGCTCTACCGAGAACACGTCGAAGGCAGCGCCCGCGACATGGCCCGATTTGATCAGGTCGGCCAGCGCCTGCTCGTCCACCAGACCGCCACGGGCGCAGTTGATGATGCGGACACCCGGCTTGGTCTTCTGCAGGTTTTCGCGCGACAGGATGTTGCGGGTCGAGTCGGTGAGCGGCACGTGCAGCGTGATGAAATCGGCGCGCTTGAGCAGCTCGTCGAGTTCGACCTTTTCCACGCCCATATTCGCGGCCTTCTCTTCGCCGAGGAAGGGATCATAGGCGATGACCTTCATCTTCAGGCCACGCGCGCGGTCGCAGACGATGCCGCCGATATTGCCCGCGCCGATCACGCCGAGGGTCTTTGCGGTCAGCTCGACCCCCATGAATTTCGACTTTTCCCACTTGCCGGCCTGCGTCGAGGCATCGGCTTCGGGGATCTGGCGGGCGACCGCGAACATCATCGCGATGGCATGCTCGGCGGTGGTGATCATGTTGCCGAAGGGCGTGTTCATGACGATCACGCCTTTTTTCGAGGCCGCTTCCTTGTCGACGTTGTCGGTGCCGATACCGGCGCGGCCGACAACCTTCAGGTTGGTCGCGTTTTCGAGCAGCTTCGCGGTGACCTTGGTGGCCGAGCGGATCGCGAGACCGTCATACTTGCCGATCACCTCGGCGAGCTTTTCCTTATCCTTGCCGAGCTTGGGTTCGAAATCGACCTCGATGCCACGGTCGCGGAAGATCTGGACAGCGGTTTCGGAGAGGCTGTCGGAGACGAGAACTTTGGGCGCCATTTTCGGGGCTCCTTGAATTTTCAGAAAATCGGGGAAAGACGGGCCGCGCGGCCCGCCGTCTCTGTTTTCAGATCAGGCTTGCGCCGCGATCTCGGCTTCAAAAGCGTATTCGATCCAGGGCAGGAGCGCTTCGACATCCGCCTTTTCGACAGTCGAGCCGCACCAGATGCGCAGACCGGCCGGGGCGTCGCGATAGGCGCCGAGGTCAAGGCCCACGCCTTCGGCCTCAAGCCGCTTGGCCACAGCCTTGGCAAACGCCGCGCCGTCCTTGATGCGGTCATCGGTGAACTTCACGCAAACCGAGGTGGTCGAAGCGGTCGCCGGATCATTGGCGAGATTCGCGATCCAGTCGCGCGCGTCGCAGAAATCCCAGACGGCTTTCGCGTTTGCATTCGCGCGCTCGACAAGGCCGTTCAGGCCGCCGACCGATTTCGCCCAGTTCAGCGAGACGAGGTAGTCTTCGACGCAGAGCATCGAGGGGGTGTTGATCGTCTCACCCTTGAAGATGCCTTCGATCAGCTTGCCGCCCTTGGTCATGCGGAAGATCTTCGGCAGCGGCCAGGCGGGGGCGTAGTTTTCCAGACGCTCGACGGCGCGGGGGCTCAGGATCAGAACGCCGTGACCGCCCTCGCCGCCCAGCACTTTCTGCCAGGAGAAGGTGGTGACGTCGAGTTTTTCCCAAGGCAGCTCCATCGCGAAAGCGGCCGAGGTGGCGTCACAGATGGTCAGGCCTTCGCGATCCGCCGGGATCGCGTCGCCATTGGGGACGCGCACGCCCGAGGTAGTGCCGTTCCAGGTGAAGACGACGTCGGTGTTGAAGTCCACGTCGGCGAAATCGACGATGTCGCCATACTCGGCGGTCTTCACTTCGGCGTCGATCTTGAGCTGCTTGACCACATCGGTCACCCAGCCGGAACCAAAGCTCTCCCAGGCGCACATGGTCGCCTTACGAGCGCCGAGCAGCGACCACAGCGCCATTTCGACGGCGCCGGTGTCGGAGGCGGGCACGATACCGATGCGGTAATCGGCGGGCACACCAAGAATTTCACGGGTGGTTTCGATCACCTCTTTCAGCTTCGCCTTGCCGATAGCGGCACGGTGCGAACGGCCCAGGGGCGCGTCGTTGAGCATGTCGAGGGAGAAACCGGGGATCTTCGTGCAGGGGCCCGAAGAGAAGCGCGGATTTGCCGGCCGCGCGGCCGGAGCGTCGATAGCCATTGCTGGTATCCTTCCAGATAAGCGCCCTTCGTTGGGGAAGGGTGTCCCACCGCCGCCATTACGCCCGCGCCCGCTCTGGCGCAAGGGAAATTTTTGGTCTAATGCGCCGCATCAGGTCACGGAACCGACATTTCCACGGACTTTCCTCAAGGAGCGCGCATGTTTACCGCCACGCTGATCGCCGACCCGAAAGAGGCCAACCTGGATCAGGCCACGCTCGATGCGCTGTGCGGCGCCTGGGGCGGGGGCGATGCGCGCTGGCTCAACCCGAATGTCGCGGCGGAGTTCAGCGTCGAACAGGTGCCGTCGAATCGCTGGGAGGCCTGGGAAGGGCTTCAGGGGCTCGGCGTCGATCTGGTGGTGCAGCCCAGTGAAGGGCGGCGCAAACAGATGCTGCTGGCGGATATGGATTCGACGATGATCCAGCAGGAATGCATCGACGAGCTGGCCGATGTAGCGGGCGTGGGAGAGCGCGTGAAGGAGATCACCGCGCGGGCGATGAATGGCGAGCTGGATTTCGAGGGCGCCTTGACCGAGCGGGTCGGTCTGCTCAAGGGGCTGCCCGAGGGAGTCATCGCGCGGGTGATCGAGGAACGTATCACCTTCATGCCGGGTGGGCATGACCTGATCGCGACGATGAAGGCGAACGGGGCCTATTGCGCGCTGGTCTCGGGCGGGTTCACGGCGTTCACCGGCTATGTCGCCGAGACGCTGGGGTTTGACGAGAACCGCGCGAACCTGCTGCTGGTCGAGGAAGGCAAGCTGACCGGCGTGCCCTCGCAGCCGATCCTCGGGCGCGAGGCAAAGGTTCAGGCTTTGTTGGAAATCTCGGAAATGCTGAAGCTTGATCATGCGCAGGTGATGGCCGTGGGCGACGGGGCGAACGATCTCGGCATGCTCAAGCTCGCCGGGGCGGGCGTGGCGCTGCATGCCAAACCCTCGGTCGCCGCGGAATGCGATATCCGGATCAACTTCGGCGATCTGAGCGCGCTGCTCTACATCCAGGGCTACGCGGTCGAGGATTTCGCTTGATCGCCTACGCGATCGGGGACTTCGCCTGACCGCCCTGCCAGACCTCGGTCAGGCGCCAATCTTCATCGAGATGCACCAGATCCCCGGCAAGGCCCGGCGCGATCCGGCCCACGGGCGCACCGATGGCCTCGGCCGGGATGCGGGTCGCCATGGCGAGCGCCTGTTCCGGGGTGACGCCAACCGTCTCGATCATTAAGCGCACAGCCTGAGGCAATGACAGATCGGCGCCCGCAAGTGTGCCATCCTCCAGCCGCAGCGCGCCGTCGCGGCGCAGGATGCGGCGGTCGGCGAGGATGAATTCGGTCAGCTCCGAGCCCGCGCAGGCCATCGCATCGGAGACGAGGAAGATCTCGCCCTGTCGTTTCGCGGCCAATGCCAGCCGAATCGACTCGGGGTGGACATGGATTCCGTCTGCAATGAGGCCGGTTGAGACCGGGGTCGCGAGGGCGCCGCCGACCAGCCCCGGTTCGCGGCTGCCAAGCTGGCTCATCGCGTTGAAGAGATGCGTGACCATGCGCGCGCCTGCGGCGATGGCCTCTTGAGCCTGATCGAAGCTGCATTCGGAATGGCCGAGGCTGACCACGATCCCGGCCTCGGACAGGCGCGCGATCTGTTCGGGCGTGGCGTTGGCGGGCGAGAGGGTGACGATCAGCGCGGGCAGGCCGGTCTTGGCCTCCAGCAGCGTCTCGATGTCGTCCTGGTCCATCGGACGAATGCGGTCAGACGGGTGGCAGCCGGGGCGCTTGGGGTCGAGATGCGGGCCCTCGAGATGCAGCCCTGCGAACCCCGGCACGCGCGACACGGCGGCGATTCCTGCGGCCAGCACGGTCTGGGTCGAGGCGCGGGTGTCGGTAATCAGCGTGGGCAGGATCGTCGTCGTCCCAAGCCGGGCATGCGCCGCGCAGATTGTTGCGAGTGTGTCGAGCGTCGCATGGCCGTCGAGCATCACGCCACCGCCGCCATTCACCTGCAGATCGACGAGGCCCGGCGCGAGCGTTCCGCCGGGGAGTTCGATCACTTGGCCCTCGGGCAGCTCCGCGATCGGGCAGAGCGCCGAAATTCGACCCTGTTCCAGCACGATGGCATGGTTTTCATGGAAAGCTGTGCCGTCGAAAACGCGCGCAGCCGTCAGGATCAACCGGTCCAAAACACATCCTCCATTGCCAGCGCCAGGGCCCCGTCGAGCGCATTGCCCTTCGCCTCTGCGCGAGGCCAGTCGTCCAGCGCCAGTGCCGGTCCGAGCCCGCCGATCCAGGTCACCGGCAGCCGGTCTTCGGGTTGCAAAAGCGTGATCGCCGCACGAATTTCCTCGGCCGCCGCAACCCGGATCGCAGTCGCTGCCGGATCGTCCGCCTCAAGCACGCGCGGGGCGAAGCGCGCCCAGTCGGCGGGTGTGGCGCGCAGGCTGAATGCGATCAGGCCCGAGCGCCCGTCGATCTCTTCAAGAAAGGCGCGCAACAGGGGCGTCACGTCGCAGAACCCGTCGAGCGCCCGCCCCGCGCGCATACCCAGCGCGCGGCCGATCCACGCGCCCGAGGCCTCGTCGCCCAGCCGCAGCCCCCAACCGCCGATCGAATGGATCTTCCCACCGATCTGGCGCGCGAAGACCGACCCGGTGCCGATCGCCGCAACGATACCGTCCGACGAACCCAGCGCTCCGCGCACCGAGGTCGTCACGTCCTGAACCACACGAGCACGAAAAGGCAGTCTCTCGATCAACGCCTCGCCATTCGGGGTCAGATTGGCGCCTGCGAGCCCGAGAACGGCGCGGATGTCCTGCGCGGGGATCTCGTCCATCGCGGCCGAACACGCGGCGAGGATATTGCCGAGGGCCCCTTCCGGGTCGGAGGCGATATTGGCCGGGCCCGCTTCGCCGCGCCCGATCACGCGGCCAGACGCATCGGCGAGAGCCGCCCGGCACCCGCTGCCTCCGCCATCGACACCCAGAAAATGCATCCCCGCCTCCGTTTTGCGCGTAACAGTGCCAAATCATGCGCCCGAGAGAAAGCGCGTAACGAAGAGTGCGCGCAAAACGACTTGGGGAAAGATCGGAACGCCTCTATCACTGGGGCGTGAGCTGCGGGAGAACCATGCGCAAGCCCCTGATATTTCTGAGCCTGATCGCTTTGGCGGTAATCGCGGCGGTGCTTGTCGCCGATCCCGATCCCGACAAGCTGCGTTCCTTGCGCGACGGTCTGGTGGATTGGCGCGATGCACATCCGCTTGCGCTGCCAATCGGGTTTTTCGTGACCTATGTCGTGGTGACGGCGCTGTCGCTGCCGTTTGCGGTCTGGCTGACGCTGCTGGGGGCGGCATTGCTGGGCTTTTGGCAGGGGCTGGTGCTGATCTCGTTCGCCTCCTCGATCGGTGCTTTGCTGGCGTTCTTGGTGGCGCGCTACCTGATGCGCGACTGGGTGCGCGGGCGGCTCGGGCCGCGGCTGGCGAAGATCGAGAAAGGGGCGGCGCGCGACGGCGAGTTTTACCTGTTCTCGCTGCGGCTGATCCCGGTGGTGCCCTTCTTCGTGATCAACCTCGCCTTTGGGCTGACGCGGATGAAGGCGTGGAAATTCTATGGCGTGTCGCAGCTCGGGATGCTGCCCGGAACGGCGGTCTATGTCGCGGCGGGCGCGCAGCTTGGGGAGCTGGACAGCCTGTCGGGCATCGTCTCGCCGGGGCTGCTGGGAGCCTTCGCGGCTCTGGCTGTGTTTCCGTGGGTGGCGCGGGCGGTGCTGCGGCTCTGGACGCGCAGGCGGGCCTATCGCGGGTATAAGCGTCCGGCGAAGTTCGATCGCAACCTGATCGTGATCGGGGCCGGGGCGGCGGGGCTGGTGGCGTCGTATGTCGCCGCTCAAGCCAAGGCGAAGGTGACGCTGGTGCAGGAAGGCCCGATGGGGGGCGATTGCCTGAATTTCGGCTGTGTGCCGTCGAAGGCGCTGATTGCCTCGGCGCGCGCGGCGGGGGTGGCTCGGAGATCCGCTGATCTGGGTGTGAAGGCCGAGGTTAGTGTCGATTGGCCCGTCGTTATGCGCCGTATTTCCGAGGTGATCGCGCAGATCGCGCCGAATGATTCCGTCGAGCGGTATCAAGGGCTAGGCGTCGAGGTGATCGAGGGCCATGCGCGGCTGGAAGACCCGTGGACGGTGCGGGTGGGTGAACGACGCCTGACCGCGCGCGGGATCGTTCTGGCGACCGGCGCCGCGCCGGTGATCCCGCCGATCGAGGGGATCGAGACGGTGGAGCCGCTGACCTCGGACACGCTCTGGGACGCGCTCGCGGCGATGGCTGCGCCACCCGGGAAGATGGTGATCCTCGGCGGCGGTCCGATCGGCTGCGAGATCGCGCAGGCCTTGGCGCGGCTTGGGGCGGGGGTGACCCTGATCGAAGCGGCGGAGCGTCTGTTGATCCGCGAGGATGCGGAGGCGGCCGAGACGATTGAGGCGGCGTTGCGCGCGGATGGGGTCGAAGTGATGACTGGCGCGAAGGCGATCCGCTTCGGGCGCGATGCGGGCAAATGGCTGGAGCTGGAGGACGGATCGAAACTCCAATTCGATACGCTGCTGGTCGCGGTCGGACGCAAGGCGCGGTTGGAGGGGTTCGGGCTGGAAGACCTCGGTATTCCGGCCAACCGTGTGATCGAGACAAACGATTATCTCGAGACGATGATGCCGAATATCTACGCCGCGGGTGATGTGGCGGGGCCGATGCAGCTGACCAATGCGGCCGGCCATCAGGGCTGGATTGCTGCGGCCAATGCGCTGGCCTCCCCGTTCTGGCGCTTCAAGGCCCATGCCGCGCCGATCCCGCATGCGGTCTTCACCGCGCCCGAGCTGGCGCGGGTGGGCATGACAGCGGCCCAGGCCGAGGCGGAGGGTGTCGCGCATGAGGTCACGACATATCCGCTCGGCGATCTGGATCGGGCGCTTGCGGAAGGCGCGGGCGAGGGGTTCGTGCGGATCGTGACCGCGAAAGGCTCCGACAAGATCCTTGGCGTGACGATCTGCGGGGCCCATGCCGCCGAGGTTCTGGCGGAATTCGTCTTGCCTATGCGCCACGGGCTGGGGCTGGGCAAGATCCTGGCCACGCCGCATGTCTATCCGAGCTGGTCCGAGGCCGCGAAGAACGCCGCCGGGCGCTGGCGGCAGGCCCATGTGAATCCGCGCACGCTGAAGATCGCGGAGCGCTTCATGTCCTGGAGGCGCGGATGATCGACGCCGCTCTCCTTCCCCTGCAACGCGCGATGTTGCAGCCGCCCGCCGAGGCGCTGGCCGCGCGTGGCATCCGGGCCGATCAGGTGACGGTGGCGGGATTTGCGCTGGGCCTTCTGGCGATCCCGGCGATCGCGTTTCACGCCTATTGGCTGGCGCTGGCGCTGATCTTGCTGAACCGGATCGCGGATGGGCTCGACGGGGCCATCGCGCGGATCAAGGGGCCGACCGATCGCGGGGCGTTCCTCGATATCGCGCTCGATTTCCTGTTCTACGCGCTGATCCCGGTGGGCTTCGCTCTGGCCGATCCGGCGCGCAATGCGCTGCCCGCCGCGATCCTGATCGCCGCTTTCGTCGGCACCGGGTCGAGCTTTCTGGCCTTTGCCTCGATTGCCGCGAAGCGCGGGATGAGCGCCGAGAGCTACCCGACCAAGGGCATCTACTACCTTGGCGGACTCACTGAGGGGGCCGAGACGATCCTCTTCTTCGCGGCGATCTGCCTGTTTCCGCAGGCCTTCCCGATCCTTGCCGCGATCTTTTCCGCCGCCTGTTTCGTGACCACCCTGACCCGCTGGCTGATGGGCTGGCGGGCGTTTTCCTAAAGTGGAGAAAGTATGAGACCCCTTCTTGCCGCCCTTACCATAACGCTGTCGCTCGCGACGCCTGCCTTCGCCGACTGGGCGCAAACGCAAGCCGAGGCCAAGGGCCAGACGGTCTATTTCAACGCCTGGGGCGGCGATCCGCGCACCAACGCCTTCATCGAATGGGTCTCGGATCAAATGCAGGAGACATACGGCGTCACGGTCGAGCAGGTGAAGCTGACCGACACCGCCGAGGCGGTCTCGCGCGTGCAGGCGGAGAAGGCGGCGGGCAAGGACGAGGGCGGGGCGGTCGATCTTATCTGGATCAACGGGCCGAACTTTCTGGCGATGAAAGAGGCGGGGCTTTTGCACGGGCCCTTCGTGGCCGATCTGCCGAATGCGAAATATCTGGATCTGTCGGAAGGCGCGGCGGCGAGCACCGATTTTACCGTGCCGACCGATGGCTATGAGAGCCCGTGGCGGCTGGCGAAATTCGTGTTCGATTACGATGAGGAGCGGGTGAAGACCCCGCCGAAGGATATGGCGGGGCTTCTGGACTGGGCCAAGGCGAACCCGGGCCGCTTCACCCATCCCAACCCGTCGAATTTCATCGGCGCGACCTTCCTCAAACAGGCGCTGGTCGGGATGGCGCATGATCCGGCGGCACTGGCGCAGCCGGTGACGGATGAAACCTATGCGACGGAGACTGCGCCGCTCTGGGCCTGGTATGACGCGCTGCGCCCCTTGATGTGGCGCGAGGGAGAGGCCTTCCCGGAGAACGAGAGCGTGCAGGCGCAGCTTCTGGCCGATGGCGAGGTCGATTTCGGGATGCATTTCGATCCGGCCGCCCCGGCGGCGATGATCGAGCAGGGCGTGCTGCCGCCCTCGGTGCGCGTCTGGGTGCCCGAAGGCGGGACGATCGGGAATATCTCCTACGTCGCGATCCCCTATAACGCGGCGCATAGGGCGGGGGCGGAGCTGGTGGCGAATTTCCTGCTCGACCCGGCCACGCAGGCGCATATGCAGGATATTCGCGTGCTGGGCAGTTTCTCGGTGCTCGATCCGGCGAAGCTGGACGAAGGGGCGAAGGCGGCCTTCGCGGCGCTGCCCACCGCGCCTGCGCTGCCGACGCTCGACGAACTCGGCCCGACCCTGCCCGAGCCGCATCCAAGCTGGATGACGCGGCTTACCGAGGATTGGGCCCGGCGCTACACGAAGTGAGGTCCTGATGCGGCTCGCCGGGGCGATCCTGACGCTGGTGATCGGCGCGCCGGTGATGATCGGCGCGGCGCTGACGGTTGCGACCGCGTTCGGCTGGCAGCCGGGGCTGGGACGGGTCGATCTGGGTTGGCAGGGATTTGTCGACGCTTTCGGCGCCCCCGGCATCCTGACCTCGCTGCGGCTGACGCTGGTGACGGGGATCGGCGCGACGGTTCTGTCGCTGGCGGCCTCGATCCCGCTCGCGCGCTGGCTGGTGACGCGAGAGGCCGCGGCGCGGTGGCTGACGCCCTTGCTGGCGGTGCCCCATGCGGCGCTGGCGATCGGATTGGCCTTTTTGATCGCGCCCTCGGGCTGGGCCGCGCGGCTGGTCTCGCCCTGGGCGACGGGGTGGGCGCTGCCGCCGCAGGTCGTGACGGTGGGCGACCCCTGGGGGCTGTCGCTGATCCTCGGGCTGATGCTGAAAGAGGTGCCGTTCCTGACACTGATGACTTTGGTAGCCGCGGCGCAGCGCCCGGTCTGTGGACAGATGGCGGCGGGCCGGGCGCTTGGCTATGCGCCGGGGCGGGTCTGGACGCGCATCGTCTGGCCGCAGCTTTACTCGGCGCTGCGGCTGCCGGTGCTGATCGTTCTGGCGTTTTCGCTGTCGGTGGTGGACATGGCGCTGATCCTCGGGCCTTCGAACCCGCCGACGCTCGCGGTGCGGATCTTGCGGCTCTATGGGGCGCCCGATCCGGCGCAGGCGGTCCCGGCTTCGGCGCTGGCGGTGCTGCTGCTGGCGGTGATGGCGGGGAGCGTGGTGCTATGGCTGGCGGGCGAGAAGGCCGTGGCGCGGCTTGCAAAAGCCCTGATCCAGCAGGGACATCGCGGGGTGTCGCGCGGGAATTGGGCCGCTGCCGGGCTGATCGGCGCGGGCGGCGCGCTGGCGCTTGGAGCGCTCGGCGCGCTGATCCTCTGGAGCCTCGCGAGCTTCTGGCGCTTTCCCGATGCGCTGCCTGCGCGCCTGACGCTCGAACGCTGGGCCAGTGCCGATTGGGCGGGGCCTGCGCTGACCAGCCTGAGGCTCGCGCTGGCAGCGACGGCGCTTGCGCTGGTCCTTGCCGTGCTCTGGCTGGAAAGCGAGGATCGCGCGGGCAGGCGCCTGCCGCTGGGTGCGCTGATCGTTTTGCCGCTTCTGCTGCCGCAGATCGGGTTCTTGCAGGGGCTGACGACCGGGTTTCTCTGGCTGGGGCTGCCATCCGGGGCGCTGGCCGTGACATGGGCCGAACTGCTCTTCGTCTTTCCCTATGTGATGATCGCGCTGGCGGGGCCGTGGCGGGCACTCGACCGGGCACAGCTCGCGAGCGCGGCGAGCCTCGGGGCGGGGCCTTGGCGCAGGCTTATCGCGGTGAAACTGCCGATGCTGCTTGGTCCGATCTGCGCGGCGGCGGCGATCGGAGTGGCGGTATCGGTGGCGCAATATCTGGCCGTGCTGCTGCCTGGTGCGGGCCGGGTGCAGGCACTGGCGACAGAGGCCGTGGCATTGGCCTCGGGGGCGGATCGGCGGCTGGCGGCGATCCTTGCGCTGATGCAGGCGGCGCTGCCCTGGGCCGGATTTGCGCTGGCGCTCGCGGTCCCTGCATGGTGGCATCGCAATCGGCGCGGGCTGCGCGGAGGGGCCGTATGACATTGGAACTGATCGAGCTGAGCCTGACCGCGCCGGGGGCCGACGCACCGCTGTTCGCAGCCCTGTCGCTGAGTGTGGGGCCCGGCGAGGTGGTCTGCGTCATGGGGCCATCGGGCATCGGCAAATCGAGCCTGCTCGCCCATATCGGCGGCCACCTGGCGCGCGGGTTTCGCACCACGGGCGTGGTTCGGCTCGACGGGCAGGATGTCACCGCGCTGCCCGCCGAGAAACGTGGAATTGGAATGCTGTTCCAGCAGGCGCAGCTTTTCCCGCATCTCTCGGTCGGTGACAATCTCGCCTTCGGCCTGACCCCGAAGCTGCGCGGGAGGGTTGCAAGGCGCGAGGCCGTGCGCGAGGCGCTCGAACGGGCAGGGCTTGCGGGGATGGAAGACCGCGATCCGGCGACGCTCTCGGGCGGGCAGCGCACGCGGGCGGCGCTGATGCGCACGCTGCTCGCCCAACCGCGCGCGATCCTGATCGACGAACCCTTCGCCGCGCTCGATACCGGGTTGCGCGAAGAGATCCGCAGCTTCGTCCTCGATCACATTCGTGCGCGCGAAATACCGGCGCTAATGGTCAGCCATGACGAGGGCGACGCGCTCGCCGCCGCACGCACTGTCACCTTGCACGGCTGAAAGCCGCCGGTTCGCCGACCTGCCCGGGCTTGCGGGAGAGCCGCCTTGGAATTATCCCCTTTGCCATGTTTGGCCATGTCTCGATGTCTCTGTTCCGTCCTTTCACCGCGCTTGTCGCCAGCCTCGCTATCGCAGGGCTTCTGAGCGGCTGCGTACCCGGGGAGTTCGGCACCGCACAGGTCGCGCAATCGCGGACCTCGCTCGCCAATGGTGCGCTGACGGTGGCGGCGCCGAAGGGCTGGTGCATCGACCCCAAGAGCCTGCGCAACTCCGGGGCGGGCGGCTTCGCCCTGTTCGGAAATTGCGCCGCGATCTCGAAAAATCCTGACGACTCCCATGCGCGCCAGCCCGCGCTGCTGAGCGTCACAGTCGGCCCGCCCGCCATCGAAGATGAGGCCGGAAAACTGTCGAAGGCGCGGCTTCAGAAGATCGGGGAATTCTTCCGCTCCGAGATCGGACGTGCCGCGCTGGCCCGCTCGGGCGAAGCCAAAGACGTGACGATCCAGAAATCCGAAATCGCCGACGACATGCTGTTGCTCACCATCAGCGATCGCTCGAAATCCGGCGGCCCGCCGATCGCGACGACCTATCTGCGCGGGATCACCGATCTAAGCGGCCGGATCACCGCGCTGGCGGTCATGCCCTTGAAAGACGGCGAAATGAGCGCCGATGCCCAGCGCGGGCTGATGCGCGATTTCGCGGCGGCGATCCGGGCGGCGAACTGACGCCTGAATGCCGCCGGCGCGGCACCAACGCCCTGTTTTATGAGCTGTTTTTCTCAGAATTCCCCTTTCGTAAGGGTGGATTTTAAGAAATAACTCGGATCAATGAAAACGGCTTCGCATCCCGCAAGGCCTAGGTTTTGTAAACGTTTACAGGATGATGGCCGTGGGGCGAGGCTCTTCCTTCTTTGACCGCATGAATGAGCGCCGGACGCTTCGGCGCTGGCAGCGCGCGGCGAAATCGCTCGATGGTCTGGACGCCGACGGGCTGCGCAGTCTGCGCGGTCAGGCGCGGGGTCTGCGCAATGAACTCGATGCCGTGCTGCGCGCGACGCAATCCCGGCTTCAAGCCGCCTTTCCCGACACGGTCTCACCCGCCCAGCCCCCGGGCAGCGACTGGGTCTGGCGGCCCGAACTCTGGCGCGCGCCGGTGCGGCCGATCGGGCTCGCAGGGGCCGAAAACCGGGCGAAGCTCGGGCACGAACTGACGCTGTTTCACGATTGTGCCCGCTCCGAGATCACCTTGCGCCAGCTGCGCAACACGGGTGCCGACACCGTGGCGCCTTACGGGCTGCGCATGGATGTGTTGGGTTTCGACGGCAGTTTCCTGTCGCTGGTGATCGACCTTCCCGAAAGCGCGCTGCACGGATTGCAGCTCAATCACCTGCTGCGCCTCGAGATGGATCTGGCGCTGGAGCGCCCGCTCGAGATTTTCTGTCGGCTCAACATCAAGCACGGCCCCAATCACGAGCAGTTGGTGCGCGAAATGCCTGGTGGCGAGGGCGCGCAATTCGTCGAATTCGACCTCGCCTATACCCGGATGAACGAGAAACGCCTCGAGAAGGCCTGGGTCGACATTATCTTTGAAAGCCCCCGCCTGAACGAGATCGAGCTGCGGGACGTGACCTTCGCGCGCTATCCGCGGGCGGAAATCTGAGGGAGACGCGCATGCTCGAGAGGACGCGGATCAAGGGTGGGCGCTGGGAAGCCCGGTCGAAAGCGCAGGATTGCCCCGAGCTGGAAGTGCGCCATCTGAGCGAGGTGCTTGACGGGCTTGAGGTGAGCGGCGGACCGGGCGACTGGCGGATCGTTCAGCCGATTCCCCCCGAACTCCTGAACGAAGGGGTTCTGACCTTTCTTGTTTGCCGCAAAGGGCACGAGGAAATCGTGGATCGCTTCACCCTCGTCGCCGGCGCGCCGCTGGCCGAGGATCTTCGCGCCGAGATCGAATTGCTGCGCGCCGAACTTGACCTGCTCAAGCGCGCCTTCCGCCAGCATTGCGCCGAAAGCGACGGCTGATCGCGCCGACAGGCTTTTATTTCAAAGATTTCGGGGATCTTTCCGCGATTGTGAACCGCGCGAAGTCCTGGTCATTCGGACCGAATTTCCCATGCCCGGAAAAGCAAGAGCCCCGAGAAACCAGATGGTCTCGGGGCTCTTGGCTGTATTTGGTGCCCAGGAGAGGACTCGAACCTCCACGCCTTGCGGCACACGGACCTGAACCGTGCGCGTCTACCAATTCCGCCACCTGGGCAGGTGTCGTGGAGCGCGAGATACAGAGGCCCGCGAGCACTGTCAACGGGGATCGGCAGGAAATTTTCGCGCCCGCGCCGGTTGCGGGTCTTTACCCTTGTTCCTGTGGGGTCTTGGCGGTAATCAAGGGACAAATTTGTCGCAAGGAAAGGCCTCTGCCCATGTCCAAGCTGGTCACGATCTATGGCGGTTCGGGGTTCGTAGGGCGCTATATCGCGCGGCGCATGGCCAAGGATGGCTGGCGCATCCGGGTCGCGGTGCGTCGTCCGAACGAGGCGCTCTTCGTCAAACCTTACGGCGCCGTGGGACAGGTCGAACCCGTTCTGTGCAACATCCGCGACGACGCGAGCGTGCGCGCCGCAATGCAGGGCGCCGATGCGGTGATCAACTGCGTGGGCATCCTCGTGAACGAGGGCAAGAACAAGTTCGGCCCGGTGCAGACCGAAGGCGCGGGCCGCGTGGCCAAGATCGCTGCGGAAATGGGCGTGAAGTCGCTAGTGCAGATCTCGGCAATCGGGGCCGACGCCAATAGCGAGAGCGAATATGCGCGTTCCAAGGCCGCCGGCGAGAAAGCCGTCCTCGAAGCCTATCCGCAGGCGGTGATCCTTCGCCCCTCGATCATCTTCGGCAACGAAGACGGGTTCTTCAACAAATTCGCCTCGATGGCGCGATTCACCCCGGTCCTGCCGATCACTGGCGGAGCAACGAAATTCCAGCCGGTCTTCGTCGATGACGTGGCCAAGGCGGCGGTTCTGGGCGCTGAAGGCAAGGTCGCTCCGGGCATTTACGAGCTTGGCGGGCCCGATGTCGAAACCTTCCACGACCTGATGAAGCAGATGCTCGAGGTGATCAACCGTCGCCGCGTCGTGCTGTCGCTGCCGCGCTGGATCGCCTCGATCCTGGGTGGCGCGTTCGATCTGGTGCAGGCCGTCACCGGCGGGCTTCTGGTCAACCGCATCCTCACGCGCGATCAGGTGAAGAACCTGCAAGCGGACAATGTCGTCGCCGCAGGCGCGAAGAGCTTTGCCGATCTCGGCATCCAGCCGGTCGCAATGGGCGCGATTCTGCCGGGCTACCTGTGGCGCTTCCGTCCGGGCGGGCAGTATGATGCAATCAAGGCATCGGCGAAGAACCTGCGCAAGATCTGAGGCCTGCGCGGGGTCTGATACGAGTGTCCCGCGCGCGTCGCGCATCTGAACAAGGCAAGATTTCGTGATTTATCTCAACGATGTGCTGCTCGGTGTGATCGAGGGGATCACCGAGTTCCTTCCCATTTCGAGCACCGGGCACCTGATCCTCGCCGAGCATTGGCTGGGCACGCGCTCGGATACCTACAATATCGTCATTCAGGCCGGGGCGATCCTTGCCGTGACGCTGATCTACTGGCGGCGGTTGATGGAGCTGTTGTTCAACTGGCGTGAGCCGGAGAACCGCGATTACCTCGCGAAACTGACCGTCGCCTTCCTGATCACCGCCGTTCTCGGCCTGATCGTGAAAAAGATGGGGTTCGAGCTGCCCACCACGATCCAGCCCGTCGCCTGGGCGCTAGTGATCGGCGGTTTCTGGATGCTCTTTGCCGAACGTGTCGCCGACCGGCAGGAGGACAACTCCGAGATCTTCTGGCGCGTGGCGATTGCGGTCGGCATCGCGCAGATCGTCGCCGGGATCTTCCCGGGTACGTCGCGTTCGGCAACCACGATCTTCGTGGCGATGCTGCTGGGCACGTCGAACCGCGCCGCCGCGACGGAGTTCGCCTTTCTCGTCGGCATCCCGACGATGTATGCGGCGAGCGGATATGAGCTGCTCAAGCAATTCACCTCGGGCAGCGCGCAATCGGAGGATTGGACAGGCCTCGGGATCGCTTTCGTGGTCTCGACCGTCACCGCCTTCATCGCGGTGAAATGGCTGCTCGGATACATTCAGGGGCACCGTTTCACGATCTTCGCGATCTACCGGATCCTCTTCGGCGGGCTTCTTCTGACGCTTGCGGGCATCGGCGTGCTAGGCTGACTACGTCGCGAATCACTATTTCCGACCTTCGCAACCTCAAGATTTTCAGGGTCCCGCGAGGTTTAGGTAACAGACACTGACTTAAAATTCACGATGCCGACGCATATTCGTCGCGTTTGGCATCGTTTTTCCTACAAATAGGTCAGCATAGTTTACTTTTAATGCCGCGCGAAGCGGTGTAGCAATGCGCACCCAAGATTTACCCAGGGAGGCGCCGACATGGCCAAGCAACCGATGCTCAAGTTCGTCCACACGGCGAAGGAGATGCCTCAAAAGCGCGATGCGGATGTCCGCTCCCATGACTTCAATGAGATCTATCGCGAGTTTGCCGACGAAAAGGCGAAGGAGCAGGCGAGTCGGTGCAGCCAGTGCGGCGTGCCCTACTGCCACACGCATTGCCCGCTGCATAACAACATCCCCGACTGGCTGCGTCTGACCGCCGAGGGCCGTCTGCAAGAGGCCTACGAGATCAGCCAGGCCACCAACACCTTCCCCGAGATCTGCGGCCGCATCTGCCCGCAGGACCGCCTGTGCGAAGGCAATTGCGTGATCGAGCAGTCGGGCCACGGCACCGTCACCATCGGCGCGGTCGAGAAATACATCACCGACACCGCCTGGGACATGGGCTGGGTCAAGCCGATCAAGCCCGCCACCGAGCGCGCCGAGAGCGTCGGCATCATCGGCGCCGGCCCCGGTGGCCTCGCGGCGGCCGACGTGCTGCGCCGCGCGGGCGTGCAGGTCACGGTCTATGACCGCTATGACCGCGCGGGCGGGCTGCTGACCTATGGCATCCCCGGCTTCAAGCTGGAAAAAGACATAGTCATGCAGCGCGTGAAGCAGCTCGAAGATGGCGGCGTCGAGTTCGTGCTGAACTGCAATGTCGGCACCGATATCTCCTTCGACGCGATCCGCGGCAAGCATGACGCGGTGCTCATCGCGACCGGCGTCTACAAGACGCGCGAGCTGACCGATCCGGGTTCGGACGCGGCGGGCATCGTGCGCGCGATCGACTACCTGACGGTGTCGAACAAGCTCAGCTTCGGCGATGAGGTTCCCGAATTCGAGGATGGCACGCTGAATGCCGAAGGTAAGCGCGTCGTCGTGATCGGCGGCGGCGACACCGCGATGGACTGCGTGCGCACCGCGATCCGCCAGGGCGCGACGAGCGTGAAATGTCTCTACCGCCGCGACCGTGCCAACATGCCGGGCTCGCAGCGCGAAGTGCAGAATGCCGAGGAAGAGGCCGTGGAATTCGTCTGGCTCGCGGCTCCGGCCGGTTTCTCGGGCAATCCCGTCTCTTCGGTGACGGTGCAGAAGATGCGCCTCGGCGCGCCGGATGCCTCGGGCCGTCAAAGCCCTGAGAAGATCGAGGGCGGTCTGTACGAGGAAGAGGCCGATCTGGTGATCAAGGCGCTCGGCTTCGAGCCCGAGGATCTCGCGAACCAGTGGGAGAGCAAGGATCTCGAAACGACCCGCTGGGGCACGGTGAAAGCATCCTTCGGCACCCATGCAACCTCGATCCCCGGCGTCTATGCGGTGGGCGATATCGTGCGCGGTGCGAGCCTCGTCGTCTGGGCGATCCGCGACGGTCGCGAGGCGGGCGATGCGATCCTGCGCTATCTCGAGAACCAGGCGGCGGTCGCGGCGGAGTGATCCGCCCCCGCGCTTTCGCGAAAGGATGAACTGGCAATGCGGTCGAACTCTCTCGGCTTGGCGATCGGCGGGGTGCTCTTCAGCGCCCTCTCGGCCCATGCCGCGAATTTCGCCCCGCCCAAGGGCTGCGAGGTCTACATGACCGTGCAGATGCGCAATTGCCAGGTTGCCAACTACTACACCTGCGCGGGCGATCCGGCGGGCGATCAATGGTCGGCCTATGCCGATGGCGAGGGCGTCTATTACATCAGCCATATCGATTCCGAGACGCGCTGGATTGAAAGCATCTCGACCGATACCGGCGAGATCGAGCTTTTCGATCCGGGTGCGTCGAAGGACTCGCCGTCCTTCTCGGCGCTGCTCTCGGATGGCAAGGACGATTACGATTTCGTCACGCGCAGCAATTTCCGCGGTCTCCAGCGTTATCGCGGCACCGATACGCTGACCGGCCAGTCGGTCACGATCGACGACGTGCCGCTCGAGACGATCACCTTCGATCTGCGCGAAGACGATGAAACCGGCGCGCTTCTCTCGCACCGGACCGGCACGCAATATGTCAGCCGCAAGCACCGTCTGTTTCTCAGCGGCGCCGAGCGGTTCGAGAACGCGCAGGGCGATGTCGTCGAATATGACGACAGCCCCGTGCGCTTCGACTTTCCCGGGGATCCCGGTTTCTCGACCGAAGTTCCCGAATATGACTGCGACCTGATGATGACCGAGGCGACCGTTCCGGCGCCGTTGCGCATCGGGCTCGCCCCCAATTCCCGCTCATTCTCCAAGGAGGCACTGAGATGACCAAATATGATGAAGCCTGGGTGGCCGCCGAGGAAGCCAAGCGCCAGTGGATGAATGAGCATTCGCTGTGGAAAGAGGATGACGAGAAGGCATCCTGCGGCGTTGGTCTCGTGGTCTCGATCGACGGCAAGGCTTCGCGCAAGGTCGTCGAGAACGGCATCGACGCGCTGAAGGCGATCTGGCACCGCGGCGCGGTCGATGCCGACGGCAAGACCGGCGACGGCGCGGGCATCCACGTCCAGATCCCCGCCCCCTTCTTCTATGACCAGATCCGCCGCACCGGCCACGAGCCGGACATGGAGAAGATGGTCGCTGTCGGTCAGGTCTTCCTGCCGCGCACCGATTTCGGCGCGCAGGAGCGCTGCCGCACGATCGTCGAATCCGAAGTCCTGCGGATGGGCCACTATATCTACGGCTGGCGCCACGTTCCGGTGAACACCGAGGTTCTGGGCGATAAGGCCAACGCGACGCGCCCCGAGATCGAGCAGATCCTGATCCGCAACGAGAAGGATATCGACCAGGAGCAATTCGAGCGCGAGCTCTACATCATCCGCCGCCGCATCGAGAAAGCGGCGATCGCTGCGCAGATCAACGGGCTCTACATCTGCTCGCTGTCGTGCCGTTCGATCATCTACAAGGGGATGATGCTCGCGGAGCAGGTCGCCGAGTTCTACCCCGACCTCAAGGACGATCGTTTCGAGTCGGCCTTCGCGATCTATCACCAGCGCTACTCCACCAACACCTTCCCGCAGTGGTGGCTGGCGCAGCCCTTCCGCATGCTCGCCCATAACGGTGAGATCAACACGATCAAGGGCAACATCAACTGGATGAAGAGCCACGAGATCCGCATGGCCTCGTCGGCCTTCGGCGAGAGCGCCGAGGACATCAAGCCGATCATCCCGGCGGGCGCGTCGGATTCGGGTGCGCTCGATGCTGTGTTCGAACTGATGGTCCGTTCGGGCCGCAACGCACCGATGGTGAAGACCATGCTCGTGCCCGAGCCGTGGTCGAAATCCACCGAGAACATGCCGAAGGCGTGGCAGGACATGTATGCCTATTGCAACGCCGTGATGGAGCCCTGGGACGGTCCTGCGGCTCTGGCGATGACCGATGGCCGCTGGGTCTGCGGCGGTCTCGACCGCAACGGGCTGCGTCCGCTGCGCTACGTGATCACCGGCAATGGCCTGCTCATCGCGGGTTCGGAAGCGGGCATGGTGCCGGTCGACGAGGCCACGGTGGTCGAGAAGGGTGCACTTGGTCCGGGCCAGATGATCGCGGTCGATATGGCCGAGGGCAAGCTCTACCACGACGTTGAAATCAAGGACAAACTCGCGGCGGCCCAGCCCTTCGGCGAGTGGGTCGGCAAGGTCACGGACCTCAACGCGATCCTCGTGGACGTGCCCGAGGAGCCGAAATATTCGGGCGCCGAACTGCGCAAGCGCCAGATCGCTGCGGGCTTCTCGGTCGAAGAGATCGAGCAGATCCTCGCGCCGATGGCCGAGGACGGCAAGGAAGCGATCGCCTCGATGGGCGACGACACCCCGCCCGCGGTTCTGTCCAAGCAATACCGTCCGCTGAGCCACTTCTTCCGTCAGAACTTCAGCCAGGTCACCAACCCGCCGATCGACAGCCTTCGCGAAAGCCGCGTGATGTCGCTCAAGACGCGGTTCGGCAACCTCAAGAACGTGCTCGACGAGGACAGCTCGCAGACCGAGATCTGGATCCTCGAAAGCCCGTTCCTCGCGAATTCCGAATTCGACGTGATGCTCAAGGAATTCGGCGAGCAGGTCACGATGATCGACTGTACCTTCCCGGCCAATGCCGATCAGGAAGCGCTGCGCGATGGCCTGACCCGGATCCGCCACGAGGCCGAAGACGCGGTGCGCTCGGGTTCGCTCCATATCGTGCTGACCGACAAGGATCAGGGCGAGGACAAGGTCGCGATGCCGATGATCCTCGCGACCTCGGCCGTGCATAGCTGGCTGACGCAAAAGGGTCTGCGGACCTTCTGCTCGATCAATGTCCGCTCGGCCGAATGCATCGACCCGCATTACTTCGCGGTGCTGATCGGCGCCGGCGCGACGACGGTGAACCCCTATCTCGCGCAGGACACGCTGGCCGACCGCATTGACCGCGGACTGCTTGGCGGCACGCTCGTCGACGCGATGCGCAAGTATCGCGATGCGATCGATTCCGGTCTGCTGAAGATCATGTCGAAGATGGGGATCTCGGTGATCTCGTCTTATCGCGGCGGTCTGAACTTCGAAGCCGTTGGCCTGTCGCGGGCGATGGTCGCGGAGTATTTCCCCGGCATGCATTCGCGCATCTCCGGCATCGGTCTGCACGGCATCCAGCACAAGCTGGAGCAGGTGCACGCCAAGGGCTGGAAGGGCGGTCAGGACGTACTCCCCATCGGCGGTTTCTACAAGTCGCGCCGCACCGGCGAGACCCATGCCTGGGGTGCGCAGTCGATGCATATGCTGCAATCGGCCTGCAACCGCGCGAGCTATGACCTGTGGAAGCAATACAGCTCGATGATGCGGGCGAACCCGCCGATCCACATTCGCGACATGCTCGACATCAAGCCGCTGGGTAAAGCCGTCCCGATCGAGGAGGTGGAATCGATCACCTCGATCCGCAAGCGCTTCGTCACCCCCGGCATGTCGCTCGGCGCGCTCTCGCCCGAGGCGCACAAGCTGCTGAACGTCGCAATGAACCGGATCGGCGCGAAGTCGGACTCCGGTGAAGGCGGCGAGGATCCGGCGCATTTCGTGCCCGAACCCAATGGCGACAACCCCTCGGCGAAGATCAAGCAGGTGGCTTCGGGTCGTTTCGGTGTGACCGCCGAATACCTCAACCATTGCGAAGAGCTCGAGATCAAGGTCGCCCAAGGCGCCAAGCCCGGCGAGGGCGGCCAGCTTCCGGGGATGAAGGTCACCGACCTGATCGCGCGTCTGCGTCACTCGACCAAGGGCGTGACGCTGATCTCGCCGCCGCCGCACCATGACATCTACTCGATCGAAGACCTCGCGCAGCTGATCTACGACCTCAAGCAGATCAACCCGAAGGTCAAAGTGACGGTGAAGCTGGTGGCGTCGTCCGGCGTCGGCACGATCGCGGCCGGTGTGGCAAAGGCGAAGGCCGACATCATCCTGATCTCGGGTCACAATGGCGGCACGGGCGCGAGCCCTGCGACCTCGATCAAATATGCCGGTCTGCCGTGGGAGATGGGCCTGACCGAGGCGCATCAGGTGCTCGCGATGAACAACCTGCGCGAACGCGTCACCCTGCGCACCGATGGCGGTCTGCGCACGGGCCGCGACATCGTGATGGCGGCGATGATGGGCGCCGAGGAATACGGCATCGGCACCGCGGCCCTGATCGCGATGGGCTGCATCATGGTCCGTCAGTGCCAGTCGAACACCTGCCCGGTGGGCGTCTGCACGCAAGACCCCGAGCTGCGCGCCAAGTTCACCGGCACGGCGGACAAGGTGGTGAACCTGATCACCTTCTACGCCCAGGAAGTTCGCGAGATCCTCGCCTCGATCGGCGCGCGCTCGCTCGACGAGGTGATCGGTCGCGCCGATCTGCTCACGCAGGTCAGCCGTGGCTCGGCCCATCTCGACGATCTCGACCTGAACCCGCTGCTGATCACCGTCGATGGCTGGGACAAGATCGTCTACGACCGCTCGAAGCCGCGCAACTGGGTGCCTGACACGCTCGACGCGGAGATCATCAAGGATGGTCACCGCTTCTTCGAGGAAGGCGAGAAGATGCAGCTCAGCTACGCGGTGCGCAACACGCTGCGCACCATCGGCACGCGCGCGTCCAGCCACATCGTGAAGAACTTCGGGATGCGCAACGCGCTGCAACCCGACCACCTCACGGTGAAGCTGACGGGATCGTGCGGCCAGTCGCTTGGTGCCTTTGCCGCACCGGGTCTGAAACTGGAAGTGTCGGGCGATGCCAACGACTATGTGGGCAAGGGTCTCTCGGGCGGCACGATCGTCGTGCGTCCGCCGATGGCCTCGCCGCTGGTGGCCGCCGAAAACACGATCATCGGCAACACCGTGCTTTACGGTGCGACCGACGGTTACCTCTTCGCGGCGGGCCGCGCGGGCGAGCGTTTCGCGGTGCGCAACTCGGGTGCGAAGGTCGTGGTCGAAGGCTGCGGCTCGAACGGCTGCGAATACATGACCGGCGGCGTCGCGGTGATCCTCGGCTCGATCGGGCCGAACTTCGGCGCGGGCATGACGGGCGGCATGGCCTATGTCTACGACCCGGAGAACATCGCAGAGGAGCAGATCAACCTCGAAAGCCTCGTCACCTGCGGACTGGGCCACGAGCATTGGGAAGCCCAGCTGAAGGGCCTGATCGAGCGCCACGTGGCCGAGACCGGCTCGCGCAAGGCAGCCGATATCCTTCAGCACTGGGAGGCGGAGCGTGCGAACTTCCTGCAGATCTGCCCGAAGGAGATGCTCATCCACCTGCCCTACCCGCTGAGCGACGAGCCCCAGGCGGTCCCGGCGGAATAAGGGAACCTTCCCGGACAGCATACGTTGAGGGGGCGAGGCGCAAGTCTCGCCCCTTTGTTTTGTCTGGAGGTAACGATGTCCGAACTGCTCGTCATGGCCCATGAAACGGAAGCCGCCGGTTTCGCGATGCGCGAGGAACTGGAGACGCTGCGCAAGGAGGGCTTCTTCGATGCCGAGGATATCGTCGTCGTGACGCGCGAGGAAAACGGCGAGGTCCGCCTGCATCAGGACACGAATACAACCGCCCTGGGCGCAATTGGCGGCGCGGTGTGGGGCGGGCTGATCGGGCTCGTCTTCATGTCGCCGGTGGTGGGCGCCGCGATCGGGGCGGGAGCGGGCGCAGTCGCCGGTCACGCGACCGATCTCGGGATCAATGACGAATTCCTGCGCGATGCCGGTCAAAGCCTGCCGCTGGGCGGGTCTGCGGTGTTCGTGCTGCTGCGCAAAGGCACGGCGGCCGATATGCTGGAGCGCATGCAGACGCTGGGCCACGCGACGGGTCGCGTCCTCAAGATCCCCGTGCCCGAAGACTTTCACCAACGCCTCGAAACCGCTCTCAAGACGGGCGGCACAACGGCCTTTACCGGCGAAGAGATCGCGGAAGGGGCGACCGGGTCGCTGGCCCGGATGGTCGGTCCCTCGGCGCTCTGAGAGCCCAGAACCCCTGCAAAACCTAATGCAAACCTACGTAAACATTAGGTAGCGCGCGGACACGCGCCCCATTTGCGCCACATTCTGTCGTTAGATTAGAAACAATCAAACGGCGAAAATCGCCATCGAGCAGCGCAAATGGCAATCTATTACGATCAGTTCTACACGCTTGATCCGGGGAATCCGCCTCCTCTGGGTACGGCTGTGTCGCCTACGACGCTCTCGATCAACGATCGAAACAATGACGGCTGGGTCACCCCCACGACCGGCGGCGGTGGCCGCTATGACATGGTCGATGGCGTTCGGGTCACGGCGGTCTGGGAAGGCGATACGATCACGCTCGCCAAACCCAATGGCGTCGAATACTCGATCACCGGCACCACCTTCTATCTTGAAGACGGCCGGGCGGTCTTTACCCCGATCGATGGCTCGATCCTGCACAATTCCACCTTCATCAGCTCGACCTATGTTACCCAGAGCACGCAAATGGCGGTGGGTGATCTCGGCCCGGAGTGCTTTACCGCCGGCACGATGATCGCCACGCCCGAGGGGGAGAAACCCGTCGAATGGCTGCGCATCGGCGATCTGGTGATGACACGCGACGCGGGACCGCAGCCCATCCTCTGGACGGGCGGGCGACAGGTGCGCGGTTATGGAAGCTACGCGCCGGTCCGGTTCGAAACCGGTTCGCTGGGCAATTCGCGCCCGCTTCTGGTGTCGCAGCAGCACCGGATGCTGGTAAGCGGCTGGCGCGCCGAGCTTGCCTGCGGCTCCGACGAGGTTCTGGTCGCTGCAAAGCATCTGGTTGACGGACAATCTGTGCGCCTGACCGAGATGGCGCATCTGCACTATGTTCATATTCTCCTCGATGCGCATCACATTCTCATCGCCGAAGGGGCGCCCAGCGAGAGCCTCTTTCCCGGCAACATGATCCTCGAAGAAGACCGCCGGATCAGTGCCGAAATCCGCGCCGCCTGGGCCCGCCGCAGCACCCGGCCGATCGAGACCATGGTAACTGCGCGACAGGTCGCGCGCGGACCGGAAATCGCACTTCTGGCGGCTTGACCGGTCCCGCCTCCCCATGACTTATGGGCGCATGGCGACGAAGAAGAAAACGAGCAGAACCTCGGGCAAGCGCAAGGCCCGTTCCGGCCTCAGCCAAGCGGCAGGCGCCCCGTTTCGGGTGGCGTTGAAATGGCTTGGTCGGGGCGCACTCGTTTTCGTCGCGGTGCTTCTGGCGCTGATCGTGACTTTCAAATTCGTGAACCCGCCGACCACCTGGACAATGTGGAGCGAACGCCAGCGTCTTGGTGCCGTGGATCAGCAATGGGTCGCCCTCGAGGAGATCTCCCCGGTGCTCGCGCGGTCTGTCGTGGCCGCGGAGGATGCGAATTTCTGCAATCACTGGGGCTTCGACATGCGCGCGATCCGCGAGGCCCTCGACGAGGGCGGCAATCGCGGGGCTTCGACGATCACCCAGCAAACGGTCAAGAACGTCTTTCTCTGGCAAGGACGCAGCTGGCCGCGCAAGGCGATGGAAGCGGTTCTTACCCCCTTCGTCGAGGCGATCTGGGGCAAGCGCCGCATCCTCGAGATTTATCTGAACGTCGCCGAGTTCGACGAGGGCGCCTTCGGGGTCGATGCGGCCGCCTTCCGCTATTTCCGCACCTCGCCCGACAAGCTCAGCCCGTATCAGTCCGCCCTGATCGCCGCCGTGCTCCCCGATCCGAAGGATCGCTCCGCCGCGAAGCCTACGAAATTCCTCGCGCGGCGGGCGCAGTCGATCATGGATGGGGCCGCGACGATCAAGAATGACGGTCGCGCAAGCTGTTTCGAGTGATCACTCGGCCGGTTCGACCATCGGGCGCATGACCGCGAAAAGCTCTGCTACCTTGACCCCGAATTTGCGCATCTGCGAGCGGTTCAGCATCGTCCCGTCCGGCATCAGGTAGATCCAGTCGGTCACGTCGAGCACATGCCCGCCCGCATCTTCCGGCAGGCGCAGCCGGTAGCGCATCCGCAGGGCGTTGCCCATCTGCTCCATCTCTGCGGTGCCCTCGATATCGGCGGCGGTGGAGCTGATCTCGCCATCGGGCCCGAACTGGATGTTCCAGGCGCGGGTTTGGCGGCGGCCCGAGGCATAGTCGAATTCTTCCTCGATCACGCCGCCTTCATTGGTGAAGCTGCCCCGCATGATCGCCCGGAACCGCGACGTGATGCGGCCGGTCGGGCCGTAGATCATCCCATGCGCCTCAACGGGCCCCTCGAAAGCGCGGCGAATGTCGAATTTCGGGGTGTCGGACGCATAGTCCGCGCTGGTCTGGGCGGGGAAGGCGAAGAAGAGGTGACGGATCAGGATCGCCGCCAGAATGAGGATCGCCAAAGCCAGAAGGATCTTGGTCAACATCTCAAGGCCTCACATGTGCCAGCTGGACCTGCACCACGTTCGTATGACCGACCGCGAAGGCGGCCGCGCAGGCCTCGAGGTAATACTGCCAGTTGCGCAGAAACTCCGGCCCGAAGCCAAGCTGGGCGGCGCGCGCGCTGCGCTCTTTCAACCGGGTTGCCCATTGTCGGCAGGTCTCTGCGTAATCCTGACCGAAGGCGAAGCTTTCCTTGACCGCAAGCCCCGCCTTCGCCGCCTGATCGCGGATCACGCCGTCCGACAGAAGCATCCCACCGGGGAACGTATATTGGCGGATGAAGTCCGACGTCTTGCGATAGGTCGGGAAGTAGGAATCAGAAACTGTTATGGCCTGAATCATCGCAGATCCACCCTCGCTCAGGCGCTCCTTGAGCGTGGCGAAGTAGGTTGGCCAATAGCGCTCGCCCACCGCCTCGATCATTTCGATCGACACGATGTGATCGAAAGTGCCGGGGGTTTTGCGGTAATCCTGAAGCCGGATTTCCGCCCGCCCGTCGAGCCGCGCATCGGCGTAACCTTTCTGGCTGGGCGAGATGGTGATGCCGGTGACGTGGCGCCCCTGCTCGGCCGCGCGCTCGGCAAAATGGCCCCAGCCGCAGCCGATCTCCAGCACTCGCTCGCCATCCCCCAGACTATCGAGAATCCGGTCGAGCTTGCGGTTCTGCGCCCGGTGAAGATCGCGATCGCCCGGGGCGAAAAGCGCAGAGGAATAGCTCATCCCCTCATCAAGCCAGATCTGGTAGAACTCGTTGCCGACATCGTAATGCGCACGGATATTGCGCGAGGCGCCACGCAGAGAATTCGCCCGCATCAACCGGTCGATGATCCGGAATTTCAGGTTCGACCAGAAACCCGCATAGGCGTAGCTGTCGACCAGTTCGAGGTTCTTGAGCGCAAGGCTCAGAAGCGCTTCGATCGAGGGCGTCTCCCAGAGACCCGCAATATAGGCCTCACCCAGGCCGACATCGCCGCGCGAGGCCATCATCACCACCGCCTGCCAGTCGCGGATCTCCATCTCGGCCTGCGGCTGGCCACGTCCGAAATGGCGCCGCGTGCCGTCGGGAAGGCGCAGGGTCAGGGACCCGTGCGAAATCCGCTCGCACATATCGAGAAATTCCGCGCGGATGCGGTTCGTCAGGAAGGGCATCATCGGCTGATCTCCTCGCTTGGGGGTGTCGGGCGCGGCAGGTAGCGCGCGCCTTTGAGCTTGAGTTGCAGAGCCTGCCAATAGATCAGGCCCAGCGTGCGGATCGGAGTAAGCGGACGGCGTATCGCAGCCATCAGCAGCGCTTTCGAGCTGAGCGGGCGGCGTGCGGTGGTGAGCGTGGCGATCACCCCCTCCTCACCGTTGCGATGGTCGATGCGGATGCGGATCCGCTCGGCGTCGATATGGAAGCGGAAGCGGTATTCGCCCGCGATCTTCTGAAAGGGAGAAACGTGAAAGATTTTCTCCGCCTGAAGCTCGGTTTCCGCCGTAATAGGGTCGAATTGGGGTGTCGCGCAGAGGTAGGAGTGCCGGTCGCCGAAAGTATTGCTCACCTCCGCGATCACACAGCGGAGCTTATTCCCGCCATCATAGGCCAGCCAGAAATTCACCGGATTGAAGCCAGAGCCGAAGATCCGCGGCTGGGTCAGCAGAAACAGCCGCGCAGGCTCCGGCGCCCCGAGTTCGGCCAGCTTGCGGCGCACCCAGGCCGCCGCCTCGCCCTTCCCCGGCGCCCCGCCATAATCGCGGTCATCCACCCGCGCGAGATTGCCGCCCTTTCGTGAGAAAAGGCGCGGCCAAGGACCGTGCGCCTCGGGATCGAGCAACACATAATCCACGTGATAGCGAAACTTGTGCCCGATCGAGCCGCGGCGCGCATGGGTCGTTTCGCCGGGGCAGAACTGGGCGATCATGCGGGGACCGCCTCAAGCTCGGATGCGGGGATGGCGCCGCGATTGAGCGCCCGCGCAACCCGTACCGCCGAGGCAAAGCCGTCCTCATGGAACCCGTGCCGCAGCCACGCGCCCGCATACCAAGTCCGGTTCTGGCCCTGGATCGCCTGAATCTGTTCCTGAGCCCGCAGGGCCGCGCGGTCGAAAACGGGATGCCAGAAGACCTCGTGATCATAGATCGCTTCATCGGCAATCGGGTTCTCGGGATTGAGCGTGACGAAGAGCGGATCGCTCTCGGGGATGTTTTGCAACCGGTTCATCCAGTAGGTCACGCCAAGGCGGGTCTCGTTCGCACGCGTCTGCGCCTGATAGACCCAACTCGACCAGCAGGCACGCCGCACGGGCATCTGGCGTTCGTCGCGATGCAGATAGACATCGTTGGGCTGGTAGCGGACCGCCGAAAGTGCCGCGCGCTCCTCTCCGGTCGGGTTCGGCAAAAGCTTGAGCGCCTGATCGGAATGCGTGGCGATGATCACCTGATCGAACTGTTCCGGAGCAGCATTTTCCGCTGAAATAGTGACTGATTTCGGGCTGCGCTGAATAGCTTTCACCGCCGAGCCTACACGGAATTCGACCCCGCGCAGGCGCAAGGCACGCTCCAGCCGCTTCACATATTCGATCGATCCGCCCGAAACCGTCCACCACTGATGTTGCCCGGTGGCCGACAAGAGCGCGTGGTTCTCGAAGAAGCGCAGAAGGCTGCGGGCCGGAAATTCCCCGATCTTGTCCGCCGGGGTCGACCAGATCGCGCCGCAGATGGGCAGAAGATAATAGCGGCGGAACCACTCTCCCATACGCAGCTCGTCAAGCAGCTGATCGATCGTCACATCGTCACTTTGCGCCAGCGCGACCGCCTTGGTGTTGAACTTCGCGATGTCGGCGATCATCCGGCCAAATCCCGGCCGCAACAGGTTACGCTTTTGGGCAAACAGGCTGCCGAGGTCGCGCAGCGCGTATTCGATCCGCCCCTGATCGATCGTGACGCCAAACCCCATATCCGATTTTTCCACCGGCACATCCAGCTCCGAGAAAAGCCGCGTCAGGTGGGGATAATTGGCGTAATTGAACACGATGAAGCCGGTATCGACCGGCCGATCGCCATTGCGCCCCGCAACGATCGTGCGCGAGTGGCCGCCAAGACGCGCTTCCGCCTCGAACACCGTCACGCGGTTGTGCGGCGCCAGCTGCCAGGCTGCGGCGAGACCCGAGATCCCAGATCCAATTATGGCGATCCGCTGGGCGTGAGGATGCAAGGCATCGAAGGACATCGCAGTTCTCCCAAAGACTTGAAGACGTAACGGCGGATGTTAGGGTTTGGATCAGAAGTTTTTTCGCCTCCGTGTGATCTGCCTGCGCATTGTGCGCGTAGTTGATTCATGCTGAGGGAAGCGACCACAAACCTTGAGACGAAATTGCCCGCGCCGATGGCGGCGGGGCTCGCCTCTGCCGGGAAGAGAATGGACAACCGCAAAACGTCAGCAAAAGCGTCCGACGAGGCCTGCGAGCAGACCGAATGGCTGGTCGCGGTGCGGGATCGACGCGACAAGGCAGCCTTCGCGCGGCTCTACGATCACTTCGTGCCGCGTCTGAAGGGGATGCTGATGCGTTCGGGGATGTCCGGCGCGGCGGCGGAAGACGTGGTGCAGGATGTGATGCTGACGATCTGGCACAAGGCCCATCTCTACGATGAGAGCAGGGCCCGGGCTTCGGCCTGGATTTACCGGATCGCGCGCAATCGGCAGATCGATGTGATCCGCAGACGCCCGCGCCCCGTTCCAGACGAGATGATTGCCGAGGCCGAAACGCGCGAGTCGCCCGAGGCCGATGCGCTGGTGGGGTTGGAACAGGAAGCCGCGCAGCTGCGCCAGGCGCTCGAGACCCTGCCCGAAGCGCAGCGCGAGATCATCGAGCGCGCCTATGTGGGCGAGCTCACGCAGGCAGAAATTCGCGAGGCAACGGGCCTTGCACTGGGAACGATCAAGTCGCGGATCCGGTTGGCGCTGGAGAAACTGCGGCACGAATTGAAGGATCTGAGAGAGGAATGACGGAGATTACGCATCATTTGCCCGATTGGCTGATCCGGTCCTACGCGACCGGCTCGCTGGGCCATGCGTTTTCGCTGGTCGTGGCGGCGCATGTGAGCCAATGCGACGACTGTCGGGCGCGGCTGGAGGCCGAGGAGTTGGCCGGGGGGGTCGTTCTGGAATCGCTCGACGCGGTCTCTGCAAGCGACGATCTGCGCAAACGGGTCTTTGACGGGCTCGACAGCGATCCGCCGGCGGCTTTCACCGCACCCGCGCGCTCGGGCATCTATCCCGGTGCCGTCGTCGAGGCGATGGGTGGGGCCGAACCGCGCTGGCGCGCGCTTGGCGGCGGTATTCGTCAGGCAATCCTGAGCGAGGATCGCGAGGGCTCGGCCCGGTTGCTTTACATCCCGCCGGGCATGGCCGTGCCCGATCATGGCCATAACGGACTGGAGCTGACACTGGTCTTGCAGGGTTCGTTCTCGGATGAGACCGGGCGGTTCGGCGTCGGTGACGTGGAAGTGGCCAGCGACGATCTCGACCACACCCCGGTTGCCGGGATGGAGGACGTCTGCATCTGCCTTGCAGCAACCGACGCGCCACTGAAATTCAAGAGCTTCCTGCCGCGGCTGCTGCAACCGATCTTCCGCATTTAGGCTCTATATCAGCCGAAACAGCGCCCCGAACCAGATCGCAACCGTTCCCGCCCGGCTTTGGCGATAAAGCCCGAGCCGCGCGAATTGCGTGAAACGGGACGGCAGGGGCGCTTGGCGTATCCGAACGAATCTATCGAAAAGCACCCGGTTTTCAGGGGTGAAACGGTGGCGCGAGGCAGCCAGTGCCCTCAGTTGCGCATCGGTCCAGTTGCGCCATTCGCCTTTGAGAAAACGGCGCAGGCGGCTTACCCTCGCTTGGGCGGACAGGTTCTCCCCTTCGGCATTGCCGCCGTGCTGGCGGTAATAAAGCGTCGGACGATCATCATGGATCAACGCCGCACCACAAGCGGACAGCACTTGATACAGCCACCAATCGAACTTGAGGATCGGCCCGGCCTCGGCCGCCGCCTCCCGCGCGAGCCGCGCCGCCGCCGGGTTGAGCACGATCGTGTTGCCCGCGGCGACGTTTTGGACCAACGCGTTGTGAAACCCGAGCGGGCGCGGACGTGGCGGCGACGGCTGCGGATCTTCGAGCGACGCCCCGGTCACGAGGCTGCGTGAACAGTAAAGCGCAGGGCAATCTTCAGCCTTCAGCGCCAGAAGCGCGCGTTCGAGTTTCTCGGGAAACCAGACATCGTCCTGATCTGAAAAAGCAATGAAATCCCGCCCATTCGCGTCGGTGTGCTGCAAAAGAAACTGAAAGTTCGGACCTGGGCCCTGCCCCGGCCCCTGCACCGTGATAACCGAATGCCCCTCCGCTTCAAAGCGGTCCAGAGCCGCGCGCGCCGACGCAGTCCTGCTGTCGTCGCTCACGATCAAATGCCAATCCCGATGTGTCTGAGCCGAGAAACTGGCAAGCTGTTCAGCCAGTTCCGGCCCCGGCTCATGCACCGCCATCAAGATCGTGACGCGCGCCATCCCGGCTCACTCGATCAGACGCAGCAGATACTCACCATAGCTGTTCTTGCCGAATTTCTTCGCTCGGTCGGCCAGTTGCTCGTCGCTGATCCAGCCTTTTTCATAAGCGATCTCGTCGGGCGATCCGCTTTGCAGACCCTGACGTTCCTCCAGCGTCCGCACGAAATTTCCCGCGTCCAGCAGGCTGCCATGGGTGCCGGTGTCGAGCCAGGCAAAGCCGCGGCCCATCTGGGTGACCGAAAGGTTGCCCTCGTGCAGATAGGTCTCGAGGAGCGTCGTGATTTCCAGCTCACCGCGGGCCGAGGGGGTGATCGTCTTCGCTCGCTCCGGCGCGGTCCCGTCGAGGAAATAGAGCCCGGTCACCGCGAATTGCGACGGCGGGACCTCGGGTTTCTCGATGATCGCGCGGGCTTTGCCGCTCTCGTCGAAATCGACCACGCCATAGCGCTCGGGGTCGCGGACGCGGTAGCCGAAGACAGTGCCGCCCTCGGTCTGCTCGTTGGCGGACCTCAAGACGTTCTGAAGCCCCGCGCCGAAGAAGATGTTGTCCCCCAGAACCATTGCCGAAGGGCTGCCGGCAAGGAAATCCTCGGCCAGCAGATAGGCCTGCGCGAGACCATCGGGCGAGGGTTGGGTGATATAGGTGAGGGTCAGCCCCCATTGACTGCCATCGCCCAGCGTGCGGATGAACTGCTCCTGATCGTGGGGCGTGGTGATCACCGCGATCTCGCGAATGCCCGCCAGCATCAGCGTCGTCAGCGGATAGTAGATCATCGGCTTGTCATAGACCGGCAGGAGCTGCTTCGAGACGCCCATCGTGATCGGATAAAGCCGCGTGCCCGAGCCGCCCGCCAGAATGATCCCCTTGCGCATCATATCGCCCCCAATTCGGTCAAAACTTCATCCAATCCCGATCTCCAATCGGGTCTTTGCAGGCCGAACACGGCCAGATCGCTGCAGTCGAGTCGTGAGTTGAGCGGCCGTTTCGCAGGCGTCGGATAGGCGGTGGAGGGGATCTCCTCCACGTTTACCTGACGCCCGGCCCGCGCGAAGATCTCTCGTGCGAAGCCTGCCCAGCTTACATCCGGAGCCCCTGAGAAATGGTAAACGCCGCTTTTCTCCGGCGCGCGCTGCAAGTCTTGCGCGATCGTCAGGCAGGCCTCGGCGATAGCGCGGGCAGGCGTCGGCCCACCGATCTGGTCGGCCACCACCCGCAGATGATCGCGGCTTTCCGACAGGCGCAGCATCGTCTTTACGAAATTCGCGCCATGGGCGGAGAAGACCCAGCTGGTGCGCAGGATCGCATAGGGGCCACCCGCCGCGCGAATTGCCTCTTCGCCCGCGAGCTTGGTCCTGCCATAGGCACCAAGGGGCCGGGTCGGATCGATCGGCGTGAACGGTCGTTCGCCCGAACCGTCGAACACGTAATCGGTCGAGATATGAACGAGCGGAATTCCCAGGTCACGACAGGCCTCGGCCATTGCGCCGAGAGCGTCGCCATTGACCACCTTCGCGAGTGCCTCTTCCTCTTCGGCTCTATCGACAGCCGTATAGGCGGCCGCGTTGATCACGGCACTCGGATTTGCCTCGCGGATTGCTGTGGCGGCAGCTTCGGGCTCGCTCAAATCGACCCTATCACGGCCCAAAAACGTCGCATCAGGCACGAGCTGTTGCATCTCCTGCGCAACCTGGCCCGTCTGTCCAAAGACCAGGATCATGCCTTGCCCAACCTCTCGCCGACGCCGTGCCGCTCCAAGAGCGGCCGCCACCAGTCTTCGTTCTCGAGATACCACCGCACGGTGCGCTCCAGCCCTTCCTCGACCGTCACGCTCGGCCGCCAGCCCAGTTCCTCGCGGATGCGGGTCGGGTCGATCGCGTAACGCGCGTCGTGGCCGGGGCGGTCGGTGACGAAGGTGATTTGCTCGGCGTAAGGCTGCTTGGCTGGGCGCAACCGGTCGAGAATGGCGCAGATCGTGCGCACGAGTTCGAGGTTCGAGCGCTCGTTCTCGCCGCCGATATTGTAGCTGCGCCCCAAAGCGCCCTTCTCCAGCACCAGAAGCAAAGCATCCGCGTGATCCTCGACATAGAGCCAGTCGCGCACGTTCGAGCCGTCGCCATAGATCGGCAGCGGCTTGCCCGCGAGCGCGTTGAGGATCACCACCGGGATCAGTTTTTCGGGGAAGTGGTAAGGCCCGTAATTGTTCGAGCAATTGGTGAGCACGACCGGCAGCCCATAGGTCTCGTGCCAGGCGCGCACGAGGTGGTCCGAGCCCGCTTTCGAGGCGGAATAGGGACTGTTCGGCGCGTAGGGCGTCTCTTCGGTGAACTGGCCCGTGGGGCCGAGCGTGCCATAGACCTCGTCGGTCGAGATGTGGTGGAAGAGGAAGCCCTCGGGACGGCCTTCGGCCTCCCAAAAGCTGCGGGCCGCCTGCAGCATGTTGTAGGTGCCCATCACGTTGGTCTCGATGAAGGCGCCGGGGCCGTCGATCGAGCGATCCACATGGCTTTCCGCCGCCAGATGCATCACCGCGTCAGGCTTGTGACGCACGAAGATCTCGGCCAGCGCCTCGGGGTCGCGGATGTCAGCCTTCTCGAACGCGTAGAGCGGGCTATCGGCCACGGGCGCGACGTTCTCGAGGCATGCCGCATAGGTCAGCGCATCGAGGTTGACGACCTTATGGCCGCGCGAGACGGCGAGGCGCACGACCGCCGAGCCGATGAACCCCGCGCCGCCGGTGACGAGGATCTTCATGCCGCACCCTCCCAGACAAAGGGGCTGTCGAGATCGGCGAAGGCAGGCGCTTCGGCATCCTTGCCCGACAGGACAGGCTCTGTTCCTGCGGAAAGCGGCCAGTCAATCGCCAGATCGGGGTCGTCCCAACGGATGGCGCCCTCGCACTCCGGCGCGTAGTAATCCGAGCATTTGTAGACGATCTCGGTGCCCGGCTCGAGCGTGACGAACCCATGCGCAAAGCCCGCAGGGATCAGGAGCTGCTTGCCATTCTCGAAGCTGAGTTCCGTGCCGAACCACTGGCCATAAGTCGGGCTGCCCTTGCGGATATCGACCGCGGCATCCCAAAGCCGCCCCCGCCCGCAACGCACGAGCTTTGCCTGCGCATGGGGTGGCGCCTGGAAATGCAGACCGCGCACGGTGCCCAAGGTTTCCGAGACCGAGTGATTGTCCTGAACGAAACCGATCGCGATCCCCGCCTCGGCGAAGCGCTTCGCCGAGTAGCTCTCCGAGAAGAACCCACGATGATCGCCAAAGCGCGGGGGCGTGATCACCAGAACGCCGCTCAAAGGGGTTGTCTCAACCTGCATCCGACCTGCCTTTATTGCTTTGTGGATTTGTGCCAAAGCCGGGCCACAAAAGCCAGACGCTTTGGGGCGCGGCTCGAATTCGGGGGATGTTATGGAGGCACACCGGATTTGTCGTTTTCGCACCCCTCGCAAACCCAATGAAAACTCGAGGGCCACTTCGAGGTAAAGAGGCATTGCGTGAGTTGCAGGGCAAGCGCGCCTGTCTCGCAGCGGGGGTCACGTTTCGAGGGGGCCGAGGCGTTCGAGCCGCCGCCCTCAATGCCGCAATGCGTTCACGACGACCTTGAAGGCGGGAAGGTTCTGATGCCGGCTCGGGTAGTAGATGTGATATCCGGCGAAGCGCGGCGACCAGTCATCCAGAAGAAGCTCGAGCGCTCCGCTTTCAAGATGCTCGGCGACCATATCCTCGGGAACATAGGCGATGCCGACACCATCAAGCGCCGCCGCGACGATCGTTGCTTCGTCATTCAGCGTCAAGCGCCCCTCGACGCGCACCCGCAACTCCTTGCCGTCCTTCTCGAACTCCCATGCATAAAGGCCGCCCGCCGTCACCAGACGCCGGTTGATGCAGTCATGCGCAAGCAGGTCCTGCGGATGAGCGGGGCGCCCCCGGGCGGCGAGATAGTCGGGGGTCGCGACCGCGACCAATCGCCAATCCGGCCCGACGCGCAGGGCGATCATGTCATGCTCGACGCTCTCGCCCAATCGGATCCCGGCATCGAATCCATCCTCGACAATGTCGCGAAAACCACCATCGACGCTCAGCTCGAGCCGGATGTCGGGATAGTCACGCAGGACGGGCCGTAGCTTGGGCCAGATCAGCTGCGTCAGCGCATGATGCGACAGTGTGATCCGCACCGAACCCGCAGGCCTGTCACGCAGCTCCATCAATGCCGCGATCTCTTCCTCGATCTCGCTCACACGTGGTGCCAGCGTCCGGCGCAACCGCTCGCCCGCCTCGGTCGTGGAGACAGAGCGGGTCGTGCGCGCCAGAAGACGCATGCCCATCTTCGTCTCGAGTTTCTTGATCCGGTGGCTCAATGTTGATTGCACCACGCCAAGCTTGGCCGCCGCGCGGGTGAAGCTACCCTCCTCAGTGACGGCGAGAAACCACATCAGATCGTTGAAATCGGTCTGTGCCATCGCGGCTCCAATTCATGGCTGTAGTCGATAAGTTCAAACGAGGCTCCGACCCTAATCAATAAGTCTCGGCAAGCCATATAACAACCACAGCAACCCGAAAGCTGGAGGCTCTCATGAAAATCACCCGCGCAGGCAGTACGCCCTCGGTCAAGGGACCGGATGACTGGTTTTCCGGCACAGTCCGGATCGACCCGCTCTTTCAGGCCGAACCGCCCGGTCAGGCGGCAGGGGCGGCCGTGACCTTCGAACCCGGCGCACGCACCGCATGGCACACCCACCCGGCGGGCCAGACGCTGATCGTGACCGCAGGACTTGGCCGGGTGCAACGCGATGGCGGCCCAATCGAAGAGATCCGCCCCGGCGATGTGGTCTGGTTCCCGGCAGGGGAGAAGCACTGGCATGGCGCCGCCCCCGACGTGGCAATGACCCATATCGCCATTCAGGAAGCGGTCGACGGTGAGGTCGTCACCTGGCTCGAGAAGGTCAGTGATGCGGATTACCGCGGCTGAATCCGCCGTGATGACGCGGCGTGGCTTTGTCGTAGGCGCTACCTGTGCGCTGCCGATGAGCCGCCCCGCGCGCGCGACACCAAAGGAGCCTCCGATGCGCCTCACCTGCCGATTTGCCGATCAGTCCTTTGACGTCACGCTGAACGACAGTCGGGCGGCGCGCGATCTGCTGTCGCTGCTCCCGCTCGAGTTGACGATCGAGGATTACGCGCAGAACGAAAAGATCGCCTATCTGCCACGCAAGCTGACCGAGCAGGGCGCGACCGCCTTCTCGGACGAGGCGATTGGGGATGTCTGCACCTATGCGCCCTGGGGCAACCTCGTGTTTTTCCACGCACCCTATCGCTATTCCCGTGGCCTGGTCCGGCTGGGCCGGGTCGAGGGCGACATCGCCCCGCTCAAGCTGCGCGGCACCTATCCCCTCAACGTGATCTCTCATGGCTGAGGGCCTGTTTCAACGAAAGGAAACCGACATGAAAGACAAGGTCATCATCATCACCGGCGCCTCGTCCGGTATCGGCGAGGCCACCGCGAAACTGCTGGCCGAAAAGGGCGCCAAGGTCGTCCTCGGTGCGCGGCGCGAAGAGCGGCTGAAGGCTTTGGCCGAAGAGATCCGCGCGGCAGGCGGCGAGGCCATCTGGCAGGTGCTCGACGTCACCAGACAGGCCGACAACGACGCCATCGTGAAACTGGCGAAGGAGACCTATGGCCGCGTCGACGTGATTTTCCTCAATGCGGGGATCATGCCCAGCTCGCCGCTCTCGGCGCTCAAGACCGACGACTGGCATGCGATGGTCGATATCAACATCAAGGGCGTGCTCAATGGTGTCGCGGCCGTTCTGCCCGAATTCGTCGCGCAGAAATCGGGCCATGTGATCGCCACCTCGTCAGTGGCGGGGCTCAAGGCCTATCCGGCAGCGGCGGTCTATGGCGGCACCAAATTCTTCGTGCGCGATTTCATGGAAATCCTGCGCATGGAGTCGGCGATGGAAGGCACCAACATTCGCACTGCGACGATCTTCCCTGCCGCCATCAACACCGAGCTTCTTCACACGATCAGCGAGCCGGGCACCGCGGCGGGCATGGCTGCGCTCTATGAACAGGTCGGCATCACCCCCGACCGGATCGCCAATGTCGTGGCCTTTGCGATCGAGCAGCCTGCGGACACCAATGTCAGCGAACTGACCGTCGGGCCGACCGTTCAGGCCTGGTAAAGCGATGGGCGGCGGGGCGATGGCTCCGCCGCCCTGACCCATGCGGCCTGGATGCCACTTGCGGGGCCGCGCCGTCACCGGGACTACCGTTCGACGAGAGCGAACCAAGGCGATTCTGACCGCCGGATTTTCAGTTGCTGTCGATGAAGTGATGCCACCCGCCAAGAAAACCACGGCTTTGGCACCACTCCACCGGTGCGCTAGCCTCAGTCTGGTGACGAATTTGCCTTCGCAACGCGGGAAGCTGTCCGCCCGCTTCGCTGGCCCAAGCCACATCTCACTTGCTGTGATAGTCCCGCAGGTCATTCATGTTTTTATGAGGCAGTGCGGGCCCGAACTGCCCGCCGATCAGGTCCAGGCGCTCAATCGGCGAACCAGCGAAGACGGGGTGCCAGATCACCCAAGGGGCGACTTGTGACACCAAAGGGGGCAATGCCCTGATCTTGAATTTCGGGAAATGGTCGGAGCGAGAGGATTCGAACCTCCGACCCCCTGCTCCCGAAGCAGGTGCGCTACCAGGCTGCGCTACGCTCCGACCGTGGGCGGGGAATTAGCGGCTTGTGCAGGCTTTTGCAAGGGGGTCTCGCTCAGCTTCTTGAATTGCGTGCACGCAGGCCCAGAACACGACCCAGAATCGACGAGCGCGGGGCGGTCACGGTTTCACTCCGGCCACGGGTGCGCAGCACGGGCTGGTTGTCCGAAGTATGCGCCGTCGCCTCCCGGAAAACGATGTAGAGGCCCGAGGCAATCACCACCCCCGCCCCGATCAGCGTCGGCAGATCGACGCTTTCATGGAAGAACACCCAGCCGTAGAAAATCGCCCAGAGGATCTGCGAATATTGCATCGGCGCGACGATCGCCGCCTCGCCGGCGCGGTAGGCCAGAATTTGCAGAAACGATGCGGTCAGCCCGAAAATCGCGATCACCGCCATCAGCCCCAGATCGGGGAGTTGCAGCGGAACCCAGACGAAGGGGAGCGAGAGCCCCATGGCGATCACATTTCCCAGAAGCGGCGAAAGGAGAAGAACGACGGAGCGTTCCTCCGAGCCGATCCGACGCACGATCACCGAGGCCAGCGCACCGGTCACCGCCGCCGTCATTGCCGCGAAATGACCCAGCGCCAGATCGGATTGACCCGGCCGCACCACGATCACGACGCCGATCAACCCGAGGATCACCGCCGCCCAGCGATGAATGCCCACCTTCTCGCCCAAAAGCGGGATCGAGAAGACCGTCACCAGAAGCGGCATCGCGAAGAGAAGCGGGTAGACCTGCGCGAGAGGCAGTGTCGAAAACGCGTAGAAGGCGCACAGACCGGTCACGACGGTGGTGATCACCCGCGCGATGACCCAACCGGGATGGACAGGGCGCAGGCTGCCTTCTCGCTTGTCGTTGAGCAGGATGACCGACAGCAGCGGAAACGACAAAAGCGCCGCGAAGAAAACGATCTGCACGGGCGAATAGGTCTGGCCGAGATGTTTGATGATAACGTCATGCGTGGCAAAGATCGCCATCGACAACAGGCCAAGGCCCGCGCCGCGCGCATTGGATTTTCCGCCGATTTCGGACATTCGAGCTTCCCGGTGTTACCGCTCACATCTTGAGCGGTTGCGCGGGAGTTGCAAGGCTGTCAGACGAAAAAGGCGCGAGCTTTTGCCCGCGCCTTTTGACTGACTGTCTGACTGGATCAGAGCGAGGCGTCGAGCGCCGCGATGATCTTGTCGCCCATCTCGGCGGTCGAAACTGGCACGCCGCCTTCGGGACCCATCAGGTCCGCCGTGCGCACGCCGTCTGCCAGCACCTTCTCAATCGCGGTTTCGAGGCGGGTCGCCTCATCGCCCTGATCGAAGCTGTAGCGCAGCGCCATGGCGAAGCTGAGGATACAGGCGATCGGGTTGGCCTTGCCCTGACCCGCGATATCGGGGGCCGAGCCGTGCACGGGCTCGTACATCGCTTTCGGGCGACCGTTTTCCATCGGCGCGCCGAGCGAGGCCGAAGGCAGCATCCCGAGCGACCCGGTCAGCATCGCCGCGCAATCCGAGAGGATGTCGCCGAAGAGGTTGTCGGTCACGATCACGTCGAACTGCTTGGGCGCGCGCACCAGCTGCATCGCGCCGTTGTCGGCATACATGTGCGACAGCTCGACCTCCGGGTAGTCCTGACCGACGCGGGTCACGACCTCGCGCCAGAGGATGCCCGACTCCATGACGTTGGCCTTTTCCATCGAGCACAGCTTCTTATTGCGCTTCATCGCGAGCTCGAAGGCGGCGCGGGCAACGCGCTCGATCTCGGACTCGGTGTAGCGCTGGGTGTTGATGCCCACGCGCTCGTTGCCCTCGTTGAAGATACCGCGCGGTTCGCCGAAATAGACGCCCGAGGTCAGTTCGCGCACGATCATGATATCGAGACCGGCCACGACATCCTTCTTGAGCGACGAGAAATCGGCCAGCGCGTCGAAGCATTGCGCCGGACGCAGGTTCGCGAACAGGTCCATCTCCTTGCGCAGACGCAGCAGGCCGCGCTCGGGCTTCACCGAGAAGTCGAGCACGTCGTATTTCGGCCCACCGACGGCGCCGAGCAACACCGCGTCCACTTCCTGCGCCTTGGCCATGGTCTCATCGGCCAGCGGCACGCCGTGCTTGTCATAGGCGGCACCGCCCACGAGGTCTTCGCTGACATCGAAGACGAGATCGCGCTTGGCGCCGAACCAGTCGATGATCTTGCGCACCTCGGCCATGACTTCGGGGCCGATCCCGTCGCCGGGCAGGATGAGGATGGAGGGGTTGGACATGAGGCTTATCTCCCAAGAAAAACAGGGTTGCGAAGGGCCTATCCCCTGCCCGCCCCTTGGTCAAGCGGCAGAGGTCGCGAAAGCGTGTCTGGACGATCGGCAATGGCTTGCCGAAGGTTCGGCGGGGTTTTGCGGATCGCGACGGGACCGAGTGGCACCCGCACGCGGATCGGCGCATGCTTGCGCACAAGAGCAGAGATGAAATGAGGCCGGAAATGACTCGCAGGGTGCTGATCCTGGGAATGGGCGGCGTGTTCGGATCCGCCGCCGCGCGGGCGTTCCGGGCGGCCGGTTGGGATGTCGATCGCTACAGGCGCGGGACCGATATGGGGATATCCGCGCGCGGGGCGCGCTGGATCGTGAACGCGATGAGCCCGCCCAACTATCATGATTGGGCCGGCGAAATCCCCAAGATCACCAATCAGGTTCTGGCGGCCGCACGCGACAGCGGCGCCTCGGTCATGGTGCCGGGCAATGTCTATGTCTTCGGGCGCGAACCCTCGCCCTGGTCCGCGCAGACGCCCCATCACCCCTGCACCCGAAAAGGCCGCATTCGCGCCGAGATGGAGGAACGCTACCACGCCCATGCCGCGGACGGGCATTCCGTGGTGATCCTGCGCAGCGGCGATTTCATCCATGCCGAGGCCACGAATACGATCCTCAACCGGGTTATGCTTAAGGATCTGCGCAAGGGCCGGATCACGACGCTCGGCAAACCGGAAGCCCGTCGAACCTATGGCGATCTCGAGGATCTGACCCGCATTGCTGTGCGACTGGCCGAAACGGGCGACGCCGAGCCGGGGCTGCTCGATCTCGGGTTTCCGGGCACGGTCTTCTCGGCACAGGAACTGGCCACGGAACTGTCGCGCCAGATGGGGCGCGAGATCGCGATCAGGCGGTTTCCCTGGACGGCGCTGTTGCTGGCCTCTCCGGTCTGGGAGCTGGCGCGCGAATTGCGCGAGATGCGTTATCTCTACGATATGAGCCACTCGATCGACGGCAGTGACTTTTCGGCGCGCTTCCCCGACATGACACCCAAGACGCTTGAACGGATCGTGTTCGAACATCTCTACATTCGCGGACTGAAGGTCGTTCCCGATCAGGGCAAGACGATGTCGACCCAGACCAGTTTCTGACGCGACGCACGCGCGGCAGCTTTGGCAAGCGGGGCATCCGGGGCAGGCCAGACCACTCCCGCTGCCGCGATTTTCAGATCGCTCGAGGGCAACACATAATCGAGGCGCAGATTGCCCGGCCCATCGAAATCGGCCGTATCGAGCCCCGGATCGCCTTTGTGATCTGCGTCCGCGGCAAGCTCGGCGCCTTTGCTTCGGGGCGCGGGATCTTGCAGAAACCCACCGCTGAGGAGGGACTGAAGCGCCGCGCGCCGCCCCTCTGCGTCGGCCGGATCGAGATTGGCATCCCCGAGCAGGATATACGTCCGCGCGGGCGGCGTCTCGGGCAGATCGCCATCGAGGTAGCGCAGCCAGAACGCCGCCTCGTCATGGTTGCGCCAGCCATTGCGATCTTCGGGGCCGTCGAAAACAGGAGGTGTCGCGGCGAATGCGAGGAGATGCAGCGGCGCGCCTGTGCCGATCTCGACAGGAACATCCCAATGCGCACTGGAGCTCAGTCGTTGCACCGCCTGCGCCTCGTCCGACATCCCGGTTTTGCCGATCATGGTCCCCGGCAGGTCGCGCCACAGCAGGTCGGAGAAATCCCGCGCGGCGTCGGCCCGGATCGGGCGGCGGGACAGGAGCGCCATGCCACCCTGCCCAGGAAAGCGCCCATAGCCCTGCGCATCGCGCGCCTCTCCAAGCACGCCATTGCCGTTGAGATCCGCGCCGCTCTGCATTCCGCTATTGGAGCGGGGCGCATAGAAATAGGGGTAGGGCGTGGCGAGCGATCTATTGAGCGCATCCAGCGCTTGCCCATCATAATCCCAGTCGATCCCGGTCAGCAGAAGGATGTCGGGCGAGACCGTGTCGATCACTTCGCGCACAGCAACGACCTGAGGATCGCCTTTCTCGATGTCCTGCAAAAGCAATCCCGGACCGGAGCGGCTCAACCCGGCATCCCAGGTGGCCACGCGCAGCGTTTCCGCGGCGGCCGGTCCGGCCAGAAACAGTGCCGCGATCAGGCCGGCAGATACTCGTTTGCGTCCTGAAGGCGGCGCTTTTCTTCGATCATATGCGCAACCCGGCCCAGCGCGATGCCACGCATGAACAGGCTTGCAGGAAGGAAAGCCCATGCGGTCACCATCCAGATCAGCGTATGCGGGCTTTCCAAGGTCACCACGACGAAATTGATCGAGACAATCTTGAGCACCGCGGGAATGAGGAAGGGCAGAAGAAACCCCAGCGCGATGTTGAACCATGCGTCGCGGCGCAGCCGTTCGACGACATCCCCGCCCGCGGTCGGATCAAACGTGGGAAGGTTGACCCAGACATTGAATTTCGTCTGCGCTTGCGGCCAGCCGATCAGACGCAGGATGACGACGAAATAGCCCAGCGTGATGAGCGAGATCAGGTAGGCCATGCCCGCAGCCGTGCGCACCATCGCGATATGCTGTGCGCCCGCATCAGCCGGGAGCGCAAGTTGCAGCAGGCGCACCGGGCTGTAAGGCACGTCGATCGAGGAGGCCACGGTCGATCCCATCACCTCGATGAAACGTGTCAGCGTGGACGGATAGAACTGGGACAGCTCTGCCAGTGTGAGCAACAACACCGTCGCGAAAAGCGAGATGAAACGGATACGGTTGAAGGGCGGGGCGTCACGGAACTCGACGAGGCCCGGATAGACCGACGCATATTCGAAGAAAGTCAGCGCCGCCGCGAACAGCGAGATCAGCGCCACGATCTGAGCAGTATCGCTATTGGTATCGGGAAGGATCAAAGCGGGGATGGAAATCACCACCGCGATCAGAATTGCGCGTACAAGCGCCCCTGCCAGACGTGAAAACACTGCCCTACCCCTTCATCACGGTCGGGTTCGATACATTGCCGAACCACGTTTCCTCGTGATCGCCGTCAATTGTGACGGCTCGCCTCATTCTTGCCATGAATTTGCCCATATTCATGCCCCCTGGCAATCTTTCCTTAAGATTAACAGTTTGTTTCTGCCTATTTGGGGGAAGAACTGGTGCGGCTTTGCATCAATAAAGCAGCGAAAATGTGGCGCTCTAGAAGGTGTTACAATATCTTGTGGTTAAAGGATTTTACGCATCTATACAATCATAGGTTGCGCGACGAAAGTCCAAAAACGACGAGACCAATTCCGTCGGCCAGCAGCTGAATCCCCAGCAAGAGCCCGAGGATTGCCGTGGCCGCGTTCTGGAAATCGGAGAACACGAGCACCCCGATCACGATGGAGGCGATCCCGGCTAGCAAAAGCATCCAGCGCAGTTGCCCGTTGGGCAGCTGCATCCCGATCAATAGCCGCAGCGCCCCCATGATCAGAAACAGCGCGCCGACCACCGCAGCGAGGGACACCGTCCCCGAAAGCGGATCAGCCATCAGCCACACGCCCACGACGATATTGAGAAAGGCAACCACGGCATGCCAGACGCGGTATGCTCCGCCCCGATCATTGAAGGACAGCCAAGCCTGAATGACCCCGCCGATCAGAAAGAGCGCTCCGAGAAAGGTGGTGATCGCGAGTGACGCCGCGAAGGGGTTGGCCAGCGCCAACAGGCCAAAGAGGATCATCGCGCCACCGCTTGCGAAAAAAAGCGTGGAAGGTTTCATCGCATCTCTCCCGTGAAATATGTCAAATGACAAACGCAGAACATGGGGGCCGGTTCCCTGCGCTCAAGCAAAAGGCCGCCCCGAGAGACGGCCTTCGCTTCAGTAAAAAATGCGATCAGACCCAGGGACGCGCCTGTGCGGCCTTCGCTTCGAAAGCGTCGATCGCCGCGGCCTTCGCCAGCGTCAGGCCGATATCGTCGAGCCCTTCGAGCAGGCAATGCTTCTTGAACGGATCGACGTCGAACTTGATCGTCTCACCCTCGGAGGTGGTGATCTCCTGATTTTCGAGATCCACCGTCATCCGCGCGTTCGAGCCCTTCTCGGCATCCTTCATGAGCAGATCGACCTGCTCCTGCGGCAACACGATCGGCAGCATGCCGTTCTTGAAGCTGTTGTTGTAGAAGATGTCGGCAAAGGAGGTCGAGACGATCACCTTGATGCCGAAATCCGCCAACGCCCAGGGCGCGTGCTCACGCGAGGAGCCGCAGCCGAAATTGTCGCCCGCGATCAGGATCGAGGCTTCGCGATATTGCGGCTTGTTGAGAACGAAATCGGGGATCTCGTTGCCCTGGCGGTCATAGCGCATCTCGTCGAACGCATGGACGCCGAGGCCGGTGCGCTTGATGGTTTTCAGGAAGCCCTTGGGGATGATCATATCGGTGTCAATATTGACCAGCGGCATGGGGGCGGCGATCCCGGTGACTTTTTCGAACTTTTCCATTCTCGTCGCTCCTTACGCGTCTTCCAGTTCCATCATCTCGCGCACATCGGTCAGATGCCCGGTGACGGCCGCGGCAGCAGCCATTTGCGGGCTCATCAGATGGGTGCGACCCTTGTAGCCCTGGCGGCCCTCGAAGTTGCGGTTCGAGGTCGAGGCGCAGCGCTCGCCCTCGGCCAGCTGATCGGGGTTCATCGCGAGGCACATCGAGCAGCCCGCCATGCGCCATTCAAAACCCGCATCGGTGAAGATCTTGTCGAGACCCTCTTCCTCTGCCTGAGCGCGCACGAGGCCCGAGCCCGGCACGACCATGCCACGCACGCCCGGAGCCATCTTGCGGCCCTTGAGCACTTCGGCAGCGGCGCGCAGGTCTTCGATCCGGCCATTGGTGCACGATCCGATGAAGACCACGTCGATCTTGATGTCGGTCAGCTTGGTGCCCGGCTCGAGACCCATGTAGTCGAGCGAGCGGCGTGCCGCCTCGACCTTGCCGCCAGTGAAATCTTCCGGCGCGGGAACGACACCCGAGATCGGCAGCACATCCTCGGGCGAGGTGCCCCAGGTCACGACCGGCTCGATATCCTCGCCCTTGATCGTCACGACCTTGTCGAAATGCGCGCCCTCGTCGGTGTAGAGCGTCTTCCACCAGTTCAGCGCGGCCTCCCACTGAGCGCCCTTCGGCGCATGGGCACGGCCCTTCACGTATTCGAAGGTCTTCTCGTCGGGCGCGATCAGGCCAGCGCGCGCGCCACCCTCGATCGCCATGTTGCAGACGGTCATGCGACCTTCCATCGACAGATCGCGGATCGCCTCGCCGCAATATTCGATGACATGGCCGGTGCCGCCACCGGTGCCGGTCGCGCCGATCACCGAGAGGGTGATGTCCTTGGCGGTCACGCCCGGGCGCAGATGGCCGGTGATCTCGACCTTCATGTTCTTCGATTTCTTCTGGATCAGCGTCTGGGTTGCCAGAACGTGCTCCACTTCCGAAGTGCCGATGCCATGGGCGAGGGCACCGAACGCGCCATGGGTCGCGGTGTGGCTGTCGCCGCACACGACAGTCATGCCCGGCAGGGTCCAGCCCTGTTCGGGGCCAACGATATGCACGATGCCCTGACGGATATCGTTCACCGGGTAGTAGTTCACGCCGAATTCCTTGGCGTTCTTGTCGAGCGCCTCAACCTGGATGCGGCTTTCCTCGTTCTCGATCACGCCCGAGGCGCGGTCGGTCGTGGTCGGCACGTTATGGTCCGGCACGGCGATGGTCTTTTCGGGTGCGTGAACCTTGCGACCGGCCATGCGCAGACCCTCGAAGGCCTGCGGCGAGGTCACTTCGTGGACCAAGTGGCGGTCGATATAGAGCAGGCAGGTGCCGTCTTCGTCTTCGGACACGACATGCGCGTCCCAGATCTTGTCATAGAGGGTCTTCGGAGCGGACATGGCTCTCACTTTCCTTGGATAGCTGGTTTTGGACATGGGAATGCGGGCGCGAACGCCCAGGGGCGGCGCGCCGTCAAAGTCGGGCCAGCACCGAGCGGCTCTCGCCGTAGAAGCGCTCGCGGAGGCGGGCGCGGTCGTCCATGTCGAAAACGAATGTCATGGCGCGCTAAATACGGCGAATCCGCCTTTGAGGCAATCGAAGAGTCAGGGTTTGGCGCGGCACGCAAAGCAAGCTAACGTGACAGGATGGATTTCGCGAACGGGGACATTCTGAAGATTCTGGGCTCGATCTGGAGCCAGATCGAGATTTTCCTCAATTCGATGGTGCTGCCCTCGCGGCTTTGGCAGTTCGGGATCATCGCGGGCTGCTTCGCGCTCGCCCATCTCGGCCGGATCTGGCTGGCGCCCAAGGTCGATGACTGGGCGCGCAACCGCGAACTGAGCACACGCCAGAAACGCTGGGTGATCTTGCTGCGCCAACGTCTGCGCGGGTTGATCTTCATCATCCTCGCCTGGGGAGCTGTTCTGGGCCTCGATGCTCTCAAGGGCTTTTATTCATGGCGTTTTCTTGTCGTGCTCGCCGCGACGCTCGTCACAGCCTGGCTCTTCGTGGGCCTTGTCGCACGGCTGATCCGCAACGGTTTCCTGCGCGCCATCGTGCGCTGGGGCGCGTGGATCTGGGTCACGCTTTACTATCTCGGTCTGTGGGACGAGACGGTGAAGATCCTCGAGGGTGCGGCGATCGAGTTCGGCGGCTTCCGCCTTACAGCCTATGCGCTTCTGAAAGCTCTGGTGCTGACGACGATCCTGCTTTCGGTCGCCCGGATCGTCTCGGGCCGCACCTCGGTGCGCATTCGCACGAACGAGGATATCAGCCCCTCGATGGGCGAACTGGTGATCAAGGTCATGCAGGTCGCCCTCTACGGCGCGGCGATCTTCATTGGCATCAAGGCGGTGGGATTCGATCTGACAGGGCTTGCGGTTCTGTCGGGCGCGATCGGCGTGGGCCTCGGCTTCGGCCTGCAGAAAGTCGTGTCGAACCTCGTCTCGGGCGTGATCATCCTGATGGACAAGTCGATCAAGCCCGGCGACGTGATCAGCCTAGGAGAAACCTTCGGTTGGATCAATTCTCTGGGCGCGCGCTATGTCTCTGTGGTCACGCGCGACGGTCGCGAATACCTCATCCCGAACGAGGACCTGATCACGGGACAGGTGGTCAACTGGTCCCATTCCGACGAGTTCGTGCGCATCGACCTGCATTTCGGAACGTCTTATCACGACGACCCCCACAAGGTCCGCAAGCTCGCGGTCGAGGCCGCGCAATCGGTGGGGCGCGTGCTGAAGAACCGTCCAACCGTCTGTCACATAACGGGTTTTGGCGACAGCTCGGTCGATTACATCCTGCGGTTCTGGATTACCGACCCGGTCGAAGGGCTGACTAATGTACGTGGTGCGGTCTATCTTGCGCTTTGGGACGCTTTCCACGAGAACGGCATCACAATTCCCTTCCCGCAACGCGAAGTGCGCGTGGTGGAGGGCTCGCAACTTGCCGTTCAGCCTGACCGCGAAAAACCGCCGCAGGAAAATTGAAATCGTGCAGAGGCGATGCTACCTTAAAAACATGGCCTGCGCCGGGGCCTTTCCGGCGCGCAACCTCTGGAGGACCATGTCCTGTCTCATCTTTCTCTCGTGCCGAGTGATGCCGGCACAAAGGCGGCGGCCATGAGTATGAAGGCCGTGAACGCCGAAGCTACGAGCGAAGAGATCCTCGCTCGCGTTCTTTCTTCCCTCGAAGATGACAAAGCCGAAGACATCGTGACGATCGACCTGCGTGGCCGGTCTTCGATCGGTGATTACATGGTGATCTGTTCGGGTCGCAGCTCGCGTCAGGTCGGCGCGATCGCCGAAAAGCTGACCGAACGGCTCAAAGAGGACTTCGGCCGCATCTGCAAGGTCGAGGGGAAAGATCAGGGTGACTGGGTGCTGATCGACAGCTCCGACGTGATCGTTCACGTCTTCCGCCCGGAAGTGCGCGAGTTCTACCAGCTCGAGAAGATGTGGATGCCCGCGGGCGCTCCCGTCTGAGCTTGACGATATGAAGATCACGATCTGCGCGGTGGGCCGCTTGCGCAAGGGTCCCGAGCGTGAGCTGATCGACGACTACCTCAAACGTTTCGAGAAATCCGGACGGGCCTTCGGGCTCGGTCCGGCTTCCGTCGTCGAGGTCGAGGACAAGAAGGGTCTGGGGCAGGGCGCGGAGGCGGAACTTCTGGCCCGCGCGATCCCCGATGGCGCGGTCATCGTTACGCTGGATGAGCGCGGCAGCCTGATCTCCTCGCCGGAATTCGCGAAAAAGCTGGAAGGCTGGCGCGATGGCGCGCGCGATGTCTGCTTCGTCATCGGCGGAGCGGACGGGATCGACCCGTCCTTACGCGAGCGCGCCGAGTTCTCGATTTCCTTCGGCAAGATGGTCTGGCCGCATATGCTGGCCCGCGTCATGTTGTCCGAACAGATCTACCGCGCCGGCCAGATCATCGCCGGCACCCCCTATCACCGCGTCTGATCCTGTTGAAGCAAAGCCCCGCTGGGCGTAAGAGGGGTCAACACATCACGGAGGCCGCCATGACCCGCCCGAAACCCGTCGTCCTGTGCATTCTCGATGGCTTTGGTGAGCGAAAGGAACGCGAGGGCAACGCGCCTTTGCTGGCCAACAGCCCGAACCTCGACCGGATCATCTGGAACAACCCGAACAAGTCGACCCTGATCACCTTTGGCCCCGATGTCGGGCTGCCAAGCGGTCAGATGGGCAATTCCGAGGTCGGCCACACCAATATCGGCGCAGGCCGGGTGGTGGCGATGGATCTCGGCCAGATCGACCTTGCGATCGAGGACGGGTCGTTCTTCAAGAACGAAGCGATCCTGGCTTTCATCGACACGCTGAAGCAATCCGGCGGGCGCGCGCATCTGATGGGCGTGATCTCGGATGGCGGGGTGCATGGTCATATCGAGCACACGCTGGCCGCCGCGAAGATGGTCTCGGAGGCGGGCGTGCCGGTGCTGATCCACGCGATCACCGACGGGCGCGACGTGGCGCCCGACAGCGCCAAGCGCTTTGTCGGCGATCTCTGCGACCGGCTGCCCGAGGGCTGCACCGTCGCGACGGTCGATGGCCGCTACTACGCGATGGACCGCGACAACCGCTGGGAACGGGTGGGCCTTGCCTATGACGCGATGATCAACGGCAAGGGGCCGAGTGCCGAGACGCCAGTCGCTGCGGTCGAGGCAAGCTACGAGTGCAAGGAGATGGACGAATTCATCAAGCCCACCGTGATCGGCGATTACGCGGGCGCCAAGGATGGGGACGGCTTCTTCTGCCTCAACTTCCGCGCAGACCGCGCGCGCGAGATCCTGCGTGCCATTGGCGAACCCGGTTTCTCGGAATTCGACACGGGCACCCGCCCGGATTGGGCCGCTCTGCTGGGCATGGTCGAATATTCCGACAGGCACAACGCCTATATGACCACCGCCTATCCGAAGCGCGAACTGGTCAATACGCTCGGTGAATGGGTTTCCAAACAAGGGCTTACCCAATTCCACCTTGCCGAGACCGAGAAGTATCCGCATGTCACCTTCTTCCTCAACGGCGGCAAGGAAGAGCCCTGGAAAGGCGAGGATCGTTTCATGCCGAATTCGCCGAAAGTGGCGACCTATGATCTTCAGCCCGAGATGAGCGCGCCGGAAGTCACCGAAAAATTCGTCGAGGCGATCGAAAAGGGCTACGACCTGATCATCGTCAATTATGCCAACCCCGATATGGTCGGCCATACCGGCTCGCTCGAGGCCGCGATCGCCGCCGTGGAAGAGATCGACCGCGATATCGGCCGGGTCGTCGAAGCGCTGGAAAAGGCGGGCGGCGCGATGATCATCACCGCAGATCACGGCAATTGCGAAACAATGATCGACCCGGTGACGGGCGGACCGCATACCGCGCATACGACCAACCTCGTGCCGGTCGCGATGATCGGCGGGCCGGAGGGGGCGAAGCTGCGCGAAGGGCGACTTGCCGATCTCGCGCCGACGCTGCTGGAGTTGATGCAACTGCCCCAGCCCGAGGAGATGACCGGAAAGAGTCTGATCGTATCGTGATCCGCCTTGCGCTTGCAGCCTTGCTGATTTCGGCCGCGCCGCTTTGGGCAGAAAGCGCGGCCGACACGGCCATCAAGGCTTCCTCCGATCTGCGCGCGGCGATCACCGCGCTCGACGATGCACAGACCAAGGCGGACCGGATCGCGGCGCTGACACAGACGATCCAGGCCTATGAGACCGGTCTTGCCGCTTTGCGCGACGGGCTGCGCCGTGCAGCCATCCGCGAACGCGAGATCAAGCAGGGCTTCGATGCGAAGCGCGAAGAGCTTGGCGGGCTTCTGGCGGTGATGTCGACGATGCAGCAATCGGACGGGCCGCTGCTGCTGCTCCACCCCTCCGGTCCTCAGGGATCTGCACGCTCGGGCATGGTTCTGTCCTCGGTCGCACCGGCGCTTCAGGAAGAGGCAGAGGTCCTCAGCAAGCAACTCGACGAAATCGCGACCCTGCGCAAATTGCAGGAGGGCGCGCGCGCGGTCCTTGAAGACGGGATGGTCTCGGTGACGAGAGCGCGCACCGCGCTGTCAGAGGCGATCTCGGAGCGCAACAAGCTTCCGCGCCGCTACCTCGAAGAACCCGAAGAGCTGACCAAACTCGTCCAGAGCGCCGATACGCTGGAGGGGTTCGCAACGGGGCTGAGCGGGCTCGAAAACGATATCGGCCCGCCGATGGACGATTTCGAAGGCGCAAAAGGCAGCCTGAAACTGCCGGTGATCGGCTCGATCCTGCGCGGGTTCAACGAAACCGATGCAGCCGGGATCAGGCGTCCCGGACTTGTGATCGCAACGGAGCCAGCCGCGCTCGTCACGACGCCCTGGCCTGCGACGATCCGCTATCGTGGGCCCCTGCTGGACTACGGAAATGTGATGGTCCTGGAACCGGCCGAGGGTCATCTTCTGGTTCTTGCCGGGCTCGGGACCGTCTATGGTGAGGTGGGTGACGTCTTGCAGAAGGGAACACCAATCGGCCTCATGGGCGGAATCCAGCCGGGAGCGAAGGAATTCGGCGAGGAATTCGTCAAGGCCGCGTCAGATGGCGCTGGTGCAGATCGCAGCGAGACGCTTTATTTGGAGCTGAGAGAGGGCGGCAAGCCCGTGGACCCGACACCGTGGTTCATTCAGACGAAAGACGACAAGGGTTGAGTATGAAAAAGTTCATGATGGCAGCGCTGGGCGGCACGATCGCGGGCGCAGTTCTTTCGACGCAGGTGGCGGCCCCGCTGATGGCTCAGGAAACCAAGCAGCCCGACACCGTCTACCAACAGCTCGACCTGTTCGGCGATATCTTCGAGAAGATCCGCCAGGATTACGTCGAGCCCGTGGACAGCAAGAAGCTCATCGATGCCGCGATCAACGGCATGCTGAGCTCGCTCGACCCGCATTCGAGCTATCTGCCGCCCGATGACTATGCCGATATGCGCGTGCAGACCCGCGGCTCCTTCGGTGGTCTGGGGATCGAGGTCACGCAGGAAGACGGCTTCGTGAAAGTCGTCTCGCCGATGGATGGGACGCCGGCCGCCGATGCCGGGATCCAATCGGGTGACTTCATCACCGCGGTCGATGGAGAATCCCTGATGGGTATGTCGCTCGACCAGGCGGTGGACAAGATGCGCGGCCCGGTTGGCTCCGAGATCACCATCACCCTCGTGCGCGAAGGTGAGCAGGAGCCTTTCGATGTGACGCTCACCCGCGACACGATCAAGCTCACCGCCGTGCGTGGCCGCCATGATGGCAACACCGTGATCCTGCGTATCACGACGTTCAACGACCAGACCTATCCGAACCTCGAAGACTCGATCAAGAAACAGGTCGAGGAAATCGGTGGCATGGACAGGGTCGACGGCTTCATCGTCGACCTGCGCAACAACCCCGGCGGGTTGCTGACCCAGGCGATCAAGGTGGCCGATGCCTTCCTCGACAAGGGGGAAATCGTCTCGACCCGTGGCCGCAACCCGCAAGACAGCGAGCGGTTCAACGCAACCCCGGGCGATCAGGCGGATGGCAAGCCGATCGTCGTTCTGATCAACGGCGGGTCCGCCTCGGCCTCCGAGATCGTGACCGGCGCGCTTCAGGATCATCACCGCGCGATCGTCGTCGGCACCAAGAGCTTCGGCAAAGGCTCGGTGCAGACCGTCATGCCGATCCAGGGTGAGGGCGCGATGCGCCTGACCACCGCGCGCTATTACACGCCTTCGGGCCGTTCGATCCAGTCGCTGGGCATCGCGCCCGACGTCGTGGTGCCGCAACCCGATCAGCCGAAAGCCGACCAGAAGGCAGAGGATGACAAGGCCGCGCATCAGATGACCTCCGAGGCCGATCTGCGGGGCGCGATCACCAATGACTCGATGACCGATGACGAAAAGAAACAAGCCGAGGATGAACGCGCGAAGGCGGAAGAAGCCGCGAAACGCCGGCTCGACGATTTCCAGATGTCCTACGCAATCGACCTGATCAAAGGCCTGTCCGCGCTCGCGCCGGAAATGCAGGGTGAGAAAGCCGCTGCTGCTCCGGCCACCGCGGCGGAAGAAACCAAGAAAAACTGAGGGGAGGGGGCCCGCGAGGGTCCCTTTTTCAAATGACGCCCGAAGACATCGCCAGACTTCCCTATCGCCGTAATGTCGGCGTCGTTCTGATGAACCCGGCGGGGCTCGTCTTTGCCGGTCAGCGCATCGACAACCCCGAACCCGCCTGGCAAATGCCGCAAGGCGGTATCGACAAGGGCGAAAAGCCGAAGCAGGCCGCGCTGCGCGAGCTGGAAGAAGAGACCGGGGTGACCCCCGATCTTGTGGAGTTCGTCGCGAAAACCGGCGAATGGGTCACTTATGACCTGCCGCATGATCTTGTGCCGAAGATCTGGAACGGGCGCTGGCGCGGGCAGGAACAGAAATGGTTCCTGTACCGCTTTCTGGGGTCGGACGATCAGGTGAAGATCGAGACCGATCACCCGGAATTCTCGATCTGGCAATGGATGCCCTTTGACGAGCTGATCGAGAAAATCGTGCCGTTCAAACGCTCGGTCTACGAGGCGGTTCGCGCCGAATTTCGAGACTATCTCGGCTAAATCTTCAGAAATCGAGGCCCAGGTCGAGGGTGCGCGCCGAGTGGGTCAGCGCGCCCGACGAGATGTAATCGACACCAGTTGCCGCGACTTCCGCGATGCGCTCCAGCGTCATGTTGCCCGAGGCTTCCAGCACGACACGGCCCGCATTCAGAGCCACGGCAGCGCGCAATTCCGACGTATCCATGTTGTCGAGCAGGATCACATCCGCTCCACCGATCTTCAGCGCCTCTTCCATCTGGCGCAGCGTATCCACCTCAAGCTCAATCCGCATCATATGGCTGCGCGCGGCCTTCGCCGCCTCGAGCACCTGACGGATCCCGCCCGCCGCCGCGATGTGATTGTCCTTGATCAGGATTGCATCGGACAGGCCGTAGCGGTGATTGAACCCGCCGCCATGGGTCACTGCCGCCTTTTCCAGAACACGCAGACCCGGCGTCGTCTTGCGCGTGCAGGTGATCCGCGCTTTCGTTCCTTTGGTTTTCTCGACGAAGCCCGCCGTTTTCGTCGCGATGCCGCTCAAGCGACCCGCGAAATTGAGCGCCACGCGCTCTCCCATCAGGATCGAGGCCGCCGAGCCGTCGATCGTCATCAGCGTCTCACCCTTTTTGCAGGGTTTTCCATCGCCCACGAGAACCGCAATCCGCAAACCCGGGTCGACCAGACGGAACGCCATCGCCGCGACCTGCATTCCCGAGACAACGCCATCTTCACGTGCATTGAGCCGCGCCGAATAGGTCTTTCCCGCCGGGATCACCGCTTTCGTCGTCGCGTCGCCCATCGGCGAGAGGTCTTCCACCAGAGCGGCGCGGACAATCGGTTCAAGCAGCAGATCGGGCAGCATGTCAGTCCTCCAGGGCGGCGGCGCGGATTTTCAGCGCCTCGGCCAGCGTCATTTTCGTTCTATGGGCCATTTTAGGGTCAGCTTCGGGGAAATCAGAGCGGAAATGCCCGCCGCGGCTTTCCTCACGCGCGAGGGCAGCTGCCGCGATCAGCGTCGCCGTCGCCGTCATGTTCCGCATCGTTTCGGTCATGGCATTGGCTTCGACCTCGGCGATGACGCGCAAGGCCGATTTCAGCCCCGCCGCATCGCGCACCACGCCCACCCCATCGGTCATCGCCTTGCGCATCCGTTGCAGCGCCGCTTCGTTCACCGGAATATCGCCGGATGGGAAACCCGGCGCAATCTCGGGCGCCGCGTCGAGACTTCCAAGCTCAGCCGCGATACCCAATGCACAGATCCGCGCAAAGACCAGCGCCTCGAGAAGCCCGTTCGATGCAAGACGGTTGGCCCCGTGCAGCCCGGTCGACGACGCCTCGCCGCAAACCCAGAGACGGCCGAGCGAGCTGCGCCCATGTTCATCCGTATCGACGCCGCCCATGTGGTAATGCGCGGCGGGCGCGACCGGAATGGTCTGCAAAACAGGGTCTATTCCGGCGCGTTTGCACGCATCGGCCACGGCCGGGAAGCGCGTGAGCACTTCTTCACCCAGAACGGCCCGTGTATCGAGCGCTGGCTCGCGGCCCGCTTGCCGTTCGACATAGACGGCGCGGGCGACGATATCGCGCGGAGCCAGTTCGGCATCGGGATGGACCGGGATCATGAACCGCTCGCCGCGATTGTTGATCAGCGTGGCGCCTTCGCCACGTAGAGCTTCGGTCGCGAGCGGGGCAGGGTCTTCGCCGCTCGCGATCGCGGTGGGATGGAACTGCACGAATTCCGGATCGGCAATCCGGGCGCCGGCACGCGCGGCCATCCCGATAACCTGGCCCCGAATGCGCGGCGGGTTCGTCGTGACGGCAAAAAGACCACCCGAGCCCCCGCCCGCCAGCAAAACCGCTGGGCATTTCACCAGAATAGCCCCGGAGGGCTCAAAAGCGCGCTCGATCCAGACGCCGGTCACGCGGCCGTCCTCGACTTCGAGCCCGGAAGCCAGTACGCCCTCAAGCACCTGCACCGACGGCTCCTGTCGAACCGCAGCGATCAAGGTTTGCATGATCTCGCGGCCGGCCTGATCGCCTTTCACCCGCACGACGCGCGCCTGACTGTGCGCGGCTTCGCGCGACATGACGTAGTCGCCCGCTTCATTGCGATCGAACGGTGTGCCGAGTTCAGTCAACGCAAGGATATGCCGACGCGCATCCTCGGTCACCAGACGGGCAATCTCGGGAGAAACGGTGCCCGCGCCGGCGGTCATGGTGTCACGTGCATGCGAAGCGGGCGTATCGCCAACCGACATCGCCGCTGCAACGCCACCCTGCGCCCAGGCAGAAGACGCGCCTTCGCCCAAGGTTTCGGGCGAGATTACCAGAACCGGGCGCGGCGCAAGGCTTAGGGCTGCGTAAAGTGCCCCAAGCCCCGCTCCGACAATGACGATCCGCTGCGTCTCGATCACTTCGCGGTCGCCTGCGAAAGCTCGATCATACGTTCCACTGCAACACGCGCCTTTTCGGCGATTTGCGGATCGACGATCACCTCTTCGGTGCCGGTATGGAGCGACCAGAGGATCTTCTCGAGTGTGATTTTCTTCATGTAGGGACACATGTTGCACGGGCCCACGAAATCGACTTCGGGCAGCGCGTCGGCAATGTTCGAAGCCATCGAGCATTCGGTGACCAACATTGCCTCTTTCGGCTTCTCGCTCGCAACATAGTTGATGATGCCCGAGGTCGAGCCCGAGAAGTCCGACGCCGCGACGACATCGGGCGGGCATTCGGGATGGGCGATGATGCGCGTATCCGGGTGCAGGGCGCGGAAGTCGTTGATATCTTTCGCGGTATATTGCTCGTGCACGATGCAGGAGCCCGCCCACCAGACCACGTTCTTCTCAGGCACCTGGTTCGCGACATTCTGCGCAAGATACTGATCAGGCGTCATGATGATGGTGTGCTCGGGCAGGGCGCGGACGATCTGCGCGGCATTCGACGAGGTGCAGCAGATATCGGACGCCGCTTTCACCTCGGCGGTGGTGTTCACATAGCTCACTACCGGGGCGCCGGGATATTTCGCGCGCATCTCGGCGATGCCTTCGGCGGTAATCGATTCCGCAAGCGAACAGCCCGCCTTCATGTCGGGGATCAGAACCGTCTTGGACGGGTTCAGGATCTTCGAGGTCTCGGCCATGAAATGCACACCGCATTGCACGATGGTCTGAGCCTCGACCTTCGTCGCCTCGATCGCGAGCTGAAGGCTGTCGCCCACGACATCGGCGACGCCGTGATAGATTTCCGGCGTCATGTAGTTATGCGCCAGGATCACCGCATTCTTCTCACGCTTGAGGCGATTGATTTCGCGGATATAGGGGGCGTAACGCGCGAAATCGGGCAGGGGGATCACACGGTCCATTTTCTCATGGATCTCGTGCATCTCCTCGGCCAGTTCGATCGACGGCGCGAGATCGTAGCTCTCGGCCAGCGTGGCGCGCATTTCGGTCAGGTCCAGCATGGGTCTTCCTCTCCCTGGTGCCCGGAACAGACCTTGGATTTAAAGATTGTTGACGCCCGGTTAAATGGGAAAGTTGCGGGAAAGCCCGCAAAAATGGAGTTTTCAGTCGTAGCGATGCCAGATCGCACTTTCTCCGATCTTCGCGACGAAGGCGGCATGAGCTTCTGTTTCCTCGGCGGTGAGCCGGGGCGGAAGGGGTTCCGGACGGGGTTTCGGGCGCCAGGCTTCCTGAGATCCGACGCCGGATTTCCTTCCGGTATCAACGGGTTGCAATCCAAATCCCGGCTGGCGCCCACCGATCAGCTCAAGATAAACCTCGGCCAGAATCTCGCTATCGAGCAATGCGCCGTGCAAAGTCCGGGACGAGTTGTCGATGCTGAACCTGCGGCAAAGCGCATCAAGCGTCGCGGGCGAGCCCGGAAACTTCCGTCGCGCCATCGCCAGAGTGTCGAGCGCGCGCTGATCCTCGATCAGCGGCATCCCGGCCCAGCGGAGCTCGGCGTTGAGGAATTTCATGTCGAACCTGGCGTTGTGGATCACCAGCACGGAATCCGTGCCGATGAATTCAAGAAATTCCAGGCCGATCTGCGCGAATTTCGGTTTGTCCGAGAGAAATTCGTCGCCCAACCCGTGAACCTGAAAGGCCTCCTGCGGCATCGAGCGTTCGGGGTTGATATATTGGTGATAGGTGTTGCCCGTCGGCATGTGATTGAACAGCTCGACCGCGCCGATCTCGACGATGCGGTGTCCTTCCTCGGGCTCGAAGCCGGTGGTTTCGGTATCGAGAACGATCTCTCGCATGGTGCTACCCCCTGAGTTTCGCAATCAGGTTTCGCACACCTCGACGGGTGTCCTCAAGGTTCACTGTCTCGATAATGTAAGTAGCGCGGGCGCGTTTGTCGGCGTCGGGCATCTGCCGCGAAAGGATGAAAACGAGCTGATCCTCGGTCATGCCGGGACGGGCAAGGACGCGCGCGCGTTGCACCTCGGCCGGGGCCGAGACCACAAGCGTCGCGTCGCAGCTTTTATCGGCACCGGTCTCGAACAGAAGAGGGATATCAAGCAAGATCAGATCGGCGCTGCGGTGATCCGCGATGAACGCTTCACGTGACGCGGTAGTCAGCGGATGTACGATCGATTCAAGGCGGGATAGAGCCTGTTTATCGGTGGAAAGGATTTCTTTCAGCGCGCCACGATCCACCGCACCCTCGATGATCGCAGAAGGAAAAACCGCAGCAATCGGGGCGACCGCGGCCCCGCCTTTTTCATAGAGCTCATGCACGGTGCGATCCGCATCCCAGACCGGAACGCCTTCCTCGGCGAACATCGCGGCGGTCGTGGATTTGCCCATCCCGACCGAACCTGTCAGCCCGAGAAGGAAGGGGCGGCTCATGCGTTCAGGACCGCGTCGCGCAGACCATCCGTGACTTCGGGGCGCTGACCGAACCAGCGTTCGAACCCGGGGACGGCCTGATGCAGCAGCATGCCGAGACCATCGACGACCACGCAGCCAGCCTCTTCGGCCTCGGTGAGGAATTTCGTCTTCAGCGGCGTGTAGACGATGTCGCAGCACGTCGCACCGGGCTTGAGCGCATCGAGTGGCACGCGGAATTCCTGCTTCCCGACCATTCCGAGCGAGGTCGTGTTCACCACCGTCGTCGCATCTTCCAGCATATTGCCTGCCTGAACCCAATCGTAGACGACGAGCCGTGCGCCGAATTCCGCCCGCAACGCATCGGCACGGGCGCGAGTACGGTTCGAGATCCGGATCTCGGGTGCACCGCTTTCGAGAAGCGACGCCACAATCGCGCGCGCAGCCCCCCCCGCGCCGAGAACGGCCGCCGGTCCGGTCGCGGCATCCCAGCCGGGTGCATTCTGTTTCAGATTGGCGATGAATCCGTAGCCATCCGTATTGTCAGCGTAAATCTTTCCATCCGGGCGAAAGATCAGCGTGTTGGCGGCGCCGATCAGAGCGGCGCGGTCCGAAATTACGTCGGCGATTTCAAGCGCACGGATCTTGTGGGGAATCGTAACATTCACCCCGACGAACCCGGCCTTGGGCAGGGTGCGCAGAACGGTCTCGAGATCATCCGCAGCCACGTCGATCGGCACGTAATATCCCGTGATCCCGTATTGATCGAGCCAGTGACGAAACAGAACGGGCGAGCGGGAATGCGCGATCGGAGAGCCAATGACACCGGCCAGGGGAATCCTCGGATGATCACTCATGTCGTCAGCTCTCCTCGGGCATGCAGCCAATTCAGAAATTCGATCAGGGGCAGGCCCAGAACAGCAAAGTAGTCGCCTTGAATGCGGGAGAAAAGCCGAACGCCTTCTTCCTCCAGTTTGTAGCTGCCAACCGACCACCGGATACTGTCCCAGTTCCGTGTCACGTAATCGTCGATGAAAGCGTCGGACAACTCATGCATCGTCAGTCGCACCTCGCCCACATGGCGCCAAAGCGGTTCGCCATCGCGGATCGCGACCATGGCGGACAGGAGCTTGTGCGTCTGACCCGACAGGGCGCGCAACTGTTCCTTCGCCTCTTCGGGCGTGCCGGGCTTCGAAAACACCGCGCCCTTGAGTTCGAGCACCTGATCGGCCCCGATCACCAGGATACCCGGATTGCGTGAGGACAACTTCGCCGCCTTCATTTCCGCCAGGAAATCCGCCACGTCCCGCGGCTTTGCACCCTCTGCCTCGAGGCTGCGTTTGATCGCCTCTTCGTCAATGCGCGCCGGCTCGGCCGTCACGCTCAGACCGGCATTGCGCAACAGCTGGGCGCGGATTTCGGAGGCGGAAGCGAGAAGGATGTTCATGGAACTGTGGATAAGGGGCTGTAGAACTCTCTGGGCGAAACTGGGCATAACCGGGTTCGACCGATATCTCCACAAAATCCGGCACGTTCAGGGCAAGTTTACTAAAGTTTTCCACCTGGGGAATGCGCTTTTCCCCGGGCGGGGAAAAAATCGTTGATCCAGAAATCCATCCATAGGTTTATCCACAGGATGACCCAAGCGTCAAATTTTCAGATATCTTTTTATTTCATATAGTTACGTCTCATCCGACGAAGAAATGATTCCCCGACGGTGCGGCTTTTCCAACTGTGGAGAAGTTGGTGATAAAGTGTTAATCCACATCATCAACAGGACCAACAACAACATCATCTCTTTTCTTATTTCTTTATTTTAGAAGAAGAGGAGATGACTCCCGGAGGCGAGATGACCGATTTCCTGAGCAACTGGTACCCTTGGATCAAAGCCTTGCACGTTATGTCGATCATCACGTGGATGGCTGGGCTGTTCTATCTTCCTCGGCTTTACGTCTACCACGTCGAGGGGCTGAACAAGAAAGGCATCGTGCGCGATACGGACCAGGAGCTTTTGTTTCGCCACCAGGAACGCCTCCTTCTGAAAGCCATCATGAATCCGGGTATGATCGCGAGCTGGCTCTTTGGTCTGATGCTGGTCTTCACCCCCGGAATCGTGGACTGGTCGACGATCTGGCCCTGGACCAAGGCGGTCGCGGTCCTCGGAATGACCTGGTTTCACATGTGGTGCGCGAAGGAACGCAAGGCGCTGGCCGACGGGTCGGCCGATCGCACGGGTCGCTATTACCGGATGATGAACGAGGTGCCGACGGTCTTCATGATCGTGATCGTGTCCTCGGTGATCGTGAAATTCTAAGTTTCATTGACTCCGAGCGCTGTTGCGCTTATCTCCCGCTTTAAGCCCCGGCCGTTCTGGCCGACCGGTTTTTCAGACCATAGACAATCTTCCGCGCCTCCGGACCGCCCGGTGAGGCGCCTGCTTCAGGTGATGCCATGAGCGAAACCCGCCTCAATCTCTCCGATCTCAAAGCCAAGAGCCCCAAGGAACTGCTGGCCCTGGCCGAAGAATGGGACGTCGAAAACGCCTCGACGATGCGCAAGGGCGAGATGATGTTCTCGATCCTGAAGGAGCATGCTGAAGATGACTGGGTCATCGGCGGCGATGGCGTGCTCGAAGTTCTGCAGGACGGGTTCGGGTTCCTGCGCTCGACCGAAGCGAACTATCTGCCGGGCCCGGATGACATCTACGTCTCGCCTGACATGATCCGCCAGCACAGCCTGCGCACCGGTGACACGGTCGAGGGTGTGATCCGCGCGCCGGGTGAGAATGAGCGTTACTTCGCGCTGACCAAGGTCGAGCAGATCAACTTCGAAGAGCCAGAGAAAGCGCGCCACAAGGTGGCCTTCGACAACCTCACGCCGCTTTATCCCGATGAGCGTCTGAAGATGGAAATCGAGGATCCGACAATCAAGGATCGCTCGGCCCGGATCATCGACCTCGTCGCACCGATCGGGAAGGGGCAGCGCTCGCTGATCGTGGCGCCGCCGCGTACGGGTAAGACGGTTCTTCTCCAGAACATCGCGCATTCGATCGAGCGCAATCACCCCGAGTGCTACCTGATCGTTCTCCTCATCGACGAACGCCCGGAAGAGGTGACCGACATGCAGCGGTCTGTGAAGGGTGAGGTGATCTCCTCGACCTTTGACGAACCGGCAACGCGTCACGTGGCCGTCTCGGAGATGGTGATCGAGAAGGCCAAGCGTCTGGTCGAACACAAGCGCGACGTGGTGATCTTGCTCGACTCGATCACCCGTTTGGGTCGCGCCTTCAACACCGTCGTTCCCAGCTCGGGCAAGGTGCTGACGGGTGGTGTGGACGCCAACGCGCTGCAACGCCCCAAGCGCTTCTTCGGTGCGGCGCGGAACATCGAAGAGGGTGGCTCGCTGACGATCATCGCGACCGCGCTGATCGATACCGGCTCGCGCATGGACGAGGTTATCTTCGAAGAGTTCAAGGGTACGGGTAACTCGGAAATCGTGCTCGACCGCAAGGTCGCTGACAAGCGCGTCTTCCCGGCAATGGACATTCTCAAGTCCGGCACCCGGAAAGAGGATCTGCTCGTCGATCAGAAAGATCTGCAGAAGACCTATCTGCTGCGCCGCATCCTGAACCCGATGGGCACCACGGATGCGATCGAGTTCCTGATCTCGAAGCTCAAGCAGACCAAGACGAACTCGGAATTCTTCGACTCGATGAACGGCTGAGGCCGTCCTATCTTCCCTTGGGAAGAGGATTGCGATGGACACGATCTTTGCTCTGGCCACGGCCCGCGGAAAAGCGGGCGTGGCCGTCATTCGTATTTCGGGACCGCGGGCCTGGGAGGCTGCGCGCGCGCTGGCAGGATCGCTGCCGGAGCCGCGTCTGGCCGGGCTGCGCAAGCTGCGGCTGGCGGGCGAAGAGCTCGATGAGGCTGTCGTGCTGTGCTTCGAGCAGGGCGCGAGCTTTACCGGCGAAGAGGTCGCCGAGTTGCATATCCACGGCGCTATCGCGACCGTTTCGGCTGTGCTGCGGGCCTTGGGGCAGATCGACGGTCTACGCTTGGCCGAGCCGGGGGAGTTCACCCGGCGCGCATTGGAAAATGAGCGGTTGGATCTGTCGCAGGTCGAAGGCCTGTCCGATCTGATCGAAGCCGAGACCGAGGCGCAGCGTAAACAGGCGCTGAAGGTTCTGTCGGGCGCGGTGGGTTATCTGGTTGAAGATTGGCGCGCGAAACTGATCCGGGCGGGGGCTCTGATCGAGGCGACGATCGACTTTGCCGATGAAGAGGTGCCGGTCGATGTTTCGCCCGAAGTGCTTGAACTGATTGACGCTGTGGCCTCAGGGTTGCGCGACGAATTGCGGAGGATCGGGGCAGCGGAACGTATTCGCGAAGGCTTCGAGGTGGCGATCGTCGGGCGGCCGAATGCCGGGAAATCCACGCTGCTCAATGCGCTCGCGGGTCGCGAGGCAGCGATCACCTCGGAGATTGCGGGTACGACGCGCGATGTGATCGAGGTCCGCATGGAGATCGGCGGACAGGCGGTTACTTTGCTCGACACCGCAGGCTTGCGCGAAACCGAGGACGTGGTGGAAGCGATCGGAGTGGAGCGTGCGCTCGACCGGGCACGACAATCCGACCTGCGGCTGTTTCTGCTCGACGGAGCGGAAGTCCCCCTGATCACGCCCGAGCCGGGCGATCTGGTCGTTCACGGCAAGGCCGATGTCGCGCCGAACAAAGGGTTGAGCGTCTCCGGTAAGACCGGGGCGGGGCTGACGGCACTTCTGGCGGCAATCGAAGAGCGGCTGTCCGGGCTCAGCGCGGGTGCAGGGGTCATGACGCGTGAGCGCCACAGGGTTGCGATGGAGCGTGCATTCGGGGCTTTGGAATCAGCGCGAGATGAGGTATTGCGCGGGTCTGACCGGAGTGAGCTGGCGGCGGAATCGCTGCGCCAGGCCACGTGGGCGCTGGAGGCGCTGCTCGGTCGGGTGGATGTCGAGAACCTTCTGGATGAGATTTTCTCGAGCTTCTGCATCGGCAAGTAAGGAGTGTTTCACGTGAAACATTACGACGTCATCGTGATTGGCGGCGGGCACGCCGGTACCGAGGCAGCCCATGCGGCGGCCCGGATGGGCGCGAATACTGCGCTGGTGACCTTGCGGGCCGATGCGATCGGGGTGATGTCGTGCAACCCGGCGATTGGCGGGCTAGGCAAGGGTCACCTCGTGCGCGAGATTGACGCGCTGGATGGCGTTATGGGGCGGATCGCGGACGAGGCAGGAATTCAGTTTCGCTTGCTGAACCGTCGGAAGGGGCCTGCCGTGCAAGGCCCGCGCGCCCAGGCCGATCGCAAACTCTACCGTGAAGCGGCGCAGCGTTTGACCGAAGCTCAACCGAATCTGACGGTGATCGAGGGGGAGGTTACCGATCTTCGCGTCGAAGGCGGCCGTGTGACCGGTGTAAGTCTGGCCGATGGCGTGCAGCTCGATTGCCGCGCTGCCATTTTGACCTCTGGGACGTTCCTGAATGGTGTCATCCATATCGGGGATCAGAAACGCGCTGGTGGGAGGATCGGCGATAAACCATCGGTCGCTCTGGCAGAGCGGCTGAAGTCGCTGGATCTTCCGCTTGGACGGCTCAAAACGGGCACGCCACCGCGGCTCGATGGGAAAACGATCGACTGGTCGCGACTGGAGACGCAGCCGGGCGACGATGATCCGGTGATGTTTTCTTTCCTGAACCGGAAACCGTCCGTGCGGCAGATCGCTTGCGGGATCACCCACACGAACGAGAAAACGCATGAGATCATCCGGACGAACCTCGATCGTTCTGCGATGTATGGCGGCCACATCTCGGGAGTAGGGCCGCGTTATTGCCCTTCGATCGAGGACAAGATCGTGCGGTTTGCCGAGAAGACCTCGCACCAGATCTTCCTCGAGCCGGAAAGGCTCGACGACGACACGATCTATCCGAACGGGATTTCCACCTCTCTGCCGATCGAGGTTCAGGAGGATTACGTTCACTCGATCTTCGGTCTGGAGGATGCGAGGATTCTCCAGCCCGGGTATGCGATCGAATATGATTTCGTCGATCCGCGTGCGCTCGATCTCTCTTTGCAGCTGCGTGCGCTTTCAGGTCTATATCTTGCGGGTCAGATCAATGGAACCACAGGATATGAGGAGGCAGCAGCGCAAGGCTTGGTCGCAGGCCTCAATGCGGCGCTTGCCGCCCGCGATGCGGAGCCGGTTCATTTCAGCCGGACCTCAAGCTATATCGGCGTGATGATCGACGATCTCGTGTCGCGCGGCGTGACCGAACCCTATCGCATGTTCACCTCGCGGGCCGAGTTCCGACTGACGCTGCGCGCGGATAACGCTGATCAGCGTCTGACGCAGATGGGGATCGATTTGGGGTGTGTTGGCGACACGCGGCGCACTGCCTTCGAAGCGAAGATGGAAGGGCTCACGGCGGGTCGTGAGCTGATGGAGTCGATTGTCCTCACGCCGAAGGCTGCGAGGGAAAAAGGGTTCAAGGTCAATCAGGACGGGAGTCGCCGCTCGGCGTTCGACCTTCTGTCTTTTCCCGATATCACGATGGATCAGCTGCAAGAGGCGCTGCCTGAGCTCGCTGAACTGCCGCCTGATGTGGCGGGGCAGCTCTCGATCGATGCGCTTTATGCCAATTACGTCGCGCGCCAGCAGCTCGATGCCGCATCTCTTAAGCGCGATGAGGGTTGGGAAATTCCTGAGGGGTTCGACTATTCCGCGCTCAATGGGCTGTCGAATGAACTCAAGGCAAAGCTGGAGCGCGCCCGCCCGCATACGCTCGGCCAGGCCGGACGGGTGGACGGCGTGACCCCGGCAGCACTCACGCTGATCCTCGCCAAGCTTCGCCAGGCCAAGCGGGAAAGAACGGCATGAGCCAGATCGAGGCGGAGCGCTTTCGGGAGCGCTTCGATGTTTCACGTGAAACATTGGAGCGGCTTGAAGCCTATGAGGCGCTGCTTGCGAAATGGAATCCGGCGATCAACCTCGTCTCGAAATCGACCTTGGCAGATACGTGGTCGCGACATTTTCTCGATTCGGCCCAACTTTTCGACCTGGCGCCGGTAGAAGCACAATCCTGGGCGGATCTTGGGGCAGGGGGCGGCTTTCCGGGCCTCGTTATTGCCGTTTTGTCGCTAGAGAAAGCGCCCGAGCGTGAGATTGTTCTCGTGGAATCCGACCTGCGTAAATCCGCGTTTCTCTCGACAGTGAGTCGCGAACTCGGGTTAAAAACCCGGGTTCTGGCCAAAAGAATTGAGGAAATCGAACCGCTCGGCGTCGAAATCCTATCCGCTCGCGCGCTTGCACCGCTCGTACAGCTTCTGGAATTTGCAGAGCGTCACTTGCGCCACGATGGGATCGCGCTCTTTCCGAAAGGCGCACGCTGGCAGGAAGAACTTGCACAAGCACGGGAAAGCTGGTCCTTTGATTGCGAGGCGAACCCAAGCCTGAGTGATCCGAACAGTGTTGTCCTCAAGATAAACGGAGCCAAGCGTGTCTGATCCAATTCGCGTGAAAGAGCCGAAGATCATAGCGATCGCGAATCAGAAGGGTGGGGTGGGCAAGACGACGACGGCGATCAATCTGGCGGCCGCGCTTGTCGAATCCGGGCGGAAAGTGATGCTGATCGACCTTGATCCGCAGGGAAATGCCTCCACAGGACTTGGTATCGAACCCGATCAGCGCGATATGACGACCTATGATCTTCTGATCGAAGACGCGCCGGTCTCGGCTGTTCTGCATAAAACCGAGATCGAGGGGCTCTACCTGTGTCCGGCCACAACCGACCTGTCTTCTGCGGATATGGAGCTCGTCTCGACCGAGAAGCGCAGCTATCTTCTTCACGATGCCCTACGACATCCTGATGTTGATACGTATGAATTCGACTACATCTTGATTGACTGCCCGCCGTCGCTCAGTCTCCTGACGGTTAACGCGATGGTCGCGGCGCATTCGGTTCTGGTGCCCCTCCAGGCAGAGTTTTTCGCACTCGAAGGTCTTTCGCAGCTGATGCTGACGATCCGTGAGATCCGGCAAAGCGCCAATCGCAGCCTGCGGATCGAGGGCGTCGTGTTGACGATGTATGATGTGCGCAACAACCTCTCGCAGCAGGTGGAGGCGGATGCGCGCGCAACTTTGGGAGAGTTGGTGTTTCGGACGATGATTCCGCGTAACGTGCGGGTATCCGAAGCGCCATCTTACGCGATGCCGGTGCTCAGCTATGACACCGCGTCGCGCGGGGCGGTTGCGTATCGCGCTTTGGCGAATGAGCTGATCTCGCGCCATGCGGCAGTGAAAAAGGGAGCATGATCCATGGCGGAAAAGCGCGAAAAACGGGGTCTCGGGCGTGGTCTGTCGGCGCTTATGGCCGATGTCGATCTCAATCCGCGCGAGCCGAGCGCTGCGCCGCGTCGCGCCGAGCAATATGTGCCGGTCGAGCGGATCGAACCCAATCCTGACCAGCCGCGACGCGATTTCGAACCCGGAGCGCTGGAAGAGCTGGCGGCTTCGATTCGCGAGAAGGGCGTCATTCAGCCGCTGATCGTTCGCAAGCACCCGTCGAAGCCGGATCATTTCGAGATCGTTGCCGGCGAACGCCGTTGGCGCGCAGCGCAGATGGCCAAAGTGCATGAGCTGCCGATCATCCTGCGCGAGTTCAATGACACCGAAGTGCTCGAAGTCGCGATCATCGAGAACATTCAGCGCGCCGATCTCAATCCGTTGGAAGAGGCTCTTGCCTACAAGCAGTTGATGTCGCGCTTCGGCCATACACAAGAGAAGCTAGCCGAGGCGCTCTCGAAGAGTCGCAGCCATATCGCGAACCTGATGCGTCTCCTGCAATTGCCCGAAGAAGTGCAGACGTATCTGCGCGAGGGCAAACTTTCGGCCGGACATGCGCGGGCAATGATCACCGCGCCCGATCCGGTCGCGCTCGCGCGCCAGGCTGTGGCGAAATCGCTGTCGGTGCGCGACGTCGAGCGTTTGGCAAAGAAAGCTGAGACGCCGGAGCGCGCTCCGCGACCGAAGCCTCAGAAGGATGCGGACACGCGGGCGCTGGAAGGGGATCTTTCGGCGACAATCGGGATGAAGGTCGCAATCGAACACAGCAGCAACGGCTCAGGCAAGCTGGTGGTGTCATATGACGATCTTGAGGAGCTCGATCGTCTGTGCCAACTCCTCAGCGGTGGCCATTGATCAGCTATTCGGCCGCGTCCAGATGAAGATAGAGACGGCGATGAGAGTCGCCGCCTGAATCGCCAAAAGCATCGGCTTCAATCCAATCACCACCGAAATGGCGAAAGCTGCCGCAATCGAGATCGACGCCGCAATCTTGGCGCGCTTCGAGATCGCGCGGCGCTCTTGCCAATCTTGGATGGAAGGTCCGAAGCGCGGGTGGGTGATCAGCCATTGGTGCAGCCGCTCGGAGGACTTGCCGAAGAAGAAAGCCGCAAGCAGCATCAGCGGCACGGTCGGCAAGAGTGGAAGAAATATCCCGATCACCCCAATCGCGAAAGAAACCATACCGAGGATGAGCCAGAGGACGCGCATCAGGGCATCAGCTCCCGAATGATGGCGTTGAGAACCGGTCGGCCATCCTTTGTCGCACAAATTCGACCCTGTTGCTGCGTAATCATGCCGATTTCTTCGAGATGAACGATAGCATCCGGGTCAAGCGGAGCGCCGGAAATCTGCTCGAACCTCGCCATTTCAAGCCCCTCGGACAGTCGCATCGAAAACAGAAGATACTCGATCGCCTGCTCCGCGTCATCCAGCGCTTCCCGCGTGTTTTCGCCGCTCCCTGTTTCTTCGACTCGTTTGAGCCACTCACCAGGCGCTTTCGGCGTTTCGGTCGCGTGGCGGCGGCCGTCTATCGTTAGCCGCCCGTGGGCTCCCGGGCCGATCCCGACATAGTCGCCATAGCGCCAATAGATCAGATTGTGCCGACTTTCCGCGCCCGAATGCGCGTGATTAGAGGTCTCATAGGCTGGAAGACCGTGCTTTTCACAGATTTCCTGCGTCAGAAAATACATATCCGCTGCGCTTTCGTCCTGTGGCAGCCCGGGAAGCTTGCCCAAATCGTGACGAGCACCGAAAACCGTGCCAGGTTCGATCGTCAGCTGATAGAGCGACAGGTGGTCGATCGCCATGCTCAGTGCTTCGTTCAATTCCGCGCCCCAGGCATCGGGCGTTTGATGCTGGCGCGCATAGATCAGGTCGAAGCTGACGCGGTCGAACTGGTTGCGTGCAATATCGAACGCGCGGCGTCCCTCGGCCACCGAGTGCATTCGCCCGAGACGACGGAGATCGTCATCATTCAACGCCTGCATCCCCATCGAAATCCGGTTCACGCCAGCCTCGGAAAAGGCTCTAAACTTGCCTGAATCGATACTTGTGGGGTTTGCCTCAAGGGTTATTTCGAGATCGTTCGAAAGTGGCCAGGAGGCGCGGATCCTGTCGAGGATCGCGGCGACAAGATCGGGATCCATCAGCGAGGGCGTGCCCCCACCGAAGAAGACCGTGTTCAGAATTCGGCCTTCGGTTTCCCGTGCGGCGCGGTCGATTTCGGTCAGGTAGGCAGATTGCCAGCGTTTCTGGTCAATCGTGGTCGCGACATGCGAATTGAAGTCGCAATAGGGGCATTTGGCGGCACAGAACGGCCAGTGAAGATAGAGGCCAAAGCCCCCATGCCGCCAATCTTCGATCATCCGCGGAAAGCCGTGACTTCGATCTCGACCTTCATCGCGGGGTTCACCAGACCAGCGACGATCATCGTGGCGGCGGGGCGGATCTCGCCGAATGCATCGCCGAGCGCGGGGATGATCTCTTCCATGTAGGACGGGTCGGTGATGATGTAATTCGCCCGGACGACATCGCTCATCGAAAAGCCCGCCTTTTCCAGCACGCCGCGGATCGTCGCGAGTGTATTTCGAGCCTGTTCCAGCACGGAATCGGGGAGAACCTTGGTTTCCGGGTCCGCGCCAGTGGTGCCCGCAACGAAGCACCAGTCGCCTTGAACGACGGCGCGCGAATAGCCGAGTTTCGGCTCATAGGGCGAACCGCCCGAGATATTTTGCCGCTTGGACATGTCAGGCCTCGAAAATTTTCACGAATTTGCGGAAAGCATCTGCGCGATGCGAGATCTCGTTCTTCTGCTCGGCGCCCATCTCGGCGAAGGTCAGGTCGTAACCGTCGGGCTGGAACATCGGATCGTAGCCATGACCAAGCTTGCCGCGCATCGGCCAGACGAGCTGACCTTCAACGCGGCCTTCGAACACTTCATCGTGCCCGTCCGGCCAGGCAAGAACGAGCGTCGCGCGGAACCGGGCGGTGCGCGGCGCGGGCGCAGCGATCTCGTCGCAAGCTTTCCAGGTCTTTTCCATCGCCATGGTAAAGTCGCGCCCGGTCGGCGTGGTCGCCCAATCGGCGGTGTAAACGCCCGGCGCGCCGTTCAGACAATCAACTTCGATCCCGGAATCATCGGCCAGCGCGGGCAAGCCGGTCGCATTCGCCGCGGCATGGGCCTTGATCCGGGCATTGCCGACGAAGGTATTCTCGGTCTCTTCGGGCTCGGGGAGGTTCATCTCCTTCGCGCCGACAACCTCGATGCCGAAGGGCTCGAGGATCGCCTTGATCTCCTCGAGCTTGCCCGCGTTATGCGTGGCGACCAGCAGTTTCTTGTCGGTGAAGGCCCTCATGCGGTAGCGGCCTTTTGTGCGGTCACGAGCTGGGCGACACCTGCCTCGGCCAGATCGAGCAGCCTGGTCATCTGATCGCGCGAAAAAGTCGCGCCCTCGGCCGACATCTGTACTTCGATCAGTTTGCCCGCGCCGGTCATGATGAAATTCCCGTCCGTGCCCGCTTCGCTATCCTCGGCATAATCGAGATCGGCGACGGGCTGGCCCGCATAGATGCCGCAGGAAATCGCCGCGACATGGTCCATCAGCGGATCGGAAGTGCAGGCGCCGGTCTTCAGCAGCTTGTTCACCGCCAGACGCAGGGCGACCCAACCGCCGGTGATCGAGGCGCAGCGCGTGCCGCCATCAGCCTGGATCACATCGCAATCGACGACGATCTGACGCTCACCCAGCGCGGAACGATCGACGCCAGCGCGCAGTGCACGACCGATAAGGCGTTGAATTTCGACGGTTCTGCCGCCTTGCTTACCCGCAGCCGCTTCACGGCGGTTTCGGGTGTTGGTCGCGCGCGGCAGCATCCCGTATTCCGCCGTCACCCAGCCCAGACCCGAGCCCTTCAGGAATGAAGGCGCACGATCCTCGATCGTCGCCGTGCACAGCACATGGGTGTCGCCCATCTTGATCAGGCACGAGCCTTCAGCGTGTTTCGTCACACCAGTCTCGATTGAAATCGGGCGAAGTTCACTTAACTCTCTGCCGGAAGGGCGCATGGTGTGGTCCTCTCTTCGTGGTTACGGCCTCATTTGATCGTGCCGGAGATGCGATGCAACCCCTCTGCCGCGATTGACCTCCGGCTTCACGCAGCTTTAATTCAACATGGATGAAGCGCGATGAGTGAACAGAACAACATTCTCTCCGAATTGAACGACCGCTCCCGCGAGGTGTTTCGCCGGGTGGTCGAGGGCTATCTGTCGACCGGTGACCCGGTCGGTTCGCGTACGCTGACGCGCGCGATGAGCGAGAAGCTCTCGGCGGCGACGATCCGCAACGTGATGCAGGATCTCGAATATCTCGGGCTTCTCGACAGTCCGCATGTCTCGGCGGGGCGGATTCCGACGCAGATGGGGCTGCGGCTTTTCGTCGACGGGGTGATGGAGGTGAACCATCTCGGAGATGAGGACCGCGCCGCGCTCGATGCGACGATGGGCGCGAATTCCGGCGATGTAGGGTCTTTGCTGGATCGCGTGTCGAACGCGCTTTCGGGGATGACGCAAGGGGCGAGCCTCGTGCTCGCGCCAAAACACGAAGCGCCGATCCGGCATATCGAGTTCGTCTCGCTCGCGCCCGATCGGGCACTGGTCGTGTTGGTCTTCGCCGATGGGCAGGTCGAGAACCGGGTTTTCACACCCCCGATCGGTCAGACACCGTCCTCGATGCGCGAGGCCGCGAATTTCCTGAATGCGATGGCCGAGGGGCGCACACTTTCGGAGCTGCGCGGCCATATCCAGCGCGAAATCGCCAAACACCGTTCCGAGATCGATTCGCTCGCGACAGCACTGATCGACAGCGGCCTGGCCGCCTGGGAGAACAAGGGCGAGAGCTACGAGCGCCTGATCGTACGCGGACGGGCGAATTTGCTGGGCTCGGAGGACGATCTCGACCGCATTCGCTCGCTCTTCGATGACCTCGAACGCAAACGCGACATCGCCGAATTCCTCGATCTGGCCGAAGATGGCGAAGGCGTGCGCATTTTTATTGGCTCGGAGAACAAACTTTTCTCTCTTTCGGGTTCCTCTTTGGTGGTCTCTCCATATATGAACGCTGACCGAAAGATCATCGGTGCGGTCGGTGTGATCGGGCCCACGCGGCTCAATTACGGGCGGATCGTGCCGATCGTGGATTACACAGCGCAACTGGTCGGGCGGATGATTTCCGGCCAGGGCAAAGGGTGAATGGCATGAGCGAGAAGAAAGACGAGATTGCCGAAGATCAGGCGCAGATTGACGAGACGTTCGAAGATGTGATGGCCGAAGAGGCTGATGAGCTCGAGGCGTTGCGGGCCGAGCGTGACGAATTTCGCGACCGATTCATGCGCGCGCTGGCCGATGCCGAGAATGCGCGCAAGCGGGCGGACAAGGAACGTCAGGAGGCCTCGAACTACGGGGGCACGCGCCTCGCACGGGACATGCTGCCGGTGTTCGACGCGCTCTCGCGGGCCTTGGAGGCAGCGAATGAAGAGGTGCGTGCCCAAGCAGGCGCGCTCGTCGAAGGTGTCGAGCTGACACAGCGCGAGCTTCTGAATGTTTTCGGACGCCACGGCATCACCGCCGTCAAGCCCGAGCTGGGCGAGAAATTCGACCCGCAAATGCATGAGGCGATGTTCGAAGCACCGGTGCCCGGCACAAAGGCCGGAGATATTATTCAGGTCATGGAAAACGGGTTCATGATCCACGACCGGCTGCTGCGGCCGGCGAAAGTGGGCGTGAGCTCCACGCCGAAGAGCTGATCGGATAGGCTGGGGGCGCTGCCCCCAGACCCCCGAGGTATTTTTCGCAAGATGAAGATCACTCCTTGAGAAGGGCGCGCAACTCGTAAAGAGCGTCGAGCGCTTCCTTGGGCGTCATGTCATCGGGAATCAGCGTTTTCAGCCGCTCTTCGAGCTCTGTATTGCCTTGCGGCTTTGGTGCCGGCTGCGGTGAATTAGAGACTGAAAACAACGGCAGATCATCAATCACCGCCTGTTTCTTGCCTCCCCCTTCACGCTCGCCTTTTTCCAGCGCATCGAGCACCACGCGGGCACGTTCCACGACGGAATGAGGCAGGCCCGCGAGGCGGGCGACCTGAACCCCATAGGAACGATCGGCGGCGCCTTTGCGGACCTCGTGGAGGAAGATCACCTCGCCTTCCCATTCCTTCACCGCGACGGTGGCGTTCTCCACGCCGTCGAGCTTGGCCGAAAGCGCGGTCATCTCATGGTAATGGGTGGCGAAAAGCGCGCGGCAACGGTTCGCGCCGTGCAGATGTTCCATCACTGCCCAGGCGATCGAGAGCCCGTCATAGGTGGCTGTTCCGCGGCCGATTTCGTCGAGGATGACGAGGGCGCGGTCATCCGCCTGATTGAGGATCGCGGCGGTTTCCACCATTTCCACCATGAAGGTCGAGCGCCCGCGCGCGAGATCGTCCGCCGCGCCGACGCGGCTGAAGAGCTGCGAGACGAGGCCGATATGCGCGGATTTCGCCGGAACGAAGCTGCCGGCCTGTGCGAGGAGCGCAATCAGGGCGTTCTGGCGCAAGAAGGTCGATTTACCGGCCATGTTCGGACCGGTGAGCAGCCAGATCGCGGGCGTCGTGCCTTCGGTTAGTTCGCAGTCATTGGCAATGAAGGGCTCGCCGGACCTCTTCAGCGAGGCTTCGACGACCGGATGGCGTCCGCCCTCGATGACGAAGGCGCGGCTGTCATCGACTTGTGGTTCTGCCCAGTCCTCGGCCCGCGCGAGCGTCGCAAAGGCAGTTGCAAGGTCAATCTCGGCCAGGGCGCGCGAGGCTTCGTTGATCGGGCCGGCGTGATCCAGAATGGCGCTTTTGAGGCTGGAATAGAGCCTTTTTTCGATCTCGAGCGCGTGGTTGCCCGCGTTCAGGATGCGGGTCTCGATCTCGCTCAGTTCGACGGTCGTGAAACGCACCTGGTTCGCGGTGGTCTGGCGATGGATGAAGCGCTCTGACAGCGGAGGAGCAAGCATCTTCTCGGCATGGGTGGCCGTGGTTTCGATGAAATAGCCCAAAACATTGTTGTGCTTGATCTTGAGCGAATTGATCCCCGTGGCCTCGATATAGTCGGCCTGCATTTTCGCGATCACGCCGCGGCCTTCGTCGCGCAGCTGTCGGGTTTGATCGAGCTCGTCGTCATAGCCAGCGGCGATGAAGCCGCCGTCGCGCGCGAGCAGCGGCGGTTCGGCGATCAGGGCCGCATCGAGAAGCGCGGTCAGGCTTTCATGGCCGACCAATGCCTTGGCCACACCGGAGAGAAGATCCGGTGCATCGACCGAGCCAAGCGCCCCGGCGATCCGTTCGGCCTGTTCCAGACCATTGCGGATCGCGGCCATGTCACGCGGGCCGCCCCGATCGAGCGCGAGGCGCGACAGGGCGCGGTCCATGTCGGGGCAGCGTTTGAGATCGGCGCGCAGATCCTCGGCGAAACGGGTCGCTTCGAGCAGGAAGCGGACGGCATCGTGACGGGCGTGGATTTCCGAGAGCTTGCGGGAAGGCGCGGACAGACGCCGTTCGAGCAGTCGCGCACCGCCAGCAGTCACGGTGCGGTCGATCGCGTTGAGAAGTGAGCCGTCGCGCCCGCCAGACAAGGCCTGCGTCAGTTCCAGATTGCGCCGGGTCGCGGCGTCGATCTGCATCGCGGCGCCGCTTTCCTCGTGGATCGGGCGGCGCAGCAGGGGAAGTTTCCCTTTCTGGGTGATCTCGAGGTAATCGACGATCGCGCCCATCGCCGCCATTTCGGCGCGGGTAAAACTGCCGAAAGCGTCGAGCGAGCCGACGGAATAGAGCGTTTGCAGCCGCGTCTCGGCGGCCTGACTGTCGAAGCTCGCGCGCGAAAGTGGGGTCATCGCGGCGCGCATATCAGATACTATTTCAGCGCAATCCGCCTCTTTCGCATCGCTGACAAGCACTTCGCGCGGGGCGAGGCGCGCAAGCTCGGGTCCCAGTCGCGACAGCGGGCAGGGTGTTACGCGAAACTCGCCCGTGGAGATATCGACCCAAGCCAGCGCGGCCTCGTCGCGGACCTCTGCCCAGGCGGCGAGGAAGTTGTGGCGGCGTGCTTCGAGCAGGCTTTCCTCGGTCAGCGTGCCGGGGGTCACCAACCGCACCACGTCGCGCTTCACGACCGATTTCGAGCCCCGCTTCTTCGCCTCGGCCGGATCTTCCATCTGTTCGGCGATCGCGACGCGGAAGCCCTTGCGGATCAGGGTCAGCAGGTAGCCCTCGGCGGCGTGAACCGGCACGCCGCACATCGCGATATCCTCGCCCAGATGCTGGCCGCGCTTGGTCAGGGCGATATCGAGGGCGGCCGCCGCATCGACCGCATCCTGAAAGAACATCTCGTAGAAGTCGCCCATCCGGTAAAACAGGAGCGCGCCCGGATTGGCCTCCTTGATCCCCAGATATTGCTCCATCATCGGTGTGACGGTCGGCTTGGCCATGTGCCCCCCAAATCGCTGTCGGGCGACCCTACAAAACCCCGGATTCGGGCGCAATTCCGTTGAGTGGACGTTCGCGGGACGTTAAGAGGGGCAGACTGCAGGAGGAGCACCGGCCCAATGCCCACCAAGAACCGTATCACGCCCGAAGAGGCGCTGGCTTATCACCTCGACCCGCATCCGGGAAAATACGACATCACGGCCTCGAAACCGATGACGTCACAGCGCGATCTTTCGCTGGCCTATAGCCCGGGCGTCGCCGTTCCGGTCGAGGCGATCGCGGAGAACCCCGAGCTGGCCTATGACTACACGGTCAAGGGCAACATGGTTGCGGTGATCTCGAACGGGTCGGCCATTCTCGGGCTGGGCAATCTCGGCGCGCTGGCGTCGAAACCGGTGATGGAAGGCAAGGCGGTTCTCTTCAAGCGTTTCGCGGATGTGAACGCGATCGATATCGAGCTTGATACCGAGGATGCCGACGAGATCATCAACGCGGTGAAGCTGATGGGGCCGACCTTCGGGGGGATCAACCTCGAGGATATCAAGGCGCCGGAGTGCTTCATCATCGAGCAGCGGCTCAAGGAAATCATGGACATTCCGGTGTTCCATGATGACCAGCACGGCACCGCGGTGATCTGCGCGGCCGGTCTCATCAACGCGCTGGAGCTGTCGGGCAAGAAGATCGAGGACTGCAAGATCGTGCTCAATGGCGCGGGCGCGGCCGGGATCGCCTGTCTGGAACTCGTGAAGGCGATGGGTGCGAAGCACGACAATTGCATCATGTGCGACACCAAGGGCGTGATCTATCAAGGCCGCACCGAAGGCATGAACCAATGGAAATCGGCCCATGCGGCGGTGACCGAGGCGCGCACGCTGGAAGAGGCGATGGTTGGCGCCGACGTGTTCCTGGGCGTCTCCGCGAAGGGTGCCGTGACGCCCGAGATGGTCGAGGCGATGGCCGACAATCCGGTGATTTTCGCGATGGCGAACCCCGATCCCGAGATCACGCCGGAAGAGGCCCATGCCGTGCGCCCCGATGCGATCGTGGCGACGGGGCGTTCGGATTACCCCAACCAGGTGAACAACGTCCTGGGCTTTCCCTACCTGTTCCGCGGCGCGCTCGATATCCATGCCCGCGCGATCAATGACGAGATGAAGATCGCCTGCGCCAATGCGCTGGCCGAACTTGCCCGCGAGGATGTGCCCGACGAGGTCGCGATGGCTTATGGCCGCAAGTTGAGCTTCGGCCGTGACTACATCATCCCGACGCCCTTCGACCCGCGCCTGATCCACGTGATTCCGCCGGCGGTGGCGAAAGCGGGGATGGATACCGGCGTGGCCCGCCGCCCGATCATCGACATGGAGGGCTATGCGCAAAGCCTGAAAGCCCGCATGGACCCGACCGCCTCGATCCTGCAAGGCATCCATAGCCGTGCCCGTCAGGCGCAGGCGAAGATGATCTTTGCGGAAGGTGACGATCCGCGCGTCCTTCGCGCTGCCGTCGCCTATCAGCGCTCGGGCATGGGGCAGGCTCTGGTCGTGGGCCGGGAGCAGGACGTCAAGGAAAAGCTCGAAGCGGCGGGGCTCGGCGATGCCTATCGCGAGTTGCGTGTCGTCAACGCGGCCAATTCCAAGCATATCGAGACTTACAAGGACTTCCTTTATTCGCGCCTGCAACGTCAGGGCGTCGACAAGGAAGACGCCCACAAACTCGCCACGCGCGACCGGCATGTCTTTGCCGCGCTGATGCTGGTGCATGGCCATGGCGACGGGATGGTCACGGGGGCCACGCGGAAATCGGCCCATGTGCTGGAACTGATCAACAAGGTGGTCGATGCCAAGCCCTCGGACGGGGCTGTCGGTATCACCGCGGTCCTGAACAAGGGCCGGGTCGTGCTGATCGGCGATACGCTGGTGCATGAATGGCCCGATGAACACGATCTGGCCGATATCGCGACGGCGGGCGCTCATGTCGCACGGGGCCTGGGTCTCGAACCGCGGGTGGCTTTCTGCTCTTTCTCGACCTTCGGCTATCCGGTTTCGGAGCGTGCCACGAAAATGCATGTCGCGCCGAAAGTGCTCGACGAGCGCGGGGCGGATTTCGAATATGATGGCGAGATGACCGTCGATGTGGCGCTGAACATGGAGCAGATGAAGAACTATCCGTTCTGCCGTCTGACGGGTCCGGCGAATATTCTCGTCGTGCCGGCGCGCCACTCGGCCTCGATCTCGGTCAAGCTGATGCAGGAGATGGCGGGAGCCACGGTGATCGGGCCGATCCTGACCGGGACGAGCCACGCGATCCAGCTTTGTTCCACCTCCTCGACGGTGAACGATATCCTGAACATGGCGGCGCTGGCGTCGTGCAAGCTCTGCCTGAAGGATTGATCCGGGCCGGGGAGGGGCTCTGCCCCGCTGCGCTACCGCGCGGCCCCCGGGATATTTTTCTCCAAGTCGAAGGGGTGCGGCGATGATCTTCAATTTCGGGTCGATCAATGCCGATCACCTCTATCGGCTGGAGCATCTTCCCGCGCCGGGAGAGACGCTTGCGGCTCAGAGCTATACGCTGGGTCTGGGTGGAAAGGGCGCGAACCAGTCTGTCGCGATCGCGCGCTCCGGGGCGCAGGTGCGCCATATCGGGGCGGTCGGGGCTGATGGGCGCTGGATGGTCGAGCGTCTCGAAGCGGCCGGGGTCGATTGTACCCATATCGCCGAGGTCGAAGGGGCCTCAGGCCATGCCATCATCACCGTCGATGCGGCTGGCGAGAATGCCATCGTGATCCATGCGGGCGCGAACCGGGAGATCCCGCTGTCGCACGTGAAACAGGCGCTGGACGGCGCCGGGGCGGGCGATGCACTGATCATGCAAAACGAGACAGGCGGGCAGGTGGAAGCAGCCCGTTTTGCGCAGGAACAGGGTCTGTTCGTGATCTATTCGGCCGCGCCTTTCGATGCGGAAGCCACGCGCGCGGTGTTGCCCCATGTCTCGCTTCTGATCGTGAACGAGATTGAGGCGGCGCAGCTTTGCTCGGCGCTGGGCGTCACGCTTGGGGAGCTTGAGGTCGAGAACGTTCTGGTGACGCTGGGGGCCAAGGGTGCCCTCTGGCACGATGTCGCGCGGGGCCATGAGATCCGGGTAAAGGGTTTTCCCGTCGACGCGGTCGACACGACCGGAGCGGGCGATACCTATGCGGGCTATCTCGTCGCGAGCCTTTCTGAAGGGTTGGCCGTGAACGACGCGATGCGGGTCGCTGCGGCTGCCGCCGCGCTGAAGGTCACGCGGCCGGGCACGGCGGATGCGATCCCGACCGGAGCCGAGGTCGCTGATTTCCTCGCCGCTCAGCCGAGAGCGTAACCGGTTCCGCGCACCGTGCGCACCGGGTCCGATCCGCCATAGGCCATCAGCGCCTTGCGCAACCGTCCGACATGCACGTCGATGGTGCGGGTATCGACATAGATGTCTCGGCCCCAGACCCGGTCGAGAAGCTGATCGCGCGTCCAGACGCGGCCGGGTTTCTCCATCAGGGTCGAGAGCAGACGGAACTCGGTGGGCCCGAGTTTCAGCGGCTGGCCATCGCGGAAGACGCGGTGTTCCTCGGCGTCGAGAAGGATATCCTCGAAACTCAGCCGTTCGCCCATCGTGGCCGGGCGGGTACGGCGCAGCTGGGTGCGCACGCGGGCCATCAGCTCGACGACCGAGTAGGGTTTCACGACATAATCGTCGGCGCCCGTTTCCAGTCCGCGCACCCGATCGACCTCTTCGGAACGCGCCGAGAGCATGATGATCGGGATGTTGCGGGTTTCGGAATTGGCCTTCACGCGGCGGCAGATCTCGATTCCCGAGACATTGGGCAGCATCCAGTCGAGCACGATCAGGTCGGGCTTTTCCTCGTTCACGAGCAGCAGCCCCTCGTCGCCGTTCTCCGCCATCACGACACGGAATCCTTCGGCTTCGAGGTTGTAGCTGAGAACCTCGCGCTGCGCGGATTCATCCTCTACGACAAGAACGCAGGGCTGTTGGGCGGGCGACATCTATCAGGCCTCCGTCTTCACCACGCTCGAGCTCTTGGGGCGAGATTCCTCGGGCAGTTCGCCGGTAACGAGGTAGATCACCTGCTCGGCGATCGAGGTCGCGTGATCACCCATGCGCTCGATGTTCTTGGCGATGAAATGCAGGTGCATGCAGGGCGTGATATTGCGCGGATCTTCCAGCATGTAGGTCAGGAATTCGCGAAACAGCGCGTTATACATCTGGTCGACTTCGATATCGCGGCCGCGCACATCCGCGGCGAGTTGCGCATCGCGCTGGATATAGCTGTCGATCGAATCCCGCAGCATCGACTCGGTCGCTTGAGCCATGCGGCGGATCGCGGCGGCGGTGCCGTTGATTTGCGGGCTTTCAAGCAGGACCTGGCTGCGTTTCGCGATGTTCTTGGCGTAATCGCCGACACGCTCGAGGCTGGCGGAGATCTTGATCACCGAGAGCGTCACGCGCAGGTCGCGAGCCGCCGGGGCGCGCAGCGCGATGAGGCGCGCGGCCTCGTCGTTGATCGTTTCTTCCAGCGCATCGACAGCCTTGTCCTGATCGCGGACACGCTGCGCGAGTTCGCCGTCGCGCTCTTCGAGTGCACGGGCGCTCTCGAGGATCTGTTCCTCGACGAGGCCGCCCATTTTCACGACCAGCGCCTGAACTTTTTCCAGGTCGCGGTCAAAGGCGGAAAGAATATGCTCGCTCATGCCTGTTCCTCCTCAGCCGATTCGGCCGGTAATGTAACTTTCCGTCCGCGGGTCGGTCGGATTGGTGAAAATCTTGTCGGTATCGTCGTATTCCACCAGATTGCCGAGGTGGAAGAATGCGGTTTTCTGCGAGACGCGCGCGGCCTGCTGCATCGAGTGCGTCACGATCACCACCGAGAAATTGGCGCGAAGCTCGTCGATCAGTTCCTCGACTTGGGCGGTTGCGATCGGGTCGAGTGCCGAGCAGGGCTCGTCCATCAGAAGCACTTCGGGCGAGGTTGCCACGGCGCGGGCGATGCACAGGCGCTGCTGTTGGCCGCCCGAAAGGCCGGTGCCGGGTGCGTGCAGGCGATCCTTGACCTCGTTCCAGAGCGCAGCCTTGCGCAGCGAGCTTTCGACGACCTCGTCGAGTTCCGCACGCGAGCGGATCAGCCCGTGGATCTTCGGCCCGTAGGCGACATTGTCGTAGATCGACTTGGGGAAGGGGTTCGGTTTCTGGAACACCATGCCCACCTTGGCGCGCAGCTGCACCGGGTCGACGCGCTTGTCGTAGATATCTTCGCCATCGAGCAGGATATCCCCCTCGACGCGGCAGATGTCGATCGTATCGTTCATCCGGTTCAGGCAGCGCAGGAAGGTCGATTTCCCGCAGCCCGAGGGGCCGATGAAGGCGGTGACCGTCTTGTCGAGAATATCGACGCTGACATCCTTGATGGCGTGGGTCTCGCCGTAATGGACCTGCACGTCGCGCGCGGTGATCTTGATCTCGTCCGTAGTCACGGCTCTCTCCGTAAACGTCATATCGTTCATGATCCTGCCCCCTTACCAGCGGCGCTCGAACTTGCGGCGCAGGATGATGGCGATGATGTTCATGCCCAGAAGGAAGATCAGCAGAATGATGATACCCCCCCAGGCGCGTTCGTAAAATGCCGGGTCGGCGCGCTTGGCCCATTCGTAGATCTGCGCAGGCATGGCCGAGTTCGGAGAGACGAAACCGTCCCAGAACCCGTCAGGTGCATTCGTGGCGATGAAGCCCACCATCCCGATCAGCAGGAGCGGAGCGGTTTCCCCCAGAGCCTGCGCGAGGCCGATGATCGTGCCGGTCAGGATGCCGGGCATCGCGAGCGGCAGCACATGGTGGAACGTAGCCTGCATTTTCGAGGCGCCGATCCCCAGTGCCGCATCGCGGATCGAGGGCGGCACGGCCTTCAGCGCGGCGCGGGTGGAGATGATGATCGTCGGCAGCGTCATCAGGGTCAGCACGAGGCCACCGACCAGCGGGGCCGATTGCGGCAGGTGCGCGAACTGAATGAAGACGGCGAGGCCGAGAATACCGAAGACGATCGAGGGAACAGCCGCGAGATTCGAGATATTCACCTCGATCAGGTCGGTGAAGCGGTTCTTCGGCGCGAATTCCTCGAGATAGATCGAAGCGGCGACGCCGATCGGCAGCGCCAGCACCAGCACCACCAGCATCATGTAGAACGAGCCCAGCATCGACACCCCGATCCCGGCTTGCTCGGCGCGGCTGTCCGAGGCGTCCGAGCCGAGGATGAAATCGAGGTTGAAGCTTTTGTGTAGAATGCCGGCCTTGATCAGCGCATCCGCCAGATCGAGTTGTTCGACAGTGATGTTCTTGTCCTGAGCGATCTCGGCGCGGTGCACGCGGCCCTTGAGGTAGCCGTCGACGCGCGAGGAGGCGAGGATCTTCGCCGTCACCGTCTGCCCGATCAGCGAGGGATCGGCGAGAACGCGGTCACGCAGCTGGGCGGCGGCCGAGCTGGAGATCAGGTTCTTCATGTCCTTGGTCTTCGAGAGTGGAGTCTCGATCCCGGCCGTTTGCACGACTTCGAGCAGACCCTTCTCGATCAGCGGTGCATAGGTGAAGGTCGTGGCTTTCTTCAGATCGGCCGGGTCGCGGTTGCCCTTTTTGTCGAGCTTGGCCGGGTCCAGATAGACCGGCACTTCGAGAAAGCTCTGCTGGAAGGCGGAGACGCCGTTCACGACGATCGTCGAGAGCAGGATCACCAGGAAGGCGATGCCGATGCCGATCGCGCCGATGCCGAGCATCTTGAAGCGGGATTCGGCGGCGTTGCGGCGTTTGGTGCGCGCGTCGATCTGGTGCAGCGAGCGTTTCGTCGGCTGTGCGTCGTGCAGGGTCGCGTCGCTCATTCGTATTGCTCCCGGTATTTGCGAACGATGTAGAGCGCGAAGATGTTGAGTCCCAGCGTCAGGATGAAGAGCGTCATGCCCAGCGAAAAGGCGACCAGCGCCTCGGGTGAGGCGAAGTCCGCGTCACCGGTGAGCTGGCTGACGATCTTCGCGGTGACGGTGGTCATCGCTTCGAACGGGTTCATGCTGAGACGGGCCGCGGCGCCCGCGCCGAGCACGACGATCATCGTCTCACCAATGGCGCGCGACGCAGCCAGCAGAACCGCGCCGACGATGCCGGGAAGGGCGGCGGGCAGCACGACCTGCTTGATGGTTTCGGATTTCGTCGCGCCCAGCCCGTAAGAGCCGTCACGCAGGCTTTGCGGCACCGCGTTGATGATGTCATCCGAAAGAGAGGAGACGAAGGGGATGAGCATGATCCCCATCACGAGACCCGCCGTCATCACCGCGGTGCCCGCATGCATCCAACCGCCATCGGCGAAGGCGGCCGTGGGGCCAGCGGGACCGAAGATCGACAGCAGGAACGGGCCGACGGTGAGAAGCGCGAAGAGACCGTAAACGATCGTCGGAATACCCGCGAGCACCTCAAGCAGCGGTTTGACGACGCCGCGTACCGAGCGCTTCGCGTATTCGGAGAGGTAGATCGCGGCGAACAGCCCGATCGGCACGGCGACAGCCAGTGCGATGAAGGAGATGTAAAGCGTGCCCCACAGAAGCGGCAGGATGCCCAGCTCGGACCCGCCACCGAAACTCGGGGTCCATTCGGTGCCGAAGAAGAACTTGGTGATCGGGTAGAGGCGGAAGAACTCGATCGTGTTGAAGACGAGCGAGAGAACGATGCCGATCGTGGTCAGGATTGCGAGGCTTGCCGCAGCGATCAGCAGACCTTTGATCCCGGCTTCGACCGCGTTGCGCGCACGGAAATCGCGCGCGATCAGGCGAAGGCTCAGTGCGAGGCCGATCAGCGCGCCGACCACCGTGACCACGATTTGCAGAACCGGATCGGCACGGAAGACGACAACAAGGACGTAGAGAATGAGCGCGGGCAGCAGCGTCGCCATCGCGACCAGTGTTCCCGAATAGCTCGGCAGGGAATGCAGCAGGCGTGGATCGCCACCTGCGGTTTGCAACGCACGCATGCGCCCGGCGAAGAACCCGCCAAGCGTCAGTGCCGCGAGGAGCACAGCAATCCACAAAACAGCCATCGGGAACTCTTGTCTTTGGAAAAGGACCTAAAAGGAAGTGGGGGCGGCGCTGGGCCGCCCCCGGGGCAAGAATTACATGCCCGAGTTCATCGTGGTTTCGGCGGCCACGGCTTCCTGGGTCTTGGCCAGTTCCGGGTCCGACACGAGGCCGTACTGAGCAAGCGGACCGTCGGCGCCGGCCATATCGTCGGAGACGAAGAACTCGGCGTATTCCTTCAGGCCCGGGATCTGACCGATATGCGCCTTCTTGACGTAGAAGAAGAGCGGACGCGACACCGGGTAGTCACCCGAAGCGATCGTCTCGGTCGAGGGGCTCACGCCCGACATGGTCGCGACTTTCAGCTTGTCGGTGTTGTTCTCATAGAAGGCCAGACCGAAGACGCCGATGCCGTTCGGGTTCGAGCCGATACGGGCGAGGGTTTCGGTGTAGTCGCCGTCGATGTCCACGGCTTTGCCGTCGGTGCGCACTTTCATGCACTCTTTCGCGGCGGCTTTCTCGTCCATGCCCGAGGCGACATAGGCTTCCATGGCGCCGGTGGCTTCACAGCCAGCCTCGAGAACCTTCTCTTCGAAGACTTCGCGGGTGCCGTGCTTGGTGCCCGGGATGAAAGCGATGATGTCGGCGTCGGGAAGGGCCGAGTTGAACTCGTTCCACTTGGCATAGGTGTTGTCGACGAGCTGGCCGTCTTTCATCACCTTCGCGCCGAGCGCGTTATAGATGTCGGCCGGGTTGAAGGCGTCAAATGCCGGGCCGTCTTTTTGGCTGGCGAAGACGATGCCGTCATAGCCGATGCGGACTTCCATGATATCGGTCACGCCGTTCTCGGCGCAGGTCGCGATTTCCTTGTCCTTGATCTTGCGCGAGGCGTTTGCCACGTCGATCGTGTTTTCGCCAACGCCTTCGCAGAAGCGCTTCAGGCCCGAGGACGAGCCGCCCGATTCCACGACCGGGGTCGGGAAGTCGAAGTTCTCGCCGAAAGCTTCGGCGACGATCGAGGCGTAGGGCAGCACGGTCGAGGAACCGGCGACCTGGATGTTGTCGCGGGCGAAGGCGGCGGTGCCGGTGGCGGCGACGATCGCGATCGCGGAGACGGCGAGTTTCACGGATTTCATGGATCACTCCCAGTGTTCAAATACTCGGGCCAACTTGGGCCTCGAGGGGGTCCTACGGCGCTAGCGTGACGCTTATGCAAACCTTTTGTAACAGAATAATGACAATCCACGCCGCCGTGAATGACCGTGATCAACCGCGCGAAATCGCCTGCGCGATAAGGGCGGGAACTTCACGATGGGCGCCGATCTCGGGCAAGAGCCGTCCGTGATAGCCAGCCTCTTGAAGCGCCTCGGGAATATCGCCCATGACGTGACCCGCTCGCAGGGCGAAGAAGGGCAGGCATAGCCCGTCTGAAACCGTTTCGGCCACGTCTTTCAGGAAGGGCGGCTCCTCGATCAGCGCGACATGAATCGGGGACATACCGGGATTTCTGCCGAGCGTTTCGGCCATTTCGTAAACGGAATTGCGCGATTTGCGCGCAATTTTGGACCCATGCGCGACGAGGATCAGCGGTGAGTCGGTCAGCGGCTTGCCGGTCTCGCGCGCCGCAGCCTCGAGCACTCGCGTGATCAGATCGGGCAGGGCCGGATCAACGCCAAACGGCGCGAGTTGGCGGGCCTCGACCCCCAGCGCGGCCAGCCTGCGCGGAAGTTCCGTGCGCGTGAACCAGCCCTCAGCCATGAAGAACGGATAGATCCACGGCGCTTCGAGCCCTTCGAGAGCGGTTTCGAGCGAGCCAGGCATCGCCAGCGTCGCGCCTCGGAGCTCACGGCCGGGCAGAAGCGCGCCAACCGCCCCCGCCAGAGCGCGCAGCGCCTCTTCCTGCGGTTCGGGGTCTGACGGAGAGCCGTGCGCGATGAGGATGACCGGGTTCATGGCGAATAAACTAGCGGCCTTTGAGTGATGTGCAATCGACTCGGGACTCGCAGCGGAAAAAGATTAACGGCCTGAATTTGAGAAAGATTTGCAGGACTATAAATTTGCGCGAAGCCGGTCGGTCCGCTATGCAAAAAAAGACCGGCCAGGATGGCCAGACCCGATTTACAGTTTCACGTGTGGTGCGAAGGGGTGCGCGTGGGTGACGGAGGGTTCTGGTAGGGGTGCCGGAACCCTCCATGTCTTTTCAGTGCGGATCGGTCTCGCCCATGGCGCAGACGATGTTCCATTCTTCTTCGGTCACGGGCTGTACCGATAGACGCATGGCGGTCACCAGCGACATGTTTGAAAGACGCGGTTCGGCCTTCACATCGGCCAGCGTGACCGGCTTGGTGAAGGGGCGCACCGCCTTGAGATCCACGCAATCCCAGCGCGGATCATCGGTCGTCGAATCGGGATGGCTCTCGGCAACGACCTCGCAGACCCCCACGACTTCCTTACCGATATTCGAATGATAGAAGAGCCCGCGATCGCCGATCTTCATCTCGCGCATGTTGTTGCGCGCGAGATAATTTCGGATCCCGTCCCACTCCTCGCCCGCATCTCCCTTGGCGACGAGATCGTCCCAGGAAAACTTGTTGGGTTCGGATTTGAACAGCCAGTAGCGCATCAGCCGATCACCTTCTTCCATTCCTGCACGCTCACGCTTTCGAAAAGGCCTGCGGCGGCATAGGGGTCGCCCGCGGCCCAGTCCTTCGCGGCCTCAAGGTTGTCAGTTTCGACGATCACCAGCGAACCGGCCATCTGTCCCTCTTCGATGAACGGGCCCGCCATGAAGACGATGCCGGTTTCCTTGATATAGGCGAGGTGCTTCTCGCGGGTGTCGAGGCGGATCTGAAGCGCGCCGGGTTTGTCGCGGCAGATGACGGCAAAATACATGTCATTCCTCCTTCAAGGGACGTGCGAGCAGGATTTTCATTGCTTCGCTCACGCTGATTTTCTGCTGGGTCAGGGCGGTTACCATCGCCGCGACCGGGATTTCGATCTGATGTTTCTTTGCCAGAGCGTTGAGGGCTTCTGCGGTGGCGACGCCCTCGACGGTGATTGAAGGATCGAAGCCAGCTCCGGAACCCAGCGCATGGCCTAGTCTGAAGTTGCGCGATTGCTCGGAGGTGCAGGTCAATACGAGATCACCGAACCCCGAGAGGCCCGAGAGTGTTTCGGCTCGCGCGCCGAGCGCCAGTGCGACGCGCAGCATCTCCGCAAAGCTACGGGTCATCAGGGCTGCTCGAGCGGAATCGCCCAGACCCGCGCCGATGACCGTTCCCGCCGCAATCGCGTAGACATTCTTCAGCGCGCCGCCCAGTTCCGCCCCGGTCGTGTCGGTGGTGCGGTAAAGGCGAAGCGTCGGGGTCGACAGCTCGGCCTGAAGCGCCTCGGAATGATCCGCGCAGGCCAGTGTCAGAGCGGTAGGAAGCCCGCGCGCGATATCGGCGGCAAAGCTCGGCCCGGTCAGGACGGCGGCACGCGAGCCCGGCACGAGCGAGCGGATCAGCCCGGTCGGTCCCTGTCCCGTCGCAAGGTCGATCCCCTTTGAACACGACACCAGCGTCTTCGCCGAAAGCGTCGCGGCATGAGCCTTCAGAAAGCCCGCCATCTGCTGCATCGGCATCGCGAGGAGGAGGGTCTCGGCTGTGAAAGCGGTCGCGGTTTCCGCTGTGACAGAGACGTTTTCGGGCAATTTAACGCCCGGAAGCCGCCGTGAATTCTCGCACGTTTGTCGCATCGCGTCCGCCTGATCGGGGTCGCGCGCCCAGAGCGTGACTGGGCCTTTCTGCGCGTAGCTGACCGCGAGGGCCGTTCCGAAAGCACCCGCTCCAAGAACCGCGATACTCATGCTTTCGCCCCCTTCTTGCCCGAGCCCAGAAGGGGGGCCGCGGATTTGTCGAGCGGCCAGCGTGGACGTGCCATCAGATCCATCCCGTCACGCGCGCCACTTTGAAAGCGTTCGATCCCGGCCCACGCGATCATTGCCGCATTATCGGTGCAAAGTCGCAGGGGCGGGGCGTGAAATTCAGCGCCCATTTCCTTGGAAACAGTCTCTAAACCAGCGCGAATGGCCTTGTTCGCGGCCACGCCACCCGCCACGGCGAAGCCCGGATGATCCGGTTCGTGGGTGAGATAGTCACTCAAGGCCCGGCGCGATTTCTCGACCAGAACATCTGCCACGGCCTGTTGAAACGACGCGCATAGATCGGAACGGACCTGACGCGGCAGTCCGCCATGTTCGGCCACGACCTGATCGCGGGCCCGCAGCAGCGCGGTCTTGAGCCCCGAGAAGGACATGTCGCATCCCGGACGATCGAGCAGCGGGCGCGGGAAGGCGAAGGCCTTCGGATCGCCTTTCGCAGCTTCGGCCTCGACAGAGGGCCCGCCCGGTTGTGGTAACGCCATCAGTTTCGCAGCCTTGTCGAAGGCCTCGCCGGGTGCATCGTCGATCGTGCCGCCGAGGCGGGTGAACTCCTCTGGCCCGTGCGCGATCAGGAACTGGCAGTGCCCGCCCGAGACGAGCAGCATCAGGTAGGGAAAGGCCAGCCCATCGGTCAGGCGCGGCGTCAGTGCGTGGCCCGCGAGGTGATTTACCCCGACCAGCGGCAGCCCCGATCCGGCGGCGATGCCTTTGGCGCACATCACTCCCGACATCACGCCACCGATCAGCCCCGGACCGGCGGTCACGGCGATCCCGTCAAGCGCTTCGATCCCGAGACCGGCCTGCTCCAAAGCCTCTTCGACGCAGAGATCGAGCTTCTCGGCATGGGCCCGCGCCGCGATCTCGGGGACGACGCCGCCGAAGGGTGCGTGCAGCTCGGTCTGACCGGCCACAACCGACGCGAGGATCTCGGGCTGGCCATCCGTGACGCGCACGACCGCCGCCGCGGTATCGTCGCAGCTCGATTCCAGACCGAGAAAGGTGAGCGTCTTCGTCATCCGGCGCCATGTTGCGTGGGTGTTTCAACGCAGGTAACACCGGGGGAGCGTTCACACAATCCCGGGGCGGCGAATGGTCCAGGAGCTCGCGCGACCGATTCTTCTCGTGACCCGGCCCGGCGCCGGGGCAGAGCGCTTTGCCGCGCGGTTTCGCGAAAGATTCGGTGACGACTGGCCCATCGTGATCTCGCCCCTCATGCGGATAGGGCAAATTGAAGCGGATATTCCCCCGGCCGATGCCGTGATTTTCACCTCACAGCACGCGGTTGCGGGTCTGGCTGCGCGCGAGGTAGGCGCAGGCAGGGTCGCCTATTGCGTGGGCCAACGCACCGCAGAGGCGGCCCGCGCGGCGGGGTTCACTCCGGTGACCGGCCCGGGCGATGCGCAGGCCCTCGGAGAGCTGATTGCCGCGGAAAAGCCGCGTGGACGCTTGCTGTTTGCCCGCGGCGAAGAGGTGGCTTTCGATCTTGCAAAATGGCTCGATACCGCAGGAATAGAGACTGAACAGGTGGTTTTGTACCGTCAGGAACCGGTACCGCCGAGCGACGCGGCGCTGGCTGCGTTGAAGGGAGACGCGCCCTGTCTTATCCCGCTGTTTTCACCCAACGCGGCGCGGCGCCTGTGCGAAATCTTGCCGGTGAAGACCGCGCCTCTGTGGGCCGCGACGATGAGCGAATCCGTGGCCAATGCCTGTGAAAATCCTGGTTTCACAGCGATCCAGGTCGCACCCAGACCCGACGTGGAGGGGATGCTCGACGCGATCGCGACCTTGCTGCGTACGCAAAAGGCGGGTTGAGCCGAACGAGGCAGGCTTCTAGATTGATTTCGACGCGCAATTTCGGTGCGGCAGTGGAGGGTGCAGATCATGGCGAAACGAACAACCCGGAGCTCGAAGAGCGAGGATAAGCCGGGAGATCTGCAGGAAAACGCGGCCCTCGAAGAGACTGCGGTAGAGGCGCCCGCGACTGACGAGGTGAAGCCTTCCGAGGATGTTTCGGCGCAAGAGGCCGTCGAGGCGGCGGAACCTGTCTCCGAGCCCACCGAGAGTGAGACGCTCGAGAATGATGCCGCGGAGACCACCGCCACGGATGTGGAAAGCGTAACCGAGACCAGCGCCGAAGACCATTCGGAGACGATCGACACGGCGGAGCCCGAAGAGAGCGCGGAGCCGGAAGCTGAACCTCCGGCCGAGCCGACACCGGAACCCGTGGCGGCACCTCAACAGGTCGTGGTCAAGAAGGGCGGCTTCGGCTCTGCCTTGATCGGTGGCGTCGTGGCCGCGGTGATCGGCGCGGGGGCCGCGATCTACGCATTGCCGCAGTTGCCGCCGTCCATGATCGAAAAACTCGGGCTCGCTGGTTCGACCCAGGATGCTGAGCGGCTCGCGGCGCTCGAGGCCAAACTCGACGCGGAGGCCAAGAAAATCGATGCGCTGGGCGAAGATCTTGCGAGCCTCAAATCAGTACAGCCACCGGCCCCGGATCTCTCGGGCGTGCAGACCGCGCTCGATCAGATATCGGCGGAGGTTCGCGGCAACAAATCCGCGGTCGAAGACCTGAAGACCCAGATTGCCGGCATGGTTCAAGGCGATAATGGCGCCGCACAGGCCGGGATCGAGGCTGCCGCGAAGGCGGCCGAAGAGCGGATCAAACAGGCCGAAGAGCAGGCGCAGGCTCTCAAGGCGCAGTCCGAGGCTGCGGCCAAGGCGACAATGACCCAGGCCGCGGCGGCGCGTGTGAAGGCCGCGCTTGATGCGGGCGCCCCGCTCGATTCGCCGCTGGCGGATCTGCGTGCAGCCGGGATTGCGGTTCCTGCCGCGCTCTCTGGTGATATTCCCACTCTGCAATCGCTGCAGGCGAGCTTTCCCGATGCGGCGCGGGCGGCGCTCGATGCGGCGCGTCGCGCCGAAGCTGGCACGAGCCTCGGCGATCGCGCCGGTGCCTTCCTGATGTCGCAAATCGGCGCGCGCTCGGTTGCGCCGAAAGAGGGGGACGGGGCTGATGCGGTGCTTTCGCGAGCACAGGCGGACGTGGATGCGGGGCAGATCGCTGCTGCGCTTGACGAGATCGGCAAACTGCCCGAGCCGGCGCAAGCACCGCTGGCCGATTGGGTGAGCAAGGCGCAGGCACGGGTGGCGGCTCTCGACGCGGCCAACCAGCTTGGCGCGGCGCAGTAAGGAGACGCAGATGCTTTGGTCTTTCATCAAAATCGCGCTCTTCCTGATCGTCGTCGCGGCGGCCACGCTGGGCCTCGCCCATCTCGCGGATATGTCGGGCGGACTGCGGCTCACCACGATGGGCATGGAGTTTACTCTCGGCCCGCTTCAGGCAGTGATCGCGGCGATCGTCGTCTTCCTTCTGATCTGGCTGGTGATCAAGGTCGTTGGTCTCGTGGTCGCCTTCCTGCGGTTCCTCGCGGGCGACGAGACGGCGATTACCCGCTATTTCGACCGTAATCGTGAACGCAAGGGCTATCAGGCGCTTTCCGAAGGGATGCTCGCAGCGGCTTCGGGCGAGGGGCGGCTTGCGCTCTCGAAGGCGGCAAAGGCCGAGCGCTACTTGCAGCGGCCCGAGCTGACGAACCTCCTGATGGCGCAGGCGGCCGAGATCGCTGGCGACAAGAAGCGCGCCACCGAAGGCTACAAGCGGCTGCTGTCGGATAATCGCACGCGATTTGTCGGCATCCGCGGGTTGCTGCGACAGAAGCTCGACGAGGGTGATACCGAAACCGCGCTGAAGCTGGCGCAGAAAGCCTATGCGCTCAAGCCGCGTCATCGCGAGATGCAGGACACGCTGCTGTCGCTTCAGACCGAGAAAGGTGACTGGAAGGGTGCGCGCGAGATCCTTCAGGCCAAACTGCGCCAAGGCGAATTGCCGCGCGACCTGCATAAGCGTCGTGACGCCGTGCTGGCGTTGCAGGAGGCGAAAGGCGTGATGGAGGAAGGCGCGAGCGTCGAAGCCCGCGAGGCGGCGATCGCGGCGGCGAAATCCTCGCCCGACCTGATCCCGGCCGTGGTGATGGCGGCGCGCGCCTATATCGACAAGGGCAAGCCGCGCGCGGCCGAGCGGATTCTACGCAAGGCCTGGGAGGCGCAACCGCATCCCGACCTAGCTGCCGCCTATGCCGAGATCAAACCCGACGAGACTGCCGAGGCGCGGCTCAAGCGCTTTGCGACCCTCCTGTCGGCGCGACCCGATCACGAAGAGACGCGCCTGCTGAAAGCCGAGCTGAACATCGCGGCCGAGGACTTCCCGGCCGCGCGCCGCGCTCTGGGCGATCTGGTCGAGACTCACCCAACCGCACGCGTGCTGACCATCATGGCGGCAGTCGAAAGGGGCGAAGGCGCGGACGACGTGGTCGTGCGCGGCTGGCTTGCCCGGGCGCTCACCGCGCCGCGTGGCCCGCAATGGTGCTGCGACAAGTGCCAGAACATTCAGGCGGACTGGTCCCCTGTCTGTGACAATTGCGGTGGCTTCGACACGCTGAGCTGGCGCGAGCCCCAAAAGGGGGCTGCACCGCTGCCGCATGGGGCGGAGATGCTTCCGCTGATCGTGGGCAAGCCGAGCGAGCCGGTGGTCGAGGCCGAAATTCCCGAGGCGGAGATCGTCGACGGCGTGGAGGAAGGACAGCAAGAGGCGGAAACCGCGACGAAGTGAGCATTTTGGGGCTACACATCCCCGAAATGGCATGCTAATCGCCCGCCACAGTGCCGGTGTAGCTCAGCTGGTAGAGCACGTCATTCGTAATGATGGGGTCGGGGGTTCGAGTCCCTTCACCGGCACCACTATCCTCAGAAGATAGTCGAAAAGCAGCCGCCCTCAGGGGCGGCTGCTTTCGTTTCGCTCATCGCGAAATGCGCACAAAAGGGCGTTTGGCTGAAACTTGCGCCGCGGGACAATCATGCAACCATCGGGGCTTGCATGTTCAATCGCATATTCAATTCACGATGAATTCAGCATGCAACGCACCGGCGGAGTTGATGCTCTTGAGGATGTCGATCATGTCGCGGGGACTCACGCCGAGCGCGTTGAGCCCCGAAACCACCTCCGAAAGTGTGCTGCCTTCCGCGATTTCGGCCATGCGGAGTCCGGGCTCTTCGGTGAGGCTTGCCTGTGAACGCGGTACGATCACCGTCTCGCCTTGCGAAAACGGGTTCGGCTGTACGACGAGGGGACGTTCCTCGACTTTCAGTGTCAGGTTCCCCTGACTGACGGCGACGTGCGAGATACGAACGTTCTGCCCCAAGACGATCGTGCCGGAGCGCTGATCGACGACGACACGCGCGCGCTGCTCTGGCTCCACCGAGAGGTTCTCGACCCGGCCGATCGCATGGGCGACAGAGCGCGCGCCGGTCGAACGTATGTTCAACGCGACCGTCCCGCCATCCATCATCTCGGCGACCCGCCTGCCGTATTCACGATTGATGACGCCCTCGATCCGCGCGGCGGTGGTGAAATCGGGCGTGCGTAGGGCAAGACGGATGGTCGCGAGATCATTGATCGTGAAATCAATCTCGCGTTCGACCCGTCCGCCCGAGGGGATGTTGCCCGATGTCGGCACACCTTGCGTGACCGAGGCCCCCTGGCCCTCGGCGCTCGCGCCACCGGCGATGATCGTTCCCTGCGCAACGGCATAAATCTCGCCGTCCGCCGCCTTGAGCGGTGTCATCACCAATGTCCCGCCGAGCAGGCTCTTGGAGTCGCCGATCGCCGAGACCGTAACGTCGATCTGGCTCCCAGCGCGGGCGAAGGGGGGAAGTGTCGCGGTGATCATCACGGCGGCGACGTTCTTCGGTCGGAATTGCTCTCCAGTAACGTTAACGCCAAGCCTCTCGAGCATGTTCGACATGATTTCTTCCGTGAAAGGCGCATTGCGCAGCCCGTCGCCGGTGCCGTTGAGCCCGACCACGAGCCCGTAGCCAATCAAATCGTTGCCCCGGACGCCGTCGAATTCGACGAGATCCTTGATCCGGATCGGTGCGGCACTTGCGAACTCGGGGAGGAGCAAAGTGAGGAGAAGAAGGAAGATTTTCATCGCAGATAATCCGTCATCGACAGCGACGAAAGCCGCGATGTGAGCGTGTAAAGAGTTTCCAACTGGGTTCGAACCGCTTCGAGCGCGCTTGCACTTTCATACGGATCGGCGCCGATCAATTCTGTGCGCGCGATCTCGAGCGCGGAACGTTCGGCCCCGTTTCTCACCTTGGCATCGGCGATCCTGGCCTCGACCGTGCCGAGATTTGCCGCGAGACCGGCGAGTGTGTCGTCCCCTTGGATCACCCGCTCGCCTGCGGCGGTCACTAGGCTGCTCCGGGCTTCCAGATCGCCCGAAAACAAGCCCTCCGCCAACAGAGCCGCCATGGCGAACCCCTTCATCGCGTCGCGAAGCGCGGGGTCGATCGCGGTGATCTCGATTCGTGTGACCTCACCCTCCGCGATCCGGATTTGAGAGCGGGACGCGTCACCTTGATACTGTGTGGCGGCGAACCCCGCGGGATCATCGAACCAGTTGTCGATCCGCGTGATTGCGTCACTGGCATCGGTAACGCCGGACAGTTCGGAAGAAAGGGCGGCCAGGATCACGTCGGCCCCAGGCAGAGGCCTTGTATCGGTCGCAGCGCCAGAGAAGAGATATCGACCGGCCAGATTCGTGTTCAGGGTCGATATCAACGTATCAAACCGCGTCGCCGCGTCGTTGACGGTCGCATCGATCATAGGCTTTGTCGCGGTCGTCGCGGCCGATAGCAGGGCTACGCCAATGCCGTCATTAAGAGAACGGAGCGTTTGCAGCGATTGCTGCATGGTCCCGGCAATCAGGTCGGCTTCGGTCGTGGCGATATCGTAGGATTCAAGCATTGTGAGGCTGCGATCTATCCCGGCAAGGGAGATGAAATCGCCGGAAACCGCGGCGCCGAGATCCTGCTTGATCCCGCTTATCACTTCTTCGGTCAGTGTGGTCATGGCGGTCTTCAGTTGCAGGTTATGCTGCCGCATCTGAAAGCTCTGCGCCATGTCACCGACGGAAAGGTAGTTCATCTCACAACTCCAGAAGCTGTTGGATCAGGGCGTCGACGGTTTGAATGACGCGGGCATTGGCGGCGTAAAGTTCTTCGACCCGAAGGAGGTTCTGCATTTCCTGATCGGTATCGACGCCCTCGGAGAGCGCCATCGTATTCAAGGTCTCATGGCGCGTTGCGGAGAAGATTTCGCGTGACTGGGCGGACTGGCGAGCAGTTGAAACGCGGGAAAGCAGATCGGCGGCGAGACCGGAACTGCTACGCAGGGAAGGTCCGAAATCCCCCGAGACGGGCAAGGATTCCCGAGCAAGCGCATCAACCAGAGCAGAGAGATGCTCGGAATTTCCGACCGGGCCCGGGGCAATTGCCCCTAGCCCGTCGCGAAGGCGCCAGAGGGCGCCCCCTTGGGCGGGATCGGCCCGCGCGTTGATCTCGATGCGGCTCGCGAGACCGGTCTCAGAGAGAGGATCGGCCGGGCCGCCATTGTCGGTGAACAGACCCGGCACACCGCTTGCGAGCGTGGGATCGAGCGCAGGATCGGAAAAACGTCCGATCAGATCGCGGGCGTAAGCGTCGATCTGGCTTTGGGCGTCAGGAGCAATCTCGTCGCGGATCGCGAAGAGCGCGCCGAGTGTACCGCCGCCCATCACCCGCTCATCGGCGCTGGAAATTTCCATTCCATTCAGCGTGAGCCCGGAAAGCGCCCCGCCGTTTTCAGTCATATCCGCAGTGATGATGCCCGTCGGAGTAAAGCCGATCCGGGCGGGGGTACCCTCGAGCAGGATCGCGCCGCCGGTGGTGAAAAGTGCGATCTGATCGTTCTCGCGCGCGACCTGCCGTACCGGCACGATTTGCGACACCTGATCGACGAGTGCCTGCCTTTGGTCGAGAAGCGCATTGGCGTCGTGGCCGGAGGCGCGCTCGGCGAGGATGGTGGCGTTCAGATCGTCGATCTGTGTCAGCGTGTCGTTGAGAAAGTCGATCTGCTTCGCGATCTGTTGATCGGCGTCGATCCGGGTTTCCTGAAGGTTGCGCGAAACGCTGTTGAGATGAGTGGCGATCGCATCTGCGCTTTCGAGAACGGCGGCGAGGCGCGCGTCACTGTCGGGGCGGCTTGCAGCTTCGACAAGTGTCGCTTCGAAATCAGCAAGTTTCTGTGACAGAGAGTTCGGATCCTCGGGCGTTCCAAGCCAGCCCTCGAGCTGTGCATGGAATTCGCTGCGCAGAGATGCGTTTCCGGCCGCTGCATCGGCGAGGCGCAGGTCGCTGCGCAGGCCTTCATTCACCATGCGGTCGACGCTCAGAACGCGCACACCCGCGCCGTTGCCCCCCAACACCTGCGCGCCCAGGCGGATCTCGCGCTTGGCGTAGCCTTCGGTCAGCGCGTTGGCGGTGTTGGAGGCCACGACCTCGGCCATGCGCGAGGCCGCGTTGAGGCCCGACACGGCATTGGAAAGGGACTGAGAGATACTCATGATGGCCTCCGTGAGCCGATCCGGTCAGGATCAGCGCTTGATATTCGTCGTCTCCTGCAACATCTCGTCGACTGTCTGGATCACCTTCGCATTCGAGGAATAGGCGCGTTGCGTCTGGATCAGATTGGTAAGTTCCTGCGCGACATCGACGGTCGATCCCTCGCGTGCGTAACCCTCGACCGAGCCGGTCGGGCCGTCGCCGGCATCCCACAAGAAGAACGACCCCGAGGTAGGCGAGACCTGGAAGGTCTGGTTGTCGAGCGCGATCAACCCGTTCTGGTTGGGCACATCGACCAGCGGGATCTGGTAGACCGTGCGAATGAAACCGGTGTCGTAGGTCGCCTTGATATAGCCGTTCTCGTCGATCTCGACCGCGGTGAGATTGCCCACGGGCGAGCCATCCTTGGTGATCGAGGTGGGGGCGAAACTGTCGGAGAGCTGGGTCAGTCCGTTGGTGTCACCGATCTTGCCGATCGTCACTTCGAGCGGACCGCCCGCGACGGTGAGAGAGAGCGCGCCTGTCGCCGTATCGTAGGTGCCGCCAGAAACCACAGTGACCGAAGCCAGCGTGCCGCCCGCGCCGCGGCTGTCGTCGAAGGTCAGGGTATATTCGCCGATGATGCTTTCATCCGTCGCCACGGTCGCCGGATCGTCGACGGTCGCGCTGTCACGGATCACCATCGTCCAGGTGTTCGACGAACCGGTGGCCGGGATCGTGGGCGTGAAGCTGACATCAAGCGTCTCAGAAGTGCCGAGGTTGCCGAAATATTCGACCGACAGCGGCAGTGCCTCTCCGGTTGCGCCGGCATCGGTATCGACCGCGGGCAGATTCACCCCGAGGTTCATCCGCGTCGTTGGATCGCCAGCGGTCTGGTTGGCATTGATCACCACGGGTTCGAGCCCAGAGGTCGTGTCGCGCGGCAGGACCGGGATCGTTCCATCTGCATTGGCTGGCCAGCCGAGCAGAACCAGCCCCGAATCCGTTTTCAGCGTGCCGTCGGCATCGGTGCGGAAGGCCCCTGTGGTTGTCATCATCATCGGCTGATCGCCGGTGGTGTTGTCGAGCGATACCGAGGGGATCACCGGAAGCATGCCGCGCCCCGCCACGGCGATGTCGAGCGCATTGGCGGTGGAGACGAGCGACCCGCGTTCTTCGATCAGGCGCGTTGTCGCCGCGCGTACGCCGCCAGCCGAATAGGAGCCTGCGCCGCGTGCCTGGTTGATCACCATGCTCTCGAATTCGGCGATTGCCCGTTTGTAGCCATATGTACCCGAATTCGCGATGTTGTCCGAGATCGTGGCGAGCCGGGTGGCATTCGCGGCCAGACCGGCAACGCCCGCGTTCAGCGAGGAGGAAATGGACATGAGTGCGCCTTTCTGCTGCTGCGTCCGAAATTGGCAGCCACACTGGCGCACGGGTGTTTAAGATCCCCCTAACAGTCGCGAGAATCCGAAAACACGGTTAGCGGCGGTCGCGCAGCAAGATCACTTCCAGCCGGTTGTTGCGCCCGTCCATCGGTTGTTTCACGGAAGGTTTTCGGTCGGCATAACCGGTGACGCGCTGGATCCGGCGTTTCTCGAAACCGGCGCCTTCGAGCAGGCCGCGCATCGCCTGGGCCCGGGCGCTCGAAAGTTCCCAGGCGGGGTCTTGCGCGAGCATTTGCGGATAGGCGCGGGTATGTCCGTTGATCGCGAGATCGCTTTGCACGAGTCCGAATACCCGCGAAAGCATGGTCGCCAGCTCTTCGAGGATCGGTTCTGGTGTCGCACTGTCGGCGAAGAACAGTGGTTCTCCGGGAAGATCGAAGAACTCGACGATCAGGCCTTCGTCGGTGAGCCTGGTAACGATGTGGCGCGCGAGCTGCTGGGTGACCATCGACTCGCCACCCACCCCGGTGAGCGCCTGTTCGATCGACTTCGACATCTGGTCGAACTGCGCCTTGTCGGTTTCCTGCTTGTCCTCGGCAGAGCTTTGCCCGCGGGCTTGCCGTTCTTCGGTGGGGCGGTATGAGGCCGCGCCGGTTCCGGTCTGCGCGATCTGGTCTTCGGAAAAGACGGAATCACCTCCGAATGCGCCCTCGCCGCCGCCGGAGATCCGGTTGATCGGGACCGTCGGATTGAAGTAATCCGCGATCCCCTTGCGTTGTTTCTCGGTTGTCGCGTTCAGCAACCACATCAGCATGAAGAAGGCCATCATGGCGGTGACGAAATCGGCATAGGCAACTTTCCATGCCCCGCCGTGGTGACCGTCGCCGCCCGAAACCTTCTTGCGCTTGATGATGATTGGCGCCGCATTGTCGCGGTTGCTCATCCCACCACCTCTTTTCACCCGAAGACCGATGTAGCAATGCCGCATTAACAGCCCGTTGACGGATAAAATGCGTGCTATTTCGCGGATTGCTTGTCGTGGAACGGACAATCACTAAATTTGTCCAATGAGCTTTCAGTCCGCCCCACTTGAACTCGATCCGGCACAGCTGATGGCTTGTCCGCAATGCGATGCGTTGCACCAGGCCCAGCATCTGCCAGACGGCAAGCGTGCGCGCTGCCGACGTTGCGGGACGGTCCTGATCTCGCCGCGAGAACGGTCCTTCCTGCATGTGATCGCGCTGTCCTTTACGGGCATGATCCTGATGATCGGGGCGATCTTCTTCCCGTTCCTCGAGATTTCGGCGCGTGGTCTTCATCATGAAAGCTCGATCTTCGGCGTTGCGATGGCGTTTTCGGAAGGGTGGCTCGCGCCGTTGGCCTTCGCGGTTCTGTCGATGATCGTGGCACTGCCGATCTTCCGTTTCGTGGCGTTGATCTACACGCTCTGGCCTCTGGCAAACGGACGGCCCGCCTGGCCGCATGCCGCGACGATGTTCCGGCTGGCCGAAGAAAGCCAGCCCTGGGCGATGGCCGAGATCTTCATCATCGGGACCGCAGTGGCACTGGTGAAGCTCGCGGGGCTCGCCAAGGTCTCGCTCGGGCCCGCCTTCTGGGCGTTTTGCGCGCTGATCATCGTGATCGCCCTGAAGGATTCCTTTGTCAGCAAGTGGACGATATGGGACGCGATCGAACGCAAGTAAACGTGCTCACCGCGACCGATGCGGGGCTGATCGGCTGCACGCGCTGCGGCAAGGTCTGGACGCGCGATCACAGCTATTGCGAGCGGTGCGGCGCAAAACTGCGCAAGGTGGACACCCATGGCCTGCAAGCGGTTTGGGCGTGGTGGCTGGCGGGATTGATTTTCTACATCCCGGCAAACCTCTATCCGATGCTGCGCACCGCAACGCTTGGCGCGGAGCAGAAAAACACCATCGTCGGCGGTGCGATCGAGCTCTGGCGGCATCACAATTACGGCGTCGCGCTGATCATTTTCGTTGCCTCGGTGATGATCCCGATCGGCAAGTTCATCGCGGTCGCCTATCTCGCGCTTGCGGTGGGCAACGAGAAACGCCGCGGCGGGCATCCGCATCTGCATCTCTTTGAGGTGGTCGAGTTCATTGGCCGCTGGTCGATGATCGACGTGTTCGTGGTGGCGATCCTCTCGGCGCTGGTGCAACTGGGATTTGTCGCCTCTATCCATCCCGGACCGGCCGCGGCGTCCTTTGCCCTGTCGGTTGCATTCACCATGCTTTCCGCCCAAAGCTTTGACCCGCGCCTGATCTGGCGCGGCCCCGAAAGAGTGATTTGATGAGTGACAATTCCGACCCCGGCTCCTCAGAGCCCATGCCGGCCCAGCTTGAAACCTCCGAGGCTCCGCGCCCGATCTGGACGCGGCTTTCGGTCGTCTGGGTGGTGCCGCTGATCGCGCTCCTGATTACGCTCGGGGTTGCGTGGAAGACGTTTTCCGACCGGGGCATGCTGATCGAGATCGACTTCAAGGATGCCACCGGTGTCGAGATCGGCACGCCGCTGAAATTCCGCGAGGTCGAGGTCGGCAAGGTCGAAACGATCGGATTCACGCCGGATCTGACCAAGGTGCGGCTTGGCGTGAGGGTCGACAAGGATGTCGCGCCCTATGTCGATAACGAAACCAAGTTCTGGCTGGTGCGTCCCGAGGTCTCCGCGCGCGGGATCGAAAATCTCGGCACGGTGCTGTCGGGCACCTATATCGAGGGCTTCTGGAACGACAAGGCAGCGGCACCGCAGACCCGCTTCGAAGGGCTCGAGCAACCGCCGATCTCCCCCGACCCGACGCGCGGCACGATCATCGAGCTGCGCGCCAAGGATGCGGGCGGGATCGTCGATGGTGCGCCGGTGCTCTACCACGGGCTGACGGTGGGCCATTTGCAGAACCTGCGGCTCGACAAGGACGGCTCGGGTGTCGTGGTCGACGCGTTCATCGAGGCGCCGCATAACCAGCTTCTGACCACCGCGACGCGGTTCTGGGACACGTCCGGCTTCTCGGTGAAGTTCGATGCGTCGGGGCTTACGCTTGACGTGCGCTCGCTGGCGACCTTGGTGCAGGGCGGGGTGGAGTTCGAGACCTTCACGTCGGGTGGTGATCTTGTCGAGAATGGCCATGCGTTCCGGCTCTATGGCAGCAAGGATACGGCCGAAAACTCTGTCTTCCAGTCGGATGTGGTCGACCCGCCGCGTTACACGCTTTTGTTCGATGACCCCGTGCAGGGGCTGGAGATCGGCTCCAAGGTGCAGTTCCGCGGCGTCGAGGCGGGTGAGGTGACCGCGCTCGCGATCAAGATCCATACCGATGCGTCGGGGCAGCGCTATGCCCAACAGCAGGTGACGATCGCCCTTTCGCCCGACCGGCTGGGGCTCGCGCGGGATGCCGATGCGGAATCGGTGACGCAGTTCCTGCAAGGCGAGGTCGAGGGCGGGCTGCGTGCCCGGATCGCGGCAATCGGTCTTCTGGGCGGGACAATGGTGATCGAGCTTTCGGATGTCCCAGATGTGGCTGCCGCCGAGATGAACCTCGACACCCAGCCCTTCCCGTCAATCCCGACCGCGCCGGCAGCCGAGAACGATCTGGCGAAATCGGCCAAGGGCGTATTCAAGCGGATCGAGGGTCTGCCGATCGAGGATCTGATGAACTCCGCGATCCGCACGCTCGACTCGATCTCCGCCGTGGCCGAGAGCGAGGACACGCGCAAGGTGCCGGGTGAACTGTCGGGGCTTCTCGAACAGCTCAAGACCTTCGCGTCCGATCTCAACGAAAAGGATGCGGCCGACAAGACCGTCGCCGCGCTCGATCGGGTGACGGAGGCGGCCTCTTCGGTGCTGGAGGAAATCTCGGGCCTCGATCAGACGCTGGCCTCCGCCGATCGCGCGGCCTCGGCCATCGCGGATATGCCGCTCAAGGATATGGGTGACAAGCTTGATGCGATCCTTGCCGATATCAACGGGCTTCTGAACAAGCCCGGCACGCAGGATCTGCCGCAATCGCTCAACGCCACGCTGGAACAAACCGCGGCGATCCTCGAGCAACTGCGCCAGGCGGGCGCGGCCGAGAAGCTCAACGAAACGCTCGACGCCGCGCAAAGTGCCGCGCAATCCGTCTCGAAGGCGAGTGATCGCCTGCCCGAGCTGACCCGGCAATTGCAATCGCTCGTCGATCAGGCTCAGGCGCTGGTCGCGACCTATGGCCGGGGCTCGAATTTCTCGAACGAGACGGTCAATATGCTGCGAGAGCTGCGCCGGTCGATTGCCGATATCGGATCGCTCGCGCGGATGATCGAGCGCAATCCGCAGTCCTTCATTCTGGGCCGCTGACAGGAGATGACGATGAAACCCTTCCAGATTTTGCCGCTCTGCCTGCTGGCTCTTGCCGCCTGCTCGGATCCCGAAAAGATCGCGCGCTACCCGATCGATCCGCCCACCGCCGAGAAGGCGCTGCCGAACCGGTTGGGGCGTGCGGAGCTGCGTGAGGTTTCGATGCCGCAATACGCGACGGCGCAGGAAATAGCCTTCCAGACCGCCGATGGCGCGCTGCGTTCGAACCCGGACAATCTGTGGGCGGATGATCCGTCACGTGCCTTCACACTGTCACTGGCACGCCAGATCTCGGCGCTCTCGGGGGCGACGGTGATCTCCGAGCCTTGGCCGCTCGCCGATCCGCCCTCGCGCCGTGTCGAGGTCCGGATCGAGCAGATGCTGCCCGGTGCGGATGGTCAGTTGCATGTCGCTGGGGTCTATTTTGTGACGCCCGCTGGCTACGAAGGCGGGCGCGATGTCGTGCGGCGCTTCGATTTCACCGTGCCGATCGCGGATCAGGAGCCGGGTACGATCGCCAAGGCGCAGAGCGCCGCGGTGACCGTTCTCGCGCGGCGGATCGCTCAGCTCGACTGATCGGGGCGGAAGCTGCCGAACTGTCCGCCCGAGAAGATGAGCGGTGTGCCTTCCGCAGCGCTTTCGAAACGTGTCACCCGGCCGATGATGATCGTGTGATCGCCACCGTCATGGCGTGCCTCCGTGACGCATTCGAACCGCGCGAGCGGGTCGGCCAGAAGCGGCACGCCCGCCTCGTTCTGCGTATAATCCAGCCCGGAAAACCCGGTGCCGCGGCGGGTGAAGCGATGCGCGAGATATTCCTGATCGTGGCGCAGCACGTGCACCGCGAAGGACGGGGTTTTGGTGAAATGCGCATGGCGGATCGAGCTCCGCGCCGCCGACCACAGGATCAGGGGCGGATCGAGCGAGACCGAGGCAAAACTGTTGACCGTCATGCCGACCGGACCGAGATGGTCGTCGCATTCGCAGGCCGTGATCACGGTCACACCGGTCGCAAAGCGCCCCAGAGCGTTGCGCAGACGTCGGGTCTCGGACGGGTCGGGCATTTCCCCGCCACGTACCGCGCGCTCCGCCCGGTTCATGGCGGCATCGATATCGTCGCTTTCGCTCATCCGATCTCCCTTTGGGCACAGACATAATGGCCCGGGCGGGGAGGGCAAGGCTCAGCGCTCCAATCCGATCACCCGATCGAGAGAAAACCGCCCCGGGCCTCGCGTGATCACGGTGAGCAATGCCACGGCCCAGAGCCCATGCGTCACCCAGGCGCCGGGATAGACGAAGATCTGAATGACCAGCGTCATTCCCAGTAGTGCCAGCGCCGAGAGCCGTGTCGCCAGGCCGAGGATGAGAAGGACCGGAAAGAAATGCTCGGCAAATGTTGCCAAGACCGCCGCCCAATTATGAGGGATCAAGGGGAGGGCGTATTCGTACTGGAATAGGGTGAAGGTCGAGTCCTTGATCCTGATCCCCTCGACCTTGGTGCGTCCCGACATCCAGAACACTGCCGCCGGAAAGATCCGGGCGGCGATCAGGGGCAGCTCACGAGGGATAAGGGATGTCGCTCGGATGATTCCTCGATAGAGGTGGAATAGACCCTTTTTCTGTGGTCTTGCTCCGATTGCGCTGGTCATTTCCCATTCCCTCCCTTTCGGCCCGCGCCAACGATCAGCGCGTTTTCGACAAGCAGCAGAAATGCTGCGTTCAACTCGAATCCCTCTCCAGCGGATGCCTGGGCCTCGGCGACGGTTCGGCCGTTTAGCAGGGCGGAAATGAAGCGCCCGATCGGTGCGGGCACGGTGCGGGTGACGACTTCGGCGAGCCCTTTGCGCGCGATCAAAACCGTCTCAGGCGCCCATTGCGCAGCTGTCGGTGCGGGCGCTCCGCCGGGTTGTTGCGACGCCCAGATCGACCCCGCCGGAGTGAGCATTTGTAAAACCTGCACCGACGGGTGGAGGAAAAGCCGCAGTTTCTCCCCGGCCTCTTGCGCAATCGCCTGCAGATCCCGAGGCATCATTGGGTCCGCATCAGCGGAGTGATAGGCGCGACTGCGCGCCCATTCGATCTGCGCAACGTCGGGCAGGTAGGTCAGCGACTGAAACGTCTCTATTTCGGCAAGGAACGCTGCGAAGTCCCCGCCCCACTCGCTCAAGACCGGTGTTCGCGGTGGATACTGGTCGATGAAAAGCCAGGCCGTCCCCTTGAAGCACGCCTCGCCCAGTAGCCGCTCGATCACCGGGTAGTGGCGTGCCAGGGCCTGCGAGAGGCCGTGCGCGACATTGTTGCGGTAGACATCAAGACGCCGCTCTGTCTCGGCAGGCTGGCACGCGGTTGCGTTCTCGGGCGCGACGCCGCCCCTGATCGCATCACGAAAGCTACGCGCGAAATCACGATGCGAGAGCATGGCTCTGCCCTTCCAATATGGTGCGCGCACGCTCTGCTTCGGCCATCAGAACCGGGAAGGCAGGAACGTCGTTGTCCCATTCGACAAGGCTGGGAAGCGGCCCAATTTTCGAGACTATTTCAGCATAAAGTGCCCAAACGGGTTTTGCGACTTCCCGCCCGTGGCTGTCGATCAGGAGTGGTCCGGAGGGCAGATCTTCCTCTTCATGCCCGGCCAGATGAACCTCTCCAATCTGCGCCAACGGGAACTCGGCGAGATAGGCGCGCGGATCCTGCCGATGGTTCACGCAGGAGACAAAAACGTTGTTCACATCGAGAAGCAGCCCGCAGCCAGTGCGCCGGCTGATCTCGGACAGAAACGCGGTCTCGGGAATGTCGGAATTATCGAAGAGAACATAGGTGGCGGGGTTTTCGAGCAGCATCTGACGCCCCAGATGCTCTTGCACCTCGTCAACGTGATCACATACGAGATTCAGCGTCTCCTTCGTATAGGGTAGTGGCAGCAGGTCATGCATCCAGACCCCGCCATGGCTCGCCCAGGCGAGATGTTCGGAAAAGCTCTCCGGATCGTAGCGATCGCAAAGCGCTTTGAGCCGCGCAAGGTGACCGCGATCGAGCGGATCTGGCCCGCCGATAGACAGGCCAACGCCATGAACCGACAGCGCGTAATCCTCTCGCAGCCTTTGCAACATCGCATGGGGCAGACCACCCGCGCCCATGTAATTCTCGGCATGGATTTCGAAAAACCCCAGATCGGGCCTGGTTTCGGCGATGGTGGGGAAATGCTCGGGCTTGAATCCCAGTCCCGGTTTGCGCGGCAGCGTCATGGTGGCCTCCCTTAACAGAGGAGGGGCGGGACAGGCCCGCCCCGACCTGTGATCACATCTCCTTCGGCATGAGCGAGCCCATCCCGTGCGGCGTCTCGATCGTCTCGCAGGTGCCCGCCGGGACGAGTTTCCAGGCGTTGCCTTGGTAATCCTTCGTTGCCGTGCCGGCACAGGTCGTGCCGGGGCCCGCTGCGCAGTCGTTCTGGCCTGCCATCGCGACGCCGTAGCACTTCTCCATCTTCATCTCGTCGGCATGTGCAGCGCTCGCGATGCCCATCGCGCAGCTCAGAGCGGCAGCAATGCCAAGGGTGGTTTCGGTCTTCATGGTGATCTCCCTGATTGGATCTGTATCGGACCCGTTGCGGTCCTGACCTCTCTTCGGGGTGGATCGCGGCGGCGTTACAGGCTCACGCCTCCGTGATCGAAAAAAGTTTTTCCCACGCGCCGTAACGAAGGCATGATCGGCAACGAAGGGTAGGCGATGATGCATGATCGGCAGGCAGACTGGACGCGGCTTTTCAGGGCCGCCAACGCAGGCGATGCGCGCGCCTACGGTCTGTTTTTGAACGCGGTGACTCCGGTGCTGCGCGCAGTCGTGCGGGCGCGCGGGGCGGGCCTGCCGGAGGCCGATTGCGAGGATGTCGTGCAGGAGGTTCTGCTCGCGATTCATCTCAAGCGCCACACTTGGCGCGAGGACGAACCGGCCGCACCCTGGTGTTATGCGATCGCGCGGCACAAGGTGGTCGATGCGTTTCGTAAGCGGGGCCGTCGGATCCACCTTCCGGTTGAGGATTTCGCCGAGATCCTGCCTGCGGCGCCCGAGACTGATCCCACTGAACAGGCCGATATAGAGACGTTTTTGGGTCATCTGGAACCGAGAGCCGAGCAACTGGTCCGGGCGATCGGGTTGGAAGGGAAAAGCATCGCCGAGACAGGTGACGCGATGGATATGAGCGAGGGGGCGGTGCGCGTGATGCTGCACCGCTCGCTCAAGAAACTGGCCGCGCTTCGAGAGAGACTGATCGAGATATGAAAACCGAAGATCTGTTGGAATTACTGGAGAAGGACGAGCTGCGCGAGCCGCATGCGGGAAGGGTGCTCTGGCACTGGCTGATCCCGGCGCTGATCCTGTCGGCGCTCGCGATGGCGGGGCTTTTGGGGGTTCGCTTTCCGATGGAAAAGACCCTGATGACGCCGGATATTGCCCCGAAATTCTACCTGCCGCTTCTGCTCGGGGTGATCGCAATGCCGGTCGCGCTGAAATTCGCCCGTCCGCTTGCGCGCGCCCGGCTGAGCTGGGTATGGATATTCCCGGTGATCGGGCTGCTTCTGATCGGCTATGCCTATCTCACCACGCCCGAAAGCCAGCGCATGATGGATTTTCGCGGCAAGACGATCCTGCCCTGCCTGCTTTCGATCCCGATGTTTTCCGCGCCGATCCTCGCAGCCGTGCTCACCAGCCTGCGTCAGGGCGCGGTGATGGCACCCGAGCGCGCGGGGGCAGCCGCCGGGCTTGCCGCCGGAGGGCTCGGCACAGCGATCTATGCGCTCCATTGCACCGAGGACAGCCCGCTTTTCTATGTGACCTGGTATGGGGCAGGGATCGCGATCACCGTGATCGCAGGGGCGCTTCTGGGACGGTTCTTGCTACGCTGGTAGGGTCTATTCCGGCCAAAATGCGAGGTTTTCGAGAAAAGCGGCGTGCAGGGCCGCATTCGACACGATCAACCCGTTCGACAGCGGAGGCGCGCGGTTGAAGTGGAGCTCCTTGCCGTGCCGGTCCGTCGCCAGCAGCCCGGCGCGCCGCGCGATCAGGCTTGCCGCCGCAATATCCCATTCCCATGCCTTGCGCAGAGAAATCGTCGCATCGAATTTGCCCTCTGCCACGAGGCAGAGCCGCCAGGCGAGAGAGGAACGGAAGTTGCGTTTGTACCCCGGCAGCCCGTGTCTCCAAAGGGTGGGGTTGTCCGAAAGCCTCGAGGTCAACACGCTTGCGCCCTCCAGCTCGGAACGCGCTGCCGGGGCAATCGGCTCGCCATTGAGCAGGGCCGGCCCGTCGATCGTCGCGGTATAGGTGAGGTCATGCACCGGCAGGTGAACGACGCCCGCCACGACCTCGCCCCCACGGGCCACCGCAAGCGCATGGGCGAAACTTCCATCATCGTTGAGAAAGGCGCGGGTGCCGTCGATCGGGTCGACGATGAAGGTCGCGGGCGCCGCCAGACGCGCCGGATCGTCCGCGCTTTCCTCGGACAGCCATCCGTAATCGGGACGCGCGCCACGCAGCTGCTCTTCGAGCAGGTCATTGACGGCGAGGTCGGCCTCGGAGACAGGTCCCGCACCGCCATCCTTCTCCCATGAGGTCGGCGCTTTCTTCCAATATTTCAGGGCGAGCTTCCCGGCCTCCTTCGCGGCCTCTGTCAGCAGCGTCAGATCAGTCTCCGGCAAGCGTCATCCCTTCGAGAAGTAGCGAGGGCACGATATGGCTCAAATGCAGACGCGCGTCATTGGCGGGCCGCAGGCTACGCAGCATCTCGCGCAGGTTGCCTGCGATGGTGCATTCGTTGACCGGATAGACGGGCACGCCATTCTCGACCCAATAGCCCGAGGCTCCGCGCGAGTAATCGCCTGTATTGGGGTTGATCGTGGCACCGATGAAAGAGGTCACGAGAAGGCCGGTGCCCATCTCGGCCAGTAGCTCCTCGCGGCTCTGCTCGCCCTGGGTCAGGGTAACGTTGCCGACACCGGGCGAGGGCGGGGCAGAGGTGCCGCGCCCGGCATTGGCCGTCGATTGCAGCCCGAGCTTGCGCGCGGTCGCGAGATCGAGCGTCCAGCTTTTCAAAACGCCGTTCTCGACGATCATCCGACGCGTGGTCGGCAGGCCTTCGGCGTCGAAGGGGCGTGAGCCCGAGACCCGTTTGCGATGCGGCTCCTCGCTTAGCGAGAGATGATCGGGCAGTACCGGCTGATCCATCGCGTCGCGCAGCCACGAGGCCCCGCGTGCGATCGACTGGCCGTTGATCGCCGAGAGAAGATGCCCGATCAGGCTGCCCGAGACGCGCTCGTCGATCAGCACCGGATAGGCGCCGGTTTTCGGGCGGCGCGGATTGGCGCGGGCCACGGCGCGTTCGCCGGCCAGTTGGCCCACCTCGCGCGCGCTGGGCAGATCGGCCTGGAACACGCGGCTTTCGGCGGCCCAGTCGCGCTCCATCGACAGGCCTTCGCCCGAGATCGCGACCGCCGAGACCGACCGCGCACTGCGATCGTAGCCACCTTCGAACCCGTTCGACGCGGCGAGGTGCATCCGGCGGTAGGAATAGGCGGCCGAGGCGGATTGCACCTGCGAGACCCCGTCTACGGCCAGCGCCGCCGCCTCGGCCTCCAGAGCGTCGCGTTGCAGATCGACGGCGGACGGCTCTGCGCTCGGATCGGCAAGCTCCATCCCGGCGGCATCGCGGGTCTGCGACAGCTGCGAAGGATCGGCGAGACCGGCAAAGGGATCATCGGGCGCTTCCTGAGCCATCGCGACCGCGCGCTGCGCCATCTCGTCAAGCGTGCGGCTGGAGATATCGGAGGCGGATACGCAGGCTTGCTTGCCACCGAAGAGCACGCGCAGACCGATCTCGATCCCTTCGGAGCGCTCGGCCTGTTCGAGCTTGCCTTCGCGAACGTCGATCGCGACCGAGCGTCCGTCCACCGCGATCGCATCCGCCGCAGGGGCGCCCGCGCGTTTCGCCGCTTCCAGAAGCGCCTGGGTCAGATCGGACAGGGACTGCTCGGACATTTCCACCTCTTGAGAAAGACCGGAGCCGCCCGGGTGTCCCGGACGGCTCCGCGCCGTTATGTGTTGTCCTTACTGGACGCGCTGGCCGTTGACGAGGATTTCCCCGCCATCCTTGAACTCGACCTTCGATTCATAGGCGTCATCGCCGGTCGGCTTGGCATAGAGGCCCAACATCATCCGGCCGAACATGATCTGATCTTGCGGCACCAGACCCATCGCGACGAGCTTGTCCATCAGCGCGTTCGCTCCGGTCAGGCTCAGGTCGATCGCACCCTTGGGCATCGGCATCGGCCCGTCATTCTGGATTTCCAGCGCACCTGAGCCGTTCAACTCGGCACCCACGACGGACAGGTGCACGTCCTTGATGTCGACCGAATTCACCTGCATCGGCGGTGCCGGCATGGCGGCGACGGCCGGAGAGAAGAGATCATCGGACAGCGTCATCTTGCCGGTCACGTCGATCCTCAGCGTCGCCGGGTCGCGCGGCAGGTTCTGGCCCGGATCGAACATGTTCCACAGATCATCGGAGACGGTCAGCCCGTTGAGAGCGAACTTCGCCTTGAAGTCCTGATCCGCATCACCCTTCGACACCGGCATCGCGAAATCCATATTCGCCGATTCCAGCGCCAGATTGACCGGGAAGGGCAGTTCTTTCGTGGTCATTTGGACCTTGCTGCCCTCGCTCGTTCCGGCGAAGTGGATACCGTCCTTCGACATCCCGATATCGAGCACGCCGCCATTGTCGGTAGTCTTTTGCGAGACCGGCCCGTCGGGGCTGTCCACGTTCATCGCGTATTCCGAGGCCGCGTATTTCAGCGCGACCTGGATATTCGCACCGGCATTGAGCGCCTCGTCGAGCTTCTCCATCGGCACACCATTGGGCAGCACGAAACGGCCGTCATAGGTGACATCCGAGACCTGACCATCGAAGTTGAAAGTGCCGCCGCCCTCGGGATCGGCGCCCGATGCGGTGAATTTCACCAGACCGGTCTTGATCGCAGAGGTCACGTCATGCGCCTCGCCCAGCTTCATCTCGTAGGTGCCGGTGGTGTTTTCCATCGCGAGCCAGATCTTGACCGGGATGGACTGATCGCCCGCATCGCCGCTCTGGTCCATCTCGACCGTCACCTTGGGCGCGTCGATGGCGTAGATCATGTCCTCGGGCGTTCCCGAGACCACGATCGAGCTGTCGGTCTGCGTCATCACCATGTCGAGCGACATCGCCGGCTGATCGGGCAGGTCCGAGCTCGCCACGCCGGTCATCTTCTCCGACATCGAGGCTTCCACCGTGCCATCGCCGCGATCGCGCAGCTTCAGCTCGGGGATCGTCATCGTGAAGCTGGAATCGTCCATCTCGTTCGTGATCTTCACATCCGTGACGGTAAGCGTATCGCCGCTGCGGTCGGAGTTGCCGACCATCACGTCATAGCCATAGCTCTGATAGCCTTTTTGCCAGCCGTCCCAGACCTGCTCGGGCGTGACATCCGCGAACCCGGCTGTGGTCGAAAGAAGCGTGACAATCACCGCGCCGGTTCCGGCGGGTTTCAACCAGGACATGACGATACCTTTCGATAGAAAACAAAATCGGCACATCCTCCCGTGGGGATGCGCGATGGTCAAGGCCCGGTATCGCTGTTAGATCGAAGGGAGGATGCCAAAGCTGGAGATTGTGATGATCCGCCACCAGATCGAGGACGGGCTCTGGACCGTGACGATTGACCGGCCCGAAAAGGCCAATTCGCTCACGCAGGCGATGCTGAATGAAATCGCGGATCTGGCCGAACGCGCCAAGGCCGAGGAGGCGCGGGTTTTCGTGCTGACGGGCATCGGGAAAGTGTTTTCCGCCGGGGCGGATCTGGATGAGGCGCGTAGCGGCACGTTGGCGACCGATCCGGTCTGGGAGCGGCTCTCGGGCGCGATCGCGGCGCTGCCCTGCCTGACGATCGCGGCGCTCAATGGCACGCTGGCGGGAGGCGCGATGGGAATGGTTCTGGCCTGCGACCTGCGCATCGCGGTCCCGGGGGCCAAGTTCTTCTACCCGGTGATGAAGCTGGGCTTTTTGCCGCAGCCTTCGGACCCGCCGCGCATGGCCGCTCTGATCGGGCCCGCGCGGGCGAAGATGATCCTGATGGCGGGTCAGAAGATCGAGGCCGAGGAGGCGCTGGGTTGGGGGCTGATCGACCGGATCGTGGCGCCCGAGGCTCTGATGGAGACCGTGGCAGGTCTCGCGGCCGATGCGCGCGGGGCCAAACCGTCCCATGTCGCGGGGATCAAGGGTCTTATCCCCTGAAACGCGAACGGCCCGGGTCATCCCCGGGCCGTAAGCATTGCGAAAGAGGGTCCGCTCAGGCGTAGACGCTCTCTTTGCCGAAATGCTTGGTCAGCATGTAATAGACGACGGCGCGATACTTGTTGCGCTCCGAACGGCCGTAGGTCTCGATCACGCTGTCGATCGCGTCCATCAGTTCCGGGCCATCGGCGAGGCCGAGCTTCTTGACGAGGAAGTTGTTCTTGACGGTTTCCAGTTCGCCCTTGTCCGAACCGGCGACGGTCGAGGCATCCGCATCGTAGATCGAGGGGCCGCAGCCGATCGTGACCTTGGTCAGCAGATCCATATCCGGCGTCATGCCGCATTTGGTTTTCAGATCGTCAGCATATTTCTCGATCAGCTCGTCTCTTTTACCCATGAGTCCCACCTGTTGAAGTTAGATCATTCGAAATTGTGGCAGGCGCAGGGTAAGCCCGGATAAAGAAAATACAAAGCCAAAATCTTGGGGAAAAGCGGCGTCACTTTCCCCCGCGACACCAGACGCACTGGATAAAGGTCGGGTCGAGGTCGAGGCGGGCTTGCGGGATTGCCTCAGCCTAGCGCGACAGGGGGCTTGCGACAAACAAAGGCCGCACCCGGAGGCGCGGCCTTGTCGATGCGATAGTCGCGTCGATCAGTAGCGGTAATGCTCGGGCTTGAAGGGCCCTTCGACCGTGACGCCGATATACTCCGCCTGATCGGGGCGCAGCTCGGTGAGTTTGACGCCGATCCGGTCGAGATGAAGGCGCGCGACCTTTTCGTCGAGATGCTTGGGCAGGATGTAGACGCCGGGCGCATACTCCTCGCCCTTGGTCCACAGTTCGATCTGCGCCAGCACTTGGTTGGTGAAGCTTGCCGACATCACGAAGCTCGGGTGGCCGGTGGCGTTGCCGAGGTTCAGCAGGCGGCCTTCCGACAGAAGGATGATGCGCGCGCCCGAGGGCATCTCGATCATGTCCACCTGGTCCTTGATGTTGGTCCATTTGTGGTTCTTCAGGCTGGCGACCTGAATTTCATTGTCGAAATGGCCGATATTGCCGACGATCGCCATATCCTTCATCGCGCGCATATGCTCGATGCGGATGACGTCCTTGTTGCCGGTGGTGGTGATGAAGATGTCGGCGCTGTCGACGACGTCTTCCAGCACGACGACTTCGAACCCGTCCATCGCGGCTTGAAGCGCGCAGATCGGATCGACTTCGGTGACCTTCACGCGGGCACCTGCGCCACGTAGCGAAGCGGCCGAGCCCTTGCCCACATCGCCATAGCCGCACACGACGGCGACCTTGCCGGCCATCATCGTGTCGGTGGCGCGGCGGATGCCGTCCACGAGGCTCTCTTTACAGCCGTATTTGTTGTCGAATTTCGATTTGGTGACGGAGTCATTCACGTTGATCGCCGGGAAGGGCAGGAGGCCCTTCTTGTGCAGGTCGTAAAGGCGATGCACACCGGTCGTGGTTTCTTCCGAGACACCCTTGATCGCGTCGCGCTGCTGGGTGAACCAGCCGGGGCTTTCCTTCATGCGCTTCTTGATCTGGGCGAACAGCGCCTCTTCCTCTTCCGACGTGGGCACTTCGATCAAACCCGTCTCGCCATTCTCGACCCGTGCGCCCATCAGGATATAGAGCGTCGCATCCCCGCCATCGTCGAGGATCATGTTGCAGGTGCCTTCCTCGAACTGGAAGATCTTGTCGGTGTAGGACCAGTATTCCTCCAGCGTCTCGCCCTTGATCGCGAAGACCGGGGTGCCGCCTGCGGCGATCGCCGACGCCGCGTGATCCTGCGTCGAGAAAATGTTGCACGAGGCCCAGCGAACATCCGCGCCGAGCGCCTTGAGCGTCTCGATCAGCACGGCGGTCTGCACCGTCATGTGCAGCGAGCCCGCAATCCGCGCGCCTTTCAGCGGCTGGCTTTCGCCGAATTCGGCGCGGCAGGCCATCAGGCCCGGCATCTCGGTTTCGGCAATGTCGAGCTCCTTGCGGCCGTAATCCGCCAGGGCGATATCCTTGATGATGTAGTCGGCCATATCCGGCTCCCAAATCTGAATTTGGGCGCTATGTAGCACTGCATTGGTGAACCGGCAATGAAGCCTGCCGTGCCGTCACGTCGCGGGGAGGATGCCCTCGCGACCGAGCAGAGCGACCGGGTTGTCACCCTGTTCCCAGCCCATTCCCGACGAGACCACGCAAGACACTCCATCGGCACGGGTATAAACCGCCGTCCAGGTGCCCATGACAGAGGATGCCCAAAGCTCGACCGAACGGTTGTCGCCAAGAGCTTTCTTGACGCGGGGACTCTCGGCGAAATCGTGATCGAGCGTTTTCAGCAAGGCCGCACGCTCGTCGCAATAGGGCACGTCGGGGCTCTGTGCCTTGCCGATCGTCGTAATCTTGTCGAAGGCGGAAAGGTCGCCATAGGGAATGTTCGAGCCGATATCGTCCATCGGACGGCCATCGCCCTCGTACCCGTTCAGCATGATCTGCCGCGGGGATTGCTCCAACGGAGCGACCTCATTCGTGACCTTGGCGATCGCGATCGTCGCGGGAATGGTGAGGGCCACGATTCCGGCGGTAAGAATGGATGTCTTCGAGGCGTGCATCTGCGTCCTCCTTCTCTCTCCTTGTCGACATTGAAACGAGAAAGGCGGGAAAATGTTCCCGCAGGCTCTGCCGTTTACAGGCGGAGGTGCTTTGGGTAGTCACGGCAAAGCTGTCCAAAGCGCTGACGACACCATTCAGAGAGGCTCGCATGAAACGCGCCTGGCAACGCATGCTTTCGGGGCGCAGGCTTGACCTGCTGGATCCGACGCCCGTCGATATCGAGATTGAGGATATCGCGCATGGGCTCGCCTTCGTGGCCCGCTGGAACGGGCAGACTTTCGGCGACTGGCCCTATTCGGTGGCCGAGCACTCGCTGCTGGTCGAACAGATCTTCAGCCATCAGAACCCGAAGATCGAGCCGCGCTGGAAACTCGCGGCGCTGCTGCATGATGCGCCCGAATATGTGCTGGGCGACATGATCAGCCCGGTGAAGGCGGCAATCGGGGAAGGCTATGGGGTGCTCGATGCGAAGCTCGATGCGGCGGTGCATATCCGCTTCGGTTTGCCCGCGGCATTGCCGGTGAAAATCAAGCGGGCGATCAAGAAGGCCGATATCGTCTCCGCGCGGCTCGAGGCGGAACAGATCGCGGGATTTTCGACCAAGGAGGCCGACAAGATTTTCGGCAAGATCGGTCCGGAATATACTGAGCGGTTCAAAATCCATTTGCGTCCGCCTTCGGAAGTCCGGAAGGATTATACGGCGCGGCACGAAGCGCTATTGTCGGAAATCTGAAAATAAAAATGCCCGCGATTTGCGGGCATTTTCAATCCAGATTTCAATTCAGGCGCGAGTTTTAAATCGCGAGATCATCCAGGGATTTACCCGAGGCGAGCGCCTCTTCGACCCAGCGCGGTTTACGGCCGCGGCCGGTCCAGGTCTGGCTGGAATCGGCGGGGTTGGCGTATTTCGGCGCAACGGTGCGGCGCGGCTTGGACGAGCCACCGGTCAGCTCTGCCAGCGAGAAACCCATATCACGGGCGGCTTTTTCAAGCTGCTCGAGCGCTTCCTTTTTCTTGCGGTCTTCATAACCGGCAATCGCCTTGTCGACCTGTTTGCGCAGGGTTTTCAGTTCGTCGAGCGACATCGTGTCGAGATTCATGAGAAATGCTCCGGAATTTTTCCGGAGCATTGATAGCATACAGGAATTAATTTCAACCGATTTTTTATTAACGCGGGCTGCGTTTCGCCAAAATACGCTGAAGCGTGCGGCGATGCATATTCAGACGGCGCGCGGTTTCCGAGACGTTGCGGTCGCACAATTCGTATACGCGCTGAATATGTTCCCAGCGCACGCGATCGGCGCTCATCGGGTTTTCCGGCGGCGGCGGGGCGGTTTCACCTCTGGCAAGAAGGGCATTGGTGACATCGGTCGCATCGGCCGGCTTGGCGATGTAATCGGTTGCGCCCATTTTCACTGCGGCGACGGCGGTGGCGATCGCCCCATAGCCCGTCAGAACCACGATCCGCGCATCGGCACGCTTCTCGCGCAGCGCTTCGACCACGTCGAGCCCGTTACCATCCTCAAGACGCAGGTCGATCACCGCATAGGCGGGCGGGTTGGATTGAACGATTGCGCGTCCGGCGGCCACCGTTTCCGCGGTTTGCGGTTCGAAGCCACGTTTTTCCATCGCGCGGGCGAGCCGCGTCAGGAACGGAACGTCGTCATCCACGATGAGAAGTGACTTGTCCGGTCCGATATCCGCGCTGTTATCCTCGACCATGGAAACCCCCGTCCTGTTTTCCTGCTTCGGTTTTAAGCTCTTGACCCTTCGGGGTCAATTTCCGCTTGCGGCGGTCTCGCCGGCTTTCTTCCAGGCATCGACAAAACAAGCCACCTTGTCGGCCATCTGATCGGGCGTGGTGTCGCGATTGAAATATTCGACGAAGCCGATTTTCGGGAAAACGAGATAACTCTGCGTCGAATGATCGATCAGCGTATAGGGGTCGTCCGGATCCTGAACCTTGAAATAGGTCCGATACTCCTGGGAGGCTTTCCGGATCTGCTCGGGCGTGCCGGTGAGGCCGATCATTTTCGGGCTCATGAGTTCGGTAAAGGCGCGTAGCGTTTCGGGCGTGTCGCGCGCGGTATCGACCGAGATGAAGACCGGCGTGACCGAGTAGCCGCGGCTTTCCAGGATGGCGACGGCTTCGGCGTTGCGCGCGCTGTCGAGCGGGCAGACATCGGGGCAATAGGTATAACCGAAATAGATGATGCTCGGCTCGGTGATCACGTCCTTGTCGGTCACCGTCTTGCCGTTCTCGTCCGTGAGGGTGAAAGGCCCGCCGATCTGGCCGGTGCCGCCCGCAACCACGCTCGAGCGGCATTGCGCGAAGATATCGTCATTCGCGACGCGTGTGCTGGCAAACCAGGTGATCCCCAAACCCGCCACCACGGCAATCGCGGCCCCGATGGCCGAAAATTTCGCGACAGTGTTCATTTGCTCGTCTCCCTCGTGTCCGCGGTGCATTGATCGCGCGAAGAGGGCCGATTATCAATGTTTTCGTGCGGCGTTTCTTTCACGTTGCGCGGTTTCGACGCGGAGGAAACATGGCCCAACGCCTGGAAGCCGAGCCCGGCCCGGCCGAGACGCATCACGACTGGGTGCGGCTGCGCACACTCATAATCTTGCGCTGGACGGCGATCCTCGGGCAGCTCGGCGCGATCCTCGTCACCTATTATGTCTATGATATCGCCCTTGATTTGCCGCTCTGTCTTGCGACGGTCGGTGCGGCGGTCGCGGCCAACCTCGTCGCGATCTTCCTCTTTCCCGACACCAAGCGGCTGACCCAGACCGAGGCCGCGGCGACGCTTCTGTTCGATATGGCGCAACTGGCGCTGCTCCTGTCGATCACCGGCGGGATGAACAATCCCTTCGCCCTTCTCATCCTGGTTCCGGTCACGATCGCCGCGACCGCGCTCGAGCGTTCGGCAACGATCTTCCTCGGCCTCTCGACGATGGTGATGATCTCGATCGTGGCCGTCATTTACCTGCCTCTGGTCAGCAAGACCGGCGAGGTGATCGCCGTGCCGGACGTCTTCGAATTCGGCTATTGGCTTGCGATCATCATCGGGGTGGCCTTCCTCGGGGCCTATGCGCACAAGGTCTCGACCGAGGTACGCTCGATGGGGGACGCCCTGCGCGCGACCCAGCTTGCGCTCGCGCGCGAGCAGAAGCTCACCGATCTAGGTGGGGTCGTGGCTGCCGCAGCGCATGAGCTGGGTACGCCGCTTGCGACGATCAAGCTGGTAAGCTCCGAGCTTGCCGACGAACTCGACGACAAGCCCGAGCTGCGCGACGATGCGCTGCTGATCCGCGAGCAGGCTGATCGATGCCGTGATATCCTTCACTCGATGGGACGTGTCGGAAAAGACGATCTGCATATGCGCACCGCGCCGCTCCTGGCGGTGCTGCGCGAGGCGGCGGATCCGCATCTCGAGCGCGGAATCGAGATCGTCTTCGATGCGCATCCCGCCGAGGGCGGATCCGAACGCCAGCCGACGATCTATCGCTATCCCGAGCTGATCCATGCGCTGCGCAATTTCATTCAGAACGCGGTGGATTTCGCGCGCTCGACCGTCTGGGTCGAGGCCGAATGGGATGCCGAGCGGATCACGGTGCGGGTTATCGACGACGGCAAGGGCTTTCCGACCAATGTCCTCAACCGTATCGGAGATCCGTTCCTGCAACCGCGCTCGAACGCGTCGGAGCGCAAGGATTACGAGGGAATGGGGCTTGGCGTGTTCATTGCCAAGACGCTGATCGAACGCACCGGCGGGCGGCTCAGTTTTGCCAATGGCGATGCGCCCTATGCCTCGGCTTCCGACAACCCGACCCGTTCCGGTGCGGTGGTCGAGGTCGTCTGGCCCGCCCAACGCATCCTCGCGCAGAAGGAAGGAGCGCTGGGGTTCAATCAGCCGATCGAGCTCTGAGACCTGCGGACAGCGCCGCAAATTTGGGTTTAACCCGGAATTAACCATTTCAGCGACAAGCTCCGACCCGGACAGGTTGGAGTCGCCCGATGATGAACAGCGCATGGCTTGAAGCTGCTTTGATCTCCCTGACTTCGGTCGGGGCGGCGATCATTGCCCTTCTGATCGTCTGGCTGGTGATCGGGCGCAAAAACGTTCAGGGGTTGGAGCCTGCGCATCCCGACGGGTTGGAGGAAACGGTTTTCCTCTTCGACAATGAGGAACTGGTCGACGCGACGCCCTCGGCGCGGCGTCTGCTCGAGGCCACGCCAATCAGCGTCAGCGATTGGGCGCGGCTCTCGGCCTTTGTCGCGCCGCGTTTTTCGGAGTTTCGCGCCCGCATGGCCACCCTGGCCGAGCATGGGCAGATCGAGATGACCGAAAACGCGGAAACACCCGGTCCCGACCGGATGCGGATGATCGCCGAGGATGTCGGAGGTTTCGCGCGGATCACCCTGATCGATCCGGGCACGGAAGGACGCGGTGTTCGGGTCGATTCTCTGTCGCAGCGCGCGCTCGAAGACGAGTTGGAGATGATGCGCTCGACGCTTGATCGCTCGCCCGTGCTGGTCTGGCGCAGCGATACGGCAGGCACCGTGACCTGGGCCAATCGCGCCTATCTGCTGCGTACGGACGCGTTCGAGGAGGGCGGAGAGGGGTTCACATGGCCTCTGCCGTCATTGTTCGATTTGCCGGCGGAGGGGGAGGCCGATGGAGGCCCCGTCCGCGTGAAACTTACGAAAGACGATGAGGGTGCGCGTTGGTACGACTGCGAATCCTTCGCCGTGCCCGGTGGAGCGATCCATTTCGCGCTTCCCGCGGATGCGACCGTGCGTGCCGAAGGGGCGTTGCGCGATTTCGTGCAAACCCTCACCAAAATTTTCGCCGATCTCACCACGGGCCTCGCGATTTTCGACCGAAACCGGCAGCTTCAGCTTTTCAATCCCGCGCTCATCGACCTGCTGCAACTCGGCCCGGATTTTCTCACTGGACGACCGACGCTCTACGCCTTTCTCGACCGGCTGCGTGAGACCCGGATGATGCCCGAGCCTAAGGATTACCGTAGCTGGCGCATCCAGATGACAGAGCTTGAGCAGGCCGCCGCCTCGGGCTTTCATTCCGAGACCTGGAATCTACCCAACGGCCAGACCTATCGAGTCACCGGCCGCCCGCATGCCGATGGCGCGGTGGCGTTTCTCTTCGAGGATATCTCGGCCGAGATATCACTGACGCGGCGTTTCCGCGGCGAGATCGAGATGGGGCAGGATGTGCTCGACGCGTTGCCCGATGCGGTGGTCGTCTTCCATCCGTCGGGGGAACTTGCGCTTTCCAATGCTGCCTATACGCGGCTGTGGGGGCTGGAGCCGGAAACAACGCTCGGGCGGATCACCTTGTCTGACGCGATCAGCCAGTGGGAGGCGCAGGCGGATCCTTCCGCGCTCTGGTCGCGCCTGCACGCTGTGGCGCGCGAATTCGGCCGACCCGAGGCGCTGTCCGAGACCGTCAGCCTGCGCAATGGGGCGCGTATCATCTGTTCGCTGCAAAGCCTGCCCAGCGGGGCCGTGTTGGTGCGTTTTGTCCCGACCGCGCCCGGTGATGTCGCCAAGCCCGCGCGCAAAACGATGGCGCTTCTCGATCAGGGTTAACCGCTTGCAGCGGACGTGGGGCAGGGTAAAACTCGACCCATGCCCGAGATGCCTTGCCTCGACCTTCCCGATCCGGACGCCACGACCCGCCTCGGGGCGATTTTCGCGCGTTTCGCGCATCCCGGCGATGTTCTGCTTCTCGAAGGGCCGATCGGTGCGGGCAAAACCCATTTCGCGCGATCGTTGATCCAATCGCGGCTGGGCCGCGCGGAGGATGTGCCCTCGCCGACTTTTACCCTTGTGCAGACCTACGAGGCCGATTGCGAGATCTGGCATGCCGATCTCTATCGGCTCAGCCATCCCGACGAGGTCTACGAGTTGGGCCTCGACACCGCTTTCGAGACCGCAATCTGCCTTATCGAATGGCCCGACCGGTTGGGCTCGGCCACGCCTGAGGGCGCGCTGCGCCTGCGGTTCGAGCAGACCGAAGATGGCGCCGCGCGCCGGGTCTGTTTCAGTGCGCAAACGCCCTTGGTTGATGCCGTTCTGGAGGCGTGGAATGGCTGAAACAGGCTCTATAATAGCCTTTCTCGCCCGCGCTGGATGGGCAGATGCGACGCGCGCGCCGCTCGCAGGTGACGCCTCGGCGCGCAGCTACGATCGCCTCTCCCGCGCGGGGCAGACCGCCATTCTGATGAAGGCCCCGCCCGGCCCCGAAATCGAGCGGTTCCTGCGGATCGGCGCCTGGCTCTCGCAAGCCGGGTTCTCCACGCCGCAACCGCTGGCGCGCTCGGATGAAGAGGGGCTGTTGCTGCTGGAGGATTTCGGCGACGCGTTGATGGCGCGGCGTCTGGCCGAGCATCCCGAGGAAGAACCCGCGCTTTATCGCGAGATCACCGAGATGCTTCTCGCGCTGCATCGGCACGCGCCGCTCGAGGATCTCGCACGGCTTGACGGGGCAGGGCTTGCCTCTCTTCTCGATCTCGTGCCCGCGTATTATCCGTGCACCGACCCTGCCGCTGCCGCGCAACTGAAAACTGCCATCGCAAAGACGTTCGACGCGCTCTCACAAGAGTCGCTCGTGATGTGCCTGCGCGATTTCCATGCCGAGAATATCATCCTGCTCGACCGGCCCGGTCTTGCACGGCTCGGGCTGCTCGACTTTCAGGACGCGGTGCAGGCGCATCCCGCCTATGATCTCGTCTCCGCCCTTCAGGATGCGCGCCGGGACGTGTCGCCCGCGGTCGAACGCACACAGATCGCCCATTACGCCGCCGCCGCCGGCCTCGACCATGACCGTTTCGCGGAGATCTACGCCCTTCTCGGCACTCAGCGTGCGCTGCGGATCCTCGGCATCTTCGCCAAGCTTTGCCGCGTCGATGGCAAGCCCCATTACCTCGCCTACATGCCGCGCGTCTGGGCCTATATCGAGCGTAACCTCGCCCATCCCGCACTGGCCGAACTCGCCGCTTTCCTGCGCGCAGCCTATCCCCCCGTCACGCCCGAGCTGATCAAGGAGTTGCAAGCCGATGCCCCCAGCCCCTGACGCCATCATGGTCTTCGCGGCGGGTTTGGGTACGCGGATGCGCCCGCTGACCAATGATCGCCCGAAACCGCTTGTCGAGGTGGCGGGCAAGCCGCTGATCGATCACGCGCTCGATCTGGCTCAGGAGGGCGGGGCGCGGCGGATCGTGGCGAATGTCCATTATTTCGCCGATCAGATGATCGCCCATCTTGCCGGGCGCGAGGTGCTGTTCTCGGACGAAAGCGAAGAGGTTCTGGAAACCGGCGGCGGTTTGCGCAAAGCGCTGCCACTTCTGGGCGAGGGGCCGGTTCTTACACTCAATACCGATGCGATATGGACCGGGCCGAATGCGATCGCGCGATTGCGTGCCGCGTGGAAGCCTGACCGGATGGGGGCGCTCTTGATGTTGGTGCCACCCGAGCAGGCACTGGGCCATATGGGCGCAGGGGATTTCACCTGTGACGATCAGGGGCGACTGAGGCGCGGTCCGGGCTATGTCTATACCGGCGCACAAATCATCGATCCTGCTGGAATAGAGACGATTTCGGAGGAAAAATTCTCCCTCAATCTGCTCTGGAACCAGATGATCGCCGAGGGGCGTCTCTACGGGATCGTGCACGAGGGGGGCTGGTGCGATGTCGGCCGCCCAGAGTCGATCCCGCTGGCCGAGGGGATGCTCGATGGCGGTTGATCCCGGCGCGCATCTCTTCGCCCTGCCACCGGGCGTCGATTTCCCCCGCGAGCTGGTCGCGGGGCTGATCGAACGGTTCGCGGACCGCCCGCCCGAGGCGATGGCGCGGGCGCGGCTCTATCTCAACTCGGGCCGGATGCGCCGCCGCGTGAGGGAATGCTTTCTCGAGAACGGCGCGCGCTACCTGCCGCAGCTCCTGCTGATCAGCGATCTGGGTGCCGATCCGCTCGCGGGGCTGCCGATGCCGGTCCCAAGCCTGCGCCGCAAGCTCGAACTGACCCGCCTTGTCGAGGAACTCACCCGACGCCTACCCGAATTCGAGGCCGGTTCGAGCCATTTCGCGCTGGCCGAGAGCCTTGCAAGCCTGATGGCCGAGATGCAGAGCGAGGGCGTGCATCCCGAAAGGCTCGACCGGCTGGAGATCGCGGAGACCCATGCCCGCCATTGGCAGCAAAGCCTTGCCTTCATCCGCATCATCGCGCGCTATTTCGAAAGCGATGGCGAGCTTGACGCCGAGGCGCGTCAAAGGCTGGTGGTCGAGACGCTCGCACAGACCTGGCGCGACGCCCCGCCCGCAGATCCGGTGATCGTGGCCGGTTCGACCGGCTCGCGCGGGGCGACGGCGTTGTTCATGCGGCTTGTCGCGCATCTGCCCGAAGGGATGGTCGTCCTGCCCGGTTTCGACCGGGATATGACTGAAAAGGCATGGAATAGTCTCGATTCCAGCCTCTTTCCCATCGAGGATCACCCGCAATATCGATTTCTCGCGCTGCTCCGCAGTCTCGATCTGGCGCCTGAGACGGTTCAGGACTGGCGCGCGATTGCGGCTCCCGATCCTGCGCGAAACCGACTGGTCTCACTGGCCCTGCGTCCCGCGCCTGTGACCGATCAGTGGCGCGAAGAGGGTGGTTCTCTCGGTGATCTCGAAACGGCCTGCGCGGGGCTTTCACTGATCACCGCCCGCGACCCGCGCGAAGAGGCGCTGGCGATTGCGCTGGCTCTGCGCGAGGCGGCCGAGCGGCAGGTGCAGGCGGCGCTCATTACCCCCGACCGGCTCCTTGCGCGGCGGGTGGCGGCGGCGCTCGACCGCTGGGGGATTGTGCCCGACGACAGTGCGGGCCAGCCGCTTCAGCAGACTGCGCCGGGACGGTTGTTGCGCCAACTCGCGCAGATCAGCGGGCAGAGGCTGCCGATCGCCGAGTTGATGATCCTGCTCAAGCATCCGCTCACCGCGACCGGGGCGGGAGGCGAGGCGCGTGGCCGTCACCTGCGCAACACCCGCGAACTGGAGCTTTTCCTTCGCCGCAACGGGCCGGCCTTCCCGGACGCGGATGCGCTTGCGGTTTGGGCCGCGAAATCCCCGGAGGATCGCGAAACCTGGGCGGAATGGCTTGCCGGTATCCTGTCGCAGATCGTGGCGCCGCTGCCCGATCAACTGCCGCCCCGCGTCGAGGCGCATCTGGCGCTGTGCGAAGCGATTGCCGCGGGCCCGGGAGGCGATCCCGCTGCAAGCGAGCTCTGGCGCGAGGCCGGGGGGCGCGAGGCGCTGCGCCTGATGAGTGATCTGCGCGAACAGGCCGGTCATGCCGGTGAGGTCAGCGCTTCGGATTATGCCGATCTGGTCAATCGCCACCTGCAAGGCGGGATGGTGCGCCAGACCCTGACCTCCCATCCGCTCATCGCGATCTGGGGCACGTTGGAGGCGCGGGCGCAGGGTGCGAAGCTGGTGATCTGCGGCGGTCTGAACGAAGGCAGCTGGCCCGAAGCCCCCGCGCCCGACCCGTGGCTCAGTCGCCAGATGCGGCTGGAAGCGGGTCTGTTGTTGCCCGAAAGGCAGATCGGTCTTTCCTCCCATGACTTCCAGCAAGCCGTTGCCGCGCCGCAGGTGATCCTCAGCCGTGCCGGGCGCGACGCCGAGGCGCAGACGATCCCTTCGCGTTGGCTCAACCGTCTTCTGAACCTGATCAAGGGGCTGCCAGAGCAAAATGGCGTGGCCGCCCTAAAGGCGATGGAGGCGCGCGGGCAGCGATGGATCGATCTCGCGCAGGAGTTGGAGCGGCCGAAGATCTCGCTCACCCCCGCGCCGCGCCCCTCGCCGAACCCCCCGGTCGAGGATCGCCCGCGCGAGCTTCCCGTGACCGCGATCCAGACCCTGATCCGCGACCCATACGCGATCTATGCGCGCCGCGTCCTGCGTTTGCGTCCACTTGATCCGCTGCGCCCCGAGCCTGATCCGCTCTTGCGCGGGCAGGTGTTGCACGAGATCGTCGAGACCTTCGTGAAAACCCATGTCGAGGGAGAGACGCTCGACTGCGCCCGGGCGCGGCTTCTCACGATCACGCAAGAGGTTCTCGAAACGAAAATTCCCTGGCCGAGCACGCAACGCATCTGGTTTGCGCGCATCCATGGAATCGCCGAGAAATTCTGCCGCGACGAGGAGGAACGGCGCGCGAAGGGCACTCCGGCCGTGATCGAGAAAAAAGGCTCTATTCCGCTGCAAAAGGTGAATTTCATGCTCTCCGCAAAACCCGATCGCATCGACATTCTGGAAGACGGCAGCGCCGAGATTTTCGACTACAAGACCGGCAAACCGCCGGGAGATGCGGAGGTTCTGGCCTTCAACAAGCAGATGCTGCTTGAGGCCGCGATGGTGAGCCGTGGCGCGTTTGAGCAGATCGGGCCGCGTGACGTTTCGGCGATGACCTATATCCGGCTCGGCGGGGACGGTGAAACGCGGACGATGGGCCAGACGATCAAGGTCAAGGACCGCGAAGAGACCCCCGAAGACAGCTGGGTCAAGCTGGAAGAACTGATCGCGCGCTACCTGCGCCCCTCGCAAGGGTTCACCGCACGACGGGCGATGCAGAAAGCGCGCGATATCTCGGATTACGACCAGCTCTCGCGCTTCGGCGAATGGGACATCACCGACACCCCGCCGAAGGAGGGCTCGGCATGACCCGATCGGCAAGCGAGCGGCAGCAGCAGGCTTCGGTTCCCAGCCATTCGGTCTGGCTTGCGGCGAATGCGGGTTCGGGAAAGACCAAGGTCTTGACCGACCGTGTGGCGCGGATGCTGCTTTCGGGGACCGAGCCGCACCGGATCCTCTGCCTCACCTATACGAAGGCCGCGGCGGCCGAGATGCAGAACCGTCTGCTTGGTCTTCTGGGCAAATGGGCGATGATGGAGGAGGTCGAGCTGCGGTCGGCGCTGCGCGATCTCGGGGCCGAGGGACCGCTGGGGGCAGATGAGCTTGCCACCGCGCGGCGCTTGTTCGCCCAGGCGATCGAGACGCCGGGCGGACTGAAGATCCAGACGATCCACGCCTTCTGCGCGGCCTTGCTGCGACGGTTCCCGCTTGAGGCGAAGGTGCCGCATGGTTTTTCTGAGATGGATGATCGCGCCGGGCAACTGATGCGCGAGGAGGTGCTGGAGGAGATGGCGAGCGGGGCCGACCGCGACCGTCTCGACGCGCTCTTGTCGATCTATTCGGGCGAGGATCTGGCCGTTCTCGTGGGGCAAATTAGCCATAACAGGGTCGGATTTCCCAAGAATATCGACCTCGAAACGCTTCAGAACGCCTACGGGCTTCCGGCCGGGTTCGACAGCGCGCGCCTGCTGGCTGAAACTTTCCGGGCCGGCGATCTTGCGCTGATGCGCGAAGTCACGCCTCACTGCCTCGCGAGCGGTGTGACCGATCAGAAACTCGGTCGGGCGCTGGCAGCGATCACGGCTCTCGATCTTGGCGCGATGCAGGCGCTTGAAGAGGTGCTCTGCATCAAGAGCCCCAAGGACGGGCCGCCCTATCAGCCCAAGGGTGAGAAGGTCGTGACGAAAGGTCTTGCCAAGACGCTCGGCGCAGGCGCGTTCGAGGGGCTGGCCGATCTGTCGGAGCGTATCTCCGAGGCCCGTCCGAAGCGTCTCGCCCTCGTCGCGGCGCAGCACAGCCTCATCCTGCACCGCTTCGCCCAAGCTTTCCTGCCCCGAATCGACGCCTATAAGGCCGCGCGCGGTTGGCTCGATTTCGACGACCTCATCGACCGCGCGGCGGCGCTTCTCGAAGATCCGTCGGTCGCGCAATGGGTGCTGTTCCGGCTCGATGGCGGGATGGACCACATTCTCGTGGATGAGGCGCAGGATACGAGCCCCCGCCAATGGCGTGTGATCGAGCGGATCGCCGAGGAATTCACCGCCGGCGAGGGCGCGCGCGAGAAGCAGCGCACCCTTTTTGTCGTCGGTGACCGCAAGCAGTCGATCTACTCCTTCCAGGGCGCCGATCTGGCTCAGTTTGAGACTATGCGGGCCCATTTCACCGAAAAGTTCCGTGGCATCGGACAGGCGCTCGTGACGTTGGAACTCGAGCATTCCTTCCGTTCGGCGGCCTCGGTTCTGCGTGTCGTCGACGAGAGCTTCGCGCGCGGCGCCGAGGCGGGGCTGGGCGGTGCGCCCTCGCATATCGCCTTCCGCGAAATGCTCCCCGGCCGCGTCGATCTCTGGCCGGTGATCGCGCAGGAGGAAGCCATCGAGGAGGGCGACTGGTCCGATCCGGTCGACCTGCCGAGCAGCGCCTCGGATGTTTCGGTGCTCTCGCGCGCGATTGCCGCCGAAATTCGCGAGATGATCGCCTCCGGCGTCCAGATCCCCGATCACGAGGCAAAGGGTGCGGCGCGCCCGGTCCATGAGGGGGATTTCCTCATCCTCGTGCGCCGCCGTTCCGAGCTTTTCGCCGAGGTGATCCGCGCCTGCAAGGCCATCGGTCTTTCCGTGGCGGGGGCGGATCGGCTCAAGCTGGGCGCGGAACTCGCCGTGCGCGATATCCGCTCTATACTCGCCTTTCTGGCGACGCCCGAGGACGATTTGTCACTGGCCGAGGCTCTGCGGTCGCCGCTTCTGAACTGGTCCGAGGCAGACCTTTACGCGCTCGCCAAACCGCGCAAGGGGTTCCTCTGGGAGGCGCTGCGCCACGATACCAGCCGTCCCGACACGCTCGAAATTCTGCAAGATCTGCGCGACCACGCCGATTTCCTGCGGCCATTCGAGCTGATCGAGCGCCTTTTGACTCGGCATGGCGGGCGCGAAAGGCTGCTGGCGCGGCTCGGGCCGGAGGCCGAAGACGGGATCGACGAGCTGATTTCCCAGGCGCTGGCCTTCGAGCGCAACGAGGTGCCAAGCCTGACCGGCTTCCTCGGCTGGCTCGACGCGGATGACGTCGAGGTGAAGCGTCAGCTCGAAGGGGCAGGGCGCGCGATCCGCGTGATGACCGTGCACGGCTCGAAAGGGCTCGAGGCCCCGATCGTGATCCTGCCCGACACCGCGAAGAAAAGAGAGCCTAATCCGCCGAAACTCCTGCGCCTGCCAGCGGGTCCAGCGGCCTGGCGCCAGGCCGCGTCTCAGGCCCCCGCCGCGCAGGAGGCGGCGGCGGAGGCCGAGAAACGCGCCCGCGAGGAAGAGGCTCTGCGTCTTCTCTATGTCGCGATGACGCGGGCCGAGAAATGGCTGATCGTGGCCGGGGCTGGCGATGTCGGTCAGGGCGACGAAAGCTGGTATGCGCGGATGCAATCCGGGCTCGATCATGCCGGAACAGAGACTGTTTCAGCGCTTTCCGAAGAGTTGCGCGACCGTGGCGAGATCCTGCGCCATTGCAACGGAGACTGGCCCGAGCCTGCTGCGACCCCGGCAACCGCTGACCAATCGCAGTCGCTGTCGCTTCCCGCCTGGACGCTGCATCCCGCACCGGAGGTCGCTCCTGCTCCGAAACTGCTTTCGCCGTCAGATCTCGGCGGGGAGAAAGCGCTTTTCGGCGAGGGCGGCGCAGGCGACGAGGAGGCCGCGAAAAGGCATGGGCGCAACCTGCACCGTCTGCTCGAACATCTCCCGCTTCGCCCGCGCGCGCAGTGGCCCGAGACCGCACGCATTCTGCTTTCGCAGGGCGAGGATGCGCTGCTCCCTGATGAAATAGAGCCTGTTCTGGCCGAGGCGCAAACGGTTCTCGACGCGCCCGGAATGGCGGATTGGCTGGGGTCGGACACGCTGGCCGAGGTGGAGATCACAGCCGAAATCGCCGAGCTCGGCGCACGCATTCACGGGTTCATCGACCGGATGCGGATCGGGCCGGACGGGATCGAGCTGCTCGATTACAAGTCGAACCGCATCGTCCCCGAACGCCCCGTGGATGTCCCTGACGGGATCGTGAAGCAGATGGCCGCCTACCGCGCCGCGCTGCGCCAGATCCATCCCGGTCAACCGATCCGCTGTTCGATCCTCTGGACGCGAAGCGGCGCGATCATGCCGCTCACTGATGCACAGCTTGATGCGGCATTGCGAACACCCCCCGTATCTTGACGTGATGCGGGCCGGGACATACCTTCGCTGCAACCGAATTCTCAGGAGGCTGACATGGCTACCGTTGCTGTTACCGACGCCACTTTCGACGAGGAAGTGCGCAAATCCGATATCCCCGTCGTGGTGGATTTCTGGGCCGAATGGTGTGGCCCCTGCCGCATGATCGGCCCGTCGCTGGAGGAAATCTCGGAAGAGATGGCCGGCAAGGTGAAGGTCGTGAAGGTGAACGTGGACGAAAACCCGGACAGCCCGGCCGTTCTCGGCGTTCGCGGCATCCCGGCGCTGTTCCTGTTCAAGGATGGCGAGGTTGTCTCGAACAAGATTGGCGCCGCACCGAAAGCCGCGCTGCAAAGCTGGATCACCGAATCGATCTGATCGGATCGGACGGATTTGTGGAAGAGGGCGCCCGGGGTGGCGCCCTTTTTCATTGAGTGATTGCTTTCGCCCGGAACAGCCGCGACACGGCCCGGGCGAGCTCTGCCCGCCATTCTCCATCCATGACAAAAGCGTTTTAGCGGCTCAGATCGGCCACCCGCAGGCACGCAGCTGCTCGCGCAACCGCTTTTCGAACTCCGGTCGCCCCGCGTTCAGCGCATTGAGTTGCAAGAACCAGTAGAGGTAGCGCGCGACGGGAGGCGTCTGGCGCAGTTTTTCGAAGGCAGCCTCGATCCCGTCGCGCGGCACCGATCCGGCGATGTGATGAAAATCCGACAGCCCGAACAGCACCGCCGGTTTGCGCAGGAAGAACCCCTCGAGTGCCAGTGCGCTATTCTGCGTGACCACGAATTTGCAGCGCGGCAGCAGGTCGAGCGAGCCGCCGCTCTGGAAGCGGAAGCGCGGGAACCGGGCGCTTAGCGCTTCGAGTGCAGCGATCTCAGCCGGTTTATAGCTCTCGCGAGGATGCAGAGTCGCCACGACCGGCCCCTCATGGCGGGCGATCACCTCCTCGATCATCTGCACTGGGCTCACCGCCTGGAAAGAGCGGTGATCGAGCAACCGCCCTTGAAGCGGAATGAAGGCCAGATTGTCCTCGTCGCTCGGAATTATGCCGGGATAGAGCCTGTTTTTTGTCGCCGAGAAGAACTTTTGTGCGGCCTCGCCGTCAATGTCATTCGCGACGAACGTCGCCTTTGCCACAGGCCAGTCCCAACGTTCGGCGACGCGCTCCACATGCCAGAACGCCCCGAGATAGGTGCGCCGGCAGGTCAGGGCGCGCTCATGTGTGGGCGGCTCCATCCGAAACAGTGCATAGCCAGGTTTGTCGGGTGCTTCGCGCCGCGCCTCGGGGCCGGTTTCATGCAGGGAAACCGTCCAGTCGGCTTCCTCCACCGCCCCGATCAATCGCTTGAAAAAGTTCTGCGATCCCTCCCGAACCTGGGCGAGGATCCAATCGTCGAGATAGATCGAGAGATGCCGTTCGGTCATGGCGCGATGCTAGCCTCGGGCCGGGGAACGGGCAAGCGGGGTTGCAGCGCCGCGTTCGGGGTTACATATCTTTTGCGCAAACGGAGGAACGACATGGCCGAAGAGAAATTCCCGGGCTGGCACGGCACCACGATCGTCGGCATCCGCAAAGGCGGCAAGGTGGTCGTCGCGGGCGACGGACAGGTCAGCCTTGGCCAGACCGTCATCAAGGGCACCGCGCGCAAGGTGCGCCGCCTCAGCCCCGGCGGGCACGACATCGTCGCGGGCTTTGCCGGTTCGACCGCGGACGCCTTCACCCTGCTCGAACGGCTGGAGAAGAAGCTCGAGGCCGCGCCCGGACAGCTTGCCCGCGGCTGCGTGGAGCTGGCGAAGGATTGGCGCATGGACAAATACCTGCGCAATCTCGAGGCGATGCTGATCGTCACCGATGGAAAGGACCTGTTCGTTCTGACCGGCGCAGGCGATGTGCTCGAGCCCGAGCACGATATCGCCGCGATCGGTTCCGGCGGCAATTATGCGCTCGCCGCTGCGCGCGGGCTGATGGAGACCGATCTCGATGCCGAACAGGTCGCGCGCCGTGCGATGGCGATCGCGGCCGATATCTGCGTCTATACCAACGGCAATCTGACGGTGGAGACGATCGGCGGCTAAGCCGGTCCACGCCCTTCAAGACATTCCCGGCATGCCTCGCCTGCCGCACCCCACGGAGCACTCCATGACCGATCTGACCCCCCGCGAAATCGTCTCGGAACTCGACCGTTTCATCATCGGCCAGAAGCACGCCAAGCGCGCCGTGGCCGTGGCCCTGCGCAATCGCTGGCGCCGCCAGCAGCTGCCCGATGACCTGCGCGACGAGGTTTACCCGAAAAACATCCTGATGATCGGCCCGACCGGCGTCGGCAAGACCGAGATCTCGCGTCGTCTGGCGAAACTCGCCCGCGCACCGTTCCTGAAGGTCGAGGCCACCAAGTTCACCGAAGTGGGCTATGTCGGCCGCGATGTGGAGCAGATCATCCGCGACCTGATGGATGTCGCGATGGTCGAGACCCGCGAATACATGCGCGAAGAGGTCAAGGCCAAGGCACATAAGGCCGCCGAGGATCGCGTGATTTCGGCGCTGGCGGGCTCGGACGCGCGCGCGGGCACGCGTGACATGTTCCGCAAGAAGCTCCGCGATGGGGAGCTTGACGACAAGATCATCGAGCTCGACGTGGCCGACGTATCCGGGGGCATGCCGATCGGGATGATGGGCGGCCAGCCGGGGATGGAGAGCCAGATGCAGGGCCTTCAGGACCTGTTCAAGGCCTTCGGCGGCAACCGCACCACCCGTCGCAAGATGACCGTTTCGGAAAGCTATGAGGTCTTGATCTCGGAAGAGGCCGACAAGCTTCTGGACGACGAGACGGTGAAAACGGCCGCGCTCGAGGCCGTGCAGCATTCCGGCATCGTCTTCATCGACGAGATCGACAAGGTCACCGCCCGGGCCGAGACCCGTGGCGCCGATGTCAGTCGTGAGGGCGTGCAGCGCGACCTGCTGCCGCTCATTGAGGGCACGACCGTCTCGACCAAATACGGTGCGGTGAAGACCGACCATATCCTGTTCATCGCCTCGGGGGCGTTCCACATCGCGAAACCCTCGGACCTGCTGCCCGAATTGCAGGGCCGCCTGCCGATCCGGGTAGAATTGCAGGCGCTGACCGAGGAAGACTTCACCCGCATCCTGTCGGAAACCGACAATGCGCTCACCCGCCAGTACCAGGCACTGATGAAGACCGAAGAGGTCGAGGTCACCTTCACCGAGGACGGGATCGCCGCGCTCGCCCGCATCGCCGCAGAGGTCAACCGCTCGGTCGAGAATATTGGCGCGCGCAGGCTCTACACCGTCATGGAGCGCGTCTTCGAGGAGCTGTCCTTCACCGCGCCGGACCGGGGCGGCCAAAGCGTCACCGTCGATGCGGCTTTCGTGGAAAACGAGCTGGGCGATCTCACTCGCGACACAGATCTGAGCCGTTACGTCCTCTGAGCTCTGGAACCACGCTGCGGCTCTGCTATCCTCGGCCCCGAAAACTCGGGGCCGGGTATGGGTCGATTACTGGTTGTCCTCTTTTTGATCACGCTCTCCGCCTGCGCTCCCCGCGGGCGCTTGGCCTATCTCGACCACCCCGACCCGCAGGCGCGCGCGATTTTCGTGGGGTCCACCCGTGCTCCCGATCCCGTCACCGGCCAACCCTTCGGCTTCGAACGCAGCCCCGAGCTGCGTCTGGCGAGGTTCGACGTGGCCACCCCGCCTGATCGCCAGACTGCGCAGATCGACTATCCCACGACCGGTGGCACACCCACCGATCCCAAGACGCAATTCATGATCTCGCAGGCACAGATCGACCTGCCGCGCGCGCAATTCCAATCCGAGCTGCGCACGGCCCTTCGCCAGAACAAGGGCGAGGCGGTGGTGTTCGTGCATGGTTTCAACAATTCCTTCGCCGAAGGGCTCTACCGCATGGCGCAGATGGGTGAGGATTTCGACCTGCCCGGCGTGATGGTCCATTACGCCTGGCCCTCGCGGGCGAATGTTCTGGGCTATGCCTATGATCGGGATTCGGTACTGTTTGCGCGCGACGGGCTTGCGGAGCTGCTCGGGGATCTGCGCGCAGCCGGGGCGCGCCGTATCATGCTCGTGGCGCATTCGCTGGGTACGGAACTGACGATGGAGGTGCTTCGCCAGGAGGCGATTGCGCATGAACAGGGTCTGTTTTCAAGTCTCGGCGGGGTGATCCTGATCTCGCCAGATATCGCGGTGGATGTTTTCCAGACCCAGGCCGACGCGATCGGCACGCTGCCTCAGCCCTTCGTGATCTTCACCTCGCAAAAGGACCGCGCCTTGCAGCTTTCCGCGCGGCTGACCGGGCAAAGCGACCGGCTCGGCAATCTCGAGGATCTCAACCGGATCGCGCGCTACAAGGTCACGGTGGTCAATGTCTCGGCCTTCAATACCGGGGATGGGCATTTCAACGTGGTGACCTCGCCGGAACTGATCCGGCTGCTCGACAGCACGGGCCAGATCGCCAAGGTGCTCGAGGGGGATCAGCGCGGGCGCACCGGGCTCGGGCAGGCGGTGATTCTGACCGTGGAGAATGCGACCCAGATCGTGTTGGCCCCGATCTCGGGCGGTTAACGCATCCGGCGCAGATAGACGTAATAGGCGCCCGATCCGCCGTGCTTCAGATGCGCCTCGCTGACCTGCATGACGGCCGGAGCCAGCGGCATCAGCCGCAGCCAATGCGGCACCTGATGGCGCAGCACCCCCACGCGGCGCGGAATCGGCCCGTCATCGTCGCCGCGCTTGCCCTTGCCGGTGATCACCAGCACCAGTCGCTTGCCATGGCTTTGGGCGTTCAGGATGAAGCGGATCAGCTCGGGATGGGCCTCTGCCAGCGTCATCCCGTGCAGGTCGAGCGTGGCCTCGGGTTTCATCTTGCCGCGCGTCATCGATTTGTGCGACTTGCGGTCCATCACCACCGGTTGACGGGCAAGATTTTCGCCCGGTCCGGAGGCGAGGTCATGGCGCGGCGCACAGGGTTTCGCATGCTGGCCCAGTTGGAAGCCGCGCAGCTCGGGCCGGTTGGGTTTGGGCTTGGCATTCGGGGCCAAAACAGGCTCTGTTTCGGCAGAATCCGGCTTTTCCGGGCGATAGCGTTGCGTCGATGCGGCGACGCGATCCCAGAGTTCGCGCTCCTCGGGAGAGAGCTTGCGGCGCTTGCTCATGCGCGCCTCCGCAGGGCGATCATCCGGCCCTTCGTGTTGATCGCTCCCGCGATACGGCCCGCCTGCGGTCCCGAGCCCGTGAAGATATCCCCGCGCCCCGCGCCCTTGATCGCCGAGCCGATATCCTGCGCCACCATCAGCCGCTGGCCAAAGCCCGGGCAATCGATCCAGACCGGGCTGCCCAGCGCCACCACATCCGGGTCAACCGCAAGCGAGCGCCCCGCGCTTACCGGTCGCCCCGTCGCGCCAAGGGGACCGCTTTCCTCGGGCAGGTCGAGTACGCGGAAGAACACGAACGAGGGGTTGTGATTGAGCAGCGCCTGCACTTCGCCGGGGCTCTCATGCCCCCACTGACGGATGCGATCGGGAGTCATCTCCTCGACAGGCGCCACCCCGCGCGCCACCAGTTCCTTTCCGATGGAGCGATAGGGGTGGCCGTTCTTGCCGTCATAGCCAAGCCGCAGGCTGCCGCCATCCTCGAACCGGATCCGCACCGAGCCCTGCACCTGCGCCAGAAACGCCTCGATCGGGTTGTCGAGCCAGACGAGTTCGAGCCCTGCCAGCAAATCGCCCTCGACGATCTCGACACGGGTGAACCACGGCTTTTCAGACCCTATTCCAGCGGGTTTCGCATAAAGCGGATAGGCAAAGCGCGCGGATTTCTCGCGCGCGCCCTGCAGTTCCGGTTCGTAATATCCGGTGAAATGGGCCGTTCCCTCGGCGGCAATCTCGACCGGTTCGAACAGCGCCTCGAAAGCGGCTTTCGCATCATCCGTCGCGACCGGAGCGAGCCCGCTCAGATCGGCCGTGACGCAAAACGCCGCCCAGGCGGCGGCGTGATCGTCCCGGTCCCAGCCGGGAATATCGCTGAAGGCCAGCGCCACCGGGCTCAGCCGCCCGTCGCGACGAGCTGCCAGTTCGGATCGTTGGCGCCCATCGTGCGCGCGAAGGTCCACACGTCACGCTGCTTGCGCGGCGTCTTGGGATCGCCCTCGACCACCTCGCCTGCGGCATTGCGCGCGACCGAGATGATCTCGGCCCCGAAGCGCACCGTCACCTCGGCCTCGTTGGTGGCATGATCGAAATCGGCATCGCTGAGGACCAGTTCGCGCAGGCCGAGGAACTCCGCCTGAACGTCGAGCCCCTGTTCCTTGCGCGCCTCCACAGCCGTCTCGAAGGCCTCGTAGACGTCGGGCGACAGGAACGGCTTCACCTTTTCAAGATCGCCGGTCTCGAAGGCCATCAGGATCATCTCATAAGCGCCGCGCGCACCCTGCAGGAACTGCGAGACGGAGAATTTCGGCTCCACGCGCTTCATCGCGGCCAGCGCGACCGCCGCGGTCGAGCCTTCGGGCACATGGTCGATGATATCGTGGTCGGGCCCGCCCTCGATCACGTCGAAATCGCGCTTCGGCGCGGGTTCGGGCGTTGTTTCGGGGATGATCGGCTTCTCATAGCCCTCACGCGTGCCGAGCACGCTTTTCAGCTTGAGAATCAGGAAGATCGCGATTGCCGCGAGAACTATAAGCTGGATAACGGCACCGGACATCGAGACCCCGAATTTCTTGCTGTGTTTGTCGTTTGGTCGTTGGGTACTTATGTAGGGCCTCGACAGGTTCAAGTCCACTGGCGCGCCCATGCGTCGCGGACGAACGAAAGAGGATGCAATGTGGATCTTTCTGGCCTTCGTGGCCGTCCCGCTGATCGAGATCGGGCTGTTCATCAAGGTGGGCGGTCTGATCGGGCTCTGGCCGACGCTGGGGATCGTGCTTCTGACGGCGATCATCGGCACCTCGCTGGTGCGCCGCGAAGGCGCGCGCGCGATGAACGACCTGCGCGACTCGCTCAATGAACTGCGCGATCCTTCCCGCCCGCTGGCGCATGGGGCGATGATCCTCGTCGCCGGGGTGCTGCTGCTCACGCCGGGGTTCTTTACCGATGCGGTGGGGATCTTGCTGCTGATCCCGGGCATCCGCGACTGGGTGATGAAACAGGCCGCAGGCCGCGTGAAGGTGACGCGCTTCGAGATGGGCGGAGCCTATCGCACCACCGCCTATGACAATCGCCAGCCCAGCGATCCCGAGATCCTCGATGCCGAAGAGGCCGAGGAGATGATCCATCGCCGGCCGCCGTCCGATGGCCCCTCCGGCTGGACCCGTCATTGAGAATTGAGGCGCGGGCGGCAGGGTGCTAAACCCCTCCCAGACAATTCTGGAGAGGTCCATGACGGAAGAAGCAAACGGCGCGGCCACGGCCGAGCAGTCCCAACTGCGGATGAACATTCTCGCGCAATTCGTGCGCGACATGTCCTTCGAGAACAACGTCGCCCTGAAGGGGCTCCAAACCGCCGACGTCCAGCCCGAGATGCAGGTGCAGGTGAGCCTCGACGCGAAGAAACGCGCGCAGGATCACCAGTACGAAGTGATCACCAAGTTCAAGGTCGTCTCGACCAACAAGGCCGACAATTCGACCCTCTACCTGCTCGAACTTGATTACGGCGGGATCTTCCATGTCGAGGGCGTGCCGGAGGATCAGCTCCATCCCTTCCTGCTGATCGAATGCCCGCGTCAGCTCTTTCCCTTCGTGCGCCGCATCGTCTCGGATGTGACCCGCGATGGCGGCTTCCCGCCCTTCAACCTCGAGATCGTCGATTTCGTCGCGCTCTACCGCAACGAACTGGCGCGTCGCCAGCAGTCCGAAGCGGCCGGTCAGACGCTTTCGTGAGCGCCTGACACAATCGTGAGGGTCCGGAGGCGCGGCATGCTGCCTCAGGGACAAGCTGACGCCGTGACTCGACGCGGTCTCAGCCCCATCTTTGCCCCGTGCCCCCGGATTCCCCGGCGCGGCACGGGACGCAAGGTTACAGATGGGACAGATCCAGGCATGGATCGACGGCGAATTGGCGCCGGTCGAGTTGATGGAAGCGCATCGGAAAGGGCTTCGCCACAGGGCGGTGTCCATTTTCGTCATGGATGGAGAGAAGATCCTTCTCCAGAAGCGTTCCGCCAATAAGATCCATTCCCCCGGCCGCTGGTCCAACACCTGTTGCAGTCATCCCGACTGGGGCGAGCGCCCCGAACAATGCGCGATGCGGCGCCTGCGCGACGAGCTGGGCATCGAAGGGCTCTATCCCGCCCATGCCGACCGGGTCGAATATCGCACCGAGGTCGATGGCGGGCTGGTCGAGCATGAGGTGGTCGACGTCTACATCGCCTTCGCACGCCCCGGCATGGCGATCACGCCCGATCCGAACGAGGTTTCCGACACGCGCTGGGTGGGCCTTTACGACCTCGCCGCCGAGGTCAAACGCCACCCTGATCGGTTCTCGAGCTGGCTGCGGATTTACATGGAAAAGCACATGGAGCGGATCCTCCCGACGCTGATCTGCTGACGGCGGAGTTTTTTCGCCGATCCAGAGGTTTTGATGGGCGGAAGGTTGCGCCCGCTCTGGCCATTCCACCCGAATACTGCGAGTTTGGCGCTGATTGTCCGGGGGCGCGAAACGATGGCATCCAAGCGAGTTCGAGTTTTTCTGTTGAGTGTGACAGCGCTGGTTTCTCTGTCCGCGCCCGCCTTCACATATGATCTGAGTTTTCAGACCCCGGGCGCAGAATCCGGTCTGAAATCGGCGCTCGAGGGCGCCTCTCTCCTCGTTCAGAACAAGGATGCGAAGGGCAAGGATGGGCAGGATGTGCTCGCCGCCGCGCGCGCCGATTACAACCGCATCGTCTCGACGCTGTTTGCGCAGGGCTATTACTCGGGTGTCGTCTCGATCAAGCTCGACGGGCGCGAGGCGGCGAATATCCCGCCGCTCGACGCGCCTGCCAGTGTGACGCAGGTGACCGTCTCGGTGACGCCGGGGCCGATTTTCCACTTCTCCCGTGCCGCGATCGGTCCCCTCGCGAAAGGCACCGACCTGCCCGAAGGCTATGCGCCGGGTCAGGTTGCGCAATCGGGGGTGATCATCGACGCGGCCAGCACCGCCACGACGAAATGGCGCGACGAGGGTCATGCCAAGGCGCAGGTCGCCGCACAGGATATCGTCGCCGATCACCGCGCCAACACCCTCTCATCCGAGATCCGCATCGCGCCCGGCCCGGTCGTGACCTTCGGCAAGCTCGAGACCTCGGGCAACAAGCGCCTGCGCACAAAGCGCCTGCGTGAGATCGCGGGCTTCCCGACCGGCGAAGTCTATGACCCGAAGAAGCTCGACGAGGTGCAGGCGCGGCTCCAGCGTACCGGCATCTTCTCCTCCGTCGCGGTGACCGAGGCGAAGGTTCTCAACCCCGATGACAGCCTCGATGTGAGCCTTGCCGTGGTCGAGCAGAAAAAGCGTAAGATCGGCGTCGGGGCAGAGCTCAACAGCACCGACGGTCTCGGGCTTTCGGGCTATTGGATGCATCGCAACCTCTTCGGGGGCGGTGAGCGTTTCCGCATCGATACCGGGGTGAGCGGGATCGGCGGGGCGACCGGCGGCATCGATTATTCGATCGGCGCGCGGATCGACCGTCCGGCGACCTTCAACCCCGATACCAACGCCTATGTGACGACCGAACTCAGCCACAAGAACGAAGACGATTACGACGAGGATGCTTTCGATATCGGCTTCGGTCTGACGCGCATCTTCTCTGACAAGCTCACGGGCGACATCTCGATCAATTACGGCTGGTCGAAGGTTACCGACAGCAGCGGCGAGACGATCTTCCGCCAGGTGTACCTGCCCACCAAGCTCACCTGGGACGACCGCGACAACAAGATGGACCCGACAAGGGGCTATTACGTGCAGGCCGGGGTGACGCCCTTCTTCGGGCTCGACCAGAACACAGGGACGGGAGCCCAGCTCACCGGCGACCTGCGCGCCTACAAGAGTTTCGGCGAAAGCAAGCGCTTCGTTCTGGCGGGCCGGTTGCAGCTCGGCAGTGTCGTCGGCGCCGACCTCGCAGAGACCCCGCGCGACTACCTGTTCTACTCCGGAGGCGGTGGCACGGTGCGCGGCCAGCCCTACCAGTCTCTCGGCGTGACTGTGCTCGATGGCGGCACTCTGACGACGGGCGGGACCGAATTCGTCGGCATCCAGAGCGAGGCGCGTTTCGGCATCACGAAGAACATCGGCGCGGTGGCCTTCTACGATTACGGCTATGTTTCGGGCGGCGGCGAGAGCGGCTCGCAGGCCGGTGCGGGTCTGGGTGTGCGCTACAAGACCGGGATCGGCCCGATCCGCCTCGATGTCGGCTTCCCGGTTTCGGGCGGCACCGGCTCGGGCGCACAGATCTATATCGGTATCGGGCAGGCTTTCTGATGAAACGTTTCGCGCTCCTCTTCGCTTTCTGCCTGACCCCGCTGATCGCCGGCGCGCAGGACACCACGCCCCCGACAGATGCCGGGGCGGGCGCCGCCACGGCCGAACAGACCGCGCGCGACCGTTCCTATCTGACCGGGCTGATCGAGGATAACCTTTCGGGCGCGGGGCGCACGGTGCGGCTTGACGGGTTCGCGGGCGCGCTGAGTTCGCGCGCGACCTTCACCCAGCTCACGATCTCCGATGCGGGCGGGGCGTGGATCACGATCAAGGACGGCGCGATCCAGTGGAACCGCACGGCCCTTCTGAGCGGCAAGATCGAGATCGACGAGCTGTCCGCCGCCGAGATCGACCTGCCGCGCCTGCCCGGTGCGCAAGCCAGCGACGGCACCCCCAGCCCCGAGGCGAAACCCTTCGCGCTCCCCGATCTGCCGGTTTCGGTGAATATCGGCAAGATCGACGCGAAGAAGGTGATCCTCGGCGCACCGATCCTCGGGCAACCCGCGACGGTGAAGGTCAGCGGCTCGATGTCTCTGGCCGGGGGCGAGGGCAAGGCCAAACTCGCGATCGACCGGATCGACGGGGAAAAGGGCACCTTCTCGCTGACGGCCTCCTATGACAATGGCTCGCGCGAGCTGGGCCTCGATCTGCTTGTCGACGAGGGGCAGGGCGGCATCATCACCAAGCGCATCGGCCTGCCGGGCGAACCGCCGATGACGCTCGCGGTTTCGGGCAGTGGCCCGATCGACGATTTCACCGCCGATATCGTGCTGAGCACGCAGGGCCAGCAGCGCCTCGCCGGACAGGTGACGGTGAAAAAGGCTGTGCCGAAAGGCGCCCCCGAAGGCGCGCCCGCCCAGACCAGTTTCTCTGCCGCTTTCGGCGGTGACGTGCGCCCGCTTCTGCCCGAAGAGTACCGCGCTTTCTTCGGCGAGGAAGTCGCGCTTGTCGTGACCGGCAGCCGCAGCGCCTCGGGGCAGACCCAGATCAAGGGGCTCGACCTGAAGTCGCGCGCGCTCCAGCTGAGCGGCTCTGCGCTGATCGGCACCAACAACATGCCCGAGAAATTCGAGCTGACCGGCCAGCTCGGGATTGGCGACGGGCAGGAGGTTCTGCTGCCGCTGTCGGGCACGAAGACCTGGGTGCAATCGGGCACCATCAACCTCGCCTATGACAAGGCGCAGGGCGATGGCTGGAGACTTTCGGGCAGGCTCGACCAGCTGCGCCGCGAGGACGGCACGAAGATGCTGACCGCCAACCTCTCGGGGTCGGGCCGCATCCGTCAAAGCGCGCCGCCCAGCCTCGGCGGCACGGTGCTCCTTGGCCTCAACGGTCTCGAATTCTCCGATCCCGCACTCAGTGAGGCCGTCGGCCCCTTCGCCACGGCCAAGGCGGTGTTCTCCTGGCAACAGGACAAGCCGCTGCGCCTCTCGCAGCTTTCGCTTCTGGGGCGCGACTATCGCGCCGACGCCAATCTCACGATCTCCGATCTCGACAAGGGCGTGACGATCAAGGGCAAGGCAGAGGTCAATCATGCGGATCTGGGCGTGATCTCGGGCTTGGCGGGCCGCACGCTTTCGGGCAAGGCGCAGGCCTCGGTCGCCGGCAGCTACACGGTGCTGACCGGTGCCTTCGATGCCGATCTCAATGTCGTCGGTCAGGACATCACGATCGACCAGCCCCAAGCCGACCGCGCGCTCGCGGGCCGCTCCGAGATCATCGCTTCGGCCAGACGCGACGAGACCGGCCTGACGCTCGACCTGCTCGACGTGAAGACGGCCGCGGGCACGCTTCAGGCGCAGGGCAGTTTGGCGAGCGAGGACGGCAAGCTGACGGCGAAGCTGAGCGCGCAGGATCTCTCGATCCTTGGCGGTGGCTATCGTGGCGCGCTTGACGCGGATGCGACCGTCACCTTCGCGGGCGAGACCTACACGCTCAAGCTCGACGGGACGGGCCGTTCGCTCGCGCTCGGTCAGGCCGAGGCCGACAAGGTTCTGGCTGGCACGACCAAGCTCTCGCTCCTGGCCGATTATACTGCGGGCCAGATCCAGCTCCGCGACCTGCAACTCGACAACCCCCAACTTGAGGTTTCGGCCAAGGGGACGGCCGGGGAGACCGGGCGCACGCTCGATCTGGTCACCCGCCTGTCCAACGCGGCGCTGTTCGCGCCGGGCTTCGCCGGACCGGTGAACCTGTCGGGCACGATTGGCGACGATGGCAAGGGCTATGACCTTGCCCTCTCGGGCTCTGGTCCGGGGGGCACGGAGGCGAAGGTTTCGGGCCGCGTCTCGTCCGATTTCGGCGATGCGGATCTGAGCATCACCGGTCAGGCCCAGACCGCCCTGGTCAATGCCTTCATCGAGCCGCGCTCGCTGCAAGGCCCGCTCAGCTTCGACCTGCGGCTCAATGGCAAGCCGGGTTTGTCGGCGCTCTCGGGAACGGTCAGCGCGAATGGCACCAAGATCGTCGCGCCCAATCTCGGCATGGTGCTTCAGGACGTGAATACCACGGTGAACCTCTCGGGCGGGTCGGCGCAGCTCGATCTGAACGGACGGCTCAGCACCGGCGGGTCGCTGAGCGTCAGCGGGCCAGTCGCGCTTTCCGCGCCCTATGACGGCAATCTCACGATCCGCCTCGATCGCGCGCGGCTGCGCGATCCCGAGCTATACGACACCCGCGCCTCGGGCACGATCACGATGGATGGGCCTCTTGCGGGCGGCGCGAAGATCGCTGGGCTGATCACGCTCGAGGATACCGAACTGCGCGTGCCCTCTTCGGGGCTTGGCGGCGGGGCGGCGGTGCCTGAGGGGATGACCCATGTCGGCGAAAGCACGGCGGTGCGCCAGACGCTGAACCGGGCGGGCCTGCTCTCGACGAAACCCGCCGATGCGGCGGGAGCAAAGGCCGGTCCGTCCTATCCGCTCGATGTGACGATCGCCTCGACGCGCGGGATCTTCGTGCGCGGGCGCGGCCTCGATGCCGAACTCGGCGGCAGCCTGCGCGTCACCGGAACCACCTCGGACGTGATCCCGATCGGGCAGTTCAACCTCGTGCGCGGGCGTCTCGACATTCTCGGTCAGCGTTTCACGCTCGATCAGGGCAAGATCGCGCTGCAGGGCGCGCTCGTTCCCTGGCTGACCTTCACCGCGACCACGAGTCAGGACGACTACACGATCTCGATCAATATCGAGGGCCGCGCAACCGAGCCGAACGTGACCTTCACCTCCTCGCCCGAGCTGCCGCAGGACGAGGTTCTCGCGCGGCTCATCTTCGGGCGCTCGATCGAGAATCTCTCGGTGTTGCAAGCCGCGCAACTGGCCTCGGCCGTGGCGACGCTGGCGGGCAAGGGCGGCGAGGGGATCATCGGAAACCTGCGCAAGAATTTCGGGCTCGACGATCTCGACGTATCGACCGATGCCGAGGGCAACACGCAGCTCAAGGTCGGGAAATATCTCACCGACAATATCTATACCGATGTCACGGTGAGCGGCGACGGCACCTCGCAGGTCAATCTCAATCTCGACGTGACGAAGAACGTGACCGCGCGCGGATCGGTCGACTCCGAGGGGCAGAGCACGCTCGGCGTCTATTTCGAGCGCAACTACTGATCGCATAAGCGCAGCTTATTTCCCGAGGGAACGGATAAGCTGCGCTTATTCAGTCTGCGGCTGCGCGTCCTTTTCGGCTTCCTGAGCCGCGATGGCCTGACGTTTGCGAAATGCGCTCAGCTCGGCATTCAGCGCCGCTCCCAGCAGCACCGAGAAGGCGCTCAGGTAGAGCCAGACCAGAAGCGCGATCACCGCCCCGATCGATCCGTAGACCTTGTTGTAATTGCCGAAATTCGCGAGGTAGTAGGTCAGTCCGAGCGAGCTGAGACTCCAGACTGCCGCCGCCAGGACTGCGCCAAGCGTGAGGATCGGGTCGCGCTTGCCTTCGGTATTCGGCCCGTAACGGTAGAGAATCCCCAGCGCGGTGAACATCAAGAGGATCATCGCGCCCCAAGGCAGGCCCGAGAGGAGAATCTTGGTAACCTCATGGAAAGGAAGGAAATTCACGACTATCGGCACGATGACGACGGTCGCCAGCGCGGCGAGCATCACGCCCACCAGAGAAACCGTCATCAGGTAGCCCATGATGAAGCTCCAGATCGTCGCGCGGGGCTTGGTGCCGTGGATCACGTTGAGGCTGAGCACCAGCGCCGCCACACCCGCGCGTGCGGAGAACAAGGTCACCGCGGCTGAAATGATCACCCCCAACCCGATTGACGGGCGCGGCCCGATCAGCCAGCTCTGGATCTGATCGTTGATCAGCGCATAGGCCTCGGGCGGGATGAACTCGGAGGCGACCTTGAGATAGGTGTGGATCACCGCCGGATCGGCGAAGGCGCTCCAGATCGCGATGGTGGCGGAGATGCCGGGAAAGATCGCGAGCATCGCGTAGAAGGCGACGCCGGCCGACACGAGGGTGATATTCGATTCCACGAGTCGCCCGAACAGGCTGAGGCCGAATTTCGCTGTTTCTCTCACGCGGATCTCCTTTGCGCTCACCATTGCGCAAGCCCTTCGCGAGCGCAACTTGCGGCGGAGCTCCGGCTGTGGTCTGTTTCCGCTAACATCTCAGGAGGATCAGATGAGCTACCATCCCGCCGAGGATCGCTATTCGCGCATGACCTACCGCTATTGCGGGCGATCCGGCCTCAAGCTTCCCGCCGTCTCGCTGGGGCTTTGGCACAATTTCGGCCATGACACGCCGCATCAGACGAAACGCGCGATCTGTCAGGCCGCCTTCGATCAGGGCATCACCCATTTCGATCTAGCCAACAATTACGGCCCGCCTGCCGGGTCGGCGGAAGAAGCGTTCGGGGAAATCCTGCGCACCGATTTCGCGGGCTATCGCGACGAGCTGATCATTTCGTCGAAGGCCGGTTATGACATGTGGCCCGGTCCCTACGGCGAGTGGGGCAGCCGGAAATACCTGATCGCGTCCTGCGACCAGTCGCTCAAGCGGATGGGGCTCGATTACGTCGATATCTTCTATTCGCACCGGTTCGATCCGGAGACGCCGCTGGAAGAGACGATGGGCGCGCTGGAGCATATCTGGCGCTCGGGCAAGGCGCTCTATATCGGGATTTCGAGCTATAATTCCGAGCGTACCCGCGCTGCGGCGGCGATCCTCAAGGAGATGGGCGTGCCCCTTCTGATCCACCAGCCGAGCTACAACATGCTCAACCGCTGGGTCGAACGCGACGGGCTGAAGGATACGCTGGCAGAGCTGGGCGTGGGCTCGATCGCGTTCACGCCGCTGGCGCAGGGGATTCTGACGAAGAAATATCTGGGCGGGATTCCCGAAGGCTCGCGGGCCGATCAGGGCAAATCGCTCGATCCGGGCACGATCACCGAAGGGGCGCTGGAGAAGGTCCGTGCGCTCAACGAAATCGCGGCGCGGCGCGGGCAGACCCTGGCGCAGATGGCGATTGCATGGGTGCTGCGCAATGGCGGCATCACTTCGGCGCTGATCGGGGCCTCGAAGCCCGAGCAGGTGGTGGATTGTGCTGGTGCAGTGTCGAATCTCGAGTTCACCGACGACGAGCTTGCCGAGATCGACAGCCATGCGAGCGACGAGGAGATCAACCTCTGGGCGCGGTCCACGGAAGGGGTTTGAGGCAAGGCGGAGAGGGGCGCGCCCGACCCTTGGGTGGGCGCTTTGCTGCGCTTGTGGTCTGCGGTTTATCTCATAAGCCCGCAGGTCGCTTGTGTGCGCACTGACGTCACCAATGCGCCCTCCCGGGGGAGGGTCGGACGCGGCCCGGGGCTGATCGCCCCGCGCCAACCCAAGAACCGAGGAGCCATCTTTGAGAAAAAAGCCCCGGAGCATCCTCCGGGGCTTTCTAATCAGGCTCTATTCCAGCGAAAATCAGGCCGCGAGCGTCTCCGTCGAGGAGAAGAACATCGCCTGGCTGACGGCCGATTGCACCTGGCTCTCGGTATAGGGCTTGGTGATCAGGAAGGCCGGTTCCGGGCGCTCGCCGGTCAGCAGGCGCTCGGGGAAGGCGGTGATGAAGACCACGGGCAGGTCGGGGCCGAACTGCGCGAGAATGTCGTTCACCGCGTCGATGCCCGAGGAATTGTCGGCGAGCTGGATGTCGGCGAGAATCAGGTCGGGCTTTTCCTTTGCGGCAAGCTCCACCGCCTCGCTGCGGGTGCGTGCGATGCCGGTGATGGAATGGCCCATATCCTCGACGATGGCGCGAATATCCATCGCGATGATGGCTTCGTCCTCGATGATCATGATCTTGCCCGCGATCGAGCTTTCCATTTCGCGGATGGCGATGTCGATCAGTTCCTTGGCTTCATCGGCCTCAATCTGCATGATCGCGCCGATTTCCTCGACGCGGAATCCCTCGATCGAGTGGAGCAGAAGCGCCTCGCGCGTGTTGGGCGTGAGCGAGGACATATGGTCCTGCGCGCGCGCCGACAGGCGGTTGTCGGGTTCACCCAAAGGTGAACCGGCCGATGCCCAGACGAGGTGGAAAGCATGGAACAAGGCGACTTTCGGGTCGTTGTTCTCGAAAGGCGACGTATCTTCGAGAATGGCCTCGAGCGTGGCCGCGGCATAACGGTCGCCGCTGTCCTGGCTGCCGGTAAGGGCACGGGCGTAGCGCCGCAGATACGGCAGATTGGCCCCGATGGTGCCGGCGATGTCTTCGGACATGAAAACCCCCTTTTTGACGTTTTTCGGGAACCAAACGATCTGGTCCCGCGTTTGGTTCCGTGCAAAATGATGGGATCGGGAACCGGAATGTATAGTGACATGCCTGACGAAAAGTCCAAGGCCAGTATCCGAGAGCAGATCAATGAAAACCTCAAGCGGGTTTACGAAGAGGCGCTTCAGGAAGAGGTGCCGGATCGGTTCAAGGATCTCCTGGCTCAACTCAAGGCAAAGGAGGGCGGCAAATGACGACGTCCTCCCGCGCCACCCCGGCCACCGAAGCGCGCGATCCGCGCGATGAATTGCCTGAACATCTGGGTGCCCTGCGCGCTTTCGCGCTGTCGCTGACGCGCAATTCCGCGGCCGCCGACGATCTGGTCCAGGACACGATCGTGAAAGCCTGGTCCAATATCGAAAAGTTCGAGCGCGGCACCAATCTGCGCGCCTGGCTGTTCACGATCCTGCGCAACACGTTCTATTCCGATCGACGCAAGCGCAAGCGCGAGGTGGCCGACCCCGAGGGGATCCATGCCGCGACCTTGTACGAAAAGCCGGCGCATGACGGGCGTCTCGCGATGAATGACTTCGTGCAGGCGTTCGATCAGCTCAGCCCCGAACACCGCGAAGTCCTGACTCTGGTGGGGGCTTCGGGGTTCTCCTACGAGGAAGCGGCCGGAATGATGGGCGTCGCCGTCGGTACGGTGAAGAGCCGGGCAAACCGCGCACGGGCACGGCTCGCGGAAATGCTCGGTCTCGAAGAAGGCGAGGACATCCTTGCCGGGGCCGACCGGAACTCGCTCGCCGTTATGGGTAAGTCCGGAGTCGCCGCCGCATGAGTTCTCAAGCTGCGGATGCGGCAGTGGAAGATCAAACCGGCGCCGCCCCGATCCGTGATCGGAAGCGGCGGCGCCTTGTCTCGTTCGACGGGCTGGGGGTGCGGCTGGCGCTGATGCTGGCGGTCGCACTCTTCCCGCTGCTGATCATCGCGATCTTGCAATCCACCTCTGTGGTGCGCGAGGCGCAGGCGCGGTCCGAAGCCGCGCTGATGGGCGAGACGATGCGCGCCGTGGCGGGGGAGACCCGTGTGATCCAGCACGCTCAGGACGCGGCGCGGGTTCTTGCCAACACGGTGCAGCCTCTGGTGGGCAATGCCGATGCCTGCAGCCGCTGGATGCGCGAGATCGCACAGGCCTTCCCGAGTTTCTCGCTCGTGGCCTTCATTCCCGATTCGGGCAAGATGACCTGCTCGAACACCCGTCAGGCCTATGATTTCGCCGGGCAGGACATTTACGAGAGAATCTCGAAATCCAAGACCACGACCTTCTTCGTCAACCGCCAAGCGCCGGTCTCGGGCACTTCGGTGCTGGGGGTCGCGCAGCCGGTTTTCAACAATGTCGGCCAGCATATCGGGATCGTCGCGATCTCGATGCTCCATACCGAGCTGTCGCTGGCCGAGGATGGTCCCAAACTCGCGGATGACCGCCCGCTGGTGATCATGACCTTCGACAGGGAAGGCACGATCCTGACCTCCTCGGACGGCTTGTCGAACACGCAGTCGCATCTGCCCGCGGATCGTTCGCTCAAGCTTCTCGCGCAGGCGGGGGCGGTGACCTTCTCGGGCGATTCCAACCGGGGCAACGAGCGGGTCTATTCCGTTGTCGAGCTGGTGCCGGACGAGCTTTATGCGCTGGGCAGCTGGCCCGCGCAGGCGGCCTCGGCGCTCAGCCCCTTTGCGGATATCTCGCCCGTTCTGTTCCCGGCGCTGATGTGGGCGGCCAGCCTTCTGGTGGCCTATTTCGCGATGCAGAAGCTGGTGATCGGCCATGTGCGCAAGCTCTCGCGCGCGCTTTCCAATTTCGCCACAGGCAGCCGTATCGTGGGCAAGCTCGACCTTTCGGGCGCCCCTTCGGAGATCCGCGACCTCGCTGAAGCCTATGACCGGATGACCGAGACGATCCTGCATGACGAGGCCGAACTCGAGGATATGGTTCATCACAAGGAGGTGCTGCTGCGCGAGGTGCATCACCGGGTGAAGAACAACCTCCAGCTCATCGCCTCGATCATCAACATGCAGATGCGCCAGGCAAGGACGCCAGAGGCCAAGGGGTTGATGAAGGGCCTGCAGGAGCGGGTGATCAGCCTTGCGACGATTCACCGGGGCCTGTACCAGACCTCGGGCCTCACCGACATTCGCGCGCAGGAGCTGTTGCCCGATATCGTGCGCCAGATCACGCGGCTCGCGACCGGACCGGGGCGGCATATTTCCGTCGATTGCCAGATCGACGAAATCCACCTGACACCGGATCAGGCCGTGCCGCTGTCGCTCCTGCTGACCGAAGCGATGACCAACGCGATGAAATATGCCTCCGCCAAAGAAGGCACGCCGAAGCTCGACATCAGCTTGCGGCGGGGCGAGGGGATGCAGGCGCGGCTGCGCGTTGCCAACACCGTCGATCCTGACGCGGAACATTCCGAGACGGTTGACGGCACAGGGCTCGGCTCGCAGCTGGTCAACGCCTTCGTGCAGCAGCTCGCAGGGCAGCTGCGTATCGAGACTTTGGAAACCGAATACATCCTCGAAGCGGATTTTGTCCTTCGCCCACTCGTCGAGAGCGAGTTGCGCCACGCAGAAGGGTTGAAATCTTCTCAGGGTGAAACAGGTTCATCAGAGTAACGCATGGGTTTCACGCCGCCGTGATGGGCTTCGCGCCGTCGCGGCCGTCACAAAGCAGGCCGTATGGATCGGTTGAGGAAAGCGGGAATTCGGGCAGAGAGCAGGGCGAAGCTGCTCCTGACAGCGGCCGAGGCCTATCCGGCACTCGAGGCCGCGTTTCTTGATTCGCGTCACGAAATCCTGGCCTCTTTCCGCGTCTTCGACCTCAACACGACTTTGCGCTCCAGCCGGGCGCGCGAGGTCGGGGACACCTGGTTCGACTTGATCGTTTACGTGCTGCGGCGCGGGGTCGAGATCCGCATGGATCTGTGCGACTTCGATCCCTGTGCTCGACCGGAACTGCACCGGATGACCTGGAGCTCGATTCGGATGTTCGCCGCCGCGCGCGAACTGGCGGGGCCGCGCGCGAAGCTGCGGGTGCGCGCGCTGATGCACCCGGCGCGGGCCGGGATCGTGCCGCGTCTGGCTTTCACTCCGCTGGTCTGGCGGAAGCTGAAGGGCCATTCCGGCTGGCTCAACGAGATGCCGAAGACGGAGCGCCTGACGGCGTTGCGCGACATGCCGGGGCTGGCGCAATATCTCAGCCAGGGCGATGACGGCACCTTTTCGCGCAAGCCCGGAATTCTGCCCGAGCTCTGCCCCGCGACGCATCATCAGAAGCTCGCCGTTTTTGACGGAAAGAGGCTCTATATCGGCGGATTGGACCTTGATGACCGGCGCTATGACACCCCGGCTCACGCGCGCAAGGGCGAGCAGACATGGCATGATGTCCAGCTGATGATGAGCGGTCCGGTGGTGAAGGAAGCCAAGGCACATCTGGAAGGCTTTCACGAAAGCTGCGCCGGGGCGGACGAGGCCCGACCGCCGCGCCGCCTGCTGCGCACGCTCTCGCAGCGCCGGAAACGCAACCTGTTTCACATCGCGCCGAGGATCTATCGCACCGAGATCGAGAGCGCGCATGAGATGCTGATCTCGCGCGCCCAGCAGCTGATCTATCTCGAGACGCAGTATTTCCGCTCGCGCGATCTTGCGCGGCATCTTGCGAAGGCGGCGCGCTCCAACCCGCGGCTGGGGCTGATCCTGATGCTGCCCGCCGCGCCCGAGGATCTGGCCTTTGCCGACAAGCCCGGTCTGGACGTGCGCTATGGCGAGGCGCTTCAGGCGCGCGCGATCGAGACGCTGATGGAAGGGTTCGGCAGCCGTCTTTTCGTCGGCTGTCCCGCAAGGCCCCGGACGCCCGATGCGCAGGATGACGGTGTGATCCGCAGCAAGGGGGCGCCGCTCGTTTACGTTCATGCGAAAGTGTCGATCTTCGACGATGAGGCGGCGCTGATCACCTCGGCCAATCTCAACGGGCGGTCGCTTCGCTGGGATACCGAGGCAGGGGTCTATCTGCGGCGCAATGACGGGATCGAGGCGATGCGCCACCGGATCATGCGCCACTGGTTGCCGAGCGCGCCCGAAGAGGCGTTTTTCGACCCTACGCGGGCAGTTTCGGCCTGGGCGGAACTTGCGCGGATGAATGCGGCGCAACCCGTCGAGGACCGGCGCGGCTTCCTGCTGCCCTACGATCTGGATGCGGCGAAACGGGCCGGGCGGCGCTTGCCCTTCATCCCCGAGGAAATGGTCTGAGGATCAGCTCTCGGCTTCGGGGCTTGCGGTGGTGGGCTCGCGCGGTTCGGGCAGGCTGTCGGTCAGCACGAGGGCCCAGAGCAGGAGCGGAATCGCCACCACACCGCCCAGCGGACCCCAGAGCCAGATCCCGAAAGTGAGCGAGAGAAAGACGAGAAGCGGGTTGATCCGCATCTGCCGTCCGATCGCGGCGGGGGTGACGAACTGGCCCTCGGTGCTGTTGAGCGCGATATAGACCAGCGGCGGCAGGATCACGCGTGCCCCGTCGAAGGCCGCGACCCCGGCGAAGACCAGGGCGACCACGAGCGTCGCGGGGCCAAGATAGAGAATGTAGTTGATCAGGAAGGCCACGACCCCCCAGAGCGGGGCGTTGGGCAGACCGATCACCTGCATCGCGATCCCGACGAGAAAGCCGAGCCCCGCATTGATCACCGTGATCGTCAGGAAATACCGCGACACCCGGGTCTCGGCGGTGCGCAGCCGGTTCGCTGTCGCGCCGCGCTCGGCGGGTTCGGCAAGGTGCTTGGCGATCCAGTTATAGATCTGCGGGCGCGACAGCTGGAAGAAGAACAGCGTACCGATATAGATCAGCGTCTGGGCCAGAAGCGCCGGTGCCAGCATCACGATATCGGCGGCATCGGGCATCGCGGCCTTGTCGGTCGCCGCCTTCTGCTTGGCGGTGTCGGCGGCGGGGGCAATGGCTTCGCTCACCTGATTGGAAGCGTCCTGAATGCCCTGCACCATTTGGCGCATCTCGATGACGGTGGAGCGCATGTCGTTCCAGACCTTCGGCGCCTGGCGCGAGAGTTCGGACACGACGGGCTGGATCACCAGAACCAGCAGCGCCGCCACCATCAGCGAGATCACGAGCGAGGTGAGCGCCCCCCAGACGGGCGCGTATCCTCTTTTCTCCCATGCATCGGAAATCGGCGAGAGCACGATGCCGACCACCAACGCAAGCGTCACGGGGGCAAAGAGGCTCTCCACCTGCTCGAGCGCGGCGACGACGGCAATTACGGCGATTACGACAACCGACGCGCGCGAGAGGGTCTCCAGGCGATACATTGTGAGTAAACAGTCTCCCGGTGTTTCGCTGACAACGTCGCTTCGGGCTTGTGGTTCCCGTTTTTATTGCTTGGCGAAAGTGGAACAGCGCCTCGGGCGGAGCGTTGAGCCTGCAGAGACTTCAACTGCGACCCTGAAAGGAGAGGCGCGATGAATTGGGATGAGATCAAAGGCAACTGGAAAGAACTCAAGGGCAAGGCTCGCGAGAAATGGGGCGAGCTGACCGATGACGAACTGGCGCAGGCCGAAGGCCATCGTGAACAGCTCGTGGGTCTGGTCCAGCAGAAATACGGCAAGACCAAAGAGGCTGCCGAGAAGGAAGTAGACGATTGGTTCGACAAGGTCTGATCAGAGACTGATTCAAGGGAAAACGGCGTGCCGGGAAACCGGTGCGCCGTTTTTCTTTGGGTGGGTGAAGGGGGTGACGGGCGCGGAAGAGGGATGCGATGCAAAAGCAAAAGGCCGGGCGTGAGGCCCGGCCTTTCGGTCGTTCGTTTAGCGCGCGATCAATGCGCGATGTGATTGCCCGAACCGCTCGGACGGGTTACCTCGGCCTTGCCCTCGCGCAGCGACTTGCCGACGTCGCGCAGCGCACGGTTGGCCTCGTTTGCGAGCTGTTGGGCGAGCCGCTCCGCCAGATCCTGGCTTGCGCTCACGGCCTGATCCGAGATGTCACGCGCGGTCTGGCGTGCTTCGTCCTTCGCGGTCTCGGTGACCGAACGAGCGGTTTTCCTGAACTCGCCCGCGACCTCGCTGGCGACCTTGCGCGCACGCGATTTCTCTTCGGCATAGAGACGCTGGGCCTCGTCGATCAGACGATTCGCGCGCGGGCCGAAGCTGCGGCGGCTGATCTCGGGCTTGGGCAGGGCGCTGACGATGGCCGCGCCGATGGCGATGCCGAGCGCGGTGGCGATCAGCGGGTGATCCTTGATCATCTGTGTCCCGCTCGAACCGGCCTTCACCGCGCTGTCCTGAATTTTCATCCGCGCGGAATAGGCCGCTTCGCGGGCCTTGACGATGCGCTCGCGCGCCTCTTCGCTCAGTTCGCCAAGACCGGAAGCCAGCGTGCCCCGCAGGTCGGAAGCGAAATCGGCGAGGACCTCGGCGCGTTCCTTGACGAAATCGCGGGCGCTGTCCTTGGCGGAACTCGCATCGACTTCGATCTGGTCGAGGCGCGCGGAGGCTTCGGCGCGCAGCTCGTCGATCTCGTCGATCCAGTCATCGCTGACCGGTGCGCCCGACATCATCAGCGGATCGGCCTCGGCGATGTCATCGTCGATTTCCGGGCTGTCGGGCTTGCGGTTTTTCAACAGCAGCCAGGCGAGACCGGCGCCAGCCAGTGCAAAGGCCACGGGGTTCTCACGCACGGCCTCTTCTGCGCGTTTCGCGACGGGCTTGGCGTATTCGCGCACCAGCTGCGAGACCTGATCGGACAGGTAATCGGGGGCGACGCGACCCGTCAGGTCAGCCAGCATCGAGGCGAGATCGGCACGATCGTCGCGCAGGCGTTCTTCGATTTCCTTGATCGTTCTCTTCTCGGTCATTTCAAGCTCTCCTTGAGGGTCCGCGCATCAGCGGACAGGTTCTCCTTGATCCGGTCGGGAGGGCTCGAGACCTTGCGAAGCAGCGAGGCCGCGACGAGCGCGAGGATGATGCCGCAGATGAGCAGCACCGCGCCCACGATCAGCGTCGCGGGGCCCTCGGCGATCCCGGCCCATTGCAGGCCGAGGACAGCCGACTGCGTCAGCGGGAAAATGGCGCCGAATGCAAAGACCAGCGCGATCGCGGCGAGGACCACCGCGTTGCGCAAGAGGCTTGCACGATGGGCCGCCTCTGCCCGGACGAGCTCGGCCTCGGCGCGCGCAATCTCGCGGGTCTGTTCGACCACGCGTTCAAGCAGCTCGCTGACACTGCCCCGCTTGCGGTGGCCCGTGTCATCATCGCCATGATGTTCGCTCATCAAAGTCTCCCGAACGGTGCGCGGCGGGATGCCACGCCGTCTGATCTCTCAACGCGATCAGAGGATGTGGGTTCCCGCCGGCAGGTGATCCGTAAGCCCGCAGTTTACGACTTCGCGCGCGGTCCGGCGATGAGCCATATCAAGAAGCCCACGAGCGGCAGCAGGAACACCAGAAGCGCCCAAAGGACTTTCGTCCCGGTGGGACGGTTCGATCCCACGATCGAGACCAGCGCCCAGATATCCAGCGCGAGCAGGACGATTCCCCAGAAGCCGCCCAGATGTGTCATGTTGAAATGCATCGCCTCTGCCTTTCTCCCGATGAGCTTACCGACTCAAAAGATTCGCGCACGCGGAACGTTTCGCCGCGCATGAGGTTCCCGAAATAAGTTCGGCCCCGATTCCGGAACCTGACACCGTTGGGCGTGTTTGTCTGCCATGAAAGGCGCAGCAAGTCGCGCCGTTGTTTGAAACAGATGCAAGGAGAAGACCCATGCTTGGTTGGGCCCTGACTTTCCTCATCATCGCGCTTATTGCCGCGGCGCTTGGTTTCGGCGGCATCGCTGGCGCGTCGGCCGGGATCGCACAGATCCTGTTCGTGGTTTTCCTGATCCTGTTCGTGGTGGCCATGGTCGCCCGCGCAGTTCGCGGTAAACCGCCGGTTTGATCCGGGGATGAGATGAATTTCAAAGGGCCGTTCCTTCGGGAGCGGCCCTTTTTCAATTCGCCCTGTTGTCAGTCCAGCGTGCGGCGGAAACGGCTGAGGGCTGCCAGCGCGAAGACCACCACGAAGAGCCCCAGCACCCAGAGCGGTCCCGAGACATCGGCAAAGCTTGCGCCTTTCAGCATCACGCCCCGGATCATCCGCAGGAAATGGGTGAGCGGCAGGGTCTCGCCCAGATATTGCGCCCAGTCGGGCATGCCACGGAACGGAAACATGAAGCCCGAGAGCAGGATCGAGGGCAGGAAATAGAAGATCGTCACCTGCATCGCCTGCATCTGCGTGCGCACCACGCTCGAGATCAGGTAGCCCAGGATCACCAGTGCCATCACGAAGAGCAGGATCCCCGCGAAGAGGAGCCACAAGCTGCCCATGAAGGGCACGTGGAAAATGAGTTTCGAAGCCGAAAGCACCACCATCACCTGCACCGCGCCGACACCGAAATAGGGCAGCACCTTGCCGAGCATGATCTCGAGCGGGGAGACGGGCATCGAGAGCAGGTTCTCCATCGTGCCGCGTTCGGTCTCGCGCGTCAGCGCCATGGAGGTCATCATCACCATCGTCATCTGCAAGATCACCCCGAGAAGGCCGGGCACGATGTTGAACTGCGTGAGCCCCTCGGGATTGTAGAGCTTGTGCACGACGACCTGAACCTGCTGGGCGGCCTTGGTCTTCTTGTCCCATTCCTGGCCCGTGGCGCGGGTGACCGCGTCGGAGGCGACCTGACCGAGTGTCGAGACCGCGCCCGACGCCACCGCCGGATCGGTCGCATCGGCCTCGATCAGGATCTTGGGATTGTCGCCGCGCTCGAGCCGTGTGCCGAAATCGGAAGGAACGGTGACCACGAAGGCGACCGCTCCCGAAGCCAGAAGATGCTCGGCCTGGGCGGCGCTCGCATTGGGATAGGTGAAATCGTAATAACCCGTCATTTCCAGCGCGGTGACCATCGCGCGGGTGTATTTGTCCTCATCGGCCGCGACGAGGGCGGCGGGCAGGTGCTTCGGGTCGTTGTTGATCGCGAAGCCGAACAGCATCAGCTGCATCAGCGGCACGCCCAGCATCATCGCGAAGGTCAGCCGGTCACGGCGCATCTGGATCGCTTCCTTGCGGATCAGCGTGAGCAGGCGGCGAAAATTGAGAAACCGGTTCATGCCATGTTGTCCTGCGCTTCGCCCATGAGCTGGATGAACACGTCCTCGAGGCTGGTCTCGGCAGGTCGGGCGTCACTTTGCGTGGCCGAGGCTGCCTCAGTCACGGACCGCTCCAATTCGACCCTGTTTCGGCCGATTACGTGCAAATCCGTGCCATAAGGCGCGACCTGATCGACGCCGGGCTTGCCTTTGAGAAGGCGCTGGGCTTCGGACAGGCGCGGACCCTTCAGCACGAAGGTCGACAGCCCTGCATCGCGCACCACTTCGGGCACCGTGCCGCGGGTGATCAGTTTGCCATAGGCGATGTAGTTGATCCGATGGCAGCGCTCTGCCTCGTCCATGTAATGGGTCGAGACGAGCACGGTCAGCCCGTCGGCGGCGCGTTCGTGGATCTCGTCCCAGAACTCGCGCCGGGCCTTGGGGTCGACGCCCGCGGTGGGCTCGTCGAGCATCAGGAGCTGCGGGCGGTGCATGATGCAGGCCGCCAGCGCGAGGCGCTGTTTCCAGCCGCCCGAAAGCGCGCCCGCAAGCTGCGTGCGCCGCGAAGTCAGGCCAAGATCGGCCAGCGTGTCGCGCACCGCCTGACGGCCGAGCTGGTAGACGCCCGCGACGAAGGCGAGGTTCTCCTCGATCGTGAGGTCTTCGTAGAAGGAAAAGCGCTGGGTCATATAGCCGACCTCGCGCTTGATGGTCGGACCTTCGTGCAAGATGTCATGGCCGAGGACGCGGCCCTGACCCTCGTCAGGCGTCAGCAGCCCGCACATCATGCGGATCGTCGTCGTCTTTCCCGAGCCGTTGGGGCCAAGAAACCCCGCGATCTCGCCGCGCTTCACCTCGAGCGAGACGTGATCGACGACGGTTTTCTCGCCGAACCGCTTGGTCAGGCCCGAAACCTCGATGGCGTTTTGTTCAGCCATCGGTCCCTTCCCGCGTCACATCCACGATCTGGCCGGGTTTCAGTGCGCCGGGTTTGTCGGGGCGCGCCTCGACGAGGTAGACGAGCTTCTGCCGGTTTTGCAGCGAGTAGATCACCGGCGGGGTAAATTCAGGCCCGTCCGCGATATAGGTGATGGTCGCGGTCAGATCGGGCGCGCAGCCGTCGCAATGAACCGAAAGCGTATCGCCGACCTTCACGCCGGAAAGGCTCTTTTCCGGCAGGAAGAGGCTGAGTTTCACCGCGTTGTCGGGCAGGATCGAGAGGATCGGCGTGGAGGGCGAGACGATCTCGCCCGCGCGGTGGATGACATTCGAGACGATCCCGTCGGCGGGCGCATGGAGGTCGCGTTTCTCCAGAACCCAGTTCGCCTTGTCGAGATCGGCCTGTCCCGATCGCACGGCGGCCTCGGCGGCAGCGATCTGCTGCGGGCGGGCAGGCAGTTTCGCCACGTTGAGATTGGCCTTCGCTTCCGCGACCTTGGCGGTGGCCACTTCGAGCGTGGTGCGCGCGTCGTCGAGCTGGGTCTGGGTCGCCGCGCCGCGCTCGACCAGCGTTGCGATGCGATCGACGGAGCGTTTCGCCTCGGCCTCCTGCGCCTGCGCCGAGGCGAGCGTGGCTTCGATCACCTGGATTTCCTCGGGGCGCTTGCCTTCGAGCAGGTTGGCCAGCTCGCTTTTCGCCTTGGCGACCGAAGCCTCGGCCTGTGCCACGGCGATCTTCGCATCGCTTTTTTCGAGCCCCGCGATTATCTCGCCGCTTGTCACGCGGTCGCCGCGTTTCACGGGGAGGGTTTCGATCTGGGCGGTGGTGACCGGCGAGATCAGGACGTAATCGCCCTCGACATAGCCGGTGGCGAGCGGGGCCGGAACCGTGCAGGCGGACAGGAAGCCGGACAGGATCGGGATCGAGCATAGGATCATGGTGCAGCCCTCCGGGCTTGGTCGAGCAAGGCGTCGAGATTGCCCTGCAGAACGCGGTAGATGTCTTCGGCTTGCTCGCGGCCCAGCTCGGCCCAACCCATGCGGCGCAGGACGATCTCGGAGCCGAGGCGGAAGTAGACGACCTGACCGATCACCGAAAAGGCACGCAGCGCCGTTTCAGGACTGTCGGCCCGTGCGCCAGTCGCGATCGACCAAAGCATGCTGAGGCGCTTATGGGCGACCGCAATCAATGAATTATAAAAAATATCAATCGTTTCGCTTTTTTCGGTAATTTCGCGAATAACGAAATTGACCATCAAGGCATTGCTGGATTCCGTCAGGACACGGACGGTCATCACGTGCAGGAGGTTCTTGAGAAGGGTTTCCGCCTCCGTCGGGCTCAGGTGCTCGAGGGCGACGGGCGGGCCAAGGATTTCGTGCATGCGGCGTACGAATTCCTCGGCGCAGGCGCGGCGCAAGCCGTCCTTGCCCCCGAAATGATAGGAGATCGAGGCGACATTCGTCTCGGCGCGCTCGGCAATTTCGCGCGTTGAGGTCGCCGCGAAGCCCTTCGTGCCAAAGAGGGCAATAGCCGCATCAATCAGTGCAAGCGCAGTACCTTTGGGCGGAGGGGCGATCACGGGGTCCATGCGCAGAAAATTAATCAAACGTTTGATTGAAGTCAATTCGCATGTTGGTGATGATCGCCGCTAAGTGACGACCAAACAACTGCCGCGTTCGCAGGGATCATGTCTTGCAAGCTTCGCAGTCGCTTGGGGGCTTTGCGAGACCGAAGACGAAGCAATCCGCTTATCCTCATCTGCGAGGCCGAGAATGCCAGTTTCATCAAAGGTTTCAACAAAGTTTGGCTCTGCGTAACGCGCCCTTTGTCTTCGTTTCGATGGCGTTCGCCCCTTCACCTGACAGTCTGAAAATGCGAAGAAGTCCCGACGAAGGGGACGCCATATGCAAAGTCACTATCTTGAAACCGCCCGTCGATCTTTGCTTCTGGCGAGCGCGCCGCGCGATGCGCAGGACGCGATACTCTCGACCGCGATGCTGCGGCAACTCGATCGGGGGGCGACGATCTTTCTCCAGGGTGAGCAGGCGCGCGCGGTCTATATCGTCGTCAGCGGCTGGGTGAAGCTTTATCGCATCGCGCCGAACGGGTCCGAGGCAGTGGTCGGGGTCTTCACCAAGGGTCACAGTTTCGGCGAAGCGGTGGCGTTTTCGCACGATGCCTATCCGGTCTCGGCGGAATGCGCGACCGAAGCGACCCTGATCCGTCTCGAAACGGACGCGATTCTGAGGTTGATCGAACGGCAGCCGGGTCTCGCGCTCTCGCTGCTGTCTGCGACCTTCGCGCATCTGCATCGGCTCGTGGCACAGATCGAACAGCTCAAGGCGCAGACCGGGGCGCAGCGCGTGGCCGAGTTCCTGCTTGAGCTTGCGCCCTGCGAGGAGGGCTGTTGCGAAGTTGCGCTGCCCTACGACAAGGTGCTGATTGCTGGACGTCTCGGGATGAAGCCCGAGAGCCTCAGCCGTGCCTTTGCGAAGCTGCGCGATAAAGGTGTGCAGGTGAAACAGAGCCTCGCCATCATCGACGACATCGAGGCTCTGCGCGACTATGTCGAGGAAGACCCGGCAGAGGCCTGGGCGAAGCGCTAGGCGATCAGGTAGAGACCGAGCAGCAGCACTGCATAGAGGCCAAGCACGATCCGAAAGCCGCGATGCCAGAACGGCGCCTGCGCGAGTCCGAGATAGCGCGACAGGATCACGTTCGCCTTGGCCCAGGCGAGGATCAGGATCGCCGCCCCGCCGAGGGTGACGCCGCGCCCGCTCAGAAGGCCCTGGCTCACCGCGACCGCCAGCGCGGTGGAGGCTGCCGACAGGGCGATCAGCCAGGCCCAGGCGCGGATCAGAGGATCACGAAGCGCGCGCATGGCTTACCTCAACAGATAGATGACGGGAAAAAGCAACACCCACACGAGATCGACCATGTGCCAGAAGGCGGCGCCCACCTCGACGGTGCGTGGTGCGCAACGAATGCCGACTAGGCCGAGGATCACGATCCCGGCGATGACATGGGCGGCATGAAACCCGGTCAGCAGGTAATAGAAGGTAAAGAAGCTGTCGGTCTCGATGCCGATGCCGTGGCGGGCTTTCTCGAGATATTCCAAACCCTTGATCACAAGAAAGACGAGGCCCAGTGCCGATGCCGCGGCGAGACGCACTCGTGTGGCGCCGATCCGTCCCGCCTCGGCAGAACGCACCGCGAGGGCTGCGAGGAAGCCAGAGGTCACGAGAACCAGCGTGTTCACCCCGGCAGCAGTGCGGTGCAACAGGTCCTGGCTCGCCGCGAAGCCCGCAGGATCGGTGATCCGCACCCCGAGGAAAGCGGCCAGCCCCGCCCCGAAGACGAGCAGTTCCGAGACGATCAGAACCCACATCATCAGGTCGCCCGGAAGCTGGTCGAGCGGGGAGAAATCGTCTGTGCCGGTCTCGCTCATGCGCCTACCAACTGCCGGTAGATTTCGGGCAACGCCGCCGTCAACCGGTCGGGATGCGGGATCACCGCGAAACCGCCACGTCCGAAAATGCGCGAGAACCACGCCTTGCCCTCGCGGTCGATGGTGATGCCGAAGACGCTCGCGCCCGAGCGGCGCGCCTCGAGCACCGCCATGCGGCTGTCCTCGATGCCGTGGCGACCTTCGTAATGGTCAAGGTCATTGGGTTTGCCATCGGTGATCACGAGAAGAAGCCGACGTTTGCGCGCCTGCCGTGCGAGATCGGCGGAGGCATGACGGATCGCGGCGCCAAGTCGCGTGTAAAAGCCCGGTTTCAGCGCCGAGATCCGGCTTTCGACGGCAGGGCCCATCGGCTCCCCGAACTCCTTGCAGCCGAGCATGTAGACCCGGTCGCGCTTGAGCGACGAAAACGCGTGAATCGCGAAATCATCGCCACAGGCATCGAGCCCCCAGGCCAGCGCCGCCAGCGCCTCGCGTTCGATGTCGATCACTTGGCGGCCAGAGACCGCGCTTTCGGTGGATCGCGACACATCGAGCAGGATGGAGACTGCGAGATCGCGCTTCAGGGGCCGCGACTGGCGCCAGATGCGCTCGCTCGCCTCGCCGGTTGCGCGTAAGTCGGCGGCGGCGCGCACCGTCGATTCCATGTCCAGATCGTCGCCGTCGAGATGGCCGGATGTCGTCACCCGCCCCGGGCGCAGGGCCTCGAATTGGCGCTTCACGGCGCGCACACGCCGCGCGGCCTTGGTGTCGGTGACGAAGGCGGGCGATTCCTCGGACGGATCGGCGGGACTTGCGAGGACGCAGCAGTGGTCGGGCAGATAGGCGCCAGAGCGCGCCTCCCATTCGGGGTAGAGGAACCGGCCCGAAACCCGCTCGCGATCGGCATCTTCCGGGGCGAGATCGAGGTGGAGCTTCAACCGCGTCGCAGGAGCCTTGGAGATCTGGCCGAGCCCGATTTCCTCCTGGTCGTCGGCAGCCTTCTTAGCGTCGTCATTCTCGTCATCGTCGACGCGGCGGTTCAGGTTGAGGAATTCCGCCCAGCTGAGGATCGCCTCGAACTTGTGCAGGATGAAGCTGTCATTGCGCTCGATCTGGTCGGCCTTGCGGCGGCGCGCGCGATGCATCTTGTCGCTTTCGCTCGCCTCTTCGGCGGCGGGCTCTGCCGCGCGGGTTTCCACCGCGGTCGGCTCGGACCGGCCTGTCTGGCGTAGATCGGGCCAAAGGGCGACCGGGCGCGCAGGGCGGTAGCCGCGCGGCGCGCAGATCGACCCCAGTTCGCCCGCCCGCAGAGCATCGCGGTAGCTGTGGGCCAGATCGGAAAGTTCGGCGGGATCTCCGAGCTCGGCCCGGATCAGTGCCTCGACGGCGGCTTCGGAAGGCGGCAGGGAAGGCATCGGCCGCAAGCTGGCGATCGCCGCGGCGAGATCGGCGTAAAGCGCGCGAAGACCCGGTGCTTCTGCGAGCGTGGCGCGCACCATCCGGTTCGCGTCTGCAATCCGGGCGAGATCTGCCTGCAACGGATCGTCCGGCGCGGCTGAAATGACCGGAGCTTGCGACGCGCAGGCGGCAAGCCATAGATACACCGCGGCATTGGCTTCGCGCGCGGGAAAAATTGCGATCTGCGCGGGCAGACGCAGGGCCTCGCCATCGAAGCTCGCGCGTGGCGCGGTCTCGGCCTCGGTACCGAGGCGGCGCAGAAAGGAGAGCCGGTGCCGGCTCACCTCATGGGCAACGGGGCGCAGTTCGGTGGCTGCGGGGCCACCGAGCGCGCGGAAGAAGACTGCCAGCCGTCCGCCGACCTCGGAGAGGTCAACGCGGGCTCCGTCATACGCCTCTGGGGCGTCCAGACGGCTGGCGATTGCGTGCCACAGTTTCCCGACACTCTCTTCGGGTTCCCATGGCTCGAATTCGATCCTGGACACGGCCGGCCTCACCCGAAAACGGCCGTGACAAGATCGCGGAGCCCGCGTTTGACGTCCTCATCATCCGACAAGGGTTCGATCATTGCGGTGTCGATCGCGCGTTCGACACTCATGCCAAGCGCAATCAGGCTCGCGGCATAGACCACGAGCCGGGTCGAGACCCCTTCCTCCAGATCCTGCCCCTTGAGCGAGCGCAGCTTTCCGGCGAGACGCACGAGCGACTTCACGCGGTCCTCGGCCAGCCCGCTTTCGCGCGCGACGACCTCGCATTCGAGTTGCGGCGCGGGGAAGTCGAACTCCATCGCGACGAAGCGCTGGCGGGTCGAGGGTTTGAGAGTCTTGAGAATGTTCTGATAACCGGGGTTGTAGGAGGCCACGAGCATGAAGCCCGGCGCGGCCTCCAGCTCTTCCCCGGTGCGGTCGATCGGCAGGATGCGCCGGTCGTCGGTCAGCGGGTGGAGCACGACGGTCACGTCCTTGCGGGCCTCCACCACCTCGTCGAGATAGCAGATCGCGCCTTCGCGCACCGCGCGAGTCAGCGGACCGTCGACCCAGACCGTCTCGCCTCCCTTCAGCAGGTAGCGTCCGATCAGGTCGGCCGCCGAGAGGTCGTCATGGCAGGCCACCGTGTAGAGTGGCCGGCCCAGCTTCGCGGCCATATGCGCGACGAAGCGGGTCTTGCCGCAGCCGGTCGGTCCCTTGAGAAGAACCGGGAAATCGGCTTGAGCGGCGGTTGCGAAAACGTCGCACTCATCGCCTTGGGGCAGGTAGAAAGGGGCTTCGGCCGCCCCCTCCAGTTTCATATGCGCGTTCATTCCTGGCACTCCTGTCATTTGTGGGCGTCCGGGCCGGGATTACTCGGCCGGGACGGTTTCAGGGGGTTCCTTGGAGCGTTGGGCGGGGCCGGGGGCCACGACTTCACGACCCGGGAAGGCCAGTGCGTAGATGAAGAGCACGCAACCCAGCACAACCGCCACGCCCGAGCCGAAGCGCATGACGTAGAACACCCAGAGCTGGTCCTGCACCTCCATGTAGTTCATCCCCATCACGCGCTGCAGGTGGGTCTGCACCGTGCCCGCGAAGGTCAGCGTGAAGGTCATGAAGGTCATGCCGCCCGCCATCAGCCAGAACGAGGCCATGTTGAGCACCTGGTTATAGGGGTCGCGTCCGCGCAGGATCGGGAAGGCATAGGACATGATCGCGAGGTTCAGCGCGACATAGGCGCCGAAGAAGGCGAGGTGACCATGGGCCGCCGTGATCTGCGTGCCGTGGGTGTAGAAGTTCACCCCGTGCAGCGTGTGCAGGAAGCCCCAGACGCCTGCGCCAAAGAAGGCGAGCGTCGCACAGCCGAGCGACCACAGCAGCGCCGCCTTGTTCGGGTGGTCGCGGCGGCCCTTCCAGACCATGACGAAGGCAAAGGCCATCATCGCGAAGAAGGGGATCACCTCGAGCGAGGAGAAGATCGAGCCGATCCACTGCCAGTAGCCCGGCGTGCCGATCCAGTAATAGTGGTGCCCGGTGCCCAGGATGCCCGAGAACAGCGCGGCGGCGACGATCACGTAGAGCCACTTCTCGACGACCTCGCGGTCAACGCCGGTCAGTTTCAGCATCAGGTAGGCGAGGATCGAGGCCATGATCAGTTCCCACACGCCTTCGACCCAGAGGTGCACGACATACCACCAGTATTGCTTGTCGAGCGCGAGGTTGCCGGGGTTGTAGAAGGCAAAGAGGAACAGCAGCGCCAGCCCCCAGAGGCCGAGCAGCAGGATGTTGGTGATCGCGGTCTTGCGCCCCTTCAGCACCGTCATCGTGACGTTGTAGAGGAACATCAGCGCGGCCACGACGATGCCCACCTTCACCCAGATCGGCTGTTCGAGGAACTCGCGCCCCTCCTTGCCGAGCAAGATATTCCCTTCGAAGAGGTTGAAGGTGTAGGTCACCACCGCGCCCAGCGTGCCGACCACGAGGATGATCAGCTGGAGATAGGCCAGCGTCGGCGAGTGGATCTCGCGCTCGCTTTCCTCGGGCAGCAGGAAATAGGCCGCGCCGAAAAAGCCCAGCAGCAGCCAGACGATCAGCGCATTGGTATGCAGCATGCGGCCGACGTTGAAGGGCAGCAGCTCGGACAGGAAGTTCGGCTGCACATAGATCCAGCCGATGATGAGGCCCATCGTCACCTGAATGGCGAAGAGGCCGAGCGCGGTGCCCATGTAGACGAGCGCGATTTTCTGAGTCTGGTATTTCATGGATCTGTCTCCTCTCGCCTCAGCCGGCATCCGTGGGCGGCCAATTCTGGGCGTCGATCGTGTCGACCCAGAGAAGGAAATCGGCGAGTTCCTGGAACTGTTCGTCGGTCAGGTCGAAATGGGGCATCTGGCGGCGCCCCTCGATGCCCGTGGGCATCGCTTGCATCCAGCCCGATAGCGCGTCCTTCGCGCCCTCATGGTCGTCTGGCTCGATCCCCCAGCGGGTCATCACATTGGCCAGTTCCGGCGCGAAGTATGCGCCTTCGCCCATGATCGTATGGCAGTTGATGCAGGTTTTCTCTTCCCAGATCCGTTTGCCGGCGATCACCGAGGGCGTGAGCGTTTCGGCATTCGTCGAAGTGTTCGTTATGTAGAAGTGACTATGGGCTGACAGGCCCAGAAAGATGAGGATGAAGAACAGGGATCCGCCATAGAAAATATTGCGGGCCATGCTCTTGGTCATGACTTCGCGCATTGCGCCTTCCTTTCGGAGCGATTGTCGATGCCGGCAGATCACCCCGTCGTGAACCGACTCGCCTTAACGAAAGTCAATCGTGAGCGATTGCGTCAGGAAATATGCGCGAGCTGGACGTCCGGGAACTGGCCGAGTGCGACGTCGATCGCGTCGCGCGTCAACAGGCAGGCCCCGGTTGAAAGTGCGTCGGCCAGCGCCGCCGAAGGCGCAGTAATCGCGACCAGCGACCAGCGCGGGGGTTGACCCTGCGGTCCGAGGATATGGGACTGCGCTCCCTCCGGACCGATCAACGTGCCACGCGGGGAGGAGACCGCGAGACAGCGATCGCTCAGGTCCGTTTCGCCCTTGATCGTGCCGAGCGGATCGGCCAGTGCCGCCCGCCAGGGACCGCCCACGGGGCGCTGCCCCCGGGCCGCGATTTCGCCCATGTCGACGAGCACATCGCGCAAACCTTCCGCACGCAACAGCGCCGAGATCCGATCGGCGAGGTAGCCTTGCGCGATCCCGTTGAAACTCAGTGCCATGCCGGGGCGCGCGAGGCGGATCTCGCGTTCGTTCACGGAAAGATTCTCCCAGCCGACGAGGGCGCGCGCCATTGCCGGATCGCGCCCGAGCGCAAGCGCCTGCCAGAGCGGCTGGATCGTCGGGTCGAAGGCGCCGCGCGTGGCGGCGTGAACGGAAGTCGCGATCTCGATCACCTCGAGCATCTCCGGCTCGGGCCAGGCCAGTCTTCCGTCGCGGTTGAGCCGGGTCAGGGCGCTATCGCGATGCAAGGAGAAGAGGTTTTCGAGCCGCTCTATCTCTTTCTCTATTTTCTGGAAAATAGCGAAAGAGTGCTCGGAAGTGACCCCGCTCAGCGTGATCCGGGCGGGGGACCCCATAGCGCGGCCTTCCCAGGTCTGGCGCAATGGCGCACCGCGCGCGGACAGCACCGGCATGGCGGCCGCGGCGGCGATCAGGGTCAGGGCTTGGCGCCGGTTCATCTCGAAGTCTCCATGCGCGGCAGGCGTGGCAACCAGAAGGCGGGCCAGAGCGCGGCCAGATAGAGTGCGAAGGCGAAGGTCCAGACGAGGGCCGAACCGAGCACTCCGGTAAAGTAGAACTCGGCGGGGAAGGCCGACGCCACCCAACGAAGCGCCGCGGCCAGTGGCAGCAAGGCATAGGAGAGCGCGATGCCATAGGGCGCGATGAGCGGCCGGCCGGTATGGCCCAGTGTTGCCCGGCTCATCATTGCGAGTGTCATCCCTCCCACGCCGCCGATCGCCGTGACATGCAGCGCTCCGATCTCGGAGCCGAAGCCGAGCAGAGCCAGCCCCCCGAGCAGCGCGCCCAGCCCGGTCAGCGCCATCGCCAGATGCAGAGCCGCGAGGATCGGGCGCGTCATCGCGAAGCCGCTTTTCCAGCCGATCATGCGGGTCATCTGCGCGAGGCCGAAAACCAGCATCACCGTGCCCTCGATGAAATCCGGAAGCCCTGCGAGCGCCCCGATGGCGGTGGCGATGGCGGCGATGATGGCCAATTTTTCAAGGTGGGCGCGTTTCTCCGGCAAGGCGGTTTCGGCGGGCTCGTGTCCATGCGCTTCAAGCGACTCGCGGATGATCGCATTGCGGGTGAAGGCGGGGGTTACGCGCCCTCCAAGCACGGCAATCATCGCGACGAGTGCGTAAAGCCCGCCGCGCAGTCCGGCCTCGGCGTCGCCCCAGGGCAGACCCATCCAGTCGAGTTGAACGCGCCATTCTCCAAGCCAGAGCAGCGTGATCAGCCCGAGAAACATCATATTCTGCGGCTTTGGGCGTTTCACGAGCTGCATCGCGAGCTTTGCGCCGAGGATCGGCAGAAACCCGAGGCAGATCGCTGCGACGAGCCAGTCGGGCAACGCCGCCGAATACCAGACCGCGGCCCGCCCGGCGAGCCACAGGGCTGCGGCGCTCGCGATGAAGGCATGGCGCGCGGCCTGTGCGCCCGTCCAGTTCGGCACGGCGGTCAGGAAGAACCCCGCCATTGCCGCGGTGCCGTATCCGAAGATCATCTCGTGGCCGTGCCAGAGATGCGGGGCCATCGTGAAGGGCAGATCCCAGAGCATCCCGCCAGCCGCGTGGATGCCCAGATAAAGTCCCCAGACAAGGATCGAGACCAAGGCCCAGATCCCGGCAGCGAGGAAGAAGACCCGGAATCCTTCTCCGAAGAGGCGTTTCATGGCACTCATTTGTTGCTCTCCTTCGCGGCTTGAGCGGCGCGGGCGCGACGCTTGAGGATCATGCAGGCGGTCTCGTCATGCTGGATCACCTGGCAACGCAGGCAGAGCACGCATTCATTGGGGTTGATCCGGCCCAGCGGGTCGATGGCGCCCACGGTGCATTGCGTCTCGCAATACCGGCATTCGCGGCCGCATTGCGAGCGGCGCTTGAGCCAGTCGAAAATCTTCAGCTTTGCCGGGATCGCGAGCCCCGCGCCCAGCGGGCAGAGGTAACGGCAATAGAACCGCTCGACGAAGAGGCCCGCCACCAGAAGCGCCAGCACGAACAGGACAAAGGGCCAGGCACGCAGGAAGCGCAGGGAGATCGCGGTCTTGAAGGGTTCGGCCTCGGCAAGGACCAGCGCGTCGTGCATCGAATAGAACGAGAGCGCGACGATCGCGACAAAGAGCGTGTATTTCAGCGCCCAGAGCCGCTCGTGGAGCGCCTGCGGAACAGAGATTTGCCTGATGCCGAGTTTCTGTGCGGTCTCGTTGAGCAACTCCTGCAACGCGCCGAAGGGGCAGAGCCAGCCACAGAAGACACCACGCCCCCAGAACAACAGACCCAAGGCGACGAAAGCCCATAGCAGGAAGATCACCGGTTCGATCAGGAAGGTCTCCCAGCGGAAGCCGGAAAACAGCGATTGAACGAAGGCCACGACCTGCACCACCGAAAGCTGACCGTTGAGCCCCCATCCGAGCACGAAAAGCGTGGTGGCGAGGAAGCCGAGCCGCAACCGGCGCCACAGTTTCGGGCGATGCACGATCCATTCCTGTGCAAAGAGGATCAGTGTCAGCACGCCAAGCATGGTCGCGACGATGCCGGTTTGAATGCGTTTGGCTGCCCAGATTTCCCGCCATAGAGGCTCGGGCGGGGCGGGCGGTGCGAGGCGCCAGATTGCCGGCAGTGCGTAATCGGCGCCGATCACATAGACGATCTGCGCGCCGGTCCTGGCGGGCCAGCTTGCGGTGACCTCGACCCGGAAGGGCAAAGTCGGATCGATCGCGTCTCCGGGCAGGCGAAAGACACTCGCCTCCTTGATCTCGGGGGCGCCCGTTATGGCGAGGCGCTTGACGATCAGGACATCCTCGGCCTTGGGGTGATAGCGCGTTGCGCCCTGCAAGATGGTAAGCCGGTCGAACTGGCCCGATCTGCGCCAGAGCGGACCGCGCGGCGAATAGAGCCCGCGCGAGATCACGATCAGCGCAGCATCACGCGGACCGAGTGAGCCGACAGCTTGCGTGTAGAGCTGTTGACCAAGCAGGTTCTGTCCGACGGTCGGTGGGTCGATCAAGCCGGTCCAGAATTCGAGGAAGGGAGCCTCGCCCGGCTGCACCGAAACTTTCGCTTCGGCTGAGGCAAGTGCCGCGTCGCTCATGCTCGCGAAGCCGCGGCGCAGGGCTTTCTTGGCGAGAAGGGCATTCCAGTCCGAGGGCGCATAGCTGATCCGGTCGATGCCGGCACTGTCCGAGATCAGCCCGCGCCCGATCGCGAGGGTGCGGGCGGTGCGCAAGATGCCGTCGCGGATCACCCCGGTCGAAACCGTGGCGCGGGCGATCACGTCGGGGGCGCCCTCCTGGGGCTCGAGGATTTCAGAGCGCGGGGCCGCAAGGTCGATCCCCGCGAAACCGTTCACGAAAGCGGCGATGTCCACTTCGGAAATGCCAAGCGTCAGCACCGGCTCGGAATGCCGCATCAGCCGCGCGCCGGCGATCTTCGCCTTCGTGTCGATCGCGACGAGAATATCAAGCGGGCGCCCCGAATAGCCGACCGACCCTGCGATTTCCCAGGTCGAGCCGATATAGCCGAGCGTCTCGCCGCTTGCCGAGACGACGCCCCAGCCGGGAACGCCTTCTGCCGACCGGCGCAGCGAAACGGGTCCGGCAACGCCGAGCAAGTCGGTTGCGAGGGTGGCGTCGGGCTGGGCTGCGCTGATCGCGTCAGTGGCCACGCCTCCGGTTCCCGAGCGGGCCGGAGCGTCGAGATGCTGCGCCTGAGCGAGCGCGAAGGAAGAGAGAAGAATTCCCAGACAAAAAACTGCGCGGCGTCCGAAGACGCGCGCGCAAGTCGTAGGGAAACAGTGAGTCTTTGGTGTCATGTGGGATCTACCAAGGAAACTGCCCGCACAATCGCGAACAGGGCCGTCTGCCGCCTTAACGAAAGTCAAGGATCACGCCCGCGTGAAGCGCCATCTTCCGCTCAGCCTCACCAGCGAACGGAGATTCCCGTGATGAAAACCCAAGCTCAAAAAGCCAGGACGACGTTGCTCGCCAGCGCAGCCCTGGCGCTCACCTTTGGCGTTTCCGGCGCCTGGGCCGAGGAAAAGCCCGCCGACCATGGCGACACGCCCGCCGCGGCCTATGAGCCCTCGATGACGACTCTGGCCGAGATTCAGGTCGAACTTCCGGGACGGAAACCGGGCGATCCGGTGATGACCGCCGACGAGTTCAACACCGCGAAGAAAATCTACTTCCAGCGTTGCGCGGGGTGCCACGGGGTGCTGCGCAAAGGCGCGACCGGCAAGCCCCTGACGCCCGATATCACGCGGGAACTTGGCTACGATCACCTCAACGCGTTCATCACTTACGGTTCACCGGCGGGGATGCCGAACTGGGGGACCTCCGGCGAACTGAGCGAAGAGCAAGTGGACCTGATGGCGCGCTACGTGCTGCTCGAGCCGCCCGCGCCGCCCGAATTCGGGATGCCGGAGATGAGAGACAGCTGGAAGGTCATAGTCGCGCCCGAAGACCGTCCGACCCAGAAGATGAACGATATCGACATCACCAATCTGATGTCGGTCACGCTGCGCGATTCCGGTCAGGTGGCGCTGATCGACGGCGCGACCTACGAGATCCACGCCGTGATCGACACCGGCTATGCGGTTCACATCTCACGCCTGTCGGCTTCGGGTCGCTACCTGTTCGTCATCGGCCGCGATGCCAAGGTCAACATGATCGACCTGTGGATGGAAAAGCCCGACACGGTGGCCGAGATCAAGGTGGGCTCGGAAGCGCGCTCGATCGAGACGTCGAAATTCGAAGGCTGGGAAGACAAGTATGCGATCGCCGGCTCCTACTGGCCGCCGCAATACGTGATCATGGACGGCGAGACGCTCGAGCCGCTCAAGATCGTGTCGACCCGCGGCAACGTCTATGACGAGCAGACCTACCACCCGGAACCGCGCGTCGCCTCGATCGTGGCCTCGCACTACAATCCCGAGTTCATCGTCAACGTGAAGGAAACGGGCAAGATCCTTCTTGTCGATTACACCGATCTGAAGAACCTCAAGACGGTCGAGATCGAAGCGGAACGGTTCCTGCACGATGGCGGGTTCGACAGTACCCATCGCTATTTCCTCGTGGCGGCCAACGCGCGCGGCAAGGTGGCGATCGTCGACACCAAGGAAGACAAGCTCGTCGGCATCGTCGAAACCGACGGCCAGACGCCGCACCCGGGTCGGGGGGCGAACTTTAACCACCCGGTCTTCGGGCCGGTCTGGGCGACCTCGCACCTGGGCGACGAGACGGTGGCGCTGATCGGGACCGACCCCGAGGGCCATGCCGACAATGCCTGGAAGCTCGTGGACACGTTCTACGCGCTGGGTGGCGGCTCGCTCTTCATCAAGACCTATCCGGGTTCGAACCACCTCTATGTGGACGCGCCGCTCAACCCCGAAGCCGATATCTCGGGCTCGGTCGCGGTGTTCAACATCGACTCGATGACGGCGGATGCGGATCCCGAGTTCAAGGTCCTGCCGATCGTCGAATGGTCGGGCATCACCGATGGCCAGCCGCGCGTCGTGCAGCCTGAATTCAACAAGGAAGGCACGGAAGTCTGGTTCTCGGTCTGGAACGCCAAGGACAAGGAGAGCGCGATCGTCGTGGTCGATGACAAGACGCTGGAGCTGAAACGGGTGATCAAGGACCCGCGCCTGATCACGCCGACCGGCAAGTTCAACGTCACCAACACCCAAAAGGATATCTACTGATCCTCTCGGAAAACAGGGGAGGGGCCGTCTGGCCCTTCTCATCCTCACGCGAGCGAGCTGCAAGGGAGACGACATATGACCCAGCTTGGCAAGGTTCATCTCATCGGCGCTGGTCCGGGCGATCCGGAACTGCTGACCTGCAAGGCGCTGCGCTTGCTCAAAGAGGTCGATGTCGTGGTCTATGACCGCCTCGTTTCTCCCGAAATCATGGCGCTGATCCCCGCCACGACGCGACTGGTCGCGGTCGGCAAGGAAGCCGGCTATCATTGCGTGCCGCAACATCGGATCAACGAAATTCTCGTGGAGCTTGCGAGCGGGGGGCTGCGCGTCGCGCGGCTGAAGGGGGGAGACCCGCTGATCTTCGGACGTGGCTCGGAAGAGGCCGCCGAACTCGAAGCCTCCGGTATCCCCTATGACTATGTTCCGGGCATCACCGCCGCTCAGGGTGCCGCCAGCTCGACCCATGTGCCGCTGACCCATCGCGGGCTGGCGACGGGCGTGCGCTACGTCACCGGCCATCGCGCGAAGGATGCCGATCTCGACCTCGACTGGGACAGCCTGACCTCGCCCGAGACCACGCTCGTCGTCTACATGGGCGCCGCCAATATGGTCACGATTTCCGCCGAACTGATCGCGCGCGGCCTGCCTGCGAGCACGCCCGCCATGGCCATCGCTTCGGCGACCACCCCGCGCGAACGTCGCGTCGTCGGGCAGCTCGACACGATCGCCGAGGCCGCAACGGGTCTCAAGGCGCCGGTGTTGTTTTTCATCGGCGAGGTGGTTTCGCTCTACAAGGCGGAGGAGGCGCACGGCCTGCCGGTCTCTGACTGGCTGGAACGCCACGGCCTTGCGGCCCATGCGTAGCCTCGCAGCCCTGCTGATCCTCGCCGCCTTGCCGGCGGGCGCCGGTGAGATCACCGCCGCCGACGCGACGCGGCTGAGCCATCTCGTCGCACAGGATTGCGGCTCGTGTCATGGCCTGACCCGCAAGGGCGGTCTCGGGTCGCCGCTCACCCGCGAGGCTCTCGACGGGCAGGACCGCGAGACTCTCGCCACGATCATCCTCGACGGCATGCCCGGCACAGCGATGCCGCCCTGGCGTCCGATCATGACCGAAGAGGAAGCCTACTGGATTGCCGATTATCTGCTGGAGGCAGAGAAATGAAACGCGCCCTCACTCTCTCATCCGCCCTGCTGCTCTGTTCCGCGCTGGCCGCCCCGCTCGGCGCGACCGAGTTGCGTGCCACCGGAGATCTCGGCGTGATCGTCGAGCGCGCGACGGGCTCGGTCCTGATCATCGACCAGTCCGAACATGCCGCGATTGGGCGTATCGAAGGGCTCGGAGATCTATCGCACGCCTCTCTCGTCTTCTCGCCCGACGAACGCTTTGCCTATGTGTTCGGTCGCGATGGCGGGCTGAGCAAGATCGACATTCTCTCGCAGAAAATCGTGAAGCGGGTCCTGCAATCTGGGAATTCGATCGGCGGGGCGATCTCGGATGACGGCAAGCTGATCGCGGTGGCGAATTACGAGCCCGGCGGGATCAAGATCTTCGATGCCGACACGCTCGATCTCGTGGCCGATATCCCGGCCGAGGGAAAAGCGCTGGGGCTCGAGGACGCCCCGGGCCGCAAATTTGTCTTCTCGGTCTGGGATACGGGCGAGACCCGGATCGTCGACATGTCGGGGGTAGAGCCCAGGATCACAACCTTCGCCCATGTGGGCGAGCAACCCTATGATGCGTTGGTGACCGATGACGGGCGCACCTATATCGCGGGGCTATTCGGTGAGGACGGGCTCGCCGCGATCGACCTGTGGGACGAGACTCCCGAGCCGCGACGCATCCTGCCACATTACGGACGTGGGCAGGAGGAAATGCCCGTCTACAAGATGCCCCATCTCGAGGGCTGGGCGAAGGCGGGCGACCAGATCGTGCTGCCGGCGGTCCATCACCACGAGGTTCTCTGGATCGACTCGCGCTCGCTCGAAGAGACCGGCCGCACCGAGACCTATGGCCAGCCGGTCTTCGCGATGGCGCGGCCGGGCGGTCGACAGGTCTGGGTGAACTTCGCCCACCCGCTCAACGACACGGTGCAGGTGATCGACTCGATGACGCACCAGATCGTCGGCGAGATGAAACCCGGCCCGGCGGTTCTGCACATGGAATTCACGTCGCGCGGCACGGAGGCATGGGTCTCGGTGCGCGATGAAAACAAGGTGGTGATCTACGACACGACGACGTTGCAACCCATCGGCGAGATCGAGGCGGAAAGCCCCTCGGGGATCTTCTTCACCGCGCGCGCCCACAGACTGGGGCTTTGAAACATGGCCTACCTGACCGATTTGGATCACCGTCTGCTTGACGACTGGCAGCGCGGTTTTCCGGTGACGCCCGAGCCCTTTTCCGCGATCGCCTGCGACTTGGGCGTCGGGGTCCCCCGGGTAATTGCGCGTCTGCGCGAAATGGTGGCCGAAGGCACGGTCGCGCGGGTCGGGGCGACCTGCCGGCCCAACACGGTCGGTGTCTCGACGCTCGCGGCAATTGCCGCGCCGGAGTGGCAGATCGACGAGATGGCGCGGATCGTGGGGCAGGAACCCGGCGTGAACCATTCCTACCTGCGCGAGCACGACTGGAACATCTGGTTTGTCGCCACCGCCCCCGATGCCGAGATGCTGGCGGCGACACTGGCGCGGATCGAGGCGCGCACGGGTCTGCCGGTTCTCGATCTTCCGCTCAAGCGGGCTTTCAATGTCGATCTCGGGTTCAAGCTGAACGGACCACGCCATGGTCTGCGCATGGGGGAAGGGGCCGATACCGGGGCGATCCAGGAAGGCGACCGAGCGATTTTGCAGGCGCTGACCGACGGGCTGGAGATCACCGAGGAACCCTATGCGGAGCTTGCGCGCAATCTCGGTCGCTCCGAAGCCGATATTCTGGCCCGTATCCGGGCGCTTCTCGATGCGCGCATCATCACCCGCCTTGGCGTGATCGTGCGTCACCGCGCCCTGGGTTGGCGCTCGAACGCGATGGTGGTGTGGAAACTGCCCGAGGAACGTGTGCCCGCCGCTGGCCATGCCTTGGTGAACCTGCCCGAGGTGACGCTGTGCTACGAGCGTCGCGGCACGCCGGAGTGGGATCACACGCTGTTCTCGATGATCCACGCAAAGACCCGCGGTGAGGCGTTGGCGGCGGTCGAAAAGGCCGCCGCACTGCCGGAACTGGCGGGTGCGAGCCATCAGGTCCTGTTCTCGATCCGCTGCTTCAAGCAGACCGGTGCCTTGCTCGATCGTCCCAGGCTGGAGGCTGCGCAATGAGACGTCAGCCGCTTCCCGATGATGCGCTCGACGCGATCGATCGCGCTATTCTCAACACCCTTCAAGACGGCTTTCCGATCGCGTCGCGTCCCTTCGACGAGGCGGGGGCCGGTCTTGGCGTGACCGGGGCGGAGTTGATTGACCGGCTTGCGAACCTGCGCGAGATCGGGGCGATCACCCGTTTCGGTCCGTTCTTCGACGTCGCGCCGATGGGTGGAGAGTTCTGCCTCTGCGCGATGGAGGTGCCCGAAAGTGATTTCGGGAGGGTCATGACTTTGGTCAATGCCCACCCGGAGGTCGCGCACAATTATGAACGCACTCATCGGCTGAACATGTGGTTCGTCCTCGCCGCGGTAGCTCCGGAAGGTATCGAGACAACAGCCGATGAGATCGAGCGGGAAACGGGGCTGAAGGTGCTCCGTTTCCCGAAACTCGAAGAGTTCTTCGTGGGTTTCAGGGTCACAGCCTGATGTTGGATGCAATCGAGAAACGGATCGTCGCGGCCACGCAAGGCGGCTTGCCCCTGTGCCCGCAGCCCTACGCCCAGATCGCTTCGCAGATCGGTCTGAGCGAATACGAGGTCATGGCGCGGATGCGTGACATGCTGGCGCGCGGAGTGATCCGTCGCATCGCGCTTGCGCCAAATCATTACGCGCTCGGCATGACGGCGAATGGCATGTCGGTCTGGGACGTCGACGACGAAAAGGTTCGCGATCTCGGTCCCATGATCGGCGCGCTCGACTTCGTTTCGCATTGCTACCTGCGTCCGCGCGGCGAGGGCTGGCCCTACAATCTCTTCGCGATGATCCACGGACACGACCGCGCCGAGGTCGAGACCAAGCGCGCCCAGATCGCGGCCCTCCTGGGCGAAGCCTGCCGCGAGAGCGACATTCTCTATTCGACCCGCATCCTGAAGAAGACCGGGCTGCGGCTGAGGAAGGACTGAGACGATGTTTCGACTGACCCAATACATGCGCGAACTGGTCCATCCGACCCCGGTGCGCCGCCGCGAGGGGCCGGTGAAGCCGGTGGTGATCTGGAACCTCACGCGGCGTTGCAATCTTCGTTGCCGTCACTGCTACACCACCTCGGCCGATGTGAATTTTCCCGGCGAGCTGAGCCACGAGCAGGCGATGGGGGTCCTCGACGATCTCAAGGCTTACGGCATTCCGGCGCTGATCCTCTCGGGCGGCGAACCCCTCTCCCGGTTCGATTTCTTCGAACTGGCCGAGCGTGCGAAGGCGCTGAACTTCCGCCACCTGTCGCTCTCGACGAATGGCACGCTGATCAATGCCGAGAATGCCGGTCGGATTGCGGATCTGGGCTTCGACTATGTCGGGATCTCGCTTGACGGCATCGGGGCGACGAATGACTGGTTCCGTGGCCTCGAAGGAGCCTATGACGCGGCGCTGACGGGGGTGCGCGAGCTGCTCGCGCGGAATGTGAAAGTGGGGCTGCGCTTTACCATCACCGAGGACAACGCCGATCAGCTGGGCCAGATGATGGATCTGTGCGACCGCGAGGGTGCCGACAAGTTCTACCTCTCGCATCTCGTCTATGCCGGGCGGGGCGACAAGCACCGCGGCGATGACACCGAACATGGCCGCACCCGCGCGGCCCTCGACGAGTTGCTCGACAGGGCCTGGGTCGCGGTGGCCGAAGATCAGCCGCTGGAGATCGTCACCGGCAACAACGATGCCGATGCGGTCTATTTCCTGCGTTGGGTCGAGAAGAATTTCCCCGAGAGAGCCTCCCATATCCGGGCGCATCTGGAGGCATGGGGCGGGAACTCCTCGGGACTTGGCGTCGCCAATATCGACACGCTGGGCCGTGTGCATCCCGACACCTACTGGTCCGATTACACGATCGGCAACGTCAAGCAGACGCCGTTCTCGGACCTCTGGACCGGCGACGATCCGATGCTGGCCACATTGCGCACGCGGCCCCGCCCGCTCAAGGGGCGGTGCGGTGCCTGTGCCTACAAGTCGGTCTGCGGCGGCAATACCCGGATCCGCGCGCTGCAACTGACCGGCGATCCCTGGGCCGAAGATCCGGCCTGCTATCTTGGCGCGTCCGAGATCGGCCTCGATGCCGAGGCTCAGCGCGTCACCGTCACCCCTTTCCGAGGCAAGAGCCATGACCCCGCGCATCGCTTCTTCTGATCCGCTCGCCCGCTATCCTCTGCACCGCTCGTTGGCGCTTCCGGCCGGGGGGGTGGTGACGAGCATCGTCGTGTTGCTTGCCGTGATGAGCGTCGCACAAGCCGCCGAGGCCGAACCGAACGCGGCGGCCCTTTTCAACGAGCATTGCGCAGTCTGTCATGGCGAAGGGCGTCTTGGCGGCACGGGTCCGGCATTGATCCCCGAAACGCTCGGGCGGATGTATGGGCCCAAGCTGGAAAAAGTGATCGCCGAGGGCCGTCCCGCGACGCAGATGGCGGGGTTTTCCGATCAACTCACTGCAGAGCAGATCGCCGCGATCTCGCGCTATGTCGAAACGCCGCTCGCCGAGGTGCCGCGGTGGTCGGTCGAGATGGCGAATGAGAGCCTGGAGCTGAACCCGGATTACAAACCCGCCAAGGCGCCGGTCTTCACCGCCGATCCGATGAACATCACCCTCGTCGTGGAAACTGGAGATCACCATGTGTCGGTGCTCGATGGAGACACGTTCGAGGTGCTCGACCGCTTCGCGACGCCTTTCGCAGTCCATGGTGGCCCGAAATTCTCTCCCGACGGGCATTATGTATTCATCATGAGCCGTGACGGCTGGGTGCAGAAATACGATATCTGGTCACTGCAGGTGGTCGGTCAGGTGCGCGCGGGCCTCAATAGCCGCAACATCGCGATGAGCCATGACGGTAGATGGCTCGCGGTCGCCAATTACCTGCCACGCACGCTGACCATCCTGTCGACCGAGGATCTGTCGGTGGTCACAGTGCGCGACGTGGTCGCCCGCGACGGCACGCCATCGCGCGTCTCGGCGGTCTATCAGGCGCCGCAGCGCGAAAGCTTCGTTCTCGCGCTCAAGGATGCGCCGGAAATCTGGGAAATCGCGACCAGCCCGAACGCCGGGCCCTTCCATGACGGCTTCGTGCACAGCCACGAGCAGAGCATGGAAGAACAGCTCGGCGCCGAGGAGGGATTGTTCGCACGCCGCCGCATCCTGATCGACGAGCCGCTCGACGATTTCTTCTTCTCGCCCGACTATCGCAATTTGATCGGTGCAAACCGCGACGGCGACAAGGGCGTGGTGGTCAATCTCGATGTGGGCCGCGCGATCTCCGAACTGCCGCTGCCGGGAATGCCGCATCTGGGTTCCGGGATCAGCTGGGAGCGCAATGGCTCTCGCGTGATGGCGACGCCGCATCTCAAGGAAGGCGTGCTCTCGGTCATCGATATGAAGGACTGGTCGCTTGTGCGCCAGATCAAGACGATGGGGCCGGGGTTCTTCCTGCGCAGCCATGAGAATTCGCCCTATGTCTGGGCCGATGTCTTCTTCGGTCCGAACAAGGACAAGATGCACGTCATCGACAAGCAGAGCCTCGAGATCGTCAAGACGCTCGATCCCGCGCCGGGCAAGACGGTCGCCCATGTCGAATTCACCAAGGACGGCTCTTATGCGCTGGTCTCGATCTGGGAGGATGATGGCGCGGTCATCGTCTATGATGCGAAGACGCTCGAAGAGGTGAAGCGGCTGCCGATGCGCAAGCCCTCGGGGAAATACAATGTCTGGAACAAGATTACCTTCGATGACGGCACCAGCCACTGAGGGACTGCGCCTGTCGCGGCTGATGGTGTTGCTTTATCCCTTCGCCGCGGCGGCGGTCGCGATCAACCTCTTCATGCTGGGGCTGATGGGGCAATGGATCGGCCTGCCCGCAATCCCGCCGCTCGTGGCGCTGGCGCTCTCGCTGCCGCTGGGCGTGCCCGCGTCATGGGGCTTTTCCGTCTGGGTGAAAGGGTTGATCGACGAGGCAGAGGGTCGGCGCTGACGATCACGACCAGGGATCGTCGATCAGCGGCGAAGGCTTGGCGAAGTTCGTCAGATCCTCCGGGTTCGTGATCGTCACGATATTGCCTTCGAAAGTGACACCGTAAGGCTCCAACTGGCGGATCGCCCGGCTGAGATTTTCCGGCGTCATCCCGAGATAGGAAGCCAGATGGCGCTTTTCCTGCCCCAGTTCGAAGGCGGTGGGATTGCCTTCCATCGCGTAGCGCTGCAGCAGGTGGTTGGCGAGCCGCTCCAGCGATGTGCGCAGTTTCAGGTTCTTGGTGCTCTTGACCACCGCGCGGTAGCTGCGGCCCAGTTCCGTGACGACCGCTCGCGCGAAATCGGCGTTGATGTCGAAGATCTTCCGCACGTCTTCCGATGGCACCAGAACGATACGGGATTTCTCCAGCGTGCGCGCCGACATGAGATAGGGCGCGTCGCAGATCGTCGCCGCGAGGATGAAGGTTGATACCGGTTCGAGCGTGGCCATCACGGTCTCGCGCCCGTTCCAGCTCGCGAACATCTCGACCGCGCCGCCAGTGACCACATGCAGGAAATCGCTGCGCTCGCCCTGACTGGCCAGTTCGATACGGGGAGGGAAGGTCTGCACATAGGCCCCCCGCATCAAGGCTGCGAAGTCATCGTCTTCGAGGCCCGTGAAAAGATCGAGCGCCCGAACCTCTGCGGCTTCGTCATCCTTGACCCGAATCGGCATTCGTTTTCCTTCGCTCAGGGCTGGTGCGTGGTGTTGACTTGATATTTATCAAGCGTGCGGCTGACATGCCACCCATGACGCCTTGATGCGTTGCGTCATGCGACGTGACTGATTCTACGGCGCCGTTTATTTCGCCCCAGCTTCCGGGAGAGTTTGATCTTGATCAAGCCTCCTGCGTGCGTGCCTCGACATACCTCCTCGTGACGCTTCCGTTTCGCAACGGATGAAATACCAGGAGGGACAGAGCATGGAGCTCCAGAACAAGGCCACCTCCCTGTGGCCAAACTTTTTCAACGTGACGATGGTGCAGATCCGAACCTTCCACATGACGTGGTTTGCGTTCTTCGCCTGCTTCTTTGCATGGTTCGGGATCGCGCCGCTCATGGCGGTGGTGCGCGACGAACTGCACCTGACCAAGAGTCAGGTGGGCTGGGCGATCATCGGCTCGGTGTCGATGACGATCTTCGCGCGTCTGTTCATCGGCTGGCTCGTGGATCGGATTGGCCCTCGTAAATCCTACACCTGGCTGCTCATCCTCGGCTCTCTGCCGGTGATGGGGATCGGCCTTGCGCATGACTTCACCACCTTCCTGATCTTCCGTATCCTGATCGGCGGGATCGGGGCGTCCTTCGTCATCACCCAATACCATACCTCGGTGATGTTCGCGTCGAACGTGGTTGGCCAGGCCAACGCCACCTCGGCGGGCTGGGGCAACCTCGGCGGCGGGGTGACGCAATTCGTGATGCCGCTGCTTTTCTCGGTCTTCGTGGTGGGCTTCGGCTTCTCCGAGGCGCTCGGCTGGCGCCTGTCGATGGTCGTCGTCGGCGTGATCATCTTTCTTATCGGGATCGGCTACTACTTCCTGACGCAGGATGCGCCCGACGGCAATTACGACGACCTGCGCGCCCGTGGCATGATGCCGGAAAAGAAGACCGTCACCGGCGCTTACTGGACCGCGATGGCTGACTACCGCGTGTGGATGCTGTTCGTGATCTACGGCGCGTGCTTCGGCATCGAGCTGACGATCAACAACGTCGCCGCGCTCTATTTCGCGGACTACTTCAACCTGAGCCTCGTGGCCGCCGGCCTCGTCGCTGCCTCCTTCGGCCTGATGAACATCTTCGCGCGCACGCTGGGCGGTCTGTTCGGTGACAATTTCGGCTCGCTCTGGGGGCTGCGCGGCCGGTCCTTCTGGCTCTTCATGTGCCTCCTCTTCGAAGGCATCGCGCTGATGATCTTCAGCCAGATGCAGGTGCTTTTCCTCGCTCTTCCGTCGCTGATCGTCTTCTCGCTCTTCACGCAGATGGCGGAAGGGGCGACCTATTCGGTGGTGCCCTTCATCAACAAGAAGGCGCTGGGCGCGGTGGCCGGTGTCGTGGGCGCGGGCGGTAACGCCGGTGCGGTGCTCGCCGGCTTCCTCTTCAAGGGCGCGATGGACTGGCACGAGGCCTTCCTGATCCTGGGCATGGTGGTCACCGCCGCCTCGTTCCTCGCCTTCTTCGTCCGCTTCTCCACGAGGCAGGAAGATGAGGAGCGCGCGGCTTTCGCGATCGCCAACATCCAGACTTTGCGCAAACGCGCCGACAAGGCCAATGCCGAGCTCGAACACGCTCTCAACGCGATCGAGACCCGGAAAGTGGCCGTAGCCAGCGCCTGACGCGCGACCGCGGGGCGCGACGAGAACGCGCCGGGCCCCGCAATTCCATCAATCCGCCAAACGGGAGGAACAACCCATGGCAACCTCATCCCAAGCGGTCGCGCAGCAAGGCCACACCCTTGTCGACTGGCGTCCTGAAGATCCCGAGTTCTGGTCATCGCGTGGCCGTGCCATTGCGGCGCGCAACCTCTGGATCTCGATCCCGAACCTGCTGCTGGCCTTTTCGGTCTGGATGGTGTGGTCGGTCGTGGTCGCAAAGCTTCCGGCGATCGGCTTCAACTACTCCACCGGCCAACTGTTCTGGCTTGCGGCGCTGCCGGGTCTTTCGGGCGCGACGCTGCGCATCTTCTACAGCTTCATGATCCCGATCTTCGGCGGCCGCAAATGGACGGCCTTCTCGACCGCGACGCTGCTTCTGCCCGCACTGGGCATCGGCTTTGCGGTGCAGAACCCCGATACCCCTTACACCGTCTTCCTGCTGCTCGCTCTGCTGTGCGGTTTCGGCGGCGGCAACTTCGCCTCCTCGATGGCCAACATTGCTTATTTCTACCCCAAGAAGACCAAGGGCAATGCCCTGGCGCTGAACGCGGGTCTTGGCAATGCGGGCGTGTCGGTGATGCAGTTCGTCGTGCCGATCGTGATCACCTCGGGCGTGTTCGGCGCGCTTGGCGGCGCGCCGCAGCAACTGACTGCCGGTGGTGAGCTTTTCCTGCAAAACGCGGGCTTCGTCTGGGTGCCCTTCATCGTGCTTTCGGCGATAGCCGCATGGTTCGGGATGAATGACATCGCGTCGGCCAGCGCCTCGTTCAAGCAGCAATCGGTGATCTTCTCGCGCTTCCACAACTGGGTGATGTGCGTGCTCTACACCGGCACCTTCGGGAGCTTCATCGGCTACTCGGCGGGCTTCCCGCTCCTCATGAAGACGCAGTTCCCCGAAGTGGACGCGCTGCAATACGCCTTCCTCGGTCCGCTCGTGGGTGCGCTGAGCCGTGCTGGCACGGGCTGGATCTCGGACAAGTTCGGTGGTGGTCGCGTGACCTTCTGGACCTTCGTCGGCATGATCGTGGCGGTCTGGGGCGTTCTGCAGTTCCTGCCCTCGGCCGGTGACGCAGGCAACTTCTGGGGCTTCTTCGCCTGCTTCATGGCGCTGTTCTTCCTGACCGGCGTGGGCAATGCCTCGACCTTCCAGATGATCCCCTCGATCATGCGTCAGGAAGTGCCGCGTCTGAACCCGCATTTGGACGCTGCCGCCACTCTCAAGCAATCGGAGCTGGAAAGCTCGGCGATCATCGCCTTCACCTCGGCGATCGCGGCCTATGGCGCCTTCTTCATCCCGAAATTCTACGGCACGTCGATCAGCCTGACCGGCGCACCGAACGCGGCACTGTGGGGCTTCATGATCTTCTACGCGCTCTGCGTGGTGGTCACCTGGTTCTTCTACAGCCGCAAGGGTGCGCCCGTTCCCTGCTGACACGACCGGCGCGCGCCGTCGTCCCTCGGCGCGCGCCTCTAACCCATTTCCGCAAGGAGACGCGACATGAGCCACTTGCTCGACAGACTTAACTTCCTGCAATCGAAGGAATTGGAGCAGTTCTCGAATGGCCACGGGCAAGTGACCCGCGAGGACCGCAAATGGGAAGACACCTATCGCTCCCGCTGGCGCCACGACAAGATCGTGCGTTCGACCCACGGCGTGAACTGCACCGGGTCGTGCAGCTGGAAGATCTACGTGAAATCCGGGATCGTGACCTGGGAGACGCAGCAGACCGATTATCCGCGCACCCGGCCGGGATTGCCCAATCACGAGCCGCGCGGCTGCGCTCGAGGCGCTTCCTATAGCTGGTATCTCTATTCCGCAGCGCGGATGAAATATCCGATGGTACGCGGCAAGCTGCTGAAAATGTGGCGCGAGATGCGCAAGACCAAGTCGCCAATCGCGGCATGGACCGCCATCCAGAGCGATCCTCTGCTGCGCGCCGAATACACCAAGGCCCGCGGGAAGGGCGGTTTTGTGCGCGCGAGCTGGGACGAGGCGACCGAGATCGCAGCGACCGCCAATGCCTATACTGCGAAGACCTACGGGCCCGATCGCGTCTTCGGCTTCTCGCCGATCCCGGCGATGTCGATGGTCAGTTACGCTGCCGGTGCGCGCTACCTCTCGCTTCTGGGAGGCACCTGTCTGTCCTTCTATGACTGGTATTGCGATCTTCCGCCTGCCTCGCCGCAGACCTGGGGCGAGCAGACCGACGTCCCGGAATCCGCCGATTGGTATAACGCGGGCTATCTGCTGATCTGGGGCTCGAACGTGCCGCAAACCCGCACGCCGGACGCCCATTTCTATACCGAGGCCCGCTATCGCGGCACCAAGTCTGCCGTGATCTGCCCCGACTACTCGGAAGCCTCCAAGTTCGGTGACATCTGGCTCAACCCGAAGCAGGGCACCGACAGTGCGCTCGCCATGGCGATGGGGCATGTGATCCTGCGCGAGTACCACCTCGACCGACAGGCCGAGTATTTCGAGGATTACGCGCGGCGCTACTCCGACATGCCGATGCTGGTGCTGCTCGACGAGCAAGACGGGCGTCACGTTCCCGGAAAGATGCTGCGCGCCTCCGATCTCGACGGCGCGCTGGGTGAGGCGAACAACCCCGACTGGAAGACCGTCGCCCATGACGAAACCTCCGGCAATTTGGTCGTACCCAATGGGTCGATCGGCTTCCGCTGGGGCGAAGATGGCAAATGGAACCTCGAGGACCGCGCCGGTGCAAAGGAGACGCGGCTGCGCCTGAGCCAGGTGATGGAAGAGGACCACGATGACGTGGTCGGGGTCGATTTCCCCTATTTCGGCGGCGCTGCCACCGAGAATTTCGTCAAGTGCCAGCATCCCGATGTGCTCACTCGCAACGTGCCGGTGAAAAAGGTCACGCTCGCCGATGGCCGCGAAGGCATGGTCGCTACCGTGTTCGACCTGCTCTGCGCCAATTACGGTCTCGACCGGGGGCTGGGCGGCGACTGGGTGAGCCACAATTTCGACGATGACCTGCCCTACACCCCCGCCTGGGCGGAGAAGATCACCGGCGTGTCGGCCGACAAGATCATCGCCGTGGCCCGTGAGTTCGCGACCAATGCCGAGAAGACGCATGGCAAGTCCATGGTGATCCTCGGGGCCGGTCTGAACCACTGGTATCACATGGACATGAACTACCGCGGTATCATCAACCTGCTGGTGATGTGCGGTTGCGTCGGTCAGGAAGGCGGTGGCTGGAGCCACTACGTGGGACAGGAAAAGCTTCGCCCGCAAACCGGCTGGCTGCCTCTGGCTTTCGGTCTCGACTGGTCGCGCCCGCCGCGGCAGATGAACGGAACTTCGGCCTTCTACGCCCATACCGACCAGTGGCGCTACGAGACGCTCGGCGTGAGCGAGATCCTTTCGCCCACCGCGCCGAAGGGTGACTGGGACATCTCGCTGATCGACTACAACATCCGCGCTGAACGGATGGGGTGGCTGCCGTCGGCTCCGCAACTCAAGACGAACCCGCTCGAGGTCACCAAGGCCGCCAAGGCTGCCGGCATGGATCCCAAGGATTACGTGGCCGAAAAGCTGAAGTCCGGTGAGCTGCAGATGTCCTGCGAGGACCCTGACGCCCCGGAAAACTGGATGCGCAATCTCTATGTGTGGCGTTCGAATCTTCTGGGTTCGTCGGGCAAGGGGCACGAATACTTCATTCGTCACCTGCTCGGCACCGACAGCGGGATTCTCGGCAAGGATCTTGGCGAGGAAGGTCGGGCGAAGCCGAAGGAGGCGGTCTGGCACGACAAGGCGCCGGAAGGCAAACTCGACCTGCTCGTTTGCATCGACTTCCGTATGTCGACGACCGCGGTCTATTCCGACGTCGTTCTGCCGACCGCGTCCTGGTATGAAAAGAACGACCTCAACACCTCGGACATGCACCCGTTCATTCACCCGCTTCAAGCGGCTGTGGACCCTGCTTACGAGTCGAAGTCCGACTGGGAGATCTTCAAGGCGATCGCCAAGAAATTCCAGGAGGTTTCACCGGAGGTTCTCGGCAAGGAAACCGACATTGTCCAGGCGCCGATCCTGCACGACACGGCGGGCGAATTGGCTCAGCCAGAGGTGCGCGATTGGAAGAAGGGCGAATGCGACCTGATCCCGGGCAAGACCGCGCCCAACTACGTGACGGTCGAGCGCGACTACGGCGCGATCTACGATCGGTACGTGGCGCTTGGTCCGCTGATGGACAAGCTGGGCAATGGCGGCAAGGGGATCGGCTGGGATACCAAGCACGAGGTCGAAGCGCTTCGCAAACTCAATGGCGAATGGGAGGATGGTCCCGCCAAAGGTTGCCCGAAAATCGATACCGATATCGATGCAACCGAGGTGATCCTGATGCTCGCGCCTGAAACCAACGGCGAGGTTGCGGTCAAGGCTTGGGGGGCGCTCGAGAAACCCACCGGCCGCGGGCACAAGCACCTTGCCGAAGGGCAGGAGCACACGAAGATCCGCTTCCGCGATATCGCCGCGCAACCGCGCAAGATCATCTCGTCCCCGACCTGGTCGGGTATCGAGAGCGAGGAAGTCTGCTACAACGCCGGCTACACGAACGTGCATGAGCTGATCCCGTGGCGCACCCTATCGGGTCGTCAGCAGCTCTATCAGGATCACCTCTGGATGCGCGCTTTCGGCGAGGGCTTCGTGTCCTATCGCCCGCCGGTCGACCTGAAGACCGTGACGCAAGATGTGCTCGCCGGCGACGACAAGCATGTCGTGCTGAACTTCATCACTCCGCACCAGAAGTGGGGCATCCACTCCACCTATACCGACAACCTGCTGATGCTCACGCTGAACCGCGGCGGGCCGGTGGTCTGGATTTCGGAGACCGACGCGAAGAAAGCCGGGATCGAAGATAACGACTGGGTTGAGGCCTACAACGTCAACGGCGCGCTGACCGCGCGGGCGGTCGTCTCGCAGCGGATGAAGGAAGGCACGATCTTCATGTATCACGCGCAGGAGAAGATCGTGAACACGCCGGGCTCCCAGAAGACGGGCCTGCGCGGAGGGATCCACAACTCGGTGACCCGCGCCACGCTCAAGCCCACGCATATGATCGGCGGCTACGCTCAACTCGCCTACGGTTTCAACTACTACGGCACCGTCGGTGCGAACCGGGACGAATTCGTCGTGGTCCGCAAGATGAAGAAGATCGACTGGCTCGATGAGCCCGCTACCCAGGAGGCAGCAGAATGAGAGTCCGCGCACAAATCGGCATGGTGCTGAACCTCGACAAATGCATCGGGTGTCACACCTGCTCCGTGACCTGCAAGAACGTCTGGACCAGCCGCGACGGTGTCGAATACGCCTGGTTCAACAACGTCGAGACCAAGCCCGGCACCGGCTATCCGACCGACTGGGAAAATCAGAAACGCTGGAACGGTGGCTGGAAACGCACCCGTTCCGGCAAGCTGATCCCGCGGCAGGGTTCGAAATGGCGGATCGTGGCGAATATCTTCGCCAACCCCGATCTGCCCGCGATCGACGACTACTATGAGCCGTTCGATTTCGACTACGAGCATCTCGCCAACGCGCCGGAGATGACGGCTTTCCCGACCGCCCGCCCGCGCTCCAAGATCACCGGCGAGCGGATCGAGAAGATCGAGAAGGGGCCGAACTGGGAGGAAATCCTGGGCGGCGAATTCTCGAAACGCTCGAAGGATTACAACTTCGAAGGCGTCCAGAAGGAGATCTACGGGGAATACGAGAACACCTTCATGATGTATCTGCCGCGCCTGTGCGAGCATTGCCTCAACCCGGCTTGCGCGGCCTCCTGCCCCTCGGGCGCGATCTACAAGCGCGAGGAGGACGGCATCGTCCTGATCGACCAGGACAAATGCCGCGGTTGGCGGATGTGCGTCTCGGGCTGTCCCTACAAGAAGGTCTATTACAACTGGTCGACCGGCAAATCCGAGAAGTGCACCTTGTGCTATCCGCGGATTGAAAGCGGAAACCCGACCGTGTGTTCGGAAACCTGCGTGGGCCGGATCCGGTATCTGGGTGTTATGCTCTACGATGCCGACAAGATCGAGGAGGCCGCGAACGTGCCGTCCGAGCAGAAGCTCTATGATGCGCAGCTCGACGTATTCCTCGACCCCAACGATCCGGTCGTGATCGAGGCCGCGCGCGCCGACGGCGTTCCGGAAGAGTGGATCAAGTCGGCGCAGCAAAGCCCGATCTGGAAAATGGCGATGGAGTGGAAGGTCGCTTTCCCGCTGCATCCCGAATACCGCACGCTGCCGATGGTCTGGTATATCCCGCCGCTCTCGCCGATCCAGAACGCCGCCGAAGCGGGCGCGATCGGCATGGACGGCGCGATGCCGGACGTGAAGAGCCTGCGTATCCCGCTGCGCTACCTCGCCAACATGCTGACCGCCGGTGACGAGGCCCCGATCGCGACCGCGCTCGAGCGGATGCTTGCGATGCGTTCCTACATGCGCGCCAAGACCGTCGACGGGGTTCGCGACGAGGGGATCGCCGCGCGTGTCGGTCTCTCGGGCCGGGTGATCGAAGACATGTACAAGATCATGGCGCTGGCCGATTACGAGGACCGTTTCGTGATCCCGACAACCCATCGCGAACAGGTCGAGGACGCTTACGATCTACGCGTTGGCACCGGGTTCACCGATTGCAACGGCTGCTCGACCGGGATCTCGAAGGGCTCGCTCTTCGGGGGCTCCAAACGTCCGCTCAAGATGCCGCAGGAGGTGCAGTGATGGACCGTCAACTCAATGATCGCACGCTCAAGGCCTTCTCGGTCCTGCTGAGCTATCCGACGCAGGAGTTGCAACAGGCAATGCCGGAGATCGGGGGCGTTCTCGCCTCCGAGACGCGGCTCACGGCGGCAGCGCGGCGAGACCTGCGCCCGCTGATCGAAGAGCTCGGCGCGCGTGACATCTACGCGCTCGAAGAGGACTACGTGATGCTCTTCGACCGCTCGCGCAGCCTGTCGCTGAACCTCTTCGAACATGTCCATGGAGAAAGCCGTGATCGTGGCGGCGCCATGGTCGACCTGCTCGAAACCTATCGTGCGGCCGGTTTCGAGCCGGCCACGAGCGAACTGCCCGACCACCTTCCCGTGCTGCTCGAGTTCCTCGCGACTCGTCCGGCCGAGGAAGCACGCGACATGCTCGCCGATGCGGCCCATATCCTCGCTGCGATCGGCGAGCGGCTGGGCAAGCGCGAGAGCGCCTACGCGGCGATCTTCGCGGCGCTCGTGCAAATGTCGGGTGAGGTGGCTGACGAGGAGGCCGTGGCCGAGATCCTCGCGCGACCTGATCCGTCCCCCGACGATCTCGAGGAGATCGACAAGATCTGGGAAGAAACCGAGGTCACCTTCGGTCCTGACCCGAATGCAGGCTGTCCGCAGGTGCGCGACATGCTCGCGCAGATGGATCCGCCCAAACTGCGCCACGCGAAAACCGCGGCGGAATGACGGAGGCTCAGATGAATACGTTTCTCTTTGGCATCTACCCCTACATCGCACTTTCCGTGCTCTTCCTGGGTTCGATCGCACGTTACGATCGCGATCCCTTCACCTGGAAAACCTCGTCGAGCCAGTTGCTGCGAACGCGCCATTTCGCCATCGCGTCGATCCTGTTCCACGTCGGCGTTCTGGTGATCTTCGCGGGCCATGTCGTCGGCCTTCTGACGCCAATCTGGGTCTTCGACATGCTCCATGTCAGCCATGGCGCCAAACAGATCCTCGCAATCGTGGCGGGCGGGATCGCGGGCGTGATGGCGACGATCGGCGGCGGGATGCTGCTCTATCGCCGCTGGACCGACCAGCGTATCCGGCTGACGTCGAGCTTTGCCGATATCGCGATCCTCGTGCTCCTGCTGGTACAGCTTCTGCTCGGCCTCGGGACGGTTCCGGTGAGCTGGCAGCACTCCGACGGTCACGAGATGGTCAAGTTCATGACCTGGGCGCAGATGATCTGGACCTTCCAGCCGGGCGCTGCGGACTATGTCGCGGGCGCGGCGCTTGTCTTCAAGCTCCATATCGTGCTCGGGCTCACGATCTTCCTGCTGACGCCCTTCACGCGGCTTGTCCATATCGCTTCGGGAATCTTCGCTCCGCTGCGGTATCTCTTCCTGCGCCCGGGCTACCAGATCGTCCGTTCGCGTCGGAATGCACCGCTGCCGTCGCGCAGCGATGCGGATGTCGCCAAGGCGCGTCTCAAGGCGGCCAAGTCGGTCCGTGCGGCGGAGTGAGTGCGATGACGAAACCGCTCTTTCCCGATGTGGTCGTGAACGGCCAGAAGATCCCTTCCGCGGCAATAGCCGCGGAAGCCCAGCATCATAACGGTCCGAGTGACAAACCCGGTATCGCCTGGCGCAAGGCGGCCAATGCGCTCGCGGTTCGCGCGCTGCTTCTGCAAGAAGCGGAACGACGCGCGATTGACGCCGACCCTCAGGAGGTCGCTCCGGGGCAGATCGAGACCGATGACGAGGCTTTGATCCGTGCGCTTCTCGAAGATGCCGTCGAGGTGACGCCGCCCTCCGAGGACGCGATCCGTGCCGAATGGGAGCGTGATCCCACGCGGTTCCGCGCCCCGCCCCTTTGGGAAGCGGCGCATATCCTGATCGCTTGCGATCCGCGCGACGAGGCGCAACGCGGGGCGGCTGAGACCCGCGCGCGTGCCCTGGCGACGGAGGCCGTCGAAAAGCCCAAGAGCTTCGCGCGTCTGGCCAAGGAAAACAGTGATTGCTCCTCGCGGGGCGAGGGTGGCTTCCTCGGCCAACTCGGTCCGGGCGACACCGTTCCCGAGTTCGAGAGGGTCCTGCGTGCGCTTGGTGAAGGAGAGATCACCGCGGAGCCCGTTCTCAGTCGCTTCGGCTGGCATGTGATCCGTCTCGATGCGGTCGCCGAAGGCGCGCCCCTTCCATACGAGACCGTGCGTCCGCGCATTTCTGAGGCGATGGAGAAGGCGGCCTGGACGCGTGCAGTGCGCGCCTATGTGGCAGAGCTTGCCGCGCGTGCCGAGATCTCCGGGGTCGATCTGGCGGCGTAGGAACGAAAGCGATGCTGAGCGATCTCTTCACGCGCAACCGCACTTGGTCGGAACACCGCAAGGCGGAGGAGCCGGGCTACTTCGCCCGTCTCGCCACCCGGCAGAACCCGGAGTTTTTCTGGGTGGGCTGCGCCGACAGCCGCGTTCCGGCAAATGTGGTGGCCGGGCTCGACCCCGGCGAAGTCTTCGTCCATCGCAATGTCGCCAATGTCGTGCATTCCTCGGACATGAACTTGCTGAGTGCGCTCGAATTCGCCGTCGAAAGCCTCGGTATTCGCGAGATTATCGTGTGCGGTCATTACGGCTGCGGCGGTGTCAAAGCGGCGACCGAGGAGATGCTGGGCGGCCTGACGGACCATTGGCTCGAGCCGATCCGCCGGCTCGCGCGCGCCTATGCGATTGATCTTGCGCAGTTGCCCGATATCGAGGCGAGGCGCGACCGTCTGGCCGAACTCAACGTGGTCGAGGGGGTGCGCCGGATCGCGGAGACGCCAATTCTCCAGCGAGCCTGGGCCGCAGGGAAGCCGGTCAAGGTTCATGGATTGATCTATGGTCTCAAGGATGGCGTGCTCGCCGACCTCGACTGCACAATCACGCGCGCGAGTGTCTTCGGTGAAGATGAGCCGCGCTGAATGTGGACAGATGATTGAACGGAAAGGACACGAGATGTTTCCTATCGCCGCTATCCAAAGCCCCGGGCGGGGCGACGCAGACTTCCTGATGGCGCGATTTGCCCGGCAGGCGCTTGCGCGCGGGCTTCGTGTGCGTGGCGTTGTGCAGGTCAATATTGATCGACCCAAAAGCCATGCCTGCGATATGGATATCCAGGTTCTTCCGGACGGCCCGGTACTGGCTATTTCGCAGGCTCTGGGGAGAGGATCGCGCGGATGTCGTCTTGATCCGGCGGCGCTCGAAGCCTCTGTCGCCGCAGTGTCGCGCAGTCTCGCGGGCGGGGCCGATCTGCTCGTCGTCAACAAGTTCGGCAAGATGGAGGCGGAGGGGCGCGGGTTTCGGCCTGTGATTGCCGAAGCTATCTTGCAGGGCATTCCTGTCCTCGTTGGGATCAACGGCCTGAATGAAGCGGCCTTCGACGCGTTCACGGGTGGATATGGTTGCCGCCTTCCTTTCTCCCTCGAGGCGATTGACGAGTGGTTCGAGGATGCACGCGGCCTTGTCGGCGCCTGAGGTCTCAACAAGGCTGCCTCTTACCCCGAAGATTCCGAAAGTATTTGTCACGGAAGTAACCGGGGCGGCGACCTGTTCGAAGCCCCCATTGACGTCTTGGGATGCTGCATTTAGTAAGTAAGTGATAACTTACTAAAGGTGTCCGATGCGGAAGTCAGCAGGTTTGAGAAAAGCCGAAATCGTCTCGACCGTTCTCGAGATGGCCGACCAGATCGGCCCCGATCGCGTGACTACGAATGCGGTCGCGAAACAGATCGGGCTGACCCAGGCGGCTCTGTTCCGGCACTTTCCGTCCAAGGCAGAGCTTTGGGGCGCGGTCGCCGAACATGTCACCGACACGCTGGCGACGGCTTGGGAGGCAGCACTTGAAGATGTTTCGGATCCGCTGGAACGGGTGCACGCGCTGGTGGCTGCCCAGCTTGGGGTGATCGCGCGCACGCCCGCGATCCCGATGCTTCTGTTCTCGCGGGAATTGACCACCGAGAACGAGGTTCTGCGCGGCGCTTTCCGAGAGCGCCTCGGCGTGTTTCACGAAACGCTCGCGGCAGACCTCGCCGCCGCACAGTCACAGGGCCGGATAGCGGCCGATCTCCGGCCGCGCGATATCGCCTACCTGCTGAGTTCGCTCGTTCAGGGCGCCGCGATCCGCTGGGCGCTCGGGCCGCGCACCACATCAATGGAAGAGACGGGGCTCGCGCTGCTCGATGTGCAGCTGCGCCTCCTCGAATGCAGGAAGGATCGCTGAGAGATGCGCAAGAGCTGGTTTGTCGTCGGGGTTGCCGCAATTGCTCTGGCAGGTGGGATCTGGGTGATGCGCCATCGCCCGCTGCCGGTGCAGGTGCTCTCGCCGGAGACCGATGTCACTTTGCGACTCTATGGTCTGGGAACCGTCGAGGCACGTGTGCTGAGCGAGGTTGGCTTCGAGCTGGGTGGCGCCGTGCAGAGCCTGTCCGCAGATGCGGGCGATCGCGTTCTGGCCGGGCAGGAACTGGCGCGTCTGCATCCCGAGGAACAACAGGCGCGCGTGGCCCAAGCCGAGGCCGGGGTGGAAGCGGCACGCGCGGCGCTCGCGAAGGCGGAAGCGGCCCTGCCGCGCGCTCAAGCGGTATTGTCACAACGCGAGGCGGCCAATACGCGCCAGCAGGAACTTGCACGAACGGACCGGGCCTCGAAGCAAAGCGCGGAGGAAACCCAGCGCGATCTCGATGTGGCGCGCGCCGATCTCGCTGTGGCCGAAACCGAACTGATGGTGCTGCGGGCTCAGGCGGCGGAGGCGGACGCCAATCTGCAATCGGCCCGCACGCTTCTCGAAAAGCACGTTCTGGCCGCGCCCTATGATGCCCTGATCATTGCGCGCAAGGCCGAGGCTGGCACGGTGGTCAAGGCGGGTGACACGATCTTCAGCCTGATCGATCCGCAGACGATCTGGATTCAGACCTATATCGACGAGGAGCGCGCGGGCCAGCTTGCGCTGGGGCAGGTGGGCGCCATCCGTCTTCGTTCGCGCCCGCAACAAGAGTTTCATGGCAACATCGTGCGGATCGGGTTGGAAAGCGACCGCGTCAACGAGGAGCGCAAGGTCTGGCTCGCTTGCACGGATTGCCCCGCCGAAATGTATCTGGGCGAACAGGCCGAGGCTCTGGTCACGACTGGTCATCGCGATCGGGCCTTGATGGTGCCCGAGGTCGATATCATCGGCTTTGATGGCGCGTCGGGAACGGTCTGGATCGCGCAGGATGGGGCGCTGGCACAGGCAACCCTGGAGTTCGGTGCGCGCGACGATCTGGGGCGCTCCGAAGTGACGGGCGGATTGCCGGAAGGGGCGAAAATCGTCTCGCCAGTTCCCAAAGATGCGGTCGAAGGCCGCAAGGTTCGCATCGGGGCGGGCGCATGAACCTCGCGCTCAAGGACATTCGGCACAGTCTCTTTCGCTTTATCCTGACCTGCTTCGGGCTGGGGTTGCTGATGACTGTCGTGCTGGCGATGATCGGGATCTATAACGGTCTCGTCTCGGATGCGCTGGCCGCGGTGAAAGCGCCGCGCGCGGATCTCTGGGTCGTCGAGGCCAATACGCAGGGGCCCTTTGCCGAGGCGTCTTCGCTGCCTGCCGCGACACGCGATGCGGTCGCGCGTCTTCCGGGGATCGCCGAGGCGGGCGCGATCACTTACCAGACCATCGAAGCGCAGCACGGGACGCAGACGCTCCGGCTATATGTCATCGGTTACGAACGGGGTCGTCCCGGAGGTCCGTCCACCGTCACCGAGGGGCGTGGGCTTGGGCGCAGTCATTACGAATTGGTGGCCGATCGAAAGTCAGGGCTTGAAGTGGGCGACACGATCCGTCTTGGACGCAACCGGTTTACCGTCGTCGGGCTAACGGAAGACGCGATGAATTCCGGTGGTGATCCCGCAGTTTTCATGACGCTTTCCGACGCGATGGCCCTACAGAGCGAACTCGATCCCGCAGCCGAGCGGGTCCGCGCGGCCCGTGGAGCGGCCTCGCCTGACGCCAGCAATGTCGCGGCAGTCATCGCACGGATCGAGTCAGATGCAGATGTCGCGCGGGTGGCTGCGACGATCCGGCAATGGAAACATCTGGGCGCTCTGACCCAAGCGCAGCAAGAAGAGCTCCTGCTCGCTTCGGTCGTCGATCGCGCGCGCCGACAGATCGGGCTGTTCCTGGGGATCCTGCTCACCGTTTCGGCAGTGGTGATCGCGCTGATCATCTACACAATGACGATGGAGAAGCTGAAACAGATCGCGACGCTCAAGCTGATCGGCGCACCGGATCGCACCATCCTCGGTCTCATCGTTCAGCAGGCGCTGATCCTGGGCACCTCCGGCTGGGCGATCGGGCTGTCGTTGATCTTGCTGGTGAAAGACAATTTCCCCCGGCGGGTGGTGCTGGAGCCGACCAACGCATTGGTGCTCGCCGGGATCATCGTCGGCGTCTGCATCGTGGCGTCAGGGCTCGGCATCCGCGCCGCGCTCAAGGTCGATCCCGCGACGGCGCTGGGAGGTTGAAATGGCGATTGGTGATCTTCTCGTCGATGTGTCGGGTGTGGCCAAACATTACGGCGAGGGCGAAACGCGTGTCGACGCTTTGCGCGCGGTCGATTTGCAGATCCATGCAGGTGAGGTCGTGGCGATGCTCGGCCCTTCGGGGTCGGGCAAGACCTCGCTGCTCAACATCATCGGCTGCATCGTCGATCCGTCCGCAGGCCGGCTCGTCCTCGATGGCGAGACGGTGTTTGATGGCCGCTGGCTGCGCGGAAACCTGCGCCAATTGCGGCTCGACAAGATCGGTTTCATCTTTCAGGCGCATAACCTTTTGCCCTTCCTCACCGCCGAGGAGAACGTCTCTGTCGTGCTCGATCTCGCAGGGTGGAAACCCGCGGCGGCGCAAACGCGGGCGCGCGAACTGCTGGACTATCTCGAGGTCGGACACCGCGCCGGGGTAAAGCCTGCACATCTGTCGGGCGGAGAGGCACAGCGCGTCGCCATCGCGCGCGCTCTGGCGAACCGACCCCGGATCATCCTTGCCGACGAGCCGACGGCTGCGCTCGATTCCGTGCGCGCTCAGCTCGTGATGGACCTCTTGCGCAAGCTCGCCGTCGAACAGGAAGCCTGCATCCTCACCGTGACCCATGACGAGAAGATCTTCGACCGGTTCGACCGGCTGATCCATTTGCGCGATGGGCGTCTCAGCGCTGAATAAGGTTCGGTTCTGAAATAGACCGAGGCCGTTTCTCTCGCCACAATCCACGATAGCGATACGCTTTGAGGCGGCTCTGCAAAGGCAGATCTCGAACAGGCGCGCGGCACTGGGTTTGGCCTCATACGCCCATCACATTCGTCGAACGCCTGTTCGCCGCAACCGGTTGAAGTGCCGCGCGATCTGCAAATTCCGCCCGGAGGGCGGCTTTACCACCCATGCGGCGAAAGGGCGTTGATCCCGTCAGGGTGATGTCTACGGGCAGCGCGAAACATTATGTGCTGCCCTACACCGACTCAGAAATCGAGGTTTTCCACCGTCAGTGCGTTTTGCTGGATGAATTCGCGGCGCGGTTCGACCACGTCGCCCATCAGCTTCGAGAAGATGTCTTCGGCCTCGGCCACGTCCTCGATGCGCACCTGCAAAAGCGTGCGCGCCGAAGGGTCGAGTGTGGTTTCCCAGAGCTGCTCGGGGTTCATCTCGCCCAGACCCTTGTAGCGCTGAAGGCTGAGGCCCTTTTCGCCTTCCTGCAAGATCGCGTCGAGCAGTTCGAGCGGGCCATGGATCAGGATCTCGCGCTCCTTGCGGGCAAGTTTTGCAGGGCGGTCATAGACCTCGCGAAGATCCTCGGTCTGGGAACCGAGGCGGCGGGCTTCGCCCGAGCGCAGCACCGCGCCGTCAAGCGTGCGGACCTCTTCCACGCCGCGCAACACACGGGCGAGGCGGATGCCATGATCCTGGGTCGGGCGACCCTGCCAGCCGCGCTCGTATTCCAGAGCGACGAGATCGAGACGCTGCGCGACGGCATTCGCCACGCCCTGCGCGTCGGCGTCGATCTTGCCGGGCAGCATCGCGCCTGCGATCGCGGCCTGTTCGAGGATATGACGCGGGTAATGGGTCGGGAAAGTGGCGAGGATGCGCTTGATCAGGCGAGCCTCTTCGACCACGCGCTTGAGATCCTGACCGCTGATTTCCTCGCCGGTGTTGAGGCGCAGAATGGCCCCCTCGACACCCATGTCGATCAGGTAATCTTCCAGCGCGGTCTGGTCCTTCAGATAGACCTCGGACTTGCCGCGCGAGACTTTGTAGAGCGGCGGCTGGGCGATGTAGAGATAACCATGCTCGATGATCTCGGGCATCTGGCGGAAGAAGAAGGTCAAGAGCAGCGTGCGGATGTGCGCACCGTCCACGTCGGCATCGGTCATGATGACGATCTTGTGGTAGCGCAGCTTGTCGATGTTGAACTCGTCGCGGCCGATCCCGGTGCCGAGCGCGGTGATCAGCGTGCCGATCTGATCGGAGCTGAGCATCCGGTCGAAGCGCGCACGCTCCACGTTGAGGATCTTGCCGCGCAGCGGCAGCACGGCTTGGTTCTTGCGCTCGCGGCCCTGCTTGGCCGAGCCGCCGGCGGAGTCACCCTCGACGAGGAAGACTTCGGAGAGGGCGGGGTCTTTTTCCTGACAATCGGCGAGCTTGCCGGGCAGTGAGGCCACATCCATCGCAGTCTTGCGGCGTGTCAGTTCGCGGGCCTTGCGGGCGGCTTCACGGGCGAGCGCGGCTTCAATGATCTTGCCGACGATCTGCTTGGCCTCGTTCGGGTTTTCCTCGAACCATTCGGCGAGCTTTTCGTTCACGAGGTTCTCGACGGCCGGGCGGACCTCGGAGGAGACCAGCTTGTCCTTGGTCTGGCTGGAGAATTTCGGATCCGGCACTTTCACCGAGAGCACGCAGGTCAAGCCTTCGCGCGCGTCATCGCCGGTGAAATCGACTTTCTCGCGCTTAGCGATGCCGCTTTCCTGCGCGTATTTCGTGATCGTGCGGGTCAGCGCCGCGCGCAGGCCAGCGAGGTGGGTGCCACCGTCGCGCTGCGGGATGTTGTTGGTGAAGGGCAGCACCGATTCATGGTAGCTGTCATTCCACCACATCGCGACTTCGACGCCGATGCCGCGCACCTCGCCGACCATGTAGATCGGCTCGGGCATGACGGCGGTTTTCGAACGATCCAGATATTTCACAAATTCCCGAACGCCGCCTTCGTAATGCAGTTCGGTGTGCACCGGCTCGGCGGGGCGTTCGTCCTCGATGATGATACGGACGCCGGAATTGAGGAAAGCGAGTTCGCGCAGGCGCTTTTCGAGCGTGGCGAAGCTGTATTCGAGGTTCGAGAAGGTGCCCTCCGGGTCGGTCTCCTTGTTGGAGGCCAGGAAGCGCACCTCGGTGCCCTTCTCGCCGGGCGCATCGCCGACGACATGGACATGCTCGACGCATTCGCCATGCTCGAAACGGGCCTTGTAGATCTTGTCGTCGCGCCAGACGGTCAGCTCCAGCCAGTCCGAGAGCGCGTTCACCACCGAGACGCCGACCCCGTGCAGACCGCCCGAAACCTTGTAGGCATTGCCGTCATCGTCGGTGTTGTTGAACTTCCCGCCCGCATGAAGCTGGGTCATGATGACTTCGGCTGCCGACACGCCTTCCTCGGCATGGATATCGACCGGAATCCCGCGCCCGTTATCGCGCACCGAGACCGAGCTGTCGGCGTGAATTTTCACGTGAACGTAGTCCGCGTGACCCGCAAGAGCCTCGTCGATCCCGTTATCGACGACCTCGTAGACCATGTGATGCAGGCCCGAGCCGTCATCGGTGTCACCGATATACATGCCCGGCCGTTTACGCACGGCTTCCAAGCCTTTGAGAACCTTGATGGATTCGGCGCCGTAATTGTTCTTCTTCGGGGTGTCGTCGGTCATGCCTGCGCGTCCTGTCTTTGCTGCCGTTTTTATATCGGCTGGGCGCGGCAATGTCACGCCTTGGACACAAGATTTGGGGGCTCACGTCACGGCGATCACGAGGCCTACGAAGATCATCAGCCCGCCTGCGATCCGGTTGAGCCGTGCGAGCTTGCCGCGGCTTTGCACGAAGGTCCGGATCCGGTCCACAAAGGCCGAAAGGATGATGTTACCGGTGAAGGGGATGATGGCCGAGATCAGGCTGACGATCGTGATGTCGATCCAGGTCATCGTAGCGATCGGGAAGAAGCCCGGCAAAATCCCCATGTAGAACAGGATCGCCTTGGGGTTGCCGATGATCACGATGAGACCGGCGACGAAACCGGCCCACATGCCGGGGCGCGTCAGGCGGCTGTCGGAGCTGATCTTGTGATCGGCGTGGCGGATCAGCAGGATCCCCATGCCGATGAACATCGCGACCGCCACCCAGCGCAGCACGACGAGGAAATAGCTGAATTCCTGCACGAGCCAGGAGACGCCAAGGATGGCAAGTGCGGGCCAGATCATGTCGCCCACCGTCACGCCAAGCGCGAGCGGCCAGGCTGCGGCGAACCCGCCCGACATGGCGCGCGCCAGTAGCGCGAGCCAGACAGGGCCGGGGGTCAGAAACAGAACGAGAAGCGCGCCGGAGTAAAGGGCGATCTGCGCAAAGGTGAGCGTCATGGCAGGGTCAGGCTTCCATCATCGGCCAATGGCCAGAAAGGGTTGTGGGCGAGTTCCCAGACATGGCCGTCGGGATCGGCGTAATAACCGGAATATCCGCCCCAGAAGACCTTTTCGGGCGCCTTCAGCGGCGTTGCCCCGGCGGCCAGCGCTTCGGCAAAAGCGGCATCGACATCCTCAGGCGTGTCGAAATTCTGTGCCAGCGTCATCGCCCCGGTCCCGAGCGCCGCATCTGGACGGCCCTGATCCTTCGCCAGATCATCCAGCCCGAACAGGCCAAGCACCATGCCGTGCAGCTGGTAGAATGCGACGCCTTCCGGCTCCGCATGCGGCTGCCAGCCAAGCGCGGCGTAAAAGGCTTTGGCCCGGTCGAGATTTCCCACGCCGAGCGTGATCAGCGTGACGCGCTGTTTGGGGTAACTCATGGCGTGACCTCCTCGACCTGCGATCCCCGCGGCCCCTCGACAACCTCGAGATATTGACCGCGCCGGCCTAGCGCGTCGAACAGCTCTGCCCCGGTCCCGGTCATCATCACCTGGGCATCGAGCGCGCAGATTTCGTCATAAAGCGCCGCGCGCCTGCCGGAGTCCAGATGCGCCGCGACCTCGTCGAGCAAAAGCACCACATCCTCGCCCGCAAGCGCGCGCGCATTGGCGAGGATGAGCGAGATCAGAAGCGCTTTTTGCTCGCCGGTGGAACATTGCGCAGCGGGCGCGTCCTTCTCGACGTAAGTGGCCAGAAGGTCGGCGCGATGGGGGCCTTCCAGCGTGCGCCCCGCCGCCATGTCGCGTGCGCGGTTCGCATCAAGCGCTGCGGCCAGATCGTCGGGCCCCTCATTGTCGAGCTCCAGCCGCGCGGCGGGGAAGGCCGTGGTCGCATCGGCCTGCGCCTGCATGATCCGTGCCAGCGCCTCGGCCCGGTTCGCCCGGATCGCGGCACCCGCCTCGGCCATCTGACCTTCCAGCGCATGATACCAGTTCGGATCGCGCACCATGTCTTTCAGAAGTCGGTTGCGTTCGCGCATCGCCTTTTCATAGGCGAGCGTGACCTCGGCATGGGACGGGGTGAAGCTCATCACCATCCGGTCGAGAAAGCGCCTGCGTCCCTCGGCCCCTTCGATCCAGAGCCGGTCCATCGAGGGCACGAGCCAGAGCACCCGCAGGATTTGCGCCAGTGCCATCTGCGGCGCGGCTTTTCCGTCGATCTCGACGCGACGGGATTCACCGGGCAAGGCGGAGGTCTCGATCTCATGCGTGTCGGTCGCCGCCTGGAGCTTCCAGCCCACGGCCTCGGCACGGCGCATCAGCTCATCGGCCTGCGCCCGGCGCAAGCCGCGCCCCGGTGAAAGCAGAGAAACCGCCTCCAGGATATTCGTCTTGCCGGCCCCGTTCGGCCCGTAGATCGCCACGGGCCGTCCATCGAAGGCAATTTCGGCACGGCGATGCGAGCGGAACTGCAATATCTTGAGGTTCCGCAGCATCAGATTGTCCGGCTGGGAGCCTGCGTCACACGCGCATCGGCATGACCACGTAGACAGCAGAGGTGTCGCCACCTTCGCGCATCAGGGTCGGATCGCCCGAGGAGTTGAACAGGAAGACGGCATTCTCGCGATCAACCTGGCTCGCGATTTCGAGCAGGTATTTCGCGTTGAAGCCGATCTCGAGCGGCTCGTCGGCATAGGCCACGACCAGTTCTTCCTCGGCGGCACCGGCATCGGGCGCGTTGACCGAAAGTACCAGCTTGTCGGCATCGAGCGCGAGTTTCACTGCACGCGAACGCTCGGACGAGACAGTCGCCACGCGATCCACCGCCTTTGCGAATTCGGTCGCATCGACTTCAAGCTGGCGCGTGTTCCCGGTCGGGATGACGCGGGTGTAATCTGGGAAGGTGCCGTCGATGACTTTCGAGGTCAGCGTGATCACCGGGGTGGCGAAACGGACCTTGGTTTCCGACACCGAGACGGCGATTTCCTGTTCGTCATCGTCGAGCAGCTTACGCAGCTCGTTTACGGTCTTGCGCGGCACGATCACGCCGGGCATGCCATTCGCGCCGTCGGGCAAGGCCGCGTCGATGCGGGCGAGGCGGTGACCATCGGTCGCCACGCAGCGCAGGACCTGGCCATCCTCGCCAGTCGCGACATGCATGTAGACGCCGTTGAGGTAATAGCGGGTTTCCTCGGTCGAGATGGCGAATTTCGACTTGTCGAAGAGGCGGCGCAGCACGCCCGCTTTCGCGGCGAAATTGGCGACATATTCCGAGCTCGCCATGACCGGGAAGTCTTCTTTCGGCAGCGTGGCGAGGTTGAAGCTCGACTTGCCAGCCTGCACGTTCAGGCGGCCCGCCGCGGCATCGTCAGAGATCGAGACCAGCGCGCCATCGGGCAGTTTGCGGACGATCTCGTGCAGCATCACGGCCGAGACGGTGGTGGCACCGGCGCGCTCGACCATCGCGGGAGCCTTGTCGACCACCTCGATATCAAGGTCAGTGGCGCGGAATTGGACCGTGTCGCCTTCAGCTTCGATCAACACATTGGCGAGGATCGGGATCGTGTTGCGGCGTTCCACAACGGATTGCGCTTGCGATACGGCCTTGAGCAGCGCGGCACGTTCGATGCTGAATTTCATGTCGATCCCTCACGACTTTCCGGGGGTGGCAAGGTAGCACCTTGCGCCACCGGCACAACGGTTTTCGCAGACATTCGGCCGCTTTGCCCGGAGCGTCAAGCCCAGCGGGCGAGATCAGCTTTCAAGGAGGCGGCGGAGCAACTCGATATCTTCGGCGAGTTGCGAATCCGTCGCGCGCAGCTCCTCGATCTTGCGGATGCCGTGCATGATCGTGGTGTGATCACGACCGCCAAAGCGGCGACCGATATCGGGCAGCGAGCGGGTGGTCAGCGATTTCGCGAGGAACATCGCGACCTGACGCGGCCGGGCGATCGCGCGCAGGCGCTTGGGCCCCACCAGATCGGACAGGCGGACATTGTAGTGCTCGGCCACCTTGCGCTGGATCTCTTCGACGGTGACCTTGCGCTCGGATTGGCGAAGCTGGTCCTTGAGGCATTCCTGCGCCAGATCCATCGTGATCTCGCGGCCGATCAGAGAGGCGTAGGCAAAGAGGCGGGTCAGGGCGCCTTCGAGAATACGCACGTTCGAGCTGATGCGGTGCGCGATGAATTCGAGCACGCCGGGCGCGATCTGGAGATCGGGATATTCGGTGCGATAGGCATCGGTCTTGGTCTGGAGAATCCCGAGGCGGAGTTCGTAATCCGTGGGATGCAGATCGACGACGAGGCCACAGGACAGGCGCGACTTGATGCGCTCCTCGAGGTCCTTGATCTCGCCGGGCGCGCGATCGGCGGAAATGACGATCTGTTTGCCCTGATCGACGAGCGCGTTGAACGTGTGGAAGAACTCTTCCTGCGTCGATTCCTTGCCGGCGATGAACTGCACGTCATCGACCATGAGCACGTCGATCGAGCGGAACATCTCTTTGAAGTCCATGATCTGCTTGTCACGCAGCGCCTGAATGAAGCGGTACATGAATTGCTCGGCCGAGAGGTAGAGTACGCGCAGATCGGGACGCTGCACCTGAAGTTCATGCGCGATCGCGTGCATCAGGTGCGTCTTGCCGAGGCCGACGCCACCGTAAAGGAAAAGCGGGTTGAAGGTGACGGGGCCGCCTTCGGCGACACGCTTGGCCGCGGCATGTGCCAGCTCGTTCGGCTTGCCGACGACGAAGCTGTCAAAGGTGAAACGCGCGTCGAGCGGCGCACCGGGGAGAGGTTCGGACTCGGCGCGGGCAGGCTTGCGCGGCTTGACCGGCATTGCGGCGGGTTTCGCAGCGGGCTTGGCGCCATTGGCAACCTGACGCAGCGGCACGGAAATATCAACGCGCTCGGCGCTCACGCCCGCACGGCGCAGCTCGCTCAGAATCGGTTCGGCGAAGTTGCGCGAGACCCAGTCTCGCATGAATTTGGTCGGCGCCCGGAAAGAGGCGATCCCGTCTTCGAGGTCGATCAGCTCCAGTGGAGCGATCCAGGTCGTGAAGTTATTCTGCCCAACGCTTTTTTGAAGTTCATCGCAGACCCGGCCCCAGGTATCGTCCGTCATTTTCCCGCCCATATATCACACACATCAAGTGCGACGAGATCGCTCTGGGCGCATGCGGAATCGCGGCTGGCAGGCCGTCTCCTCCCCATGGCAACAAGACATGACAGCCGCTCCGGGAATCCTCCCGGTTGCAGGCATACCTGCCGAAGCTGAGGGTTTTGAGCCCTCGAGAATCGGAATCGCATCTTGCCGGGCTGCGGCGAGGCTTTTTCTTTGTCGTGGCAGACTTTATTGCCCGTCGACCGCCCGAAAAATGCGTCATGTCCCCCAAGGCGACGTGAATCGCAAGGTGAAGCTAGCAAGCCCTCGAGGCGACAGGCAACTGACCTTTGCTCTTGACGGGAGATTCCGGAAAACGAATCTCAGGGGGCTGCGCAAAACTGCAACAGTTGTGTGTCAACGCTTTGATTAGACATGAAAAAACGCGCCTGCACGAAAAGCAGGCGCGTTTTTCTTAGCGAATCCAACCGCTTTGCGGATCAGGCGTTGAGAGCCTTCACGCGCGAAGCCAGGCGCGAGACTTTGCGCGAGGCGGTGTTCTTGTGGATGACGCCCTTGGTCACGCCGCGAGCGATCTCGGGTTGAGCGTTGCGCAAAGCGGTGGTCGCGGCGGCGTAGTCGCCCGATGCGATCGCTTCCTCGACTTTGCGGATGAAGGTACGGATGCGCGAGCGACGCGCTTTGTTGATGTCCTGACGACGCTCGTTCTGACGGGCGCGCTTTTTGGACTGGGGCGTATTGGCCATGGTCTGTTTCCCACTTTCCGGGTCTGTTCAAATTTCGATTGCACGACAGACCCCGGGTTTCCAGAAGAACCGGATGATTCTAGCCTGAGCGGGCTCCACGCGCATGTAAGCGGGCCTCTTAGGGCAAAAATGCCTGAAGGGGAAGCCCATAATTGCGAAACGGGGCCGTAGCCCCGCCTGCGTATTCAGTTTCGCGCGATCACTTGTCGCGGAATTGCGGTTCGCGTTTTTCGAGGAAGGCGGCCATGCCTTCTTTCTGGTCCTCGGTCGCAAACAGCGCGTGAAAGAGGCGACGCTCGAAGAGGATGCCCTCTTCCATCGTCGTCTCGTAGGAGCGGTTGACCGCTTCCTTCGCCGCGGCGGCTGCCAGCATCGACTTCTCCGCGATCTTCTGTGCCGCGGCCATAGCCTCGGGGATCAGTTTCGCATTGGGTACGACGCGGCTCACGAGGCCCGAGCGCTCGGCTTCGGCGGCGTCCATGAAGCGACCCGTCAGGTGCATGTCCATCGCTTTCGACTTGCCGACGAAGCGGGTCAGGCGCTGCGTGCCGCCGATGCCGGCAATGACGCCGAGATTGATCTCGGGCTGGCCGAACTTGGCGTTTTCCGCGCAGATGATGAAATCGCACATCATCGCCAGTTCACAGCCGCCCCCGAGCGCGTAGCCCGACACGGCGGCAATGATCGGTTTGCGGATGCGCTTGATCGCCTCCGCCTCGACGCCGAAGAAATCGCTCGTGAACATGTCCACAAAGCTCTTTTCCGACATTTCCTTGATATCCGCCCCGGCCGCGAAGGCCTTTTCCGAGCCGGTGATGACGATGCAGCGCACCTTGTCATTCTCTTCCGCCGATTTCAGCGCTTCTGCCAGTTCCCCCAGCAATTGGGAGTTCAGGGCGTTCAGGGCTTCGGGGCGGTTGAGCCGGATCAGGGCAACGTAGTCCTCGATCTCGACGATCAGGGTCTGGTAGGCCATTCGGTCTTGCCTTTCCTTGTGTCTGAACGCGACTCCTAGCAGAGGGGGAGGCCAGATCAAGCGTCTTGTGCGGGTTTGGGCGTGGCGTCACTTCTGGCAGGTGGGGCAGAAATAGGTCGATCGGCCCGATTGCACGATGCGCCGGATCGCTGTGCCGCAGGTCATGCAGGGCGCATCCTCGCGGTCATAGACGTGGAAGCTGTGCTGGAAATAGCCCAGCTCGCCATCGGCCTGACGATGATCGCGCAAGCTCGATCCGCCCGCCGCGATCGCCTCGGTCAGAACCTCGCGGATGATCGGTACCAGCGAGGCCAGCCGCGCGTTCGAGATTCGTTTCGCCTGGCGGCGCGGGTCGATGCCCGCGCGGTGGAGCACTTCGCAGACATAGATGTTGCCCAGCCCCGCGACGACATGCTGATCAAGCAGCGCGGTCTTGATCGGGCTGGCGCGACGTTTGAGCGCCTCCACCAGGTACTCTTCGTTGAAGTCATTTCCGAAGGGCTCGGGCCCGAGCCCCGCAAGCAGCCAATGCGCCGCCTCCCGATCGGTCAGCACTAGGTCCATCGCCCCGAACCGGCGCGCATCGTTGAAGGTCACGCGCCCGCCGCCCGACATGTGCAGCACGACATGATCGTGCTTCGCGGGGGCTGGGTGGTCGAGGTGGAACTCTCCGAGCGTCACGCCCGAGACCAGCATCCGTCCCGACATGCCCAGATGAATGAGCAGACTCTCCCCGGTATCGAGATCGGCGAGGATGTATTTCGAGCGCCGCCGCAGCCGCTCGACCTTCGCCCCGGTCAGCCGTTCGGCCATGCGTTCGGGCAGGGGCCAGCGCAGGTCGGGGCGATTCACCTCGGCCCGTTCGATCCGGTGGCCTTCCATCGCAGGCGCCAGCCCGCGACGAACCGTCTCGACCTCGGGCAATTCGGGCATTGTTCCTCCTCATCGGATTGTCTTGCGGCAAAGGGCCCCTATAAGAAGGGGGAGAATTCAGGATCGGCAAGGGCCCATGAGCGCAGAGCAATCAAAGACCACGCATTTCGGCTTTCAGACCGTGGACGAGGACGCGAAGGCCGGTATGGTTCATGGCGTCTTCTCGCGGGTCGCGTCGAAATACGACATCATGAACGATCTGATGAGCGTCGGCATTCACCGCATCTGGAAGGATGCGATGATGGACTGGCTCGCGCCGCGCCCGGGGCAGAAGCTGCTGGACGTAGCGGGCGGCACGGGCGACGTGTCCTTCCGCTTCCTCAAGCGCGCGGGCTCGGGCCATGCCACGGTCTGCGACATGACCGAGTCGATGCTGATCGAGGGGCGCAAGCGTGCCGAGGCCGAAAGCCTTGCCGACAGTCTCGATTGGGTGGTGGGCGATGCGATGGCTCTGCCCTTCGCCGATAACAGCTTCGACGTCTACACGATCTCCTTCGGGATCCGGAACGTGACGCGCATTCCCGACGCGCTGAGCGAAGCCTATCGTGTGCTGCGTCCCGGCGGTCGGCTGATGGTGCTGGAATTCAGCCAGATCCCGAACGATCTGATGCAGAAGGCCTATGATCTCTATTCGTTCAACGTGATCCCGAAGATGGGCGAGATCGTCGCGAATGACCGCGACAGCTATCAGTATCTCGTGGAATCGATCCGCAAATTTCCGCCGCAGGAAACCTTCGCGCAGATGATCCGCGAGGCCGGGTTCGAGAACGTCTCTTACCGCAATCTCTCGATGGGGATCGCGGCGCTGCATTCGGGCTGGAAAATCTGAGCGATGCGCGGACCGCATAATATCTGGCGCCTGATCCGGACCGGCGCGACCTTCATCCGCTCGGGGGCGATGCATCAGGCACTCGAGGCAATGAACGCGACGCCACGTCTGCGCGCGGTGGCCTATGCGATCAGCGCGCCCTTCGCCTGGCTCGGCTACAAGGGTGATCCGAATCTGCCGCCCGTCACCCGCGCGATCACCGCGCTCGGCCCCGCCTATATCAAGTTCGGGCAGGTGCTCTCGACGCGGCCCGACGTGGTGGGTGATGAGCTGGCCGACCAGCTGCGCGTGCTGCAAGACAAGCTGCCGCCCTTCGAGACCGCGATTGCCAAGCGCATGATCGAGGAAGAGCTCGGTGCCCCCGCTGATCGACTCTTCATGGAGTTCTCGGAACCCGTGGCCGCGGCGTCGATCGCGCAGGTCCATTCCGCGCGCCGCGCCGATACCGGCGAGAAGGTCGCGGTCAAGGTGTTGCGCCCGGGGATCGAGCGCGCCTTCCGCCGCGATCTCGATGCCTTCCATTTCGCCGCCGGGATGATCGAACGGCTCTCGCCCGCCTCGCGCCGGCTGCGCCCGACCGAGGTGGTCAAGCATTTCGAATCGGTGGTTCTGGGAGAGCTGGATCTGCGGCTCGAAGCCGCTGCCGCCTCGCAATTCGGCGCGAATACGAAGGACGATGAGGGCTTTCGGGTGCCGCAGCCTGCGTGGAACTTTTCGGCCAAACGCGTGATGGTTCTCGACTGGGCCGAGGGGCTGCCGCTGGGCGATCGCGAGGCACTGATCGCTGCGGGTCACGATGTGAACCTGATCGGCGAGCGGGTGTTGCAGCTCTTTCTCAGCCACGCGCTCCGCGATGGCTATTTCCATGCCGATATGCATCACGGCAACCTCAAGGTGGCCGCGAACGGCGACATTCTTGCCTATGATTTCGGGATCATGGGGCAGATCGACGAATATACCCGCCGGGTCTATGCCGAGATCCTGATGGGCTTCATCCAGCGCGATTACCGCCGCGTGGCCGAGGTGCATTTCGAAGCAGGCTACGTGCCTGCCGACCGCGATGTGGATGATTTCGCTCTGGCGCTGCGTGCCGTGGGCGAGCCGATCTTCGGCATGGATGCCGAGCATATCTCGATGGCGCGGCTGCTGGCCTATCTCTTCGAGGTGACCGAGCGCTTCGGGATGCAGACCCAGACCCAGCTGATCTTGCTGCAACGCACGATGGTCGTGGTCGAGGGGGTGGCGCGTTCGCTCAACCCCACGATCAACATGTGGGAGGTCGCCCGGCCCGTGGTCGAGAAATATATCCGCGAGAATCTCGGGCCGCGCGCGGCGCTGAACGATCTGCGGCGTACGGTGCAGATGCTGGGCCGGTTCGGTCCGGAACTCCCCGAGCTTCTCAAGGCCGCGATCCACCGTCAGACCGAACCGCCGCCCGCGCCGGTCGATCCGAAGGGCTGGCGCTATGCCGCGCTCGCCACGGGGGGAGCCGCCCTGTTGCTGATCGGGGTGCTTTTGGGCGAGTTGATCTAGCCCTCGCGCAGGGCGGTCACGGCTTCGGTCGAGATCGCACTCCCGCCTTCGAGGATGAGGACCGGGCCGCTTGCAGTGCCCTGCGCCTCGACGATCCGGTTGTAGGTTTCGACGGTGTTCGTGCCGACGAGCGTGCCGCCCGAATAGCTTTCGAGAGTGAACTCATAGAGGCCTGCGGGAAGGGATGCGCCGTTGCCATCGCGCCCGTCCCAGGCGAGTATTTCGGCGCTGACCGGGATCGTGTCGCGCGCGACCGTCGTTCCGCTGGCATCGCTTACCACGAGGATCGTTTGATCGGCCCCGAGAACGGGGTTCGGCGAGAGCGTCACCGGGCTTTCCCCGTCGAACCAGGCGGGCGCTTCGGTGCGGGCCTGCATGCCGACCCAGCCTGCCAGTTCCGACATGCCATTGAGGCCAAGCTGCGTCGTCAGGGCCTGAAGCAGGTCGTTGGTCTTCACCTGCTGTTCGACGCCGGAAAAGGTCGCAAGCTGCACCGCGTAATCGGAACTTTCGATCGGGTTCAACGGGTCCTGGTTCTGCATCTGCACTGTCAGCATCGTCAGAAAGGTCTGGAAGTCCGAGCTGAGTCCCGCATTTTGCGCCGCCCTGGTGGAGTTCGCCGCCGCCGTGACGGCGCTGCTTGCGGTGATCGGTGTGGTGGTGGTCATGTCTTGTCCTCACATCCTCAGGTCGAGCCCTGACGCGGCTGACCGGATTGGCACAAAGCTGGCGCGCAGCGGTTCGGGCATCTCAAGACTGGGCGGCGTGGGCCTGTCCTGTGCATCACCGCCCATGTCTCGCTGTGCAAAAGCGCTCTGGTCGCTATTCTGATCGAAAGTGAAATTCAGCGCGCCATATCCAAGCTCGCGCATCTCGCGCGCGAGGCTGTCGATGTGGCGGCGCATCAGATCCAGCGTTTCGGGCCGTTCCGCCTGGATCGCAACGGTCATGGCCTGATCGTGGGCGTGAAGCGTCAGGCGCACCCGACCCAGCTCCTCTGGCGAAAGCGAGATTTCGATCGGCTGATCAGGCATCTGGGCAAGAGCAGCGCCGATCTGCTGGCCGACGGACTGCGCCAGCGCCGGTGCCGGAGGCGCCGATGCCGTTCGTTGCGGTTCGGGCAGTGTCGCAAGCGGCAAATCGGGGCGGGCGAGCGGTGGCTCCGTGGAAGAGGCGCGCAAATCGCTCAGGCGCTCGTCATTGTCCGCAACGATCTTGGGCGTGACGGGCAGGGCAGGCGCCACCTGCGCAGCATCGGCGCTATGTGTTGCGGGGGGTGGAGCAAGCGGCTCTGCCGTGAATTTTTCGGGCATTGCACCGGAGTGCGGGCTGGGCCCGGCTTGCGCCACCGTAACATCGGAGGAGGCTTGGGGCCGCATCAAAGGTGCATCCCCCCCTGACGTCGCCTTGGTGGGTTCGATCGCGACCGATCGCGGAGCGCGGGTGGTGTCAGGGCCGAGGCGCACATCGGATATCTGATTGCGCGCGGGTCCGTCGGGCTGGATTTCCGGGGTCATAAGCCGCGCAATCGGCATGTCGACTGCGGTGCGCGATGTTGCGCCACGGTCAAATTCGATGCTGTCGCGCGGGGCCATACCTGTGCCCACGGAAAGCGATGGATCGTGCGCACCTAGAATGTCCTGTTTTGGCGTAATCCGCGTCATTTCCGGCGTAGCGGCGGTTTGGTGGCCGAGATCGCTTTCACCTGCAAGCGACGCGGCGTTGCGTCCTGCGTGCAGGTCTGCGCCGCCGCCTCCGTTCAAGAGTTGACCCACCTGAGAACGCTGCTCGGGCGAAGTCTGTGCCGAGGCGGCGTCGGAACCGCCCTCCGTCAACTCGGTGCCGATGGATGGCGTTGACCTTGGCTCGACGCGCGACGCTTCCAAAAACGCCATGCCCCCCATAGGGTTACCCGCAGGTAGAAGGGGCGGGAGAATCGCTCGTCGATCCTGCATTTCCGGCGCTATCCCGGTGTTCGCTGCGCCGGGAGGGCGGTCACTTCCGATGCGAATACTGTCAGACACAGTCCCGGCAGGCTCTGAGCGCGGCCCCCTTTCATTTAGACGTCCCTCTCCAAGGGGCGGTGAGAGTGGCGTCGGCAGGGCAGGGCTCGGCGCGGGGGCTTCAGACATCCCGGCATTCTCCTCCCCGGATCCTGAATTTTGGCGCGGTCTCGAACCCCTTGCCTCATCAGCGTCCTCCCCAACCTCCGAAAGCCTCTCAGTGCGCGCGCGGATTGCATCCGCCTGCGGCGGCGGCATCCGCCCGCGAAACCGATCACAATCCGGTCCCGTCCCGCAGTTTTCTGGCAAAGGGGTCTTCGTGGCAGAATCTGCCTGCCTGGTGTTCTTCATGTCGCTCCGCGGTTCGGGATTTGCACCTGCGCCAAGGGTGACGGAACACTTTTCAGTCGCTACCGAGGGGGCGCATTCGTCGCCGAGGATTGCCTTTTCCGCGGTGTGCAAGAGAAGGGTCGGCGCAAGAGCCGCAGTCTCTTCGAACGCGACGCCGAACAGCTCTGTAGTCGTTTGTGACTCCGGCGCCGTCGCTGGAGCTTTGTCCGGGTGCGGCGCCAGACCGGTTTCGATGAGCGAAATGGGAATCATGATCCTCGCGACTTCTGTCTGTGAATGAAGCGAGATTGCCGTCCCGGGGTTACCGATTCTTTACCCGAGATCCCCATGATCGGAAAAAATCGCATCAATTGGAGCAATCCATGCAAACCGGCCTTTCTCCCTTCACACTTTCCGCGCCGGAATCTTTGCGCATCGCGGAGCGCTCCGCACAATTGCGCCGCTCGGCCCAGGCGCTGGAGGCGGGCTTCCTGTCGGAAATGCTCAAACATGCCGGATTGGCGGAGATGAATGGCGCTTTTGGCGGCGGTGTGGGTGAGGAACAATTCACCTCTTTCCTGCGTGAGGAACAGGCGAAACGCATGGTAAATGCGGGTGGGATTGGCCTTGCCGAGACGATTTTCAAAGCGCTCGAGGCTCGGGGGGCACAAGATGTCGCGTGAAACCGACCCCGTCCATGCGTTGATGGATATTCTGCGGGTCGAACGTGAGGCGATCCGAGCCGCGGATCTCGGTGCGCTGACGGGGCTTGCAGACCGCAAACAAAATGCATTGGCTCGCCTTGACGCCCCCCCTGCCGAGGCGCTGCACGAACTGCGCCGAATGGCGATCGAAAATGAACGTCTTCTTGCAGCGGCATTGCAAGGGGTGCGCGCAGCTCAATCGCGTCTGAAAACGATCATGGTCTCCGCGCGCGGGTATGATTCCTATGACGCGTCGGGGCACAAGACCGCGATCCGTCGCGACGGAAGCGCCTTCGAGCGCCGCGCATAACACGTTAACCAGATTAGAAATTTTCCGCGCCCGACCCGGAAAACTCTAGGGCGTGTTAGCGGCTCTTTAACGCCGACGAGCTCAATGTGGGTGCGCATCCACCGGATGGCGCGTGGCCCGCTGAAAGGCCCCGCACAGGTCAGAACGCCATGAGCGCCGCAGGAACCAGCGGCTTCTGAATATACGGCGCAAAGCGCCGACCACGAAAGGATGAGACATGTCCAGCATTCTGACAAATACCAGCGCGATGGTTGCGCTCCAGACCCTCAAGGGGATCAACTCCAACCTCGCCACCACGCAGTCCGAGATTTCGACCGGGAAATCGGTCGGCTCCGCGAAGGACAATGCCGCCGTATGGGCCATCTCGAAAGTGATGGAATCGGATGTGAAAGGCTTCAAGGGGATTTCCGACAGCCTCGCCCTCGGCGAATCGACCGTCGCGGTGGCGCGTCAGGCATCGGAGACGATCACCGACCTTCTGACCGAGATGAAAGGCAAGATCGTCGCTGCGCAGGAATCGAACGTCGATCGCGTGAAGATCCAGGACGACATCGTTGCCTTGCGTGACCAGATCAAATCGGTTGTCGGCGCGGCGCAGTTCAACGGCCTGAACCTTATCGAGGGCATGGATTCGGTTTCGGTGCTCTCGTCGCTTGATCGCCAGTCCGACGGGAGTGTGAACGCCTCGCAAATCGTCGTGTCGCGTCAGGATCTTACGATGACCGACGGGTCGCTCGGGACCGGCGCGGGTCTGACCGATCTCTCGACCAACGTGCAGTCGACCTCGACGACACTGTCCGCCACGGCAATTCGCGATGATGGGGCCGGAACGCCCGCAGATATCAGTCTTGCCGGCGATTTCAGCGGCGATTCGCTCTCTTTCAATATCGGTGGAACGACGGTCAGTTTCGCCGTTGGCGATCTGAGCGCGACCAACACAACCGCGGCCCAAACCATCGCGGATGCAATCAACGCGGCTCAAATCGAGGGCATCACCGTTGCGAACAATGCCGGCACGCTGGAGTTCTCCTCGACGCGCGACTTCGACCAGACGACAATTTCAGTCACGCAGGGCGGTGCGTCTTCGGGCACGCTGGGCGCAGGTTCGGTAACGCTCGATCAACGCGCGGAGACCTTCACGTTCTCGAATGTGACGGTGAATGAAGGCGACGGTTATCAGTTCGCGCTCTCGAACGGGGTAACGGCGACCTACGTGGCGAGCAACGGCGACACGATGGAGGATGTCGTCAAAGGTCTGAAGGTCGCCATTGATTCCGAGAATAATGCGGATTTGACGACCAAGGTCTCCAAGAACGGCTCGGATCAATGGATCATCGAGATCGCCAATGACAACGCCACCGACGCGACCGTGACGATCACCGCGAATGATGACGTCAACGGGAACGCGGTTCAGACCGGCGGCCTGTCAGGGCTTGATAATATCGATGTTACGAACGATGCCGGTGCTTCGGCGGCGCTCGACAATATCGAGACGATGATCCAGACCTCGATCGAGGCCGCGGCGCAGTTCGGTTCGGTGGCGAGCCGGATCGAAACCCAGGCCAGTTTCATCTCGAATCTCACCGATTCGATGAAAGCGGGGATCGGGTCGCTCGTCGACGCGGATATGGAAGAGGCTTCCGCGCGTCTTCAGGCGCTTCAGACCCAGCAGCAGCTCGGGATCCAGGCGCTTTCGATCGCGAACCAGCAACCGCAGAACATCCTGTCGCTGTTCCGCTGACATGATTCAGAGGCGCCGTAAGCGGCGCCTCTTTTCCTCGCGGCAAAGCCGCGCACCGCAGCATTCAGCCACAGGAAGGATTTCCCGTGTACGCGACGACCTTGGCCAAAACGGCCTATGCCAACCCAACGCAGCCCGTGCGCACCGCGCGTGGCATGGAATTCGAACTTTTCGCCCGGGTTACACGCCGCCTCAAACAGGCTACCGACGCTGGCGCGGCGCAGTTCCCAGCTCTCGCCGAGGCGATTTATGACAACCGCAAGCTATGGACCGTGCTCGCAGCGGATGTGGCCGATCCCGCAAACAACCTTCCTGCGGAGTTGCGCGCGCGCCTTTTCTATCTGAACGAATTTACCCAATCCCATAGCCGCAAGATCCTTTCTGGACAGGGGTCGGCTGATGTTCTCGTCGACATCAACACCGCCATCATGCGCGGCTTGCGTCAGGACGGGGGGGCGGCATGACTGGTCTCGTCCTGAAACTGGCGCCGAAAGAACGGGTCCTGATCAACGGTGCGGTCATCGAGAATGGAGAGCGACGTTCACGCCTCGCAATCATGACGCCAAACGCGAATATCCTGCGCCTGCGCGATGCGATCCATCCCGGCGAGGTCAACACGCCGGTGCGTCGTGTGTGTTATATCGCCCAGCTTGTGCTCTCGGGAGATGCCGATCCGGAGGAAGCGAAGATGCAACTTTTGCGCGGCATCGAACAACTCAGCCAAGTCCTCACCGATCACGATAGCCGAACACAACTCAACGCGGCGACGCTGGCGGTGATCGACAATCAGCATTATCAGGCCCTCAAGGCCCTGCGCAGCCTGTTGCCGAGGGAGGAGCGGCTGCTCGCGGCTCGCCCGTCATGAGCTACCAGCCCATTGTGCCCTATTCCGGCTATGCAGGTTGGGGGTTTCTGAACCGAACGATGGAAAGCCAGAAAGCGGCCTTTGTCGCTTCCGCGGAGGTGCAGACTGCGAAAGAGTATTTCCGCGAGAGGATCGGATCGATCACAAGTGCCGAAGATCTGGTTGCGGATCGCCGGCTCCTTGACGTTGCGCTGGGCGCTTTCGGGCTTGATGAGGATATCGGAAACAGGTTTTTCATCCGCAAAGTGCTTGAAGAAGGCTCGCTGGATAGCGGGTCTTTAGGCAACAAGCTTTCGGACAAGCGCTATCTTGCGTTCACGAAGGCTTTCGGCTTCGGAGACTACACCACACCGCGCACGGTGTTGTCCGATTTCGCGGAAGAAATCATCGGGCAATACGAATCCCGGCAATTCGAGGTCGCTGTTGGCAATACCGACGCGGATATGCGTCTCGCGCTCGCGCTGCAAAAGGACCTTCCTGAACTCGCAGCCAAGGAAACGAGCGCAACGACAAAATGGTACACGATCATCGGGACGACCTCGTTAAGCCGTGTTTTCCAAGTCGCCTTCGGGTTGCCGCCGAGTGTCGCGTCGCTCGACGTAGACCGACAAGTCGAGATCTACGCGCAAAAGGCCGAAGCGCTTTTCGGTTCATCCGATCCCGCGCAGTTCACCAGTCCAGAGGCATTGGAGAAGCTGACGCGCGATTTCTTCTTGCGCAGTCAGCTCGATGCAAGCGGATCAATCACCTCTGGAGATGCTGCGCTCATGCTCTTAAAGGGCAGCGGGTCTTCGGGCCTGTCGCTGTTGCTGTGATCAGCCGAACCCCGGAGCGAGGCGCAGCTCGCCCGTAACGAGACCGCGCCAGTTCCGTTGCGATCCGGTCAAGAGGCGCGAGACGACCGGATGACTATGCTCGAGCGCGCCAAGGCGAACCAGAAGGGCGGTGATGGCGGCTTCCGATGCGCGGGTGGCGCCGTCCACGATCTTGAGAGCAATGCCGCGCTGTTGCTCGGGCAGGATCGCGACATAGACGGCTTCCGCCCCGGTCTTCACTGCGACACGCCCTTCCATTGCGCGCATCAGATCTGTGCAGGCGCGTCCCTCGCCTGCCACCATTTCCGGATACTGTGCCATCGCGCGGGCGAGGCGGGCTGCGGCGTTATCGCGTGGGCCTCCTTCGGGATTGGCTGCGGCAAAGAACTGCATCGCACGCGCCAGCCCCGTCACGCTCGTTGCGAAGTTCGGCGCCGAGCAGCCGTCGATCCCGAAGCCTGTGGAGTCTTCGCCGGTGACTTCTTCGAAGGCGGCCTTGACGGCCTGCTGGACCGGATGCAGCACTTCGACATATTCCGGCCCGGTCCCGAGATGGCGATTGAGGGTCAGAAACCCGGCATGTTTGCCCGAGCAGTTGTTGTGCATCTGACAAGGCGCGCCGTCCGAACAGATCAACCGCTTCTTTTCGTCCCGGTCGCGCGGCATATGCGCCCCGCAGCGCAGGTCGTCATCGCCCAGCCCGAGCGCCGCGAGCCAGTCCGCGACCGCCTCGCGATGTAGCGCAGCACCCGAGTGACTTGCGCAGGCCAAGGCGAGCTGCCGATCGGTCAGTCCTGCCGCCTTTGCCGCCCCGCTTTCGATCAGCGGGAGCGCCTGAATCATCTTCACCGAAGAACGCGGGAAGATCACCGCATCCGGGTCGCCCCAAGCCATCTCGACGCCGCCCGGACCATAGATCACCGCGTGACCGTGATGCTCGGATTCCAGCATTCCGCCCCGCCACAATTCGATCATCGGTGCTGCTGTCATCTTTCTCTCCGGTTCATGCGCGAAATCTCGCCGTTGCGGGGTTTTACCCCTAGGCATTTGTGGGTTAAATGAGTGTTATCGAGTGGAAAACGCATCCGCCACGAAAAACAGGGCGACCGGCCCGGGCGATGCAGAGGCAAAACGACAGCTGGAGGCTGTAAGCATGATGAAAATGGGTCTGCGGATCGCGGCGATCGCCGCGCTCATGTTCGGGGCAGGACAAGGCGCGATGGCTCAGGAAAGCACCAACCGCGTGGCCGCAAACACGGATTGGAGCGTTTTCGTCGACGACAACCCCAAGGAATGCTGGGGCGTGTCGAAGCCGAAGAAGACCGTGAATACGAAAGACGGCAAGGTCGTGCAGGTTCGCCGCGGCGACATCTTGCTGTTCGTGACCTATCGTCCGGGCAAGAAGCCCGAGGTCTCCTTCATGGGCGGCTATCCCTTCGCCGACGGCTCGACCGTCGATCTCGAGGTCGGGGGGCAGAAATTCACGCTCTTCACCGACGGGGAAGGTGCCTGGGCGGGTTCGCCCGACGAGGACGCCAAGATCATCGCCGCTCTGAAGGCGGGTGCCGATGTGAAACTCACCGCGCGTTCGGGGCGTGGCACCCAGACGGAAGATACCTTCTCGCTGATGGGCTTCACCGCAGCGACGGACGAGGCCGAGAAACGCTGCCAGTAAAGCTGCGCTGAGAGATGCCTGGAGCCCCGGCCTGCGTGCCGGGGCTTTTGCGTTCGAAAAGGAGGCGTGCATTGCCCCCTGTTATTGCAGGCCCGAATCCCCTATATGAAGCGCCTCATTTCAAGGAAACGTGCCATGACCAAGCCTTCGGCTCCGATCACGCAAGACGTGCACACGATCCCGCGTAAGCTGCCCGAAGGCGGCAAGGTGAACCTCGTCGGTCTCACCCGTGACCAGCTGCGCGACGTGCTGATTGAGGCGGGTACGCCCGAGAAGCAGGCAAAGATGCGCGTCGGCCAGATCTGGCAATGGATCTACCATTGGGGCGTGCGCGATTTCGCGCAGATGACGAACCTTGCGAAAGACTATCGTGCGATGCTGGCCGAGCAGTTCGAGATCACCGTACCGGAGATCGTCTCGAAACAGGTCTCGATGGACGGCACACGCAAATACCTGCTGAAGATCGCAGGCGGCCATGAGGTCGAAGCGGTCTATATCCCCGAGGAAAATCGCGGCACGCTCTGCATCAGTTCGCAGGTCGGTTGCACGCTGACCTGTTCCTTCTGTCACACCGGCACGCAGAAACTGGTGCGCAACCTGACTGCGGGCGAGATCGTCGGCCAGGTGATGGTGGCGCGCGACGATCTCGAGGAATGGCCCGAGCAGAACACGCCGAAGAACGAGACGCGGCTGGTGTCGAATGTCGTGCTGATGGGCATGGGCGAGCCGCTGTATAACTTCGAGAATGTCCGCGATGCGATGCAGGTCGTGATGGATGGCGAAGGCCTCAGCCTGTCGCGCCGCCGGATCACGCTGTCGACCTCGGGCGTGGTGCCCGAGATCGCGAAAACGGCCGAGGAGATCGGCTGCCTTCTTGCGATTTCCTTCCACGCGACGACCGACGAGGTGCGCGACAAACTCGTGCCGATCAACAAGAAGTGGAATATCGAGACGCTTCTGAATGCGCTGCGTGATTATCCGCGCCTGTCCAATTCCGAACGCATCACCTTCGAATACGTGATGCTCAAGGGCGTGAACGACAGCGACGAGGATGCGCGCCGTCTGGTGAAGCTGATCCGCGGCATTCCGGCGAAGATCAACCTGATCCCGTTCAACGAATGGCCCGGTGCGCCCTACGAGCGGTCCGACTGGGAGCGGATCGAGAGCTTTGCCGACATCATCTACAAGGCTGGCTATGCCTCGCCGATCCGTACGCCGCGCGGCGAGGATATCATGGCCGCCTGCGGTCAGCTGAAATCGGCGACCGAGCGTGCGCGCAAATCCCGTGCCGAGATCCAGGCGGAAGCGGGGCTGTAAGGGAACTCGCCTGATGGCTTCGGCATTGATCTTCAACGAGGGACAGCATCCGGAGAGATCATGACGCGAGAGGCCATCGCCCCGCTGCCGAAACCTGAAAACTCCAAGGGCAAACCGCGTCGCACCGGCGTGGAGATCGAGTTTGCCGGTCTGACTGAAGAACGCATCGCCCGGATCGCGGCTGATGCGCTTGACGGAAAGGCCGAGCGGGTCGAAGGCAACGACTGGAAGGTCAGCGGGACGAAGATCGGTGATCTTCAGATCTACCTTGATATCTTCCTGCGCAAGGAGGCGGACAACGCGCTCAAGGAGTTCGGCCTGCGCATCGGGCGCGAGGTGATCCCGGTCGAGATCGTGACCGACCCATTGCCCCGAGAAGGCCTTCTTCAACTATCTGATTTTATTGAATTGCTGCGCAGCGAAGGTGCAGAAGGAACCGGGCGCTCACCGCTCTACGGTTTTGGCCTTCACCTCAATATCGAGATCGCCTCCGACGAGGCCGAAGATATCGTGCGCCCCCTCTTGGCTTTTGCGCTGATCGAGGAATGGATGCGCTCTACATGGCCAATCGAGATGACGCGCGAATTGCTGCCCTTTACCGCGCCCTATCCCCGGAAACTGATCGCGGATCTGATGACGCTCGGACCTGACGCCACGCTGGAACGCGCAATCGCGACCTATCGCAAGCATACACTGTCGCGCAATCATGGGCTCGATATGCTGCCGATCTTTTGCGAACTGCGTCCCGATCTGATTGATCCGAAGGAGGGGAAAGGCGGCACCGTCTCGCCACGACCGGCTTTCCATTTCCGCCTGCCCGATTGCCGGATCGACGATCCGAACTGGTCGCTCGACAGCGAGTGGCGGCGCTGGTGGCTGGTCGAGAAGATCGCGGCGGATCGCGAATTGCTGGATCGGTTGAGCCACGAATGGCGGGCAGCGAAAGGTGGTTTCCACCCGTTCGGCGACAAATGGGTCGAGACCTGCGATGGCATTCTGAAAGAGACGGGTCTGCTCGAGGCGGCGCGCGCATGAGGCCGTTGATCGGCATCTCGACCTCGCGCCGGACCGGTTGGCGGGTTTACCCGTTCATTGCGTTGGGCGTCCGGCTCGCGGGCGGGCGTTCGGTGCGCTGGGTCGCGGGACGTCGGGCCGAGGTGCGCCATGTCGACGGCATCATCGTCGGTGGCGGGGATGACATTTCTCCCGAGCTTTACGATGGCGAACTGGTCGCGAGCGCGGTGCTCGACCCGGCGCGTGATGATCTGGAGAGATGCCTTGTCGAGGAAGCGATGGCGCAGGGCAAGCCGGTGCTGGGGATCTGTCGCGGCGCGCAGATGCTCAACGTCGCGTTGGGCGGCAACCTGCATCAGGACGCCTATAACCATTACGGCGCGCGCAAGCACTCGACGATCCTGCCGAAAAAGGACGTGCGGATCGAGCCCGGTACGCGGCTTGGCGCGCTCGCGGGGTTGGAGCCGATGCGGGTCAACGCGCTGCATTCGCAAGCTGTCGATCGGTTGGGCGATGGGCTGCGCGTGGCGGCGCGTGACGGGTCCGGCATGGTGCAGGCGGTCGAGCGGATCGAAGAGCCCTTCGCCCTCGGTGTGCAGTGGCACCCGGAATACCTGACCTATGCACGTCGCCAGCGGGCCCTGTTCCGGGCATTGGTGGCGGCGGCGCGCGCTGGCGTCGAACATCGCGCGCAACTGCCCGAGGTGAGCGCTGAGGCGAAGGCTTAGGCCCGCCCGCTCACCCGCATTTCGAATAATCCCACCCGTCGATCACCGCGACGGCTTCATCGGCCGTCTCTACAAAACTGACCAGCTCGAGATCCTCGGGCGATATCGTGCCCGCTTCGGCGAGCCGCTCCCAATTGATGATCTCGGCCCAGAAGTCGCGTCCGAACAGGATGAAGGGGATGCGCGACATCCTGTTCGTCTGAATCAGCGTGAGTGCCTCGAACATCTCGTCGAGCGTACCGAAGCCGCCGGGGAATACCGTCACGGCTTTCGCGCGCATCAGGAAATGCATCTTGCGGATCGCGAAATAGTGGAAGTTGAAGGCAAGATCGGGCGTGACGAATTCGTTCGGCGCCTGCTCGTGCGGCAGCACGATATTGAGCCCGATCGACTGGCCGCCTGCCTCATGCGCGCCGCGATTGCCTGCCTCCATCACGCCCGGCCCGCCACCGGTGCAGATCACGAATTCCCGGCCATAGCTTTCCATCGAGCGATCGGTCATCGTCTTGGCGAAGAGACGCGCCTCTTCGTAATAGCGCGACAGTTCGGCCAGATAGGGCGTCTTGGCGCTCTCTTTCTTCTCGGGCGCGGGGATGCGCGCCCCGCCGAACATCACGATGGTCGACTCGATCCCGCGCTCGTCCATGATCATCTGCGGCTTGAGAAGTTCGAGCTGCAATCGCACCGGTCGCAACTCTTCGCGCATCATGAAATCGACATCCGTGTAGGCCAGCCGATAGGCGGGGGCACGGGTCTGGGGCGTGTCGGGGATGTTCCGGGCGGTCTGCGCGTCTTCACGCGAGTGGCGGAACGAATGCGTCGGATCGTCCTTCATGGGGTTCCTGCTCATTGCGCGATTGGCTTTGACCAACTATAGCGTGAACGCTGTAAAGGCCACCTGAAAGAGGATCTGCCCATGTCGAACGCCGCGCTCGAAACTGCCATTGAAGCTGCCTGGGAAGCTCGTGACACGATCACGCCGTCGACCGGTGGCGAGACCCGTGAAGCGATCGAGGATACGCTGAACGCGCTGGATCGCGGCGAGCTGCGCGTGGCCGAAAAGCTCGAGAATGGCGACTGGCATGTGAACCAATGGGCCAAGAAGGCGGTTCTGCTGGGCTTCCGGCTCAAGGACATGGAACAGCAGGACGGCGGCCCGCAGGGCAGCCACTGGTGGGACAAGGTCGACAGCAAGTTCAAGGGCTGGGGCGATAAAGAATGGAAGGCGGCGGGCTTCCGCGCCGTGCCGAACTGCATCGTGCGCAAATCGGCCTATATCGCGCCGGGCGTGGTGCTGATGCCCTCCTTCGTGAACCTTGGCGCTCATGTGGACGAGGGCACGATGGTCGACACCTGGGCGACGGTGGGCAGCTGCGCGCAGATTGGCAAGAACGTGCACCTTTCGGGCGGCGTCGGCATCGGCGGCGTGCTGGAGCCGATGCAGGCCGGCCCGACCATCATCGAGGATAACTGCTTCATCGGCGCGCGCTCGGAAGTCGTCGAGGGCTGCATCGTGCGCGAGGGCTCGGTTCTCGGCATGGGCGTCTATATCGGCAAATCGACCAAGATCGTCGATCGTGAGACCGGCGAGGTCATGTATGGCGAAGTGCCGCCCTATTCGGTCGTCGTCTCGGGCTCGATGCCCTCGAAGAACGGCATCAACCTTTACTGCGCTGTGATCGTGAAGCGCGTCGATGCGCAGACGCGCTCCAAGACCGGCATCAACGAGCTGCTGCGCGACTGATGTTCGACTATTCGCTCGCTCATTGGCTGGCATTCGGCGCGGCGGCGGTTCTGCTGAACCTGTCGCCGGGTCCGGATCTTGCCTTCATCCTGGGCAAGGTTGCGCAGGGCGGGCGGCGCGCGGGCTTCGCCGCGATGTTCGGGATCTGGACGGGCGCGTCGGTGCATGTGGCGCTGGCGGCGGCTGGGTTGTCGGTGCTGATCGCCTCGTCGCAGATCGGCTTTGCCATCGTGAAATGGGTTGGCGCAGGCTATCTGATCTGGCTCGGCATTCAGGCGCTGCGCTCGGGCGGTGCGAGCCTGAACGTCGCGGGCATGCCCTTGGTGTCTTTGCGCAAGACCTTCCGTGATGGCGCGCTGGTCAACATCATGAATCCGAAGATGGCAGTATTCATGATGGCGTTCCTGCCGCAATTCGTGGTGGCGGGAGCAGGACCGGTTGCCGCGCAGATGGCGTTGCACGGCGTGCTGATCATAGCCGCAGCGGCGTTGATCGAACCCGTCGCGATCTTGCTGGGGGATGCGGCGCTGGGGCGGCTGCGCCGTTCGCGACGCGCGGCGTTGTGGATGGAGCGGGCCCTTGGCGGGCTGTTCATCGCGCTCGGTCTGCGGCTCGCCACGGAAAAGCTGTGAGGTTGTGATGACAGAGAAGCCCGCGAAGAAACCCTCGCGCCAGCAAGTCTATACCCTGCTGGTCGAGGTCGGCCGCGCGCCCAATGACGGGCTGCCGAAAGGGGCCTCGGGGGCAGGGCTGTTGTGCTATGCCTCGGGCGTCGATGAGGCCGAGGCCGTGCGTGAGACCGTGGCGATCCTCAAGCAGGCGGAGCTCGCACCGCTCGATGTCACTGGCTATGGCACGATCGCGGAGCGCGAGAAGCAGGGCCACGAGATCGACGACGAGGAGCGGGCGCTGATGGCCCGTGCGCTCGAGGAAAACTCGGTGATCATCGCGCAGATGGAGCCCTATTTCGGCGACGACAAAAAGCCGCTGCAATAACCCGCTTGCCGCCACGACGCCCCGTTGAAACCTCACGGGGCGTTGATACACTGTTATCAAACAGCGAACAGGCGGGCAGGCAAATGACATTTCCGGGCAAGATCATTCCTTTGACTTTCATGGCGTTTTCGGCGCTTTCGGCCTGTGCGGGCCCTCCCGAATCCTCGCCACGCCCGATGCTGAAAGGCTCTACGCCCGTGGCCGATCCAATCCCCGCCGCCGATCCCGCGACCGAAGCGCGCTTCGAGGCCTGGCTTGCCGGGTTCAAGACGCGCGCATTGGCCAATGGTATCAGCGAGAGCACCTGGAACCGCGCGATGGCCGATGCGCGCTACAATCCCAAGGTGATCGAGCGCGACCGCTATCAGTCGGAATTCACCAAGGCGATCTGGGACTATCTCGACAGCGCAGTCTCGCCCGAGCGGATCGCGACCGGTCAGCAGATGCTGCGCCAATATGGCCCGCAGCTGAACGCGATCGAGCGGAAATACGGGGTCGAGAAAGAGGTCGTCGTCGCGATCTGGGGCATGGAGAGCCGTTACGGCTCCTATCGCGGCAAGACCGCGATCATCCCTGCGCTGGCAACGCTGGCCTATGACGGGCGGCGCGGCGAGTTCTTCGCCAAGCAGCTTATTGCGGCGCTGAAGATCATCCAGTCGGGCGATGTGGATGCGCGGCACATGACCGGTTCGTGGGCCGGGGCCATGGGGCACACGCAATTCATCCCGACCTCCTATCTCGCCTATGCGGTCGATTTCACCGGCGACGGCAAGCGCGACATCTGGTCGGACGACCCGACCGATGCGCTGGCCTCCACGGCGGCTTACCTCGCACGTTCGGGCTGGTCGAAGGGGCAGCCCTGGGGCGTCGAGGTCATCCTGCCCTCCGGGTTCAACTACGGCTTGACGGGCAAGGGCACGCAAAAGAGCCCCTCCGATTGGGCGAAGCTCGGCGTGCGTTCGGCCGCGGGTGGCACGGTGCCGAATTACGGCGCGGCCTCGATCCTCGTTCCGGCTGGCGCAAAAGGTCCGGCCTTCATGATCTTCGGCAATTTCCGCGCCATCTCGCGGTACAATGCGGCCGACAGCTACGTGATCGGTGTCGGGCATCTGTCGGACCGGCTGAAGGGCAAGGGGCCCTTCGTGCAGGACTGGCCGCGCACCGGAAAGCCGCTGAGCGAAACGCAGAAGGTCGAGTTGCAGGAGCGCCTGACGGCGGCGGGATTCGACACCGATGGAACCGACGGCAAGATCGGCGCGAACACGACGAAGGCTATCGTTGCGTTTCAGAAAGCGCGCGGGCTCCCGCCCGATGGATATGCGACGCTGGAGCTGTTGCAGGTTCTGCGCGGCTCCTAAGGTTGCGGGCTGACCCCGATCACTGGCGCGTGCAGGTGGTAGAGCGTGACCCAGACCAGCACCGCCACGATGAGACGGGTCGGAGAGGCCCAACCCTTCGGGCGCCAGCGCCCGGCGACGAGTGCTGCGCCGGGGATCAGCCCGGTCCGTGCGCTCAGGCGTTGCCATTCCGTCTCGCCCATCTGCCGACGCTTGCGCGCCTCGAGCGCGCGCAGGCCCATTGCCGTAAACAGCGCGAAGGCTCCGAACAGGATCAGATGCGCGAGATCGCCATTGGCGACCAGATGCGCCGCAGCCCAGATCGCGATGGCCCATAGCAGGGGTTGGCGCGTCAGTCCCGCTATACCGGGATGAACCGGGTCGAACCCGGATGCTCGGGCCTCGAAGGCAAAAGGATTGGGCGCGCCGACCCCGAAACTGCCGAGCAGGATCGCCAGAGGCATCGCGATATTGACCAGCCAGCGCGCCCAGGTCTCTTGCGGCCATAGTTCCACGTAAGGCGCACGTCCGGCAGCGAAGATCACCCAGAACAGTAGAGCCGTCGAGAGCAGGCTGAACCCGATCACCCAACCGCGCTGGCCCAGGCCGCGCACCAGTGCTGCCTTGAGTTTGGGCATCGAGGGTATCGCGTGTGATGCAAGAAAAAGCATCCCCGCGAGAATGAATTCGCTCCAGCCGGTCATATGCGCCTCCTTGTGGCAGCTTGCCCTGATCCATGGCACAACGCCTTGAGAAAAGTCAGCCCCGCGCGGGAAGGAATGCTCAATGACCGACAGAGTTGTGAAGGCGCTTGCCGCCATCGATGCCGCCAATGATCTGGACCCGACACTTGAGGACGGCGCTCCCGCGGCGCGGCTCTATGGAGAGCGGATGACGGCGGAACTGGAGCGGCTTTTCCCGGCAGCCAGCGAAGGGCTGCAAATCGCCGCGCGCGGGCAGCATATCGAGCGCTGGCTCCTGCCGCGCAAGGACTTCCCCGAGGGGCGGCAGGGATATCTCGAATGGCGGCGCGAACAGGGGCGGCGTCATGCGGCCCGCGTGGGAGCGATCATGGCCGAGGCGGGCTATTCCGAGGATGAGGTCGCGCAGGTCGAGAAGATGCTGCGCAAGGAAGGGATCAAGCGCGATGCGGAGGTGCAGGCGTTGGAAGACGTGATCTGCTTTACCTTCCTGCGCCACTATTTCGCGCCCTTCGCCCCCAGTCAGGAGCCCGAGGCGCTTCTGAAGATCGTCGAGAAGACCGCGCGCAAGATGTCGGCCGAGGGTCGGGCGCGCGCGCTCGCGGAGTTCGATCTGCCGGAGCCTTTCGCCGCAGCCTTCCGCGCCTAGCGGCGGGCTTCCTGTTTCGAGATCTGTACCGCGAGGATGCCGCCCGCGATTACCGCGACGCCGAGCGCGTCGTGCCAGTCGAGCTTTTCACCCAGCACCAGCGCCGCAATCGCCACGCCGAAGACCGGCGTCAGGAAGTGGAAGGTTGCCGCGCGTATCGCTCCGATGCGGCCAACCAGACGGAACCAGACCCAGGTCGCCATCAGCCCCGGCACGATCACCGTGTAGATGAAGGCAATGGTCAGTTTCGGGGTGACCGTTACGCTCAGATGCTCGGTGAGGAGCGAGACGACAGCAAGGCTGGCGGCGCCCACAAGCATCTGGAGCCCGACGATCATCAGCACGCCCCCTTTGCCGCCGCTCGCGCCGCGCACGGTCAGGGTCGCGACGGCCAGCGCCAACGCGCCTGCGAAGCACAGCCCCAGCCCCAGCGGGTCCACGCCGCCTTGCAGGCGTGCCCCCATGATGATGCCCACGCCAGCGAAACCCGCCACGAGCCCCGCGATACCGAGCGGCGGGATCCGGTCGCGATACACGATCCAGCCAAGCGCGCCCACGATCAGCGGCATGGTCGAGGCGATGATCGCCGCCACCGAAGCCTCGACCATCGTCATCGCGACCCAGTTGAACCCGAGATAAAGCGCGTTCTGGCACAGCCCGAAGATAAGCGTCGCGCGCCACTGCGCCCGGCTGAGCTGCCAGCTCTGGCCCAGGGCGCGTGCGAGCGCGACGCCGATCACGCCAGAGATCAGGAAGCGCACCGACAGTGCCGCGAGCGGGGGCGCTTCAGCGACGATGATATGGGTCGATGTGAAGGCCGACGACCACATCAGGGCAAAGGCCAGCCCCATTCCGATTGCGCGCAGATCCATGCGTCCTCCGGACCTGAAAAGGGCGCCCCGATTGCTCGCGGGCGCCCTCGATGCTCTCTGTCCCTCAGTTGCCCGAGGAAAGGGATCAGGCGTTCACGCTGTCCTTGAGCGCTTTTGCCACGGTAACCTTGACCTGCTTGTCAGCGGGCTTTTGCATCTGCTCGCCGGTGGCCGGATTGCGGACCATGCGCTCGGGGCGCGACTTGCAGTAGACTTTGCCGATGCCCGGGAGGGTCACGGCGCCGCCGGCAGCCACTTCTTTCGTCACGACCGCGGAGATCGCGTCGAGCGCGGCCGAAGCGGTTTTCTTGTCGGCGTCCATCGCTTCCGCGAGGGCGGCCACCAATTGGGTCTTGGTCATCGGTTTCGACATTTTCGTTCCTCTCTTCGCCCCGCTGCACCGGGGTCAATTTCGTCCGTGTCTCACGGTTGGTGGGCCATGTTCGACACGTTTTTATTGAGCATGGCAAGCCCTTTTCGGGATATGCGCGGGGATTTTCCTGCGTCACAGGAACGCTGTTTCCTCGAAGCTACGCAATTTCCGGCTGTGGATCCGTTCCAGCGGCATTTCGCGAAGTTTTTCCATTGCACGGATGCCGATCAGCAGATGGTTCGCGACCTGCGTGCGGTAGAACTCGGTCGCCATGCCGGGCAGTTTCAGCTCGCCATGCAGCGGCTTGTCGGACACGCATAGAAGCGTGCCGTAGGGGACGCGGAACCGAAAGCCGTTCGCGGCGATCGTGGCGCTTTCCATGTCGAGGGCGACGGCGCGCGACTGACTGAGGCGATGAACCGGGCCGGACTGATCGCGCAGCTCCCAGTTGCGGTTGTCGATCGTGGCCACGGTACCGGTGCGCATGATCCGCTTGAGCTCATAGCCTTCCAGTTTGGTGACCTCGGCCACGGCCTCTTGCAAGGCGACCTGCACCTCGGCCAGCGCCGGGATCGGCACCCAGACCGGCAGGTCGTCGTCGAGCACGTGATCTTCGCGCAGGTAGGCGTGGGCGAGCACGAAATCGCCCAGCTGCTGCGAATTGCGAAGCCCTGCGCAATGGCCGACCATCAGCCAGGCATGGGGGCGCAGCACCGCGATATGATCGGTCGCGGTTTTCGCGTTCGACGGGCCCACACCGATATTGACCAGCGTGACGCCTTGACCATCGGGGCGCTTGAGGTGATAGGCCGGCATCTGCGGCAGTTTCGCAAGCCCCGGAATGCTGGCCTGCGGATCGGAAATCTCCTGATTTCCGGGGGCCACGAAACTCGAATAGCCCGAGTCCGGATCCGCCAGCATCCGCCGCGCCACGGCCTCGAACTCGTCCACGTAGAACTGGTAGTTCGTGAACAATACGTGGTTCTGGAAATGCTCGGCCGCGGTCGCAGTGTAATGCGAGAGGCGCGCGAGCGAATAATCCACCCGTTGCGCCGTGAACGGGGCCAGATGGCCCGAGCCGTCGGGGTTGGGCCCAGCCGTGCCGTTGACGATATCGTCGTTCATCCCCGCAAGATCGGGCACGTCGAATACGTCGCGCAGGCTGAAATCGAGCACGCCTTCCTGCGGCACGGTCACCTCGGGATGGGCGGCAACCGCGAAATGCACCGGGATCGGTGTCTCCGAAGGTCCGACATGAACCGGCACGCCATGGTTCTTGATCAGCAGGCCCAGCTGCTGGGTCAGGTAATTGCGAAACAGGTCGGGCCGGGTGATCGTCGCGGCATAGGTTCCGGGCAGGGCGACATGGCCGAAGCTCAGACGGCTGTCGGCCTTGGTATGCGAGGACACAGTGATACGCACCTCCGGGTAGAAGGCGCGGAAGCGGGCCGTCGCGGTCTTGCTTTCGAGTGTTTCGTTGAACTTCTCGAGCAGGAAACCCGTCGCCTCGGAATAAAGCGACTCGAGATGGGCGACCGCCTTCGCGGCATCGGTAAAGGTCTCGGCGGCTGCCGCCTCGGGCGTGATCAATTCGAGCGTTTCATTCATTCAAAAAGGTCCGTCAGTTCAAAACGTGTCACGTCCACGAGCCCCAGATCCGAGATGCGGATTTCGGGGATCACGACGAGCGCGAGCAGCGAATGCTGCATGTAAGCGTTGTTCAGGGTGCAGCCACAGGCGGCCATGGCTTCGACCATTTTCGCAGCGCGCGCGGCGACCGTCTCGGCCGGATCGTCCGACATCAGCCCTGCGATCGGCAACGGCACCGAGGCGATCTCGGCCCCGTCTTTCCAGACGGAAACCCCGCCGCTCATCTCGCCAAGCCGGTTGGCGCAGGCGGCCATCATCTCGCGGTCGGTTCCCACGACGATCATGTGGTGGCTGTCATGGGCCACGGTCGAGCCCATTGCCATCCGACCCTTGTAGCCGAAGCCCGACACGAAGCCATTGGTGACCCCGCCCGTGCCCTGATGGCGTTCCACCAGTGCGATCTGCGCAATGTCTTTTTCGGTGTCAGGTTGGGCCAGCCCGTCGGTCACGTCGATCTCCGCCGTCAGCGCCTTGGTCGGCGCCTGGTTCTCGATCACGCCGATCACCTTGGCGGTGACGGTGTTCGCGCCCTCGGGGGCTGCGATCTCGAAATCCGCAGCCATGAGGGTCTTGCCCAGATGCACGGTGTTGCGCGCGCTTTCGGGCCAGTCGTAATGCGGGCACTCGGCCAGCAACTTGCCATCCTTCGCGACGGTCTTGCCCCGCGCGATCACGTGTTCGACCGGAAGCTTCGCGAGGTCCGAGGTCAGGATCAGATCGGCGCGGCGGCCCGGTGTGATCGAGCCCAGCTCGCGCTCCAGGCCGAAATGGGTCGCGGTGTTGATCGTGCACATCTGCAGCGCCACGAGCGGATCGGCCCCACACGCGACCGCATGGCGAAAGACGCGGTTCATATGCCCGTCATGCACCAGCGTGCCCGAATGGCAGTCATCGGTGCACAGGATGAAGTTGCGCGGATCGAGACCCTTCTCGGTGACGGCGGTGATTTGCGTCTCCACGTCATACCAGGCCGAGCCCAGCCGCATCATCGAGCGCATGCCCTGCCGCACCCGCGCGATGGCATCGGCCTCGCAAGTGCCCTCGTGATCGTCGGCTGGCCCGCCCGCGACATAGGCGCGGAAGGCGCTGCCCAGATCGGGCGAGGCATAGTGCCCGCCGACGGTCTTGTTGAAGTTCTGTGTCGCCGCGATCTCTGCCAGCATCTTGCGGTCGCCTGCGATCACGCCGGGGAAGTTCATCATCTCCCCCAGACCGATGATCCCGGGCCATTGCATCGCCGCGGCCACATCTTCGGGGGTGATCTCGAAGCCGGTGGTTTCGAGCCCCGGTGCAGAGGGCGCGCAAGACGGCATCTGCGTGAAGATGTTCACGGGCTGCATCAACGCCTCGTCATGCATCATCCGCACGCCTTCGAGGCCAAGGACATTCGCGATCTCATGGGGGTCGGTGAACATCGTGGTCGTGCCGTGCGGGATTACGGCGGCCGCGAATTCGGCGGGCGTCAGCATGCCCGACTCGATATGCATATGCGCGTCGCACAGCCCCGGCACCATGTAGCGCCCTTCGGCCTCGATCACCTCGGTCCCAGGTCCGATGCTCGCCGACAGGTCCGGCGCAATGGCGGCAAAACGACCCTCGGCCACGGCAATGTCGTAACCGTCGAGCACCTCGCGAGAGTGGACGTTGACCCATTTTCCGCCGCGGATCACGAGGTCGGCGGGTTCGCGCCCGGCAGCCACGGCAATCAGGCGCGTTGCGGCTTCGGGCCAGGATTTGATCTTGTTCTTCTGTTCCATGTCCAAGCCTGTCATTGCCTGCGGGAAGGTTCAAGAGACGTTGTGATGCCCTCACGCAGCGTCTACCAATGTCGCGTGACAGACAGGCGAAAGGGGGCCGATATGCCGACACTTCTCTCTATCGGGCATGGCTATTCGGCGCGCGCCCTCTCTGCCCTGCTGTTGGCGCGGGGCTGGCGTGTGATCGGCACGACCCGCAGTCCCGAGAAGGCCGAGGCGTTGCGCGCCGAAGGAGTGGAACCGCTGATCTGGGAGGGTGGTCCTCTGCCACTCGATGAGGCGAGCCATCTGCTGACTTCCGTTGCGCCCGGTGCCGAGGGCGACCCGGTTCTCGCTGCGCAGCATGAGGCGATTGCCGCAGCGCAGCATCTTGAGTGGGTCGGCTATCTCTCGACCGTCGGAGTCTATGGCGATCACGCCGGTGGTTGGGTGGACGAGGCGACCCCGCTCGCCCCCTCCACCAGACGCGGGCAGGCGCGGGTGGAGGCCGAGGCAGCCTGGGGGGCGCTGGCCGCAGCGCATGATCTGCCGCTGCATATCTTCCGCCTCGCGGGGATCTACGGGCCCGGGCGAGGGCCCTTCGAGAAGGTGCGCCAAGGCACCGCGCGGCGGATCGTCAAGGAGGGGCAGGTCTTCTCGCGCATCCATGTGGAGGATATCGCGCAGGTGCTGCTGGCCTCGATCGAGCATCCCGATCCGGGCGCGGTCTACAATGTCTGCGACGACGACCCGGCCCCGCCGCAGGACGTGATCGGTTTTGCCGCTGAGTTGCTCGGCTTGCCGCTGCCGCCCGAGGTAGCCTTCGAACAGGCGGATCTCAGCCCGATGGCGCGCAGTTTTTATGCCGAGAGCAAGCGGGTGCGCAACGACAAGATCAAGCGCGATCTGGGCGTGACACTGCACTACCCCGATTACCGTTCGGGGTTGCGCGCGATGCTCGATCAGGCGGGCTGAAGGCCGGTCCGGTTCTCGCGCACGGGCAGATGCACAATCGCGGAGAATGCGCCCACGCCGACGCCGACCCACCAGACCAGCGTGTAATCCCCGTAGATGTCGTAGAGCTTGCCGCCCAGCCAGACGCCGAGGAACGCGCCCACCTGGTGCGAGAAGAAGACAATCCCGTAAAGCGTGCCCATGTAGCGCAGCCCGTAGATATGCGCGACCAGCCCCGAGGTCAGCGGCACGGTGGCCAGCCACAGCGCCCCCATCGCAAGCGAGAAGATCAGCACGGTCGCAGGCGTCATCGGCGTCAGGATGAAGGCGGCGGCGACAAAGGTGCGCAGCAGGTAGATCCCGGCGAGCAGGTATTTCTTCGACCAACGCTTGCCCGCCCAGCCCGCATAGATCGTGCCCACGATATTGGCGAGCCCGATCACCGAGATCGCGGCCGCGCCGAGCGCCGAGGTCGTCTCGATCCCGATTCCAGCCAGCAGCGAGCCGGGCGGCACCGCGCCGCACATCTCGGTCACCATCGCGGGGAAATGCGCGGTGATAAAGCCAAGCTGATAGCCGCAGGAGAAGAAGCCGAGGAAGATCAGAGTGTAGGAGGGGTCGCGGAAGGCGCGCATCAGAACGGTGCCCATGCTCTCGGCCAATTCCGCGCGACTGGCGCGTTCGGGGGCGCGGATCAGCGGCAGGAAGATGAGCGAGGCGAGGATCACCGCGGCAAAGATGAGGAACACGGTCTGCCAGGGAAAATGGCTGAGCAGTAGTTCCGCCATGGGCGCGCCGAAGACCTGACCCGCGGAACCGGCGGCGGTGGCGATGCCAAGCGCGAGCGAGCGGTTCTCGTCCGAGGTTGCGCGCCCCACCACGGCGAGGATGACACCGAAGCCCGTGCCCGCGATGCCGAAGCCCACGAGGATTTCCAGCAATTGGTGCTGCTCGGGGTGGATTGCGAAGGCCGACAAGACGAGGCCCAATGCATAGACCAGCGCCCCAAGAATGATCGCCAGCCGGTCGCCCCAGCGCTCGGCGATCGCACCGAAGATCGGCTGGCCGATCCCCCAGGCGAGGTTCTGCACCGCGATCGCCAGTGAAAATTCGGCGCGCGGCCAGTTGAATTCGCTCGCGATCGGGATCTGGAACACGCCAAAGCTCGCCCGGACGGCGAAACTCAGCATCAGGATCACGGCGCCGCCGATCAGAACCGGCGTGAACAGTCTGGCTTGGGTCATTCTATCGTCTCCCCGGCGGATCTCCCTTCCGCGCGAGGGTGCATCTCGTCACGAATGCTGCGGCGCGTCAATTGCAGGCTTGTTCCGGTCACAATCGCGCGGATGGCTTGCACCTCCCCCGGAGCCGTGGCCCAATGCCGCAAAATGGACGTGGAGGCAGGATGTATACGGTTATCGGAACGGTCGGGTCGCGCACCTTGCGCGTGCTGTGGATGCTCGAGGAACTGGGGCTGGAATATGAGCATGTGCGCGCCGCGCCGCGTTCGGAAGATGTCGTGGCCTTCAATCCGGCGGGCAAGGTGCCGGTTCTGGTGGTCGACGGCACGCCGATCACCGATTCCACCGCGATCATCACCTATCTCTCCGATGCGCATGGGCGCTTCACCCACAAGCCCGGAACATTGGAGCGCGCGCGGCAGGACAGCGTGACGCAATTCCTGCTCGACGAGTTCGACGCCAATCTCTGGACCGCCGCGCGGCACAGTTTCATCCTGCCCGAGGAACTTCGGCTTTCGGGGATCAAGAATTCGCTACGCTGGGAGTTCGAGCGCTCGCAGCACACGCTGATCCACCGGATGAGCGAGGGGGAATTCGTGACCGGCGACGATCTGACCGTGCCCGATATCATCCTGACGCATTGCCTCGACTGGGCGCTGATGGCGAAGTTTCCGATCGTCGAGCATCGGTTGAGCGAATATCACGCGCGGATGCGGTCGCGCCCTGCCTATAAACGCGCGGTGGCGCGACGGGACGGGTAGAGGGGGCGCCGCCCCCGCTGGCGTGCCGCCAGCCCCCCGAGATATTTTCATCAAGAAGAAGTGGCGAGGCGTTTCGCGGCGGCGCGTCCGGAATGACGACCCGAGGCGAGGCAGGCGGTGAGGAGATAGCCGCCGGTCGGTGCCTCCCAGTCGAGCATTTCGCCCGCGGCGAAGACCCCCGGCAGGTCGGTGAGTTCGAGATCGTCCGAGAGGCTGCCCCAGGCGATGCCGCCGGCGCTCGAGATTGCTTCGCTCAGCGGGCGCGGGGGGCCGAGCGGGACGGGGAGGGATTTGAGGGTCGCGGCGAGTTGGGCCGGTTCGTTCGGCATCGGTCGGCCCCATTCAAGCGCGAGGGCGAGTTTGACCGGATCGAGTTTGGCAGCTTTGCGGAGGCGATTGCTCAGGCTCTGTTTCGGCGGGAGTTTCGCGAGGCGGGTGGCGAGGTCTTCGACGCTGAGATCGGGAACGAGGTCGAGGGAAAGCGGTGCTCCGTCGCGCAATTCGGCCGATATCTCGTAAATCCCGCCGCCCTCGATGCCGCGGGTGGAGATCACGAATTCGCCCCGGGTGCGGCGGGTGGGCGTGATGAGCGCCGCGCCTTTGACGGGCTGGCCGAGGAGGTCGGCCATGTGCGGTGACCAGTCGATCGCGAAGCCCATGTTGGAGGGCTGGAACGGGGAGACGGTCACGCCCTTGGTGGCGAGCCACGGAACCCATTCGGCATCCGAGCCGAGGCGCGGCCAGCTCGCGCCGCCAAGCGCCAGGATTGTGACATCGGGTGAAAGACATTGGCGGCCGTCGGGCGTGTCGAAGACCAGCGCGTCACCGTCGAAGCCCTGCCAGCGCCAGCGGGTGCGGATCGTGACGCCGAGACGCTCCAGCCGCGCGATCCAGGCGCGCAGCATCGGCGAGGCTTTCATCTCGACCGGGAAGACGCGGCCGGTGGAGCCGGTAAACAGTTCGATGCCAAGATCGCGGGCGAAGTCCTGCACCTCTTCGGGGCCGAACTCGCGGGTGATCGCGGCGATCTGCGGGTGGGAGTAATAAGACAGGAACGCCTCGCGCGGCTCATCCCTGGTCAGGTTCAACCCGGATTTCCCGGCCATCAGGAATTTGCGCGCCAGCGTCGGTTTTGCCTCGGTCAGTGTGACCGCGTGGCCCGCGCGGGCCAATTCCTCGGCGGCCATCAGGCCCGCCGGGCCGCCTCCGATGACAAGTGCGTCTTTCACCGCCGCGCCAGCATCGCGAGCCGCATCAGCGCGCGTTCCATCACCGCCATCTGCGGCGCGCGGCTGGCCGAGCGCAGGGTCAGGTCGGCCTCGACCAGCTCCTTCAATGCGGTCTCGAGCTTGTACATGCCCCAGCTTTGCGCCTGCCGCTGCATCCGGTCGCGGCGCGGCCCGAAGACCGGCGGTCGGATGCGTGCGATGCCGGAGCCCGGACCCTGCGGGTCCGAGGCTGCGGCGTGAAGGGCGCGGAAGTGGCGCATCGCGGCAATCGCGAGTTGCACGGGCTGCACGCCCTGGCTTTCCAGCCGCCGCATCACCGGACCGAGCTCGGGGGCGCGCCCTTCGGCCACGATCGAGAGAACGTCATCGACGCCCGCCTCGACCGAGGAGGGCGCGCAGGCGGCGACATCGGCGGGGGTCAGCGGGGTGTCATCTTGGAATTTGTAGAGTGCGATCTTCTCGACCGTCTGGCGAAAATCGCCCGGGTCGAGGGCGCGCGAGAGCGTGACCAGATCGGTCATCGCCTCGTTCGAGATGTCGCGCAGGTCAGCGCGGCGCAGGATGTCCTCGATCTCTTCGCGGCTTGGCGGGTCGTCATAGATACCGATCGCATAGGCGTTCTTGTGCCCCTCGAAGGCCTTGCGCAGTTTCGACTTCGCGGTGAGCGATCCGGCGGTGACCACGATCTGCGCATCGCCTTCGCGCCACTCATCCAGCGCCGTCATGACCGCGTCGGCCATCGCGTCGGTCGCGTCCTCGACGAAGGCGACGCGCGGGCCGGGAAAGAAGCCGACCTCCTTGATCGCATCCAGAAGCAGAGAGGGTTGCTTGCGCAGATCGCCGCCCGCGATGCGGCTCAGGCGCATTTCCTCTTCGCCTTGCGGACCGATAAGGGCTACGATCACTTCCTGACGGCGCAGCGCCACGCGCATCGCATCCATCCCGAAGATCAGAAGGCCTGTGCGCTCTGGTTCGGGTTTGGCGAAATAGCGGGTCGCTGCAACGCCGGTCAGTTTCATTCCGGCAAGCCCGGTGCCTGGGCGAGGAGGCGCGTGATGATCTGATCGGCGAGGATGCGCATCAGGCGGCGATGGGCGTCCTGCTCGGCCGCCTGCGTCGCGACTACGGTTCCGGTGGCCGACCACGAGGTGAAGGAGGTCACGCGCCCCGTCAGCAGAACCGCGTCGGTGCCCGCGTCATGCAAGGTGTAGTCGACAGAGCCGTTGAGCTGATAGCGCGTCGTGGCGTTGTCGGGCGCGATGCCCTGGCCGATCGCCTTGGTGGTGATCGTGTAGGCGAGGCGATAGCGCGGCGTGCCCGAGGGCCCGAGCCGTGCGCCCAACTGCTGGACCAGCTCGAACCCGTCGCGGGTCGTGGGCGCGTCGGGCTGCACACCGTTCAGCAGTTTCGCGGCACCGCCCTGCGGCCCGTAGGCCGGGGTGAAGCCGCAGCCTGCGAGGGCTGCCGCCCCTGCGAGCCCCAGAAAAGCACGTCTGTCAGATGACCACATTGACGATCCGCCCCGGTACAACGATCAGCTTCTTGGGCTGGCCACCGGCCAGCGCCTTCACCACAGCTTCGTCGGCCAGAACCAGCTTTTCAACCTCTTCCTTCGGCATGTCTTTCGGCACCGAGATCTCGGCCCGGCGCTTGCCGTTGATCTGGATCGGCAAGGTCACCTCATCCTCGACCAGAAGGGCCGGGTCGGCCTCGGGCCAGGCGGCAGCGATCACGAAGCCCTCACCGCCGAGCATCGACCAGACTTCCTCGGCCAGATGCGGGACCATCGGCGCCATCAGCTGCGCCATGAGCTTCATCGCTTCGCGCTTGGTCTCGGTCCCGGCCTTCGATTTCGACATCGTGTTGGTCAGGCCGTAAAGCGCCGCCACCGCCTTGTTGAAGGCAAACCCCTCGATCGATTTGGTGATCTCGTCGATCGTCTTGTGGGTGGCCTTCAGGAGCGCTGCGTCCTCGGCGGCATCAGCGGGCGCGTCCGAGGTCGCGATCTCGTCGGCGATCCGGTGAACGCGGGCGAGGAACTTAGAGGTCGCCTCAGCCCCGGCTGCGGTCCATTCGACGTCGCGCTCGGGCGGACTGTCGGACATCACGAAGAAGCGCGCGGTATCGGCGCCGAAACTCTCGATGATCGAGACCGGATCGACCACATTCTTCTTGGATTTCGACATCTTGGCCGAGGGGATGATCTCGACCGTCGCGCCCGTCGCCTTCAGCTTGCCGTCCTCGACCTCTTCGGGGAGGTGATAGACGGGGCGGCCTTTTTCGTCGCGCGTCATGTAGATCTCATGCGTGACCATGCCTTGCGTGAAGAGCGCATCGAAGGGCTCGATCGCCTTCGCGGGCAGGTGGCCGGTCTTGTGCATCGCGCGGGCGAAGAAGCGCGAATAGAGCAGGTGCAGAATCGCGTGCTCGATGCCGCCGATATACTGATCGACATTCATCCAGTACTCGGCTTCCGCCGGATCGGTCGGCGTCGTCGCGCGCGGCGAGGTGAAGCGCGCGTAATACCAGCTCGAATCGACGAAGGTATCCATCGTGTCGGTTTCGCGCTTGGCGGGCGCGCCGCATTTCGGGCAGGCGCAGTCACGCCAGCTCGGGTGGCGATCCAGAGGGTTGCCGGGGATCGAGAAGTCGATCTTCTGGCCGTCCTCGTCATAGGGCAGCGCGACGGGGAGGTTTTCCTTTTTCTCGGGCACCACGCCGCAGGTCTGGCAATGAACGACCGGGATCGGGCAGCCCCAGTAGCGCTGGCGGCTCAGGCCCCAGTCGCGCAGGCGGAACTTGGTCACACCCTGACCAATGCCGTTTTCCTCGCAGAAGGCGATGGCGGTCGCGACGCCTTCTTCGCCGGTCTGCACCTCTTCGCCCGCGAAGCCGCGGACGTAACGGACCTTCTCGGATTTCAGCGGGACGTATTCGGCTGCGGGGTAGTCTCCCTCGACAGGCTCGAACACGGGCGTGATCGGCAGGCCGTATTTCGTGGCGAACTCGAAGTCGCGTGCGTCATGGGCCGGGCAGCCGAAGATCGCGCCGGTGCCGTAATCCATCAGGATGAAGTTCGCGATATAGACCGGCAGCTCCCAGCTGGTGTCGAGCGGGTGCCGGACCTTGATCCCGGTGTCCATCCCGAGCTTCTCGGCGGTCTCGATGGCTTCCTCGGTCGTGCCGCCCGCGCGGCATTTCGCGACGAACTCGGCCACTTTGGGGTCGTGGCGTTCGAGATGCTTGGCCAGCGGGTGATCGGGCGAGATCGCGGCGAAACTTGCGCCCATCAGCGTGTCGGGGCGGGTCGTGTAGACCTCGAGTCGGTCGAAGCCGTCCGGCGCATCCGCCGTCGAGAAGGCGAATTGCAGGCCGCGCGACTTGCCGATCCAGTTCGCCTGCATCAGGCGCACCTTCTCGGGCCAGTCCTTGAGGTTGTCGAGCGCGTCGAGCAGTTCTTCGGCGTAATCCGAGATCTTGAAGAACCACTGCGTCAGTTCGCGACGCTCGACCTCAGCGCCCGAGCGCCAGCCCTTGCCGTCGATCACCTGTTCGTTGGCCAGAACGGTCATGTCGACCGGATCCCAGTTCACCACCGCGTTCTTGCGATAGACAAGGCCGGCATCGAGCATGTCGATGAACATCGCCTGCTGCTGGCCGTAATATTCGGGGTCGCAGGTGGCGAACTCGCGCGACCAGTCGATCGAGAGGCCGAGCGGTTTCATCTGGTCCTTCATCACGGCAATATTACCGTAGGTCCAGTCCTTGGGGTGGCCGCCCTGTTCCATCGCGGCGTTCTCGGCGGGCATCCCGAAGGCGTCCCAGCCCATCGGATGCAGCACCGAGAAGCCCTTGGCCATCTTGTAGCGCGCGACCACGTCGCCCATCGTGTAGTTGCGCACGTGGCCCATGTGGATGCGGCCCGAGGGGTAGGGGAACATCTCGAGCACGTAGTATTTCGGCTTGGCCGGATCGCGGCGCGCGGCGAAGAGATCGGCCTTGTTCCAGGCCTCTTGCCATTTCGTCTCGCTCTGGCTCGGTTCGTAGCGTGCCATGTCAGACCCCCATCACGTCGAATTCTGCGCGTGCTTGCTACACTGGGCACGGGGCCAAGGTCCAGCGGCAGCGGGCATTTGGACAGAAATATCCCCGCCGGAGGCTGGCTCGGGCGGGGATGAGAAAATCGGTTCGGCTGTCCGGGGCGCGATCAGAGCTTCGAGTCGCGGATCCGAAGCTGGCGCGCACGGGTGAGAATCGCATCTTCGACCGCGCGCTGCGTGTCAGGCGATACCGCGCCGCCACGGGTCCGGATCGAGACCTTGAGCGAGCGTGCATCGAGCGCAGGATCGGTGACATAGACAGTTGCCTTGTAGGCGCGCCCGCCACCCGGAGGGGTGCCGTAGCCGGTCACGATAACGCCGGAGAAGGGATCGACTTCCTGAATCGGCAGGAAATCAAGCACTTCGAGCGAGGCCTGCCAGATATATTTGTTCACCTCGACGGTGATGTTCGGGTCGCCCTTGTTGCCAAAAAGGTCCCAGACCGAGGATTTCTTGGCGATGGTGCGGTTGGTGTCATCGGCCAGCGGTTCGTTGTAGCCACTCCGATGGTCGAGCTGATTGGCCGCTTTTTGTTGGGGATTCGCGGCGCTCGCACCGCCCCAGGAGAAAAGCTTCCCGTCGCCGCAGCCCGCAAGCGAGAGGCACAGCCCCAGAATTGCCGTGCTCTTCAGAAGGGTTCTGGTGATCATGCGAAGCGGTCCCCGTCGGCTTTACGTCCTTGAACTTGCCCTTTCTCTAGCCCAAGCCCCCATGCCCGACAAGGTTTTTCCGGGTGAGCAAATCCCACCTTATACGTATACGCGCCCGCGAGGGCACAGGGCGGGGTGATCGGCACTGTGGCAACTCTGCACCATCAACAAGGCTATTCGCTGGGTCGGGGCGCTTTGAGTTGCATTGAGGGGGGTGGAAGAGGAAAAGAGCTTCATACCCAATTCGGATGTCCCTGAGTTGGGGGTTATCTGTAAGACAATGAGGGAAAACGATGAAAAAGGTTCTCTTCGCGACGACCGCTCTCGTGCTGACCGCCGGCGTTGCTGCCGCTGAAGTCACCGTTTCGGGCGACGGCCGCATGGGTGTCCGTTACGACGGTCAAACCGCTACCACCGACAACGAGTGGAACTTCAACAGCCGCGCTCGCGTCACTTTCACCCTGTCGGGTCAGACCGACGGCGGCCTGGAGTTCGGCGGTTCGTTCCGCGCTGACGAGGCTGGCGACTCGGCTAAAAATAACGGCGCTGCTTATGGCCTCGAAGGCTCGGTTTACGTTTCGGGCGCTTTCGGCAAAGTCGAAATGGGTGACGTTGTCGGCGCTTCGGAAGCTCTGTTCGGCGACTTCTACGAAGTCGGTTACTCCGACCTGACCACCATCGGTGGCCTGTCGAACGACATCCCGTATCTGACCGGCGACAACGGCGGCTTCAGCGTTGCTAACCAGGTGGTCACCACCATCGGCACCGGCACCACCGCTGTCACCACCACGGTTGCTGGCGCTTACACCTCGGGCCCGAACCTGCTGTACACCGGCACCTTCGGTGCGTTCTCGGTCGCGGCCTCGATGTCGGACGGCAAAGTTGGCGGCGCTGACGCTGGCCAGGAATACGCGATCGCCGGTGCTTACACCTTCGGCAACTACACCGTGGGCATGGGCTACGAAGTTGCTGACGGCGATTTCGTCGACGTCGACATGCTGACCCTCGCTGGTGTCGCCAAGTTCGGCAACACCTCGGTTAAAGCGGCTGTTTCGCAGCTCGGCAAAGACGCCGACGCGAACTGGTACGGCCTCGGCGTTTCGTCGGTCTTCGGTGCGACCACCGTTGGCGGCTACGTCCAGAAGCTCGACGACAAGTCGGCTGCTGACGCGGACGTGACCTGGTGGGGTATCGGCGCTGAGTACGACCTCGGCGGTGGCGCGGTTGTCAAAGGCGGTATCGCTGATGACGATCTGTCGGGCACCGACGCTGTTGCCGACCTCGGCATCAAGTTCTCGTTCTAATCCTTACGGATCTGAACGAAGGGAAGAGCGGGCCTTGTGCCCGCTCTTTTCTTTTTGGGGTTTGCGGTGTTTCTTGGGCCCCGGAAAAGGAGGGCCTGATGGGACTGAGCGAAATCAAAACCCGAATCGCGGAGGCGGAGCGCGCTGCGGGGCGTGCGTCGGGCTCGGTGAAGCTGATCGCCGTGTCGAAAGTGCAGCCCCCCGAGCGGGTCGAGGCCGTGCTGCGCGCGGGCCATCGTCTCTTCGGTGAGAATTACGTTCAGGAAGCCCAGGGCAAATGGCCGGCCTGGCGCGAAGAATTCCTAGGCTGCGAAGTCCATATGATCGGACCGCTCCAGAGCAACAAGGCGAAGCTCGCCGTGGAGCTTTTCGAGGCGATCCACACGCTCGACCGGCCCTCTCTTGCGAAGAAGCTTGCCAATCTCGCGCAGGCGCGCGGCTCTTCTCCCGACCTTTTCATTCAGGTGAACACTGGTGCCGAACCGCAAAAGGCGGGTGTGCTGCCTGACGATCTTGACGCGTTCGTCGCCGAAGCCCGGAAGATGGATCTACCGGTACAGGGGTTGATGTGCATCCCGCCCGAAAGCGAAGATCCCAGCCCCCATTTCGCGATGCTGGCCGAGATGGCGGTCCGCAACGGGCTCGAGGGGCTGTCGATGGGGATGAGTTCGGATTTCGAGAAAGCCATCGCGGCAGGGGCGACCCATGTGCGCGTGGGCTCGGCCATCTTCGGCGCGCGGGATTATTCCTAAGCCTTGTCGCGGATGCTGAACGCCGGGGGTTTTCCACCCCCGGGCCCCCGGAGGATATTTTTGCCAAGAGGAAGTGGGATGTCGAGCGCGTCGCCCGGCGCGATCCGCTGCGCGATCCAGATCAGGTGGTCGCGGCGGAAGGCAAGGCAGCCGGCTGTTGGGTAGCCCGCGCGGCGGCGCTGATGCAGGAAGATTGCGGAGCCTTTGCCCGGGATTGCCTCGGGATAGTTCCAGTCGGTGATCAGCACGATGTCGTAGAGCGGATCGGCGCGGCGCATCGCTTCATGGGAAGCCGCGAAAGGCATTTTCACGCGCTGGTTATAGTCGGGATGCTCCGGGGCGTCGCACCACAGGTCGCGCGGGCCGATCGGCTCGGCCCAGGGCTGGGGCGGGGAAAGCCGGTCGGGACGATAGAACATGCGCAGAATGTGGAGACGGCCCGCAGGGGTCGCCCCGTCGCCTTCACGTTTGTCAGAGGTGACGCCGCCGCGTCCGATCTCGACGGGAAAACGACGACCGTGAAAGAGGAGCCCGGTCGGGGTCAGCCGCATCACAGGATATGTCCCGACTTCGCGGCCTTGGTGGCGAGATAGGCGGCGTTGTGGCGGCTCATGCCGACCTTGAGGGGCACGCGCTCCACAACCTCGATCCCGTTCGCCTCCAGCATCTTCACCTTGGCGGGATTGTTGGTAAGAAGCCGGACCCTGGAGAAGCCGAGCTTTTTCAGCAGCGCCGCGCCGATACGAAAATCCCTTTCGTCATCCTCGAAGCCGAGCCGATGGTTCGCCTCGACTGTGTCGAACCCCTGATCCTGAAGCGAATAGGCGCGCATCTTGTTGGCAAGCCCGATCCCGCGCCCCTCCTGGTTGAGGTAGAGCAGAACGCCCGTCCCCTCATGGCCCATCATCGTCAGAGCCGCGTCGAGCTGCGGGCCGCAATCGCATTTGAGAGAGCCCAGAACATCGCCGGTGAAACAGGCCGAATGCAGCCGCGCGAGCACCGGTTTCGACCGATCGGGTTGGCCGATCTCGATCGCGTAATGCTCTTCGGCGCCGTCATCAGGGCGGAAGATATGCAGCCGGCCCGCTTCGGCGGCGCGCATAGGCACGCGCGCGGCAGAAACCGGGGCGAAGGCTTGCGGAATGTCGGAGGCGGTCAGCGCTTCTTCGGCAGAAACGCAGGTGAGATCGGAGGGCGCGGGCTCGGGCGCTTCGACTAGAAGGGCTGCGGGCAGAAGCTGGGCGGATTTCGCGAGCCGGATCGCAGCTCGGGCAAGATCGGCATCGCCGCCGCGCAGCGCCTCGAGCGGACCCTTCATCGGCACGCGGAGGTCATCGGCAGGATCGGCCAGGGCGCGCAGCCAGCGCAGATCTGCCTCCGCAGGCACTTTGATCCGCGCGACATCCTCGTCATAGACGCGCGCCTTGAGCGTCGAGGCCCGCCGCGCGGTGATTGCCAGCACCAGCGGCCCCAGCGCGCGCAGCGCCTCCAGCCGTTCCGGAGAGAGCGTCTCGACCGCCACGGCAAGGCGACCCGATAGCAGGACCGGCACCCCCATGCGCAGATCCGCGCGGGCGCGATTGAGTCTCTCGGTGGGGCTGGGCCCAAGGGTGAATTTGCCGCTCATGCGCTCTGAGATAGCCCCGACTGTAACAAATTGAAATATCTCCGCGCGATTTGACACGTCCGCGTGAGATTGGTTTCACTCCCCTTGCCATGCAAGCGAATGCGCAACAGCTATGCGTCAAATGCAAGTGGAGGCGGAACAGATGGCGACCTTGAAGAAAGTTCTTTTGGTTGACGACGATACCGATCTGCGCGAGGCGCTGGCCGAGCAGCTGATCGCGACGGACGATTTCGATGTGTACGAAGCCGGGAACGGTCACGAAGCCGTGGATAAGGCCAAGTCGGCGCTTTACGATCTCGTCGTGCTCGATGTGGGCCTGCCCGATACCGACGGCCGCGAGCTGTGCAAGAAACTGCGCAAGCAGGGCGTGAAATGCCCGATCATCATGCTCACCGGCCACGATACCGATGCCGACACGATCCTCGGCCTCGACTCGGGCGCGAATGACTACGTCACCAAACCCTTCAAGTTTCCCGTGCTCCTCGCCCGCCTGCGCGCCCAGCTGCGCACCCATGAGCAGTCCGAGGACGCTGTCTTCCAGCTTGGCCCATATACGTTCAAGCCGGCGATGAAGATGCTGGTCGACGACAAGGACCGCAAGGTGCGCCTCACCGAGAAGGAAACCAATATCCTCAAGTTCCTCTATCGCGCCACCGATGGCGTGGTGCCGCGCGATGTGCTGCTGCATGAGGTATGGGGCTACAATGCGGGGGTGACCACCCACACGCTCGAGACTCATATCTATCGCCTGCGTCAAAAGATCGAACCCGATCCCTCGAACGCGCGTCTGCTTGTGACCGAATCGGGCGGCTACCGTCTGGTGGCCTGATCCCGTCTCTCTTTGTGTCAGTGTCTCTTGGTAACACGTGACGAGGGCGGTCCCTGCGGGGGCCGCCTTTGTCGTTTCAGTCGGTGAAATCAGACGGAGGGGTAGATGTCTTCCTCTGCCTCTTCGAGGCTGATGCCGAGCGCGTTCAGCCCGTCTTCGAGATGATCGGCGAGCATCGGATTGCCGAGCAGGTAATCCTCGGTCGGCGCGGTGGCCTCGGCCTTGGCGGTCTGCATCGCCTCGTCGAGTTCGGAAGCGTCGAAGGTGTCGCGGCCGATCCACATTACGGCGGTCAGGGCCGCCTGTTCGTCCTCGTTGAGGGCGGCGATGAAGGCGCGCAGTTCACGGGCCTGACCCGAGCCGGGCACGTCCGCGTCGAACTTGCGCGCGCGGATGATGACATGGGCAATCTTGGCCGGGCTGATGGTGAGCATGGGTCCCTCCGTTTATGGGCTTATAATCCCGTCAATGCGCGGCGTGTGCAAGCGTTTGCGTGTCGCGTCAAGCCCGCGCAGGGATCAGGCCGCGCAGAGAGTTGCCCATGAAGATCTCGCCTTGTGCCAGATCCTCTGGCCGCAGGAGGGCTTCGCGCGCCGCTCCCGTTTCCAGAAGCTCTTCGCGCAGGATGCCCGGCAGCAAGCCGCAGGCGAGTGGCGGGGTCAGGTAGATCCCGCCGCGTTTCAGGAAGAGGTTGGTGATCGTGCCCTCGCAGATCTCGCCGCGCTCGTTGAGCAGGATCGCCTCGTCGATACCGTCTGGCAGGGCGGCGCGGGCGGCGTCGTAGGGCGCGCGCGCCGTGGTCTTCAGGCGCAGCATCGGGTCCTGGCTGTCGAGCGTGACGCTCGAGATATGGATGCGCCAGGCGGTGGTCGGGGTCAGGGGCGCGGAGGTGATCTCGATCGCTCCCTTGGCATCGAGGGTCAGGCGCACGCGCAGGGGGCTTGCGCCCGAAATCGCTGCGAGGGCTGCGGTCAAGGCAGTCTTGTCGAGCGGGTAGCCGAGCTGCGCGGCCCCGCGGGCCAGCCGCGCGATATGGCGGGCGCGGCGCCGGATTCCCTCGCCGGGATGCCAGCCGAAAGTCTCGATCAGTTTCAGATCTGCAGGAACCGGGTTTTCCAAAGCGCTTCCTCATATTCGCCATGGGCGGTGGAATCATAGACCAACCCGCCGCCGACATTCACCCGCCATTGGCCGGGGCCGGTCTGCATCAGCGTGCGGATCGCGACGTTGAACTCCATCCGGCCGTCGGGCGCCGTCCAGCCGATCGCGCCGCAATAGATGCCGCGCGGGTCCGGCTCCAGCTCGCGGATGATCTCCATCGCGCGGATCTTCGGCGCGCCTGTCACCGAGCCGCAGGGGAACATCGCGCGCAGGATCTCGGGGAGGTCGGCGCCGGGGACCAGTTCGCCCTCGATCTCCGAGATCATCTGGTGGACCGAGCGATAGGTCTCGACCTCGAAGAGGCGCGGCACCTTGACCGAGCCCGGCGCGCAGATCCGCGAGATGTCGTTGCGCAGCAGATCGACGATCATCAGGTTCTCGGCGCGGTCTTTCTCGGCCCCCATCAGATCGGCCTTCAGCGCGGCGTCCTCTTCGGCGGTCGCCCCGCGCGGGCGGGTGCCTTTCATCGGGCGCGTGACGATCTTGCCACCCTCGACCCGGAAGAAGAGCTCGGGCGAGCGCGACAGCAGCCGCACCCCGGCCAGCGCGACATCGGCCCCATGGGGGACTTGGCCGGCGCTGGACAGGGCAGCGTAAAGCGCCTCGGGCGGGGCGTCGCACATCACGGGCACCGGGAAGGTCAGGTTCACCTGATAGCAATCGCCCGCGCCGATATAGTCGTGGACCGTCTCGAATGCCTCGGCATAACGCGCCTCGGACCAGAGCGGTTCGCCCAGCTCGATCTGCGGCGCGTGCTCGGACACCGGCGGCGGCAGGTTCTCGGGCGCGTCGTAAACCCCGAAGGCCAGCAGCGGCAGATCGCGATGTTCCGGCAAGAGCGGCGCGAGGCGTTCGGTCAGGCAATAGCCCAGCTCATAGGCGGCGAACCCGGCCAGCCAGCGCCCCTCGGCCTGCGCGCGCGTGATCGCCGCGAAAGCTGCGGGCAGATCCTCCGGCGCATCGGCGCGGATGACCTCGTGGGGGTCGCGGAAGCGGCAGCGTTGGCCGGCCGGCCCCCTGTCGAAACGGACCTCGTCATTCATGGGCGCACTCTATGCCAGTCTCCGAAGGCTCAGGCAGCCGAAAAGCGACGCTTAGCTCTTATTTTCGCTAACCGAGACGAGCTGCGGTTGCGCGGGGACATCGGGGGCAAGCTCCTCGAAATCGAAATTATCCAGGCGGCGCGCGCGCTTTCCGGCCTTCTCGGCCGAGATCTTGATCTCCGCGATATCCTTCGCGGCCTGGCCGAAATGTCGGTCGAGGTTCTCGACGCGCGTGCCGAGACGGTCGACATCCGAGTAAAGCGCGGCCAGTTCCTTGCGGATCGCGCCTGCCTGTTCGCGCATCCGCGCATCCTTCAGAACCGCGCGCATCGTGTTCAGCGTCGCCATGCAGGTCGTGGGCGAGACGATCCAGACCTTTGCGGCAAAGCCCTCACGCACCAGTTCGGGGAAGTTCGCGTGCAGCTCGGCATAGACGGCTTCCGAGGGCAGGAACATCAGTGCGCCATCGGCGGTTTCGCCTTCGAGAATGTATTTCTCCGAGATCGCCTTGATATGCGCGCGCACGGCCGACTTCATCGCGCGGGCGGCTTCTTGCAGTTCCCATTGGGTGTCCGCGCGGCGCAGCGCCTCATAGGCCTCCAGCGGGAATTTCGAGTCGATCACGATCGGTCCGGGCGGGTTGGGCAGGTGGATCAGGCAATCCGCGCGCTTCCCGTTCGACAGCGTCGCCTGCATCGTGAAGCTGTCCGAGGGCAGCGCCTTGCCCACGATATCGTGCAGCTGGATTTCCCCGAACGCCCCGCGCGTCTGCTTGTTCGACAGGATGTCCTGAAGGCTCAGCACATTGCCCGAGAGCTTCTCGATATTGGCCTGCGCCTTGTCGATCGCTTCGAGCCGCTGATGCAGGTCGCCTAGGGATCGCGCCGTGCGGGTCGCGGTGCCGTGCAGGCTCTCGCCCATCGCGCGGGAGACATCGGCGAGACGCTGTTCCATCAGGGCAAGCACCTTGGTCTGGCTCGCGGCCTGCGCCTCGGAGACATGATGCAACCCGCCGGTCAGTTGTTGCTGCCCGTCCGAGAGGTTCTGAACGCGCTGCGCGAGCAGGTTCATCTGGCCGATCATCGGGTCCATTGCGCGGGTCTGATGGCTCGCTGCGCGCAGGATGGCGATCATCAGGAAAAGCACGATCACAAGCGCGGCCGCCCCGGCCAGAAGGCCGAGGGTCAGTGGGTCGTTCAGGTTCAGGGTCATATCGCCGATCTGGATCATGTGCGCCCGAAGAGCCTTTCGATATCGCTGAGTTTCAGTTCGACATAGGTCGGGCGCCCGTGGTTGCACTGGCCGGAATGGGGGGTGGCTTCCATCTGGCGCAGGAGGGCGTTCATCTCGTCGGCGCGCATCTGGCGGCCCGAGCGGATCGAGCCGTGGCAGGCCATCCGGCTCAGAACCGCCTCGATCTTGGCCTGCACCAGCTGGCTGTCGCCCAGATCGGCAAGCTCATCGAGCACGTCGCGCAGCAGCGCTTCGGCGTTGATCTCGCCGAGAACGGCAGGGGTTTCGCGCACGGCAATCGCCGTGCCGCCGAAGGGTTCGATGGTCAGGCCCAGGCGGCCAAGCGCCTCGGCATGTTCCAGCAGCAGTGCCGCGTCGCCTTGGGACAGCTCCACGATCTCGGGGATCAGCAAGGCCTGCGCGGGCACGCCGTTTTCGGCCATCTGAGCTTTCAGCTTTTCATAGACCAGCCGCTCATGCGCCGCGTGCTGATCGACGATGACGATGCCGCGTTCGGTCTGAGCGATGATGTAGTTCTCATGCACCTGCGCGCGGGCGGCGCCGAGCGGTTTCTCGGTCAGCGCGGGCTCTGCGGGGGCCGTGGCTTCGGCGCGCGCAGAGGGCGCATAGTCGAAACGCGGGGCGGGGGCCTCGTTGAAGACCGGCTCGATCAGCGGGGCCTGCGCAGCATAGGACGTGCGCATCGCGCCATAGCTCGGGCGGTCCATCTGGTAGATACGCGGCGGCTGGTCGGCGGTAGGTTCTGGACGCATCGCGCCCAGCGTCGCCTCGGCTACGGTCGAGGAGGCGCGATGGCCCGCCTGCGCAAGCGCGTGGCGCAGCCCGGTCACGATCAGTCCGCGCACGGTGCCCGCCTCGCGGAAGCGCACCTCGGCCTTGGCCGGATGCACGTTCACGTCGACGCGCTCGGGGTCGCAGGTGATGAAGAGGCAGGCGGCGGGGTGACGCTCGCGGCTCAGGAAATCCATGTAAGCCGCGCGCAGTGCCCCGATCAGCTGCTTGTCGCGGACCGGGCGGCCGTTGACGAAGAGGAACTGCTCCACCGCCGCACCGCGCGAATAGGTGGGCAGCGCGGCATAGCCCGTCAGGCGGATCTCTTCGCGCTCGGCCTCGATCTTCACGGCGTTATCGGCAAATGCGCGGCCGATCACCCGGCCGAGCCGCGCCGCGAGCGCGTCGAACAGCTCGCCCTGTTCGGCATCGGCGCGGAAGATCTCGCGCGATTTGTCATTCGAGACATCGGTGAGAGTGAAGCTGACATAGGGTTCCGCCATCGCGAGGCGCTTCATCACGTCCGCGATTGCCTGTGCCTCTGCCCGGTCGGTGCGCATGAATTTCAGCCGCGCGGGGGTCGCGAAGAACAGGTCGCGCAGTTCGACCACCGTGCCCCGATTCAGCGCCGCAGGTTTCACCGGGCCGATCTGCCCGCTGGCGACGGTGATCTGGCAGGCGTCGAACCCGTCCGCGCGCGAGGTGATCGTCAGTCGGCCCACCGCCCCCAAGGACGGCAGCGCCTCACCGCGAAACCCGAAGGTGTGGATATTCAGAAGGTCCGAGCCGTCGATCTTCGAGGTGGCGTGACGCGAGAGTGCCAGCGGCAGATCCTCGGCGGTCATCCCGCAGCCATCGTCGCTCACGCGGATCAGGGTCTTGCCGCCATCGGCGTAATCCACCGCGATCCGGGTGGCGCCCGCGTCCAAAGCGTTCTCCACCAGCTCCTTGACTGCGGAGGCCGGGCGCTCGACCACCTCGCCCGCCGCGATGCGGTTTGCCGCAGCGTCATCGAGTTGACGGATCACCGGGCGTTCGCCCGTGCCTATGTTGCGGTTGTGCTGGTTCATTCCACTAGGGATAGCATGGCGGAGGTCTCATCTAAAGAGATTCGCGCCATCTATCCCCAGCGAAATCTGGCCGACTAAATCAGTTCAGCCCTTGCGGGCGCCCGACCACGACAAAGGTCAGCTCTTTCGCGTCGAGAATACGCTCCGCGACACGCGCGATATCCTCTTTCGTGACCGCGTTCACCTTGTCGTTGCGGGTGTCGATATAGCTGCGATCCATACCGTTGAGCTGCATGCCGGTCAGGATCCCCGCGATCGTGCCATTGCCGTCGAAGCGCAGCGGATAGGCTCCGCTCAGGTAGGTCTTGGCGTCTTCAAGCTCCTTGTCGGTCACCTTTCCGGTGGCTGCCTTGCGCCATTCCTCTTCCACCACGGAGATCGCCTCGGCGACCTTTTCATTGGCCGAGGCGAAGCTGCCTTGCCAGGTCTTCGCGAGGTCCTTGTCGACGATGTAGGAGGCGATGCCATAGGTCAGGCCGCGCTTCTCGCGCACCTCATCCATCAGCCGCGACGAAAAACCGCCAGCGCCGAGGATCTGGTTGAGCACATAGGCCGGGAAGAAATCGGGATCGCTCATCGCGATACCCTTCTGGCCGAACATGACCACCGATTGCGGGCTGTCGAAATCAACCGTCGTCACGCCGCCCTTCAGTTCGGGTGCGACGGCGGGCGGCATCTCGGCCCCTGTTTCGGGGAGATCCCCCAGGAGCTTGTCGAGCATAGGGCCGAGCTCTTCGGGCGTAATATCGCCCACGGCCGAAATCACCATGTGATCGCGCGTCATCACGCGGTCCTTGGCCGCGAACATGTCCTCGCGCGTCAGCCCCTTCACGCTCTCCTCGGTGCCGTTGAGCGAGCTGCCATAGGGGTGGTCGCCATAGGCGATTTTGCGGAAAGTCTCGGCGGCGATGGCGTTGGGATCTTGCTTGTCCGAGGCGATGATCGCGAGAACCTGCTGGCGCACGCGGTCGATCGCGGTCTGGTCGAAGCGCGGATTGACCAGCGCCTCGCGCAGCAGGCTGACCGCCTTGTCGCGGTTTTCGCTCAGCATCCGGGCCGAAACCTCGAGGGAATCATCCCCGACGTCGAAGCTGAACTGCGCCGCGAGCGCCTCCTGCGCCTCGGCGAATTGCTGGCTGTCCATCTGACCGGCGCCCTCTTCGAGGGTTGCGGTCATAAGGTTGATCGCGCCGCGCTTGCCGGGTGCATCGAGACTCGCACCGCCCTTGAAGGCAATGTCGAGTGCGGTGAAGGGGATGTCGTGATTCTCGACGAGCCACGCCTTGATGCCGCCGGGGGAGGTCACCTCCTGGATCTCGATGGCGCGGGCCGGCAGGGCGAGGATCAGCGCGAAAAGGGTCGCCATCGCGAGACGCGCGGCGATCGGGAAACGGGTATGGATCATTGCGTGACCTCCTGCGCGGGGGCGGGCGGGACGGCCGGGGCCGCAGCGGCGAGCGGCTTGCTCGCGGGTTCGGCGTAGCCGGTGACCGAGTTGCGCGCCTCGAACAGATCATGGGCGGCGGCCATCACGTCCTCTTCGGTGACCGAGGTCAGCACATCGGGCCAGGCATCGACATCCTGCACGGAAAAGCCCGAGGCCAGCGCCTCGCCATAGCGGCGCGCGAGCCCCTGGGTGTTGTCGCGCGAATAGATCTCGGCGGCTTTCACCTGCGTCTTGATCCGGGCGAACTGATCGGGGTCGATCCCTTCGGTGAGGAACTGTTCGATCGCATGATCGAGCGCCTTTTCGGCTTCGGGAAGGCTTACATCCTTCGCCGGCATGACCGAGATGTTGAAGGTGGTCTGGTCGATCGACATGCCGTCGTAATAGGTCGAGGCATAGATCGCTGTGCCGTCACCATAGATCAGCTTGCGGCCAAGCACCGAGGTCGCCTGATTGCCGCCGAGAATTTCCGACAGCACGGTCAGGGCGGCGGCGCGCTTCTGATCGCCCGGGTTGCGCTCGGGGGCGAGATAGGAGCGCACGAGATAGGGCTGGGCCACGCGGTCATCGCGGAAGGTGATGTGGCGCGCGGCGCGTTGCGGCGGCTCTTGCGGGCGCGCGCGCGGCTGCAGATCTTCGGTCGGCTTCAGGGCGCCGTAGTACTTTTCGGCCAGCGCCTTCACCTCATCGGGCTTTACATCGCCTGCGACCACCAGAACCGCGTTATTCGGTGCGTAATATTCGTGATACCAGTTCAGCGCGTCCTGCCGCGTCAGCCCCTCCATCTCCTTGCGCCAGCCGATTACCGGCGTGCCATAGGGCGAGTTGAGGAACTGGGCGGCGCGCTCTTGCTCGTTGAACAGCGCCGAAGGGTTGGAATCGGTGCGCTGTGCGCGTTCTTCGAGGATTACCTGCAATTCGGTCTTCGCGTCATCGGTAGAGATCCGCAGGTTGCGCATCCGGTCCGCTTCCATCTTCATCACCAGCGGCAGACGGTCGGCGGCGATGCGCTGGAAATAGGCGGTGTAATCGTAGCTCGTGAAGGCGTTGTCCGAGCCACCATTGGCGGCGACCGTCTTCGACAGCTCGCCCGGTGCCATCGTGTCGGTGCCCTTGAACATCAGGTGTTCCAGGTAATGCGCGATGCCCGATTTCCCGCGCTTTTCATCGGCGGATCCGGCCTTGTACCAGACCATATGGACCACGACCGGGGCGCGGTGATCTTCGATCACGACGCCCTTGAGGCCGTTCTCCAATTCGAAGGTAGAGACGTTACCGGCGACTGCCGGGCTCAGACCTGCCAGCATCAGCAGGGCGAACAGGAACGCGCGCAATGCCCAACTCCTCACAAGACACAGTTGCGAGCAAGATAGGCACTCCCGCGCGCCGTGCAAAGCACGCTGACGGTCTCGTGATGGGATTTCGTGTTACTTCACTTCCTGCTGGGCCTCGCCCGAGGGCGGAGCGGCAGGGGTGATGATGCCAAGGCGGCGCCAACGCTCAAGCTCGGCCGACTGGTCGAGCTCCATCGGCTTGTAGGCCTTGTAATAGACCGAGACGCTCAGCAGACGCTCGAGCAGGCGGCCGTCATGATCCTTGCGCCACTCGTAATCCTCGGCGGCGAGGGTCTGGCGGATGCCCGCCTGGCTGCCATAGCGCGACGCGGCCGAGACCAGTGCGCGGTCGCCTGTGGGAACCTGCCCGCTCTCGTCGAGGCGGCGCGGATTTCCGCCAAGCGCGGCGACGGCATCGGCTTCGGGGGTGGGATCGGTGATGTTCTTGCCGCCCGGCGTGGGTGCGGGCAGGGCGCTGAGATCCTTTGGCATCTCGAGCGGCTTCGTCGGCAACACGCCGAATTCGTCCGGCCCCTGATGCGAGGAACGCAGATTCATCAGGCTGGGCTCGCGGTTGTTGCCGCAGGCAGCCAGCGTCAAAACCGCCATCATTGCGATTCCGAGCGTGCCGATCCGAGCCTGCATGGACCACTCCCTTCCCAGTTCCGACCCCGTCTTAGCGCAACACGAAGGCGGCGTCACCTGCGAAAAACCAACCTAGCGCTCGGTCGCGCGATTGTCCTTGCCGGTGAAGAGAACAAGCCCCACCGCGCCAAGGAAGATCGTGATGTCGGCCACGTTGAACGAATAAGGGTTCGTCCAGCCCGGCAGCGACATGTTGAGGAAATCGGCCACCGCGCCATAGACGAGCCGATCGACGACATTGCCAAGGGCGCCTCCGACGAGAAGCCCCGCCGAGACATGAACCTTGCGGCTATGCGGTTCGCGCGCGATCCAGAACCAGACCCAGGCCGAGATCGCCAGCGCCACGAGGATCAGCACCCAGCGCATCGCATCGGTCTCACCCGAGAACAGGCCGAAATTGACGCCGCGATTCCAGGCCATGCGGAAATTGAGGAAGGGCGGGATCACGTCGATCGCGCCCAACCGGTCAAGATGGAGCCCCTGCACCACGATATATTTGGTGACCTGATCGAGGATCAGCACCCCCGCCGTCACTTTCGCTGCAAGCCGCATTGTTCTGTTTGTCCTGTCCCTTGCCCGCGCTGCATTCTCCGCGCAGCCCGGTGTCGCCGGGCTACGCGCAGAAATCGACAGATCAGTGGCGGAAATGGCGCATTCCGGTGAAGACCATCGCGAGGCCGCGCTCGTTGGCCGCGTCGATCACTTCCTGATCGCGCATCGAACCTCCCGGCTGGATGATCGCGGTGGCGCCCGCCTCAGCCGCGGTGATCAGGCCGTCGGCGAAGGGGAAGAACGCGTCCGAGGCCACGACCGAGCCCTTGGTGGGCGTTTCGGCCAGACCGCAGGCTTCCATCATGTCCTCTGCCTTGCGCGCGGCGATCCGGGTCGAGTCGACGCGGCTCATCTGGCCTGCGCCCACGCCGACGGTCGCGCCGTCCTTGACGTAGATGATCGCGTTCGACTTGACGTGTTTCGCGACTTTCCACGCAAACAGCAGGTCTTTGAGTTCCTGCTCGGAGGGCTGGCGCTCGGTCACGACCTTCAGGTCGTCGAGCGTGATCACGCCATTGTCCTTGTCCTGCACGAGGAAGCCACCCGCGACCTGACGGTAGGTGGTGATCGGCGCGGTGGTGTCGGGCAGGCCCCCGGTTTCCAGCAGACGCACGTTTTTCTTCTTCGCGATGACTTCCTTCGCTGCCTCGTCCACGGCGGGCGCGATGATGACTTCCGAGAAGATCTTGGTGATCTCTTCGGCGGTGGCCGCGTCGAGGGTCTGGTTCAGTGCGATGATGCCGCCGAAGGCCGAGGTGCGGTCGCAGTCGAAGGCGCGCTTATAGGCCTCGATCACGGTCTCGCCGGTCGCCACGCCGCAGGGGTTGGCGTGTTTGATGATGGCGACGGCGGGCTTGTCGGTGCCGAATTCCGAGACGAGTTCAAACGCGGCATCGGTGTCGTTGATGTTGTTGTAGCTCAGTTCCTTGCCCTGAATCTGCTTGGCGGTCGCCACGCCCGGACGGTTCGTGCCGTCGAGGTAGAAGGCCGCCTGCTGGTGCGGGTTTTCGCCGTAGCGCAGCGTCTGCGCGAGCTTGCCCGCGAAGGCGCGGCGGCGCGGGGTCTCTTCGCCGATGGCGCCCGCCATCCAGGTCGAGACGGCCGCGTCATAGGCGGCGGTGCGCGCATAGGCGATCTGGGCGAGGCGCTGGCGGAAGGGATAGGAGGTCGCGCCGTCATTGGCGTCAAGCTCGGCCAACACGGCGGCGTAATCTTCCACATCCACCACGGTCGAGACGAAAGCATGGTTCTTCGCCGCAGCCCGGATCATCGCCGGACCGCCGATGTCGATATTCTCGATGCAGGTCTCGTAATCGGCGCCCTTCGCGACGGTTTCCTCGAACGGGTAGAGGTTGACCACCAGCAGGTCGATCGCCTCGATCTGATGGGCTTCCATCGCGGCGAGATGTTCTTCGTTGTCGCGCAGCGCGAGCAGGCCGCCATGCACTTTCGGGTGCAGCGTCTTCACGCGGCCATCCATCATTTCCGGAAAGCCCGTCACGTCCGCCACGTCGCGCACGCTCAGGCCTGCTTCGCGCAGCGTCTTGGCGGTGCCGCCGGTGGACAGCAGTTCCACGCCGCGCGCGGCGAGCGCCTGGGCGAACTCGACCAGTCCGGTCTTGTCGGAAACGGAAATCAGCGCACGGGTGAGGGGGATCGGGCGGGTCACGGGCAGCAGCTCCTCGCAAGGCTCAGGTCAGGGGGCACCCTGTGAGCCTCGGGATCTGCCCCAAGGTCAGGGCGCGACGATGGCCGAGGGGTTATCGCGTGCTTGCGAAAAGGTCCAGCCAATCTGGCAGGCGCGATCAAGAACCTTGCTCGAAAGCACGATTTGCAGGCTCGCGCGGGGGCGAATGCGTCCCTTTTCGAGGTAGACCGAAGGCTCCAGCGCCAGATCGGCCACGCCATCGTGACGGAAAACCCAGATCTCACCCGAGCGCAGCGCGACCGAGACGGCGGTGCCGCCCATGTCCAGCGTCGCGTCGCAATCGGGATGAAGGTGGAATCGGATGTCGAAGGGGATGCCGCGCAGCCCCTCGCGTTCGAAGATCTGCTCGAAGCGGGCGATATCCTGGGGTGTCATTGCGCCGAGCGTGTCGCGCCCGCGCAGTTCACGTCCGTCCGTGCTCAGGTCGAGCTCACGGATATGGGTCATGCCGTGGGTCTCGGTATAGCCGTCATGGCCGAAGATCATGCCCGACTCGGTCGCGTCGTCGGTGCGGGCCCAGACATCTTTCGGCGTCTTGTCGAGATAGGCGCGCGGGGCGCGACCAAAGAGCCGCTCCGGTCCGAGACGGGAGGAGGAATAGCCATAGATCGAAAGCGTGGAATGGCTGGCCGTGGCGCGGCCCGCGCGATGCCAGTCACGGCCGAAATGCGCGCCCGATCCGCAATTGACGATCATCGGGCGGCGGCTCGAGGTAAGCTCGAAAGCCAGCGTCGAGGCATGGGCATTGGCCGAGGCCAGCCCCTGCGGCGGTCGTGCCGCGTCGATGATGAGCGAGCTGCGTCCGCCCTGCATGCGCACGAAGCCCATCGCCATCGGCTCGCGCCGAACGCCGCGAATGCCGGTGGCCGAGAGTGCGGCGTCAAGCCGCCCCTCGAGCCCGCGCCCGCCACCGTGAAAGCGGGCCAGCGCCCCGTCCGAATGGCGCAGCGCGCGCAGGGTGGGCGCGATCCGCGAGATTGCGTCTCGCAACGCCCCCGGCGGGGTGCGTCCCGCGGTTATCAGGGCCTCATTCGCCCAATTGAGCAGCGTCAGGACTTCGAGCAGCTCTTCGGGGCAGCGCGTCGGAAGGCCGCCCTCGGCGTCGATCTGCGCCTCGCATTCCTTTGTCAGCGCCTCGATCGCGGGGGCCGCGTGGCGCTCCATCCCGGTCAGCGCGAGACCTGCATAGATCAGACCCGTCAGCGCTTCGAAGCGCGGCAGGCCGGGCGCGGTGCTGGTCCAGCGTTTCGACAGGAAGATCGTCTGCTGGCCGAGTGTACGGAAGAACCGGTCGGAATCGTCGCGCTCGCGCCCGTTGAGCAGCAAGATCGCGTGGTTGATCCAGCGGATCAGCCGCCGCCCGGTCAGATCAGGCGTCCAGCCCGGACCCTTGCCGCCGCCGAAGCGGTCGATCCAGCCAAAGACCCAATCCTGCGCGCGGATCCGCGCCTCTCGGTCGCCCACGGCGGCGAGGTCATCGAGCCAGCCGCAACCCTGCAACGCCTCCTCAAACGCGGGATCGGGCATCGGCAGATCCCAGATGTTCACGCCGGGGCCTTCGATCAGGAAGCCCGCGAAGAGGAAATTTCCCTGAATGAGCTGCCGCCCCTTGGCGAAGGAGCCGATCGTGCGCGGCTCGGGCTGGCTGACGAACCCGGTGGCGGGGCGGGCGCGTCCCGCGCGTGCGGCGGCAAGGCGGTTGAGCGCCGTGCCGAATTTCGCCGTCGATCCGGAAGTGTCCTTGCCCATTCCTGTTGCCGCTCGAGAAGCCCTTCTGTCGGGGGATGCGCTCACGTTACTCACGCAGGCGCGACCTGTCACCGTCTGCGATGCGGGTTCAGGCCGAGCGTTGCAGCTTCGCCATGTAGAACCCGTCCATGCCGCCGCGCTCGGGCCAATAATCGGGCCGCAGGCGCAGGCCGCCTTCCTCGGTGATCCAGTCGGGTTCGATGCCGGGAAGGTCGGGGCGAATGACGCTGAGGTCCGGATGACGCGCGAGTGCCGCCTTGATCTGTGCCTCGCCCTCTTCGGGCAGAAGCGAGCAGGTTGCATAAACCAGCGTGCCGCCGGGTTTGAGCCATTGCAGAGCGCGATCGAGGAGCTGTTCCTGCAGGGCAAAGAGCGGTTTGATCGAGGCGCCGTCCTTGATGAAGGGCAGGTCGGGGTGACGGCGGATCGTGCCGGTGGCCGAGCATGGCGCGTCGAGCAGGATCGCGTCGAACGGTGCCTCGGGTGCCCAGTCCAGCGCATCGGCTGCGATCACCTCGGCCTCGAGCTGCATCCGGTCGAGGTTCTCGGCGAGCCGTTCCAGACGGGCCTCGGAAATATCGAGCGCGGTGACCTCCGCCCTGGCGCTTGCCAGTTGCAGCGTCTTGCCGCCCGGCGCGGCGCAAAGGTCGAGCACACTGGCGCCGGTTGCGGGAGCGAGCAGCTTCGCGGGCAGGGCCGCCGCCGCGTCCTGTACCCACCATGCGCCGTCCTCGAAACCGGGCAGGTCCGAGACCTTGCCGGCCTCATGCAAGCGCAGCGAGCCGGTAGGCAGCAGTTCCGCGCCCAGCCGTTCCGCCCAGCCTGCCGCATCTTCCTTCGCGCTCAGATCGAGCGGCGCGCCGGCCAGATGCGCCAGCTCCATCGCCTGCGCGGATTTCTTGCCGAACGCCGACATCACCCGGCCGCGCAGCCAGCCGGGCATCTCGGGGGCGGGGGTGGCCTCCCATTTGTCGCCTTCCTCGGCCACCTTGCGCAGCACCGCATTCACCAGCCCCGAGAAGCTGCGCACCTTCGGCCCGGCCGATTTCACCAGCGTCACGGCGGCATCGACCACACCATGCGGGGCCTGTTTCTCTTCCAGCAGTTCGACCGTCGCCAATCGCAGCAGCGCCATCACATCGGTCGGCGCGCGGCGGCGCAGATGCGGTTTGAGGATTCGGTCCGCGCGGCCCATATGGCGCAGCGTCGTCGTTGCGAGGCGCTGGGCGCGGGCGCGTTGCGCGGGCTCCAACCCGTCGAGCGCCTCCGCACCGATCTGCTCGGCAAGGCTCTCGTGATCCTCGAGAACGCCGACAATCAGGCCGAGGGCGGCGCGGCGCGCGGGGTCGGGTCTGGACATGGGCTGCGGCTTCCTGGCTTGTTGCGGCTTGAGCGCAGGCCTATATCATGCCCCGATCCGCAGACAAGGAAGGACAGGGCCATGTCCGATCAGCCCGAAGAAAAGCGCGAGCTGCCACCCGCCGCGATCCGCGCACTGGCCGAGGCCGAGGAACGCCGCAAGAAGGCGAAGGAAATGGAGCTGCCGACCGAGCTTGGCGGTCGCGACGGTCCCGAGCCCGTGCGCTACGGCGATTGGGAGAAGAAGGGTATCGCGATCGACTTCTGATCGGTGTTCCGGCGGAGAGGCCGGAGAGGGGGGCGCTGCCCCCCGTCGCCGGATGGCGACATTTCTCAGACAGAGAGGGGGCGCCGCCCCCTCGGCGCGATGCGCCTCACCCCCGGGATATTTGAACCAAGAGGAAGGGGCCGCGGTTCAGAGCCCCAGCACGTCCATCATGTCATATTCGCCGGGGGCCTTGTCCTGACCCCAGAGCGCGGCCTTGAGCGCGCCGCGTGCGAAGATCGCGCGGTCGGTCGCGACATGACGCAGGATGATGCGCTCGCCAAGGCCGGCGAAAAGCACGTCATGCTCGCCCACGATATCGCCGCCACGGATGGCCGAGAAGCCGATCGCCCCGCGCTTGCGCGCGCCGGTAATGCCGTCGCGGCCCGATTCGCGGTTTTCCGAGAGAGCGATGCCCCGGCCTTCGGCGGCGGCCTCGCCCAGCATCAGCGCGGTGCCGGAGGGGGCGTCGACCTTTTTGTTGTGATGCGCCTCGATCACCTCGATATCCCAATCGGCATCGAGCGCCTGAGCGACCTTCTTCGTCAGTTGCGTCAGCAGGTTCACCCCGAGGCTCATATTGCCCGCGCGCACGATCACCGCGTGGCGCGCGCAAGGCTTCAGCGCGGCGATGTCATCTTCGTCCATACCGGTCGTGCCGATCACATGGGTGAGCCGGGCCTGAGCCGCGAGTTTCGCGAATTCACGCGTGGCCGCGGGAGCGGTGAAGTCGATCACGGCCTGCGCGCCGGAAAACGCCTCGAGCGGATCGTCGGTGACGATCACGCCGCTGGGCGCGCCGCCCATGGCCGTGCCCAGATCCTGACCGATCCAGTCATGGCCCGCACGTTCGACCGCGCCGACCAGGCGCGCCTTGTCGCTCTCGGTCACGGTGCGGATCAGCATCTGGCCCATCCGGCCCGACGCCCCGGTGATCACGATGCCCGGCAGATCGCTCATGTCTCTCTCCTTACGCAGTTGCGCGTTCTCTAGCTTGTGCAGGCGGGCTTGGCAAAGGCGCAGTTGCGCAAGGGCTTCAGACGCCCTATGTGAGCGCCATGGCAAAGAACCGCTTCTCCTCGGGCGAAGGCCCTTCGCAACGTCAGCTCCGCATGGGCGAACTGATCCGGCGCACGCTGTCGGACATCCTGATGCGTGGCGATGTGCATGACCCCGATCTCAACCGGATCTCGGTGACGGTGGGCGAGGTGCGTTGTTCGCCCGATCTGAAGGTGGCGACCGCTTACGTCACGCCGCTGGGTGGGCAGGGTGCCAAGGAGCTGATCGCGGCGCTGGCGCGCAACAAGGGCGAGTTGCGGCACCTGCTGGGCAAGGAAATGACCGCGAAATACAGCCCCGACCTGCGGTTCCGGCTGGACGAGACCTATGACCGGCTGGACGAGACGCGGCGGCTGTTTTCCGACGAGACTGTGCAGCGCGACATCGCCGCGCGCGAGGAAGATGACGACGATCTGGAATAAGGCGGCGGCGCTGGCGCTGCTGGCCGGGCCTGCTTTCGCGCAGACGCCCTGTCGCGATCTGAGCTTTGATGACACGCGCTATACGGTCTGCGAGGCCCATGCCGGGGATGACCTGCGGCTTTTCCTCGATGATGCGGTTGGCAATCTGATCGGCACGCCCGAGCGGCTTTCCGAAGTGATCCCCGCAGGCGATCAAATCGTCTTCGCGATGAATGCCGGGATGTATCATCCCGATAGAAAGCCGGTGGGGTTGTTCATCGAGGGCGGCGTGGCGCTGCACAAGATCGTCACTTCCGAAGGGCCGGGGAATTTCGGGCTGCTGCCGAATGGTGTGTTCTGTATCGGCAAAGGGTTTTCGGTGGTGGAATCGCGCGCTTTCGCCGCCGATCCGCCAAGCTGCAATTACGCGACCCAATCGGGCCCGATGCTGGTGATCGACGGGGCGTTGCATCCGAAGTTCCTCGAAGACGGCACGTCGAAACATATTCGCAACGGGGTGGGCGTTTCGGCGGACGGCCAGACCGCCTATTTCGCGATCTCGGATGCGCCCGTGACCTTCCACGAATTCGCGCGGCTCTTCCGCGATGACCTGAAGACGCCGAACGCGCTTTACCTCGATGGCAAGGTCTCGCGGCTCACAATCCCCGATCAGGGGCGTGAGGATCTGGGGCTGCCGATGGGGCCGATCGTGGCGCTGATCTCGCCTGCGCCGCCAAGCCCTGCCGATTGACGCGGCGCGCCCCTTGGGCTAGCAGGCGCGGCTCGAACGCGAAGGAGGCCCCATGGCACGCAAGAAAGGCCGCGACATTTCCGGCTGGCTCATCGTGGACAAACCCGCAGGCATCACCTCGACCTCGGTGGTGAACAAGGTGCGCTGGGCGCTGGGTGCGAAGAAGGCAGGCCATGCAGGCACGCTCGATCCCGCAGCGACGGGGGTTCTGGCGGTGGCACTGGGCGAGGCCACGAAGACCGTGCCTTTCATCACCGATGCGCTGAAATGCTACCGGTTCCAGGTGCGGCTCGGGGCGGCGACCAAGACCGACGATGCCGAGGGCGAGGTGACCCAGACCTCCGATCTGCGCCCCACGGATGACGAGATCGCAGAGGCGCTCAAGGCGTTCGAGGGCGATATCGAACAGGTCCCGCCGCAATTCTCCGCCGTGAAGGTCGATGGCGAGCGCGCCTATGCGCTTGCGCGTGCAGGCGAGGAAATGGATCTCGCCGCGCGGCCCCTTTACGTGGAAAGCCTCGTGATGCTGGCGCGCCCCGATGCCGATACGGTCGAGCTGGAACTGGTTTGCGGCAAGGGTGGCTATGTGCGTTCCATCGCGCGCGATCTGGGGCAGAAGCTGGGCTGTCTCGGTCATGTACTCTGGCTGCGCCGCGAATGGTCGGGGCCCTTCGAGGCAAGCGACGGGATGACGATCGAGCAGATCGACGAGCTGGCAAAGACGCTCGAGCTCGACGCGAAACTTTTGCCGGTGGAGCTGGGCCTGGAAGATTTGCCGCAGCTCAAGGCCACACCCGAGGGCGCGGTGCGGCTGAAGAACGGCAACCCGGGCATGGTTCTGCCGGGCGAGGCCGAATGGGGCGATGAGGTCTGGGTCAGCTTCGAGGGCCAGCCGCTCGCCGTGGGCATCTACAAATCCGGCGAGGTGCATCCGAGCCGCGTCTTCAATCTTTGACGCGCCCCCGCGACTTGGTCCAAATATCCCCGCCGGAGGCATCCGACGCGACCAGAAGCGCAAGGAAGGGAACGACGAGCACGATGATCACGCGCGAGCATATCAAGGGCGACGCCCCCTCCGTCGCGGTCTATTCCGATTGCGAGGCCTACCGCTACCTGCTTACCCGGGTCTGGGATGACGAAGCGCCGCGCGCGCTTTTCATCATGCTCAACCCCTCCACTGCGACCGAGGTGCAGAACGATCCCACCGTGGAGCGTTGCGAACGCCGCGCCCGGGCGCTCGGTTTCGGCGCGTTCCGTGTGACGAACATCTTCGCCTATCGCGCCACCGACCCGAAGGTGATGCGCGCGCAGGCCGATCCGGTCGGGCCGGAGAACGATACGGCGATCCGCGAGAGCCTCGATTGGGCCGGTGGGCCAAGCGACCGGATTATCTGTGCCTGGGGGGCGCATGGCGCGCATCTGGAACGCGGCGCGGCTGTGGAGCGGCTCTTGCGCGCGACGGGGCGCGAATTGCATCACCTTGGCCTGACCAAGGCAGGCGCGCCCAAACATCCGCTCTATATCGCCTATGAGCATCAGCCCGAGCCTTGGCCCGCGCCGTGACCGGCCACGGATCGTTAAGCATTTAACTCTTTAGAATTAGGGGAAGAACGCTTCCCGACGCTACAATCGCCCTGTTTTCACGGGGGTGAGCAAGATGCTGTTTCTGTCCGGTTTGCTGGGCTTGTTCGTCGCGGGGGCGTCGGCGGGGCTCATCGCGTTTTCGACGCCCGACGAAGACGATGCAGAGCCGGACGAACCTGACGACGAGGGGCTAGAGGTCGAGGGACCCGATCTACTCGACGTCGCTTCCGAGAGTTACGCGGACGTCAGCGCGGGCGAGATGCGAGCCGATCCGGTCGCCTCGCCCGAAGCCAGCGTTGGCGATGACATTCTCTGGGGCGACGATGCGGCGAACGAGATTGCGGGCGGCACCGGCGGGGATCAGATCGCGGGCTATGCAGGCGATGACACGCTTTGGGGTGAAGGCGGCGACGATCGCCTTCTCGGAGATTCGGGCGCGGATGATCTGAGCGGTGGCGCCGGGGCGGATACACTTGAAGGCGGCGACGGGGACGATCGGCTGCGCGGAGACGAAGGCGATGACGTGCTCTCGGGCGGTTTCGGGGCGGATACCCTCTCGGGCGATGCGGGGGCAGACAGGCTACTGGGCGGGGCCGGGGCGGATTGGCTCTCGGGCGGGACAGGGGATGACACGCTCTGCGGGGCAGACGGCGACGATACGCTTTTGGGCGGTGCCGGTGATGATGAACTCAACGGCGATGCCGGAGACGACCTTTTGATCGGGAGCAGCGCAGATCGGGCAGTGATGGACGCCGATACGCTCAATGGCGGCACGGGATCCGATACGCTTCTGGCGGGCCCGGGTGACTGGGCCGAGGGCGGAGAAGAGGCGGATCTCTTCGCATTGAGCGATCAAATCGATCCCGCGGCACCCGCGACGATTGCCGATTACACCCCCGGCGAGGACCGGATTGCGGTGCTCTACGATCCGGCGGGCGCGCCGGAGCCCACCATCAGTATCGAACCCTCCGAGGCGCATGACGGCGCGGCCTTTGTGCTTCTCGATGGGGTGCGGCTGGCCGAGGTGCTGAACGCGGGGGATCTGCGCGCCGAGGATGTTACCTTGATGGTCCCGTCGGATCTGCCGGGAGCCACCCTGCCGGAGGCAGCAAAATAAGGCTTTTCATCACGTCGATTCGCGTCTATATGCGCGCATCTGCCCCGTTCGGGGTGGATATATGGACCTTGCTGGACGACATCCCGGCTCGTGCCCGAACCCTTAATACAGGAGATCCCGATGTCGATCACCGTTGAAGACAAGAACGCGCTCATCAAGGAATACGGCACCAAGGAAGGCGACACCGGTTCGCCCGAAGTTCAGGTCGCTATCCTCTCGAAGCGCATCGCCAACCTGACCGAGCACTTCAAAGAGCACAAGAAAGACAACCACTCGCGTCGTGGTCTTCTGATGCTCGTCGCGCAGCGCCGCAAGCTGCTCGACTACCTGAAGGCCAAGGACGTGGCACGCTACCAGTCGCTGATCGAGCGCCTCGGCCTGCGTCGCTAAGACCGTCCGGTTCGTCGGAATACGCAACGCCCGCCTCGTAAAGAGGCGGGCGTTTTGCGTTGAAACGTTCTGACCCCGCCGATATCGTTTTTGCGGGGACATGAGAACGGGACAGGAATGGGGCGCAACGCCACGATTGATTACTTGCGACTGATCGCGGCTTTCGCGATCGTGTGGTTTCACGCCAACGCGCCGGGTCATTCGATTGCATATGCCGGGCTCGCGTTCTTTCTCGTGCTTCTTGGAATGCCGTCGCGTGCGGGCATTGCCGATCGTGCGCGCAGGCTTCTGCGGCCGTTTCTCGTCTGGTCCGTGATCTATGGAGCGGCGAGGATCGCGCTTTCGCTTGCGCGCGGGGAGCCGTCTTTCGATTGGGTCGAGCCCTCGATGCTCTTCACCGGCACGCAGCTTCATCTGTGGTTCCTTCCCTTCGCCTTCGTTGTGGGTCAGATCTATCGCGTGATCACATCGAACCACTTGGTGATGGCGATCCCGATTGCCGGCGCCGCCCTGGCGCTGATTTTCGCGCAGGTGAACCAGCCACCCTTCGCGCAATGGCTTTACGGGATCGTCCCGATCGGATTGGGCTATTGCTATTTCCGCTGCGGGGCTTTGGTGGTGTTTCCCTGGGCTGTTTGTGCAATGTTGCTGCTGGGGTTCGACTGGGCGTCAGACAATCTGACGATTGTCCTCGGCACGGGGCTGTCATTTGTCTTGCTACAACTCCGCTTGCCGCAAACGGCTCTGTCAGACTGGGCCGCGCGAATTTCGATGCTCGTTTATCTCGGGCATATGCTGCTGATCGGTTTCGGCCAGGTTTTGGGGCTGTCTGGTCTGATGCTCGCGCTTTTCGCGATCCCGGCCACGTTGCTGCTGTCATTCATGCTTGATCAGCTGCGGCGTCGGGCGTCCTGGGCAGCCGTGTTGGCCTGAGACGCGGACTCTTCGCTTCCCAAACCCCTTCATTTCCTGTAAGGGCAGCCCCATCTGAGACGTGACGCCCAAGGCCCCCGGGCGCGTGCATAAGGATTGGGGGCGGCGGCAATGGGGCCGCCATGCAAACGGGAGACACGGGATACGCCCGTGAGTGCTCCCAGACAGGATACGCTGAATGTTCAATGTTGTGAAAAAATCCATCCAGTGGGGCGAAGAAGAGCTCACGCTGGAAACCGGCAAGGTTGCCCGTCAGGCTGACGGCTCGGTCATCGCCACTCTGGGCGAGACGAGCGTCATGGCCAACGTGACCTTCGCCAAGGAACCGAAGCCGGGCCAGGACTTCTTCCCGCTCACGGTTCACTACCAGGAGAAATACTACGCCGCCGGTAAAGTGCCGGGTGGCTTCTTCAAGCGCGAAGCCCGTCCGTCCGAAAAAGAGACGCTGACGGCGCGCCTGATCGACCGTCCGTGCCGTCCGCTCTTCGTGGAAGGCTTCAAGAACGAAGTGCTCGTGATGTGCACCGTTCTCTCGCATGACCTCGTGAACGAGCCCGACATCGTCGCGATGATCGCCGCTTCGGCTGCGCTGACCATTTCGGGCGTGCCGTTCATGGGCCCGATCGCCGCTGCGCGCGTCGGCTTCTCGGATGGCGAATACATCCTGAATCCCGAAGTCGACGACATGCAGAAGCTGCGCGAGAACCCCGAGCAGCGTCTGGACCTCGTCGTCGCGGGCACCAAGGACGCCGTGATGATGGTGGAATCCGAAGCCTACGAGCTTTCGGAAGAGGAAATGCTCGGCGCCGTGAAGTTCGGCCATGAGGCGATGCAGCCGGTGATCGACCTGATCATCGACCTCGCCGAAGCCGCCGCGAAAGAGCCCTTCGACTTCCAGGCCCCCGACTACAAGCCGATGCTCGACGTGGTCAAAGGTCTCGGCGAAGAGAAGATGCGCGCCGCCTACGCGATCACCGACAAGCAGGAGCGCGTGGCCGCCGTCGCCGCCGCCAAGGAAGAGATCAAGGCGCAGCTGACCGAAGAGCAGCTCGAAGATCCGACCCTCGGCACCGCGATGAAGAAGCTGGAATCGGCCGTGCTGCGTGGCGACGTCGTGAAGAACGGCCGCCGCATCGACGGTCGTGCGCTCAACGAAGTGCGTCCGATCGTGTCGGAAACCGGCATCCTGCCGCGCACCCACGGTTCGGCCCTGTTCACCCGTGGCGAGACGCAGGCGCTCGTCGTGACCACGCTGGGCACCGGCGATGACGAACAGATCATCGACGCGCTGCACGGCAACTCGCGTTCGAACTTCCTGCTGCACTACAACTTCCCGCCCTACTCGGTCGGCGAAGTGGGCCGCGTGGGTTCGCCCGGTCGTCGTGAAATCGGTCACGGCAAGCTGGCATGGCGCGCGCTGCAGGCGGTGCTGCCGGCGGCGACCGACTTCCCCTACACGATCCGCGTGGTCTCCGAGATCACGGAATCGAACGGCTCTTCGTCGATGGCTTCGGTCTGCGGCGGGTCGCTGTCGATGATGGATGCGGGCGTGCCGCTGAAAGCCGCCGTCGCAGGCGTCGCGATGGGCCTCGTGCTGGAAGATGACGGCTCCTGGGCCGTGCTGACCGACATCCTTGGCGACGAGGATCACCTCGGCGACATGGACTTCAAGGTTGCGGGTACCGCCGAAGGCATCACCTCGCTGCAGATGGACATCAAGGTCGCGGGCATCACCCCCGAGATCATGGAGAAAGCCCTCGCGCAGGCGAAGGACGGCCGGATGCACATCCTCGGCGAGATGAACAAGGCGCTCTCCGAGGGCCGTTCGGAATTCTCCGCTCATGCTCCGCGCATCGAGACGATGCAGATCCCGACCGACAAGATCCGCGAAGTGATCGGTTCGGGCGGCAAGGTGATCCGCGAGATCGTGGAAGTGTCGGGCGCCAAGGTCGACATCAACGACGACGGCATCATCAAGATCGCTTCGGCCAATGGCGATGCCATCAAGAAGGCCTACGACATGATCCACGCGATCGTGGCCGAGCCCGAAGAGGGCCAGATCTACACCGGCAAGGTGGTGAAGCTGGTCGATTTCGGCGCTTTCGTGAACTTCTTCGGCAAGCGTGACGGCCTCGTGCACGTCTCGCAGATCGCCAACAAGCGCCTGAACCACCCGAGCGACGTGCTCAAGGAAGGTCAGGAAGTGAAGGTGAAACTTCTCGGCTTCGACGATCGCGGCAAAGTCCGCCTCGGCATGAAGATGGTCGATCAGGAAACCGGCGAGGAAATCGCGCCGGAGAAGAAGGACGAGAAGGCCGAGTGATCGGCTGATCTCCGTTTGCGACATCAGGAAGCCCCGGCCAAGCGCCGGGGCTTTTCATTACGTCTTTCGGCGCGCGAAGGCGATGTCGCTGAATGAACCGATGGCCCAGCCCCAGTGCTTTGACATGTCGAGGCTAGGGGTGAGCTCGAACCGGGCCATGCGGCCGATCGTTTCGACGGGTTCGATCAATCGCTCGACCTTATGATAATTCCGCCGGTCTAGATAATCGTCGAAGAGAACGGTGACCGGGCGTGTGATCCGGAGCACAGCGGAGACGAAACAGGCGACCCTAAGCCGCCCGTCGATCAGGATCAGGTCGGGATGGATGAAGTCCGGACGGTCCCAGACGGAGAGCGGATAGGTGTGGAACCGGCCGAAGGCACGTTCGTCGATCGGCCGCCCCTAGGCGCCCACGGGGCCGATATCGGCGTGAATGACTTCAGCTTTCTTGGCCACGCCCGCCGCGCTAAGTCGCTCGCGCATCATCTGCGCCCAGGCAGGATCGGATTCCACGCTGAGCACCCGCTTGCCGAGACGTCCAGCCAGCAGGGTCGAGCCGCCACTGCCATATTCCAGGATCGTGTCGGCCTTTGAATAGGCTCCGCGGAGATAATCCTGAACCTCTTGCGGGAAGGTGAGTTCGGGTTCCGATCGGGGTGCTGGAGCGCCACTCATCTCGCACATGACCCTTTTGCTAATGGTGTCGCAGTGACCTTATCGGGCAGCGCTTCTGCTCCTTGTGGCTGAGGGCGGAAGGAATGGGTCAGGCTGGCGGGGGCAAAGACGCCGAGCGTGTCTTGCATAATTCGAAGTTAGCGACCTGGTTTCAGCGTGCTTTTGTTAGTAGGGAGCGGAATTTTCTTACCAAGCCTTGCCGAGACCTCAGGCCCGAACGGAGGGCGGGATCCGGCAGCACGCTCATCGCGCTGGAAAAGCCGGCATCGAAGTTCGCCAGACTGTTTCGCGCATGATCGGCACAGGCCCGTGCCCGCTCTCTGGCGTCAGGTAAAAGGCATCTTTCCAATGCGCGATCAAGCTCTTCTTCAGTCACGCTGTCAGCTTCAAAGACTTCTTCCCACCCGATTTCCCGAGTTTGCCGACTGACTTTGTCGCCCCCGAGAACGGCATCAATGGAAATAGCGGGAACGCCATTTTTCAGGGCAAGAACCGTGCCGTGCAACCTCGTCGTCAACAGCACATCGACGCGGGCAACCGCAGATTCGAACTGGGCGGCATTATAGAAGCCGTTCTCGACATGCTGCTGGCGGTTCGGCGCGAGAACGGTATCGATTTCAATGCACGCCGCACCCGAGCGGCGTATGAGCCCTTCCAGAAGGTCTTTCGCCTTGGCGTGTCTTTGGCGGCTGCCATACTCGCGTTGGCTATCGACGAGACATAGCCCCAAAACCGGAACGCGCGGTTCTTCTTGCAGAAAGCTCAGATCAGGGCGCGTCACCCTGTTGCTGTCGCGTTCGATCAGCGCGTCGAAGGGGTTGAATGCTTCTAGGTCTGCAACCATCGTGAGGTTGACGCCAATGAAGGCACAATGCTCAAAGTGTCGCAGCGTCTCCCAGCGTTTTTCCATCATCTTTCGGGTCAACGGACCGCAGACGAAGACAACGTGCGAATAGTCTCGTGGATCGAGCGTCGACACGTCGACCCACTCATCAAACATCTCTGTTCTGCGCTTCGAGAAGGGCGCTACTTCAAAGGGCACTCCTAGGTCGCGAAGGCGCCGAGTGACCTGATGAAGAACTTCGACATCGCCGACAGTGCTTAAGGCGCCCATCAGGAGCGCGCGCCTCGGCTTCACTGTCTCGATGTTCCGAGCCATTACCCGATTACCTGCTTCCTGAATTGAATGAGGATATCAAAGCCTGCCGCAGATACTACGGCAGGCTCTTGTCTTGTCCAATCAGCCTTGCGACTTGACGGTGCGCAGGTAGGGAAGCTTGACGTCGACTTCGCCGAACTTCTCTTTTGCTTCGTCGGTCGACATCGACAGCGCGACGATCACGTCCTGGCCGGGAACCCAGTTCGCCGGGGTGGCGAAGGGATGGCCGTCGGTGGCCTGGATCGCGTCGAGAGCGCGCAGGATCTCGGCGAAGTTGCGGCCGACCGACATCGGGTAGGACATGGTCAGGCGGACTTTCTTGTCCGGGCCGATGATGAAGACGGTGCGCACGGAGGCCGAGTCGGCTGCGGTGCGGCCGTCGGGCATGTAGGCATCGGCGGGAAGCATGTCATAGAGCTTCGACACGTTGAGCGAGGTGTCGTCGATGATCGGGAAGTTCGCGGGCGCGCCGGCGACTTTCTCGATGTCCGATTTCCACTTGATGTGCTCTTCGACGCTGTCGACCGAGACGCCCATCACCTTGGTGTTGCGCTTCTCGAATTCGGAGGCGAGCTGGGCGACGGCGCTGAACTCGGTGGTGCAGACCGGGGTGAAGTCTTTCGGGTGCGAGAACAGGATTGCGTAGCTGTCGCCGATCCAGTCGTGGAACTTGATCTCGCCAGCGGTCGAGTCGGTGGTGAAATCGGGAGCAATGTCGTTAATGCGCAGGCCCATGGGCAACCTCCAGTCAGCAGCAGAATTTCTGTCCGGGGCGAATATAGGCGTTGGGACAGCGGGCTTCCAGACGGTTTAGAATGTTTTTAAGTCTTCTTCGCACAGGCTTGCGCAGCTCGCGGCAGAGTGAGAGGGTTCACGCGGAAAACAGGCGGGAGGCGCACATGATCGAGAAGCGTGAATTCTATATCAACGGGGCTTGGGTTGCTCCGAAAGTCGCACGCGATTGCGAGGTGATCGACCCCTCCACCGAGGAACCCTGCGCGGTGATCTCGCTGGGCGATCAGGCCGATACCGATGCCGCCGTCGCGGCGGCCAAGGCGGCGCTGCCGGGCTGGAAGGCAACCGACCCGGCCGAGCGGATCGCGGCGGTCGAGCGTATCGCCAAGGTCTATGCCGAACGCGCCGAGGACATGGCGCAGGCGATGAGCCTCGAGATGGGCGCGCCGATTGACCTGGCGCGCAAGAACCAGTGGGGCGCGGGCGCCTATCACATCAAGAATTTCATCGACGCGGCCAAGGCGTTCGACTGGGTTCACCCCTTGGGGGACGGCACGCCGGGCGCGATGATCTCCTATGAGGCCGTGGGCGTCGTGGGGCTGATCACGCCCTGGAACTGGCCGATGAACCAGGTCACGCTGAAGGTGATTCCGGCGATCCTTGCGGGTTGTACGATGGTGCTGAAGCCCTCGGAAGAGGCGCCGCTTTCATCGATGCTCTTTGCCGAGATCGTCGACGCGGCGGGGCTGCCCGAGGGCGTGTTCAACCTCGTCAACGGGGATGGCGTGGGCGTTGGCACGCAGCTCTCGACCCATCCCGATATCGAGATGATCTCCTTCACCGGCTCGACCCGCGCGGGCCGGGCGATCTCGAAAGCGGCGGCGGATACGCTCAAGCGGGTGACGCTGGAACTGGGCGGCAAGGGCGCGAACCTCGTCTTTGCCGATGCGGATGACGATGCGGTGGCGCGCGGCGTGCGGCATTGCTTCCAGAACTCCGGCCAGAGCTGCAACGCGCCGACCCGGATGCTGGTCGAGCGTGCTGCCTATGACCGCGCGGTGGAAATTGCGCGCAAGACCGCAGAGGAAACGCAGGTTGGCAGCCCGCGCGAAGAGGGCAAGCATATCGGCCCGGTGGTGAACAAGGCGCAGTTCGAGAAGATCCAGGGGCTGATCGAGACCGGGATCGCGGAAGGCGCGAAGCTGCTTGCAGGCGGTCCGGGCCGGCCCGAACACCTCAATCGCGGCTTCTATGTCCGCCCCACGGTGTTCGCGGATTGCGATCCCTCGATGACGATCATGAACGAGGAAATCTTCGGGCCGGTGTTGTCGATCATGCCGTTTGACAGCGAAGAGCAGGCGCTCGAGGTCGCGAATGCGACGCCCTACGGGCTGACCAACTACGTGCAGTCGGGTGATGGCGCGCGTCGTAACCGTCTCGCGCGGGCGCTGCGCTCGGGCATGGTCGAGATGAACGGGCAGGATCGCGGTGCGGGCGCACCCTTTGGCGGCGTTGGCGCCTCGGGTCGGGCGCGCGAAGGCGGCCGCTGGGGCATCGAGGAATTCTGCGACGTGAAATCGATCTCGGGCTGGGCGGAGTAAAAGGGGCTCTGCCCCGTCTCCTTCGGAGACTCCCCGAGATATTTTGATCAAGAAGAAGAGGGGCGGTTGCGCATGCGGCCGCCCTTCGACATGATCGCGCGGCTTTTGGAACGGGAGAGAATGATGAGCTTCACGCTGGCGACCTGGAACATCAACTCGGTGCGGCTGCGCGAGGGGCTTGTCTGCAAGTTGATGGCGGAGGAATCGCCCGACGTGCTCTGCCTGCAGGAATGCAAGAGCCCGGTCGAGAAGATCCCGGTCGAAGCGTTCAAGGCGCTCGGTTACACCCACATGGTTGCGCGCGGCCAGAAGGGCTACAACGGGGTCGCGATCCTTTCCAAGATCCCGATGGCGGAGGTCTCGGCGCATGATTTCGCCGATCTCGGCCATGCGCGCCACGTCGCCGCGACGCTCGAGAACGGGGTGACGGTTCACAATTTCTATGTGCCTGCGGGCGGCGATGTGCCGGACCGCGAGGTGAACGTGAAATTCGGCCAGAAGCTCGATTATCTCACCCAGATGCGCGATCATTTCGCCGCGGAGGGTGCGAAGAAATCGATCCTCGTGGGCGATCTGAACATCGCGCCGCGCGAGGATGACGTCTGGAGCCACAAGCAGCTTCTCAAGATCGTCAGCCATACGCCGATCGAAGTGGAGCATCTGACCGACGTGATGGAAGCGGGCAAATGGGTCGATGTGACCCGGCAGGACATTCCCGAGGGCTTGCTCTATTCGTGGTGGTCGTATCGTGCGCGCGATTGGGATGCGGCCGACAAGGGGCGCCGGCTCGATCATATCTGGGCCACGCCCGATATCTCGAATGCCGCCCATGGCAGCCGGGTTCTGCGCGCCGCGCGCGGCTGGGAGCAGCCCTCCGATCACGCGCCGGTTTTCGCGACCTTCGACCTGTGAGGCTTGCGGCGCCACGCCGCGCGGAAACGGGTTTGCGTTTCGTGCGTCCGGGTCCATATAGGGATTAAATCCTCCGCAATATCGGGAGACAGACATGCTGGAACTTGGTGGAAACGCGAATGCCGCGCCGAAAGGCGACTACGTCAAGGACGTGAACGAGGCCAACTTCATGGCCGAGGTGATCGAGAAATCGCAAGAAGTGCCGGTCATCGTCGATTTCTGGGCGCCCTGGTGTGGCCCTTGTCGTCAGCTTGGCCCGGCGCTCGAAGCCGAGGTCGAGGCCGCGAAGGGCGCGGTCGTGATGGCAAAGGTCAATGTCGACGAGAACCAGATGATCGCGGGTCAGCTGCGCATTCAGTCGATCCCGACCGTTTACGCCTTCTGGCAAGGTCAGCCGATCGACGGCTTCCAGGGGGCGCTGCCCGGCTCGGAAATCAAGAAATTCGTCGAAAAGCTGATCGAAGCGGCGGGCGGTTCAGCCGATGGCGGGTTGTCGGAAGCGGTCGAGGCGGCCGAGGCGATGCTGGGCGAAGGCGCGGCCGAAGATGCGGCAGAGACCTTTGCCGCGATTCTGGAAGAGGATCCCGAACTGGCCGAGGCGCATGGCGGTCTGATCCGCGCGCGCATCGCTCTGGGCGATCTCGATGCGGCGGAGGCGGCGCTGGCCGCGGTTCCGGCGAAGCTCGCGGATACCGCACCGATCGAGGCCGCGCGCGCGCAGCTGGATCTTGCCAAGCAGGCGCAATCGGCAGGCCCTGCCGACGATCTCAAGGCCAAGGTCGAGGCCGATCCGAACGATCATCAGGCGCGTTTCGACTATGCGCAGGCTCTATATGCGGCGGGCGAAGCCGAAGAGGCGGTCGATCAACTGCTCGAGCTGTTCCGCCGTGACCGCGAGTGGAATGACGGTGCGGCGAAGACTCAGCTCTTCACGATCTTCGATGCGCTCAAGCCGACCGATCCGGTTGTGGCAAAAGGTCGCCGCAAGCTGTCCTCTATGATATTTGCCTGAGCGTTGGGACGCGCTAGTTCCTTGCGCATGATGAAGCAAGGCGACCTGCCAGATACGATCCCGCTCTTTCCGCTGCCCGGCGCATTGCTGCTGCCCCGGGCGCGGCTGCCCCTGCATATCTTCGAGCCACGCTACCTGCAGATGATCGAGGATTGCATGAAGACCAAGACGCGGCTGATCGGGATGATCCAGCCGCTCAAGGGTCCGGAGGGGCAGAGCCATCTCAATGCGATCGGTTGTGCGGGCCGTCTGACCGGGTTCTCCGAGACCGAGGACGGGCGCTACATGATCACCCTTTCGGGGATTTCGCGCTTCCGTCTGCGGCGGCAGATCGAAGGGTTCACGCCCTATATCCGTGCCGAGGTGAGCTGGGACGGGTTCGAGCGCGATCTGGGGCCGGTCGAGCACGACACTGCCTTCAATCGCGACCAGTTCCTGGACCTGCTGTCGAAGTTCTTTCACGCGCAGGGGCTTGATACCGATTGGGAGACGCTCAAGGATGCTGATGACGAGTTGCTGATCAACTCGCTCGGGATGTTGCTGCCGCTCGAACCCGAGGACAAGCAGGCGCTTCTGGAGGCGCCGTGCCTTGCGACCCGGCGTGAGACGCTGGTGACACTGATCGAATACGCGCTGCATGGCGGCGGAGAGGAGAGGCTGCAATGAGTGACGAGGCTCCGGCGGAAAAGCAACTGTTCGACCGGCACATGCTCGAAGCTCTGGTCTGCCCGCTCACCCATGCGGTGCTCAAATACGACGCCGAAAAGCAGGAGCTGATCTCGCAGCCGGCCAAGCTCGCTTTCCCGATCCGCGGCGGGATACCGATCCTTCTCGTGGATGAGGCGCGGCGTCTGGACGATTAAAGCGCGCGGCCCTGCAGCAGGCGGGGCAGGGGGCCTGACAGGCCTGCGGCCTGCCGCATGAAGCCCCGGCGTAGTCCGGGGATCGCCTGAACCAGACCCATCCCGAGATCGCGGCCGGCCTTCAAAAGCGGGTTGTCGTTCGAGAAGAGCTTGTTGACCGTATCCATGCCAAGCGCGAGCGAAGTGGAATCGAAGCGTCGCCATCCCTGGTAACGCTCGAGCACATCCTGCGCGCCAATGTCTTCGCCGCGTCGCATTGCTTCCACCACGACTTCCGCAAGGGCGGCCACATCCCGCAATCCGAGGTTCAGGCCCTGACCCGCGATCGGGTGCACGCCATGTGCCGCGTCGCCCACCAGCGCCACGCGCTCTGCGGCATAGGCTTTCGCCAGCGTCAGGTTCAGCGGGTAGGAAAAGCGTGGGCCTGCGAGTTTGATCGGTCCGAGGAAATCCCCGAAGCGCGGGCGCAGAACGGCGAGGAAATCCTCGTCGTTCAGGGCCGAGATGGTCTTCGCGTTTTCGTCCGTCTCGCTCCATACGATCGAGGAGCGGTTGCCCTTGAGCGGCAGGATCGCCAGCGGGCCGGTCGGCATGAAGAACTGGTAGGCGATCCCGTCATGCGGTTTCTCGTGCTCGATCGCGGCGACAAGCGCGGTCTGCCCGTAACCCCAGCCCTCGCGGGTGATGCCCGCGCGCTCGGCCACGCCCGAGCGGCGGCCATCGGCGCCGATCAGCAGCTTTGCGCTCAGCGTCTTGCCGTCCGAAAGCGTCACCAGGACGCCGCCGGGCTGGACCTCCTGGCCCACGACCTGCGTCTGATGCAGCAGGGTGATCTTGTCGCTGGCCTCCATCGCGTCGAGGAAGGCGCGATAGAGAAAACGATCTTCCAACATGTAGCCGACTGGCGACTGGTCCAGCTCGCGCGAGTCGAAATGCAGGAAGAACGGCGCGGGGCCTTCGCCCGCATGGCCGTCCATCGCCTTCACCTCCATCATCGGCTGGGCCTGATCGGCCAGCGGCTCCCAGACGCCGATTGCCGCGAGCAGTTTCTGCGAGGCGATGGCGAGCGCATAGGCGCGCCCGTCGAACGTATCGGTGGCTCGCTGTCGGGCCGGGGCAGCATCGACCAGCGTGACGGAGAGCCCGGCCGAGGCCAGCGCGAGGGCCAGAGCGGGGCCATTGAGACCGCCCCCGGCGATGATGACATCGGAATCGTGTTTCATGGCGCCTACTATGGCGCGGCAACCGGGATTGTCCATGCGCGGGACTGTCGCTAGCGTGACGAAAACGGCGATGGAGTAAGCGATGGAATGGCGTCTGGCGGGTGCAGCCGAACAGGGACGGGCGATTGCGGCGGGCGAGCTTGATCCGGTCGAGCAGGCCGAGGCCTATCTCGAGGCCGTGCGGGACGCCGGCGACATCTATGCGCGCTTGACGCCGGAACGCGCCCGTGACGAGGCGATGGCCGCCCATCAGCGGGCCAAACAGGGGCGGCGCCGCGGATCGCTCGACGGGGTGTCGCTGTCGTGGAAGGATCTTTTCGATACGGCAGGCGTGGCCACGGAGGCCGGGTCGAAGTTGCTGCATGGCCGGGTGCCCGACGCCGATGCCGAGGTGCTGGTGCAGGCGACGCTGGGTGGCGCGGTCTGCCTTGGCAAGACGCATATGACCGAACTGGCTTTTTCGGGACTTGGCATCAATCCGATGACTGCGACCCCGCCGAATATCCGTGACCCGAAGCTGGCGCCGGGGGGCTCTAGCTCGGGCGCGGCGCTGTCGGTCGCGCGTGGGCTGGCGGCAGCGGCGATCGGCTCGGATACGGGCGGGTCGGTGCGCATCCCCTCCGCCTGGAACGATCTGGTGGGGCTCAAGACGACGCATGGCCGGGTGACGACAAAGGGTGTTGTCCCGCTCTGCCGGTCTTTCGACACGGTCGGGCCTCTGGCGCGCAATGTCGAAGATTGCGCCCATGTGCTGGCCCTGATCGAGGGGCGTGCGGCGCCCGATCTGCGTGAGACAAGCCTCGCGGGTACGCGGCTTCTGGTTCTCGAAGGGCTGCCTTTCGAGGGCGCACGCGAAAAGCCGGTGCAGGGGTTCGAGAGCGCGGTCGACCGGCTTGCCAAGGCGGGCGCGGTGATCGAGCGGCGCGGTTTGCCGATGGTGCGTCCGGCGATGGACCTCTCGGGCATTCTGTTTGCGCCCGAAGCCTATGGCGAGTGGAAGCACGTGATCGAGGCCGCGCCCGAGAAGATGTATCCGGTGATCCTCGACCGGTTCCGCACCGGGCGGGATGTGCTGGCCTCGGACTACGTGGCAGGCTGGCATGCGCTGGCCGAGTATCGTACGCAATATCTGCAAGCCACGGCGGAATATGACGCGGTGCTTGTCGCGACCGCGCCGATCGAGCCGCCCGACGCGCAGCGCCTGCTCACCGACAAGGCCTATTTCGAGAGCGAGAACCTGCTCGCGCTGCGCAATACCCGGATCGGCAACATCCTTGGCCTCTGCGTTCTGACCCTGCCGACCGGCGTGCCATCTTGCGGGATCTCGTTGATGGCTGCGCCGATGCAGGAGGATCGTCTGCTGCGACTCGGGATGGCGGCGGAACGGGCGCTTGCCTGAAAAGTCACATTTTGCGACGTCAACCCGCTCTGGAGTCAGTCTTTTTCTGGACGAAACCGCGCGGCTTTTGTAACCTCATTCTCAATAAGGGGCGACATAGACCCCATTCGATGAGGCACAGATGGACTTTCCCGAGCGGTTTTCGAACCTGCCCGAATACGCATTCCCGCGGCTGCGGGCGTTGCTCGATTCGCATGAACCGGGTGGCGAGGTTTTGTCGATGTCCATCGGCGAGCCGCGCCATGCGATGCCCGGTTTCGTTGGCGAAGTGATCGCTCAACATCTTGGCGAATTTGCAAAATATCCGGCCAATGACGGAACGCCCGAGCTTCTCGACGCGATCTCGGGTTGGTTGCGGCGGCGATTCGATGTCGAGATCGGGCCGGAGCGGATCATGGCGCTCAACGGCACGCGAGAAGGGCTCTACAATGCCGCGATGGCGCTGAGCCCCGAGGAGAAGCGGGGCCGCAAGCCGGTGATCCTGATCCCGAACCCGTTCTATCAGGTTTATGCGGTGGCCGCCGCTGCCGTGGGTGCCGAACCCGTTTTCGTGCCCGCAGGGGCCGAGACCGGTTTCCTGCCCGATTACGCGGGCCTTGCGCCCGAGATCCTGGACCGCGTGTCGATCGCCTATCTTTGCTCGCCGTCGAATCCTCAGGGTGCGGTTGCCTCGCGCGAGTATCTCGCCGAGCTGCTGCATCTGGCCGAGAAGCACGATTTCGTCGTCTTCGCGGATGAGTGCTATTCCGAGATCTGGCGCGAGGCGCCTCCGCCGGGCGCCGCTCAGGTAGCCGAGGAAGAGGGGATCGACCCGGAGCGCGTGGTGATCTTCCATTCGCTCTCGAAGCGTTCGAACCTCCCCGGGCTGCGCTCGGGTTTTCTGGCCGCAGGGCCGCAAAGCATAAAGCATATCCGTCGTCTGCGCGCCTATTCCGGCGCGCCGCTGCCCCAGCCGCTGCAACGCGTGGCCGAGCGCGCCTGGGCAGATGAAGCCCATGTCGAGGAAAACCGCCGCCTCTATGCGGAGAAATACGAAGATGCCGGCCGGATCTTTGCCGGTGTGAACAGCTTCCGGTTGCCGCAAGGCGGGTTCTTCCTGTGGCTGCCGGTGGAAGACGGAGAGACGGCTGCCCTGAAACTCTGGCAAGAGACCGGGATCAGGGTGCTGCCGGGCGCCTATCTGGCGCGTGAGGTGAGTGGGGACAATCCCGGCAAGGGATTCATCCGGGTGGCCCTGGTCGCCCCAAGAGAAGAAACGCAGCGGGCGCTGATCCAGCTTCGCGACTGCATTTACGGTTGAGGACGGTAGGTTATGGCATCTTATCAGGCACGACAGCGCGACCCGCTTTTCGATCAGGACACGCAGGCGGTCCTTGAACGCCGTGGCAAGGAGCTGGTGGGCGGGCTTCTCGTCCTGCTTGGCGTTCTCGCCTCGATGATGCTGTTTTCCTATCACCCCGAGGATCCGAGCTGGATGGCCGCCTCCGACGAGCCGGTGCAGAACTGGCTGGGCCGGATCGGGGCCGGGATCGCTTCGCCGCTCTTCGTGATCGTCGGGCACGGAGCCTGGCTTCTGCCTGCGGCCCTTCTGACCTGGGGCGCGCGGATGATCACCCATCGCGGCGAGGAGCGTCTGGCCGGACGGATCATCTTCTTCCCGATCGCGGTGGCAGTCGCGGCTGTCTATGCCGCGCTTCTGGTGCCAGACGATCAGTGGGGACAGGCCTTCGGTCTTGGCGGGCATTTCGGTGACATGATCGCGGGCACGCTTCTGGGGATCGTTCCGGTTTCCGGGACGGTCGGGCTGAAGCTGCTCTCGCTGGTGCTCGCTGTGGCGATGCTTGCGATGGCGGGTTTCGTTCTGGGGTTCACCAAGCCCGAGTTGCGCGCGATCACACGCTTCATGTGGCTGGGTACGGTCGCGGCCTATGTCGGGATTTCGAACCTTCTGGGCAAGGGGGCCTCGGCCTCGGTGAGCGGCGCGAGGGCTGCTGCCGAGCGGGCACGGCAACGCCGCGCCGAGGCGGCCGAACGTGCCGCGGAGCTTGCCGCATGGGAAGAGCAGCAGGCGATGGCCGCCGGCTGGGCGCCCGAGGTGGAACCCGCACCAAGCGCACGGCCGTCGCTCCTTTCGCGCATCCGCCGCCCGCTCGAGCCCGAATATGACGCGTATGATCCCACGCCCGAACTGTTCGAAATCGAACCCGACTGGGCCGAGCAGAATACGCCGAGCGAGGATCGCATTCGCGCCCGAATCGCGCAGGCAGTGCAAAGCCGCAAGGCTGCGCCGATCGCGCCCGACTATGCGCCCGAAGAGCCGTCGCTCGTCGCGTATGATGCGCCCGAGAACTTTGCCACGCCCGAAGTGGAGGCCCCGCGCGCTCCGGCTTCGGTTCTGGCCGCGGTGGCCAAGCGCCTCGCGCGCGCGCCGCGCCAGCCGCAAGTGGTTCACAACGAACCGCCGCTGCGGGCGGAGCCCCAGCTGCGCGCGGAACCGCCGCTCCATGCCAAGCCCCGCTTCATGCCGCGCGCCACAGCTTCCGCGCCCGAACCCGCGCCGATGCCCGAAGCCTATGTTACCCAATTCGAAGGCATCGAAGAGCCGCAGCTGACTGCTGCGCAGCAGATCGCGCTCGAGTCGCAAAACGATGACGGCTGGGATTGGACCCATCCCGAATATCAGGGGTTCGACGGGGTCGAGGACGATCCGTTGGAGATGCACACCGATCATTTCTATGCCGGTGAGCCCGACTCCTTTGACGAAACCGGTGCGCCGCAATGGGTCGAGGAAGATACCGTTCCCGAGATCCCCGCGGCCGCGCGCGGGCTCGACCGTCAGGTCATCAAGCAGTCGAGCGAGGCCAAGCGCGTCGTGCAGCCGGCGAAGAAGCCGATCACCCCTTCGCGCCGTGCGATCGAAGAGGCCCAGCCGAAACTCTCCTTCGAGACGCCCAAAGCCGCACCCTACGAGCCGCCGCCGCTCTCGCTGCTGACCAACCCGATGACCATCCAGCGTCACCAGCTCTCCGACGAGGCGCTCGAGGAAAATGCCCGGATGCTCGAAACCGTGCTCGACGATTACGGGGTGAAGGGCGAGATCGTTTCGGTCCGCCCCGGTCCGGTGGTCACGATGTACGAACTGGAGCCCGCGCCGGGCCTGAAAGCTTCGCGCGTGATCGGTCTGGCAGATGATATCGCGCGCTCGATGTCGGCGCTTTCCGCGCGCGTCTCGACCGTGCCGGGCCGCTCGGTGATCGGGATCGAATTGCCCAACGACCACCGCGAAAAGGTCGTGCTGCGCGAGATTCTCTCGGCGCGCGATTTCGGCGACACGAACATGAAATTGCCGCTCGCGCTCGGCAAGACGATCGGCGGCGAGCCGATCGTGACGAACCTCGCCAAGATGCCTCACCTGCTGATCGCGGGGACGACCGGCTCTGGTAAATCGGTGGCGATCAACACGATGATCCTGTCGCTGCTCTACCGTCTGACGCCGGAAGAGTGCCGTCTGATCATGATCGACCCGAAGATGCTGGAACTGTCGGTCTATGACGGCATCCCGCATCTTCTGAGCCCGGTTGTGACCGACCCGAAGAAAGCGGTCGTGGCGCTGAAGTGGGTGGTCTCGGAGATGGAAGAGCGCTACCGCAAGATGTCCAAGATGGGTGTGCGCAACATCGAGGGCTACAACGGGCGCGTGAAGGAAAGCCTCGCGAAAGGCGAGATGTTCAAGCGCACGGTACAGACGGGCTTCGATGAGGAAACCGGCGAGCCGATCTTCGAGACGGAAGAATTCCAGCCCAGACCCTTCCCCTATATCGTCGTCATCGTCGACGAGATGGCCGACCTGATGATGGTCGCAGGGAAAGAAATCGAGGCCTGCATCCAGCGTCTCGCGCAGATGGCGCGCGCCTCGGGGATCCATCTGATCATGGCCACGCAGCGCCCCTCGGTCGACGTCATCACCGGCACGATCAAGGCGAACTTCCCGACCCGGATCTCCTTCCAGGTCACCTCGAAGATCGACAGCCGCACCATTCTGGGCGAGCAGGGCGCCGAGCAGCTTCTGGGCATGGGCGACATGCTCTACATGGCGGGCGGCGGCAAGATCACCCGCTGTCACGGCCCCTTCGTGTCGGATGAGGAAGTTGAAGAAATCGTCAACCATCTCAAGAGCTTCGGCCCGCCGGAATACATGTCCGGCGTGGTGGACGGGCCTGACGACGAGGTTGCATCCGATATCGATCAGGTGCTCGGCCTCAACACGGGCGGCAACACCAATGGCGAGGATGCGCTCTATGATCAGGCCGTGGGCATCGTGATCAAGGACCGCAAATGCTCGACCTCCTACATCCAGCGCAAGCTGGGCATCGGCTACAACAAGGCTGCGCGCCTCGTGGAGCAGATGGAGGATGAAGGCGTCGTCTCGGCCGCCAACCATGTCGGCAAACGCGAGATCCTCGTGCCCGAGCAATAAGGTCAGGCTCGGACCGAGCAGGGAACCAGCGCCCGGGGGATCTCCTCGGGGCGTTTTCCATCCCTGCTAGACGATACGAGCAGGCTGTTATTGCATGACATCGCCCCTTCGGCACAAATGCGCCCATTATGGACCCGTTGGCCGAGTGGCGCGTTACGGCGGGACTTCCTCTTTCGCAAGGAGTGCCTAAATCTATGGCCATGAAACTGATCCGCACCCTGCTTGTCGCCGTTTTCGCAGTGGCGTTCGCGCTTCCGGCTTCGGCCGGCAAGCTCTCGCTTTCCGAGATCTCGGCTTATCTCAACGCGCTGCAATCGGCGTCGGCGGATTTCACGCAGGTGAACTCCGACGGTTCGATCTCGACCGGCAAGCTCTACATCAAGCGCCCCGGCCGCGCGCGGTTCCAATACAGCAACGATGCGACGCTGGTCCTGGCCTCGGCCAACCGGGTTGCGGTGTTCGATCCGAAATCGAACCAGCCGCCCGAGCAATATCCGCTGGTGAAGACGCCGCTCAACCTGATCCTTGGGCGCAATATCGACCTGTCGCGCAGCGGGATGGTCGTCGGGCATAGCTCGGATGGCACCAAGACCATCGTCACTGCCCAGGATCCCGAACATCCCGAATACGGCACGATCCAGCTGGTCTTCACCGACAACCCGACAGAGCTGCGCCAATGGGTGATCACCGATGAGAGCGGCCAGAAGACCACGACGATCCTGAACAACCTCACCAAGGGCGGCAACTTCAGTCAGCTGATGTTCTCGATCGACGCCGAGGTGGCCAAGCGGCGCTGATCAGCGCCGACAGGTCTCAAGCTGGATGTCGTACATCTGCGCGCGCGTCGCGACCCTGTTCGCGACCGCCAGCAGCCAGGGCTTCGAGTTGTGGCTGCCGCGCGAGAAGCCGCCACGGCCCTCGTGATAGGCGAGATACTGGCTCCGGGCGTCGGATTTCGAGATCCCGAGCCGCTCGGAGCTGCCATCCATGTACCAGCCCATGAAATCGGTCGCGTCCGAAATCCGATTGCGTCTCGCGCCGAAGCTGCGGGTTTCCTCGCGATATTCATCCCAGGTGCCGTCGAGCGCCTGGCTATAACCATAGGCCGAGCTCTGGCGGCCAAGCGGGATGATTCCGAGCGCGAAGCGATACGGCGTCTTGGCGTTGCCGTCGAATTTGCTTTCCTGGTGAATCGTCGCCATCTGCACGGCCACCGGGATGCCCCACCGGGCTTCGGTACGGCGCATCGCCGCGTAATACTGAGGACGTTGCTTGATGATCGAACACGCGTCATCAAGGTTGCGTGGGGGCTTCGATGGGCCGCCTCCGCAGGCGGCAATCAGAAGCACGACGCCAAGGGCGAGGAATTTTTTCATTACTGCTCAACTTTGCTCTGACGGCCTTGTTTGCGGCCATCTTAAGCGCATTTCGCCGATACGAAAACCGCAAACAGGTATGGAATTCGTGACTGTCTTTCCGAGCCGGACAATCTGTTTCCGGCAAAAATAAGGCGAAATCGTGGACATGCCGCGGGGTCACGATTTAGAAATCAGAAAAGAGGAATGCCCATGTACGCAACGCGCGCGAAATATCACATCGGACAGGTGGTGCGGCACCGCAAGCACCCGTTTCGGGGTGTGGTCTTTGATGTCGATGCGATCTTCTCGAATTCGCAAGACTGGTATGACGCGATCCCAGAGGATGCGCGCCCGCCCAAGAACCAGCCTTTCTATCATCTCCTCGCAGAGAATGATGAGAGCTATTACGTAGCCTATGTCTCGGAGCAGAACCTTGTTCCCGACTGGTCGGGCGAGCCGGTGAGCCATCCCGATCTGCCGGATCTGTTCGGCGAATTCGGCAACGGCACCTATTCGCTGCAATTCCAGCTGAATTGATTCCCGGCTGAATTGATCCCGAGCGGGTTTTGATCGCTCTAGCCAAATCCGGCATAGAAAGAGTTGCGGCGCCGAGAGGCGGTTTGGCGTCTCGAACTGTCGTTTGCCGGGGCCGCGAGAGCAGTCCCCGGATCCCGCGCTATCTACCGCCATGCATCTTCAGTTCGACCGGCGTTCGTGCAGCGGCGCGATGGGAAGCCGGAAGGCGAACAGGTTGCGCCCCTCGTGGCGGTGATAGCCGAGATCGGTGGCCAGATCGCGAATCAGGAACCAGCCAAAGCCGCCTTCGGGCAGGCTCTCTGGGTCTGGCCGGTCGCAATTCGCCCGCGCGTCGGGACAGAAACAGGAAGGCGGCAGCGCGATTCCGTCATCGCTGACCGAGCAGCTCAGTCCGCGTTTGTCGCGCACGATCGAGAGCGTCACATGACCCTTTGCGCTGTCGTGGTAGCTGTGTTCGACGATATTGTTGAGCACTTCGGCGAGGATGAGTTCGAGCGTGCCGGCCTCTTCCTCGGTCATCACCCGGATGAATCGTGCAAGCGCCGAGCGTAGCGCATCGCGCACGGCCATCGCGGTTGCGGGAAAGCTGTGATGGAAGATGCGCGGGTCGCCCGGCGGTGCCTCACCATGCGTCGGATGTTGCGAGAAAGCGGGTTCAGGCATATTTACGCCCCTCTTCCAGTGCTGTGACCACATCCGGATGGATCGCGAAGACCGAATCCATCCGCGTCAGACGAAACACCTTGTCGACATTGTTTGTCAGCCCGCATAATTCGAGCCGCCGGTTCGGTGCGAGCGATTTCATCACGGCCACCACCGCGCCCAGCCCCGAACTGTCGAGAAATTCGACCTCTGACATGTCGAGCAGGACACGCCCACCCGGTTGCGCGGTGACTTCCCGCATGCGTTCCTTGAAGAGGAGCGCAATCGCTGCATCCAGACGCGCCTCCTCGACATGGACGACGAGCGCGCCTTCACAGGCTTCGGCAGACAGGTTCATCTTGGGCTCCTGCAAAGCGAATTCGAGATCGAGGCTAGACGCCAATACTTACCATTCGGTATCCGTGGGGCAGATTTTCGGGAGGACGAGATGGAAAACGTGGTGATTGTTGGGGCTGCGCGTACGCCGATGGGCGGGATGCAGGGCGTATTCGCCGATGTGAGCGCGGCCGATCTGGGCGGCGCCGCGATCAAGGCGGCACTGGAGGGCGCGGGTGTTGCGCCCTCGCGGATCGAGGAAGTGCTCATGGGCTGCGTGCTCCCAGCGGGCCAGGGTCAGGCGCCCGCGCGGCAGGCGGGCTTCGCAGGCGGCCTTGGCGAAGAGGTGCCCGCGACGACGCTGAACAAGATGTGCGGCTCGGGGATGAAGACGGCGATGGTGGCCTATGACCAGATCGCCTTGGGCCAGACCGGGGTGATGATCGCGGGCGGCATGGAGAACATGACCAAGGCGCCCTACATGCTGCCGCAGATGCGCTCAGGCGCGCGGCTGGGCCATGGGCAGGTGATCGACCACATGTTCCTCGACGGGCTGGAAGACGCCTATGACAAGGGCCGCCTGATGGGCACTTTCGCCGAGGATTGCGCGCAGGCGTTCCAGTTCACGCGCGAGGCGCAGGACGAGTATGCGCTGGCCTCGCTCAGCCGGGCGATCGAGGCCGACAAGTCGGGCGCGTTCGAGGGCGAGATCACGCCGGTCACGGTGAAGACCCGCAAGGGCGAGACTGTCGTCGCCGTGGATGAGCAGCCCGGCAATGCACGCCCCGACAAGATCCCGCAGCTCAAGCCCGCTTTCCGCAAGGATGGCACGGTGACGGCGGCGAACTCGTCCTCCATTTCCGATGGCGCGGCGGCGCTGGTGATGGCGTCGGAGGCCGTAGCCAAGGCGGAGGGCCTGCCGATCCGGGCCCGTGTTTTGGGCCATGCGAGCCATGCCCAGGCGCCTGCAGATTTCCCGACCGCCCCGGTGCCTGCCGCCGAGAAGCTGCTGAAAAAGCTTGGCTGGTCGGTCGAGGATGTCGATCTGTGGGAGGTCAACGAGGCCTTCGCGGTCGTGCCGATGGCCTTCATGCACAAGCTGAATATCCCGCATGAGAAGGTGAACGTGAACGGTGGCGCCTGTGCTCTGGGTCACCCGATCGGGGCCTCGGGGACGCGGATTGTCGTGACGCTGCTCAATGCTTTGGAAAAGCGCGGGCTCAAGCGTGGCGTAGCCGCGATCTGCATCGGCGGGGGCGAGGGCACGGCTATCGCGATCGCACTCCCATGAAGGTCGATTACGACGATCTCGCGCAGCGCATCGCGGCGCTGACCGAAGGCGAGACCGATGAGGTCGCGCTGATGGCGACGCTCGCCTGCGAGATCCATCACGCGGATGACCGGTTCGACTGGACGGGGTTCTACCGCGTCACCGAGCCGGAACTGCTGAAGATCGGTCCCTATCAGGGCGGGCATGGCTGCCTCGTGATCCCGTTTGCACGCGGGGTCTGCGGGGCGGCGGCGCGCGAGGGGCGCACGCAGCTCGTGCCTGACGTCGAGGCGTTCCCCGGCCATATCGCCTGCGCCAGCTCCACCCGGTCGGAGCTGGTGATCCCGGTCTATGCGAGGCGCGGGGTGATTGGCGTGCTCGATATCGACAGCGACCAGCCCGATGCCTTCACCGAAGACGACGCGGCAGCCCTTGAGGCGATCTTGCGCGACGTATTCGGCGCGCTCTGACTTGACCGCCGCGCGGGGGCGGTGCATCCCCCGCGCATGGAATATGTCTATGACCCGCCGCAGGAAGCTCCGCGCATCCTTCATGCCGACCACGAGATCCTCGTGGTCGACAAGCAGGCCGGGTTGCTGTCCGTTCCGGGCAAGGGGCCGGACAAGGCCGATTGCCTGATCTCGCGCCTCAAGGGCATCTATCCCGAGGTTCTGCTGGTGCATCGGCTCGATACCGATACGTCGGGGGTGATGGTCTTTGCGCTCACCCCCCATGCGCAGCGCCATCTCGGGCTGCAATTCGAGAAGCGCCAGACGAAGAAGGCCTATCAGGCGCGTCTCTGGGGCGAGCTGGCCGAGAAGGAAGGCCGGGTCGATCTGCCGCTCTGCGTCGATTGGCCGAACCGTCCGCGCCAGCATGTCGATCACGAGAATGGCCGCCCCGCACAGACCGACTGGCGGGTGATGCGCCTTGAGGATGGCACGACACGGGTGCGGCTGATGCCGGTCACCGGGCGCAGCCACCAACTGCGCGTGCATATGGCCGAGCTTGGCCACCCGATCCTTGGCGATCCGCTTTACGCCGAAGGGCCAGCGCAAGACTATCCGCGCCTGATGCTCCATGCCGAGACCCTGCGGTTCCGTCATCCGGACGGCGGACAGCACATGACCTTCACCGCGCCCGTGCCGTTCTGAGACCGATACAATCGCACCCTTTCCCCCGCTGACGGCTGCGGGCATACTCCGGCGCGTAACGATGCGGAGGCCACGATGCCCAAACCCTTGCGCCTTGGTGTGAATATCGATCACGTCGCGACCGTGCGGAATGCGCGCGGCTCTGCCTATCCCGATCCGCTGCGCGCGGCGCTGCTGTCGGAAGAGGCGGGGGCAGACGGGATCACGGCACACCTGCGCGAAGATCGCCGCCATATCCGCGACGCCGATATCGAGGCGCTGATGGCGGGGATCAAGGTTCCGCTCAATTTCGAGATGGCGGCGACCCCCGAGATGCAGGCAATCGCGCTGCGTCACATCCCCCATGCCTGCTGCATCGTCCCCGAAAAGCGGCAGGAGGTGACGACCGAGGGCGGTCTGGACGTGGCGGGCGATGTCTCGCGGCTGACCGATTTCGTGGGTCCGCTGGTCGAGGCCGGGATCCGCGTGTCGATGTTCATCGGCCACGACCCGGCGCAGATCGAGGCCTCGGCCAAGATCGGCGCGCAGGTGGTGGAGCTGCATACGGGCCATTACTGCGACCTGCATTACGAAGGCAAATTCGATGCGCGGGATACCGAGCTCGAAGCGCTCAAGGCCGGGGCTGTCTATGCCGACAGTCTCGGGCTCGAGGTCCATGCAGGCCACGGTCTGACCTATGAGACGGTCGAGCCGATCGCCGCGATGAAACAGGTGCGCGAGCTGAATATCGGCCATTTCCTGATCGCCGAGGCGATTTTCGTGGGCCTCGGCCCCGCGATCCAGCATATGCGCAAGCTAATGGATGCGGCGCGGGGGTGATCGGATGCGCGCGATCTACCTGACCTATCTCGCCTGGTTCATCGCTCTCACCATCGGGTTGCCACTCGTGTTGATGGCGGTCGAGGCCGTGACCGGCTTCGACATAAGCAGTTCGGCCGTCTCGATCATCCCGGCGATGATCGCGGCCCATCTTTCGGGGATCAGTTTCGTCAAGCGCTTCGAACGCGTCCCGGAGAAATCCGAGAGCTGGCGCTTCACCTTTGTCGCCTTCGGTCTTCTGGTGGTTGCGACGCTGGTCCTGACGGCGGGCTTCCTCATGGTCTTCCCCGATCTTCAATCCGAGGTGGCCGGGATGATGGACCCGGGCGTGTTGGCGATTTTCGCCGCGATGATGGCGGTGATCCTGCTGGTACTCTTCGTCACGACCCGGATCTTCTTTGGTCTGGGAGCGCGCACGCAATTCAAGGCCCTCGCGCGTCAGCGCGAGAAGGGGTGAGGCCATGCGCGGACTTTTGACATTCGCGATCTGTACGGGGTTTGCATCGGGGCCAGTTGCGAGCGCGGCCCAGGAGGTCACGCCGTGCGATTTTCGCGCCAGTGCGGAGAACATCGTCGAGCCCTGGGAGGAAAACAGCCGGACCTTTGCCAATGGCGCGGTGCGCGTGGCGCTGCTCGATACGATCGAGCCCGGCGCGGCGGCCTTTCATATCCTGCTTCTTTCTTCCCCTTTCGACGAGGTGGGCGGGCGGCAATGCCGGATGATCTCACCCGCGCGGGGCTTCGGCTTCTACTCGGTCGATTTCCAGGCGCTCGAGGCGGCCTACGACCCGGCGACGGGGTTGAGTTTCGCCCTTCCGGTTCAGGCGGTGGACGAGACGGGCAATCCCAAGCCGCGTCGCCTGCATTTCACGCTCAATCAGGCGAGCGGGGCGATCTCGGCGGAGCTGGCGCCGTGATCCTCGGCATCGGCACGGATCTGGCGAATATCGAGCGGATCGAGCGCACGCTCGAACGCTTCGGGGATCGCTTCCGCAACCGGGTCTTCACCGAGACCGAACAGCGCAAGGCGGAGCGGCGCAAGGATGTGGCCGGAACCTATGCGAAACGCTGGGCGGCGAAAGAGGCCTGCTCGAAGGCGCTCGGGACGGGCTTGAGGATGGGGATTTCCTGGCGCGACATGGCGGTCACGAATCTGCCAACCGGGCAGCCGGCGATGCATGTCACGGGTTGGGCCGCGGATCGCTTAAAGGAAATGACGCCAGAGGGTTACGAGGCGATCATCCATGTCACGCTGACCGATGACCACCCTTGGGCGCAGGCCTTCGTCGTGATCGAGGCCCGCAAGCTTTCTTGACTCGGGCGTGAGGCCGCGTATTCAGGCAGGGATTTTTGAGGCAGGGTAAGAACAACATGGCGAAGAAGAACTCCGAGGGCGGTATCCTTGATACGGTCAAGACGATCGTCTGGGCTCTGGTGATTGCGGGCGTGTTCCGCACTCTGTTCTTCCAGCCCTTCTGGATCCCTTCGGGGTCGATGAAGGACACGCTGCTGATCGGCGATTTCCTCTTCGTGAACAAGATGGCCTACGGCTATTCCAAATATTCCTGCCCCTTCTCGGCCTGCCCGATCTCGGGCCGCATCCTTGCCAGCGATCCCGAGCGCGGCGACGTGGTGGTGTTCCGTCATCCGACCAAGAATGTCGATTTCATCAAGCGTCTGATCGGCCTGCCGGGCGACCAGATCCAGATGATCGACGGCGTTCTGCAGATCAACGGCAAGGCCGTGGGCATGCAGCCGGAAACCGATTTCGCGGAGGTGATGGAGCGACAGGGACCGCAAGGGCTGCTGCCGCGCTGCACGAACGCGCCGGTGGGCATGGGCGATACCTGCCTCAAGAAGCGCTTCAAGGAAACGCTTCCCAATGGCGTGACGCATGACATCCTCCAGATCAACGAGAATGGCCCGGTGGACAACACCCCGGTCTATACCGTGCCGGAGGGGATGTATTTCTTCATGGGCGACAACCGAGACAATTCCGAGGACAGCCGCTTCCCGCAATCGGTGGGCGGGCTCGGATTTGTCCCGGCCGAGAACCTGATCGGCCGCGCGGACCGGATCATGTTCTCTTCGGCGGGGCGTTCTCTCTTCTACTTCTGGACCTGGCGTCCGGACCGGTTCTTCAAGGCGATCAATTGAAGCTGAGCGCGGAGATCAAGGCTTTCGAAGAGCGTCTCGGGCATACATTCAAACGGCCCGAGCTGCTTTTGCGCGCGCTCACGCATAGCTCGATCTCCACTCCGACCCGCCCCGACAACCAGCGGCTCGAGTTTCTGGGTGACCGGGTGCTCGGGCTGGTGATGGCAGAGGCGCTGTTTCTCGCCGACAAGTCCGCTTCCGAGGGCCAGCTCGCCCCGCGCTTCAATGCGCTGGTGCGCAAGGAGGCCTGTGCCGATATGGCCCGGGCGATCGACCTCGGCGCGGTGCTGAAGCTTGGCCGGTCCGAGATGATGACTGGCGGGCGGCGCAAGATGGCGCTTTTGGGGGATGCGATGGAGGCGGTGATCGCCGCGGTCTATCTCGATGCCGGGTTCGAGGCGGCGCGCGACCTGGTGCTGCGGCTCTGGCAGGATCGTCTGGAGAGCGTCGAGGAAGATGCGCGCGACCCCAAGACCGCGCTTCAGGAATGGGCTCAGGCGCGCGGCTTGCCGCCACCGCGTTACGAGATCACCCATCGCGACGGTCCCGATCACGCTCCGAATTTCACCATCGAAGTGACGCTCGAGAATGGCGCGCGCGAGACCGCCAAGGCCGGCTCGAAGCGTCAGGGCGAGATGGCCGCCGCGAAGGCGCTGTTGAAACGTCTCGAAGGCTGAAGGGCCGATCATGGCCCGGGGGCGACCAGCCGCGGGCCACGCCCGCCCCCGGGGGGGAGGGCGCGTTGGCGATGATATCGCGGGTTCAAGCGACCCGCGGGATTCCGAGATTAAGCGATGACCACAAGCGGAACGTCGCGCCCAGCAAAGGCCCGGGCGCTGACCTTCTCGCTCAACCCGCAACAACATGATGACTGGCATCACGCGGCGTAATACGCTACCCCCGCGCCCGTATCGCCAAGAAGGAATGCCCATGACCACACGCGCCGGTTTCGTCGCCCTGATCGGAGAGCCCAATGCGGGCAAATCCACGCTGCTCAACGCGATGGTTGGCGCGAAGGTCTCGATCGTCACCCATAAGGTGCAGACCACCCGCGCGCGCATCCGCGGTGTCGCGATGGAAGGGCAAAGCCAGATCGTCTTCGTCGACACGCCCGGCATCTTCCGCCCGCGCCGCCGTCTGGACCGCGCGATGGTCAACGCCGCCTGGGGCGGGGCGGCCGATGCGGATCTGATCGTGCTGCTGGTCGAGGCGCATCGCGGGCTGACGCCGGGAGTGGAGAGCATTCTCGAAGCCCTGCGCGGGCGTGAAGGCACGCAGCCGGTGGCGCTTGCGATCAACAAGATCGACAAGGTGAAATCCGAGGAGCTTCTGGGCCTGACCGCGAAGCTCAACGAGGCGTTCGACTTCGCCAAGACCTTCATGATTTCGGCCGAGCGCGGCTATGGCGTGCAGGACCTCAAGGAATGGCTCGCGGGGGAGATGCCCGAGGGGCCGTGGCTCTACCCGGAAGACCAGATCGCCGACCTGCCGCTGCGCATGATCGCCGCCGAGATCACCCGCGAGAAGCTGACGCTGCGCCTGCATGAGGAATTGCCCTATCAGCTCACCGTCGAGACCGAGAAATGGGAAGAGCGCAAGGACGGCTCGGCCCGGATCGACCAGATTATCTATGTCGCGCGCGACGGTCACAAGGGGATCATCCTCGGCAAGGGCGGCGAGACGATCAAGGCGATCTCGAAAGCTGCCCGCGAGGAGCTTACCGAATTTCTCGACCGCCCCGTGCACCTGTTCCTGCAGGTGAAGGTGCGTCCGAACTGGCTGGAGGAGGCCGAGCGCTATTCCGAGATGGGGCTCGATTTCAAGGACTCGAAGTGATGAGCGAGGCGCGCCTGACCACGGATTTCTGGGTCCGCGCCTATCTCAAGCGGTTGGAACTCGCCAATATCCCGGCCTATGTCACCGCGCATGGTCAGGCGTCCTCGGGCGCCGTGATGGTGAAATGCGCGCGTCTCGACGGGACCGCGCAAAGCTACGAGCGGCGCGCGGACCTTATGACAGGCAAAAGTGCATGGATGCTCTTGCATGACGGGACCGAGGCCGAAGTGGACGCCAGCATCCGCAAGCAACGCAGCTTCGACCCCGATCTCTGGGTGATTGAGATCGAAAGCCGCGAGGGCCGTACGCTTCTCGACGAAGAGGGCCTCAGCGGCTGAGGCCGAGCCTCTTCAACCCGCGCCCGAGCGCGACGATCAGCAGCCCGCCGATCCAGAAGGCCACGAGGAACTTCACGCACCAGAGCGCCAACCCGCCCCAGCCGAGCTTGTCGAGGTCGAGGAAGAAATAGGGGTATGAGCCGGTCTCGAGCCCCCGGATGACCGCATAGACCAGATAGGCAAGCGGCCAGAGCAGCCAGAGCGCGGCATGGGGCCAGTTCAGCGACCCTTTCGGGGCCAGCGCCAGCCACCAGATCGGCACCAGCACCGGCGCGATCGTGTGAAAAAGCAGGTTCGACAGGTAATCGAGACCGTAAAGCTGCGCATCGCCCGCCAGCAGCAGGTGATAGACCACGCCCACGATCAGGATCCAGAGCACCAGCGCCGCAAGGAAGGGCCGCGAGAGGTAGCGCTTCTTCCACGCCATCCAGGCGAAAGCCAATCCTACCAGTGTATTCGTCCAGATCGTGAAATAGCGAAACATCAGCCACAGTACGCCCAGCGGCACCGTCGCGTTCGGATGCACCGTGAGGTTATTGGCGAAGCTGGCCCCGAAAGCGGTCAGCTCGATCAGGGCGATCAGGGCCGCTAGAAGATAGGATGCGCGTGTCATGGCGAGACGCTAGAGCCGAGCGGGGCGCGCGCGCAACTCACGAAGCTGCTTGCGCCGCAACGTTACGGCGCGGATAGTCGCGCGCATGGACTGGCAAGACTACGGCACGATCCTCTCTGCGCGCCCGCATGGGGAAAGCTCGATGATCGTCGAGCTGTTCGCGTCCGCGCATGGGCGTCATGCGGGGGTGGTTCGGGGCGGGGCTTCGCGCAAGATGGCCGGGATGTTGCAGCCGGGAAACCGGGTCATGGCGACATGGCGGGCGCGACTGGAAGATCATCTGGGCAGCTTTACGCTCGAGCCGCTGCAAAGCCGTGCCGTGATCCTGTCGGACCGGCAGGCATTGGCGGGGCTGAACGCGGCGACGGCGCTGTTGCGCTTCACCCTGCCCGAGCGCGAGCCGCATGACGCGCTATTCGCCGCGTCCGAGGCGTTGTTCGATGCGATGGCCGAAGGCGGTGACTGGGTGCCGCTCTATTTGCGCTGGGAATTGGGGCTGCTGGAGGAGATGGGCTACGGGCTCGATCTGTCCTCCTGCGCGGTGACCGGCTCGCGCGATGATCTGGCCTATGTCAGCCCGCGTTCGGGTCGTGCTGTCAGCCGCGCGGGGGCAGGCGAATGGGCTCCGAAACTTCTGCCGCTGCCGCTGTGCCTTTTGGGGCAGGGGCCTGCGAGCCTGGCCGAGATCGTGCAGGGGCTCCGGTTGACCGGGTTTTTCCTTGGCGAGCGGATGGCGCCGGATCTGGGGGACCGCCCCTTGCCGGAAGCGCGCCAGCGCTTCGTGGACTTGCTGGGGCGGAGTGCGCGGTAGGTCATAGAGCTCGGCGCGGGGCGCGACCAGCCCCGGGCCGCGCCCGTCCGGCCTTCGCGAAGCTCAGGCGTTCGCCGGGACGTCCTTCCACTGGAAGGACGCTCAATCCCGGCTAACCCCTCCCCCCCGGGAGGGCGCATTGGCGATGGCTCGCGGGTTCAAGCGACATGCGGGCTTTTGAGATGACCCGCAGACCACAGCGGATCAAAACGCCCACCCAAGGCTCGGGCGCGGCCCTCATTGCCAAGCGCTCATGGCCTTTCGCGATCATCCAGCAGCAGCGTCAACAGCGCCAGATCGAGCCAGCGCCCGAACTTCTTGCCGACCTGCGGCATCAGTCCGACATGGGCAAAGCCCAATCGTTCATGCAGCCGGATCGACACGGCGTTGGCAGCGTCGATTGCGCCGACCATGACGTGATACCCGTCCGCGCGGGCGCGTTCGATCAGCGCCTCCATCATCTGCGCGCCCTTGCCGCCCGAGCGGTGATCGCGGTGCACATAAACGGAATGCTCGACACTCAGCCGATAGCCGTCATGGGGGCGGAAGGGGCCGAAGCTCGCATAGCCCACGGCGCGCCCGCCTTCGTCCCAGACCAGCAGCGGATAGCCCGCGCCCTGCCTCTCCGCGATCCAGGCGCGGCGGTTCTCGGCATCGACCTCGATCTCGTTCCAGATCGCGGTCGTGTTGTGCACCGCATCATTGTAGATCTCGGTGATGGCCTCGGCATCTTCGGGGCGGGCGTCGCGGATCATCGGCATCTCCCTTTTCAGGCAGATTTGGCGCGCTTGCGTTCCCTACGCAACGGCTATTTCGCGGCGAGGAACCGCCCGGTGCGCAGAATTGCCTCCTCAGCGGGCACGAAGTTCACGCCCAGATCGCGCGTTGCCGCCGCGTGGCTGAGCCGCATCGTCTTGCCGAGCATCGGTTTGATCAGGGCGATCTGGCTATCGAACAGGGCCAGCGCCCCGATCAGCCAGTTCGGCGCGCGTCGCGTTGCGATCCGGCGCTCGGGAAACTCGGCTTTCAATCCGCGCGCCATCTCGGGGAAAGAGAGGAACCTCTCGGCGCAGATATAGCGCTGACCGATGCTGGCGGGGGTGTCGAGCGCGGCCACATGACAGGCCGAGACATCCGCGATATCGACAACCGGAAGTTCGAACTCGGGCACAGCCGGATCCTTGCCGGCCATGATCCGCTCGATCACCCCGACCGACGATCCGGTGTGGCGGTCCATCGGCGTGCCGCAGACGAGGCCGGGGTTGATCACCGTCAGCTCCATCTCGTGATGGTCCTCGATGAATTCCCAGGCGGCTTCCTCGGCGAAGATCTTCGAGCGGGTATAGGCGCTGCAAGTGGGCGCCTTCGGGTTCGACCAGTCAGTCTCGGTCATCGGATCGGAGGTAACGCCGTGCATCACCGCTTCCATCGAGGAGGTAAGCACCACGCGCGTCACGCCCGCCGCCTGTGCCGCCGAGAGGACACGCCGTGTACCCTCGACTGCCGGGGCGATGATCGTGCGTTCATCCTTGATCTTGGTGATCGGGAAAGGGGACGCAGTGTGGATCACAGCGTCGATCCCCTCCATCGCCTCGGCCCAGCCCGCGTCGGACAAAAGGTCGGCCTCGACAAAGCTGATCCGGTCGAGCGCCTCGGGGCCAAGTTCGGCGAGCGCCGCGTTCACCTCGGCGCCCCGGCTGGCCTTGCGCAGGGTGCCGCGCACCGTTTCGCCCCGCGCCAGCAGGTCGTAGGCGATGCGTTTCGCGATGAAGCCGGTGATGCCGGTGACGAGAATCGTGCGGGCCATGCGCCTCCCCTTGTGGCTGAGCCTTTTGGTTCAGGTGGGGGCGCTGAGCGGGAAGTCAACAAGGAGACGGAATGCGAGCCATTTGCAACAGTGCAAAAGCGCCCTCCCGGGGGGAGGTCGGGCGCGGCCCGGGGTTAGTCACCCCGGGAATGTCGGTGCCTCTGGAAATGAAAAACCTGCCGCCTGCGGGGCGACAGGTTCTGTTTTTCGCCTGAGTCGCGGCCAGCCCGGTCCGGCGTATCCCGGCGCCGCGATGCGCGGCGCGTTCGTGCCTGAGAGGCTCCACTGGAGCATCTCCGAGACGGCACTCACCCCAGCAGACGCCGCGCAATCACCTGCGCCTGAATCTCGGCAGCACCCTCGAAAATGTTGAGGATACGCGCGTCGCACAGGATACGGCTGATCTGGTATTCCAGCGCGAAACCGTTGCCGCCATGGATCTGCAGCGCGTTATCGGCCGCCGCCCAGGCCACGCGGGCACCCAGAAGCTTCGCCATGCCGGCTTCCAGATCGCAGCGATGGCCATGATCCTTTTCCCAGGCCGAGAAATAGGTCAGCTGGCGCGCGATCATGGTTTCGACCGCCATCATCGCGAGCTTGCTGGCCACACGCGGGAATTCGATCAGCGATTTGCCGAACTGCTTGCGGTCGATCGCGTATTGCATGCCGATTTCCAGTGCCGATTGGGCGACGCCTACGGCGCGGGCGGCGGTCTGGATGCGGGCGGATTCAAACGTCTCCATGAGCTGCTTGAAGCCCTTGCCCTCTTCGCCGCCCAGAAGGTTCTTGCCCTTCACGCGGAAGTTGTCGAAGCCGAGTTCGTATTCCTTCATGCCGCGATAGCCGAGCACTTCGATCTCGCCGCCGGTCATGCCCTCGGTGGGGAAGGGGTTGTCATCGGTGCCCGGCGTCTTTTCGGCCAGGAACATCGACAGGCCCTTGTAGTTGTCGGTCGCCGGGTCGGTGCGCGCGAGCAGCGTCATCACATGGGTGCGCTGCGCATGGGTGATCCAGGTCTTGTTGCCGGTGATCAGCCAGTCGTCCCCATCCTTGACCGCGCGGGTGCGCAGGCTGCCGAGGTCCGAGCCGGTATTCGGTTCGGTGAAGACGGCGGTGGACAGGATTTCACCCGAGGACAGACCCGGCAGCCATTTCTGTTTCTGCTCCTCGGTGCCGCCGCAGATGATCAGCTCTGCCGCGATTTCCGAGCGCGTGCCAAGCGAACCCACGCCGATATAGCCGCGCGACAGCTCCTCGGTCACGACGACCATCGAGGCTTTCGACAGGCCGAGCCCGCCATATTCTTCCGGAATGGTCAGGCCGAAGACGCCGAGTTCGGCGAGCTCCTCGATGATCTCCATCGGGATCAGTTCGTCCTTCAGGTGCCATTCATGCGCGTTCGGCTTCACGCGGTCTTCGGCATAGCGGTAGAACTGCTCGCGGATCATTTCGAGGTCTTCGTCGAGGCCCGACTGCCCGAAGATCGAACGGCCCTGAACGTCGCGGATCAGCTCCACGAGGCGCATCCGCGCGGCGTTCGAATTGCCGCCTGCGATCAACGTCGCCGCAGCGTCCGACGGGCTCCAGCTGACGCCCATATCCGCAAGGCGCACCATTTCGCCCTGGTTCATCTGGATGCCGCCCGCGATCTGCGCGAGGTATTCACCGAAACCGATCTGGAGGATCAGTTTCTCCATTTCGCCCAGTTTGCCTTCTTCGGCCAGACGACCGGCCCAGGCGCGCAGCTGCTTGAGAGACTGCTGATAGGTGGTCAGCCAGGCAAGGCCGTGAGCGCGGTACTGGTTCTCTTCGAGAAGCGCGGCCGAGATGCGGCCGTCCTTTTCGGTCGCGGCGCGCAGGCTCGCGGTTGCATCAGAGACCAGCGTTTCCAGCTCGGGAAGGCTCGCTTCGGTCAGCGAGAGAAGGTCGTCCAGAATGATCGTCGTCGGCATGTCGGCCCCATCATGTGCCATGAGTCGGCTCCTTATTCTGCGGTTGCAGCCTGTCTAGTTATTTCGCATCCGCAGCGCAATAAAAATTCGCTGTATATGATTTGTGCGACTTAAAATGTCGCAACACCCTGAAATCTGCGCGTTTGTCGGCCGCAAATTCCGGATGCGGAGCCCTGCGCGTCCCGATAAAAGCGATGCAGGGGAGAGGGGCGCATGTTCGGACTGGAAATTTGGCAGATCGCGCTCGCATTGGGCGTCACGCTTTTCGCGGGTTTCGTGAAGGGCGCGGTGGGGTTCGCGATGCCGATGATCATGCTGTCGAGCTTTGCTTCCTTCCTGCCGCCGCATCAGGCGCTGGCACTCTTGATCCTGCCAACGCTGGTGACCAACGTGATGCAGGCTTTCCGGCAGGGCGTGCGCGCCGCGCTGGGTTCGGTCAGCCGCTACCGGCTGTTCATCGCGATGATTGTCATCTTCATCCCCGTAAGCGCGGCGCTTGTCGATCTGATCCCGCAAGCGTTGATGTATGCGCTTCTTGGCGGGCCCATCCTCGCTTTCGCGATCTGGCAGATCTCGGGGCGCCAGATCATCATGCCGACCCGCCATCGCGCGGTGACCGAAACGCTGCTGGGCATCATTGGCGGGCTCTACGGCGGGATCTCCGGGATCTGGGGACCGCCGCTGATCATCTATCTGATCTCGATCGACGCGCCGAAACAGGAGGCCGTTCGGATCCTCGGCGTGGTATTCCTGACGGGCGCGATCATCCTGACCGGCTCGCATCTGGTTTCGGGCGTGTTGAACGCGCAGACGATCCCCTTGTCGCTGCTCATGGTGTTGCCCGCGCTTGTCGGGATGAAGCTCGGTTTCAAGGCCCAGGACCGGCTCGACCCGGTGCGCTTCCGGCGCTGGACCTTGATCCTTCTGGGACTGGCCGGGGCGAACCTTCTGCGACGCGCGTTGATGGGTTAGGCCACGAAGGGCCGAAGCCCCTGTCGCCGCGCCGAGGCGAGCGTCTTCGCCTCATAGCCATGGACGATCTTGCGCACTGGCTTGCGATGCAGCGGCAGCCACCCTTCCTTTGCAAGCGGCGCAAGCGCGGTCGTTGCAGCCAGAAGCGGCTGGCGGGCGAGGCGGCCCAGATGCAGGCTTTCGATCTTGCAGCCATCGGCGATCAACAGGTGATGGCCCTCGAGCAAGATCCCGTGCCAGCTCAACAGGCCGGGACGATCGGGTTGCAGCGCCGCGCAGCCGTCGACCAGATCCCCGGCGGCGATCAGCACCTCGTCGAGACCGAAGAGGAAATCGACCGCCGGACCTTCGAGCACCACGCGATGTTGCGGCATCACCCAGAGGTCGCGGGTCTTCGAGAACACCGGTGCGCAGAGTTTCACCGGGCGCAGATGCCCGAGCGCGGGCAGGGTGAGGCGGCCCGACCAGAGCACGGGCTGCGGGCCGGCATCGGCGGTCAGCACTAGATCTCCCGCTTGCAGATGGGCGGCAGGGCGCAGCCCCTCCGGCGTCTCGATTGGCGTGGCGGGGGCGAAACAGGCGGCAGGGCCCACCGGCTGGAGATGATCGCCAATCGCGAGCCAGTCCACGCGCGGCCCGAGCGTTGCAGGGCCAGATCCTTGAACGAGCGCCACGATCTCGGCGCGCGTGAGCGGCAGCGGTGCAAGGCCGGCTTGCTGGCGGATCGTCCCCAGATCGAGCGCCTCAAGCGTCAGCAGGCTCTCGCGGCCCGGACCGTCCCAGCGCCAGCTCAGCCGCATCCGCCCGCCCGCGAGCCGTTCCTGCGTCGCATCGAGCGAGACCGCATGCACCGCATCGCCGCGACGCTGAGCCATGACGATGCGGCCCTCGGCATCGAGCTGGAGCGACAGGAAATCCTGCCAGTCGCCACAATGGTTGAGATGGATCAGCGGCAGCGGCGCCTCTTCGCCGCGCATCAGCGTGAATTCGAGCATCAGGGTGCCCTGCGCGACCAGCTCGGGCAGACGATGATCGTCGAAACGATGTGCGCCGCGATGCGCGATATGGGCGGCGATCCAGCCGCCTTGCGGTCTCATGCGTGATCCTCCCCATGCGTGGAGAGGGCTACCTGTCGTGCCATTGCCTGTCTCCGGCCCGGTTGTGGTCAGAGGGCGAGCGTGTGAAGGCGCGCCGCGCAACAGCGCGGGTCGTCGTCTCTGGTGTCGGGCTTTGCCCTGCTCGTCTGCCCTGCCATGGGCTTATCATTGTGTTGTTTTATGACATGACCGCCGGCTTTTGCGAAGCCCTCTTCGCCGCAGCCGAGCGCGGGCCGGGCGCCAGTAGCGAGGACGCAACAGCCATTGCTCCGCGCGCCCGCGCGCTCTAAGCCTGTGGCTCAGACAAGGAGAGCCCATGACCACCGATCCCGTAGCCCTGAGCGCCGAGCTGATCCGCTGCCCCTCCGTGACCCCCGAAGAGGGCGGCGCGCTGGTTCTGCTGGAAACCCTGCTCTCGAAGGCCGGGTTCGCCTGCACCCGCGTCGATCGCAATGGCACGCCGAACCTGTTCGCACGCTGGGGCGAGAAGGGGGCGGCGAAGAGCTTCGGGTTCAACGGTCATACCGATGTCGTGCCGGTGGGCGATGCGGCCGCCTGGACGCATGATCCCTTCGGCGCCGAGATCGTCGATGGTGTGATGTGGGGGCGGGGCGCCACCGACATGAAGACGGGCGTTGCGGCTTTCGCGGCGGCAGCGGTGGATTTCGTGACGCAGACCCCGCCCGAGGGCGCGGTGATCCTGACTATCACCGGCGATGAGGAAGGCCCGGGCCGCGACGGCACGCGGGCCCTTCTCGACTGGATGCAGGCCGAGGGCGAGGCGATGTCGGTCTGTCTGGTGGGCGAGCCCACCTGCCCGAACGAAATGGGCGAGATGATGAAGATCGGGCGGCGCGGATCGATGACCTTCTATATCGAAGCCGAGGGCGTGCAGGGCCATGCCGCCTATCCGCATCGCGCGAAGAACCCGCTTCATGCGCTGGTGGATCTGCTGGGCCGGATGACCGCCGAGCCGCTCGATCAGGGGACCGAGCATTTCCAGCCCTCCACCCTGCAGATCACCACGATCGATTGCGGCAACCCGGCCAATAACGTGATCCCGGCCAAGGCGCGCGCTACGGTCAATATCCGCTTCAACGATGCCCATAGCGGCGAGAGCCTGATCGCCTGGGCCGAGGCGCTGGCGCTCGCGGTGACGATGGAGACCGGCGTCACCTTCGCGCTCAACCCCGATATCTCGGGCGAGAGCTTCGTCACCCCGCCCGGCCCCTTCGTCGATCTCGTCGCGCGCTCGGTCGAGGCGGAAACCGGCCGCGCGCCGGAGCTGTCTACCTCGGGTGGCACCTCGGATGCGCGCTTCGTGAAGGATCATTGCCCGGTGGTGGAATTCGGCCTCGTCGGCGCGACCATGCATCAGGTGGACGAGCGCGTGCCCGTCGATCAGATCGAAACCCTCAAACGCATCTATGCCCGCATTTTGCGAGACTATTTCGCATGATCAGGATCGAGGCGGTCGAGGATTACACCCAATGCCACGCGCTGCGCCGCGAGGTCTTCATCGAGGAGCAGGGTATTCCCGAGCCCGAGGAGTGGGACGATCTCGATGACGAGGCGATCCATCTGCTCGCGCGCGAGGGTGACACCCCGCTCGGCACCGCGCGGCTGATCCGCAAGGGCGAGACCGGCAAGATCGGCCGTATCTGCGTGGTGAAATCCGCGCGCGGAACCGGCCTCGGCGCGGCGCTGGTGAATGATGCCTGCGCACGCTTCAAGGAACTGGGCTGCACCCGCGCCTATCTCTCGGCGCAGGTCTACGCGATCCCGTTTTACGAAAAACTCGGCTTTGCCGCTAATGGCGAGGCCTATGACGACGCGGGCATCCCGCACCGGGACATGGAAAAGGCGCTCTGACCTGGCGGCCCCGCGACGGGCGTCAGGCGACCAGCGCTTCGGCCTTCTTCAGATCGACCGAGACGAGCTGGCTCACGCCCTGTTCCTGCATGGTGACGCCAAACAGCCGGTCCATCCGCGCCATCGTCACCGCGTGGTGGGTGATGATCAGAAAGCGCGTATCGGTGCGGCGCGTCATCTCGTCGAGCAGGTCGCAGAAGCGCGTCACGTTCGCATCGTCGAGCGGCGCGTCGACCTCGTCGAGCACGCAGATCGGCGCCGGGTTGGCGAGGAACACCGCGAAGATCAGCGCCATCGCGGTCAGGGTCTGCTCGCCGCCCGAGAGCAGCGAGAGCGTCGAAAGCTTTTTGCCCGGCGGCTGGCACATGATCTCGAGGCCCGCTTCCAGCGGGTCGTCGCTCTCGACCAGTTGCAGATTGGCCGAGCCACCCCCGAAGAGGTGCGTGAACAGCGTGCGGAAGTTCTCGTTCACTTGCTCGAAGGCGGTCAGCAGTCGCTCGCGCCCTTCGCGGTTGAGGCCCGAGATCCCGGCGCGCAGCTTGCGGATCGCCTCCTCGAGATCGGACTTCTCCTTGACCAGCGCGTCATGCTCTTCCTGCACCTCGCGCGCGTCTTCCTCGGCGCGCAGGTTCACCGCACCAAGGCTTTCGCGCTGGCGCTTGAGCCGGTTCACATCCGCATCCAGCGTCTCGGCGTCGGGCATTTTCTCGGGATCGGCGTCGAGGCTGTCGAGAAGCTCCTGTGGCGTCTTCTCGGTCTCGTCCGCGATACGTTCGGCGGCATAGGCGACGGTTTCGCGCGCGGCATCGACGCGAGCCTCGGCGCGGGCGCGAGCCTCGCGGGCCTCGCCTGCCAGACGCTCGGCCTCGCGCTCGGCGATCTGCGCCTCGCGCAGCGCGCTTTCGGCGCTCGAGAGCTTGTCGGACGCCTCGGCCTTGCGTGCCTCCGCATCCGAGATCGCCTCGGACAGCTCGGCGCGCTTGGCGGCCAGTTCTTCCGGCGCGGCGGAAGCCTCTTTCAGCTCCTCCTCGGTTTCGGTCTTGCGGGTCGCGAGCTCGGCCGAGCGTTTCTCGGCGGTCTCGAGACGATGCCGCCAGCCCGAAATTTCCTTGGTGATCTCCTGCCGGCGCTTCAGGCGTGCCTCGCCCTCGCGGCGGATCTCGTCATGCACGGAGCGCTTGGTGAGCATCGTCACCCGCGCGGCCTCCACGGTCATCTTCACCGCCTCGACCTCGCCGCGCGCGGCGTCGAGATCAGGCAGCGAGTCCTGGGCATTGGTCGCCTCGCGCAGCGCCATCCGGGCAGAGCTTGCCTCCTCCTCATGGCGCGCGACGGCGAGCTTGGCGCTTTCGAGCTTGGAGCTGGCAATCGAACGATCGGCCTCGGCGCGGCTGAGCGCTCGGCCCGCCTCGGCCAGACGTCGGTCGGCTTCGCGGCGCGCCTCGCGGGCGGCGGCATCGGCGCGGGTGGCTTCGGCCAGCTGTGCGGTCAGGGCTTCATGGGCGTCCTTCGCTCCGTCTGCCCGCGCCGCGGCCTCTTCCAGATCGCGCTTGAGCTCGACCAGCCGGTTGAGCTGTTGCAGGCGCAGCGCGGCGGCGGTGGGCGCATCCTCGGCGCCCGCGCGATAGCCATCCCAGCGCCACAGATCACCCTCGGGTGAAACGAGCCGTTGACCGGGGGCCAGCTGTTCCTGAAGGCGCGCGCCCTCGTCGTAATCGGCCACGAGCCCGATCTGCGAGATCCGCCGGGACAGCACGCCGGGCACGTCGACATGAGCCGAGAGCGGTTCGACGCCGACCGGCAGGGGTTGGGGCGCGGGGTAATCGGGCAGGGTCTGCCAGCCGGTCGGAGCGTCGTCATCGACCTCGGGGGCGCGCAGGTCATCGGCGAGCGCCGCACCCAATGCCGCCTCGTAGCCCTTGTCGACGCGCACGCGATCAAGAAGCTGGGTGCCGCTCGCCGCCTCACGCTCGACGAGGCGGGCGAGGGCGGTGACCTCGGCGCGCAGGGCCCCGGCTTCGCCTTCGGCTTCCGATCGGGCCGCGCGCGCGGCGCTTTCGCGCGACTGAGCCTCAGAACGGGCCTCGTCGGCGGCGGCAAGCGCCTCTTCGGCGGCCTCGGCGGCGTCCTGCGCCTCGCCCTGCTGGGCCTCGGCGATCTCGTAATCCTCGGCGGCCTTCGACAGCGCGGCGGCAGCGGCTTCGGCGGCGGCTTTCGCCTGTTCGGCGGCAGCTTCGGATTTCTCGGCGGTGGCGCGGCTGTCTGTGACGAGGCGCTGCGCCGATTGGTGGCGGGCTGCGAGACGGGCGACATCCTCGGTCAGCTCCGAGAGCTGCGCCTCGCGTTCCTGCAGGATCTGCGCGGCCTCATGGGCGGCATCGGCGGCCGCGTCGAGCTTGTCGGCATGGCCTTCGGAGGCCTTGGCGATCTGGCCCTGCTCCCATTCGAGCCGCGCGATCGTCTCTCCGGCGTCGCGGTTCAGCCCCGCCTCGCGTTCCATGTCGCGGATGAGCTGTTCGATCCGGGCCTTGAGTGTCTCGATCCGGGCGAGCGCCTGATCTTCCTGATCCGAGAGCGCATCGCGCTGCACGGTCAGACGTTGCAGGATCGCCCCCGCGATGGCCTCTTCCTCGCGCAGCGGCGGGAGCGCATCTTCCTTTCCCTGACGGGTCTTCGCGGCTTCGCGCGCAGTACGTTCGGCCTGCGATGCGGCGGTGATCTTCTCGCGGTGGCCATCTTCGGCGGTGGCCCGCGCGATGTCGGCCTCGCGCCAGCGGCGGTAAAGCAGCATCCCTTCGGCGCGGCGAAGTTCCTCGCCGATGGAGCGATAGCGCGCCGCCTGCCGGGCCTGCCGTGCGAGCGTCGCAAGCTGCGCGGCGAGCTGTTCGATCACGTCGTCGACGCGGGTCAGGTTCTGCTCGGCCCCGTTGAGTTTCAGTTCGGCCTCGTGGCGGCGCTGATAAAGACCCGAGATCCCCGCCGCCTCTTCCAGAATGCGGCGGCGGTTCTTCGGCTTGGCATTGATCAGTTCCGAGATCTGGCCTTGCCGCACGAGCGCGGGCGAATGCGCGCCGGTCGAGGCATCGGCGAACAGCATCTGCACGTCGCGGGCGCGCACGTCCTTCGAGTTCACCTTGTAGGCCGAGCCGGCATCGCGGGTGATCCGGCGCACGATCTCCAGCCCGTCGCTGTCGTTGAACCCCGAGGGCGCCAGACGTTCGGTATTGTCGATCTGGAGCGAGACTTCCGCGAAGTTGCGCGCCCCACGCGACGAGGCGCCCGCGAAGATCACGTCTTCCATTCCGCCACCGCGCATCGCCGAGGGGCGGTTTTCACCCATCACCCAGCGCAATGCCTCGAGCAGGTTCGACTTGCCGCAGCCATTGGGCCCCACGACCCCGGTCAGGCCGTCATGGATCACGAGATCCGTGGGGTCCACGAAGCTCTTGAAGCCGTTGAGACGAAGCCGGGTGAAGCGCAATGCACTGCCTTTCCGAATCTGGGTGCGGTTCTGGAAAGTGTCGGCAGGGGCGCGCGGCGAGTCAATGAAAACGCCCTGTATCTGGCGTTCTCGGGTTGGTTATCCACAAGATATTGGCGCTTTCTCGCGCAATTTTACCATCCGGGCCGATGATGGAGCCGGGCGCGCGGCGGGCAAGCGAGGCGATATTCGGCCTGCGAGAGAGCCGCGACTGCCTGACGCATGGAAACCTCACGGAGGCGTTACCACCATATTCAACACGTCGAATTTTTTAAGCTCACACCGCAACCGGAGTCCTGCCATGACCACTTTCGCGCGCCCGGCGGACCGTTATTCGCCGCTTTATTTCCTCGCCTCGCTCGGAGCGGGCGGGACGGCTGTCACCTTCTTCCTCTGGCTCTATTTCTGGATCCCGCATCCCGGCCAGAGCGTCCCGGTCTTCGAAGACATCGCCAGGGCGCTGTCGACCGGCTCGATGCTGACCAAAGGGATGATCTTCGTGGCGATGGCGGGGATCATCTTCTTCGCATATCTCAACATCCGTCTGCTGATCTGGAACCTGCGCCAGCTCTCGGCTTTCAAGAAGACTGACAGTTATGCGCAGCTGCGCGCCTCCAATGCCGAGACGCAGCTCTTGGCGATGCCTTTGACGATCGCGATGACGATCAATGTGGGCTTCATCCTTGGCATGGTCTTCGTGCCGGGCCTGTGGACGGTCGTCGAATATCTCTTCCCGATCGCGATTGCCGCCTTCACAGCGACCGGTGCGCTCGCGCTGGTTCAGCTCGGCCAGTTCCTTGGACGCGTCAAGACCGACGGCAATTTCGACTGGACCGCGAACGGGTCCTTTGCACAGATGATGCCGGCCTTCGCGCTGTCGATGGTCGGCGTGGGGCTTGCCGCCCCTGGTGCGCTGTCGAATGTCGCGCTTACCTCGGGCATCGGGATCATGCTTGCGACCTTCTTCATGATGGCGGCGCTGATCGTTGGGGTCGTGGCGCTGGTGCTGGGCATCCACTCGATGTTGAGCCACGGGACCGCGGTCGAAGCGGTTCCCACGATCCTCATCGTGATCCCGATCCTGACGGTGCTCGGTATCCTCGGGATGCGGGTCAATCACGGGCTGCATGTGAATTTCGAGGATCACGGCACGGCGGCGCAGGTGCTGATGTTCCTGACCAAGACCTATTCGGTGCAGATCCTCTTCGCACTGTTCGGGATCGAGATGTTGCGCCGGGTGGGTTACGCCAAGCGCTTCCTGTTCGGCGCGGAGAACTCGGTCGGCGCCTATGCGCTGGTCTGTCCGGCGGTGGCCTTCGGCGTGATGACCCAGTTCTGGATCAACGCGGGGCTGGTGCAGTCGGGGCTTCTGACGAAGTTCTCGATCGCTTACTGGATCGTGACGCTGGTGGCCCTCGCGGCGCAGGCTCTGGCGATCTGGCTGGTGCTGCATCTCAACCGCCGTCATTTCGGCAAGGCCGAAGCGACCCCGGTTCCCGCCGAGTAAGGGCGAGCCACATGAAGCATCCGGGGCGGCGCGGGGGTATACCCGCTCCGCCCTTTTCTTTTGCGCGCGGTCGCTTAGCATCGGAGCTGACCCGAGGAGGTTTTCCGATGATCCCAGCCCTGTCCCTGATCCTTGCCTGCCAGCTTAGCGGAGAGATCCTCTCGCGCGCGTTGATGCTGCCCTTGCCCGGCCCGGTGCTGGGAATGATCTTCCTGCTCGTCCTGATGAGCGTCTCGGAGAAGATCCGGGAGGTGATCCGGCCGGTCGCACTGTTCATCCTCCAGCATCTGTCCCTTCTCTTCGTGCCAGCGGGCGTGGGTGTCGTCGCGCATCTCGATGCGCTGCGTGAACATGGTCTCGGGCTGGCGGTGGCGCTGATCGGGTCAACGATGCTGGCGATCGTGGTCGGCGCGGCGGTCTTCGCAGCGGTCGCAAAACTGACGGGGAGCGCGAGCGATGACTGATCCGTTCAAGCTCTGGTCCTATCTGGCCTCGGGGCCGCTCCTTTGGCTCTGGGCGACGCTGATCGCCTACTGGATCGGAGACACGCTGTTCAAACTGAGCGGGCGCAGCCCTTTTGCCAATCCGGTGATGGTGGCGGTGGTGCTGTTGGGAGGCGTGCTGCTGATGACGGGCACGCCCTATCAGCGCTATTTCGACGGGGCGCAATTCGTCCATTTCATGCTCGGCCCCGCGACGGTGTGCCTTGCCGTCCCGTTGCAGGCGAACCTGCCCAAGGTCCGCAAGGCACTGTTGCCGATCCTTGCGGGGCTGCTCGCTGGGTCCGCGACGGCAATCGTCTCGGTTCTTGCGATCGCGAAGGCGATGGGGGCGGGGCCGGAGCTGCTTGCCTCGCTCGCGCCGAAATCGGTGACCGCGCCGGTGGCGATCGGGATCTCGCAATCCTTGGGCGGCGAGCCCTCGCTGACGGCGGCGCTGGTGATCCTGACGGGGATGATCGGGGCGATCACGGTAACGCCGATGCTCAATGTGTTGGGTTTTCGCGACTGGCGCGCGCGGGGCTTCGCCGTGGGGGTGGCTGCGCACGGGATCGGTACGGCGCGCGCGTTTCAAGTGCATGAGACCGCCGGGGCCTTCGCCTCGATCGGGATGGGGCTGAACGCGGTGCTCACCGCCTTCCTCGCTCCGGTGCTGCTAAGTCTCTTCGGTTAATACTGCCGCGGCGGGCGCGCCTTGTAGACCGGCAGTTTCCATCCGAAACGCAGCGAGCCCGCGCGCAGGATGAAGGTGACCGCGCCGCAGATCAGGAGCGCGGTGAGACGGTCGAGCCCCGCGGCATTGGCGATGAGTGCGCTCGCAGCGCCCGCGAAGGCGCAGGTGAGATAAAGCTCACCCTGTTTCAGCACGAGCGGCACCTCGTTGCACACCACGTCGCGCATCAGCCCGCCGAAAGTGCCGGTGACGACGCCCATGATCAGCACGATCACCGGCCCATGATCCAGTCGCATCGTCACCGCGACACCGGCCGGAACAGCCACCGCGAGCGCCCAGGCATCGAGCCACAAAAGCGCCCTGTAGCGGCTTTCGAGGAGATGGGCGGTGAAGAACACCACCACCGCCGCGCTGGCGGCGATCAGCACATAGGTCGGATTGCCCACCCAGAAGACCGTGTCGCGCCCGATCAGAAGGTCGCGCAGCGTGCCCCCGCCAACGGCGGTCAGCGCGGCGATGAAGATGAACCCCACGAGGTCGAGTTGCTGGCGCGACGCCACCAGCGCCCCCGTCAGCGCGAAGACGACGACCGCCGCGTAATCAAGAGCCGCCCCGAGCGGCACCTGCGCCATCCAGTCGGGCAGGGCGGTCATTTTGCCTTGGCCGGTTTGAAGGGCTCCATCCCGGCGCGGGCCAGTTCGTCGGCGCGCTCGTTCTCGGGATGGCCGGCATGGCCCTTGATCCATTCCCAGGTGACCTTGTGGCGGCGCTGCGCCTCATCAAGCCGCTGCCAGAGATCGACATTCTTCACCGGCTTCTTGTTCGAGGTCTTCCAGCCGTTGCGCTTCCAGCCGTGGATCCAGCCGGTCACGCCGTTCTTCACATAGGCGGAATCGGTGGTGATGGTGATCGCGGTGCCGCGGGTCAGCGCCTCGAGCGCGTTGATCGCGGCCAGAAGCTCCATCCGGTTATTCGTGGTTTCGGCCTCGCCGCCCTTGAGCTCGCGTTCCTTGACGATCGTGTCTCCCTCCATCGCGCGCATCAAGACGCCCCAGCCGCCGGGGCCGGGGTTGCCGCTGCACGCGCCGTCGGTCCATGCGTAGAGATCAGCCATCCAACCCCACATATCCGCTCTGTGCGGCGATCCGGTCGAGCCAGCCCCGCAGCGCCGGGAAAGCGGCGAGGTCATAGCCGCCGCGGGTCTCGGCAGTATGGGTGTAGGCATAAAGGCAGATATCGGCGAGGCTAACCGCATCGCCCACAAGCCAGTCTGCGCGCGACAAGCGATCTTCCATCACCTGCAACAAGGCGTTGCCGCGGGTCAGGAGCGCTTCGAGACGTTCGGGCGTGCGCTCGGCGGTGCGGTGGGCGTAGGTCAGGATCGCTGCGCGCACGGCAATGACGCCCTCGTGCTGGTTCTGCTCCCAGAACATCCAGCTCAGCATCTGGGCCTTCTCAAACGCATCTTCGGGAATGAAGCGCGTGCCCTCACCCAGCCAGTTGAGGATCGCGTTGCTCTCGGGCAGGGCGCGGCCATCATCGAGCAGGAGAACCGGCGCCTTGCCAAAGGGCAGCGCACCCGAGGTGTGGGCCTCGTTCAATGCCGTGCTGTCATATTCCACGTCGATCAGCTCGGCACTCTGCCCCAGAAGCGAGAGCAGCAGGCGCACCTTGTAGCTGTTGCCCGAGGAGGGCATCGAATAGAGTTTCATCAAAGGGATCTCCGCTCAGCTGCCGGTGCGCACAATCGCGATCAGACAGGCGACGACGACTGCCGTCAAGACGAGGCGCAGCTTCATCCACCAGCCGGGGGCGAGACCACGGCTCGCGAAAACCCAATCGAGCGGCAACAGGAGAACGAACCCGATCAGCAACACGAAATTGATCGGCATGCCGAAGCCCGCGAAGAGGATGAAATAGAGCACCGGCGCGATCGAGATCGCGTAGCCCGGCGTCCACTCACCCTTCGCCGCAAAGCCCCAGAGGCAGCCCGCCATGAAGCAGAAGATCATCAGCGCATAGGCCAGCACAGCGACGCGCGGATCGGCCATGCCGGGCAGCATCATCGCTCCGGTCTGCACGACCAGCACACCCCAGACAAACGGGATCAGACCGGCCAGCCCGAGAAGCAGCGCCAGTCCCGGTATCTTCGGCCCCACGCCGCGCATCACGAGGCCTCCCGCAGCACGCGCGGCACCTTGAATTCGATATCCTCGCGGGCGGTCTCGATCTGGTCCACGGTCAGGTCATAGCGCTGGCGGAAGGCGTCGATCACTTCGTCGATCAGCACCTCGGGCGCGGAGGCCCCGGCCGTCACGCCGACCGAACGCGCGCCTTCGAGTGCCCGCCAGTCGATATCGGCGGCGCGCTGCACGAGCTGGGCATAGCGGCATCCTGCGGCGCGTCCCACCTCGACCAGACGGCGCGAATTCGACGAATTCGGCGCCCCGATCACGAGAAGCGCGTCGATCTCATGCGCCATCGCCTTCACCGCCGCCTGACGGTTCGTGGTCGCATAGCAGATATCTTCCTTCGCGGGGCCGACGATCTTCGGGAAGCGCGCTTGCAGAGCCGCCACGATCGCCGCCGTGTCATCGACCGAGAGCGTCGTCTGGGTGATGAAAGCGAGCTGTTCGGGGTCGCGCGGCGTGATCGTCGCGACATCCTCGACCGTCTCGACCAGCAGAACCTCGCCCTCGGGGAGCTGACCCATCGTCCCGAGAACCTCCGGGTGGCCGGCATGGCCGATCATCACCATCTGGAGCCCGTTCTCGGAATGGCGCTCGGCCTCCTTGTGAACCTTGCTCACCAGCGGGCAGGTCGCATCGACATAGATCATCTCGCGTCGCGCGGCCTCGGCGGGAACCGATTTCGGCACGCCATGTGCCGAGAAGATCACCGGGCGGTCGTCGGGGCATTCGTCGAGCTCCTCGACGAAGACCGCACCTTTGTCGCGCAGGCTGTCGACGACATATTTGTTGTGCACGATCTCGTGGCGCACATAGACAGGCGCGCCCCATTTCTCGAGCGCCATCTCGACGATCTTGATCGCGCGGTCGACTCCGGCGCAGAACCCGCGCGGGGCGGCGAGATAGAGGGTCAGGGACGGTTTCATCGCGCTCTCCTTCGTTTCGGTCTCACAGGTAAAGCTCTGGCGCTTGCTCGTAAAGGGAGCGATCAGCCGATCATCCCCAGCGCCTGCGCCGTCAGCCAGGCCAGAACCGCATAGCGCCCCGCCTTTGCAAGGAAGACGAGCGGGATGAAGAGCCATAGCGACATGCGCAAAACGCCCGCGACGAGGCAGATCAGATCGCCTCCAGGCGCCCAGCTCAGCAGCAGCAGCCCGATCCCCCAACGTTCGAACCAGCGATGCCCGCGCGCGAGCTGGGCCTCGGTGGCGGGGAACCATTTGCGGTCCTTCCAGTGGGTGACGCCGAAGCCCATCACGTAGGTGATGAGCGCTCCGATCGTGTTCCCGATCGCCGCAATCAGGATCATCGCCCAGATATTCGTGCGCCCCGCGGTTTGGAGCGCGACGAAGACCACCTCGGACTGGAAGGGGATCGGCGTTGCCGCAAGCAGCGCCGATATGAAGAGGCCGAAGAGGGAAACGTTTTCGAACATGAGCGAGGCGAACCGAAAAAGACGAAGGGCGCGCGGGAACTCCGCGCGCCCTTTCAATCATGTTTTGCGTCCAGCGTCAGGCCCGGATCAGTTTTCCGTGCTGGTGTCATCGTCGCGCGGCTCGCGCGGAGGGCGACCGATCACGTCGCGAAGTGCGTCGAGCTCGATGAAATTATCGGCCTGACGGCGCAGTTCGTCGGCAATCATCGGCGGCTGGCTGCGGATGGTCGAGACGACCGAAACGCGGCAACCCTGACGCTGCAGGCTTTCGACCAGCGGACGGAAATCGCCGTCACCCGAGAACAACACGATATGATCGAGGCGCGGCGCGAGCTCCATCGCATCCACGGCGAGCTCGATATCCATGTTGCCCTTCACTTTGCGGCGCCCCATGGAATCGGTGTATTCCTTGGCAGGTTTCGTCACCATCGCGAAGCCGTTGTAGTTCAGCCAATCCACCAGCGGGCGGATCGGAGAATATTCCTCGTTTTCGAGAAGCGCCGTGTAATAGAAGGCGCGGACCAGTTTTCCGCGGCGCTCGAATTCCTGACGCAGAAGCTTGTAATCAATATCGAAGCCAAGAGCCTTTGCGGCGGCATAAAGATTTGAGCCGTCGATGAATAGGGCTAGCCGTTCGTCCTTATAGAACATGCATTCCTCTCGCGCAGGTAAGTCCTGAAGCCCGAAACCTGTTTGCGTGAGTCAAAGCGAATTGGGTAAAAGCGCTTGCGCATATCAGTAGGGCGAACCAGATGTGTTGTTCGACATATCGCAATTCGCGATGAAAACGGAATCTGTCTATATGGACACCCTCTCATATATCGCACTTGGGGGAAATCTCCCGAGCGCAGTGGGAAGGCCGGAAGTTTCCCTTGGGGCAGCGCTTTGTCGTTTGGGAGAACTTGGTTTTTCGTTTGTCGCGATAAGTCGCTTTTGGCGAACTCCGGCGTTTCCAAGCGGGAGCGGCCCGGACTATGTGAACGCCGTTTGCAAGGTGCGAAGCGATTTGCAAAGAGATGCGATCCTCGCGACTCTCCATAAGGTAGAAAACGAGTTTGGCCGCCAGCGTGACGGACGCTGGGCTTCTCGGGGGCTTGATCTGGACCTTTTGGCGGTCGGGGACCAGGTCTGTCCCGACTTCGAAACCTGGACGCACTGGCGCGATTTGCCGCTCGAACGTCAGATGCGTGACGCGCCCGAAGAGCTGATCCTGCCGCATCCGCGGCTGCACGAACGCGGTTTCGTGCTGATTCCCTTCTCCGATATCGCGCCGCTATGGCGCCATCCGGTCAGCGGGCTGACCGTCATGGAAATGCTTGCGACGCTCCCAGAGGCCGAAAAAGCTTCGATCGAGCCCCTTTGAGCGACCCGTTCGGGCCAATGAACGCTTGTCTTTCGCAGTTGCAGCGCCTAAGTAGACCTCTCAATCCGAGTTCTTCTGGAGAGACCCATGGCCCGCGTGACGGTTGAAGATTGCGTTGATAAGGTTCCGAACCGCTTCGAGCTGGTGATGCTTGCTTCGCATCGTGCCCGCGAAATTGCGGCTGGCGCCCCGATCACGATCGACCGCGACAACGACAAGAACCCCGTCGTCGCCCTGCGCGAAATCGCCGAGGAAACCCAGTCGGCCGAGGATCTGCGCGAGCGTCTGATCGAGAGCAACCAGACCCAGATCGAGGTCGACGAGCCCGAAGAGGACTCGATGGCTATGCTGATGGGCGGCGAGAGCCCCGATCGCGCTGTCGAGGACGACATGAGCGAAGAGCGTATGCTGCGCGCGCTTATGGATGCGCAGGGCCGCGAGTAATCGCCAGAAAGGTCGGAACGCGCGCGAATGATCGACGTCGAAGACCTGATCGCGCTCGTCCGCAACTACAATCCCCAGACCGATGCCGATCTGATCCGCAAGGCTTATGCCTACGGAAAGGAAATGCATGAGGGGCAGTTTCGCCACTCGGGCGAGCCTTATTTCACCCATCCCGTCGCCGTCGCCGCGATCCTGACCGAACAGCGGCTGGATGATGCGACGATCATCACGGCCCTTCTGCACGACACGATCGAGGACACGCGCTCGACCTATACCGAGGTCGCGCGGCTCTTTGGTGAAGAGATCGCCGAACTGGTCGATGGCGTCACCAAGCTGACCAACCTGCAACTGTCGAACGCGGCCTCGAAGCAGGCGGAGAACTTCCGCAAGCTGTTCATGGCGATGTCGAAGGATCTGCGGGTGATCCTCGTGAAGCTTGCCGACCGACTGCACAACATGCGCACGATCCGCGCGATGCGCGTCGAGAAGCAGGCCCAAAAGGCGCGCGAGACGATGGAGATCTATGCGCCGCTCGCGGGCCGGATGGGGATGCAGTGGATGCGCGAGGAGCTTGAAGACCTCGCCTTCAAGGTGCTCAACCCAGAGGCGCGCACCTCGATCATCCGTCGTTTCGTTTCGCTACAGAAGGAAACCGGCGATGTGATCCCGCAGATCACCGCCGATATCCGGGCGCTGCTGGAGGACGAGGGCATCGAGGCGGACGTTTTCGGCCGCGCCAAGCGCCCCTATTCGATCTGGCGCAAGATGGAAGAAAAGCAGCTTACCTTCTCGCGCCTCTCCGATATCTACGGTTTCCGCGTCATCACCCGCAACGAGATGGATTGCTATCGCGTGCTCGGGCTTATCCATCATCGCTGGCGCGCGGTGCCGACGCGCTTCAAGGATTACATCAGCCAGCCCAAGACGAACGGCTATCGCTCGATCCACACCACGGTGTCGGGCCGCGACGGCAAGCGCGTCGAGGTGCAGATCCGCACGCGCCAGATGCACGAGGTCGCCGAGGCCGGCGTTGCCGCGCACTGGTCCTATCGCGATGGTGAACGCGCAGCGAACCCCTTCGCGGTCGATCCGGCGAAATGGCTCACCTCGCTGACGGAGCGATTCTCGGAAGGCGAGGGCGATCACGACGAGTTTCTCGAGAACGTCAAACTCGAGATGTATTCCGATCAGGTCTTCTGCTTCACGCCCAAGGGCGATGTGGTGAAGCTGCCCAAGGGGGCGACCCCGATCGATTTCGCCTATGCAATCCACACGCGGATCGGCAACAGCTGTGTCGGCGCGAAGGTCGATGGTATCCGGGTGCCGCTCTGGACGCGGCTGAAGAACGGGCAATCGGTCGAGGTGATCACCGCGTCGGGCCAGCGTCCGCAGCTTACCTGGCTCGACATCGTGGCGACGGGACGGGCGAAGGCCGCGATCCGCAAGAGCCTGCGCGAGGAAGATCGCGATCGCTTCATCAAGCTCGGTCACGAATTGGCCCGGGTGGCGTTCGAGCATGTGGGCCGCAAGGTTTCCGACAAGGCGTTGCGGACGGCGGCGAAGACGCTGGGGCTTGCCGATGAGGATGAGGTTCTGGCGCGTCTGGGTTCGGCCGAGCTTGCGACCTCGGTTGTCCTGGAGGCGCTTTATCCCGAGCTTGCCGCGCGTCAGAATGAAGCCGAGATCGAGCCGACGCGCGCGGTTCTGGGGCTTGGCGCTGATCAGAGTTTCCGCCGCGCCGATTGCTGCCAACCCTTGCCGGGCGAGCGGATCATCGGCATCACCTATCGCGGCAAGGGTGTGGTGATCCATGCGATCGACTGCCCCGCGCTGGAGGAATTCGAGGATCAGCCCGAGCGCTGGGTCGATCTTCACTGGAAGACGGGCCATCACCCGCCGGTCTATACCGCGACGCTCAAGGTCACGATCTCGAACGATGCGGGGGTGCTGGGACATATCTGCACCTTGATTGGGCAGCAGAAGGCCAATATTTCGGATCTCAATTTCATCGACCGGAAACCGGATTTCTATTCGCTTCTGGTCGAGGTCGAGCTGTGCGATGCCGAGCACATGCACCGGCTGCTGACCGCGCTTGAGGCGGAAAGCGACGTGGCGCATGTAGAGCGGATACGAGACCTGTCGCGCAAACCCTGACGCGCATGGCGTCGGGCGGGGGGAAAGGACGGCAGCGTGGTCTTCAGACGACGCGAGAAACGGGGCGTGTGGGAAAACCTGCGCGAGGCGATCTGGCCGAAATCCGGCTGGTCGCGGGCGTTCCAATACGTCAAGCACCGGGTGAACCGCCTGCCCGACAGACCGCACCGGATCGCGCGCGGGGTCTGGGCGGGGGTCTTCGTGTCCTTCACGCCGCTCTTTGGCTTTCACTTCCTGAGCGCCGCGACGGTGGCCTGGATCATGCGCGGCAATATCCTTGCCGCGATCCTTGCGACCTTCTTTGGAAACCCGGTCACCTTCCCGATCATCGCGGTCTTCTCGACAAAGCTCGGCCACAAGATCCTTGGGGACCGGCTGGACCGCGGGGCGGCGCCCGAGGGGCTGCTCACGACCTTCCAGGCGGCGAGCCACGATCTGCTTCATAATTTCTGGGCAATGTTCACCCCGGCCCATGCCGAATGGGGCGGGCTCGAACGTTTCTTCACCGATGTCTGGCTGCCCTATCTGGTGGGCGGGTTGGGTCCAGGCGTGGTCGCGGCGACGATCTGCTACTACATCTCCCTGCCGATCATTACCGCCTATCAGAACCGTCGGCGGATGCGTCTGAAAGCGCGGCTCGAGAAGATCCGGGCAAAGATCAAGCGCGATGAAAAGGGCGACAAGTCGACCCCCGAGGGTTGACGATTGCGCTCAGGCGCTGGCCTTGCCGGCAGCGGCCTCGCTCAGCCGGTAGCCGCGCCGCTGGGCACGTCGGCGGAAGGTTTCGGCCGCAGTCACGGCGTCGCGCAGGTTCGAAAACCAGCGAAGGCACTGGCTTCCGGCGTGGCCTTGCATCCCCCATTCGCGCAGCACGGTATACTCCCCGAAGAGATTGTCGGAGATCTCGACGCGGTAGAACCGCCGGGCTTCCGGCGTATGAAGAATGAGGTTGAGCATGGCAGTGCTCCGAACATCCCGATTTCGTGAAGTGAATCAGAACCCGGCCGCCTTGGCCAGAACAAAAGGGTTAACGCGAAGGTTCAGCCCCAACGTACCTCGCCGAGGAAGATGTAGCCCGCGCCGTAGATGGTCTTGATCAGGCGTGGGTTCTTCGGGTCTTCGCCAAGCTTTGTGCGCAGACGTGAGATCCGCACATCCATCGCTCGGTCGAAGCTCTCGCCCGCGGCGCCGCCGAGGGATTCCTGCATTTGTGCGCGGGTGATCAGTCGGTTCGGGCTTTCGAGGAATAGTCGTAGAACCTCACCCTCGGCATGGGAGAAAGAGGTTTCGCGTCCGGCCTCGTCGATCAGAACGTAGCGGTCGAAATGTGCAGTCCACCCCGCGAAATGCGCGGTCTGCGAAACGCTCGGGCTCTCGGTGCGGCCCTTGCGCAGGCGCGCGCGGATGCGGGCCACCACCTCGGCCGGATCGAAGGGCTTGATGATGTAGTCATCCGCGCCCAGTTCCAGCCCCGTCACGCGGTCCTGCACCTGCGCGCGCCCGGAGATGATGATGATCGCAGCGCCCGATTCCAGCGCCAGCCGATGCACCAGCGCCAGCCCGTCGCGATCGGGCAGGCCCAGATCGACGAGGCAGACATCGGGCGAAGAGCGCTTCAGTCCCGCCTCGAACTCGGTCGCACGGGCATAGGATTGGGTGCGGAAGCCTGCTTCTTCCAGCGCATCCGACAGCATCCGTCGGATCTCGGGTTCATCGTCGAGAATGGCGACAAGGGGCAAATCGGCATTCATCCGCGGGCTCCGACAAGCATGGCCGCGAGTTGGGCGGCCGTGAAAGGTTTCTGGATGACCGGGCAGGGGGCCGCAGCGCGCAATGCGTCGCCCGGGGGCAGCGAGGTCATCAGGATCACGGGCACCTGATCGCCGATGGCGCGGGCAAGGTCCACCCCTGTCCGCCCGTCGGGAAGTTGGATATCCGAAAGCACGACCCCGATATCGGGCAGGGACAGCAGCGCCTCGGCCTCGGCGACGGTGCCAGCCTCGATCACGGTGTGATCCATCGAGCGCAGCATGTCGCGGGTCGTCGCACGGATATCCTCGTCATCCTCGACAAGCAGGACGAGCATCGGCGCTGGCTGAGCTGCGACTTCGCGCAGCGGCAGGCGCAAAGTGACCTGCGCGCCTTTCCCGGTATTGCGCAGCCTCACCGTTCCGCCCGCAAGCTTGGTCTGGTCGTAGACCATCGACAGGCCAAGCCCCGAGCCTTCGCTGCCCTTCGTGGTGAAGAACGGGTCGAGCGCGTGTTCGAGCGCCTCGCGCGAAAATCCCGGCCCCTGATCGCTGACGGAGATCTCGACCCAGGTGTCGCGCACCGGATGAGCCGTGATCGCGATCGTGCCGCCGGTTTCGCGCATCGCGTCATTGGCATTGAGGATCAGGTTCAGGAGACTGTCCTGGAGCGGACCGGGATCCAGCAGGATCGGCGCGTCGAGACCTTCGATATTGATCTCGAGCGTGATCGGTCCGTGAAGCGTGGGTCCGGCCATCGCCGCGAGATCGTCGAGCAGATCGGACAGGATGACCGCTTCTGGGCGCAGCTCGCGGGGGCCCGAGATGGCGGCGATCCGGTCAAGGAGCGTGCCGCCACGTCGCGCGGCGGCCAGCGTCGCGCGGATCGCCTCATGTGCCTCGGGAGCAAGATCCTCCATCCGTTCGAGCCGCCCTTGCAGCCCCAGGATGATCGTCAGCAGGTTGGCGAAATCATGCGCGAGCCCCGAGGAGAGTTTCGCCGCCAGTTCGCGTTTGCTGGCCTGTGCGAGTGCTGCTCGCGCCTGTGCCTCGTGGGTGACGTCGGTCGAGAGGATGAAGACGCCGATCACCGCGCCCTCGGCGTCCCGGTCGGGGGTCAGCGCGATGCGGATCCGGCGGCCCGACGGGTCGTGGGTGATCTCGATCACATTGGCCTCTCCGGCGAAGGCCTTGGTGAAGCCCGGTTCGATCTTGGCGAAGGTTCCGGCGCCGAGAGCCTCGTTTGCATGACGGCCGACGGCATCGGCGAGCGACCCGGGCATGACCGATGAGAGGCGGCGGTTCGAAAAGGTATAGGTGAGATCGCGATCGACCCGCGCAATATGGGCGGGGGTCATCTCGGTGACCTGGCGGGTGCGCGCCTCCGTTATGGCGAGTTGGCGCGAGGTTTCCTCCAGCGCCGCGTTGGTCGCCGCAAGTTCACGGTTCGCGGCCGCTAGCGCCTCCGTGTGATCGAGAAGCTGGCCGGACAGTTCCTCGGAGCGGGCACGCAGAAGCGATTCCTGCCGTTTGATTTCGGTGATGTCGGTATAGACGGTGATCCAGCCGCCTTGCGGCAGCGGCGCGCCCTCCACCGAAATCGTCCGGCCATTGGCGCGCATCCGCTCCATGTAATGGGCCTCGAAGGCCCGCGCGGTCTCGACGCGCTCGCGCACGGCGACCTCGAAATCATCGACCTCCCCATATTCGCCGCGCGCCACGAGAAAGCGGATCGTGTCTTCGAAGGAGGTTCCGGGGCGCGTGAGGTCTTCGGGGAGATTGAACATCAGCTGGTACTGGCGGTTCGAGACCGCCAGCCGCAGATCGCTGTCGAAGATCGACAGCGCCTGACCGATCAGGTTCAACCCAGCCTGAGTCAGCCTCTCGCGGCTCGTTTCGCTCACGTCTTTACCTCCCGCTCCAACCGTGTGCGTAGCATTCGCAAAGGTCGTGGCAAAGAGCGTTTCGCTGCGCAGCGAAGCTGTAAGAATTCGTTAGAATCACGAAAAGATCACGAAAACTTTGACAGCCAGTCTTCGCTCATGCCGAACTGGGCGCGGAGGATTCGCCCTGTGCGGAAAGGGACGCCGGGCAACCGGCGCGAGGGAGGAAAATTTGGCTGACGCAGTCGCGAAGGGGCAGACATCTGCCCAATCGATTCCTGCGCTTTTGGCGCGGAACGTGGCCCGATATGGCGGCTACCCCGCCTATCGCGAAAAGGAATTCGGCATCTGGCAGAGCTGGACCTGGGCGCAGGCGGCGGAGGAAATCCGCTCCATGGCGCTTGGCTTCCTGAGCCTTGGCGTGGAACGGGGCGATCATATCGCCATCATCGGGCGTAACCGTCCGATGCATTACTGGTCGATGGTGGCCGCGCAGATGTGTGGCGCGGTCCCTGTGCCGCTCTATCAGGACGCAGCGGCCGAAGAGATGGCCTATGTGATGGAACATTGCGGCGCGCGCTTCGTCGTGTGCGGCGATCAGGAACAGGTCGACAAGATCGTCGAGATCGAAGACCGCATCCACGCCATCAAGCACGTGATGTATACCGACAAGCGCGGCATGCGGAAATACGACCACTCGCGCATGAATGCGCTGGAGGACGTGCAGGATGAGGGCCGTGCTGGCCATCAACGCTATGAGGCGGAGCTCGACAAGCGCATCGCCGAGCTGACCTATGACAGCACCTGCGTGATGCTCTACACCTCGGGCACGACCGGGAAGCCGAAAGGCGTGGTTCTGTCGAACCGCAACATCATCGAAACCGCGAAAGCCTCGAGCGAGTTCGACCATCTCAACCACAATGACGAAGTACTCGCCTATCTGCCGATGGCCTGGGTGGGGGACTTCATCTTCTCGATCGGTCAGGCGATGTGGGCGGGTTTCACCGTGAACTGCCCCGAAAGCCCCGAGACGATGATGACCGACCTGCGCGAGATCGGCCCGACCTATTTCTTCGCGCCGCCGCGGGTGTTCGAAAATCAGCTCACCTCGGTGATGATCCGCATGGAAGATGCGGGCAAGCTGAAGAAGAAGCTGTTCGACCGCTACATGAAAGTCGCGCGCGAGGTTGGCCCCGATATTCTCGACGGCAAACCTGTCAGCTTCGGCCAGCGTCTTTCCTATGCACTGGGCAATCTGTTCATCTACGGGCCGTTGAAGAACACGCTTGGTTTCTCGCGCATCCGCGTCGGTTACACGGCGGGCGAGGCGATCGGGCCGGAGATCTTCTCCTTCTATCGTTCGCTCGGGATCAACCTGAAACAGCTCTACGGTCAGACCGAGGCCTCGGTCTTCATCACGCAGCAGCCCGATGGCGAAGTGCGCGCCGATACCGTGGGCGTGCCCAGTCCGGGCGTCGAGGTGAAGATCGGCGAGAATGGCGAGGTCTATTACCGCAGCCCCGGCACCTTCGTGGAATACTACAAGAACGCCGAGAGCACGGCCTCGACCAAGGACCCGGAAGGTTGGGTCGCGACGGGCGATGCGGGTTTCTTCGAGGAAGACACCGGCCACCTGCGGATCATCGACCGCGCGAAGGATGTGGGCAAGATGGCCGACGGCCGCCTGTTCGCGCCCAAATACGTGGAAAACAAGCTGAAATTCTATCCCTCGATCCTCGAGGCGGTGGTGTTCGGCGCAGGGCGTGACCGCTGCACGGCCTTCATCAATATCGACCTCACGGCGGTCGGCAACTGGGCCGAGCGCAACAACATCTCCTACGCCTCCTATCAGGAGCTTGCGGGTCATCCGCGCGTCTACGAGATGATCCGCGAGCATGTCGAAGAGGTGAATGCGAGTATCGCCGAAGACCCGATGCTCTCTGGCTGTCAGGTTCATCGCTTCCTGATCCTGCACAAGGAACTCGATGCTGATGACGGCGAGATGACCCGCACCCGCAAGGTGCGCCGCAACGTGATCGGCGAGAAATTCGCCGATCTGATCGGGGCGCTCTATGACGGCCGCGACGAGATCTACACCGAGACCGAAGTGACCTACGAGGACGGCCGCAAGGGCTCGATCAAGGCGACGCTGAAGATCGCGGATGCGAAGGTCGTGTCGGCGAAGACGATGGCGGAGGCAGCGGAATGAACGATATGAGCGACGGCTACGTCACCGCCGACGGCCGCCAGATCGGCGGCGTGATCATGGAGATGAAGAACATCACGCTGCGCTTCGGCGGGGTCGTGGCGATCAAGGACATCTCCTTCGACATTCGCGACGGCGAGATCCGCGCGATCATCGGTCCGAACGGCGCGGGCAAATCCTCGATGCTGAACGTGATCTCGGGCTTCTACATCCCGACCGAGGGCGAGGTGATGTTCAAGGGCGTCAAGCGCGGGCCGATGAAGCCCTACCAGGTCGCCCGCCTCGGCATCGCCCGGACCTTCCAGAACATCGCTTTGTTTGATGGCATGTCGGTGCTCGACAACATCATGACCGGACGCCTGACTCATATGAAAAGCGGTCTTCTGGCGCAGGCCGGCTGGTGGTGGACGGGGGCTGCCAAGGAAGAGGACGAGCATCGCGAAAAGGTCGAGAAGATCATCGACTTTCTCGAGATCCAGAATATCCGGAAAACGCCGGTCGGTCGTCTGCCCTATGGCCTCAAGAAGCGGGTCGAGCTGGCGCGCGCGCTGGCCGCAGAGCCGAAGCTGTTGCTGCTCGACGAACCGATGGCGGGGATGAACGTCGAGGAAAAAGAGGACATGAGCCGCTTCATTCTCGACGTGAACGACGAATTCGGCACCACGATCGTGCTGATCGAACACGACATGGGCGTGGTCATGGACCTCTCCGACCGCGTCGTGGTGATGGATTACGGCAAGAAGATCGGCGACGGCACCCCCGACGAGGTGCGCAACAATCAGGACGTCATCGACGCCTATCTGGGGGTGGCCCATGACTGACACCATCCGCATCGCAATTCAGAAATCGGAGGCGCGTCATGCCTGATATCGTTCTCTACGCCGCTGAGGTGACGCTGAACGGCCTGATGGCAGGGGTGCTTTATGCGCTCGTGGCGCTCGGCTTCGTGCTGATCTTCAAGGCCTCGGGCATCTTCAACTATGCGCAGGGCGTGCTGGCGCTGTTCGCGGCGCTGACGCTGGTCGGCATTCAGAAGGGTCAGGTGCCCTTCGCCCATCTCCTCAACGCGATGACGGGCAAGCATTACACGAATTTCCCGTGGGAAGTGCCGGCACTCGTCGCAATCCTGCTGGCCGCTGGCGTGATGGTGGTGCTCGCCATCATCATCGAGAAGCTGGTGCTCAAGCATCTGGTGAACCAGGCTCCGATCATCCTCTTCATGGCGACGATCGGGATGGCCTATTTCCTCGAAGGCTTCGGGGACGTGATGTGGGGGTCGGACATCAAGACGCTCGATGTGGGTCTGCCGCAGGGCATCAACGAGACAATCGATACCGTCACCTACAACATGTTCGGCTACGGCTTCTTCATCGACAATCTCGATATCGTCGCCGCGGTCGTGGCGGTGCTGCTGGTCGCGGCGCTGACGGTGTTCTCGCAATACTCCAAGCAGGGCCGGGCGTTGCGCGCCGTGGCCGACGATCACCAAGCCGCGCTTTCGGTCGGGATCTCGCTGCGCTTCATCTGGATCCTCGTCTGGTCGATCGCGGGCTTCGTTGCGCTGGTCGCGGGGATCATGTGGGGCTCGAAATCGGGCGTGCAGTTCTCGCTCTCGCTGATCGCGCTCAAGGCGCTTCCGGTGCTGATGCTGGGCGGCTTCACCTCGATCCCGGGCGCCATCGTGGGCGGCCTGATCATCGGTGTGGGCGAAAAACTGTTCGAACTTCTGATCGGCGCCCCCTTCCTGGGCGGCGCGACCGAGAACTGGTTCGCCTATGTCCTCGCGCTCGTCTTCCTCGTGTTCCGGCCGCAGGGCCTGTTCGGCGAGAAGATCATCGAGAGGGTCTGAGCCATGATGCAACTGCAGCGAGAGAAATTTCTTGATCGGTGCGCAGGGGTGCGACAAGCTGTCACATGTCGTGGCGTCAACGGGAAGGGAGCCCGCCGTCACGACACCGTGACGAGCTTTGGGAGGACCGTTACCGATGAAGACCTGCGCAACCGTTTTCACGATCGGCTGGGGGGCCGCGCTGGCCTTCGGCTGGATCGCGCTGGCCGCGCCGCCGGAAGAACCGACGCAACTGCAAACACTGAATATCGCACTGGCGGCGCTTGGCGCCGGGGCCGGGCTCTGGGCCTGGGTCAGGATCCGGCGCGGCTGCTGACGGGAGGACATCGTCTCTCCCTCGGGAAAGGGAGAGGCTGATGTTTTACCGCGAAGCAGGTGATTTCAAAACGTCCTACCGGGAGGACAGCCAGACTTTCCCGATCAAGTTCGACCGGCTGCGTTACTATGTGGTGCTGGCGATTGCCTTCGGAGTCGTGCCGCTGCTGATCAACGATTACTGGGCGAACGCGGTCGCGGTGCCGTTCCTGATCTACGCCATCGCGGCGATCGGTCTGAACATCCTCGTGGGCTATGCGGGGCAGGTGTCGCTCGGGACCGGGGGCTTCATGGCTGTGGGCGCATATGCCGTCTACAAGCTGATGACCGCCTTCCCCGAAGTGTCGATCTTCATCCACGTCCTTCTCGCGGGCGGTATCACGGCTGCGGTCGGGGTTCTGTTCGGCCTGCCGAGCCTGCGCATCAAGGGGTTCTACCTCGCGGTGGCCACGCTGGCGGCGCAGTTCTTCCTGGTCTGGCTCTTCAACAAGGTGCCGTGGTTCTACAACTACTCGGCCTCGGGTCAGATCAACGCGCCCGAGCGCACGGTTTTCGGCGTGTTCGTCACAGGTGCGCAGACCTCGGCGATGGCGAAATACATGTTCTGCCTGGTGATGCTGACGATCGTGGCGCTGGTGGCTCGCAACCTGACGCGCGGCACGGTGGGGCGCAAATGGATGGCGATCCGCGACATGGATATCGCGGCCGAGATCATCGGGGTGAACCCGCTGACGACGAAGCTTTCGGCCTTTGCAGTCAGCTCCTTCTTCATCGGTATCGCAGGCGCGCTGTTCTTCGCGGTCTACCTGGGCGCGGCCGAAGTGGGCGAAGCTTTCGGGATCCAGAAATCCTTCCTGATCCTCTTCATGGTGATCATCGGCGGTCTGGGCTCGATCTTCGGTTCGTTTGCGGGCGCGGCCTTCCTCGTGCTTCTGCCGGTCTTCCTCAAGAACGTGCTCGTCGGCACGCTTGGATGGCCGACCGATCTGGCCGCTCATATCGAGCTGATGATCGTCGGCGGTCTGATCGTGACCTTCCTGATCGCGGAACCGCATGGCCTCGCGCAGCTCTGGCGCGTGGCGAAAGAGAAACTCCGGCTTTGGCCCTTCCCGCACTAAGGCGGGGCCGCCCAACAACCCCAAGAACCGGGACGAGCCCGGCGTGAACGAAGATATCTCTGGGAGGAGAACTCTATGAAGAAGACCTTTACCGCTCTGGTCGCGGCGGCGATGACGCTGACCACGGCTCCGGCCTTCGCCGAGCTGGTGGTGCCGAACCTCAGCTATCGCACCGGCCCCTACGCCGCGAACGGCATTCCCTATGCCGATGGCTTCAACGACTATTTCACGCTGCTCAACGAACGTGACGGCGGGATCGGCGGCGAGATGGTGCGCGTGCCGGAATGCGAGACCGCGTACAACACCGAGAAAGGTGTGGAATGCTACGAGTCGACCAAGGGCGACGGCGCACTGGCCTATAACCCTCTCTCGACCGGCATCACCTACCAGCTGATTCCGAAAGTGACCGCCGACGGGCATGTTCTGTACACGCCCGGCTATGGCCGCACCTCGGCGGCGAACGGCAAGGTATTTGAATGGGTCTTCAACTACCCGGCCAACTACTGGGACGGCGCCTCGATCATCGAGCAATACCTGATGGGCAAGGCCGGCGGCTCGCTTGAAGGCAAGAAGATCGCTCTGGTCTATCACAACTCGGCCTACGGCAAGGAGCCGATCCGCACCCTTCAGGAACTCGCCAAGCGCGACGGTTTCGAACTCGAATTGCTGCCGGTCGACCATCCGGGTCAGGAACAGAAGTCGCAATGGCTGCAGGTCCGTCGCTCGAAGCCCGATTTCGTCATCATGTATGGCTGGGGCGTTATGAACCAGGTCGCGATCCAGGAAGCCGTGAACATCCGCTTCCCGATGGAGAACTTCGTCGGCATCTGGTGGTCGGGTTCGGAAAACGACGTGCGCTCGGCTGGTGACAAGGCCGATGGCTACACCACCGTTTCCTTCCACGGCACGGGCATGGACTTCCCGGTCTATGGTGACATCCAGAAATACGTGATCGACGCCGGCAAGGCTGCGGGCGCGGGCGACGAAGTGGGCACGATGCTCTATTCGCGCGGCATGTACGCGGCGATGATCATCTCCGAGGCGATCCGCAAGGCGCAGGAGATCCACGGTCATTCGGCGGTCACGCCGGCAGAGGTACGTGACGGTTTCGAACAGCTCGACCTGACCGAGGCGCGTCTGAATGAACTCGGCCTGCCGAACTTCGCCCAGCCGATCCAGGCGACCTGTGCGGATCACGGCGGTCCGGGCTCGGGCCTCATGTACAAGTGGAACGCGGCTGACGGCAAATGGGACGCCGCTTCGGACTGGATCTCAGCGGATTCGAGCGTGATCGACCCGCTGATCGCCGAAGATTCCGCGGCCTTCGCCAAGGAAAACAACATCGCAGAGCGGTGCAACTAAGCCAAACCGGCCTCCGGCGTCTTGCGCCGGGGGCCACCCCAACGCCCCGGAGAAAGCCATGCTGGACGCTGCGAAAACCGACACGACCCTTCTCGAGGTCAACAATATCGAGGTGATCTACAATCACGTCATCCTCGTGCTGAAGGGGGTCAGCCTGAACGTTCCCAAGGGCGGGATCACCGCGCTGCTGGGCGGCAATGGCGCGGGCAAGACGACGACGCTCAAGGCGGTCTCCAACCTGCTCAAATCCGAGCGCGGCGAGGTCACCAAAGGCTCGATCACCTATCGCGGCGAGCGCGTGCAGGAAATGAGCCCTGCCGATCTCGTGCGCAAGGGCGTGATCCAGGTGATGGAAGGCCGTCACTGTTTCGAACACCTGACCGTCGAGGAAAATCTGCTGACCGGTGCCTATACCCGCAAGGACGGGCGGGGCGCGATCCAGGCCGATCTCGAGATGGTCTACAATTATTTCCCGCGCCTGAAGGAGCGCCGCAAATCACAGGCGGGCTATACCTCGGGCGGGGAGCAGCAGATGGTCGCGATGGGTCGCGCGCTGATGAGCCGCCCCGAGACGATCCTGCTGGACGAACCCTCGATGGGTCTCGCGCCGCAGCTGGTGGAGCAGATCTTCGAGATCGTGAAATCGGTCAACGAGAACGAGGGCGTGACCTTCCTTCTCGCCGAACAGAACACCAACGTCGCGCTGCGCTATGCCCATTACGGCTATATCCTGGAATCGGGCCGCATCGTGATGGACGGCCCCGCGGCTGATCTGCGCGAGAATCCGGACGTGAAGGAATTCTATCTCGGCATGTCGGACGAGGGCCGCAAGAGCTTCCGGGACGTTCGCAGCTATCGCCGCCGCAAGCGTTGGCTGGCGTGATCGTAACGTATTGAAATTAAACGATTGCTGCGCAGCATTTCGGGCGCGGCTCGGGGGCGGTCTGTCCGCCGAATGGAAAGGGTCGAGGGATGGTTGAGCATTTCGACGAGTTGGAAACCCGCAGCGCCGACGCGCGCGAGGCCTCTCTGGCCGAATGCCTTCCCGCGCTGATCGGGGCGGCGATGAGAGCGCCGGGGATCGCGGCACATCTGGAAGGCGTCGATCCGTCTTCCGTCACCTCGCGCGGTGCGCTCGCGAAGCTCCCGGTCCTGCGGAAATCCGATCTCGGGGCCGCACAGAAGGGCGCGCCGCCCTTCGGTGGCCTGACCACGAAGCCCGCCCATGCGTTCGCCCATATCTTCCAGTCGCCCGGCCCGATCTACGAGCCCGGTGACGTAAGCCGCGATTGGTGGCGGCTGGGGCGGTTCGCCCATGCCGCAGGTGTCGGACCCGGCGACATCGTGCAGAACTGCTTCGGCTACCATCTGACGCCTGCCGGCATGATGTTCGAGAACGCCGCACGCGCCGTGGGCGCCGCCGTCCTGCCCGCCGGCACCGGCCAGACAGAGCTGCAAGTCCGCGCCGCCGTGGATATCGGCACCACCTGCTATGCGGGCACGCCGGACTATCTGCGTATCATTCTTGAAAAAGCCGAAGAGATGGGCGAGAGGCTCAAGATCACCAAGGCGACCGTTTCGGGCGGCGCGCTTTTCCCCAGTCTGCGCCAGAGCTATGCGGATCGCGGCATTTCCTGCCTGCAATGCTACGCCACCGCCGATCTGGGCAATATCGCCTACGAGAGCGCAGCGATGGAGGGGATGATTGTGGACGAAGGTGTGATCGTCGAAATCGTCCGCCCCGGCACGGGTGACCCGGTCGCTCCCGGTGAGGTTGGCGAAGTGGTCGTAACCACGCTCAACCCGGATTACCCGCTGATCCGGTTCGCGACAGGCGATCTTTCCGCCGTGATGGACGGGATCAGCCCCTGCGGTCGCACCAATATGCGCATCAAGGGCTGGATGGGCCGCGCCGATCAGACCACCAAGATCAAGGGCATGTTCGTGCGCCCCGAGCAGGTCGCCGCCTTCGTCGCGGCCCATGCCGAAATTTCCAGGGCCCGGGTCGTCGCGACCCGCGAGGGCGAGATGGACGTGATGACCGTGCAGATCGAGACCGAGGCCTCCGATCCCGCACGCTTCGACAGCGGCATTCGCGAAGCCTTGAAGATGAAGGGCGTGATCGAGCTTGTCGCGCCGGGCTCGCTGCCCAATGATGGCAAGGTGATCGACGACCAGCGCAAATACGACTGAGGAACCGGGAGGGTAGATCGCGGGTTCCTTCGTCGAGAGAGATGGAGGACCCCATGCGAAAACTACTTCTGACAGGTGTCGCACTTGCGGCGCTGGGATTGCCCGCCAATGCCGCCGATCTTGCGCTGGTGCTGGGCAACGCGAATTACGACCGGATCGACGACCTGCGTGGCGCCGATGCGCCGACCAAGGCCGAGGCCGGTTTGCAACAGGCCGGCTTCTCGGTGCTGACTGAGGATGACGCAGATGCTTCCGAGATTCGCGCGCGCTTTCGCGACTTCGTGACGCGTGCGGCGGATGCCGACCGGATCGTCGTCGCCCTCTCGGGGCGTTTCATCCATACCGACGCAGAGACCTGGTTCCTGCCTACCGACATGCGCGACATCTCTCTGCCCGAGGCTGTGAGCGAGGCACTGCCGCTCTCGGCGGTGATGTCGGTGCTCGCCTCCCATCCCGGGCAGGCGGTGCTGCTGCTGGGGGGCGCGGATGACGAGGGAACGGGTCGGGGTCTGACGCAACCCGGTATCGGTGATCTCGCGATTCCGCAGGGCGTCACCGTCTTGCGCGGCAGCCCCCGGGAGGTCGCCTCGCTGATGTCGGGGGATCTGGTCAAGCCCGGCGCGCCGCTGATGCGCGCGGCGCAATCCGAAGGTCTGATCGCGAGCGGCTTCCTGCCCGGCAGCTACAGTTTCCTTGCCGCCGGGACGCAGGATGCGCCTGCACCGATTGCGACGCCGCAGGCCGATCCTTCTGCTCCCTATTGGGACATGGCGCGCGCCGAGGATTCCATCACCGCCTATCAGCTCTATCTCGATCGCTATCCCAGGGGGCCGAATGCTGACGAGGCCCGTGCCCGGATCGCCACGCTCAAGGCCGAACCCGAGCGACAGCCAAAGGCCGATGAGGCGGCGCTCAACCTTTCCCGCGATCAGCGCCGCGAAGTCCAACAGAACCTGACGATCCTCGATTTCGATCCGAAGGGCGTGGACGGCATCTTTGGCCCCGGATCGCGCGGGGCGATCACGCGCTGGCAACGTGCGAGCGGGTTCGAACCGACCGGCTATCTCACCCGTGCCCAGCTTACCGCACTTTCGGCGCAAGGCGAGAAGCGCGCAGCCGAGCTGAAAGCCGAGGCCGAGGCGCGTCAGGCCGAAATCGACCGTCAGGACCGCGCCTATTGGGAGCAGACCGGCAAGGCTGGCGATGAGGCGGGGCTGCGCGCCTATCTGAAGAAATATCCCGACGGGCTCTTTGCCGAGCTTGCGCAGGAAAGGCTCGACACGATCGAGGCGGACCGCCGCGCCGAGGCGCAGGCCGCCGATCGTGCCGATTGGGATGTCGCGCGTCAGGCGGACACGATCGCCTCCTATCGCGACTATCTCGCGAGCCGCTCCAACCCTGCCTTCAAGGCCGAGGCTGAGGCGCGCATCGCCGAGTTGCAGCAACAAAGTCAGGAGAGCGATGCGATCAAGGCTGCGAAGGCCCGCGAGGATGCGCTTGGCCTGCCCAGCGTGGCGAAGTCCCTCGTCGAGCAGCGGCTCGCCCAGATGGGCCTCAAGCCAGGCAAGGTCGATGGCGTGTTCGACGACAACACCCGCCGCGCGATTCGCCGCTTCCAGAAAGCTGGGGGGCTGACGGTGACGGGTTATCTCGACCAACCGACGGTGGCGCAGCTGCTGGCCGGATCGATCGGTTTTCGGTGAGCTGGGGGAGGGGGCGCCGCCCCCCCTCTTGGCTCCGCCATTCCGGCCCTCCGCTCCCGCTCCGGGCGCTCGGCGGGCATCCTTCCACAAGGAAGGCCGCTGCGCCCGCCTCACCGCCACGGGATATTTGCGCCAAGAGGAAGAAGGGATATCTAGGGTCTATTCCCGGATGTGAGCCCATGCCAGCCCTTTGTCGCGACTGTCTGAGCACCTTTGATGATGCCCCCAAACGCTGCCCCAATTGCGGCAAGGCGCGTGTGATCGCGCATCCCGAGCTTTTCGATCTGTCCATTGCGCATATCGACTGCGACAGCTTCTATGCGTCTGTCGAGAAGCGCGACAATCCCGCGCTGTCCTCGCAAGCGGTGATCGTCGGCGGCGGTACGCGCGGGGTGGTCACCACCTGCTGCTATATCGCGCGGATTTCCGGCGTGCGCTCGGCGATGCCGATGTTTCAGGCGCGCAAGCTCTGCCCCGAGGCGGTGATCATCAGGCCGCGCATGGATCATTACGCCGCCGTCTCGCGCGAGATCCGGGAGAAGATGGCGGCGCTGACACCGCTGATCGAACCGCTTTCGCTGGACGAAGCGTTCCTCGATCTGACCGGCACCGCGCGGCTGCATCACGCCCCCCCGGCGGTGCAGATGGCGCGGCTCGCCCGCGAGATCGAGACGCAAATCGGGGTGACGGCTTCGGTCGGGCTGTCGCATAACAAGTTCCTCGCCAAGATCGCCTCGGATCTCGACAAGCCGCGCGGGTTTTCGGTGATCGGGCGCACTGACACCGAAGACTTCCTGCGCGACAAGCCGGTGTCGATCCTTTGGGGCGTGGGGGCGGCGACGCGGGCCGCGCTGGGGCGGGCCGGAATTCGAACGCTGGCCGATATCCGCCGCGCAGGGCTCGCCCGGATGGAGGATCGGTTCGGAGCCTCGGGGCGGCGGCTTTTCGAACTGGCGAACGGGCAGGATGCGCGCCGCGTCTCGCCCGATACCCCGATCAAATCGGTGTCGAACGAGACGACCTTCAACGAGGATATTTCGGATCGCGAGACCCTGATGGGCAAGCTCTGGCACATGGCCGAGAAGGTCTCGGCGCGGATGAAGGCGCGCGATCTGGCCGGGCGCACGGTGACGCTGAAGCTCAAACGCGCCGATTTCACCACCGTGACCCGGCAGACCCGGCTGGAGGAGCCGAGCCAGCTCGCCGATACGCTCTTCCGGGCGGGCGAGACCTTGTTCGACAAGCTCCCCCCAAACACGCCCTACCGGCTGATCGGGATCGGGTTTTCGGACCTCACGGCAGCGGACGGGCGCGATCCGGCGGGCGATCTTCTCGATCCGCAGGCAGGCAGACGCGCGGGCGCGGAACGGGCGAAGGATGCGATCCGGGCGAAGTTCGGCGCGGATGCAATCCGGCTCGGGCGCGGCTGGGACGGTTCGTGATCTACTCTGCGGCGTGACGCAACGGCTGCGCCCCGAGCCTCACGATCTTCGCGGCCACCCGCTCCATCACCGCGGCAAAGGCCTTGAACTCGGCGCTCGGCGCGATCGCTTCCTGATCCATGTAGAGCGCCCGGTCGATCTCGATCTGGATGACGTGATATCCCTCGCGCGGCCGCCCGTAGCGTTGCGCGATATACGCCCCGGCAAACGGACTGTTGCGCGACACCGAAAGCCCCTCATCGCTGAAGGCGAGCTCGACCTCGCGCATCAGCGCGCGATCCGCACTCGCTCCGTAGCGATCCCCGAGCACGATCTGAGGGCGCCGATGGCCAAGCGAATCGAGCGCCTCGGAGGGCATGGAATGCACGTCGAGCAGGATCGCCTGACCGAACGCGCGATGCGCCTCGATCATCAGCGCCGCCAGCTGGTCGTGATAGGGATGCCAGACATGGTTGAGCCGCGCCTCGGCCTCCATCCTGGGGATCTTGCCGCGATAGATCGCGCGCGCGCCCGAAACGACCCGCGGAATGACGCCGAGACCGGCGGCGACGCGCGGGCTCGGGGTCGAACGTTCCAACCCTGCGATCAGGGCCGAATCGAGCTCCTCGGGCCCGCGGTTGAGATCCACCCAGGCGCGCGGATACTCCGCTGCAAGCAAAGGCGCCCCAAGCCGCGGCACCGGCGCAAGCAAGCGATCCACGAAAGCATCCTCGGAAGAACGCAACCGCGCCATGTCGAGCACCGTGCGATCGCGGAGACTTTGCGGATAATGCGCACCCGAATGCGGCGAGGCGAAGATCGCAGCCGTGTGTAACGCCGCGGGGCGGATCAGCCGGAACGGCGGCGGAAGGGCTGGGCTGTCGCTCATGGAACCTCTTGTGATCGGCTAATATCCTACACCGGAACGCTTTCGCACCAAAACCCTCTTGAAAGCCGTTTCGACTCTTTATATAGACCCCCAGACCGACGCGACACCGCGCCTTTCGGTTCCCTTAGCGGCCCAGCCCGCAAGCGCGAATCAAAGGCAATAAAACGGGGTCGAACGGGCGTGGGCGGTTAGCTCAGCGGTAGAGCACTACGTTGACATCGTAGTGGCCACTGGTTCGATCCCAGTACCGCCCACCATCTATTCGCCGCCCCGGCTGAGAGGCCCGGGGCATTCGTTTTTCAAGGCGCACCTTGCGCCGCGATACAGGAGAAGGCCGATGAAGGTCCGCAACTCGCTCCGCTCGCTCAAGCAGCGTCATCGCGATTGCCAGGTCGTGCGCCGCAAAGGCCGCGTCTACGTGATCAACAAGACGCAGAAGCGCTTCAAAGCCCGCCAGGGCTGAGGCGACAGAGCCGAAACGAATGAAAAGGCCGTGCCAGGGTTATCCCGGCACGGCCTTTTTGTTTCCATCCGTCCAAATGTGACGCGAGCAAAAGGGGGCGCCGCCCCCGGCCGCCAGCGGCCTCCCCCGAGATATTTTCGTCAAGAAGAAGGAATCGCGCGCTTCTTCTTGATCCAAATATCTCGGGGGTGAGGGCGAAGCCCGAGGGGGCAGCGCCCCCTGACCCGGACATGGAAAAGGGGCGGATCGCTCCGCCCCTCGCAATCGGTTTGAACCCGGCCTCAGTGCAGCGGCACGCCATCGGCGGGTTGCGTCCCGCCCAGCGGCGCGCTGTGACCGCCCACGATCAGGCCGTCCGGCCCAGCGGTGACGTTGACCGTCGCGCCGTCGATCACCTCGCCGCCGAGGATCGCCTCGGCCAGCGGGTCTTGCAGGGCGCGCTGGATCACCCGCTTGAGCGGACGTGCGCCATAGACCGGGTCGTAACCCGCATCGGCCAGCCATTTGCGGGCGACCGCGTCGAGATCGAGCGTGATCTTGCGCTGCGCCAGACGTTTCTCCAGCCGCTTGAGCTGGATCTCCACGATCCCGTCCATATTCTCACGGTTCAGGCGATCGAAGATCACCATCTCGTCGAGACGGTTCAGGAATTCGGGGCGGAAATGCGCCCGCACGGCATCCATGACCTGCGCCTTGGCCTGAGCCGCATCCGTGCCTTCCGGCAGCTGGCTGAGCGCCTGAGACCCGAGGTTCGAGGTCAGCACGATCAGCGTCTGCTTGAAATCGACCGTGCGGCCCTGACCATCCGTCAGCACACCATCGTCAAGCACTTGCAGCAGCACGTTGAACACGTCCGGGTGCGCCTTCTCGACCTCGTCGAAGAGTACGACCTGATAGGGACGACGCCGCACCGCTTCGGTCAGAACGCCACCCTCGTCATAGCCGACATAGCCGGGCGGGGCGCCGATGAGCCGCGCCACGGAGTGTTTCTCCATGAACTCGGACATGTCGATCCGCACCATCGCCTGATCGTCGTCGAAGAGGTAATTCGCGACGGCCTTGGTCAGTTCGGTCTTGCCCACCCCGGTCGGGCCGAGGAATAGGAAGCTGCCCAGCGGACGGTTCTCGTCGTTGAGCCCCGCACGCGCGCGGCGCACGGCGTTCGACACGGCGGTGATCGCCGCATCCTGACCGATGACGCGCTTGTGCAGCTCGTCTTCCATCTTCAAGAGCTTTTCGCGCTCGCCTTCGAGCATCTTCGAGGTCGGGATGCCGGTCCAGCGTTCGACCACTTCGGCGATCTGTTCGGGACGTACCGATTCCTCGACCATCAGCTCCTCGCCCTCGGCCTCTTCGGCCTGGGAAAGTTGCTTCTCGAGGCTCGGGATGATCCCGTAGGACAGCTCACCCGCGCGGGCGAGATTGCCCTCGCGCTTGGCCTGATCGAGCTCGGCCCGGGCCTTGTCGAGCTGCTCTTTCAGGTGGCGGCTCGATTCCAGCTTGTCGCGCTCGGCCTGCCATTTGGCGGTCATCTCCGAGGCGCGGTCCTGCAGATCGGCCAGCTCCTTCTCGAGCTTTTCAAGACGATCCTTCGACGCGGTGTCGTCCTCTTTCTTCAGCGCTTCCGCCTCGATCTGCATCTGCAGGATCTGACGGTCGAGGGCGTCGAGCTCCTCGGGCTTGCTGTCCACTTCCATGCGCAGACGCGAGGCGGCCTCGTCGACGAGGTCGATTGCCTTGTCGGGCAGGAAACGGTCGGTGATATAGCGATGCGAGAGCGTCGCGGCCGCCACCAGCGCCGAGTCCGAGATCTTCACCCCGTGGTGAAGCTCGTATTTCTCCTTGATGCCACGCAGGATCGAGATCGTGTCCTCGACCGTCGGCTCTTCCACCATAACGGGCTGGAAACGCCGGGCCAGGGCCGCGTCCTTCTCGACATATTTGCGGTACTCATCAAGCGTCGTAGCCCCCACGCAGTGCAGCTCACCACGGGCCAGCGCAGGCTTGATCAGGTTCGCGGCATCCATCGCGCCGTCGGATTTCCCCGCGCCGACGAGCGTATGCATCTCGTCGATGAAGAGGATGATCTCGCCGGCTGCGGCCTCGATCTCCTTGAGGATAGCCTTCAGACGTTCCTCGAATTCGCCGCGATATTTCGCGCCCGCGATCAGCGCACCCATGTCGAGCGCGAGAAGCTTCTTGTCGCGCAGCGATTCCGGCACGTCGCCGTCGATGATGCGCAGCGCAAGGCCTTCCGCGATCGCGGTCTTACCCACGCCGGGCTCACCGATCAGAACCGGGTTGTTCTTGGTCCGGCGCGACAGCACCTGCATCGCGCGGCGGATTTCCTCGTCGCGGCCGATGATCGGGTCGATCTTGCCCTGTTCGGCGGCCTCTGTCAGATCGCGCGCGTATTTCTTCAGCGCCTCATAGCCCTCTTCGGCCGAGGCCGTGTCGGCGGTGCGGCCCTTGCGCAGGTCGTTGATCGCGGCGTTGAGTTTCTGTGCGGTCACAGCACCCGCATCAAGGCAGTCCTTCGCCTTTGTGTTGACCATCGCGAGTGCCATCAGCACGCGCTCGACCGGAACGAAGCTGTCGCCCGCCTTCTTGGCGAGTTTCTCGGCCTCGTCGAGCACCCGCACGAGGTTCTGCTCGACATAGACCTGACCGTCGCCGCCCGACACTTTCGGGAGTTTCGAGACCGCCAGATCGACCGCCTCCTGCACGCGCACAGGCTCGCCGCCCGATCGTTTGATCAGGTTGGCCGAAAGGCCCTGGTCGTCATCCATCAAAGCCTTCAGAAGATGCTCGGGCACCACACGTTGATGCCCCTCGCGCATCGCAATGGTCTGCGCGGCCTGAAGGAAACCGCGAGACCGCTCCGTGAACTTCTCCATGTTCATCGGTATTCTCCTTTTCTAAAGCCCCCGGGATGTGTCTGGCCCTGAATAGGCGCCGTCCTGACCGGGTCTCGATAGGAAAATGGGCGCTGAGCGCGGGGGCTTCAAGGGTCCGGACCGGCCATTTCGCCGCAGCAGGAAACCAAATCGCAAGAATTGGCGTTTACCTTTCGACAGTCCCGAAGGAATGGAGGCTCCGCCGATTCATCACGCCACGGCCACGCGTATCGCCCGCCTGATCTATAACGCCGCACATCGCCGGTTCGAGGCGGTCGTTGAATTCTTCACCCCCGGCCTCGTCGAACCCCTGCGGGTTCCCGTTCGCGTTGACGCCGCGCCCGGCATCAGCCATCGCCAATTGACCCGCGCGCTGACGCGCGAGGCGCAGCGGCGCGGTATCGGCGGTCTCTGATCGGGCCGCGCCCGCTTGACGTCGCGGCCATTGACCCGCATCAGGGGGCGACCCGCAAAGGAGCCCCCCGATGACCGACCTGACCCTGCCTGCCGATGACCGCCTGATCGTCGCTCTCGACGTGCCCAACGCCTATGAAGGCCTGATGCTGGCCAACCAGCTTGGCGATGCGGTCTCTTTCTACAAGATCGGGCTGGGTATGCTGACCGGGGGCGGGCTGGCGCTCGCGACCGAGCTCAAGCAGGATCAGGGCAAGCGGATCTTCCTCGACATGAAGCTCTTCGATATTGGCGCGACGGTGGAAAATGCCGTGCGCGGGCTGGCGCAGTTCGACCTCGATTTCCTGACCGTGCACGGCGATCCCTACGTGGTGAAAGCCGCGAAGGAAGGCGCGGCGGGCAAAGACCTGAAAATCCTCGCGGTGACGATCCTGACCTCGCTGGATCGCGAGGATCTTGATGGGGCTCTGATCAAGGAAGGCGCGATCCGCGATCTCGTGGCGGAACGGGCCGGACGCGCCTTCGAGGCGGGCGCCGACGGGGTGATCGCCTCGCCGCAGGAGGCCGCGATGATCCGTGCGCTTCCGGAAGCGAACGGCAAGCTGATCGTTACGCCGGGCGTGCGTCCCGCCGGGGCCGAGCTGGGTGATCAGAAGCGTATCGCCACGCCCGCCGCGGCTGTCGAAGCCGGCGTGGATCATATCGTTGTCGGCCGCCCGATCCACCGCGCCGCCGATCCGCGTGCGGCGGCAGAGGCGATCGTCGCAGAACTGCGAGGCTGAATTACTGGCCCGCACCGCCCGTTGCCGGGCCGCTCGTATGCGGCGCGGGCGAGACCTCGATCGTCGCATCCGATTCGCTGACGGGGTTCAACGGCGGCGGATCCGTCGCGGTCTGCGATCCACCGTCGATGGGGGTATCGGCCACCAGCCAGACAACCACGCCCAAGGCGACCGCGAGGGCCAAAAGGGTAAATAAAAGCCCGCCAAGGCTGGTCTGCCGGGAAGGGTCGCGCGCCATGACTGCTCCATATCTTGTTCCGAAGGGTTAACGCGCCGCCGGTGGCCACGTTCCTTTTGGCCTGTGGCATCGGCAGGTCGTTGCCAATGATAAAGCGGCGCCCCGCAGGACGCCGCTTCAATAGGCCGTGAAGGCTCGATGTGGTCTCGGATCAGTTCGCGGTGCCGCCCGAAGCCGAACCCTGAGCGCTCGTCCCGCCATCGCTGGCCGGGGCGCTGTCGGCCGGGGCCGGCGCCGTGGTCTGGCTCTCGATCGTGACCGAAGTGGAATTGGCGTCGCCGGTGGGCACGCCGGGGCCGTCCGCGGTCGGGGCCATGACGAACCACAGGACAAGGCCGAGTGCGACGACGACAGCGCCGAGGACAAAGTAGATCCCGCCGAGGCCGGATTTCTCGTTACGAATTTCAGTAGCCATGATGTTCTCCCATCACTCTTGTGCATGTCTTCGGCACATCAACGTGGGACCAACCGGGCAGTTCCGAAAAACTCTCGACATAGGCAAAACGGCGCCCATCGGGGCGCCGCTTTCTTTTGCCCGCCCACCCGGAAATGGCCGGACCGGGCCTCTCACTTGGAAGCCGGGACAAGCGTCACCTCGACGCTCTCGTTGCCGCTCAGGGAGGTTGCCACCGTAATCCTAGTGACGACCCCGGAGCGAAGACGAGCGCTATCGGAAAAAGCCGACCGCGGGTCTCGCTTGGGTAACCGTTACAGGTGAAAATCTGCCGTTCAAAGACTGATCGAAGAACCGGCGACGCCAGCACACCGTTCCGTCACGCGGGCTCAGTTTTCGTTGATGTCGCGATCCCAGAGCTTGGTTTGCCCCTTGCGCACGCCCATTCCCTTGCGCAGTGCGAGCCAGGCGATGATCGAGAGCACGGCGAAGACCACGAGGGTTACGGCTATGGAGTTGCCCAACAGCCCGATCCAGATCAGCACGCCGACCAGTACCGCGCCGATTGCGAAACCGAGGAAGAGGAAGCCCGGGATCAGCATCTCTGCACCGGCGAGGATCACGCCCGCCAGCACCCAGACCCAGGGCATTTGCCAGTATTCCATCATTTCGCCCCCAAAAGCTTGAACGCATTGGTGAAGGCTTCGAGTGCCGCGGCAGGCAGGATCACCGTCTGCTTGCCCTCACCCTTGGCGACCTGCGAGAGCGCATCGACCTGTTTCAGCGCCACCTGATATTGCGCGGCTTCAAGCCCGTTCTTGGCAATGGCTGCGGCCACCACCTCAGTTGCGTAGGCCTCGGCGTCGGCGCCGATCCGGCGGGCTTCGGCCTCTTTCTGCGCCTGAAAAAGCTGCGCCTCGGCGGCAAGTTCCACCGCGCGTTTCTTGCCCTCGGCTTCGGTGACGAGCGCCCGGCGGGCCCGCTCGGCATTGAGCTGCTGGAGCATCGCGGCCCGCGTCGCCTCGTCGAGATTGACGTCGAGAATCTCGGCGCGCGTCACCTCGATCCCCCAGTCATCGACCATCGCGGCGACCTGCTCACGCACCTTGGCGATGAGTTGCGAGCGGTTCGATTGCACCTCGTCGAGTTCCATCACGCCGATTTCGGAGCGCACGATCCCCGCGACCGTCGTCGCGATCGCCGCATCCACGTCGCGGATCCGGTAGACGGTCTTTTCCGGCTCGGTGATGCGGTAGAAGACCGAGGTTTCGACCTTCACCAGCACGTTGTCGGCGGTGATCGCGTCTTGCAGCGCGTTGGGGAGCTGGCGTTCGAGGATCGAGATCTTGTGGGGGACGCGGTCGAGGAAGGGGACGATGAAGTTGATCCCCGGTCCGAGCACGGCGCGCAGCCGTCCAAAGCGCTCGACCACGTGTTTTTCGGATTGCGGCACGATCCGGACGCCAAGGAAAACCGACAGGATCAGCAGCGCCGCGACGGCGATCATCACGATGTCGCCGCCGCCCAGAATGTTCTCGATACCCATTTTGTCCCCTATTCCCTTTTACGAATTTCCGTCGGGAAAGACCTTCAATCCCAGCAAGATCAACACAACCAATACCGCCCACCCGCCGGGGCGAGAGATCAGCCAGATCGCAAGCGCCAGCGCGATCCCGACAAGCCGCGAGCCAGCCGTTGCGAAAAGGCTGAAAAGCACGCCCATCAGGCCGATGCCATTCTTTGATTGGGCATGAACTGCTCCTTTTGGTTGGCAAGGAGATTGCCGCAACTTCCACGATTTGGGAAGGGCGAAGGGGGGCGGGCCCGGGTCGGCATCTTGCCGATTGCCTCGCGCTGAGGCGGCAGGCAGCCCTCGGCGCGGGTGGCTTCCTCGCAAGGCGGTCCGTGCCGCCCGAAAACCGATGGGAGAATAGGGGCTAGGTGGGCCATCGCTCTGGAAACTCGTGCGTCGATCCTATAAAAAACAGGGAGATAAAGGGCAGCTGATGAACCAGGGAGGGCGCATGCCGGCATCAGAAGGGACGCAGACGCCGGCACCGCGCAAATTGCAGGGAACGGTGATCGCTGAACAGCTCGAAGCCGAGATCGTTTCAGGCGATCTGACGGCGGGCAGCAAGCTCGACGAGTTGTCGCTCGTTCAGCGTTTCGGTGTCTCGCGCACGCCGATCCGCGAGGCGCTGCACAAGCTCGTCGCGATGTCGCTGGCCGAGCGGATGCCCTATCGAGGCGTGGTCGTCGCCAACATCACGCGCGAGCGGATCGAGCAGATGTTCGAGGCGATGGGCGAGATCGAGGCGATGTGCGGGCGTCTGGCTGCGGACCGGATGACGATCGGCGAGCGGGCGGAGATCGAGGATCTGCATCGCGCGATGGGGCAGATGGCGCAGCGCGGCGAGTTCGAGGCCTATGAGGCCGCCAATACCGAATTCCACCAGCGCATCTACGACGCGACCCATAACCGCGATCTGATCGAGCTGTCGAACGCGCTGCGGCTCAAGCTCGCTCCGTTCCGCAAGTCGCAGCTGCGCAACGATGTGCGGATGGAGGTCTCGAACGAAGAACACGAGGCGATCGTCTCGGCGCTGCTCGACCACGATCCCAAGCGGACCGAGAATGCGTTGCGGCGGCACCTTGTGAGTGCCGCGCGCGAGGTTCTGACGCGGATGCGCTGAGGCTCAGCCGAAGACCGAGAGCAGCATCCGGATCGCGGTGATCCCGAGGAAGAGCGCAAAGGCACGCTTGATCCAGACCGTGTCGAGATTGTGCGCAAGCGCTGCGCCCACCGGGGCGAAGCCGACCGTGAAGGGCAAGATGATGCCCGCGGCGATCAGGTTCACATAGCCCAGCGAGAGGGGCGGACGTCCCTCTACGCCAAGACCCGAATAGATGAAGCCCAGCACCGCCGGCACCGCGATCATGAAGCCGAAAGCCGAAGCCGTGCCGACCGCGCGGCGGATCTCGACCGAAAAGCCGCTCAGCAAGGGGACCGAGAGCGTGCCGCCACCGATCCCCATCAGTGCCGAGAATAGCCCCGTGAGATAGGAGATTGCCCCGTTCACCGCCTTGGAGCGCGGCAGGTGATCACTGATTACAAGCGTTTTCGGCGTCGCCATGTTGATCGAGACCAGAAGCGCGATCGTGCCGAAGATCGCCTTGAGTCCGCTCGCGTCGATATATTTCGCAGCCAGGCCGCCGCTGAACGCGCCGAGCACGATGCCGGGCGCCCAGAGCCGCAGCAGGCTGCGGTCGACCGACCCGCGCTTGTTATGGGCGCGGGCGGAGGAGATCGAGGTGAAGATGATCGTCGCGAGCGAGGTCGCCACCGCCATGTGCATCGACAGCTCGGGTGGGAAATTCGTCATCGAGAGGATCCAGAACAGCACCGGGACCAGCACGATGCCCCCGCCTACGCCCAGCAGGCCCGCGAGAATGCCGGCGAGGATTGCGGTGAGCGCGACGCCGCCGAGGATCATCGCGAGTTGAAGAAGGGAAAGATCGGTCATGGTCAGAAACTCAAGGCGGCGCCATCGGCGCGCGGGTCGGTTGCGGATTCGATAAGCCCGTCAGGGTGGAGGACGACACCGCCGGCGTGACCCGCGAGATCGGAATAGTCGGGGATCATCTCGACCTGATGGCCGGCCGCGCGCAGTGCCTCGATCAGCTCGGGATCGAAGCGGCTTTCGAGCTTGAGCGTCGTCGTCGCATCCCCCCAGGTCTTGCCCAGCAGCCAGCGCGGCGCGGTGACGGCGGCTTGCAGGTCCATGCCGAATTGCGCGTAGCGGGTGAAGACCGCCGATTGCGTCTGCGGCTGGCCCTCGCCGCCCATCGTCCCATAGGCGAAGACACGCCCGTCAGGCAGATGCGCGAGCGCAGGGTTGAGCGTGTGGAAAGGACGCTTGCCCGGTGCGAGCTGGTTCGGCCCCGGCTGCAGCGAGAAGCCCGCGCCCCGGTTCTGGAAGAAGACCCCCGTTTCCGGGCAGGTGAGGCCCGAGCCGAACTCCCAGAACACGCTCTGGATGAAGCTGACCACGGTGCCGTCGCGATCCGCGGCGCCCATCCAGATCGTGTCGCCCTGCTTGGGGTCGTAGGGCCATTCCAGCGCGGTTTCACGGTCGATCTTCGCGGCCATCGCGTCGAGCCGGTCCTCTGTCAGCCAGTCCTGCGCGGGTTCGCGCATCGTGGCGGGGTCGCCCAGCTCGGCGTTGCGCAGGATGAAGGCCTGTTTGGTGGATTCAATCAGCCCGTGGATATGGTCGAACCCTTCGCCTTCGCTGACGCCCAACCGGTCGAAGATCCCGAGGATCATCAGCGAGGCGATGCCCTGCGTGGGCGGGGTCATGTTGTAAAGCGTGCCTTGAGAGGTGGTGACTTCAAGCGGCGTCACCTGCTGTGCGCGGTAGGCGGCAAAATCGCTGGCGCGCAGCGGGCTGCCTTGCGCCTCGAGGAAGTCGCCGTGAATGCGGGCGAGATCCCCCTCGTAATAGCTGCGCAGACCCTCGGTGGCGAGACGTTCCAGCGTGCGCCCCAGGGCTTCCTGTTTCATGCGCGCGCCGGCCTGAGGCACCTTGCCATCGATCAGGAAGGTCTCGGCAAAGCCCGGTACGGCCTCGAGCCCCGCGAGTTTTTCCGCTGTCGTGCGGCTCTGGTTGTCGGTCACCGCGATCCCGTCGCGCGCATAGCCGATCGCGTTCGCGAGCAGCCGCTCGAGCGGCAGACGCTTGGCCGGATCGACCAGATCGAGCGCCGCCTCCCAGCCGCCGATCGTGCCCGGCACGGTCAGCGCGGCCAGCCCGCCGCGCGCGGGGATCGTGTCCGAATGGCCTTGGGCCGCATACCATTCGGGCGTCGCCAGCGCCGCGGCATGACCGCCCGCGAAGATCCCGATCGGTTTCTCTCCCGGGCGATGGATCAGCCAGAACCCGTCCCCTCCGATCCCGTTCATATGCGGGTATGTCACCGCGACGGTCGCGGCCGCGGCCACCATCGCCTCGATGGCGGTGCCGCCCGCCGCCAGGATTTCCTGTCCGGCCAGCGCAGCAGCGCGGTGGGGCGCGCTCATCGCGCCGTTATAGCCGAGTGCCGAATAGAGCATGTCTTACCATCCGATCAGATTGGGCAGCCAGGTCGTGAGCTGCGGGAAGAGATAGACGAGCCACAGCCCGATGAGCTGCAAGCCGATGAAGGGGATGACGCCGCGATAGATGTCACTCGTCTTCACCGAAGGGGGCGCGACCCCCTTGAGGAAGAAGAGCGACCAGCCGAAGGGCGGCGTCAGGAAGGATGTTTGCAGGTTTACCGCGACGAGGATCGAAATCCACGCCATGTCGACGCCGGCCGCATGAAAGATCGGCAGGAAAAGCGGCAGGGCGATATAGGAGATCTCGATCCATTCGAGGAAAAAGCCCAGCACGAATAACAGCGCCATCAGGAAGAAGATCTGTCCGGTCAACCCGCCCGGAACCGCGCTGAAGGCGTCCTGCACGAGCCGTTCGCCGCCAAGGCCGCGGAAGGCGAGGCCGAAGGGCTGCGCGAAGATCAGGATCAGGAAGACCATCGCGCTCGTGACGAAGGCCGAGCGCACCGTCTCGCGCAGGATCGTGAAGTTCAGCCGTCCGGAGGCGGCAGCCAGCAGGATCGAGCCGAACGCGCCCATCGAGGCGGCCTCGGTCGGCGCCGCGACGCCGCCGATGATCGATCCTAGCACCGCGACGATCAGCAGGATCGGCGGCAGCACCACTTTGAGCAGCTTCATCCCGATGTCGCGTCTGGAATAGGTCGCGCGCTCCTCCGCCGGGATGGCCGGGACGCGATGGGGGCTCATGATGCCGAGGATCAGCACATAGGCGATGAAGAGCCCCGAGAGCAGCAGGCCCGGGATCAGCGCCGCGGCGAAAAGCGTGCCGACGGATTCGCCGGTGATATCGGCCAGCAAAATCAGCACGAGGCTCGGCGGGATGATCTGCCCGAGCGTGCCGGAGGCGCAGATCACGCCGCAGGCAACGCCCGCGTCGTACCCGCGCCGGATGATCGGGCCGAGTGCGATCAGGCCGACCGTGACGACCGTCGCGCCAACGACGCCCGACGCCGCGCCCATCAGCACGCCCACGAGGATGATCGCCAGCGCCATCCCCCCGCGCAGCCCGCCCATGGCGAGACCGATCACTTCTAACAGGTTCTCGGCGATCTTAGATCGCTCGAGCATGATCCCCATGAAGATGAACAGGGGCAGCGCGAGCAGGGTGTAGTTGGTGACCACGCCGAAGATCCGCGCGGGCAGGAGCGAGAACAGCATCGGGCCGAACCCGGCATAGCCGAAGATCAGGCCGGTTGCGCCAAGGCATACCGCCACCGGCAGGCCGCCAAGCAGGAGCACGAAGAAGGCTCCGATCATGCACAGGGCAAGGATTTCATTCACGGGCATCGGGAGAGGGTATCCATCAGGTCGAGCGCCCGTCGCGGGTGATATGGGGGATCAGCCGCGCGAGGCTTTCGGCCGTCATCGCGACGGCTTGAAGGGCGAGAAGGGCGAAGGCTGCGGGGATCGCCGCCTTGAGGATGTAGCGATAGGGCAGGCCGCCGGGATCGGGAGAGCCCTCACCGATCGCGTAGCTGCTCTGGACATAGGCGATCGAGAGCCAGCCGATGATCACCGCGATTGCGCCGAGCGTGATGTTCGACACCAGGTCGATCAGCGCCTGCATTCCGGGCGCCATCTTCGCGTAGAAGATATCGACACGCACCTCGCCGCCCTGATTGAGCCCGTAGGACATGCCGAAGAGCGCGCCCACCGCCATCAGGTGCCATTCGCCCTCCTGGAGGGCGACGGAGCCGAAGGAGAAGAAATAGCGAAACAGCACGTTGAGCGCGACGAGCAGAACGAGCGCGAGCCCGCTCCAGGCCGCGATCTGGCCAATGATACGGACGGTGCCTCCGGCACCGCCCGCGATCTTATGGAGAAGACCGGTCATCGTCTCATGCCGGCAGGTTGTGGTAGGGCTTCTCGGAGATCGCCGCCCATTCCCGGTGCTCGGCGCGGAACGCCATGAACGCATCATGCACCTTCTTGGTCGCGGGATCAGCCGCGGCGCCCTCTGCAAGAACTTCCTCGGTGACGGTACGCAGCTGGGCCACGACCTCATCGGGAAGGACATTCGCGATCACGCCCGAATTCTCGACGAGATCCTTCAGCGCCGCAGCGTTGTTCGCCTCGCACCAGGTGTGGCTCTCGAGGTTGCAGGCCATCGCGGCGGTCGAGACGATCGCCTGAAGATCGGCGGGCAGACTGTCCCAGGCGGCCTTGCCGATGAGCAGTTCGGTGACGTTCGAGGGCTCGTGCCAGCCGGTCGTGTAGTAGTATTTCGCAGCGTTCTGCAGGCCGAGGCGGCGATCCTGATAGGGGCCGACGAATTCCGCCGCGTCGATCACGCCACGCTCGAGCGCCGGGAAGATCTCGCCGCCGGGCAGGAGTTTCACGTCGACGCCGAGCTTGGCATAGACCTTGCCCGCCAGGCCCGGAATCCGCATCTTCAGATCCTGGAAATCTGCAACCGTTTCGATCGGCTTGCGGAACCAGCCGGTCATCTGCACGCCGGTATTGCCCATCGGCAGCGCCTTGAGCCCGAGCGGCGCGTAAAGCTCGTCCCAGAGTTCCATGCCGCCGCCGTGATAGAGCCAGGCATTCATGCCCTGGAAGTTCAGGCCGAAGGGAACGGTGGTGAAATACTGCGCCGCCGGAAGCTTGCCGGCCCAGAAATAGGCATTGGCCGCGTTCATCTCGACCGCGCCCGAACGCACCGCATCGAAGCCTTCGAGCGCCGGGATCAGCTCTCCGGCCGCGAAATGCTGGATCTTCAGGCGGCCGTCGGACATCGCCTCGACCTTCTTGCAGAAATCGGTCGGGCTGCCGGGGCCTTCGACATAGAAAGGCGAGCCGGGACCGTAAGCATTGGTCATCTTCCAGCTGAAGCTCGTCTGCGCGCGGGCGATCGAGGGGGTCGCGAGGGGAACGGCGGCGAGGGTCGCGCCTGCGGCGAGAAATTTACGTCTGTCCATTGGCTGTCCTTTCATCGGGGAGGTGAGACACAGCTCTTAGAGAAACGATCACGGCGCGATGCCAAAGAGTTGAACCTGCGAATACGTCCGCAAAGTCATTTTGTATACAAAAATAGTTAAAAATTGACGATGTGTGCACGAAAATTGCGCGCTTCACGTATGGATCCATCCGGGATTTTCCCCGAAATCGATGGTTTGGTGCGGAGCGTTCCGCGAAAAGTCTCGAATCTTGTGCGGCCTTGGGACGTCGGGTTTTCGGCCGATGACTGTGAGTGTTCGCCTAGTTTCGGAGCGTTCTTTAGCGAGATCGGGATTTGTCGGGGCGAGGGCAGGGGGCTCGCTGCGGCGCCACGCATCCGAGGTTGAAAGTGGCGTCGATGGAAACCCGCTTGCCTCAACCAAAGCCGAAGGGGCCATCTGTGCCGTGGGCAAAATACAATCCGGAAGAGAAATGCGTTCCACGGTGCGCTTCAGCAGCTCCCCCAGGCGCTCACAGTGGCGATATTCCCGCCAGCGGCCAAATGCCCGAAGAACGGTGGGACGGTGCAAAGGGGACAGGCGCTCTCGTCGGTCGTTCGCGCGATCCGGCCGGGGTGCATGCAATCCTGACCGGCTCGCCACAGCCCGTGTGTCTGGCTTGGCGCCTTGCGCCTCAGAAGGTTGCGGGCGTTGCCACCCACAGGATGCGCGAAGTGCCCGGATCGATGTTGCGATAGCGATGCGGGAGGTTCGACGCGAAGAAGAAGCTGTCGCCCGGGCCGAGGAAGTGGCTCTGCCCGTCCACGATCAGCTCCACCCGGCCTTCCAGGATATATCCGACTTCCTGGCCCGCGTGGTGGATGTCGCCGCCGCTTTCGGCACCGGGTTCGAGCGCGTGGATATTCGCGTCGAGCATCAGGTCGGGGAAGGTCGGCGTCAGGCGCTCGAGGAGGATCGCCCCGCTCGCGCCGCCGTGGCTGACCTTGACCGAGGGGCGCTCTTCGGCGCGCATCACGCTGATCTCGTCCTGCGAGCCTTCGCTGGCAAACAACGCCACGATGGAGGTGTCGAGCGCCGCGAGAATGCGATGCAAGGTGCGTAACGAGGGCGTCGCCTGATCGGTCTCGATCTTCGAGAGCATGGAGGGTGAGCAGCCGACCTCCTTTGCCAGCACCTGCAAGGTCTTGCCGCGTGCCTTGCGCGTCTCACGCAGCCGCGCCCCCAGATCCGACATGGTGCGCTGCGTCGACTCGGCCGTGCCTCTGTCGCCGTCTCGTCCCGTCCCGCGATCGTCATCGTGCCTAATTTTTACGCCCATCCCTCGAAACCTGGCTCATAGAAGCGTCGTGTTTGTAATGTATGTCAAAAATATCGAAAATATCGAGAAAAAGTTGAATCCTATTCAAAAACGCGACGCAAGCTTTCCTCACATCTCAATCTTCGTCAGGCAACCTTGAGGAAAGTGGAATGAAATTCAATACTGGAAACGGGCTTCGTCGGATCGTCTTCACGCTCGGCGCCACGGCAGGGCTGCTCGTCGCGACAGGTGCGCAGGCCAAGGATACGGTCGAGCTGGGCTTCATCGGACCGCTGACGGGCGGCGTCTCCTCGATGGGGCTGGGCGGGCGCAATTCGGCTGAACTTGCGGTGAAGCTGCGCAATGCCGACCCGGACTCGAAATATCATTATGAGCTCGTCGCGCTCGATGACGAATGCAAACCGAATGTCGGCGTGCAGGTCGCAACCAAGATGGCGACCGATCGCAAGGTCATCGGCACGATCGCGCATTACTGCTCGGCCGTGGCGATGGGCACGGTCGATGTCTATCACCGCTTCGGCCTGCCGATGACGGTCTGGGGCGCGGTGCTGCCCGATATCACCTATGGCAACGACTACCCCGAGATCACCCGCGTCAACGGCACGATGATCAACCAGAACGAAAAGGCCGCCCAGTTCATGACCGGGCTTGGCTACAAGACCTTCGCGATCATCCATGACACGACTGATTACGGCAAAGGTCACAACAAGTACCTGTCGCAGTTCCTCGCTCAGGACGGGGCCGAGGTGGTCGGCACCTTCGGCGTGACCTCCGACCAGCAGGACTTCACTGCCGAGCTGACCCAGGTGAAGGCACTCAACCCCGATGTCGTGGTCTATGCGGGCCTCACCCCGGGTGGTGTGCGCGTGCGTCAGCAGATGGAGAAGCTGGGCATCGAGGCCGTCTTCGAGGGTGTCTCGGGGATCAAGTCCGATGCCTTCTTCGAGGGTCTGGGCGGCGATCTCGCCGAAGGCACCGTGACCTTCCTCGAAGGCGCTCCGGCCGAGAAACTGCCGGGTGGCGCCTATTTCCTCAAGGAATACAACGCCGCCGGTTACGACAGCCCGCCCGAAGCCTACGGTCCCTTCGCCTTCGCCGCGATGGATCTGCTGATCGACGCGGTCGAGGCCTCGGGCCCGGATCGCAAGGCGGTCGTCGACTACATGTCGAAGGTCAAGGAGCACGACTCGATCACCGGCCCGATCACCTTCGACGATCACGGCCAGAACACTGTCGCGCTGATCACCGCCTATGTGGCGCAGGGCGGCAAGTGGGTCGTGTGGGAGGACAGCGATTACGCCAAGGGTACGCTGTCGCTCGTCGCGCCGAAATAAGGCGGAACATCTGAACACGGGCGGGCCGGTCGCGGCCCGCCTCTCCAATTTCTCGGGAAACGAAGAGGCACGAATGGATCTCGGTCTGATCGCTCAATACCTCGCCAACGGCATCCTGCTCGGAACAATGTATGCGCTCGTTGCGGTGGGGTTCACGCTGTTCTTCGGCGTGCTCGATGTCATCAAGTTCAGCCACGGCGATGTGCTCATGCTGGGCACCTTCATCGGCTTTACCGCCTGGCTCGGCCTGGAGGCGATCGGGATCGTCAATCCATGGATCCAGCTCGCGGGTGTGCTGTTGTGCAGCCTCGCAGGCACGGCCCTGATCGGGGCGGCGATCGCGAACTGGCTGATCCTCCCGCTCAAGAAGGCGCCGCAGCTCAATACGCTGCTGATCACGCTGATGCTGGGCACGGCGATCCGCGAGGCGGTGCGGCTGTTCTACCCGAACGGTTCGAACCCCAAGGCCTTTCCGGCGCTGCTGCCCGACGCCTCGGTCGAGATCGGCAGCTTTGCGCTGCGCGCCGACAGTGTGATCCTGGTGGTGTCTGGGCTGGGGCTGATCGGGCTTCTGAATCTCGTGATCAACCGCACGCGTCTGGGCCTCGCGATCCGCGCCGTGGCGCAGGACGAAGAGACGGCGCGCACGATGGGGATCAACTACACGCTCGTCGTGCTGGCGACCTTCGCGATCGGCTCGGGCGTGGCGGCCTTCGCGGGCATCATGAACGGGCTCTACTACAACGAGATCAATTTCGGCATGGGACTGATCCTCGGCCTGATCGGCTTCTCGGCGGCGATCATCGGGGGGCTGGGCAATCTCTATGGCGCGATCCTGGGCGGCTTCCTCTTCGCGGGGCTTCAGGTCATCGGCGCGGCCCTTCTGCCCTTCGCCTCGGCCTACAAGGACGTGTTCGCCTTCGCCGTGGTGATTGCCCTGATGGCATGGAAGCCGACCGGGCTGATCCCTGAACGTTCCAGCGACCGGGTGTAAGACAGATGACCGATATTTCCCTCCCGCAATCGCAGCTCTCGCGCCCCTGGATCTCCGCCGCTGCGGTGATCGTGGCCGCGGGGCTCTACTCCTGGGCACTGCTGATGGCCGAGGAAACCTGGCAGGTTCTCTCGCTGCTCGTGCTTGCAGTCGTGGCGACCGGCGTCGCGATCAAGACCGGCTTCGTGCGGCGCGTCGAGCGTGACTGGGCGGCCTCGGAGACGCGGCTCAACCGCCTCGCCTTTGCGGTGCTGATCGGGCTGATCCTGGTCCTGTCGGGCTCGCATTTCGCGCTGCTGATGATCTCGACGGTGTTGCTCTATTTCGTGGCGTCGCTGGGGCTGAACATCCAGTTCGGCTTCACCGGCCTCGTGAATTTCGCGGGCGCGGCTTTCTTCGGCGCAGGCGCTTATACGGCCGCGGTGCTGGGCAATGTGGCGGTGATCCCGCCGCTCTTGATCCTGCTTGCGGGCGGGATCGTCGCGATGGCGATCAGCCTGCCGCTGCTGATCCCGATCGTGCGCACGACGGGCCATTACGCCGCTGTCGTCACCATCGCCTTCGGCGTGCTGTTCCGCACCTTTCTCGAGGTCAACGAGATCCTCGGCGGCCCGCAGGGGCTGATGGTCAATTCGATGAAGCTCTTCGGGTGGGATTTCTACAACGCGCCGAGCCTCGGCAACCTCGAGATTTCCTTCTACGTCAACTACGCGCTGCTCGCGGCGGGGCTGGCGGCGCTGGTCTTCGTCCTGTTCCGACGCTTGGAGCGCAGCTGGATCGGGTTGCACATGGATGCAGTGCGACTGGATGAGACGGCCGCCGCGTGCTTCGGGATCTCGGTCAAGCGCACAAAGATCCTCGCCTTCCTGCTTGGCAACGTGATCCTCGGGGTGAGCGGGGCGCTTTACGGGATGATGATCTCCTTCATCGCGCCGGCCTCCTTCACCTTTTCCGACAGCCTGCTGCTGGTGTCGATCGTGCTCCTGGGCGGGCTTGGCAGCCCCTGGGGCGGCGCGATCGCAGCCGCGATCGTGGTGCTCTTGCCCGAAAAGCTGCAACTCCTTCAGGAATACCGGTTCCTGCTCTTCTCGATCCTCGTGATGCTGGTGCTGCTGTTCCGCCCCGAGGGCATCCTGCCGCGCCATCTTCGCAACTTCTTCCCAAACCGGAGGACCGACGCATGACCGGACCGTTGCTTGAATTCCGCAATGTCGTGAAGCGTTTCGGCGGGGTCACCGCACTGGACGATTTCTCGATGACGCTCGACCAGAGCGAGATCCTCGGCCTGATCGGCCCGAACGGTTCGGGCAAGACCACCAGTTTCAACGTGCTCACCGGCATCTACGGACCGACCGGGGGGCAGGTCTTCTTCGAGGGGCAGGAAATCACCGGTGCCGATCCGCGCGCGGTCTATGAGGCGGGGATCGTGCGGACCTTCCAGCGCTCGCGCCTGTGCCTGCCGCTCTCGATCTACGACAATATCATGATCGGCGACACCTCGCGGCTCGTGCGTGGGCTGTGGTCGAACCTGATTTCACGGCGCGGGCTGCAAGAGCAGCTCGACATGACCCGCCGCCAGGCGCGTGATCTCGTGGCGACCTTCTCGGGGCATCTGGCCGATCGGATGGATCAGCCCGTGGGCACCTTGCCGATGATCGAGCGCCGCCGGATCGAGATCTGCCGCGCGTTGATCTCGGGCCCGCGCCTTTTGCTGCTCGACGAGCCCTCGGCGGGGATGACCCATGACGAAACCCACCAGCTGATGGACGATATCCTCGACGTGCGCGCGCGCGGCGAAGGGCTCTCGATCATCATCGTCGAGCACGAGATGGGCGTGATCGAACGTATCACCGACCGCTGCATCGTGCTCAGCTATGGCCGCAAGATCGCCGAGGGCACCTATGCCGAGGTGGCCGCCGACAGCGAAGTGCAAAACGCCTATCTGGGAGCCGACTGATGGCAGGGATCGAAATCCGCAACCTCCGCGCGGCCTATGACAAGGCCGATGTTCTCCACGATGTCTCGCTTGACGTCGCGCCGGGCAAGATCACCTGCTTGCTGGGCTCGAACGGCGCGGGGAAATCGACCCTGATCCGTGCGATCCTCGGGCTGACGCCGCCCAATGCGGGCACGATCAAGCTCGAGGGCGAGGACATCACGGGTCTGCCGACCCACAAGGTGATCGCGCGCGGCATCGCCGCGATCCCCGAAGGCCGTCGCATGTTCCCCAAGATGAGCGTGACCGAAAACCTGCGCCTCGGCGCCTATCAGGTGCGCGAAGAGGCGCTGATCCGGCAGCGGCTCGACAAGGTCTTCACGCTGTTCCCGCGGCTTGCCGAGCGACGCGACCAGCTCGCGGGCACGATGTCGGGCGGTGAACAGGCGATGGTCTCGATCGGGCGCGGGCTGATGGGCGGGCCGAAGATCCTGCTGATCGACGAGCCCTCGCTCGGCCTCTCGCCGCTCTACGTAAAAGAGAACTTCCGCATCATCCAGGGCATCCGCGACGAGGGGATCACCGTGTTCCTCGTCGAACAGAACGTGCGCCAGACGCTCGCGATTTCCGATTACGGTTATGTGCTCTCGGGCGGCAAGCTGGTCGCGCAGGGGGCGGCCGCCGATCTCGCCTCTGATGAGGCCGTGCACGAAGCCTATTTCGGGTGACGGGATGGATGTCACTGACCTCACCCGCCGCCTGATCGGTTTCGACACCATCAATCCGCCCGGACAGGAGGTCGAGGTGATGGCCTTCTGCGCCGATCTGCTGCGCGGTGGCGGGTTCGATGTCGAGGTCATTGCGCAAGGCCCGGACCGCAGCAACCTGATCGCTACGAAGGGGACCGGTGCTGGTCAGGCGCTTGGCTTCACCGGGCATCTCGACACGGTGCCGCTGGGTGGTTCCGCGTGGCGCTACCCGCCGCATGACGGTCTGATCGAAGACGGCAAGCTCTACGGGCGGGGCAGCACCGACATGAAAGGCGGCGTCGCGGCCTTTCTCTGCGCTGCGCTCGATGCGCCGGTGCCGCCGGGTGGGATCGCGATCCTGCTCACTGCGGGCGAGGAAACCGGCAGTGACGGCGCCCGCGCGATGGTCGCGGCCGGCCCGCTGCCGCCGATCGGCGCGCTGATTGTGGCCGAACCCACCGCGAACCGTGCAGTGCCCGGGCATAAGGGCGCACTCTGGCTGCGGCTCGTTTTCCACGGGGTGACCGCGCATGGCTCGGCCCCCGAGGCGGGGGTGAACGCGATCGAACTCGCGATGGCCGCGCTTGCGCAGATCAAGATGCTCGATCTTGGCTCTGCGCATCCGGTGATGGGCGCGCCGAGCCTGAATATCGGCACGATCTCCGGCGGGCTGAACACCAATTCCGTTCCCGATCGCTGCGAGGTTACGCTCGATCTGCGCTCGGTGCCGGGCGTGGTGCATGACGAACTCGTGGCGAAAATAGAAGCGTGTCTGCCCGCCGGGGCAGAGCTGTCGCGGATAATCGACCTGCCCGCCGTCTGGACCGATCCGAACGTTCCGTGGTTGGCGGCGATCACCGCTCTCACCGCCCTTGAGGCGGGGCAGCCCTCCGATCCGATGGCGATGAGCTATTTCACCGACGCGTCGATCTTCACGCCCGCTCTGGATGGGGTGCCGACCGTCATTCTTGGTCCCGGAGAGCCGGGGCTTGCACATAAAACCGACGAATATGTCGCCCTGTCACGTCTCGAAGAAGCGGTTAGGATCTACCGCGCGGCGCTGGGCCAGTGGGAGGGATGAGCCAATGAAGGATCTGGCGGAGAATCTGCCCGGAGCGGTCGCGACGGTGCGCGCCATCTCGGAGGGGCGGCTGAGCGCGGAGCGCGCTCTGCGCGCACGGCTTGAACGGTGCGCCGCTGTGGAAGACGAGATCGGCGCGTGGGTGCATCTGGACAGCGAAGGCGCACTTGCCCGTGCTCGCGCGCTTGATGCGGGACCGATGCGCGGGCGGCTGCACGGGGTGACGTTCGGGATCAAGGATATCTTCGCGGTGCGCGATATGCCCTGGCGCTGCGGTTCGCCGATCTGGGCCGACCGGATCGCGCAATTCGACGCGGGGTCGGTGGCGCTTGCACGGGCGGCCGGGGCGGTAATCCTTGGCAAGACCGAGACGACGGAATTCGCGGGCTATCAGCCCTGCCGCACCCGCAACCCGGCGGTGCCGGGGGCGACGCCGGGCGGCTCTTCCTCGGGTTCGGCCGCTGCGGTCGCCGCCGGAATGGTGCCGCTTGCGCTGGGTACGCAGACCTCCGGCTCGATCATCCGTCCCGCTTCCTTCTGCGGGGTGGTCGGCTACAAGCCCTCTTTCGATCTGGTCGAGACCTGGGGCGTGGCCGTCTTCGCCCGCTCTTTCGACACGGTCGGAGCTTTCGCACGCTCGGTGCCCGATGCGGCGCTCGCGATCGAGGCGCTCTCGGGGCTCGCCCTGCAACCGGGGCAGACAGGGGGCACACCGCGCCTTGCAGTTTTCCGGGGGCCGACATGGGAGATGGGAACGCCCGACCTCCATGCCGCCTGGACGGATTTCGAGGCCAGCCTGCCCGCCGCCCAGAGCGCGCCATTCGGTGCCGCGCTGAGCGCTGCGATGCGCGATATTCCCGCGCTACATGCACGGATCATGGCCGTCGAAGCCTCCGAGGCGCTGGCGCATGAATATGAGATCGGCGCTGACCGTCTTTCCGAAAAACTGCGCGCGCAGATCGAGGAGGGCGCGGCGCAAACGTCCGAGCAGCGTCTGACCGACCGGGCCGCGATGCTGGCCTTCCGTCAGCGCATGATGGCAGAGACCTCTCCCGGAGACATCTGGCTGACCCCGGCCGCCGCCGGCGCAGCCCCGGCTTTCGAGAGCGGCACGGGCGATCCCGCCTTCAACCGGATCTGGTCGCTTCTGGGCTTTCCCGCCTGCACGGTCCCGGTGCTCGAAGACAGCGCGGGCCGCCCGATCGGGGTGCAGGTCGTGGGCCGACTGGGCGAGGATGCGCTGGTGCTCGAGGTGGCCGACCGTCTCATGCGCGAGCGGTTCGAGCGCGGCGAGGTCTGATCCTCGTCCATCCAGCTGCTTGCAATATACCGGGGTGGTACGCGCGCGGGGCCGTGCCCCTTGCGCTCATTTCCTTCCGAAGAGCCGGTCGAAGAACCCTTTCGCGCCCTCTTCGGCATCGTCCCAGGCCTCGCCCGCATCGTCGATCAGCGGGTCAATCGAACGCTCGCGGAATTGCCGCCACATGGCGCGGATCGTGAGCAAGATCAGAATGAGCAGGGTGAGGATGATGATATTCGCCCAAGGGATGATCCGCGTATCGGGGCTGGGCACGACTTTCAGCCCAACCGCGTTGGGGAAGATGCTCAGCCAGCGCGAGCGCCAGCCATAGCGCGTCACCGACACCCAGATCGGGTCCGCCTGGGTCGAGATCTGCGATTCGGCCTGGGCCTGAAGATCGGAGCTGTCGAGCTTGAAATAGGGCGGCCAGCCCCAGCCGGTATCCTCGTTGCGAAACACCAGCGTCTTGCCGTTCGGGCGTACCGTGTTGATGAAGCGCACGTCGCGGCTCGTGGCATTCGCGGTGCCCACATCCGGCGTGGCCCAGAAGATCGAGTTCTCGCCGAAATCGACGCGGCGCACCTCGGTGCCGACGATGCGCACGATGTCGTGGCGCGGCAGGTTGTAATGCAGGAACGTCGCCACGATGGCGAACAGCACCGCCCAGAAGCCCCATTTCACGTAACGCATCGCACCCTCACCTGTAATTCATGAAATAGACAATCACCGCGATCAGCCCGATCGGCAGCACATACACAAGCCAGATCAGCTTGCGCAGCAGACTCTTTTCGTAATCCCGCATGCCTTCTTCGACAAAAGCGTCGCGGGGCTGTGCCGTCTCACCATAGGCATGGGTGACGTCCCATTCCTTCTCGAGCGATTCTCGACGCAGCGAGCGGGCATAGATCCGCACCAGCCAGAACAGGATCGTCAGCGCGATCAGGCCGAAAATCGCCAGGCGGATAAGTGCCAGCATCCTGCGCTCCTTGCCAGAACGGGTGAAGCCTAAGCGTGCGCGGCGGCGAAGGCCAGCCTCTGCCCTCGCTCCGACCCCGGTCTCAGCCCTTGCGCGCGGCCATGGCCATGCGGATCAGCTTGATCGCGATGGCAGCGACGGCGACGGGGATCAGCGCCATCACATAGGTCGCGGCGAACATCTGGCGCGGGGCGTAGCCGTTCGTGCAGCTGCCAGCATCCGAGAAGAAATTGAACACGAAGCCCGCGCCGCAGGCGGTGCCGGTCATGTAGAAGGCCGGCAGCAGCATTCCGACCGGTACCAGCGCGAGCAGTTTCGCCCAGTCATATTTCGACAGCCAGCCGCCCACGGCGATGCAGATCACCAGCGCAAAGCCCAGAAACAGGTTCATCATCGTCCTCCTGCCCGACGCCCTCGCCGGGTTTGCCCTGCAATAGCGCGCCGGGTCGTTCTTGGCCATGCGTTTTCCGCTTGGAGCGCGGGCCGGGGCGGGTCTAGCGTGGCGGCATGGACCTTGCTGCGCGCCTCAAGCTCGAGATCTACAGCCGTCGCGACGATCTGGTCGCGCTGACCCAGGATCTCATCCGCATCCCGACGCTCAACCCGCCGGGGCGGCATTATCTCGAGATCTGCGAATATCTCGCGGACCGGCTCGGCGCGCGAGGCTTTGCGACGGAGCTGATCCGCGCGCAGGATGCGCCCGGCGACAGCGAACGGTATCCGCGCTGGAACCTCATCGCGCGGATCGAGGGAGCGCGCGTCGGTGAGTGCGTGCATTTCAACTCGCATCACGACGTGGTCGAGGTCGGCCACGGCTGGACCCGCGATCCGTTCGGCGCAGAGATCGAGGGTGATCGGATCTACGGGCGCGGGGCTTGCGACATGAAGGGCGGGCTTGCCGCCTCGGTGATCGCGGCGGAGGCGTTCCTGGCGGTGTGCCCGGATTTCGCGGGTACGATCGAGATCTCGGCCACGGCTGACGAGGAAACGGGAGGCTATGGAGGGGTGGCCTATCTCGCGACGCAAGGCCGGTTCGATCCCGCACGCGTTCAGCACGTCATCATCCCCGAGCCCCTCCACAAGGATCAGATCTGCCTCGGTCATCGCGGCGTCTGGTGGGCGGAAATCGAGACGATGGGTCGGATCGCGCATGGCTCGATGCCATTCCTCGGCGACAGCGCGATCCGCCATATGGGGGCGGTTCTGGCCGAGATGGAGGAGACGCTCTATCCGCTCCTGCTGGGCAAGCGCACCGAGATGCCGGTGATCCCCGAGGGCGCGCGGGCCTCGACGCTGAACATCAACTCGATCCATGGCGGCGAAGCCGAGCAGGAGGCGGACTATACCGGCCTGCCCGCGCCCTGCGTGGCCGATCGCTGCCGCATCGTGATCGACCGGCGCTTCCTCATCGAGGAGGATCTCGCCGAGGTGAAGGCAGAGATCACCGCGCTGATGGAGCGGGTAAAGGTGCGCCGGCCTACGTTTCGCTACGAGATCCGCGATCTCTTCGAGGTGCAGCCCTCGATGACGGAGCACGATGCGCCCGTGGTGCGCTCGACCGCCGCCGCGATCGAAGCGGTGCTGGGGCGCGAGGCGGCCTATGTCGTCAGTCCGGGCACTTATGACCAGAAACATATCGACCGGATCGGGCGGCTGAAGAACTGCATCGCCTATGGTCCGGGATTGCTGGAACTGGCCCATCAGCCCGACGAATGGGTGGGCATCACCGACATGGCCGACAGTGCCAAGGTGATGGCGCTGGTGCTGGCGGAGTTGCTGACACCCTGAGCGAGACCTTTACTTGCGAAGGGGGGCTCTGCCCCGTCGCTGGAGGGCGACAGATAATGGAAGAGAAGGGGGCTCTGCCCCCGTCCGCTGGCGCGGACTCCCCCGAGATATTTTCGTCAAGAAGAAGCGGGATCAGCCGTGCCAGGCAGCGACGGTCTTCAGGCTGGAAAAGCCGTGGAGCGCTTCGAACCCCTTCTCGCGGCCATGGCCGGATTTTCCGGTCCCGCCGAAGGGAAGTTCGACCCCGCCGCCTGCGCCGTAATTGTTGAGAAACACCTGTCCTGCGCGCAACCGTTTGGCGAGGCGCATCAGGCGGGGGCCGTTTTCGGACCAGACCGAAGCCACGAGCCCATAATCGGTCCCGTTGGCGATGGCGACGGCGTCTTCCTCATCCTCGAAGGGAATGACGATCTGCGCCGGGCCGAAGATCTCCTCTTGTGCAAGCCTGTGCCCACCATGGCCGCCACCAATCAGGGTGGGCGCGACGTAATGGCCGGTCGCGGGTGCGTCCCCGGCGATCGTGCCTTGCGCGGCGATGGTCAGATCCGAGGCGAGACTCAGATAGGCCTCGACGATGTGTTTCTGGTGGCGTGAGATCAGCGGGCCGAGATTGTGATCGGCAAGCGCCGGGCCCACGACCAGCTCGCGATAGCATGCAGCCATCTTCTCGAGCACTTCATCGTAGCGCGTGCGCTCGACCAGGATCCGCGAGGCCGCCGAGCAGGTCTGCCCCGCATTCTGGATGCCCGCATTGATCAGGAATGGCAGCGCGCGGTCGAGATCGGCATCGGCGAAGACGAGCTGGGGGGATTTGCCGCCCAGTTCGAGCGTGACGGGCACGACATTTGCCGCAGCGGCGGCCTGAATGAGCTGTCCCACCGCGACCGAGCCGGTGAAGGAGATGTGGTTGATGCCCGGATGCGAAGACAGCGCGGCCCCCGCTTCCTCGCCCAGCCCGGGGACGATGTTCAGCGCGCCTGCGGGCATTCCGGCCTCTTCGGCGATCCGGGCGAAGGCAAGGGCTGTCAGCGAGGCTTCCTCGGCCGGCTTGACGACAGCGGCATTGCCCATCGCGAGGGCTGCGCCGACGGACCGGCCGATGATTTGCATCGGGTAATTCCAGGGCACGATATGGGCCGTCACGCCATGGGGTTCGCGCAGGGTATAGGCGGTGTAACCGTTCAGATAGGGGATCGTCTCGCCCATCACCTTGTCGGCGGCGCCGCCGTAGAATTCCAGGTAGCGGGCGAGTGCGGTCACATCGGCGCGTGCCTGGCTCAGAGGTTTTCCGACATCCATTGCCTCGATCACCGCGAGATCGTCGATGCGCGAGAGCACGAGGGCCGACATCTTCATCAGGAGACGGCCACGCTCGACGGCGGTAAACCGGCCCCAGTCGCCATCGAGCGCGTCTTGCGCCGCGGCCACGGCCTCGTCGATGTCAAAGGGGGTTCCGCGTGCGACCCTCGCCATTTCCGATCCATCCGAGGGATTCTCGACGGCCAGGGTCTCGGAGCTGCGGCGCCAGCGGCCCCCGATCAGCATTTCTTCGGGGTCGAACCATAGCGGCAGGGTCATCCGGGGCGCCTCCTCTCGTCTCGCGAATGGTGTCAAGGTCCGTCGCGGATCGGGCGAGGTCAAGGGGGCGGCTTTCCGCCGACGGGGAGAGAAGGGGACTCGATCACATTCATGTTAGTGTGAGAGGAGGGAACTTTCACCTATCTAGCGGATTGGTGATCGGGAACCGGGCGCGGGCGCGCCCTCCGAAGAGAGACAGGGAATTGCAAGTGACCACGTGTTCGATGACGCTCAATCGTGTGACCCGACCTGCATTGCTGGTGGGTCTTCTCGGCATTCTGGCGGCCTGCGCGAGCGAGCCGCACCAATATGCCCAGCCGACCCAGTCGAGCAAAACGGTCCCCGCGGAGTATCAGGCCCGCAACGATGACGGGAAGGAAATCCCGGCGGTGAACCCAAAATATCTCGTCGAGCGCAACCGTCGCCAGATCGTGCCCTACCATGGCCCCGAGCCGGTCGGCACGATCGTCGTCGATCCCTATGCGCGCTTCCTCTATTACATCACCGCCCCCGGACAGGCCGAGCGTTACGGTGTAGCCGTGGGCCGTGATGGCAAGGGCTTCGCGGGCGATGCCACGATCCAGCGCAAGCAGGAATATCCCAGCTGGACGCCCACACAGAACATGATCAATGAAGATCCCGATCTTTACGGGCCGCTCAAAGATGGTCTGCCCGGTGGTCTCGACAACCCGCTCGGGGCTCGGGCGCTTTATCTCTACAAGGACGGCAAGGATACCTATTACCGCATCCACGGCACGATGGACCCCTCCTCGATCGGGCGGGCGACTTCGGCGGGCTGTATCCGTCTGTTCAACCAAGACATCATCGACCTCTTCAACAAGATTCCGAAAGGGACCGAGGTGAAGGTGCGCAATCGCGAGGAAAGCCTCGACATGGAAGGGCCGGTGGTCCAGCTCCATTCGGGCTATGTCGTCTCGGCCTATAACCAGGTCGCGATCGCGGAAGACCAGAAGGCCTGGGAGGCCGGGCTGATCGCCGATCAGAACAAGGTCGAGCAGGAGCAGCACGAAGCCTCGGTGGCGCTGGCAGAGCAGGTGGGCGCGTCGGGTGAAACCGCACAATCGGCCGATTGCGGTTATCCTGGCACCGCGCCTTGTCCCGTCGGGACACTGGCAAGCAACTGAGCCAAAATTCATGCACCACGAAAACGGCGCGGCGCCTGATGGGCCGCGCCTTTTTTCGTGTTTGAAAGAGGGGAAAAGCCCCTCCGATCTCCCCCGTGTTGCGGCGTTGCGGCATTCCTATCTTCCCTTGTGCGGCTTGGAACGTTAGGAGTCGCGACCAAGCAGATCAGGGAGGATTGCCCCATGAGCGCCACTGGAACCTCGCGTCAGAAGATGCCCGCCGACATTCTTGCCATGAAGGGCGGCGCGCCGATCGTGTGCCTCACCGCCTATACGACGCCGATCGCGAAGCTGGTCGATCCGCATTGCGATCTGGTGCTGGTGGGCGACTCTGTCGGCATGGTGTTGCACGGGCTGCCCTCGACCCTGGGCGTCACGATGGAGATGATGGTGATGCACGGTCAGGCCGTCGCGCGGGGGCTGTCGAACGCGCTGATGGTGATCGACATGCCCTTCGGCTCTTACGAGGAAAGCCCCGCGCAGGCGTTTCGCAACGCCGCCCGGCTGATGGCCGAGACCGGCGCGGGGGCGGTGAAGCTTGAAGGCGGGGTGCACATGGCCGAGACGATCGCGTTTCTCGTGGCGCGCGGCATCCCGGTGATGGCGCATATCGGGCTGACGCCGCAATCGGTGAACACGCTGGGCGGCTACAAGGTGCAGGGCCGTGGCGAGGGCCGTGCCCGGTTGATCGCGGATGCGAAGGCCGTCGCCGAAGCGGGGGCGTTCTCGGTCGTGCTCGAGAAAGTGCCGCAGGGGCTCGCCGATGAGATCACCGCCGAGGTCGCGATCCCGACCGTGGGGATCGGTGCCGGTGCGGGTTGCGACGGTCAGGTGCTCGTGGTCGACGACATGCTGGGTCTCTTCGCCGATTTCAAACCGAAATTCGTCAAGCGTTTCGGGCAGCTCGGGGTGGCGGCCGAGGCGGCCGTGGCCGATTACGCGGCGGAGGTGCGCGAGCGCTCCTTCCCGGCGGCCGAGCACAGCTTTGCCGATGAGGTCAAGAAATGACGCAAGTAATCCGTACCGCCGCCGAGCTGCGCGACAAGGTGGCCGCCTGGAAACGTTCGGGCATGCTGGTGGGCGTGGTGCCGACGATGGGGGCGCTGCATGATGGCCATCTGAGCCTCGCACGTGCAGCCCGCGAGCAGTCGGACCGGGTGATCGTGACAGTCTTCGTCAACCCGATGCAGTTCAACAATGCCTCTGACCTCGACAAATACCCGCGCGACGAGGCCCGCGATCTGGCGTTGCTTGAGGCCGAGGGCGTCGATGTGCTCTTCGCGCCCGGCGTGGACGAGGTCTATCCCGATGGCTTTGCCACGACCGTTTCGATCACGGGCATCACCGAGCCGCTCGAGGGCGCGTTCCGGCCCGGCCATTTCGACGGGGTTGCCACGGTCTGCTCGAAGCTCTTCGGGATGACGCAGGCGGGGCGCGCCTTTTTCGGTGAGAAGGACTGGCAGCAATTGCAGGTCGTCCAGCGCCTCGTGCGCGATCTCAACATTCCGACCCGCATCATCGGCTGCCCGACGATCCGCGAGGAAGACGGGCTCGCCATGTCCTCGCGCAACGTGCGTCTGACCGAGGCCGAGCGTGAGGTCGCCCCGCGTCTGCATGAGATCATGCAGCTTGCGGCCTCCGAGATCCGGGACGGCGCCTCGGCGGAGATCGCGCTGACCAATGCCGAAGCCGCGCTGCTAGAGGCTGGGTTCCGCGAGATCGAATATCTCGAACTTCGCACCGTCGACGGGCTGCGTCCTGCGGAAGATCTGGCGGAGCCGGTGCGGATGCTTGCCGCACTCTGGCTGGGCGACGTGCGTCTGATCGACAATATCGCCGTCTGAGCGGGGCGACCGAGCCCCTTGCGCGCGTCCTCCCTTCTGCCACAGTGCGCCGGAGGGAGGAGCCACATGAGACTTGAGAACAAGACCGCCATCGTCACCGGTGCGGGCTCGGGCTTCGGCGCGGGCATCGCGCGCCGTTTCGCCGCCGAGGGCGCGCGCGTCATGGTCGCCGATCTGAACGAAGACGCCGCGCAGGCGGTCGCCAAGGAGATCGGCGGGATCGCCTGCGCTGTCGATGTCAGCCGCAATGCGGACGTCGCCGCGATGACTAGGGCCGCGCAGGACACCTGGGGTCGGATCGACATCCTCGTGAACAATGCAGGCACGACCCATCTGCCCAAACCGATGGAAGAGGTCACCGAGGAAGAGTTCGACCGTGTCCTCAACGTGAATGCCAAGTCGGTCTACCTGACCGCGCGCCACATCGTACCGCTGATGAAGGCGCAGGGCTCGGGTGCGATCCTCAACGTGGCCTCCACCGCTGGCGTGAGCCCGCGGCCCAGGCTCAACTGGTACAATGCCTCGAAGGGCTGGATGATTACCGCGACCCGCGCGATGGCGGTGGAGCTCGCGCCCGAGGGTATCCGCGTCAACGCAATCAATCCGGTCGCCGGAGAGACGCCGCTTCTGAAAAGCTTCATGGGCGAGGACACGCCCGAGGTGCGCGCGAAATTCCTCGCCACGATCCCGCTCGGGCGGTTTTCGACCCCCGAGGATATGGCCAACGCGGCGCTGTTTCTGTGCTCGGACGAAGCGAGCATGATCACCGGCGTCGCGATGGAGGTCGATGGCGGGCGCTGTATCTGAGCGGGAGGGGCGCGCCCCTCCCATTCCTCAAAGCGCGGCGGCGAGGCGCGTGCCCTGATCGATCGCGCGTTTCGCGTCCAGCTCGGCCGCGACATCCGCGCCGCCGATCACATGCGGGCTGCGGCCCGCCGCGATCAGCTGATCGGCAAGCGTGCGATCCGAGAGCTGACCCGCGCAAAGCACGACCGTATCGGCTTGGATCAGCGTCGGGTTCTCACGCGCTTCGCCGAAGGTGACATGCAGCCCCTCTGCGGTGATCTTCTCGTAATTCACCCCGCCGATCATTTTCACGTCCTTCATCTGAAGCGCCGCGCGGTGAATCCAGCCGGTGGTTTTCCCAAGGTGACGCCCCAGTTTCTCGCGCTTGCGCTGTAGCAGGGTGACGGTGCGCGCGGGCGCTTCGGGCTGCGGCTCGGCCAGACCGCCCGGGGTTGCCGCCGGATCGCCGACGCCCCATTCGCGCTTCCATTCCTCGAGGTCGAGCGTCGGGCTGTCGCTGACGGTCAGGAATTCGGCCACGTCGAAGCCAATCCCGCCCGCGCCGATTACCGCGACACGCGGTCCTGCGGTCACACGGCCCTTGAGGATGTCGATGTAGCTGACGACCTGCCCGCGCTCGTTCGGGATCGCGGGGTCGCGCGGCAGGACACCGGTGGCGATGATGATCTCGTCGAACCCGGCCAGCGCGTCGACCGTGGCTTCGGTGTTGAGTTTCAGCGTCACCCCGGTCTTCGCGGCCATCGTGGCAAACCAGTCGGTGAGGCCGTGGAATTCTTCCTTGCCGGGGATCGCACGCGCCATGGTCAGCTGGCCGCCGATCTCGGCGCCGCGATCGAAGACGGTGACCGCGTGGCCGCGCTGCGCGGCGGTTATCGCGGCCGAAAGGCCCGCGGGTCCGGCGCCGACGACGGCGATGGTCTTGGGCGCGTCGGTCGGCGTGATGGTGATCTCGGTCTCGTGGCCCGCGCGCGGGTTCACGAGGCAGGACGACACCTTGCCCTGGAAGGTGTGGTCGAGGCAGGCCTGGTTGCAGGCGATGCAAGGCGCGATCTCTGCGGCGCGGCCTTCCCGGGCTTTCACCACGAAATCGGGATCGGCGAGGAAGGGGCGCGCCATCGACACCATATCGGCGCAACCTTCGGCCAGCACGCTTTCCGCGGTGGCGGGATTGTTGATCCGGTTCGAGGTAATCACCGGGATCGAGACCTCGGGGCGCAGCCGTCCGGTCAGCCAGGTGAAGGCCGCGCGCGGCACCGAGGTCGCGATGGTGGGCACGCGGGCCTCGTGCCAACCGATGCCGGTGTTGAGGATCGTGGCTCCGGCAGCCTCGATGGCCTTGGCAAGTGTGACGACTTCCTCCCAGGTCGAGCCGTCGGGGATCAGATCGATGAGCGAGATGCGGTAGATCACGATGAAATCGGGGCCGACCGCCTCACGCACGCGGCGCACCACCTCGACGGGAAGGCGCATCCGGTTCTCGAACGATCCGCCCCAGCGATCCTCGCGCTTGTTCGTATGGCGCACGAGGAACTGGTTGAGGAAATACCCTTCCGAGCCCATCACCTCGACCCCGTCATAGCCCGCCTCGCGCGCGCGCGCGGCAGAGGTCGCTATATCGGCGATCTGCTTCTCGATCCCGGCCTCGTCGAGTTCTCTCGGCGGGAAAGGGGAGATCGGGGACTTGATGGCCGAGGCCGAGACACAATCGGGACCGTAAGCATAGCGGCCCGCATGGAGGATCTGCATCGCGATCCGCCCGCCCGCTTCATGGACGCGATCGGTGATCAGGCGGTGGTTGGCGATGTCCTGCGGCGTGAAAAGACCCGCCGCACCGGGAAACACGCCCCCTTCGGCATTGGGGGCCATGCCGCCGGTCACCATCAGTGCGACGCCGCCGCGCGCGCGCTCGGCATAGAACTCGGCTACCGCGTTCCAATTGCCGCGCTCTTCGAGATTGGTGTGCATCGAGCCCATCAGCACGCGGTTAGGCAGCGTGACATGGCCCAGATCGAGCGGCGTGAAGAGATGCGGATACTGGCTCATGAAACCCTCCCTGATTTGGGCAGCACTGTTGCGAGCGCGACCCGCGTTGTCACGTCAAACGCGGCGTCATTGCGCCTTCGGATCCGTCGCGGAAGATGTGTAATCGCCTTGTTTCCTTGGAAATCCATAGGCGGTGAGACCGTTTCGTGAGAGTAACCAACCCGTGACATTTCCCCCTTATTGTCGCCCTGAGGCCCCATTTGCGCCCGATTTGACCTCGAAAACGGACGACAACGACAAACAAAACGAGTTCCGCAAAGGTGCGCTAGATGGATCGCCTGACTGAAATGGAAGCCTTCGCAATGGTCGTCGACCAGGGCGGCTTCACAGATGCCGCGAAGAAGATGGGCATTTCCAAATCCGCCGTGTCGAAGCACGTCTCCGCGCTCGAGGCGCGCCTTGGCGCGCGTCTGCTCAACCGCACCACGCGCCGCGTTTCCCCGACCGAGATCGGTCTGGCCTATTACGATCGCGCACGCCGGGTGCTCAACGATGCGGGCGAGGCCGACGCGCTGGTCACCTCGATGCAGACCGCGCCTTCGGGTCTGCTGCGCATTTCGGTCGCGACGGATTTCGGCGTGAACCTTCTGTCGCCCGTTCTGGGCGATTTCCTGCAGGAATTCCCCGATATCACCGTGAACATGGTGCTGAACAACCGCTACGTCGAACTGATCTCGGAAGGGTTCGATATGGCGATCCGCGTCGGCGAGCTGGAGGATAGCAGCCTGCGCGCGCGCAAGCTGACCGAAACCTCGCGCCGGATGATCGCCGCACCCGAGTATTTCGCGAAATACGGCCGCCCCGAGCGGATCGACGACCTCAACGAACACAAGCTGCTGCATTACTCGAACCAGTCGGCGGGCAATGTCTGGAAGCTGACCGCGCCCTCGGGCGAGCGTCGTCAGGTGCGCTCGGCGGGCTGGCTGACGGTCAATGACGGCCAATCGCTGCTGCATGCCTGCATCGCGGGGCTCGGCATCGCCTACCTGCCGTCCTTCCTTTATGCCGATGCGATGCGCCAGGGCCTCGTGGAAGAGGCAATGCCCGACCTGCCGATGGAGACGCTGGGCATCTACGCGATCTATCCGCCGGGCCGTTTCACCCAGCCGAAAGTGCGCGCCTTCATCGATTTTCTCGCCCAGACCTTCGCCGAGAAGGGTCCTGACAACTGGTGAGCCGATCTTCCCCTGCGGGGTCCGAGCAGCCCGGACCGCGCTAACTGCGGGTCGAAGTGAGAACCACTTCGACCCGTCTGTTTTTCTCGCGCCCCTCTTTCGTCAGGCTGCTCGCGCGCGGCGCGAGGAAGCCCGCGCCCTCGGCGCTGACCTGGGCCGGGTCGGTGCCATAGTCGGAGATCAACTTGCTGCGCACAGACTGGGCGCGTTTCTTCGAAAGCGCGATATTCGCGGCCAGCGAGCCCACCGCATCGGTATGCCCGACCAGCATGACCTGCATGTCCGGGTTGGCCTTCAGAAACTCCGCCAGGGCCGCAAGCGAGGCGAATTCTCCGGGTCCGAGGGTCGCCGCGCCAGACGGAAAGTCGAGATCGTCGAGCGCGACGGAGCCCCGGGTTTCGAGCGCGCGGGCGAATGCCGAAGGTGGGGTCGCAGTGGCATTCGTCGTCAACGGGGCGGCGGGCAGAGGTGTCGCGAGCGGATTGTCGGGCCGCGCCGGGGTCACGTCCTGTACGCTGAGATCGGTAATCTGGATAAATCCCGACTCCGACGAGCGCGAGACCGTGATCGCGACATATTCCTCGCCCTTGCGCGCTGCGAGATAGCGGAAATCGCCCAAGTCGACATGCATCGAGGGCTCGGGCAGCAGGTCGAGCGCATAGCGAAAATCGAAGCCACCACAGGCATCGGTGTCGCACTCGTAAAGCAGTGTGTAACCAGCCTCGGTCAACTGGTCGCGCAGCGGTGCGAGGATCTGGAGCGTCGTGTTCTGGTTCGCCCGGAGCCGCCAGGCGGTGTCGCTGCGCGCGCCCTCAAGCGCGATATGCTCGATCGCGCCATCCTGCCACGGGCCGACGGCGAGCGCGTAGCTTGTCGCCGGGCTCGACGCCTGCGCCGATTGGGTCGCGCCACCGGGCAGGCTGAGCGCGAGCGGCTCGGCCAGCGCGGGCGCGGCGATCAACGTCGCGAGCGCGAAGCCAGCCAGACGGGTCACAGGGCATCCTCCTTGCGGCGGTAGTGATACTGCGCGCGCGCTTCCATCCCGAGGTCACGCGCAAGCCCGTTCGAGGCATCATTGGCAAGCGTCACGATCATCTCGAAGCGCGTAGCCCCTGCCTCGGCGGCCCAGCGGGCAGCCTCGTGAACCATCTGGCGCGCGAGCCCCATGCGGCGGAACCGGGGGGCGACAGCAAGCGCGTGCAGCATCGCCGCACCCTCGTGGAGAGCGACGAAGGCCACGCCTGCCGCGCGATCCTGCTTGCGGCCCAGGACACAGGCTTTCGGGCCGGTGACGCGCTCCATGATCGCCTGACGTTCGGGGCCGACGTCAAGCTCAGACCAGAGATCGCGGGCGATCTGGAGCGGTGGCCAATGGGCGAAGGCCGTGACGGGAGGCACCTCACCTTGCACCTGCTCGATCGGTGCCGACCACAGACGGACCGGATCATAGGCCTCGTAGCCCCGCCCTTCGAGCACCGCATCGAATGCGTCTTCGCCATCGCGGATCATGAAGCGCGGGGTCTGGCCGAGGGCGCGGTGGGCAGCCTCCGCGGCCGGGATGTCGGCCTCTTCCAGCGGACCTTCGAGCGTGGCGCAGCTGACGCGCGAGCCGCCACCCTGACCGTCGCGGATCAGGAACCCTCCGGCACGGCGAAACTGCGCGGGGGGCCAGGTTGCATCGATGATCGCGTAGGCGTCGGTCATTTGCCCTCCGGGAAAGCGGTCTTCAGCGCTTGCCAGCCCACCTCGACCCGCCCGGGATCGGTGCCGCGGGTGACGAGATTTGTCCCGTATCGCCCCTCCTGCACGAAGGGATAGGACCCGATCGAGAGATCGGGAAAGCGCGCCGCGATCTCGCGCAGCTCATCGGCCACGGAGGCCTCCGCGACCATCACCTGCCAGTTTCGCGAGATCAGCGGTGCGCCCCCGGTGAGCTTCGGCAAGAGCCCCTCGACCATCGCCTGGAAGATGTTGGGCACGCCCGCCATCACATGGACATTGCCCAGCGAGAAGCCCGGTGCGCCCGAGACCGGGTTGTCGATCAGCTCGGCGACCGCGGGAATGCGGGCCATGCGCAGCCGGGCGGTGGTGAACTCGACCCCGCGCGCGGCGTAATGTTCTGCGAGGATCATGCGCGCGTCGTCGCGTATGTCGAGCGAGGCCCCCATCGCCTCGGCCACCGCATCGGCGGTGATGTCGTCATGGGTCGGGCCGATGCCGCCGCTCGTGAAAAGATGATCGTGGCTTGTCGAAAGCTCACGCACCGCCGCCACGATCACGTCGTTATCGTCCGGCACGACCCGGATCTGGCGGCAGGTGATGCCATGTTCGGCCAGCTTTCCGGCAAGGAAATGGGCGTTGCCCTCGCGGGTGCGGCCGGTGAGGATCTCGTCGCCGATGATCAGGATCGCTGCGGTGGGATTGGGCATCTGGGAGGCTCCTTTCGCCTTGGTATAGGGTGCAGCGGGGCAGGGGAAAAGAGCGGGCACTGGCCAAGGCGTTCTTTTGTGACTATCTAGAGCCCGCAACCTGCAAGGAGTGGACCCTTGGACGACAATCAGGCCCGAGTGACCAAAGACGGTATCCGGATTTACGACCAGAGCGATTTCGCTGGAATGCGCGCCGCCTCGCAGGTGACCGCGCAGATCCTCGACGAGGTGGCGGATCTGGTGAAGCCGGGGGTAAGCACCGGCGAGCTCGACGCTTTCATCGACAAGCGCGTCACCGAGCTGGGCGCGACTTCGGCCACGATCGGCTATCGCGGGTATCGCCATGCGAGCTGCATCTCGGTCAACCATGTGGTCTGCCACGGCATCCCGGGCGACAAGAAGCTCAAGGATGGCGATATCATCAATATCGACGTGACGGTGATCCTCGATGGCTGGTACGGGGACAGCTCGCGCATGTATGTCGCGGGTACCCTGAGCCGGAAGGCCGAGCGGCTGATCCAGGTCACCCATGACGCGCTGATGATCGGGATCGAACAGGTCAAGCCGGGCAACACCTTCGGCGATATCGGCCATGCGATCCAGAAATTCGTCGAAGGCCACCGGATGTCGGTGGTGCGTGACTTCTGCGGCCATGGTGTCGGCAAGGTCTTCCACGCACCGCCGAACGTGCTCCATTACGGGCGCGCGGGTTCGGGGGCGGTGCTCGAGGAAGGCATGATCTTTACGATCGAGCCGATGGTCAATCTGGGCCGCCCCGAGACCAAGGTTCTCGCCGATGATTGGACCGCCGTGACGCGTGACAAGTCGCTGAGCGCGCAATTCGAGCATTCGGTTGGGGTGACCGCGGATGGCTGCGAGATCTTCACGTTGAGCCCGGCGAACCGTTTCCATCCGACCTGGCGATAAGGCGGGCCACGCATACGGGGCGGAGGTGCGGACACCTCTGCCGCAAGACGAATGAGACAGGTCAGGAAGGGGGCGCTGCCCCCTCGGCTTGACAGCCTCACCCCCGGGATATTTGGGCCAATTCGAAGGAGTGTTCGATGCGCGCACCTGCCGATGAGAGCTTTGTCGAGACGCTGCGCGCAGAGGTGCCGGGGCTGAGCATCGGCGCGCCGGGGGTATCTTATCTCGAGGAGCCTCGCGGGCGTTACAAGGGCTGCGGCGGGGTTCTGGTGAAGCCCGTCTCGACGGCACAGGTCGCGGCGATTCTGCGGACCTGCCACAGTGCGGGTGTAGGGGTGGTGCCCTTTGGCGGCGGGACCGGGCTGGTCGGTGGCCAGATCATCGAAGAGGGCCCCGCGCCGGTGATCGTGAGCCTTGAGAAGATGGCGTCGGTACGGGCGGTCACTGGCCATGTGCTGGAGATCGAGGCGGGCGCGACACTTCTGGACGCGCAGCAGGCGGCGGATCGCGCGGGACGGCTGTTCCCGCTGACCATCGCGAGCCAGGGCTCGGCGCGGATCGGTGGCGTGCTGGCGACCAATGCGGGCGGCGTGAACGTGCTACGCTATGGCAATGCCCGTGAGCTCTGCCTGGGGGTCGAGGCGGTGCTGGCCGATGGCGCGGTGATCTCGGGGCTGAAACATCTGCGCAAGGACAACACGGGCTACGACCTGAAGGACCTGCTGATCGGGTCCGAGGGCACGTTGGGGATCATCACCGCGGCGACGTTGCGGCTGTTGCCAAAACCTGCGGCGGTCGGCACGGCGATGATGGTGGTCGAAAGCCCGTCGGCGGCGCTGGCATTGCTGGAACTGGCCGAAGCGCGGATGCCGGGTTGTGTCTCGGCTTTCGAGCTGATTTCGGGGCAGGGGCTGCGGTTTCTGGATGCCGTCGGCCCGGAGGTGCATCAGCCATTTGCCGCGCGCCCGGACTGGTCGGTGCTGATCGAGATCGGCCTGCCGGAGGGGCTGGCGCCGGAAGAGGCGTTGGCGGGGCTCTTCGTGGCGGGCGAGGGCCTTGTGCGTGACGGGGTCATCGCAAGCTCCGAGAGCCAGCGCGCCCAGATGTGGACCCTGCGCGAGAGCCTGCCGGAGGCGAACAAGCGGATCGGTTCGATTTCCAGCCATGACATTTCGCTGCCGCTGCCGAAGCTGGCTCAGTTCATCGAAGAGGCCGAGGCGGCCCTGCGCGCTTTGGCCGATATCCGCATCAACTGCTTCGGTCATGTCGGGGACGGCAACCTGCATTTCAACGCCTTCCCGGCGGAAGGGCGCGATCGCAAGGAATACGAAAACCTGCGCCGCGCGATTCCCGAGACGGTCTACGATCTGGTGGATCGCTTCGGCGGTTCGATCTCGGCCGAGCATGGGATCGGGCGGCTCAAGGTCGGCGATCTGGAGCGTTACGGCGATCCGGGCAAGCTGGCGGCGATGCGGGCGATCAAATCGGCGCTGGATCCGAAAGGCATCCTCAATCCCGGCGCGGTTCTGGCCGAACGCTGAGGTGGAGACGAGACGCGCCCCACCAGGAGAGCAGGCGGGGCGCGGCATTCCGGTTCACGTGTGTATGCAAGCAGCCGAACCATCAGGCGCGGTCAGCCTAGCGCGATTCGCATTAGCGATGGGTTAACGCGAATGAGAATGGTGCAGTGCTGCGGCCTGCCGCGCGACGCGTGCCACATCGCGGCTCAGGGGAAGATCCTCGATCCGGTCGAGATCGACCCAGCGGGCATCCAGCGCATCATCGGCAGCACTTGGCTCTCCGGCCAGCCAGCGGCATTCGACCGCGATCAGCACGTAATGATGCTCCAGCATCTCATCTGCGCCCTGTGCAAGGACATCAAGCGCGTTGAAGGCGTGCGTTGCCTCTGCGCGCACGCCGGTCTCTTCGCGCAGCTCGCGCTCGGCTGCCGAGAGAAGCGTCTCACCGAACTCGATCTTGCCGCCGGGAAATCCCCAGAGTCCGGCATCGGGCGGGTTCGCGCGCTGCACCAGAAGGGCCTGCCCGTCGCGGATCACCACGGCAAGGACGGCAGCGACCGGGCCCGGGCTCACAGCCCCTCGAACTCGCAGAGCACGTTCACATTCATCCCGAGGCTTTCGAGCAGTTTTCGCCCGCCCAGTTCCGGGAGATCGACGATGAAGGACAGGCCGACGATATCGCCGCCGACGCGCTCGATCAGCTGGATGCCCGCCCGCGCGGTGCCGCCCGTGGCCAGAAGGTCATCGACGATCAGAACCTTCTCGCCGGGCTGGATCGCGTCTTCATGCATCTCCATCACCGCCTCGCCATATTCGAGCTGGTAGGCTTGGCTGATGGTCTGGCCGGGCAGTTTACCCTTCTTGCGGATCGGCACGAAGCCTTTCGAAAGCTGATGGGCAATCGCGCCGCCGAGGATGAAGCCACGCGCCTCCAGCCCCACGACCTTGTCGATCTGCTGGCCCGCCCAGGGGTGAAGAAGCTGGTCGATCGCCATGCGGAAGCCGCGCGGATCGGCAAACAGGGTCGTCACATCGCGGAACATGATCCCTTCATGCGGGAAATCGGCGATGGTGCGGATATAGTCTTTGACGTCTTTCATTCGGTCCTCAGAGGTCGAGCACGCGGCCCGCGATGGTCTTCAGTTTCTCTTTCATCTCGGCCGAGCGCTTGTCGGGCGCGGTCATGATCGCGCTGTCGAGCGCGCGGGTGCAGCCGGTCGTACATTCTCCCGCAGCGCCTTTGAGCAGTGCGGGCAGGGCCGCGACCAGATCGCGGGCCTTGCTCGCGTTCTTCATCGCGACGGCCACGACCTGCGCCACGTCCACGGCGTCGTGATCGGGGTGCCAGCAGTCGAAATCGGTGATCATCGCGACGCAGGCGTAATGGAGTTCCGCCTCGCGGGCGAGCTTCGCTTCGGGCATCCCGGTCATGCCGATCACGTCGGCGCCCCATTGGCGGTAAAGCTCGCTCTCGGCCTTTGTCGAGAATTGCGGGCCTTCCATCGCGACATAGGTGCCGCCCTCATGGACCTTTACGCCGGTCTTGCGCGCGGCCTCGGCGCAGGCGGCGGACAGGTCCGCGCAGACGGGATGGGCGACCGAGACATGGCCCACCATGCCGGGGCCGAAGAAGGATTTTTCGCGGGCGAAGGTGCGGTCGATATATTGATCCACGATCAGGAAATCGCCCGGCGCATAGGCCTCTTTCAGCGAGCCCACCGCCGAGACCGCGACGAGATCGGTCACGCCCAGCTGCTTCATCGCGGCGATATTGGCGCGGTAGGGGACGGTGGTCGGGGTCTCGACATGGCCGCGCCCGTGGCGGGGCAGGAAGGCCATCTTCACGCCGTGCAGCGTGCCGGTCAGAACCTGATCGGAGGGCGCGCCGAAGGGCGTGTCGACCGTGACCCATTCGGCCCCTTCCAGCCCGTCGATCTGGTAGACGCCCGAGCCGCCGATCACCCCGATCATCTTCTCCATCCCGCGCATCCTCCGGTTAGCCGCAAACTGTCGCGGCGAGCCTAAGCCCCGGGCGCGCAGGAGGAAAGAGGGATTGCAGCCGCTTGCCGCGCGGTCTATCGGCGAAAGGCGGGGCGAGGGAGTGCCCCCTCGGGAGGAGATATGGAAAATATCCGCGGTTCGGTGCTGATGGTGGTCGCGATGGCGGCTTTTGCGATGGAAGACATGTTCGTCAAATCAGCGTCGACCCATGTCGCGGTCGGCGTGGTGCTGATGCTGTTCGGCCTTGGCGGCATGGCGGTCTTCGCGACACTGGTGACCGCGCGCGGGCAACGGCTGCTGCATCCGGCGCTGCTCTCGAAGCCGATGCTGATCAAGCTCGTACTCGAGGTGGTGGGGCGTCTTGGCTATACGCTGGGGATCGCGCTGACGCCGCTGTCGAACGCCTCCGCCATCCTGCAGGCCACGCCGCTGGTCGTGGTCGCAGGCGCGGCGGTGGTGTTTTCCGAGCGCGTGGGGATGCGTCGCTGGGTCGCGGTCGGCATCGGCTTTCTCGGCGTGCTGATCGTGCTGCGCCCGGGCCTCGACGGGTTCGTGCCCGCCGCGCTCTGGACGGTGCTGGGGATGCTGGGCTTCGCGGGCCGCGATCTGGCGACCCGCGCCTGCCCGCCGGTGCTGTCGAATTTCCAGCTCAGCTTCTACGGGTTCATGATGCTGATCCCGACCGGCGCACTGATCCTGATGATCTTCGGCGGGCCGAGCACGCCGGACCTGATCGCGCTGCGCGATATCGCAGGTGCGGTCGCCTTCGGCACTTTCGCCTACTGGTCGCTGACCAAGGCGATGCGGATGGGCGAGGTCTCGGTCATCACGCCCTTCCGCTATACCCGCCTGATCTTCGCGCTGATCCTTGGCGCGGTCGTCTTCGGTGAGCGCCCGGACGCGGCGATGATTGCGGGGGCGGTGCTGATCGTGGCGAGCGGGCTCTACACGCTGGTCGAAGGCCGCCGCGCACGCAGGGCTTGAGGTCGGGGCTTGAGGTCGGGGCCTGAGACGGAGGGCGAGCCGGAGGCCTGAGTGCAGGGCTCATCCCCCGGCGGGGCGCAGCATCTCGAAGGCCTCGTTCACAGCGGCATAATCCCCCCGATAGCCAAAGCGCACCAGCCGGTCCTTGGGGCGGTAGTAGCCTTCGCGCAAACAGTCATCTGCGATATGAACGCCCGTGACCTCGCCATGGACGAGGAAGTTCGCCTCGCCCAGAAGCTCCACCACCTGAACCAAACGGCATTCGAGGCTCGCAGGGGCCGCCGCCACGCGCGGGCAGTCGATCGTCTCGCATTCGGCTTTCTCGATCCCACATTCGGCAAACTCATCCGTGCCTGCGGGGAAATTCGCGCAAGACGCGTTCATCTGATCCTTCAGCGCATAGGTCACCAGATTGACGCAGAACACGCCAGACTCGCGGATCTGCGCGACGCTGTCCTTGGTGCCCTCACGATCCGGCTTGGCCGAGGTCGAGGAAAAGATCACCTGCGGCGGCGTATAGGCCACGGCATTGAAGAAGGAATAGGGCGCGAGATTGTCGCCCATTGTTCCGCGCGTCGAGATCCAGCCGATCGGACGTGGCGCCACGATCGCGTTGAAGGGATTATGCGGCAGCCCATGGCCATCTTGCGGTCGATAGAACATGCTTTCTCCTGTTTGATCCTGATCTTAGTGCGTGCTACCGCGTCGAACAGGGCAAAAGGACGGGCGCGATGTATCAGCTCGAAGAGGAAACGGACGAGGACTGGTGGGAAGTCGAGGCGCTCTATGACCTCTGCTTCGCGCCCGGGCGCACGGCGCTGTCCTCCTATCGTCTGCGCGACGGGGTGAAAAAGGTCGCGCCCCTGTGCCTCACCTTGCGTCAGGATGGCATTCTCGCCGCGGTGATCCGCTACTGGCCGGTGCGCGTCGGCGGCAAACGGGTGTTGCTCCTGGGTCCGGTCGCGGTGCACCCGACGCGGCAGGGGGAAGGGCTGGGCGGGCTCTTGATGCATGAGAGCCTCGCCGAGGCGCATCGTCTGGGATGGGAACGGGTGCTGCTGGTCGGAGATGAGCCCTATTATTCGCGCTTCGGGTTCGAAAAGCTCGAAGGGGTCGAGATGCCACCCCCCACCAACCCCGACCGCGTGCTCGGGCTCGAACTTGTACCCGGCGCCTGGGAGGGCGTGAAAGGCCCCGTCGAGAAGGCCGCCTGATTGCCGAACGGCGCGGCTGCCCCCATATTTGGCCAAAAGCAGGAGATGCCCATGGCCGAGATCCTTCCCCCCGTGACCGACCCCGCACTGCTCGGAGAGCTCGACGCGCTGGCCAGACGCCACCGCGCGGCGGGCGGCGTCGTGATGCAGCTGATCGGCTATGTCGGCACCTCCGCGGAGAGCCTGCTGGAGAAACTTCCGGCCCCGGTCCGGGGTGGGCTCGACGGGGCGACGGAGCGCGCGCTGTCTGGCGCGATGGTGGCGGCCGAACGCTCGCGCGGCATCGTGTCGGACCGCCCCGACTGGCTCAACCGTACGCTGACGGCGGCGATGGGCGCGGCCGGGGGCGCAGGCGGTCTTGCAAGCTCGCTCGCCGAATTGCCCTTCACCGTGACGATGCTTCTGCGTGCGATCCAGGGCATCGCCGCCGAACATGGTTTCGATCCGGCGTCCGACGAGGTGCGCCTCGAATGCCTGCGCGTCTTCGCCTCGGCCGGGCCGCTCGAAAACGATGACGGGATGGATCTGAGCTTTCTCGCCGCGCGCGCCACGATCACCGGGCCGAGCATGAAATCCCTCATCGCCAAGGTCGCTCCGCGGCTTTCGGCGGTGCTCGGTCAGAAACTCGCGGCCCAGGCGGCCCCGGTCCTGGGCGCGGTCGCGGGTGCTGCGGTGAACTATGCCTTCACCAGCTATTATCAGGAAATCGCCCGCGTCCATTTCGGGCTCAAGCGACTCGCCCGCGACAGCGGCACCGATGAGGGGCTCCTACGCGAGGAGCTGGTGGCGCGCATCGCGAAGTGACCCGGCCGGGCACGTCTTTCGGCCTTCGGACGCCTCCGGCGGGGATATTTCGGCCAACTCGGAGAAGAGGTCTCGCTTCTTCTTGACGAAAATATCTCGGGGGTGAGGCGCGAAGCGCCGAGGGGGCAGCGCCCCCTCTTATCCCGGTCTTTGTCGTCGTCCAGCGCTGGGAAAGGCCGCGCCTCTCGCTGTCCTCAGAGATGCGCGAGGTAGTTGGTGACAGCGCCGCGCACGGAGCTTTGGCCTTCGTTGCGGGCCCTTTGAATGACCTGGCGAAGCTCGGTCAGGTCCGCGCGGCGGATCAGGTGTTTGACCGGACCGATGGAGGCGGGCCGCATCGAGAGCGTGCGGATCCCGAGTGCTGCGAGAGTCAGCGCCTCGATCGGCCGGCCGGCATCCTCGCCGCAGAAACTCAGCGGCGTGCCCGAGACCGAGCAGCGCGCGATGATCCGTTCGAGGAAATTCAGGAAGGAGCCGTCGAGCGTGTCGTAGCGACGGCGCACGCGCTCGTTCTCGCGGTCGGCGGCGAAGAAGAACTGCTTGAGGTCATTGCCGCCGATCGAGATGAAATCGCAGTCGCGATAGAAGCTGTCGGGGGCGAAGCCGAGTGAAGGGGTCTCAAGCATCGCGCCGACACGGAGATCCTCGGGGACGGGGCGACCCAGCTGAGCTTCGCGATCGCGTACGCGCAGCAGCATGTCGCGCGCGGCGGTGAATTCCTCGGGAAGCGCAATGAAGGGGAACATGATCGACATCGGCCGCCCATTGCCCGCGCGCAGCAGCGCCTGGAGCTGCATTCGCAGAACGCCGGGTTTGTCGAGCCCCACGCGCAGCGCGCGCCAGCCCATCGCGGGGTTCGGCTCGTCTTGCGGTTTCATGTAGGGCACGACCTTGTCCGAGCCGATATCGAGCGTGCGGAAATGGACCCGCTTGCCGTCGGCCGCATCCATCACGCGGCGATAGAGCTGGGCGAGCTCGTCGCGGCGCGGCACGCGGGTGCGGGTGAGAAATTGCAGCTCGGTGCGGAAGAGGCCGACACCGTCCGCGCCCGAGCCTTTCAGCGAGGGCAGGTCGGCCATGAGACCTGCGTTCATCATCAGCGAGATGGTGGTGCCGTTGCGGTCCTGCGCGGGCAGGTCGCGCAGGCTGGCATAGCGTTTCTGTGCCTCGGCCTGCATCGCGATCTTGTCGCGGAAGGCGTGGGTCACGCTTTCCTCGGGGCGCAGATGCACCACACCCTGATCGCCATCGACGAGGATCGGGTCTCCGTTGAGGGCTTCGGCCGTGATCCGGCCCGCATGGATCACCAGCGGGATCGACAGGGCGCGCGCCACGATCGCGGCGTGAGACCCGACCGAGCCTTCCTCGAGCACGATCCCCTTGAGCTTGCGGTCGTAATCGAGCAGCTCCGCCGGGCCGATATTGCGCGCGATCAGCACCGGGTTGGCGGGGAGTTCGGCGCCGGTATCGGTGCCCTGACCCGTGAGTTGACGCAGCAGCCGGTTGGACAGATCGTCGAGATCGTTGAGCCGCTCGCGCAGATAGGGATCGGGCGATTTCGCCATCCGGTCGCGCGCGGCGTTCTGTTCCTTCTCGACCGCGGCTTCGGCCGAGAGGCCCGCCGCGATATCCTCGAGCATACGCCGCTTCCAGCCCTTCGAGGCGGCGAGCATCTTGAACGTCTCGAGAACCTGACGCTGATCCTTGTCGATCAGGGTCGGGCTCTTGAGCATGGTGTCGATCTGCCCACGCAATTCCTTGATCGCGGCCTCGAGACGTGACGCCTCGGCCTCCGGGTCCTCGCCCACCGGGTTGGTCACGACCACGCGGGGCTCGTGCAGCCAGACCCGGCCTTCCGCCGCGCCCTCCTGTCCGGTCGCGCCGCGAAACATCACGGGGAAACGGTGGGTCGCGCCGATTTCCGAATTCTCGCCGCCCACGAAGGCGCCAAGCTCGGTCATCTCGGCCAGCACCATCGCGACGACTTCGAGCCCGTAAAGCTCGTCATCGGAGAAGGAGCGCTTCTCCTTCGATTGCACTACCAACACGCCGAGTTTTTCGCCTACGCGCTGGATCGGCACGCCGACGAAGCTGGAATAGATCTCTTCGCCGGTCTCGGGCATGTAGCGGAAACCGGGCTCGGAGGGCGCATCGGCGGAGTTGATCGGGCGGCCAGACCGCGCGACGCGGCCCACGAGCCCCTCGCCCAGCCGCATCCGCGTGTGGTGGACGGCCTCGGGCTTGAGGCCCTCGGTGGCGCAAAGCTCCAGCGTCTCGGGGTCGCGGAACAGGTAGATCGAGCACACCTGCGTGCCCATCGAATCCGCGATGATGCGGGTGATGTGGTTCAGGCGGTCCTGACCGCTCCCCTCGGTGGCCAGCGTGTCGCGCAGCCGTCGAAGCAGCGTGCGACTGTCACTTTCGCTCAGTTCCACCATCTGTAAAGTCTGCCCCCGTTTGATGAAGGCCGCCGGTCAGTCAGGCCTTGTCGAGCTCGAAGGCATCATGCAGGGCCTGAACCGCCAGTTCCAGATATTTGCGGTCGACGAGCACCGAAATCTTGATTTCGGACGTTGCGATGACCTTGATGTTGACGTTTTCAGCAGCCAGCGCCTCGAACATCTTCGCCGCGACGCCCGCATGGCTGCGCATGCCGATGCCGACCACGGAGATCTTGGCGACCTCGGTGTCGATGATCAGGTCGTCATATTTGATCAGACCCGCGGCCATCGCGTCTTCCATCGCCTTGCGGGCGCGGGCGACCTGGTTGGTCGGGCAGGAGAAGGTCATGTCGGTCACGGCGCCGGTATGGGCGTCGTCATAGTCCTTCTCGGAGATGTTCTGGACGATCATGTCCACGTTGATCCCGGCCTCCGCCAGCGGTCCGAAGATTGCCGAGGCGATGCCGGGGCGGTCTTCGATGGTGAAGAGCGTGATCTTGGCCTCATCGCGCGAATAGGCGACGCCGGAGACGACTTTCGATTCCATGATTTCATCCTCACCGCAAACGAGGGTTCCAGAGTTTTCATCGGTCTCCTCGAAGGAGGAGAGCACCCGCAGGCGCACATTGTAGCGCATCGCGAGCTCGACCGAGCGGGTTTGCAGCACCTTCGCGCCGAGCGATGCGAGCTCGAGCATCTCCTCGAAGGCGATCTTGTCGAGCTTGCGCGCCTTGGAAGAGATGCGCGGGTCGGTCGTGTAGATGCCGTCGACATCGGTGTAGATGTCGCAGCGCTCCGCGCCGAAGGCGGCGGCGAATGCCACCGCCGTGGTGTCCGAGCCGCCGCGGCCCAGTGTGGTGATCCGGCCCTCGGCCGAAAGGCCCTGGAAGCCGGCGACGACCGCGACGCGGAAGCCTTCGGCGAACTTGGCATCGATATTGTCGCGCGGGATCGACACGAAACGCGCGGCGCTATGCGCCGAGGTGGTGTTGATCGGAACCTGCCAGCCCTGCCAGCTGCGCGCCGAGACGCCCATCTCCTGCAGGCGCAGCGCCATCAGACCGGCGGTGACGTTCTCGCCCGAGGCAACGACCGCGTCGTATTCGCGGGCATCATAGAGCGGCGAGGTCGTTTCGACCCAGTTCACCAGCTCATTGGTCTTGCCCGACATCGCCGAGACGATGACGATCACGTCATAGCCGCGCTCGACCTCGCGCTTCACCTTTTCGGCGGCGTTGGCGATCCGGTCGAGATCAGCGACCGAAGTGCCGCCGAATTTCATCACCAGAATTGGCATGGAAACCCCCTTGGGCAGAGTCGCGCCCCTGCTAGCCCAAGCGGTTGGCGCGCGCAAGAGATTTGCTTGGCGTCGGGGAAAGGGGCGAGGCAAACCCGCGAAGACGTTGGAAAAGGTGGTGCCGGGGGGACGTGGCGTCCGCGCCGGTCGGGACCTCTGCGCGAGGCGGGCTCGCGCAGAGTTGGCTTTGACTACCGATCTGATCTAGAGCGGGTCTTTATCAGTACATTTCATACGGGGCATTCGGCTGGACCTTGTCGAACTTGAAGCTCGTGACGCCCACGTAGCCGTTCATGCCGCTGCCCGAAAAGCCGTAATTTCCGCCGATTTCGAAATGGTTCATCAGACCGCCGAACTGGCCGATCATCTCGCCGTTGCCGAAGTCGTAACCCAGACCCAGCTCGCCCATGCCATAGGTCGTCCCCTTGAAGCCCGTCACGAAGACGCTGGGAGTGCCGCCCTGCTTGAACAGGTCGAGATCGAGAAAGACGCGCGCGCCTTGCACGTCATCGTCGGAATCGATGTCGGTATAGATCGCGCCGACGCGGGTCGACAGCCCGCCGCCCTGCTTGCCGAAGGTCCAGTTCAGACCGGCAAAGAGGCGCGTTTTGCTTTCGGAATTCTTGCTCGGTCCGAAGATCGGCGGCATGATTTCGCCGGCATGTGCGGCCGATGCGAGGGTGGTCAGGGCGATGATTGCTGCGCTTGCGAGGCGTTTCATCCAGATCTCCGTCATTCTGGGTGGAATTTCTTTTGGTTTCGCGGCAAGCATTCACCAAAGCGTGAGTTTACGCAAGGAAACGCGAGTGCTTCCACGGGTAAGGTTCTCCGCAGTTTGGCCGAAATATCACAGGAAAGGCCGGTAATTGCATGGGTCGGGCCATCGGTAATCCAACGCGACGTGCCACATTGCTCGCCATGGCGGCGGGGATTGCCTCTGGGCTCGCGCCGGGGGTGTTGCGCGCGCAAGATCTCGGGTCGCCCACCATCGCGCCCGCAACGTTCGACGCCTTTCTCGACAGTCTTTTGCCCGGTTTCGAGGGCGTTCCCTCGGCAAGCGAACTTGGCGTCGGGGCGGAGCTGCGCGCAGAGATCGAGCCGGGCAGCCTCACTGAGCGATTGATTGCCGCGGGGACCGGTTTTCTCGACAGCGTCGGGCCCGCGCGCTTTGCCGATCTGCCGCCCGCCGCGCGTGACGAGATCGTCGACTGGCTCGCGCAGGCGGATTACAACGAGATCCCGGGCAGGTTCTATCATGTGACGCGGCTTCTTGCCGTGGGCTACTATTTCATCCATCCCGAGGCGCTTGCCGGTTTGCCGCTCGAACCTGCGCCGCAACCCTTGGGATATCCGCCGCCATGGGGGACGGCATGAATGCGCCCGATGTCGTGATCATTGGCTCGGGAGCGGGCGGTGCGGCCTCTGCCTGGGCGCTGACCAAGCGGGGGCTTTCAGTTCTCTTGCTCGAGGCGGGGCCGGTCTTCGATCCGGTCAGGGATTACCCGCTTACCAATACCGACTGGGAGCGCCATCTGTTCCCCGCTCCTCCGGGCAGCCGGGGCGAGATCCTGTATGGCGACTTGGGGCGGCTCGATCCAGCGGACCGCGATCTTCAAAGCTTTGATGCCGTGACGCCGCGCCAGCCTCCACCCGCGTCTCGCGAGGCGGGTGGCATCGGCTATGCGCATGTGATGGGGGTCGGTGGAAGCACGCTGCATTTCGTGGGCGAGGCGCATCGTCTCCATCCCGCGAGCTTTCACCTTGCGCGCGATCATGGCGTCGGGGCGGACTGGCCGCTCTCCTATGACGAACTCGCGCCCTATTATGTGCAGGCCGAGGCGATGATGGGGGTGGCCGGGCCTGCGGAGCCGTCGGGGAGCGATGCCCGTCCGCGCGCCGCGCCGCCGCCTTTGCCCGCTCATCCGCTCAGCCCGCCCGCGCGGCGTCTGGTCGAGGCGGGGGGCAAGGTCGGCCTGCCCTTCGAGGCCAATATGCGTGCGGCCAACAGCGTGCCCTATGACGGCCGGCCCTCGTGCAATTATTGTGGCCAGTGCAGCCGGGGCTGTCCGCTGGGCGACAAGGGCTCGGCCGATGTCACATATCTGCGTCATGCGCAGGAAAGCGGACGCCTGACGCTGATCGCGAATGCGCCGGTGACGCGGATCGAGCTCGGCCCGAACGGGCGGGCGGCGGCGGTTCACTATGTCCATGCGGGACAGACGGTTCGGCAGGAGACCCCGATCCTGATCCTTTCGGGCGGTGCCGTACAGACCCCGCGCCTGCTTCTGGCGAGCGCCCAACCCGGTGCCCCCGACGGTGTGGCGAACGGCTCGGGGCAGGTCGGGCGCAACTTCATGGAAACGCTGGGCTGGTCGAGCTCGGCCATTCTGCCGGGGCTCGAGAATAGTCATATGGGTCTGCCCGCAGACGCAATCTGCTGGGAGCAATCCGCGCCGGATGGGGTGCAGGGCGCTGTAGGCGGATGTCGTTACACCTCTGCAGTGCGCGAGCTGGGCCTGAGCGGGCCGATTGGTTATGCACAGCGACTGGTGCCGGGGCATGGTGCCGCGTTTCATCGGGCGATGCAGGCGCAGTTCGGTTCGGCGATCACGGTTGCGGCGATAGGGGCGGTGATCCCTGACGAGCGCAGCCACGTGACACTTTCGCCCGAACGACGCGACGCCAACGGTGTGCCGCTACCGGTGATTAGCTCGGTTTTGACGCAAAACAGCCTCGCGCTGCTGCGCAAGATGGCCGAGGGTTGCCGAAGCCTTTTGCGCGCAACCGGGGCCGGGGCCCCGCTCGAGGAGCGCGGCAGCTGGGACAGCTTTTCCGCAACCCACGTCTTTGGCACGGCGCGGATGGGGACGGACAGCGCGAGCTCGGTCGCCGATGCGTTCGGGCGCAGCCACGATCACGCGAACCTGTGGATCTCGGATGCGAGCCTTTTCTCCTCGACCGGAGGCGGCGAGGCCCCTTCGCTCACCATCGGCGCGCTGGCGTTGCGGCAGGCGGAGAAGATCGCGGGCTGAGCGTGTTCAGTTCGTCTTGCGGCGGGTCAGGAACGGGAGCGGAAGAACGGGCAAGCCCTCTTCGAGCATCTCGCGCGCTTCTTCAAGTTTTGCCTCGCCATGGATGGCGCGGGCTTCGGTCTCGCCGGCATGCATGGCGCGGGCCTCGCTGGCGAAGTTCATGCCGACGTAATCCGAGTTCTCCTCGATATGGCGGCGCATCGCGGCGAAGGCCTTTTCGGCTTCCGACTGGGGTTCCGACAGCGGGCGTTCGGGCTTTGCCTCGGGCGCGTCGGCCTTCTTGCGCGCGGGCGTCACCGAGGGCGCCATCAGCGATTTCTCGACCCTGCGCGAGCCGCAGATCGCGCATTCCAGCTGACCGGCAGCCTTTAGCGCCTCGAACCCGTCGGCCGAGGGGAACCAGCTTTCAAAACGGTGGTCCTGATCGCATTGCAGCGTGTAGCGGATCATCTGCGCATCATCTCCAGAATGTCTGAGCAGATAAGCGTTTTGACCTGCAATGCAAGCCTCTCGCGCGGCTCAGAGCCGGTCGAGCACAGCTTGCGACAACGCCTCGATATCGGCGGGCGGGCCAAGCGCCGCCCGCGCCGCGCGGGCCATCTCCGCCTGCTCGGGGGCGCCGAGCGTCGCGAATTGCTCCGCGAGGTCCGCCACATCCTTGCAAAGCGTTGCGCCGCCTTTTTCATCAAGGGCGCCGTAAGCCTCGCGGAAATTCGCGACATGCGGCCCGTGCAGGATCGCGCAATCGAAACCCGCGGGCTCGTAAGGCGTGTGGCCGCCTTTCTCGACCAGCGAACCGCCTACGAAACAGATCCCGGCACTCGCATACCAGCGCCCCATCTCGCCCATCGTATCGGCAAGATAGACCTCTTCTGCGGGCGGCTCGTTCTTCGAGCGGCTGGTATGGGACAGCCCCGCCTTCGCGATCAGTGCCACGATCTCGGGGGCGCGGCGCGGATGGCGTGGGGCGAGGATCAGGCGTAATCCGGGGCGCCGGGTGCGGGCCTCGGCGAAGGCGCGCAGAACCAGCGTCTCCTCGCCCTCATGGGTGGAGGCGGCCAGCACCGTCTCGCTACGCGCCCAATCTAGCGGCGCGCCGCGCTCCAGCGTGATCGCGGTTTTCAGGTTTGCCTGTGGCAAGAGCCGCTCGGGCGGCAGGCCAAGTTTCACGAACCGGCTTTCCGACCCCGCATCCTGCGCCGAGAGCGCCCCGATCTGCGCGACCATCTTCTGCCCGAGTCCGGTCTTGCCCCAGCGCGCCGCCGAGCGTTCGGAGATCCGCGCCCCGATCACGAGGATCGGCAAGCCCGCCCGCGCCGCCAGCGCCATCCGGTTCGGCCAAAGCTCATTCTCGATCACGATCAGCGCGCGCGGCGCATGGCGGCGCAGGAACCGACCCAACACCGCGCGATGATCGAGAGGTGCCATGCGGATCGCGATGCGCGGATCGGCCCAGCCCTCTCCCATCGCGCGCGCCGTCGCGGTGTTCACCGTCACCATGAGCCGCAACGCCTGGTCGCGCGCCAGCATCGCCTCTATCAGCGGGCGCGCCGAGGTCAGTTCGCCATTCGAGGCGGCGTGCAGCCAGACCCGTCCGGGTGCAGCTTCCCCCCCGCCAAGCCGTTCACCCGCCGCCTGCGCGCTTTCCTTGCCACGCAGCACGCGCCAGCCCAGCCGGACCAGAACCGGCAGGGTCGCGAAGCTGACGAGGAGGCGATAGGCAAACAAGGGATGGCTCCGAGAGGTTTGCGCCATAGAACGGATCACCCCCCTGACAGGCAAGCCCTTCCTTGCGTTTATGCAAAGCGATTTTGCGCGATTGCTCCGGTGCGGCCCTTGCCGCAGCGTCGCTTGCTTGCGAAAACGAGGACGGAGGCGCATCGCGGGAGGGGATCATGGATCAATACGATTATATCGTCGTGGGCGCGGGCAGCGCGGGTTGCGTTCTGGCCAATCGGCTTTCGGAAAATCCGAAGAACAAGGTGCTTCTGCTCGAAGCGGGGGGGCGCGACAATTACCACTGGGTTCATATCCCGGTGGGTTATCTCTACTGCATCGGCAATCCGCGCACCGACTGGGGCTACAAGACCGCCGCCGACACGGGGCTGAACGGGCGCCAGCTGCTCTATCCGCGCGGGCGTATCCTCGGCGGCTGTTCCTCGATCAACGGCATGATCTACATGCGCGGCCAGGCGCGCGACTACGACATGTGGGCGCAGGCTGGCAATCCGGGCTGGGGCTGGGATGACGTGCTGCCCTTGTTCAAGAAGCAGGAAGATTTCTATCGCGGCGGGAGCGACCTGCATGGCGCGGGCGGCGAGCTGCGCGTGGAAGAGGCGCGGGTGCGCTGGGATCTGCTCGACTCTTTCCTCGAAGCCGCCGAACAGGCAGGTTTCCCGCGCACCGATGATTTCAACACCGGCACCAATGAGGGCGGCGGTTATTTCCACGTCACCCAGAAGGCGGGCTGGCGCTGGAACGCGGTGAAGGCTTTCCTCAAGCCCGCGATGAACCGCTCGAACCTCCGCATCGAGACGCATGCCCAGGTCGAGAAGCTGCTGATCGAGGAGGGCCGCGTCACCGGCATCCGCTACAACCGCAACGGTCAGAGCCATGACGTGAAGGCGGGCGAGACGGTGCTCTCGGCGGGCGCGATCGGCTCGGTCCAGATCCTCGAGCTGTCGGGCATCGGGCGCGGCGATGTACTTTCCGCGCATGGGATTACCCCGGTCGCCGAGGTGAATGGCGTGGGCGAGAACCTTCAAGATCACCTGCAACTGCGCCTCGTCTACAAGGTGCAGGGGGTGAAAAGCCTCAACACCATGTCATCGACACTCTGGGGCAAGGCGAAGATCGGCATGGAATACGCTCTGTTCCGCTCGGGCCCGATGTCGATGTCGCCGAGCCAGGCGGGTGTCTTCACCCGGAGCTTCCCGGAAAAGGAAACGCCGGATCTGGAATACCATGTCCAGCCTGTGAGCCTCGAGAAGTTCGGCGACCCCGTGCACCCCTTCCCCGGCATGACGGCGAGCGTGTGCAACCTGCGCCCCGAAAGCCGTGGACATGTTCACATCACTTCGCCCGATTTCCGCGCCCATCCGAAGATCGCGCCGAACTACCTCTCGACCGAGGGAGACAAGCGCGTCGCCGCCGAGGCGATCCGTCAGGTGCGTCGCGTGGCGCAGCAGCCCGCTTTCGCGAAATACCACCCCGAGGAATACAAGCCCGGCCCGGATTACCAGTCCGAAGAGGATCTGGTGAAAGCCGCAGGCGAGATCGGCACCACGATCTTCCACCCTGTCGGAACCTGCCGGATGGGCGCGGATGACGCGGCGGTTGTCGATCCGCGCCTGCGTCTGAAGGCCCTGAAAGGCTTGCGCATCGCGGATGCCTCGATCATGCCGACGATCACCTCGGGCAATACAAACGCGCCGACGATGATGATTGCGGAGAAGGCGGCGCAGATGATCCTCGAGGACGCCAAGGGCTGAGAACGAGGCGGAGCGGCCTCATCCGACGCGGGATCGCGATCGTCGGAGGGGTAGGAGGGGGCGCTGCCCCCTCGGCGCGTTGCGCGCCTCACCCCCGAGATATTTTCATCAAGAAGAAGCGAAGCGCTTTCAGGTCTCGAGCCCGATCAGGCGCGGCACATCTGCCATGTCGGTGAACAACTCTGCGCCCTCGGCCGCGAGGCGCGGGTTCGCGCCTTGAGGGGCATAACCGAGGCAGCGCATCCCGGCCGCTTTCGCGGCGCGTGCACCCGTTGGGCTGTCCTCGATCACGACGCAAGCCTGCGGATCGGCGCCGAGCACGGAGGCGGCATGGAGGTAGAGATCGGGTTTCGGCTTGGGCATGTTCAGGTCCTGTCCCGAGAACAGAAGCCCGTCGAGCCGGGCGCGGATCTCGGGGTGTTGGCCGAGCGTCGCCTCCATCTTCGCCTGCCGCCCATTCGAGCCGACCGCGAAGGGGATGCCGGAGGCGTCGAGGCGGGCCAGTAATGCCGGGATGCCGGGCATCAGGTCGGTGCCCGCGCGCAGCCGTGAGTAAAGCGCCTCGTAATAGTCATCGACCCAGGTTTCGGGCAGGGCGGCACCGCGCGCGCGGCCCCAGCTGGCGACATGTTCGATCGTCGAGCCGATGAAGGCCTCTTCAAGCTCGGGGATTGATTTCTCGACGCCGTGGCGGGCGAATTCCTCCTGGATCAGCAGGAAGGTGGCGGGCTCGCTGTCGACGAGCACTCCGTCGCAGTCGAAGAGAACGGCTTGCGGGATCATTCGGGCATCCGGGCGAGGGTGACCAGCGTGTCGCCATAGCGGCGTTGGTCGAGTTGGATCAGGGGTTGGGCGAGGATCGGCGGGGTGTTTTCTTCCCAGACGATGGTCGCGCCCGGGGCGAACCAGCCGCCTTCGAGGCACGACGCGATGGCGCGTTCGCCCAGTCCCATTCCATAGGGCGGATCGAGAAAGATCAGGTCGTAACCGGGGCCGCGATTGGGGCCCATATTGGTCGCGTCGCGACGCCAGACATCAGTGACGCCCATCGCGCGCATCGCCTCGATATTGCGGCGCAGGAGCGCGCGGGCCGTGGCGCCGTCATCGACGAAGGCCACGCGCGCCGCGCCGCGCGAGAGCGCCTCGAGGCCCAGAGCGCCGGTGCCTGCGAAGAGATCGAGTACCCGGGCGCCGGGCACGGGATTGCCGTGGCTGCCATTGATCAGAAGGTTGAAGATGCTTTCACGCACGCGGTCCGTCGTCGGGCGCAGATGCGCCGCCGCATCGCCTTCGCCGACATCGGCCAGTTTCAACCCGCGCCGTTCGCCCCCGATGATCCTCATTTCATCAGCGCCTTCAGCTCGGGCGTGGTTTCGACCTGCTCGGGGGTGACGGGCTTCGCGGCTTCGATCAGGCGTTTGCCGACCATGTAGGCGCGCGCGTCGTTGAGCGCGTCGACGGCGATCAGGCGGCCGTCGCGGAAATACCAGAAGCTCGCGCCGTCATCGTGGCGGGTGACGACGCGGTCATAGCCTGCGTTGAGCCCCGCGATCTGGAGCTTCGCGTCGAACTGGTCCGACCAGAACCACGGTTTGGGAGCGTAATCCTTGGCCGCGCCGAGCATGTTGGCGGCGACCAATTCGCCCATGTCGATCGCGTTGCCCACGGATTCGAGGCGCAACCGCCCCTCCGGTCCGGGGAAGGAAGCGCAGTCGCCCGCCGCCCAGACATGGGGGGTCGAGCTTTGTCCCTGGGCGTCCACAGCGACGCCGTTTTCGCACTGGATACCGGCCTCGCGGGCGATCGCTTCATCGGGGGTCACGCCTATGCCGACGATCACGAAATCGGCCGGGAGAGTGCGCCCGTCAGCCAATTCTGCGCCTGTGACATCGGTCTCGCCGGTGAGCCGCGCAAGGCCGATGCCTTCGAGGATCTCGACGCCGTGGCTTTGGTGCAAGGCACGGATCGCATCGGCCGTTTGCGCGCAGGCGACGCGGCCGAGGATGCGCGGAGCTGCCTCGATCAGGGTGACCTCAAGGCCGAGCTTGCGTGCGACGGCCGCCGCTTCGAGGCCGATATAGCCACCGCCCACGACGACGAGGCGTTTGCCCGCGTCGAAGAGCGGTCGCATCGCATCGACATCGGCGAGGTTGCGGACGGTGAAGACATTGCCCAGTTCGCCGCCGATCGCGGCAGGCAGTCGGCGCGGTGTGGCGCCGGTGCAAATAGCGAGTTCGGAATAGGCGAGGCTTTCGCCGTCGGAAAGGGTGACGCGCTGCGCCTCGGTGTCGATCGCGGTGACAGAGGTGCCGAGCCGCAAGGTGATGGCGTTTTCTTCCCACCAGTCCGGCGCGCGAAGCGTCAGCCGCTCGACGCCCATGTCGCCCAGCAGATAGGCCTTCGAGAGCGGTGGGCGCTGATAGGGCGGGAGCGGCTCCGAGCCGATAATGGTGATCGTTCCCTCATGGCCCAAGGTGCGCAGCTTGGCGGCCATCGAGGCTGCCGCCTGACCCGCTCCGACGATCACGATCCCGCTCATCTCATTCTCCACTGGCCCGTTTCGCGCCCGACCCTATATCGAGCTGCGGAACAAACGCAACGCGACAGCATCGGAGCTTTCCATGACCTTAACGACTGGCGACACCCTTCCCGGCGCGACTTTCCTCGTGATGGGGCCGGAGGGGCCGCAACCCGTGAGCCTTGGCGATAAGATGAAGGGCCGCAAGGTCGTGATCTTCGCGGTGCCCGGCGCCTATACGGGCGTGTGCACCACCGCCCATGTGCCGAGCTTCATCCGCACCAAGGAGGCGTTCGCCGCGAAGGGCGTGGACGAGATCATCTGCATCGCAGTGAACGATCCCTTCGTGATGAAGGCCTGGGGCGAGGCGACCGGCGCGGAGGCTGCCGGGATCACGATGCTCGCCGATGCCGAAGCGGCGTTCACCCAGGCGATCGAAATGGACTTCACCGCACCGCCGGCCGGGCTCATCAACCGCTCGCGTCGCTATGCGATGCTCGTCGAGGACGGGGTTGTGAAGGTCCTGCATGTCGAGGAGAGCCCCGGCACTTGCGAGGCCTCGGCGGGTGAGGGTCTGTTGGCTGAGATGTGATCGCGCTTGCGCTCTAAACGGAAACGCCCGGCACATCTGCCGGGCGTTTTCATTCGGGCTGGCTTCGAGGCTCGGGTTCAGTCCTCGACGTGATCCGCAAGCCGCATCAGCGGACGACCGATATCGCGGTCGACCTCCGCCACACCTTCGGCCAAAGCATCCAGCGCGCGGGCGAGCTCGATGTCGAGCACGCTCACACCGCCGCAATCATGGGTCGAAAGCGTGATCTCGAGCTTGTTGTAGACGTTGCGCCAGTCGGGATGATGGTTCATCGTCTCGGCGCAGAGCGCGGCGCGCGACATGAACCCCCAGGCGGCCGAGAAATCTTTGAAGATCAGCCGCTTGACCATCGCGTCGCCCTCTTCGGCGGCGCGCCAGCCGCTGTCTTCGAGTGCGCCCAGAAGGGCCTTGCGTTCTTCGGCGTCAAGCTTTGATGTCATGGCTCGCTCCCTTCAGCTTTGGGTCAATGGTAGCATCTTGCGCGCCTCTGACCAGATCACGCAGCGCTGCCCTCGGATTTCACCGGGGAAGTTTCGATCTTGGGCACCTGAACCACTTCGAGCGTGCGGGTCGGGAAGGGAATGCCGATGCCGTTCGCGTCGAACTCTTCCTTGATCTTGCGGGTGTAATCGGCCTGCAAGGCCCAGAAATCCGAGGAATTTGCCCAGACGCGGAAGGTGAAATCCACCGAGCTGTCGCCAAGAGCCTTCACCCGGATCGTCGGCGCCGGGTCTTTCAGGGCGCGGTCGTCCGAAAGCGAGATGCGCTCCAGCACTTCCTGCGTCTTCTTCAAATCGGCGTCATAGGCGACGCCGATCGTCAGATCCATCATCCGGGTCGGGTTGGCGGAATAGTTGATGATCGACTTCGACCAGATATCGCCGTTGGGCACGATGATCTGGATGCCGTCATAGGTGGTCAGCACCGTATAAAAGAGCTGTATCTCGGTGACAGTGCCGCTTTCCGACCCGGCCGCGATGAAGTCACCCTGCCGGAACGGGCGGAAGAGAATGATCATCACACCTGCGGCGAGGTTCGACAGCGTGCCTTGCAGCGCGAGGCCGATGGCAAGACCGGCAGCGCCGACGAGGGCGGCAAGCGAAGTGGTCTGGATGCCGAAGCGGTTGAGGATGAAAATCACCCCGATCGCGAGGACCAGGTATTTGACCATGTTCCCGAGGAAGCCGAAGAGCGTGTCGTCGAGCCGCGCATATCGGTTCGAGAGCGCTACGATGCGACGCTTCGCCCAAGCCGAGATCGCTATCGCGACCAACAAGATCACCAGCGCCGCCACCACGTTCACCGCGACCATGATCGCGGCGTCGATCCGATCCTGCGTCAGCCAGCTGCTGACTTGGGTCAGGTCCTCAAGGTTCATTCGTCTCTCCTGTCATATGTCTTGTGACAAACGTCGGCTTAGCGTTCGGGTTCCGAAGGGCTGCGGAACGGGCCCATCTCGGTCAGGATCTCGATATCCTCGTCCACGGCGGCGCGTTCAGCTTCGAGATACTCGGACACGGCGCGGCGCAGACCCGGATGAGCGATCCAATGCGCGGAATGGGTCGCGACAGGCAGGTAGCCGCGCGCCAGCTTGTGCTCGCCTTGTGCACCGGCCTCGACACGTTTCATGCCATGGGCGATCGCGTAATCGACGGCCTGATGGTAACAAAGCTCGAAATGCAGGAAGGGGTGGTCCTCGACGCAGCCCCAATAGCGGCCGAAGAGCGCCTCGCGCCCGATCAGGTTGAGCGCCCCCGCGATCGGACGTGGTCCGTTCATCGCCAGTACGAGCAGCACGTCCTCGCGCATCTCGTGCAAGCGGTCGAAGAAGTCGCGCGTCAGGTAGGGGCGGCCCCATTTCCGGCTGCCGGTATCCTGGTAAAACGCCCAGAACGCATCCCAATGCTCGGGGCGGATGTCGTCGCCGGAGAGCTGCACGATCTCGCCGCCGAAGGCCTGGGCGCGCTGACGTTCCTTGCGCAGCGCCTTGCGCTTGCGGGAGCTGAGCTCGCCAAGGAAGGCGTCGAAACTGGGGTAGTCGCGATTGATCCAGTGGAATTGCTGACCGATCCGGTGCAGCCAGCCCACGTCCGCGGCCAGTTCTGCCTCGTCCTCGGTGCAGAAGGTGATGTGGACGGAGGAAACGCCCGCGCCGCTGGCGATCTGCTCCATACCCGCCAGCAGCGCGCGCTTGCCCGCGTCTTCCAGCCCCGGCAAGGTCAGAAGGCGCGGCCCCGCGACCGGCGTAAACGGCACGGCGCATTGCAGCTTGGGATAATAGTGCCCGCCCGCGCGCTCATAAGCGTCGGCCCAGCCGTGGTCGAAGACATATTCTCCCTGGCTGTGCGATTTGACATAGAGCGGGGCGACGGCGATCACCTGCCCACCCATCCGCGCGACAACGTGGCGCGCGTCCCAGCCCGTCCCCGGCCCGACAGACCCCGAGGTCTCCAGTGCGGCAAGGAAGCGATGGGTGGTGAAAGGGTCGAACGCCCGCCGCCCATCCCCGGCTTCGGGGCAGGCGCAGGCGTTCCAGTCGCCTTCACTTATTTCGGAAATATCCGAATGAAGCGTGATTTCAACGCTTTGATCCATGATCCCCCGGGGGAGGTTGCGAGGTCTGTGCGCTGAATCTGGGCCCTTCGGCCCATCGGTCAAGCAGGCAGCGCCGAAAGATATCCCTCGAAGGTCACATTGTCGGCCACCTGCCGCGCCAGCGCCTCTTCGTCGACGGAGCGGATCGTCCAGCACAGAACCGGCACGCCGAGACCTTTCAGCTCGGTCACGCGCGCCGCGGTCAGATCTTTGGCCTCATGCGAAATGAAGGCCGCCCCGAGCCGTTCGAAATCCGGGATGTGGCGCAGCTCATCGCCGCGCGCGGCCGGCAGGAGGGCCCAGTCATGGGGCTGATAGGCGGAAGTCGTCAGCCCCACCGGCACCCCCGGCGCGAACTTGCCGAAAGCCTCGATCGCATGCGGGTTGAAGGACATCACCGCGACGGGGCCGTCATAGGTGCTCAGCAGCTTCGCGGTTGCCTCTTCGAGCGGGCCGACCTGTAGTCCGAGCGCGCCATCCTGATCCTTGATCTCGACCAGAAGCGGCACCTGACCGGCGACGATCTCGAGCACTTCAGCCAGCGTCGGGATGCCTTCTTCCGTGCCTTTGAGCATGATCGCCCCCAGTTCCGCCGCCGTGCGCCCGCGCACCGGCCCGGTCTCATCGGTCAGCCGATGCAGCGAGTAGTCGTGAAACACCATCGGCACGCCATCGGCCGAAAGCTGCACGTCGATCTCGATCCCGTAGCCCGCCGCGATCGCCGCCCGGATCGCCCCGCGGCTGTTCTCGGGCCGGCCGAGCGCGAAATCATGCAACGCCCGATGCGCGATCGGCAGGCGAAGAAAATCGGGGTGCAGCGCCATCACTCGACCTCGAAAATCGCCTCGATCTCGACCGAGACGCCAAGCGGGAGAGACCCGGCGGAGACCGCCGAGCGAGCGTGACGGCCAGCCTCGCCGAAGATCTCGACCATCAGGTCCGAGCAGCCGTTGACCACTTTGGGCTGGTCGGTGAAATCAGACGTGGAATTGACGAAGCCCACGAGCTTTACCACGCGCTTGACCTTGTCGAGATCGCCAAGCGCCGCTTTGGCCTGTGCGATCAGCGCGAGGCCGCAGAACCGCGCGGCCATCGCGCCCTCGGCCACGTCCATGCTGTCACCGAGCTTGCCGAGGATCAGGCCTTCGGGGCCGTTCGAGATCTGGCCCGACACGAAAAGCTGGTTGCCGCTGCGCACGAAGGGCACGTAATTCGCTGCGGGCATCGGCGCATCGGGCAAGCTGATTCCAAGTTCTGCCAGACGGGCTTCGATTTTTGCCATGAGGGCCTCCATCAGTTTCGCGCGGAGGCTAGGCCTGCGCCGCCGCCCCCGCAAGCGGAATCCTGAGCGGCTCTCGCGGTGCCAGTGTTGCGATTTCCCCGCGTGACGGCCCGCCAAGCCCATGCTAGGCAGGGCCATGAGCAAAGCCGCCCCCATTCCCTCGCGCCAGCAGATCCTCGACTGGCTCAACGATAACCCCGACCAGACGGCCAAGCGCGACATCGCGCGGGCCTTCGGCGTCAAGGGGCAAGCGAAGATCGAGCTCAAGCGGATCCTGCGCGAGATGGAGGCCGAGGGGCTGATCGAGAAGCGCCGCCGCCAGTTCCGTGATCCGAGCACGCTGCCGCCGGTGACGGTGCTGCGGATGCTGCGCGAGGACAGCCAGGGCGACCAATGGGCCGAGCCCGCCGAATGGACGGGCGAGGGGCCGGCGCCGGTCGTGCTTTATGTGCGCCGCGAAGGCGATCCCGCTTTGGCGCAGGGTGACCGGGTTCTCGGGCGTCTCACGCCGGTCGAAGATGAAAGCTATGGCTATGAGGCGCGTCTGATCCGCAAGATCGGCACCGCCTCCCATCGCATTGTCGGCATCTTCCGCAAGACCGCCGAAGGCGGGCGGATCATGCCGATCGACAAGGGTGCCGAGAGCGAATGGCAGGTGCCCGCCGCCGTGACCGAAGGCGCCAAGGATGGCGAACTGGTCGAGGCCGAGCAGACCGGTCCGCGTGGTCGCATGGGGCTGCCGCGCGCGCGGGTGCTCGAGGTGCTGGGCGATCCGTCGGCGCCCAAGGCCGTCTCGCTCATCGCGATCCACCAACACGGCATCCCCGACGATTTCCCCGATGAGGTCGTGGCCGAGGCAGACGCTGCCGAACCGGCGCCTCTGGGCGATCGCGAAGACCTGCGCAAGCTGCCCTTCGTGACGATCGACCCGGCGGATGCGCGCGACCGCGACGATGCGGTGCTCGTCGAGCGCGATGACGATCCGAAGAACGAAAACGGCTTCCTGATCTGGGTCGCGATCGCGGACGTGGCGCATTACGTGACGCCGGGCTCCGCGCTCGATCGTGAGGCGCGTAAACGCGGGAATTCGACCTATTTCCCCGACCGCGTCGTGCCGATGCTGCCCGACCGGCTTTCGGGCGATTTGTGCTCTTTGCATGAAAACGTCGACCGCGCGGTTCTCGCGGTTCGGATGAAGATTGACGAACATGGCCGCAAGCTGAGCCATCGCTTCACGCGGGGCATGATCCGTTCGGTGGGCTCGCTGGAATACGGGCAGGTGCAATCGGCGCGTGACGGCAACCCGGACGAGAAGACCGAAGCCATGGTCGAGGAGATCATCGACCCGATCTACGAAGCCTACGAGGCGCTCAAGCGCGCCCGCGCGCTGCGTCAGCCGCTGGAGCTGGACCTGCCCGAGCGGCAGATCGTGATCGGGGATGACGGGCATGTCACCTCGATCCAGTTCAAGACGCGGCTCGATGCCCACAAGCTGATCGAGGAATTCATGGTGCTGGCCAATGTCGCGGCCGCCGAGGAGCTCGAAAAGCTGCGCCGTCCGCTGCTTTATCGCGTCCACGAAGAGCCCAGCCTCGAGAAGATCGAGGCGCTGCGCGAGGTGGCGCAGGCCTCGGGGTTCACGCTGGCCAAGGGGCAGGTGCTCCAGACCGCGCATCTCAACAACCTGCTCAGCCAGTCCGAGGGTTCCGAGTTCGACGAGCTGATCAATATCTCGACGCTGCGCTCGATGACGCAGGCCTATTACGCGCCGACGAATTACGGGCATTTCGGCCTCGCGCTGCGGTCCTACGCACATTTCACCTCGCCGATCCGGCGCTATTCCGACCTGATCGTGCATCGCGCGCTGATCCTCGGTCATGGCTGGGGCAAGGACGGGCTGAGCCAGTGGGATATCGACAATCTCGAAGAGACCGCGCAGCAGATCTCCGACACCGAGCGCCGTTCGATGGCAGCCGAGCGCGACACGACCGACCGCTATCTCGCGGCTTATCTGTCGGACCGGGTGGGCAGCGAGTTCACCGGACGCATCTCGGGCGTGCAGAAATTCGGCGCCTTCGTGAAACTCGACGAAACCGGGGCCGACGGGTTGATCCCGATCCGCGAGATCGGGCGCGAGTTCTTCCATTTCGACCGTGAGGCGCAGGAGCTGGTGGGCTCGGAGACCGGCATGACGATCACCATCGGCCAGCGTGTCCGGGTGCGACTCGCAGAGGCCGTGCCGATCACGGGTGGGCTGATGCTGGAGCTCTTGGAGGTCGAGGGGCAGGGGATGCCCTCGGGCAATGGCAAGCGCCGCAAGGGCCGTCGTCCGGGTACGCGCCCGCCGCGCAAGCCGGCCCGCGATGCGGCGAAGAAGAAGGCCATCGCGCGCAAGGTCAAGCGCACCCGCAAGAAATAGGGCCTACAGCATCCACTCGATCGGCAGGCGCTGGGCGATCCAGAGCACGATGCGGTGTGTCAGCGGCACGCCCGGTTCGCGTTTGAGCACCGGCTGACCGGGGCGCGACCAGCGCAGTTGCTGCGTGCGCGTCAGGCGCAGCCGCCATGCGCGCTCGGGGAAGAACTCGCGGAAGGCATCGGAGATATGCGCTGCGATCTCGGGCGATACGAGCACCAGCCCCAGCTCGGTATTGAGCCGCATCGAGCGCGGATCGAAGTTGAATGACCCGATGAAGACGCGCTCACGATCCGCCGCAAAGACTTTCGCGTGCAGCTTGTTGCGCGAAAAGGGGGAGGTGCCGCGAATATCCGAGCCCACGAACTGCCCCGGCCGAAGCCGCGTGGGGAGTCTTGCCTCTGCGTCCGGGGCGTATTCGTAAAGCTCGATCCCAGCGCGCAGGAGGCTCTTGCGGCGATGCGCATAGCCAGAATGCACGAGCGGCACATCGGTCGCGGCATATGAGTTGGTGAGCACCCGGATCTTCGCGCCCGCTTTCGCGATCCGGCGCAGGTAGCCCACCCCGGCACGCGTCGGCACGAGGTAAGGCGTGATCAGCACCAGTTCCTGCGTCGGCGTGCCGAGCGCGCGGATAAGATATTCCCAAAGCAGCTTGCGACCTTTCAGAAGCCCATGGATCTTCGAGGGGTGGTCGTAGATGAGCTGCGCCTCGGCGGCGATGTTCGGCGCATCCGGGTCGAGGATCCGTTTCCCGCGTTCTGGGCTCGCAATGGCTGCGGCATAGGCGCTGGCGTCGGGGGAGCACAGCCGCAACTCTTCGTTCTCCACGATGGCGCGGGCCTCCTCTTCGGCGCAGCCGCCGAGCATCACTCTGGCCGGAATTGCCGACGGGGCGTTCCAATAGAGATCGAACTGACGACCGACCTGCGGGAGAACCGGGCCCGCGACGGCAACATCCATGTCCATGTAGAGGCCGGCGGAAGAAAGGTCGTTGAAATAGTCGTCTCCGATATTGCGCCCGCCAAGGATCGCGATGCGCCCGTCGGCGATCATCGCCTTGTTGTGCATGCGCCGGTTCAGGCGGCGGAAATCCGACAGGTAGCCCAGCACCCGTGCGCGCCGGATCGGGAAGGGATTGAAGAGCCGCACTTCGACATTCGGAAGCTGATCGAGAGCCGCGAGCGTGCGGTCCAGCCCTGCCGTGCCATTGTCGTCGATCAGGAGCCGCACCCGGACGCCTCGCGCTGCGGCGGCCCTCAACGCGCCCAGCATCAGCGCTCCCGCGATGTCGTCTTGCCAGATGTAGTATTGCAGATCGAGTGAGGCCTCGGCCGCAGCAACAAGCTCGAGCCGTGCCGCAAGCGCGTCCACAGGGTCGGTCAGGAGCTGGACCGCGTTCTTGTCAGCCGCTTTGGCGAGCCGGGCCGCGAGAGCGCGTGCGATGCGGCCCGTTTCGGGTGCCATCCGGATTTCGCCATGCGGGAAAGGCCCTCTCGGGAGGCGATGAGAGAGTCGTGCCACCACCAGGGTCAGGCCGATGAGCCCGATGAGTGCGGCTACGGCCGACAGCGCGAGGATAAGGATCAGCGAGAACACCATGACCCGCATCATGTAGCGGGATCATGGAGTTGGGGAAGTCCCTGTTTGGAATGAAAAAAGGGCCGGCAAAAATGCCGGCCCTTTCAATTTCGTGTTCGCGTAGGATCAGCCGATGGCGACGGCCTTCACCTCGTCATCGATATAGGGGACGTATTGCGCGAAATTGTCGGCGAACATCTGCACGAGCTTGGCCGCCTGCGCGTCATAGGCGTCCTTGTCGTCCCAGGTGCGGCGCGGGTCGAGCAGGACGTCAGAGACGCCCGGAACCGCGACCGGCACGTCGAAGCCGAAGTTCTCGTCCTTGCGGAATTCGACATCGTGCAGCGAGCCGTCGAGCGCGGCGGTCAGCAACGCGCGTGTGGCGCGGATCGGCATGCGCGACCCGGTGCCGAAGGCGCCGCCGGTCCAGCCGGTGTTGACCAGCCAGCACGAGGCGCCATGCTCGTGGATCTTCTCCTGAAGCAGCTTGCCGTAGACCTCGGGACGGCGCGGCATGAAGGGCGCGCCGAAGCAGGTCGAGAAGGTCGGAAGCGGTTCGGTCACGCCCACTTCAGTGCCCGGGGTCTTCGAGGTGAAGCCCGAGAGGAAGTGATACATCGCCTGCGCCGGGGTCAGACGCGCGATCGGCGGCAGCACGCCATAAGCGTCGCAGGTCAGCATGATCACGTTCTTCGGATGACCACCGAGCGAGGTCTCCGAGGCATTCGAGATGTAATGCAGCGGATAGGCGCAGCGCATGTTGTCGGTCAGCGAGTTGTCTTCGAAGTCCAGCTCCAGGGTCTCGGGATCGTAGACCATGTTCTCGACCACGGTGCCGAACATCGAGCAGGTGTTGTAGATGTCGGGTTCGGCTTCCTTCGAGAGGTTGATCGTCTTGGCGTAGCAACCACCTTCGAAGTTGAAGATGCCGTTTTCCGACCAGCCATGCTCGTCATCGCCGATCAGCACGCGCGAGGGATCGGCCGAAAGCGTGGTCTTGCCGGTGCCCGACAGGCCGAAGAAGACCGCCGAGTCATCGGGGTTGCCGATCGCGTGGTTCGCCGAGCAGTGCATCGCCATGATGCCCTTGCCGGGCAGGATGTAGTTGAGAAGCGTGAACACGCCTTTCTTGTTCTCGCCCGCATAGGCCGTGTTGCCGATGAGGATCAGCTTCTTGTCGAAGTTGAGCGCGATGACGGTTTCGGTGCGGCAGCCATGGCGTTCGGGGTCGGCTTTGAACGACGGGCAGTTGATGATCGTCCATTCCGGCTCGAACGTATCAAGCTCGGCGCGCTCGGGGCGGCGCAGCATGGTGCGCAGGAACAACCCGTGCCACGCAAGCTCGGCCACGAGGCGCACGTCGAGGCGATGCTCCGGATCGGCACCGCCGTAGAGATCCTCGACGAAATAGTCCTTGCCCTGCATGTGGGCGAGCATGTCGGCATGCAGGCGGTCGAACGCGTCAGCCGCCATCGGCTTGTTGTTTTCCCACCAGATCGTGTTTTCGACGGACGGAGTGCGAACGACGAACTTGTCCTTCGGCGAGCGGCCAGTGTGCTGACCGGTCGAGCAATAAAAGGCGCCACCCTTGCCCAGAACGCCTTCTTCACGCTTCAGGGCGTGCTCGATCAGTGCCGGCTCAATCAGGTTGTAATAAACGTTGCCGAGACCAGTGATACCTTGATCTTCAAGGCGTTTCGCCGGGTTCACACGTCCGATGCTCATCTCTCGCTCCCGATGCCGTCTCGCGGCGTTCATTGGGTTCCTCCCGGCGCTTCGGGGTCTCGGAGCGCCGATCCGAGCAATAATCTTACTCGGATGGCCGCCCTATAGCATGACAATTTTGCGAAGGAACAGGAAGCATTGACGCAGTTAGCGCAACCATTGTCACGTTTAGCGCCACCAGAGCGGATTGTCGCGGAAAGGTGAGGCAAATTAGTCAATCCATCAGGATTTTCGCGACGGATGATTCGTGAAAACAGTCTGATTCGCACGTTCCTGTTGATTTGGCCGTTCTGAAAGATGATGATGGCTGCCAATAACAAACAAGAGCAGTAAAGGGATTTTCCGCCATGTCGAGGATCGCGCTGGTCGATGACGACCGCAATATTCTGACTTCCGTTTCGATGACTCTCGAAGCTGAGGGGTATGATGTAGAGACCTACAACGATGGTCAGGCGGCCTTCGATGCGTTCACCAAGCGTCTGCCCGACATGGCCGTTCTCGACATCAAGATGCCGCGGATGGACGGAATGGAGCTGCTGCAGAAGCTGCGCCAGAAGACCGCGATGCCGGTGATTTTCCTCACCTCCAAGGATGACGAGATCGACGAGGTTCTCGGCCTGCGCATGGGCGCCGACGATTACGTCAAGAAGCCCTTCAGCCAGCGTCTTCTGGTCGAACGCATCCGCGCGCTGCTGCGCCGTCAGGAAGCGATTTCGACCGGCGAGGTGGCGACGACCGAAGACACCAAGGTGATGGTGCGCGGCTCGCTCGAGATGGACCCGCTGCGTCACGCGGTGATGTGGAAGGGGCGGGACGTCACGCTGACCGTGACCGAATTCCTGCTGCTTCAGGCGCTTGCCCAGCGGCCCGGCTTCGTGAAGTCGCGCGATCAGCTGATGGACGTGGCCTATGACGATCAGGTCTATGTCGACGACCGTACGATCGACAGCCATATCAAGCGGCTGCGCAAGAAAATGCGGTCGGTGGACGAGGAGTTCTCGGCGATCGAGACACTCTACGGCATCGGTTATCGCTACAACGAAGAGTGATCCCAGCCTCATGAGTATCGCGGGGAGGGTCGGAATGGGGCGCAAGAACCCCCGAAAGGTGCCGAGAAAGGCGCTGGAGACGGATGTCGTCCTGGGTGAAGACTGGGTCGCGCCCGATGGCATGATCGACGACGATCTGCGTCAGGGGCGCGCCCGGCGCACGATCATTTCGCTCAACCGCTCCCCGCTTGCGCGCAAGATCATCACCTTCAACCTGTTGGCGATGATCGTGTTGGTGGCGGGGGTGCTGTATCTCAATCCCTTCCGCGACAGTCTCGTGCTGCAACGCGAAAGCGGCCTCGTGAACGAGGCTCAGCTCGCCGCCGACGTGTTCGAGGCGCAGCTGCCTGCGGGCGCGCCGGTCAATCTCGCGGCCGGTGACGGGATCGACCCGCTCGCCACGATCCGCGGGATCGAGCTGCCCGACGGGGCCGATCTGTTTCTCTTCGATCCGGGTCAGGCGCTGATCGGCACCACGACCAGCGGAGACCGTGCACCGGTCGAGAAGGTCGAGGGCCTCGATCTCGATCATCGCTCGACCTTCCTGACCGATGTTCTGGGCCGCGCCTGGGATGGCGTCGCGCAGTTGATTTCGCGCGGAGGCGGCACGAATGGCGACAGCGCGCTCGAAATGGTGCGCGCTCTCGTTCCCGCGGCGCTTGATGGGCGGACCCAGATCGCATCGAAGAAGAACGCTTCCGGCTCGACGATCTTCGCCGTCGCCACCCCGATCCGTCAGGGCGAGCGTGTGGTGGGCGTCGTCGGCCTGAGCTCGGTGGCGGGTCAGATCGACGCGCTGGTCCGGGTCGAGCGCGAACAGGTGCTTCAGATGTTCGTGATCGCGATCATCGTCTCTATCGGGCTGTCGCTGGTTCTGGCCTCGACCATCGCCAACCCGCTGTCCGATCTGGCCGCGGCTGCCGAGATCGGGCGCGACAAGAACGCCCGCAAGATGTCGCCGTCGCGCGTGCGCATCCCCGACCTCACCGCACGGCCCGACGAGATCGGGCGGCTTTCGGGCGCGATGCGCGGCATGGTGGGCGCGCTTTACGAACGTATCGACGCGAACGAGCAATTCGCGGCCGACGTGGCCCATGAGATCAAGAACCCGCTAGCCAGCCTGCGCTCTGCGGTGGCGTCGCTGCACATGGTCAAGAAAGATGAGCAGCGCACACGCCTGCTTGAGGTGATCGATCACGACGTGCGCCGCCTCGACCGTCTGGTGAGCGACATTTCCAATGCCTCGCGGCTCGATTCCGAGCTTGTGAAGGAAGAGGAAGAGCCGTTCGACCTGATCAAGATGGTGGCGAACCTCAGCGAGTATCTCGGTCAGCAGGCGCGCGAGAAGGGCGTCGATTTCATCACCGACCTGCCGCAGCAACCTGTGGTGATCTCTGGGCTGGAAGCGCGGCTTGCGCAGGTTTTCGTCAACCTGATCACTAACGCGACCTCTTTCTGCGAAGAGGGCGACGCGGTCCGTGTCTGGGCCCGCCAACGCGACAATCGCGTGCTGGTCGTGGTCGAGGATACGGGGCCCGGGATTCCCGAAGAGGCGCTGACTAAGGTCTTCAAACGCTTCTATTCGGAACGCCCCGTGGGCCAGTTCGGCGACCACTCCGGTCTCGGCCTCGCGATCTCGAAGCAGATCGTCGAGGCGCATGGCGGCGTGATCTGGGCAGAGAATATCCGGCCGACCGATGCCGACCCGACCTCCGATCCGCTCGGAGCGCGTTTCGTCGTCGGTTTGCCGGTCTGATCCGATGGGCGGGCCCGGCACCGCCTCTCTCAATCTTCACGCCAGCGTCGTCGCGCTCGATCCCGAGCGCGGCGTTTTGATCAAAGGCGCATCGGGCACGGGAAAATCCCTGCTCGCGCTGAGACTGATGGCATATGGCGCGCGGCTCGTGGCGGATGACCGGACCAATCTGACTGTCGAAGGAGGGCACCTGATCGCGCGCGCGCCCGCACCGATCGCAGGCCGGATCGAAGCGCGCGGCGTGGGTATTTTGCGTGCCGATCCGCTGTCGCATGCGCGCATCACCCTGAGCGTCGATCTCGACCGAGAGGAGACCGAGCGCCTTCCGAACTGTCGAAAAGACAGTCTCTTGGGGGTCGAACTTCCTCTTGTGCTGCGGGTGCAACATGATCATTTTGACGTGGCAATTCTGCAATGGCTCAAAGGAGGCCGATGGGCGTGACCCGATCCGATCCGGCATGGACACAGTCGGGCCAGCGCGTGGTTCTGGTGACCGGACCTTCGGGGGCCGGGCGCACGACCGCGATCGGCGCGCTCGAGGATCTCGGCTATGAGCCGATCACGAACTTGCCCCTCGGCCTCGTTCCGCGCCTGCTCTCGGGCCACTTGCCGCATCCGGTGGCGCTTGGTGTCGATGTGCGTGCGCGCGATTTTTCGGCCTCGGCCTTGATCGAGCTGATCGACGCGCTTACCCGCCTGCCCGAACTCAACCTCGAGCTCGTCTATCTCGATGCGCGTCCCGAGGTGCTCGAGCGGCGCTATTCCGAGACACGCCGCCGCCATCCGCTCGCCCGCGACGACGATCCGGGTGCGGGCATCGTGCAGGAGCTCGACATCCTGGCCCCGATCAAGCTGCGCGCCGATGTATTGATCGACACCTCCGAGATGAGCCCGCATGACCTGCGCGCCGAGATCGGCCGGTTCTTCGATACCGGCCAGATCGAAAAGCTCTCCGTCTCGGTCAATTCCTTCAGCTACAAGCGCGGGGTGCCGCGCGGGCTCGATCTCATGTTCGATTGCCGATTTCTCGCGAACCCGCATTGGGAGCCGGCGCTGCGCCCGCATGACGGTCGCGATGCCGCCGTGGCGGAGTATGTGGCAGACGATCCCCGCTACGGTGAATTTCACCAGCGCGTGCTCGATCTGTTGCTGTTTCTCCTTCCGGCCTATGTGGCCGAGGGCAAGACGCATCTTTCGATTGGCTTCGGCTGCACCGGGGGGCAACACCGCTCGGTCGCGATGACCGAAAGCATTGCCAAAGCGCTTGCGGAAGCCGGGTGGCAAGTGTCTAAACGTCATAGAGAATTGGAACGTCGCGCGCCTGAGGGCGCCGGTACGAGTGTGAGGACGGGCGCGTGATCGGGATCGTGATCGTGGCACATGGGGGGCTTGCGCGGGAATATCTCGCAGCGGTCGAACATGTTGTCGGCCCCCAGAACGGCATCCGCGCCATCACCATCGAGGATGATCACGACCGCGCGGGAAAACAGGCCGAGATTCGCGCCGCCGCCGATGCGGTCGATAGCGGCGAGGGTGTCGTGGTCGTCACCGACATGTTCGGCGGCTCGCCCTCCAATCTTTCCCTTATGGCCTGCGACCGGGAAATCATCTACGGTGCCAACCTGCCGTTGCTGATCAAGCTCGCGAAATCACGCAGCCTTGGCGTGCACGCGGCCGTCGAGGCCGCGCTCGATGCGGGCCGCAAATACATCAACAGCTACAACGCCCGCGAAGGAGCTGCCAAATGTCCGTGATCCGCCGCCTCGAGATTGTGAACGAGAAGGGGCTCCACGCGCGCGCCTCCGCCCGCTTCGTCGAGGTTGTCGAGGATCACGACGCGCGGGCCGAGGTGGCAAAGGATGGCCAGTCGGTCTCGGGAGACAGCATCATGGGGCTTTTGATGTTGGCAGCCTCGCGCGGAACCACTATTGAGGTCACGACAAGCGGGGCCGAGGCCGAGAAGCTCGCCGATGCGCTGCAGGCGCTCGTGGAGGACAAGTTCGGCGAAGGCATGTGACCCGCGCATAGCCAAGAGGTCCGGTCGTGGATCAACAGGTCGAAATCGCCGAAGCCCAAGCCCTGTCCAAACCCTATGACAAGCGTCGCTTGTCCTATGCGGGCACGTTCGCGAACCCTTTCAAGGTCGGCACGATCCAGACCCTGGAATGGCTCACCGCCAAGACCCACCTGCTTCGCCTGATCCGCAAGTTCGAGAAACGCGGCGCGCCGGTGGGGGCGGAGTTCTGGCCACAGGCGCTCGACGTGATGGGGATCGAGGTCACCACCCCGCCCGAACAAATCGCGCGCATCCCCAAGGAGGGCCCGCTCGTCGTGGTCGCGAACCATCCGCACGGGCTGGTGGACGGGATGGTGCTGGCCTACCTGATCGGTCAGGTGCGCGATGACTACCTGATCCTCACGCGCTCATTGCTGACCGGGATCCCCGAAATCGAGCAATACATGCTGCCGGTACCTTTCCCGCATGAGGAAAACGCGCGCGAGGACAGCTTGAAGATGCGCGCCGCCTGCATGGCACAGCTCAAGCGCGGTGGCGTCGTGGTGCTCTTCCCGGCCGGCCAGGTTGCCCATTCCGAGACTCTGATGGGCCCGGTGATCGAGCAGGAATGGAACCCCTTCACCGCGAAGATGCTCGCGCGATCGGGGGCCTCGGTGCTGCCGATCCATTTTCCGGGCCGCAACTCGCGCGCCTATCAGATCGCAAACAAGCTCTCGGCGACGGTGCGTCAGGGGCTGTTGCTCTATGAGATCAAGCGCGCGCTCTACAAGCCGCAACACCCGGTGATCGGCCATGCCAAGTCTGCCGAAGAGATCGCCGAGCCGCTGAAGAATCCGCGCAAGTTCCTCTCCGATCTGCGCAAGGAAACGCTGGCGCTCTGACAGGCTGGAGGAAGGGCGTGCGGCCTTCCTTGCCGGAGGGTGACAGATGATGGCCGAACAGGGGGGCGCTGCCCCCGTCTGCCTGACGGCAGACTCCCCCGGGATATTTCAGCCAAGAGGAAGGAGAAATCCTGTCTTCTTCTTGAACCAAATATCCCGGGGGTGAATTTGGTGAGCAAAGAGGGGGCAGGGCCCCCTCGCGGGCCGGCGCGCTTCAGCGCGTCGGAACCGGGGTCTCGCCGCGGTAGTCGTAGAAGCCGCGCCCGGTCTTGCGGCCAAGCCAGCCCGCCTCGACATATTTCGTCAGAAGCGGACAGGGGCGGTATTTCGTGTCGGCCAGCCCGTCATGGAGCACGTTCATGATTGCAAGGCAGGTATCGAGCCCGATGAAGTCGGCCAGTTCGAGCGGCCCCATCGGATGGTTCGCGCCAAGCTTCATCGACTCGTCGATAGAGCGCACATTGCCCACGCCTTCATAGAGCGTGTAGACCGCCTCGTTGATCATCGGCATCAGGATGCGGTTCACGATGAAGGCGGGGAAATCTTCGGCCGAGGCCGCAGTCTTGCCGAGCTTCTCAACGACGGCCAGCAGCTGCTCGTAGGTGTCCTGATCGGTTGCAATGCCGCGGATCAGTTCGACCAGTTGCATCACCGGCACCGGGTTCATGAAGTGGAACCCCATGAATTTCTCGGGCCGGTCGGTGCGCGAGGCAAGGCGCGTGATCGAGATCGAAGACGTGTTCGAGGTCAGGATCGTGGTCGGTTTCAGATGCGGCAACAGATCCTCGAAGATCGCCTGTTTGACGGTTTCTCGCTCGGTCGCGGCCTCGATCACGAGATCGGTGGGGCCGAGATCGGTGAGCTTCGTCGTGGTCGAGATGCGCCCCAGCGCGGCGTTCTTTTCCTCCTCGGAAATCTTGCCGCGCGAGACCTGGCGATCGAGGTTCTTGGTGATCACGGCGACGGCCTTTGCCAGCGCATCCTCGCTGATATCGTTGAGCAGAACCTGATAGCCCGCCAGCGCGAAGACATGGGCGATCCCGTTGCCCATCTGGCCTGCGCCCACGATACCCACTTTTTCGATCGCCATATCCATCTCTCTCGCTGAGTTTCGCCCTGACCATAATCAGCACGCACCGGCATGCAAGCGAAACGCTCGATTGAGAGAATTTTAAGATTAGGCCTTTGGTAACGATTTGGGCGCAATCTGGCCGTGAACGAGTCGAACTGGACTGAGGCGGGTTGATGGCTTTCGAATATGCGGGCGATGGCGCCCTTGATTATTTTCCGTGCCGATATGGCAAATCGAAACTGCTCTTTCGCGGTCCACGCCGGGCTCTCGAGGGGGAGTTCATCGCCGCGATGGGCGGAACGGAGACCTATGGGAAATTCGTGGCAGAGCCCTGGCCTTCGTTGCTTGAGGCGGGTCTGGGCCGTCCGGTGGTGAATTTCGGGGTGCTCAACGCGGGTATCGACGTGTTCTTGCAGGAACCGCAGCTTGCGGCGGCGTCAAAGGCGGCAAAGCTTACGGTGATCCAGCTTCTGGGTGCGCAGAACATGTCGAATCCCTACTATGCCGTTCATCCGCGCCGCAATGATCGCTTCCTGCGCGCCTCGAACCAGATGCGGACGGCCTTCCGCGGGATCGATTTCACCGAATTCAATTTCACCCGACATATGCTGGGGGCTCTCAAGCAGCGCGAGCCCGAGAAGTTCGAATTTCTCGTGCAGGACTTGCAGGCTTCCTGGGTGCAGCGGATGAAAACGCTTCTGACCAAGATCGAGGGGGTGAAGATCCTGCTCTGGATGGGGGATTATCACCCGCCCGAAATGGCCGATCCGTTGGGGGCCGAGCCGCTTCTGGTTACCGAGCGGATGGTGGACGAGCTACGTCCCCTCGCGACCGAAATCCTGCGGGTGGAGCCCTCTGTGATGGCGCGTAGCGCGGGCACGGCGGGGATGCAGTTCTCGGCTCTTGAGGAACCTGCTGCGGCGATGGTTCCGGGGCCGATGGTGCATCGCGAGATCGCGGAGGCGCTGGGCCGGGTGGTTCCGCGCTACCTCTGATGCAAAAGGGCCGGGAAATCCCGGCCCTTCATGATTTGTCGATCCGGTGCGGATCAGAGCTTCGAGGTCAGTTCCGGCACGGCGTCGAAGAGATCCGCGACGAGGCCGAAATCGGCGACCTGGAAGATCGGCGCTTCTTCGTCCTTGTTGATCGCGACGATGATCTTCGAGTCCTTCATCCCCGCAAGGTGCTGGATCGCGCCCGAGATGCCGGCGGCGATATAGAGCTCGGGGGCCACGACCTTGCCGGTCTGGCCGACCTGCCAGTCGTTCGGCGCAAAGCCCGAGTCGACGGCGGCGCGCGAGGCGCCGACAGCGGCGCCGAGCTTGTCGGCCAGCGCTTCGATCACCTTGAAGTCTTCTTCCGAGCCGACGCCACGGCCACCCGAGACGACGATCTTCGCCGAGGTGAGCTCGGGACGATCGCTCTCGGCAACCTTGTCCTCGATCCAGGACGACAGCGACGGCGCATCCGAGACGCTCACGGTCTCGACCGCGGCCGAACCACCTTCGCCAGCCGCATCGAAAGTCGAGGTGCGGAAGGTGATGACCTTCTTGGAATCCTTCGACTTCACGGTCTGGATCGCGTTGCCGGCGTAGATCGGGCGCTCGAACGTGTCGGCGTCGACGACGCCCGAGACATCCGAGATCACCATCACGTCAAGCAGGGCCGCGACGCGAGGCATCACGTTCTTTGCATCGGTCGTGGCGGGCGCCACGATATGCGAATAATCGCCCGCGAGCGACACGATCAGCGCGGCGGTCGGTTCGGCAAGACGGTGGCTCAGCGACGCGTCCTCGGCCACGAGGACCTTCGCGACGCCGTCGATCTTGGCAGCGGCTTCGCCGGCGGCGGCAGCCGAGGCGCCCGCGCAGAGCACGGTCACATCGCCCAGGCTTTTCGCGGCGGTCACGGCCTTGGCGGTCGCGTCGACCGACAGTTCGCCATTATTCACTTCACCCAGCAGCAGAACGGCCATCACACGACCCCCTTCTCTTTGAGTTTCGCAATGAGCGTATCGACATCCGGCACCATCTCGCCGGCCTGACGCGCTTCGGGCTCGGTGGTTTTCACCACTTCGAGGCGCGGCGAGACGTCGACGCCGTAATCGGCGGCGGTCTTCTCGTCGAGCGGCTTCTTCTTCGCCTTCATGATGTTCGGGAGCGACGCGTAGCGCGGCTCGTTCAGGCGCAGGTCGGTGGTGACGATCGCGGGCAGCTTGACCTCGATGGTCTGCAGGCCGCCGTCGACTTCGCGGGTGACGTTCGCGGCCTCGCCCTCGACCACGACTTCCGAGGCGAAGGTCGCCTGACCCCAGCCCAGAAGTGCTGCCAGCATCTGGCCGGTCGCGTTCATGTCGTTGTCGATCGCCTGCTTGCCGAGGATCACCATCTTGGGCGCTTCTTCCTCGACGATCTTGGCGAGGATCTTCGCCACGGCCAGCGGTTCGATATCGGTGTGCACGTCATCGGCGGCCACGACGAGGATCGCGCGATCCGCGCCCATCGCCAGCGCCGTGCGCAGCGTTTCCTGCGCCTGCTTCACGCCGATCGAGACCACGACGATCTCCTCGACGGCACCCTTCTCCTTCAGACGGATCGCCTCTTCGACAGCGATTTCGTCGAACGGGTTCATCGACATTTTGACATTGGCGAGATCGACACCGCTACCGTCCGCTTTCACGCGGGCTTTCACGTTATAGTCGATCACGCGCTTCACAGGCACGAGAACCTTCATGGCGTGTCTCCCTTGTCTGGTCCGCCAAATTGCGGCGAACGGATTCTTTCGGCAATTTTGTTACAAGAGCGAGACCCGGAGGGACAGGGGGAAAACGCCCCGTTTTGGCACTGAAACGTCACGTCTTTTCGACTGTTTGCGCTAGCGGCCTGCGCAAATTGCCGCAGCGTCGCCCTGAGCCGGTAACCGGGCCATGAAAAAGGCCGCCCCGAGGCGGCCTTTCAAGGTTTTCATACCGGGAAGGATCAGTCCTTCTTGCATTCACCGGCGATCTTGCAGTCGTTCTGCATCTCGAGCCACATCGCGTTGGCGACGGCGACCAGTGCGGCCAGCGGAAGCCCGAGGATCCATGCGAAATACCACATATCTTGCGTCTCCTTAGTAAACCGAGTGGCTGTCACGCTCGACATCTTCAACCGTCACCTTGCCCCACAGGACCTTATAGACCCATGCGGTGTAGGCGAGAATGATCGGCATGAAGATCAGCGCGCAGACGAGCATCACGAACAGCGTCTGGTGCGAGGAGGAGCTGTCCCAGACCGTCAGCGAGGCGTCAGGCTGTTTCGAGCTCGGCAGGATGAAGGGGAACATCGTCAGGCCGACCGAGGAGATCACGCCGAAGATGCCCAGTTTCGACCACAGCAGCGTCGAGACTTCCTTGCCCGCACGCAAGCCCATCGTGGCCAGCGCGATCCCGGCCAGACCGAGGATCGGAGCAATCGCGATCCAGGGACGGTCGGCATAGGCCTGCATCCAGCTGCCGCCATGCTCGACAGTCGAGAAGAGCGGGTTGGAAGGGCCGTTCGCGGGAACGACCGACGTGATCTGGTAGCCCTTGATGCCAAAGGCGAGCCAGATGCCGGCGAGGATGTAGGTGACGAAAGCCACCATCCCTGCCACCGAGCCGATGGCGCGGGCACGTTCCTGCACCGGGCCTTCGGTTTTCAGCGTCAGCCACGCCGCGCCGTGCATCATCAGCATCGACAGCGACACCACACCCGCAAGCAGCGCATAGGGGTTCAGCAGGCCCAGAAGCTTCATGATGAAGTTGCCCGGGTAGAGCGGCATAAGCATGTCGTTCAGCTCGAACGGCACGCCCTGGAGCACGTTGCCGACCGCGACGCCGAAGACCAGCGCCGGAACCGCACCGCCCACGAAGAGCGCCCAGTCCCAACCGTTGCGCCATGCAGCCGAGTCCCGTTTGGAGCGGTACTTGAAGCCGACGGGACGCAGGATCAGCGCCGCGAGGATCAGGAACATCGCGAGGTAGAAGCCCGAGAAGCTCACCGCATAGAGCGGTGGCCAGGCCGCGAAGATCGCGCCCCCGCCAAGGATGAACCATACCTGGTTGCCTTCCCAGACAGGGCCGATGGTGTTGATCGCCACGCGACGCTCGACATCGGTCTTGCCGACGAAGGGGAGCAATGCGCCCACGCCCATGTCGAAGCCGTCGGTCAGCGCGAAGCCGATCAGCAGCACCCCGAGCAGGATCCACCAGACGACACGAAGGAAGTCGAAGCTGAAGAGTTCATAAAGGATCATTTGTCTTACTCCGCAGGCATGGTCACGAGGGGGTCGTTCTTGCGGCCCGCGAGACGGTTTTCATGGCGCGTTTGCCATTCCTGGGTGATCTCGACATCCTGATAGGGGCCTTTCTTGATGTATTTGATCATCAGGCCCATCTCGATGATGAAGAGCACGGTGTAGAAGGCCACGAAGCCTGCCAGCGTCACCAGAAGGTCGCCCACCGAGAGGTGGCTGACCGAGAGCGCCGTCGGCAACACGCCGTCGACAGTCCAGGGTTGGCGACCGAATTCTGCGGTGAACCAGCCCAGTTCCGCAGCGATCCACGGCGCCGGGATGACGATCACGGCCATGCGCAGCGCCCAACGCGGATATTGCATGCCTTTCCAGTTCGCGATGACGAAGAAGTAGATCATCAGCGCGATGAAGGAGAAGCCGAGCGCCACCATCAGGCGGAACGACCAGAAGATCGGCCAGACGGTCGGAACGGTGTCATCCGCGGCCATCTTGATTTGCGCGTCGGTCGCCTGACGCGGGTCATCGACGTAGCGCTTGAGCAGGTAGGCATAACCCAGATCGCCCGCGTTCGCTTCGAACTGCGCCTTGACCTCGGGGGTGACGTCGCCCTTCGCTTCGCGGATTTTCAGCAGATCATCATAGGCGACGATCCCGTTGCGGATTCGCTCTTCCGACCCTTTGACGAGATCGTTGATACCCTCGATCTGATCGGTCAGCGAGCGGGTGCCGATGAGGCCCATGACCCACGGAATATGGATCGCGTATTTGGTTTCGCGCGCCTGCTGATCGGGAATGCCGAAGAGGGTGAAAGAGGCCGGCGCGGGCTCGGTGTCCCACATGGCTTCCATCGCGGCGAGCTTCATTTTCTGGTTGTGGGTCGTCTCATAGCCCGACTCGTCGCCGAGAATGACGACCGAGAGCGCCGATGCCAGACCGAAGGACGCGGCCACAGCGATCGAGCGGCGGGCGAGTTCGAAATGACGGCCCTTGAGCATGTACCAGCTCGACACGCCCAGCACGAAGACGGCGGCGGTCACGTAACCGGCCGAAACCGTGTGCACGAATTTCGCCTGCGCCACCGGGTTGAAGACGACGTCGAAGAACGAGGTCATTTCCATGCGCATCGTGAGGGGGTTGAATTCGGAGCCGACGGGGTTCTGCATCCAGCCATTCGCAATGAGGATCCAGAGCGCCGAGAAGTTCGAGCCGATCGCCACCAACCAGGTCACAACGAGGTGCTTGACCGGCGAGAGCTTTTCCCAGCCGAAGAACATCAGGCCGACGAAGGTCGCTTCCATGAAGAAGGCCATCAGGCCCTCGATGGCGAGCGGTGCGCCGAAGATGTCACCCACGTAATGCGAGTAGTAGCTCCAGTTCATGCCGAACTGGAATTCCATGGTGATGCCCGTGGCCACGCCCAACACGAAGTTGATGCCGAACAGGGTGGCCCAGAACTTGGTCATTTGCCGCCAGATGGGGCGGTTGGTCATCACGTAGACCGTCTCCATGATCGCGACGATGATCGACAGACCAAGCGTCAGCGGCACGAAGAGGAAGTGATACATCGCGGTCATGGCAAATTGCAGCCGTGACAGCTCGACGATCCCGAAATCCATATCTCGTTCTCCAGTTTCCCTACTTGCTCTCGGTTTTGTGAAAAGCCGAGTTTCCCGGAAATGTTTTTCCCGGATGCAACTTATGGGCGGGGGTCTGCGCCTCACCTTGAGCCAAATCAAATTGACGATGTGTCGCACGCCCCTGTGAACGGGCGTGATGGACGATTTGTCTCAGTTTCACCGTGGCTTAGTGTCGCAGCTTCGGCGTTAACCCAAGGGAATGGAACGAGTCGCGAGGGCCAGATCGGGAGTTCTGTGCGACACGACGAGGAAGGCCGACTCAGGCAGAAGGGCGCGCAGGCCGGTGAGAGTCGCGCGCGCGGTTTCGGCATCGAGGCCTTCGGTCGGCTCGTCGAGGAGAAGGATTTTCGGCTTTCTGAGCGCCGCGCGGGCAAGCGCGAGACGCTTCGATTGCCCGCCAGAGAGACCAGTGCCGCCTTCGCCGAGCAGCGCACCAAGCCCGCCGCGCGCGTCGATCACCTCATCGAGCGCGACCGCGCGCAGCGCAGCCCAGGCCTCGGCGTCGGGCAGGTCTTCGCCCATCGGCAGGGCCAGAGCGAGGTTTTCGGCAATCGTGCCGCCGATCAGCTGGCTGCGTTGCGGCACCATCGTGAGCATCGAGCGCAGTTTCGCCTCGGGCCAGTGCGCCAGCGGCTGCCCGGCCAACATCAGCTCTCCGTCATCGGGTGCCATCAGCCCCGCGAGCACGGCGAGCGCGGTGGATTTGCCCGCACCGGAGGGGCCGGTGAGGAAGACCGTCTCGCCCGGGTGCAATTCCAGCGTGAGGTTGGTGAAAACAGGGCGGGCGGCCGCGGGCCGGGTGAAGCTGAGCGCGCGGGCCACAAGAAGCGGTGCGGTCGGATCCGGTGCGCTGCGAGGGTTTTCGGGCTCGGTACGCTCGGGCGTATCGGTGAGTGCAAGCACCCGCGCGCCCGCCTCCTGCATCCGGCCGATCTCGGCCATACCCCGGCGCAACAGCATCAGCGACTCGGCGAGCGCGAGCGCGACGAACAGGCCCACGGCGGCGCGCGCCGGGGTGATCTGTCCGGCCATCGCCATCTGCCCCGCGATTGCAAGTGCAGCGGCCCCCGCCAGCGCGGTCGTCAGCGAGATCACCGCCGCCACGCGCCGGTCGAGCGCCTCGAGATTGCGCCGTGCGAGCGCATCGGCCTCGACCTCGGCGAGGGTCTGCGCGGTTGCCGCTTCCAGTTGACCCGCGACGGCGAGATCGGCGCGCGCACGCATCGTTTCCAGCGCGCGACGGCGAATGTTCTGAAGCGCGGTTTCGGCGGCGCGTGCGTCATGACGCGCTGCGCGCGCCACCCAGATCAGCCCGAAGCCGCCACCGACGAGGTAAATCAGGAAGACCGCAAGGCCGATCGGCAGCCCTTCGAGCCACCACAGCATCAGCAGCGCCGACACCTGCACCATGCCCGCCGCGAGGAACGGCAGAACGAGCCGCAGCAGCAACCCGTCCAGCGCATCCACATCCGAGGTCAACCGGTTGAGCGCCTGTGCACCGCGCAGCCGCGCCTGTTCCTCATGCGGTCGCCGCGCGACCCCATCCATCAGGGCGATACGCAGATCGGCCAGTGCGCGCAGCGTGGCGTCATGGGTCAGCAGCCGCTCGCCATAGCGCGCGACGGCGCGACCAAGCGCGAGGCCCCGCACCCCGGCCGAGGGGCGGAAGAAATCGAAGTCGAGCCCGAGCCCGGTGATGCCGGCCACGGCGGCGGCGGTGACGAACCAGCCCGACAGGCCCAGCAGCGCCGCACCCATCGCAAGCACGAGGAATGAGAGCGCGAGCCCGCGCAGGAAGGACCATTTCTGGTCCGCAATCAGGCGCGTCGTCAGGGTCATAAGCGTTTTCATGCCGCGCCCTCCAGCTCGATCCGGCGATCCATCGCGGCGATCAGCGCGGGGTCATGGCTTGCGACGATCACCGTCGCGCCGCGCGCACGCAGCGCCAGCAGGCCCTGGATGATCTTCGCGCCGGTTTCGGGGTCGAGATCCGCGGTCGGTTCGTCGGCCAGCACGATCGGTCGGTTCGCGTAATGGGCGCGCGCGATCAGCAAGCGCCGGGCCTCACCCCCGGATACGCCGCCGCCCATATCTCCCAGCCGCGCCTCGAGCCCGCCGGGAAGCCCCGCGACCACCTCGGCGGCTTGCGCGGCGTCGAGCGCTGCCTCGAGATCGCCCGGACGGCCCAGCGTGATCAGCTCGCGCAGGGTGGCATCGGCGAAGCGCGGGCTTTGCGGGATCCAGCCGAACACTGCGCGCCAGTCGTCCGCGCTCTCGTCGCTCAGTGCAAGATCGCCCAGACGGATCGTGCCCGCCTCAGGGCGGATCAGCCCGACCAGTGCTGTCAGCAGTGTCGTCTTGCCTGCGCCCGAAAGGCCGGTGATCGCCACCGCCTCTCCCGGGGAGACCTGCCCGTCGGGCAAAACGATCGACTCGGCAGCGTGGCCGGGCGGGACGCGTAGCCCCTGCCAGCGGAGCGTGCCGAGCGCCGGTGCGGTGCCTTCGCCGCCGCTTCCCAGAAGCGTTGCCGATTGCGCGATCTCGGCCTCGGCCGTGTCGAGCTCGGAGGCCACGGCAAGGGCGGCTGCGCGGTCATGCCATGCGGCGGCGAGATCGCGCAGCGGCTGGAAGAATTCGGGCGCGATCATCAGCAGGAAGATGCCCTCGGCAGGGGTCATCTTCGTACCCCAGGTGCCGAAATTCATCCAGCCGATCAGCGAAAAGCCGACAAAGACCGCCATCAACGCCACCCCGATCGCGGCGAAAAGCTCCAACGTGGTGGAGGACAGGAACGCAACCCGCAACACCGCCATCGTGCGTACGCGCAGGTCGTCGGATTTCATCTCCAGATCGGCCCGCGAGCGGGCCTCGGCTCCCAGAAGCCGAAGGTCGGTGATCGCGGCGATGCGGTCGATCAGCAGCTTGTTGAGCGAACCGATCTCGACCATCTGCTTTTCCGAGGCCTCCTGCGCGGCCATGCCGACCAGCGCCATGAAGACCGGGATCAGCGGTCCTGCGATCAGAAGGATGCCGGCGGCCGCCCAGCTTTGCGTGGCCGCGAGGAGCAGAAATGCGAGGGGGACGAATTTCGCGCGCAGGAAGGCGGGCTGATAGCGCGTGGCCCAGGGGCCCAGGGCCGCGAGTTTCTCGGCGGCCAGCGAGGCGAGCTCGGCGGGCGACAGCGCGGCTGCGCCGCTGGCCTGGCGCAGCGAGCGGGTGATCAGCTTGCCGCGCGCCTCGCGCAGCACGATCTCGGCCGCATCCGCGCTGAGTTTCTGCGATATCCAGTCGAGCACGATGCGCAGCAGCGCGAGCGCCACGAACCCGGCGGCCCCGGCAAGCGGAGAGAGCGGCGGGCTCACGCCCGGCGCGACCAGATTGCCCAGCACCAAACCGACCAGCGCGGCCTGTGCGGGCCAGACCAGCGCGGCGGCGACCCCGATCCAGCCTGCGGCGCGTAGCTTGCCCGAGACGGGGGCGGCGATGCGGTTGAGGATGGTCTTCGGCTTCGGGGCTTCGGTCGCGCTTGTCATCGTTTCCTATCCGGCTTTGAGGGGCCAGATAGAGGACAGAGCCCCGTGCGGCAATGGAGTGCGACAATCCGTGCCGCTTCGAGACGCGCTCGAAACAAAGAAAAACCGTCCGGGCACGGGGCCCGAACGGCTTTCGAGGGTTATCTGTATCGGGGCCTTAGCAGGGCGCGATATATTCGCGGCCATAGGCGTCACGATAGCGGCACTGGCCCGGCTGGTTGGCCGCACCGATGAGCGCGCCCGCCGCAGTGCCCACGGCCGCACCGAGCGCCGCGCCTTCGAGTCGATCGCCGTCATCGGACACGGCGGCGCCGATAGCGGCACCGGCCACGCCGCCGGTCACGGCGGACTGGTTTTCCGGCGTCATCTGGCAGGCGGCAACGCTCGCCGTGAGCGGCAGAACAAGCAGGATCTTTTTCATGGAACACGTCTCCCTTGGATGTCAGTCTGGCCTCTAAACGCCGCCCGCAAGAGCCTTGTTCCATGCAATCTCAATTTCGCGCGCGGCATTCGTGATCGGACCGAGACGCCACGCGGGCTTGACAGGGCGGCCCGGATTGGCCTCTTGCATGCGATAACGCGCGCGTGCGCGCCCGCAAAGAAAGGCCCGAACCGATGACCTCTTCCGCCTGGCGCGTCCCGCTGATCGGTGCGCTCGTGACTTTCGCCCTCGCCGCGACGGTGCTGATGATCATGCGTCCGCTGATGGCGATCGACGAGACGCGCTATCTCACCGTCGCCTGGGAGATGTGGACGGGAAGCTCGAAGATCATCCCGCATCTCAATGGCGGGATCTACAGCGACAAGCCGCCGCTGCTATTCTGGCTGATCAATCTCGTCTGGGGCGTGTTCGGCCAAAGCGAATGGGTGGCGCGGCTGGTCGCGCCCTTCTTCGGTTTGCTGTCGGTCTGGCTGGTGTCGGTTCTCGCGCGCAAGCTCTGGCCCGAAGCGCCCGAACGCGCGGGGCTGGCCGCGCTGATCCTCGCCACGACCGGGGTGTTCCTGATCTTCGGCTCGACGACGATGTTCGACACGATGCTGAGCGCGGCGACGCTTCTTGGGATGATCGCGATCTGGGGGCTCAAGGACGGGCTGCGCACGGGGCCGGTGATCGGGCTCGGGATCGCACTCGGTCTGGGGGTTCTGGCCAAGGGGCCGGTGATCCTCGTGCATGTCATGCCTGCCGCGCTGCTGATGCCGCTTTGGGCGCGTGGCGAGGGGCGCCCGGCGCTCAAGGGCTGGTACGGGCGGATCGGGATCGCCTTCCTGATCGGCTTCGCGCTCGTGCTGTTCTGGCTTGGCCCGGCGGTGGTGCTGGGGGGCGCGGAATATCGCGAACAGATCCTTTGGAAGCAGAGTGCTGGCCGCATGGTCGAGAGTTTCGCCCATGGCCGCCCGATCTGGTTCTTCGTCGCACTTCTGCCCGCCTATCTCTGGCCCTGGGGTTGGAGCCGTGCGGGGCTGGCCGCGCTCAAGCCGTCGCTTCTGTGGGCCGATGCAGGTTCGCGCATGGTGACGATCTGGGCGGTGTCGGCGCTGGTCGCCTTTTCGCTGATCTCGGGCAAGCAGGCGCATTACCTTCTGCCCGAACTGCCGGCGGTGGCATTGCTGCTGTCGGGCTTGCTGCCGACTGCGGAGCGGCGGATGCGCGCGCTTCGGCTGCTCTGGCTGCTACCCGGCATCCTCGTCGCGATCGGGGCGGTCGCGGTGCATTTCGGCGCTTTCCCGGAGCTGCCCGAGGGGTCCGGCTCGTGGCTCTTCCTGATCGTGGGGCTGGTGATCCTCGCGTTCGCGGGCTTCGTTCTGATGCGCGCGCGTGAGGGCTGGCGCGCCGAGGCCTTTGTCGCGCCGCTGGTTTTGGTGGCGATCCAGGCGATGCTCTGGCAGATCCTGTGGTCGGTCTACGATACGCGCCCGATCGCAGAGCTGATCGCCTCGCATTCGGCACAAGGGGTGGCCACGACCGATGGAAACTATGCCGGGCAGTTCTCCTATGCCGCGCGGCTCGAGACGCCGGTGAACGTGCTCGACAACAGCGCCGATCTGGGGCGATGGATGGCCGATCATCCGGGCGGGCTGGTGCTGGCGCCGAAAGCGCTCGAAGGCGTCGACGGGCTAACCGAAATCGCCGAGCGGCATTTCCGTCAGCGCGACTGGCGGCTCTATCAGGTGGCCGCGACGATCGCGCCTGCGCCGGAGCCCGCGTCGGATCCGGCCCCCGTGCCCGCGCAACCGGCGCCCGCGCAACCTGAGGCCGCGCAATAAAGCGTTCGCAGGACGGCGATCGCGCGGCAGGATGGCAAGGCGTGGCCCGCGTCAGGCAAGCGCAAAACGCATCACGCCCGAAGCCTTGGCTCCGGGCGTGACGTCAAACCGATAGAGCGCGCGTCTTACGACGGCGTCTTCTCGGTGGGCCGCTCATCGAGAGTGACGGAGAGAGTGAGCGGCTTGTTCGCGCGCAGCAACGAGAGCTGCACTTCGGAGCCCGGTTCGTCCGAGCCGATCGCGCGGGTCAGATCGCGCGGGGCCTTCATCGGCTTGCCGTCGACCGCGATGATGATGTCACCGCGCTTCAGGCCCGCCTTCTTGGCCGGGGTGTCGTCGGAGACATCGGCCACGAGCACGCCCTCGGGCTTGTCGAGGCCGAGGGCCGCGGCAATGTCTTCGCTGACCGGCTGGATCGAGACGCCGAGGAAGCCGCGCTTGACGGTGCCGTCATCCTGAAGGTCCGCAACGACCGATTTGATCGTATCGGACGGCACCGAGAAGCCGATCCCGACCGAGCCGCCGGTGGGCGACACGATCGCGGTGTTCATGCCGATCACCTCGCCATCGGCATCAAAGAGCGGACCGCCCGAGTTGCCCTTGTTGATCGCCGCGTCGGTCTGGATGTAGTTGTCGAAAGGACCCGATTGCAGGTCGCGGCCCTTGGCCGAGACAATGCCGGTCGACACCGAGGTGCCCAGGCCGAACGGGTTGCCGATCGCCACGACCGGCTCGCCCACCTCGGCCTTGTCCGAATCGCCGAAGCCCACGGTTTGCAGATCCTTGTCGGTATCGACCTTGATCAGCGCGATGTCGGTGGCCTTGTCGACGCCGATGACCTTCGCGTCCGCAGTCGAGCCGTCCGAGAAGGTGACCTTCACGCTCTCGGCACCGTCGACGACATGGGCGTTGGTGACGATATGGCCGTCTTTTTCAATCACGAAGCCGGTGCCGAGGCCCGTAATCTCGGGGCGCTGCATCTGCTGGTCCTGACCGTTCGGGACGCCGTTGGGCATCGGTACGCCGAAGCGGCGCGAGAAATACTCGAAGGGGAAATCCTGCGGTATCCCCATCTGCGCCATTTCCTGATCGTCGGCCTGTTTCTTGATCTCGATGGTGACGACGGCGGGCATCACCTTCTTCACCAGATCGACGGTGTTGGTGAACGTCTCGGCCGAGGCCATGTTCGGCGCCAGTGCCAGACCGCTCGTCGCGACCGAGCCCGCGCCGATCATCGCGGTGACCGCCAGGCTGCGCAGCAGACGGGTTTTGCGAATGTCCTGCATCTCTCTCTCCTTTATGACAGGGATGCATCCCATCTTGGGGCCTAGCCTGTCAGGGAGACTGCGGAAAGATTGCAGTCGTGTAATCCTTTTCACCTTTGGGCGAGGGGGGCGTGACTTGCGCGCGCTCTGCGGCCACTTATGTCGGGCAACGAGGAAGAAGACGCAATGAAGCTCCTGCTGATCGAAGACGATGCGACGACGGCCGATTACGTCACGCGCGGGCTGCGCGAGGAAGGTCACACGGTCGATCACCTCGCCAACGGGCGCGAGGGTCTGACCCAGGCGCTCGCGGGCGAATATGACGTGATGATCGTGGACCGGATGCTCCCCGAGCTCGATGGGCTGTCGATCGTGCGCGCGGTGCGTGCGGCCAAGGTCGCGACACCGGTGATCTTTCTCACCGCAATCGGCGGCGTGGATGATCGGATCGAGGGACTCAATGCCGGGGGCGACGACTACCTCGTGAAGCCTTTCGCCTTCGGAGAGCTCTCCGCCCGGCTCGCGGCGCTGGCGCGGCGTCCGCAGGCGCAGGCAGAGCAGGTCGTTCTCGAGGCCGCGGATCTGAAGATGGATCTGATCGCGCGCAAGGTGACGCGGGCAGGGCGGGAGATCGACCTGTTGCCGCGGGAATTTGCGCTGCTGGAATTTCTGCTGCGCCGCAAGGGCCGCGTGCAGACCCGCACGATGCTGCTCGAAGGGGTGTGGGATCTGAATTTCGATCCCCAGACCAATGTGGTCGAGACCCATATCTCACGGCTCAGGAACAAGGTCGACAAGCCGTTCGAGCGTGATCTGATCCACACCGTGCGCGGCGCGGGCTACCGGATCGAGGGCTGATGAGCGGTCGGCTCAATCGCGCGGCGATCCTCGCCTCGACGCCGCTGCGGCAGGCACTTGGACTCATGGGGATCGTCTTCGCGATTCTGCTGGTGACGCTGGGCTTTGCCTATGTCGCACTGCGAACCTCGACCGAAGATGCCATTCAGGCCGATCTGAAACAGCAGACGGCGGTGTTTCAGGTCGCGGCCAATCCCGAGACGCTTTCGGTGATCGTCTCGGCCGAGGCGCGGGCCTCCGACCCCTCCGAACGTGCCATCGCCTTCGTGCTTCCCGACGGGCGGCAGGTCGGCAATGTGCGGGTGATCCATCAGGGAGATCAATGGGTCGTCTCGCGCCATCCCGATTATGAGCCGCTCTCGAAACATGGCTATTTTACCCTGACCATGCCGCTGGCGGGCGGTCTGCTGGTGATCGGGGAAAGCCGTGCACCGATTGCCGAGCTGAGCTCGACCTTTCTCGCGATCCTGATCTTCTCTTTCGTGCCGTCGCTGCTGATCTCGGCCGCCTATGGCGCCTGGGCGGGGATGCGGGCGCGCCGGAGGGTGAGCGCGATCGAGGAGACGCTCGATCAGCTGACCGAGGGTCGACTTGAGGCGCGCGTGCCCGAGGATGAGGTGAAATCGGCGCGCGGCGACGATCTCGCGCGGATCGGGGCGCGGCTGAATGCGATGGCCGAAACGCAAGAGGCGACGGTTGCAGCGCTGCGTCAGGTCTCGGCCGATATCGCGCATGATCTGAAAACGCCGATGCAGCGGATTTCGGTCCTGCTTGCGGAGCTTCGCGACAGCCTGCCCGAGGGAGAGGCGCGCCATCTGGCCGAGCGCGCGGGCATCGAGGCGGAAGGCGCGGTGGCGGTGTTCCATTCGTTGCTGCGCATCGCGCAGATCGAGGGAGGCAGCCCGAAATCGCGGTTCGCTACCGTCGATCTCGGCGCCCTGGCGAGCGATATCACCGAGCTATACGAGGCATCTGCCGAAGAGGCGGGCGGCACGCTCACCCTGTCGCGCCCGGAAGGAGCGTGTACCGTTCAGGGGGACCGGGGATTGCTCGGTCAGATGCTGTCGAACCTGATCGAGAACGCGATCCGCCATGCTGGACCTGCGCCGCAGATCCGCGTCGAGCTGGCGCGTCGCGAAGGACGGGTGGACCTTGTCGTGCGTGATCACGGGCCGGGGATCCCGGAGGCGGAACGCGCCAAGGTGCTGCGGCGGCTCTATCGGCTGGAGCGGTCGCGAACCACGCCGGGCAACGGGCTGGGTCTGGCGCTGGTTCAGGCTGTGGCGGGGTTGCACGAAGCCGAGCTGACCCTTGGCGACAATCATCCCGGCCTGTCCGTGACGCTGAGTTTCCCCGCCGCCTGAGCGGTGCTCAGAACCGGGTATACCGCGCGAGCGAACATCCAAAAGAAAGAACCCGCGCCCTCTCAGGCGCGGGTTTCACTCTGGAGACCAGGCGCATCATTACGCCTTGGGGCCAGCCTCCAGCGCGTCCTCGAAGGTGCGCAGCCCGGTTTTCGGAGCCTGCACGAGCACCGCCATGTTGCCGGGCTTGTGCTCGTTGCGCAGCATCTTGGTATGGGCCTGCGGGATCTCGTCCCAGGGGAAGACTTCCGACATGCACGGATCGATGCGGCGTTCGATCACCAGCTTGTTGGCGGCCGACGCCTGCTTGAGATGCGCGAAGTGCGAGCCCTGCAGACGCTTCTGGTGCATCCACATGTAGCGCACGTCGAAGGTGCAGTTGAAGCCCGAGGTGCCGGCGCAGATCACGACCATGCCACCTTTCTTCACCACCAGCGTCGAGACTGGGAAGGTCGCCTCGCCGGGGTGTTCGAAGACCATGTCCACGTTCACGCCCTTGCCGGTGATGTCCCAGATCGCCTTGCCGAACTTGCGCGCTTCCTTCAGCCAGGCGTTGTACTCTTCCGAGTTCACCTTGGGCAGCTGACCCCAGCACTTGAAGTCCTTGCGGTTGATCACGCCCTTGGCGCCGAGGCTCATCACGAAGTCGCGCTTGTCCTCGTCCGAGATCACGCCGATCGCGTTCGCGCCCGCGGCATTCGCCAGCTGGATCGCGAAGGAGCCAAGGCCCCCCGAGGCGCCCCAGACCAGCACGTTCTGGCCGGGCTTGAGGTCATGCGGCTCGTGGCCGAAGAGCATCCGGTAGGCGGTGGCCAGCGTCAGCGTGTAGCAGGCAGCCTCTTCCCAGGTCAGGTGCTTGGGGCGCGGCATCAGCTGCTGGGCCTGAACGCGGGTGAATTGCGAGAACGAGCCGTCATGGGTCTCGTAGCCCCAGATGCGCTGGCTGGGCGAGAACATCGGGTCGCCGCCGTTGCACTCCTCGTCGTCGCCATCGTCCTGGTTGCAGTGGATCACCACCTCGTCGCCGACTTTCCAGCGTTTGACCTTGTCGCCCACTTTCCACACGATGCCCGAGGCGTCGGAGCCCGCGATGTGATAGGGCTGCTTGTGGCCGTCGAAGGGCGAGATCGGAACGCCCAGACCGGCCCAGATGCCGTTGTAGTTCACGCCAGCGGCCATCACGAGGACGAGCACTTCATGGCTGTCGATTTCCCAGGTCGGCACAACCTCCACCTGGAAGGATTGCTCGGGCTCGCCATGGCGCTCGCGGCGGATCGCCCATGCGTACATGTTCTTGGGGACGTAGCCGAGGGGCGGCATCTCGCCGATCTCGTAAAGGTCCTTCTCCGGCGCGTCGTAGGGGGCGATACCGGTTTCTTGGTCAAGGGCCATGGCTCTCTCCTGTTTGTCCTTGCCGCGCCGCAGAATCGGGCGGTGTTCGACCTGAGGGATACGCATCGCTGCGCAACTTTGCAATCCCCGAACGAGAGATTTTGTAATTTTATGTCTTGGCGGATTTTCATTTGCGCCTTTCATGCTGCAATTGCGGCATAAATGGCGGCAGAACCGAATCCGAGCGGGTCAGGCTTGCAGGGCGTGCGGCCGGGGGAACGTTACGTCATCTCTGAATGGTCGTTCCGCTCGAAAAGATCCGATTCGGTTTCGCGCCGCTCGAACTGGCCCCGGACGGCCCCGACCGCGATGCAATTGCAGCCGAGATGGAGACATGAACGCTTCGCGCGCGGGCGCGCGCGTGGCGGGCGTCCGGGCACTCCACCCGGCTCAATTCCCGCAACCAACTTCCTGAGCCACTCGCCAAAGACTGACGGGACGCCGCGGCAGAGACGATTTTCATACCTATCGCCGCATCGCAGCGAATTGACAGGATCACAAACTTCAATTTAAACCGTGTCAGCGCGCAATAATATTGCGCAAACGAGATTCGCAAGCCGATGGAGGCCGCCATGACCGACACGATGCCCGCCAAAGACCGTCCCTGGCTCTTCCGCACCTATGCGGGCCACTCCACGGCGAAGAAATCGAACGAGCTCTATCGCACGAACCTCTCGAAAGGTCAGACCGGTCTTTCGGTCGCCTTCGATCTGCCCACCCAGACCGGCTATGACAGCGACCATACGCTGTCACGTGGCGAAGTGGGCAAGGTCGGCGTGCCGGTCTGCCATCTGGGCGACATGCGCGCGCTTTTCGATCAAATCCCGCTCGAGCAGATGAACACCTCGATGACGATCAACGCGACCGCGCCCTGGCTTCTGTCGCTCTATATCGCGGTGGCCGAGGAGCAGGGCGCGGATATCTCGAAACTGCAAGGCACGGTGCAGAATGATCTGGTGAAGGAATATCTGAGCCGCGGCACCTATATCTGCCCGCCCAAGCCCTCGCTCGCGATGATCACCGATGTCGCCGCTTATACGCGTGAGCATCTTCCGAAATGGAACCCGATGAACGTGTGTTCCTACCACCTGCAAGAGGCTGGTGCGACGCCCGAGCAGGAGCTGGCCTTCGCGCTCGCGACCGCAATTGCCGTGCTCGACGATCTGAAGACCAAGGTCCCCGCCGATCAGTTCCCCGCGATGGTGGGGCGGATCTCCTTCTTCGTGAACGCGGGCATCCGCTTCGTGACCGAGATGTGCAAAATGCGCGCCTTCACCGAGCTCTGGGACGAGATCACCCGCGAGCGCTATGGCATCGAAGAAGAGAAATTCCGCCGTTTCCGCTATGGCGTGCAGGTGAACTCGCTTGGTCTGACCGAGCAGCAGCCGGAAAACAACGTCTACCGCATCCTGATCGAGATGCTGGCCGTGACGCTCTCGAAGAACGCCCGCGCCCGCGCGGTACAGTTGCCCGCCTGGAACGAGGCGCTCGGCCTGCCGCGCCCGTGGGATCAGCAATGGTCGCTGCGGATGCAGCAGATCATGGCCTATGAGACCGACCTTCTCGAATATGGCGATCTGTTCGATGGCAACCCGGCCGTGACCGCGAAGGTCGAGGCGCTGAAGGATGGCGCGCGCGCCGAGCTGGAAACGCTCGACTCGATGGGCGGGGCGATCGCGGCGATCGACTATATGAAATCGCGTCTGGTGGAATCGAATGCCGCCCGGATCAACCGCATCGAGGCCGAGGAAACTATCGTCGTCGGCGTGAATCGCTGGCAGCAGGGCGAGCCCTCGCCGCTGACCGCAGGCGACGGCGGCATCATGGTCGTCGATCCGGCGGTGGAGCAGGAGCAGATCGAGCGCCTCCATGCGTGGCGCGCCGAGCGTGACGAGGCCGCAGTGCAGGTCGCTCTCGCGCAGCTCAAGGCGGACGCGAAGGCGGGCAAGAACATCATGGAAGCCTCGATTGCCGCCGCCAAGGCGGGTGCCACAACCGGCGAATGGGCGGGCGTCATGCGTGCCGTTCATGGCGAGTATCGCGGCCCCACGGGCGTCTCGCGTTCGCCCTCGAACCAGACCGAAGGTCTCGAAGACATCCGCGAGGCCGTCGATGCGGTCAGCACCCAGCTTGGTCGCCGCCTGAAATTCCTCGTCGGCAAGCCGGGGCTAGATGGCCATTCCAACGGCGCCGAACAGATCGCCTTCCGCGCCCGCGATTGCGGGATGGACATCACCTATGACGGCATCCGCCTGACGCCCGAACAGATCGTCGCGAAAGCCATCGAGGACGAAGCGCATGTGGTGGGTCTCTCGATCCTCTCGGGCTCGCATATCCCTCTGATCGAGGAGTTGATGGAGCGGATGCGCGCGGCTGGCCTTGACCATGTTCCCGTGGTCGTCGGCGGGATCATCCCCGACGAAGACGCGGTCAAGCTCAAGGGATTCGGCGTGGCGCGCGTCTATACCCCCAAGGATTTCGAGCTGAACCGGATCATGATGGATATCGTGGCGCTCGCCACCCCGGCGGAAAAAGCTGCCTGAACGCCGCCGGGGGCGCTGCCCCCGGACCCCTGGGATATTTGGGCCAAATCGAAAACCATCCTTCGATTTGGTCCTAAATATCTCCGCCGGAGGCTCCCGAAGCTGCAAGCGGCGCGGAGCCTCGGCCTTTCGCTCTTCCGCCTCCCAAGGCGCGCAGGTAAGGTCGCGCCATGACGACCCCAGCGATCCAGTTTTCCGATGATCAGGCCGAGGCCTGGGATGCCGTGGCCGAGGCTTTGGAGGCGGCGGGCGTCGATATTCTCGAAGGCTCGCTTTCGCCGGACGGCGGCGGCAATCGCGTGCTTTCGGTGATCGGCAAGGCGGGCTCGGGCAAGACGCTTCTGCTGGCCGAGCTTTACAAGGCGCTCGAAGCCGCCGGGGTTGATCTGGTCTCGGGTGATTTCGAGGGCAAGCGGCGCAAGGAGCGGCGCACGCTCGCGATCCTCGCACCGACGAACAAGGCGGCGAGCGTGTTGCGCTCGCGCGGGGTGCCGGCGACGACCATTCACCGCATTCTTTACACGCCCGTTTACGATCCGGAATATGAACGGATCGCGGAATGGCTGACGGGGCAGGGCGAGCGGCCCAAGCCCGATCTGCTGAGCGAGATGGGGCTGACCGAGGAAGCTTTAGACCGCGCCAAGGCGTTCTACGATCTTCACAAGTCGATCCCGGCGGCGCTGGCCTCGGCGGGGCTGCGGGGTTCGGATTTCATCAATGGCTGGAAGCGGCGCGAAGACCCGCTCGATATCGGCTTCGTCGACGAAGCCTCGATGCTGGACGAGCGCCAGTTCGACGATCTGCGCGAGATCTTCCCGACGCTCGTGCTGTTCGGCGATCCGGCACAGCTGGCGCCGGTGAACCAGTCGGGCGAGATGGTGTTCGAGCGCCTGCCCGACAGCCGCAAACACATCCTGCATCGCATCCACCGGCAGGCGGAGGATAACCCGATCCTCGATCTTGCACATATGCTGGGCGACGAAAACCTGACCTTTGAGCAGTTCGAGCGCGAGATCGAGAAGGCGGCGGCAAAGGATGACCGCGTCGTCTGGGCCGAGCGGGTGGAGAGCGACCTGATGGCGCGCTCGCCGGTGCTGGTCTGGCGCAACGCGACGCGAATCCGGCTGATCCAGGCGTTTCGCGCAGCGCATTCCGCGCCGGCCGACATGATGCTGCCGGGCGAGCCCTTGATCTGCGACGGGATCGAATTGCCGGTGAAGCATCGCAAGAAGCGGATCGACCTGGAGGCGCGCGGGCTGATCAAGGGCGCGCAGGTGATCTATCTCGGCCCCGGCAAGAAGCCCGGCTTCTCGCGGCTGCATGTGATGGGGGCGGAGGATCCGCGCCTGTCTGCCGCTTCCATCGTGAAGATCGAAATGCCGGACGAGGAAGAGCCGTTCATTCCCTTCGCCGCGCGGATGGGAGCGACCTTCCTGCATGGCGCGGCGGTGACGATCCACAAGGCGCAAGGGTCCCAATGGGAAGATGTGCAGGTCTTCGCGCCGGATATCTATGCCGCAGCGCGGGCGGGCCGCGTCGAGGCGGGCATTCCGCTGTGGAAGCGGCTGGCTTACGTGGCGATCACCCGGGCGCAACATCGCCTGCTCTGGGTGGTGCGGGCGCGGCTGGCGCGCCCCTCGGCGCCGCTGTCGATCGACGATCTGCCGCGTGGCGGCGGAAAGCTGGAATTGCAGGCCGAGCCGCAGGACGGGTAGGGCAGTAGCCTCCGGCGGGGATATTTGGGCCAAGAGGAAGGGAGGACTGCGATGGGTGTGATGGTTGTGACCGGGGCGAGCGCCGGGATCGGGCGGGCCGTGGCCGAGAAGGCCTTGGCTGACGGGTGGCAGGTGGCCTGCCTGGCGCGCTCCGAGGACAAGCTGGCCGAGGTCGCCGCGCAGGGCGACGGGCTGGCGGTGGCCTGCGATGTGAGTGATGAGGCGGCGGTCGGTCGGGCGTTCGCGCAGGTGGTAGCGCGGTTCGGGCGCATCGATGTGCTCTTCAACAATGCGGGGATGTTCCCGCCGGCTGTCTTGCCCGACGAGGTCAAGATGGCCGATTGGGACGCGTGTATCGCGGTGAACCTGACGGGGATGTTCCTGTGTGCCCGGGCTGCCTTCGGGCAGATGCGGGGACAGAGCCCGCGCGGCGGGCGGATCATCAATAACGGGTCGATCTCGGGTCAGGTGCCGCGTGCGAAATCGCTCGCCTATACCGTCACGAAACACGCGATCAACGGAATGACGAAGCAGATCGCGCTTGATGGGCGCGAGTTCGACATCGCCTGCGGACAGATCGACGTCGGCAATGCGCGCACGGGGCTTTTGGCGAATATCGATGCGGCAGCCACCAAGACCGCGGAGCCGACGATGGATGTGGGTGATGTGGCGCGCTCGGTCCTGCACATGGCGTCGCTGCCGCTCGAGGCGAATGTGCTCAACATGACGGTGATGGCGAGCGGGATGCCCTTCGTCGGGCGCGGTTAGCGCACGAAGCGGAAGATCGCGGCGGCGGCCCAACCGGCAAAGACGGCGAGCGCGAGCGACAAGAGCCCGTAGAGGGCCGCTTGCTGATGCGCCAGCGTGTAGAGCCAGCGTTCGAGCCCGACCTTGCGCACCTCGATTGCGGATTGATACTGGTCCACGAGCTTGCCGCCGCGCAACAGGAAGATGCGGGTCTTGTAGTCGCCCTCGGTGAGGTTCGCAGGCAGATCGAAATCCGCTCGGAAGAGCGTGTTGTCGACGATATGCACCCCGCCCGTTTCCATCTCGTAGAGCCCCTGGCGCTCTCGAATGCGCAGCAGGGCCTCGGTGAAGGGCTTGCTGTCCTCGACCTCGAGCGGGCCGGAGAAAGCGCGCATCGCGAGCGGGATCGAAATGCGTTGCTGCGTGTCTACGCGGGGGGGGAGGATCTCATCCATCGGGCCGGAGGTGGCAACGGCGTAATAGCTGGGTGCGGCGGCGACGCCAACCGAAGCGGTGTTTACCCAGATGCCGAACTCGCGTGACTTGCGGCGGATCGTGACCGGACCGAGCGGGCCTTCGAGGGTGACGATCACCGCGAGTTTTTCATCGTCCGGTTCGGGTGCTTCACGCTTGACGGCGCCGTAGATGAGGATCTGCGAGCCGTCAAAGGAGGTGGTGATGCCGATGTTGTCGCGGCTGAGACCGGCGACGATTTGTTCGGGCGCGGGGGCGGGCGTCGCGGGGGCGGGCGCGGGCGCGGGGGTGGGGGCCTCCTGCGCCAAGGTGGGCAGGGCGGTCGCCGCGAATGCGAGGGAAAGAAGCGTGGCGCGGATCATCCTTCCCCTCCCGTGGTGATCGAGAACAGGTCCGAGGGGCGCAGGATCAGGTCGAGGCCCAGCTTGGCCGCGACGATGATCACCAGGAGCGCCAGAAGGATGCGCAATTGCTCGGCCTTGAGCCGTGCACCCAGCCGCGAGCCGATCTGCGCGCCCACCACGCCACCGACGATCAGGAGCAGCGCGAGCATCACGTCGACCGTCTGGTTGGTGATCGCGTGCATGAGGGTCGTGAAGGCCGACACGAACAGGATCTGGAACAGCGAGGTGCCGATCACGACCTTGGTCGGCATGTTCAGCAGGTAGATCATGGCCGGGACCATGATGAAGCCACCGCCCACGCCCATGATCGCCGCGAGAACGCCGACCGAGATACCTACCAGAAGTGGCGGGATCACCGAGATATAGAGCCCCGAGGCGCGGAACTTGAGCTTGAAGGGCAGTTTGTGCACCCAGGTATGCTGCACGCGTTTCTTGCGCACGCTGGTGCCTTTTCTTTGCTTTTGCAGCGTGCGGACTGCTTCTTGCAGCATCAAGAGACCGATCAGGCCGAGGAAGACGACGTAGCAAAGCTGCACCGCGAGGTCGATCTGGCCGAGCTGGGTAAGCAGGTTGAACACCCAGATACCGCCTGCCGAGCCGAGGATGCCGCCCACCAGCAGCACCAGCCCCATCGGAATGTCGACCGCCTTGCGTTTGAGCTGGGCCAGAACGCCCGAGACGGACGAGGCCACCACCTGGTTCGCGCCCGTCGCCACCGCCACCGAGGGCGGGATACCTATGAAGAACAGAAGCGGCGTGATCAGGAAGCCGCCGCCCACGCCGAAGAGCCCCGACAAAAGCCCGACAATGCCGCCAAGCCCCAGAAGGGTGAACATGTTGACCGAGACTTCGGCGATGGGCAGGTAGATCTGCATGGGCCGCACCGGCTGAGGAGGTTGCAACGTCTTTGCCCGCAAGGGCCTTCGGAGTCAAACCCGCGTATGCGCGCGAGTTTACAACTGTTGCAGATATCGTCGGAGCACCCGTTCAAGCTTGGCGGCCCCCATCGGTGCGATTGCCTTTGTCTGCTCGTGGCTGATGTTTTCGTCGGCCATGCCTGCCCCCATATTCGTGATCACCGAGACGGCCGCCACGCGCAGCCCGAGGAAGCGCGCGAGGATCACTTCCGGCACGGTGGACATGCCCACCGCATCGGCCCCGAAGATCTTGGCGGCGCGGATCTCGGCCGGAGTCTCGAAAGTGGGGCCGGAGAACCAGCAGTAGACGCCCTCCGGAAGCTCGATCCCCTCGGCCTCTGCGGCGGCTTTCAGGGCGGCGCGGATGTCAGGGTCATGCGCCTCGGTCAACGGCACGAAGCGCGCATCCGAGGGCTCTCCTATCAGGGGGTTGTTTCCCGAAAAATTGATATGGTCATTCAGCATCATCAGCCCGCCGGGGCGGATATCCTCGCGCAGACTTCCCGCCGCGTTCGTCAGGAGCAGGCTCTCGCAGCCAAGCTCCTTTAGGATTTCCAGCGGCAGGCGCATCTCGGCGGGGTTGCCGTGCTCGTAATAGTGAACCCGGCCGCCGAAGACCGCGACGCGGACGCCTTCCAGCGTACCGATCACCAGCTTCGGGTTATGCCCCGATACGCCCGCATCCGGGAAACCCGGAAGCTCCGTGTAGGGGATCGCGACGCCTTCGACTTGCTCGGCCAGATGGCCGAGACCGGAGCCGAGGATCAGGCCGAGACGCGGGGGCTCGCTTCCCGCGCGTTCACGGAGGAGGGCGGCAAGCTCAACGCTCTTTGACATAGGGCTGTCCTCCGGCGCGCGGCGGGATCGCCTTGCCGATGAAACCGGCAAGAATGACCACGGTCAGGATATAGGGCACCGCCTGCATGAACTGGATCGGCAGGGTCACGACTCCGAGGTCGATATTCGGATAGCGGTTCGAGATCGCTTCCAGCAGGCCAAAGAGCATTGTCGCGCCGAGCGCCGGAACCGGGCGCCATTTCGCGAAGATCAGGGCGGCCAGCGCAATATAGCCGCGCCCCGCCGTCATCTCTTTCACGAAGCCCGCCGCGAGACCGGTCGCGAGATAGGTTCCTGCGAGCCCCGCCAGAACCCCGGTGATCGCCACGGCGGTATAGCGCAGACGGATCACCGAGACCCCGGCGGTATCGACCGATTCCGGGTTCTCGCCCACCGCGCGCAGGCGCAGGCCGAAGCGCGTCCGGAACAGCACCCACCAGGTCAGCGGCACCATTGCGAAGGCGACATAGACCAGGATCGTATGGCCCGAGATCAGGTTGGAATAAAGCGGCCCGATGACCGGCACATCCTTCACGGCGCTCGCACCGGGCAGGGTGATCGGCTCGAACCGGGCATGGCCCGAAAGCTGCGGCGTGCGTCCGCCCTGCTGGAACCAGCTTTGCGCGATCAGCACCGTGAAGCCCGAGGCGAGGAAGTTCACCGCGACCCCCGAGATCAGCTGATTGCCGCGGAAGGTGATCGAGGCGAGCCCGTGCACCATCGCAAGGCTCATCGAACCTCCAACGCCGGCCAGAAGCCCGAGCCAGGCGCTGCCCGTCAGGGCGGCCACCGCACCCGAGAAGAACGCCGCCATCAGCATCTTCCCCTCGAGCCCGATGTCGAAGATGCCCGCACGTTCCGAGAAAAGGCCCGCAAGGCAGGCCAGCAAAAGCGGCGTGCCCAGACGCACGGCGCTATCGAGAATTTCGACGATTGTTCCGAAATCCATCTCAGGCCTCCTTCCGGGCATTGGCGCGGGCGACGAAGAAGCTCTCGATCGGCGCGCGCAGCATGTTGTCGAACGCCCCTGTGAAGAGGATCACCAGCGCCTGGATCACGGTGATCAGCTCGCGCGGGATCGTCGTTTCCAGCGCCAGCTCACCGCCGCCCTGATAGAGGAAGCCGAACAGGATCGCCGCGAGGAAGACCCCAACCGGGTGATTGCGCCCCATCAGCGCGACTGCGATCCCGATGAAGCCCGCCCCCTCGACCGAGTTCAGCACGAGGCGGTGGCCTTGGCCCATCACGTTGTTGATCGCCATCAGACCGGCGAGCCCGCCCGAGATCAGCATCGCCACCATGATCACCTTCACCGGCGAGATCCCGGCATAGCGCGCCGCCGATTCCGAACGCCCGTAGGCGCGGATCTCGAAGCCGAGCTTGGTGCGCCAGATCAGGATCCAGACCAGCCAGCAGGCCAGTAGCGCGATGAAGAAGGAGATATTCGCCGGGACCGATTTCGAGAAGAACTGTCCGATCACCGGCAGGTCATGGAAGGTCGGCAGATAGGTTTCTCTGGCGAAGCGCGCGGTTGCCGGATCCATCGCACCGCGCGGGCGCAGCACGTTGACCAGCATGTAATTGAGAAGCGAGGCGCCGATGAAGTTGAACATGATCGTGGTGATCACGATATGGCTGCCGCGCTTGGCCTGCAGCCAGGCGGGGATGGCAGCCCAAGCCGCGCCGAAAAGCGCGCCGCCGATCATCGCCGCGACAAGCGCGACCGACCAATGCGGCCAGGGCAGGGCGAGGCAGACCAACGCCACACCAAGACCGCCCAGTGTCGCCTGTCCCTCGCCGCCGATATTGAACTGGCTGGCGTGATAGGCGACCGCGACCGCAAGACCGGTGAAGATGAAGTTCGTGGCGTAATAGAGCGTGTAACCCCAGCCATAGGGCGAGCCGAGCGCGCCAGAGACCATCACCTTGATCGCCTTGATCGGGTCTTCCCCGATCAGCAGCACCACGATGCCGGAAATCACGAAGGCAATCAGAAGGTTGAGGAAGGGGATAAGGGCCACATCGACCCATTTCGGTGTCTTTTCCATCAGTTCACCACCCCGGCCATCATCAGACCCAGTTCCTTCTCGTCGGTTTCCTCGGGGAGACGCTCCCCCATGATCTGGCCGTCGAACATCACCGCGATCCGGTCCGAGAGCGAGCGGATCTCGTCAAGCTCGACCGAGACGAGCAGGATCGCCGCACCCTCGTCGCGCAGCTCCACGATGCGCTTGTGGATGAACTCGATCGCACCGATGTCGACGCCGCGCGTGGGCTGGCCCACGAGAAGCAGCGCCGGGCTGCGTTCGATCTCGCGCGCCAGCACGATCTTTTGCTGGTTGCCGCCCGAGAAGCTTTTCGCGGGCAGCGTCGGGATCGGCGGGCGTACGTCGAAGCGCTCCATCGCCTCTTGCGTGTGCTTCACGATTCCGGCGTTATCCATGATGAAGGCGTTCTTCTGATACGCCGCATCCTTGTGATAGCCGAAGATCATGTTCTCCCATGCGGCGAAATCGAGGATCAGGCCAAGGTGATGGCGGTCCTCGGGGACATGGGAAATGCCCCGGCGGCGGCGCGACTGCCCGTCGGAATGCTTGCCGGTCAGGTCAATCTCTTCGCCGTTGATGCGGATCGTGCCGGTGCCCTTGGCGAACCCGCCCAGCACCTCGAGCAATTCCGACTGGCCATTGCCCGCCACACCCGCGATGCCGAGGATCTCTCCGGCGCGGATCGTCAGGTTGATGCCCTTGAGCCTCTCGACCCGGTCTTCATCGACCACGCGCAGGTTTTCGACTTCCAGCACCGTCTTGCCCGGTTGCGCGGGCGTCTTGGTGACATTGAGCAGTACCTTGCGGCCCACCATCAGCTCGGCGAGTTGTTCGGGCGAGGTCTCGGCGGTTTTTACCGTCGCGGTCATCTCGCCGCGGCGCATCACGCTCACCGTGTCGGTGATCTCCATGATCTCGCGCAGCTTGTGGGTGATCAGGATGATCGTCTTGCCCTCCTTGCGGAGGTTGTCGAGGATCCGGAATAGGTGGTCGGCCTCGGCGGGAGTCAGAACGCCGGTCGGTTCGTCGAGGATCAGGATATCGGCCTGCCGGTAGAGCGCCTTGAGGATCTCCACGCGCTGCTGGTGGCCGACGGAAAGCTCTTCGATCAGCTCGTCGGGGTCGACATTGAGCTCGTATTCCTCGGCGAGGCGCTTGAGTTCCTTGCGGGCCTTGGCGAGCGAAGGGCGCAGGAGCGCTCCGTCTTCGGCACCAAGGATGATGTTTTCCAGCACGGTGAAATTCTGCACCAGCTTGAAATGCTGGAACACCATGCCGATACCGGCCGAGATCGCGGCCTGGCTGTCGGGGATCTGGGTGCGCTGGCCCTTGATCCAGATCTCGCCCGCATCGGCCTTGTAGAAGCCGTAGAGGATCGACATCAGCGTGGATTTGCCCGCGCCGTTCTCGCCGATGATCCCGTGGATCGTGCCGGGCATGACCCGGATCGAAATGTCCTTGTTGGCCTGCACGGTGCCGAAGGCTTTCGAGATGCCTTTCAGCTCGATCGCGGGTGCCTGAGTGGCAAGGGCGGCAGTTGCCTGCCGCCCCGCCTCGTTTGCCTGTACGTCGACCATTACTGCACCGGGCAGCTGTCGTCCGACATGTAGTCATGCACCGTGACCTTGCCCGCGATGATGTCGGCCTTGGCCTGATCCACGGCGGCGAGCATCTCAGGGGTCACCAGCGATTTGTTGTTGTCGTCGAGCGCCACGCCCACGCCGTCATCGGCGAGGCTCATGACCTTGATGCCCGGCTTGAGATCGGCACCTTCCTTGAAGGCGTCATAGACCGCATTGTCGACGCGCTTGAGCATCGAGGTCAGAACCTGGCCCGGGTGCAGGTAGTTCTGGTTGGAATCGACGCCGATCGACAGGATGCCGCCATCGGCCGCCGCTTGCAGGACGCCGATGCCGGTGCCGCCGGCGGCCGCATAGATCACGTCTGCGCCCTGGCTGATCTGGGCCTTCGCGATCTCGCCGCCCTTCACCGGGTCGTTCCAGGCCGCCGGGGTGGTGCCGGTCATGTTCTGGACGACTTTCGCGTCCGGGTTGGCCGCTTTGACACCCTGAACGTAGCCGCAGGCGAATTTACGGATCAGTGGGATGTCCATGCCGCCGACAAAGCCAACGGTGCCGGTCTTCGAGGCCATGCCGGCCATCAGGCCGACGAGGTAGGAGCCCTGCTCCTCGGTGAAGACGACCGACTCGACGTTGGGCTGGTCGACCACCATGTCGATGATTGCGAATTTGGTGTCGGGGTAATCGGGAGCGACGGTGTTGAGCGTGTCGCCGAAGGCAAAGCCGGTCATGACGATCGGATTGGCGCCCGACTCGGCGAGCTTACGCAGCGCCTGCTCGCGCTGGGCTTCCGACTGCATTTCCAGTTCCTTGTACGAACCACCTGTTTCTTCGGCCCATTTCTTGGCGCCGTTATAGGCCGCCTCGTTGAAGCTCTTGTCGAACTTGCCGCCGAGGTCGTAGATCAGCGCCGGTTCGGCCATCGCCGCGCCTGCGGTCAGTGCCAGCGTGGCGGCTGCGCCGAGAAACTGTTTGAAGAAAGTCATGGATCACTCCCGGTCATTGGGGCTTTTTGCATAAGCCTATTGGCGGGTGAAGCCACCCGCAGACCTTCGGATTTGGGCAGAGCTTGCCGAAGGGGTCAAGCAACAAAATCGGTTTGACGCAGGGTCCGCCTGAAATTTTGATTGTTTGGTCAGGCGGTCTGATCACCAAGAGGCAGATTGAGAACGAGCGCGTCGATCCGGGAACCGTCCGGGGCGCGGTAATAGCCCTTGCGGCACCCCGATTCCGTCCAGCCGGTCGCAGCGTAGAGCGCGCGCGCACCGGCATTGTCGGCGGCGACCTCCAGGAAAGCGTTGACGGCGTCGCGTGCGCGGGCAGCCTCGGCAAAGCCATCGACAAGACGGCGGCCGACGCCGCGGCGGCGGGCATCCGGGGCGACGGCGAGGGTCAGAAGTTCCGCCTCGCCCGCGATGACCCGCCCGAGCAGAAAGCCATGCGTTTCCTCGAGCAGGAAGACGCCCGGGCTTTTGAGCAGCTCTGCGAACTCCTCTTCGCTCCAGGGGCGCGGCGTGGTGAAACAGGCCCGGTGGAGGGCGGCAAGGGCTTCGCGCTCCATCAGTCGAGGATCTTCGGCGGGGGATCGGAGGGAGGGGCCGCATCGGCCGCGCGCAGATAGAGCGGCGCGGGGCGCGGTTGCGGGGCGCTTGCACGCCGCGCCGCGATGCGCGCGATGGCGGTTGCAAGCTCTGTCGGCGTCCGGCTTTCGAGGCAGGCAAGCCCCGCAGCATCGGCCTCGGCAAGCGCCTGCGCGCGCGGGATCAGAACGGGCGCGCCATACGGTCCGCTTCCGAAATCCTGCACATAGGCCTCGTCCCGCCGGGCATCGAGCAGCACGCGCAACGGCGGTGTGGCCCCTTCGGCCATGGCGTCGAGGCTGGACACCCCGATCGCCGGGATCTTGAGGCTGAGAGCCAGCCCGCGCGCGGCGGAAACCGCGATGCGCACACCGGTGAAATTGCCCGGGCCGATACCCACGCCGATCGCCGAGAGGTCACGCCAGCCGACGCCCTGCGCGGCCAGCATCTCCTCGATCATCGGCATCAGGCGTTCAGCCTGCCCACGCCCCATCTCTTCGGCATGGGCGGCCAGCACCGTCTCCCCAGACAGCAAAGCGGCCGCGCAATGCGCGGCCGATGTGTCGAAAGCCAAAACCAGATCAGGCATTGACCGGACGGACCTCGGAAACCTCGGGGATGTAGTGCCGCAGCAGGTTCTCGATCCCCATCTTCAGCGTGAGCGTCGAGGACGGGCAGCCTGCGCAGGCGCCTTGCATGTGCAGGTAGACCACGCCGCGCTCGAAGCCGTGGAAGGTGATGTCGCCGCCATCCTGCGCCACTGCGGGGCGCACGCGGGTGTCGAGCAGTTCCTTGATCTGAGCCACGATCGCGCCGTCCTCGCCGTCATGCTCGGCATGGGCCGGACCGGCCTCGCCTTCCATTACCGGCGCGCCGGACTGGAAATGCTCCATGATCGCGCCGAGGATCGCGGGTTTCGCGTGGTCCCAGCTGGTGGCGTCTTCTTTCGTCACGGTCACGAAATCCGAGCCGAAGAACACGCCCGTCACGCCCGGCACCGAGAAGATGCGGGTCGCGAGCGGCGATTTGGCGGCGGCCTCGGCGCTCGGGAAATCGGCAGTGCCGGTTTCCAGCACGGTCTGACCGGGCAGGAATTTCAGCGTCGCGGGGTTCGGGGTGGTCTCGGTCTGAATAAACATCGCGTGCCTCCTTGGCTTGCCGCCCATATGCGCCTTCCGACTGAATTAATCAAGTAATGGGCGGCGGGTGCGCTCATATGATGCGGGGGGCAACCTCGGCAGGATCGACGATCTCGGGGCGCCAGAACGCTTCGGCCTCGGGGCCGATCCGTGCAAGGGCGACTTTGAAGGCGCGGTGGTCGACATGGCGCCAAAGCGCGAAGGCCGTGGCCTCGATCGCATTGTCCGGCGTCAGGTTGTGGTGTGGGCGCAGGGATTGGGCTTCGCGTGTCATCTCGGAGCGGCTGGCGAAGGGGCGCGGCGTGGCCTCCACATCCCAGTTGAACACGAAAATGGCGCGCAGCACCGATGGGAGGCAATCAGCGAAAGCGATAGCCTCGGGCGGGCGGAGCCGCGCGCGGAAGGTGACGAATACGCCTTCGACGGCGGTATAGGTCATGTTGTCGGAGTCGAGACCCATTCGCTCGCGCGCGTCCGAGAGAAAGGAGGCGAACTCCTTTTGCGCGTGGCGATAAGTCCAGGGCATCGGCATCGCTCAGGTGATCTGTTCGAGCTTTTCCTTCGACATCTCGCCCGGAACGATGGTGAGCGGGCAGGGCAGCGTCCCGGCCTGTTTCACCATCTGCGTCACGAGCGGTCCGGGACCGCCCTTGCCGGTCCCGGCGCCCAGAACGAGCACGCCGATCTCGGGGTTTGCGTTGACCACGTCGAGGATCTCGTTGACGGGTTCGCCTTCGCGGATCTGCAATTCGGGATCGACGCCCTGACGGTCGCGCATCCATTTGGCGAAGACCTCGAAATGCGCTTCGATCCGGTCGCGAGCCTCTTCGCGCATGATCTCTGCCACGCCGATCCAGTGCTGGTACTCGTCGGGCGGAATCACGGAGAGGATGATCACGCCGCCCCCGGTATGGGACGCGCGCATAGCCGCGAAGCGCATCGCGTTGAGGCACTCGCGTGTATCGTCGAGAACGACAAGGAACTTGCGCATGGATCCTCCGGCAGGGTTTGGGCGCAGATCATCGCCCGCAGGCGCGGCTTTGGCAACCACGCTCAGAGAGGAGAGCCGAGCGCCCAGTCCATATAGGCTTCGCGGGCGCGCTGCGTGCCCTTGCCGGGCTGGTAGCCCACGTCGTCGAATGCCGAGACCGGGGTGATCTTCGCGAAGTTGCCGGTCAGGAAGACCTCGTCGGCCGAGCGGAAATCGTCGAGCGTCAGCACCGCCTCGTTCACCACCTCGCCCGCATCGCGCAAAAGCCCCATCACACGCTTGCGGGTCAGGCCTGCGAGGAAGGTGCCATTGGCGACGGGGGTGAAATACTCGCCATCCTTCACCATCCAGACATTCGCGGTCGCGGTTTCGGCGACATTGCCCATCGCGTCCTGCACCAGAGCGTTGCCGAAACCCTTGCGCTGCGCCTCGACCAGCATCCGGGCGTTGTTCGGATAAAGGCAGCCCGCTTTCGCATTGGTCACGTTATCGGCCATCACCGGGCGGCGAAACTGGGTCGTGGTGAGTGTCGTGGCTTTCGACGGATCGGGCATCGCCACCTCTTCGAGGCAGAGCGCGAAGCCCGTCGCTCCGCGCGCGGGCGCAACGCCCAGATCGGAGCCGTTGATCGCCCAGTACATCGGACGGATATAGACCGCCGCGCCCTTGGCGTAGGCTTTCAGCCCCTCGCGCGCGATCTCGACCATTTTCCCGGTCTCGATCGTCGGCTCGATCATCAGCGCATCGGCCGAGGCATTGGTGCGCGCGCAATGCGGTTCGAGATCGGGGACCAGCCCGTCGAACAGCCGTGCACCATCGAAGACCGAGCTGCCCTGCCAGATGCCGTGATCGGCGGCGCGCATCACCGCGATATCGCCCTCGTGCCACTTGCCCTCGAACCAGGTGCGGATGTTCTTGCCGAATGCCATGCCAGTCTCCTTCGTATCGCGCGCGATCCAATCACTGCGGCGGGGCGAAGTCCAGAAGCGCAATTGTATCGGTGTCATGGTGACGCATGGGGGCCGGGTCACGCATGCGAGAGCGCGTCCGGGTCAGTTCGCGACGTTGCTCACCGAATTGGCCACGCCCACCGACGAGCCGATCAGGCCCAGGAATGTACGGGCGGGAACGGCGGGGCTTTCGGTCGCCAGCACGATATCTCGCGGCTCGATGGGCAAATTCTGCGCCGAGAACAGCCCGTCCGAAGTGGTAAGGTCGACCGCGAAGATAACCCTCGTTTTCGTCGGTCCCCGACCGAGATCGCCGCGCAGCGCCGCGCGAGGGTATTCGCGCAGGATCATCAAGCCTTTCGGATCGGCGCGGTTATCCGAGAGCCCGCCCGCCAGCGTGACCGCCTCGAGCGCGCTCAGCCGCGCCTGCCCGAAAGGGATCAGCGTTTCCTTTCCCGTCGCGCCAAGCGCGAGGAAATAGCGGTCATCCTCCTCGACCGAGAGCTTGTCGCCCGGCAGAAGGCGCGTATCGAGGGAGGGCGAGTCGAGCACGGTCGCAAGCGAAGCGCGGTAGACCTTTCCGCCCCGGATCAGGCGCAGCTGCGGGTTGTGGAATTTCGGGTCCGGCCCGCCGCCTTCGGAGAGCAGATCGAGCACGCTCAGGTCGCGATTTTCAAGCGCGACCTTGCCCGGCTGCCTGACCCCTCCGATCAGCGCGACCGTCCGCCCCGGTCCGGGCACCGCGTCAAGCTCGACCTGCGCGTCGGGGATCAGGGCGGCGAGCTTCTGCTGCACATCGGCGCGCGCTTGCGTCGGCGTCTTGCCCGCCACTTCAGTCGCGCCAAGATAGGGGACGAAGATCGTGCCGCCGGCGCTCACCCTGGTCTGACGCAGCCCCGCGACCGGAGATTCGGGTGGGCTGAGCAGCTTGTTCTCGCCGTTCTCCCAGATCGTAAGCTGCACCGTGTCTCCCGGTGCGATCAGCGGATCCGCACTTCCCCTGCTCGCGCGTTGCCAGGCGCCCTGAGGCCGCGCATGAAGACCTTCGGGCCAATGCGCGATCGTGGCAAGGCTCGTGCGGGTGACGGGCAGGTAATCGAAGCTTGCATTTTCATCGCGAGCCTTCGTCACGATCTCGGATTGCAGTGCTGCCCCACGCGGCAAGGTGCACGCTCCGAGCGCGACAAGGAAGCAAAGGCCAAGTGCCCCGCGAAGCGAGAAGTGCATGTACCGTCCCCAGTTTGTCCCTGCATCTTGGGTTGCGCGCAGGTGTCGCCCCTTTGCCGGAGCCTGTCCGAGATATGCTTGGGAATTAACGCATTTGCAACTGTGGCGTGCATAATCTGCCGCATGGGTCGACCGGTGGCGGTATTCCGGTGCGACCCCGGCAGAAGGAGGAATTCGCATGACCCGGGCGCAACGTTTCAGCAAACGGCTCTTCGATTTTTCCCTCGCTCTCGTTTTGCTGCCGCTGCTGCTGCCGCTTATGGCGGTGCTTGTGGTCGTCCTCGCCCTGTGTCACGGCCGCCCGTGGTTTCACGTGCAAGAGCGGATGAAATCGCCCTCGCGGCGGTTCCGCATGTGGAAATTCCGCACCATGGTCCCTGACCCCGGCGATCATGGCGTCTCGGGCGGGCACAAGGCTGCCCGGATCACCCCGCTCGGGCGGGTTCTCCGGCGCACACGCGCTGATGAATTGCCCCAGATATGGAATGTCTTGCGCGGCGATATGAGCTTTGTCGGCCCCCGTCCCCCCTTGCCGGATGTCGTGGCGCGCTTTCCCGATCTTTATGAGAAGGTTCTCGTGTCGCCTCCCGGCGTCACGGGGCTCGCCACCTTGCGCTTTCACGCTCGGGAGGCGCGGATCATGGCCGATTGCTCGGATCCGGCGCAGGCACAGGACCTGTATGACCGGCGCTGCGTCCCGGTGAAGGCGCGGCTTGACCTGATCTATCTGCGCCGCGCTTCGCGCAGGTTCGATCTCATGTTGATCTGGCAAACCCTGCGGGGAGGAATTGCATGAGGGCCGCGCATTCTCAGCTCGGTATGCTCGAGCAACTGATCGCGTGGCCGCGTCCGCGTAAAGCGCTGATCTTGCTGTTTCTCGACAGCGCTTTGGTCGCGCCGCTCGTCGCGTTGACGATCCTGCTCTTCCGCCCGCTTCAGCCCGAGATCGGCGGGGCCCTTGCCAACGCCGCGCCAGTTCTCGTGCTCGCCGCGGGTGTCATGAGCCATCTGAGCGGGCTTGCCCGCATCCGCCTGAAGGCGTTTGCAAGCGAAGGCCTCGGTCGTGCGGCGTTGCTTTCGCTCACGCTCGTTCTCACCGGGGGGGTGGTATTGAGCGTGACGACCGGACGGCTCGAGCTGGCGCTGCCGGTCTTCTTCGGCCTGCTCTATTTTCTTGTCCAGATCGGCCAGCGCGCGCTGCTCTTGCGGCTTGCGACCCGGATCTATCGCCACTCCAGGGTGGTCTCTCGCATTGCCATCTACGGTGCGAGCCCTTCTGGCATTGCCCTGTCCAATGTGCTCAGGGATCGCTCCGGTCTGCTTACCTGTGCATTTCTTGACGAGAGCCCGGCGCTGCGCGGCGCACAGCTCAACGGATTGCCGATCCTCGAGCCCGCAGAGGCGGATCGATTACGGCGCGATTTCAATATTGACCGCGTGATCCTGGCAGATCCCGCTTTGACAGGGGCGCGACGGGACGCGCTGTCGCGACGGCTCGCGGCGCTGGGGTTGCGGGTGGAGTCCTTGCCTGCCTTCGCGCAGTTCCTCGAGGATCGCGATCTCGCGGCCCGGCTCGAACCGGTATCCGCTCCGGCGCTTCTGCATCGCGCGGAATTCGAGGATACGGTGCTGCCAATTCACAGCTACTACGCGGGCAAGGCGGTTCTCGTCTCGGGCGCCGGCGGCTCGATCGGGCGGGAGTTGTGCCGCCAGATTCTCGCAGCGGGTCCGGCCCGGCTGATCATGCTCGAGTTGTCAGAGCCCGCGCTCTATCACGCCGAGGCGGAATTGCGCGGGCTGGCCGAAGCGGTCGGTGCGCATCTCGTTCCAAAGCTGGGATCCGCGGGCGATCCGCTGCTTGTGCGCGCGATCTTCACGCAGCACAGCATCGATGTCGTTCTTCACGCGGCAGCCTACAAGCACGTTCCCATCGTGGAGGAGAATCCACGTGCAGGTCTGTCCAACAATGTCTTTGCAACCGCCGGCCTTGCCCGCGCCGCGCTGGATGCGGGTGTCGCCCGGTTCGTTCTGATCTCCTCCGACAAGGCGGTCGCGCCGCGCTCGGTGATGGGAGCCTCGAAACGGATGGCCGAGCTGGTCGTGCAGGAACTCGCCTCACGCGCCGGAGGGACGGTCTTCGCGATCGTGCGTTTCGGCAATGTTTTGGGCTCTTCGGGGTCGGTTGTGCCCCTCTTCGAAGAGCAGATCCAGGCGGGCGGACCTTTGACGCTGACAGACCGCCGCGCGACACGCTATTTCATGACGATCGCCGAGGCGGCGCGGCTCGTTTTGCTGTGCGGTACGTGGGATGACAGCTGTGCCGTCTACGCGCTCGATATGGGGCGTCCGATCCGCATGCTCGATCTGGCGCGCCAGATGGTTGTGGCGCGTGGGCTGCGGCTGCGCGAGGCCGCGACGCCTGACGGCGAGATCGAGATCGTGGAGATTGGCCTGCGTCCGGGAGAGAAACTGCACGAAGAGCAGATGACCGGCCCTCAGACCGGCCCCACCGCGCATCCCAAGATCGGGCGGATCCACCCGCCTTGCCTGCCCGAGATCGGGATCGCGGCCCTGCTGCGGGATCTGCGCGAAGCGATCGATGCGCCCGATCCGTTTCGATTGGATGCCTTTCTGGCGCGTCTTCCCGAGGCCGCTATCTCAGAGCCCGATCAGATTGTTCCACGGGGCGTCGATGAGGTCATTAGCTCAGGGCGTGGCCGGCCCAATGAACGGGTCCTCGGGGTAGCCGACCCCGCTGAGATAGAGCCCCTGCGGAGGACAGACCGGGCCGCAGGCGGCGCGGTCGCGTGCGGCGAGCGCGGTTCCGACCCGCCCGGGCGGCCAGGCGCCTGCGCCGACGCGCTCGAGCGTGCCGACGATCGAGCGGACTTGATTGTGCAGAAAACTCCGCGCGCGCAGATGAAAACGGTATTCACGCCCATGCGGGATCATCATCTCTTCGATCGAGATCTCGTCGAGGGTCTTCACCGGGGAGTTCGACTGGCACATGCTCGAGCGGAAAGTGGTGAAGTCGTGATGTCCGATCAGATGGGCTGCCCCCTCTCGCATCGCCTTGATATCGAGCGCATTCTGCACCCGCCAGACCAGCCCGCGATCATGGGTCACCGGCGCGCGACGCTGCACCAGCCGGAAGAGGTAGCGCCGTTCCTGCGCTGAAAATCGGGCGTGAAAATCCTCGGCCACACGCGCGCAGGCGAGGATCGCGACCGGGTCAGGGCGCAGATGATAGTTGAGCGCCTCTGACAGGCGGAACGGGTCCCAGTCCTTTTCGAGATCGACATGGGCGACCTGCGCCGTCGCATGCACGCCCGCATCGGTCCGGCCCGCCGCTGCGATCGTATGGTCGCCGGGTTCGAGGCGCGACAGCGCCGCCTCGATCGCACCTTGCACCGAGGGCTGATCGACCTGCCTCTGCCAGCCGGCGAAGGGGCCTCCATCATATTCGATCTTGAACGCGTATCTGGGCATGGATCGCCCATATCCCGAGCCCCGCCGCTTTCGCAATCCCCTGTCGCACCAGAACCCGTCTTGCCAGCTTGGGTGCGCGCGGCTACCGATGGCGGATCGGGGATCGCGGGACGGGTCAGGATGAGCCTTTCGATCATGCTCGCGGTGCTGGGGGCGGCCTTCCTGCACGCGCTCTGGAACGCGCTGATCCGGCTGGGCGGCTCGAAGATCCGCGCCATGGTGATGCTCTCGCTGATGGAGGCGGCGGTCGGGCTCGTCGTGGCGCTGTCGCAGCCGATGCCGCGTCTCGAAGCGGTCTGGTGGATCCTCGGCGCGGGCATTGTCCATTTCGGTTACAAGTTCTTCCTTGCCCATGCCTATGAGCAGGGCGATCTGAGCCGGGTCTACCCGATCGCGCGCGGCTCCGCGCCGATGATGGTCGCGATCGTCAGCGCAGCCCTCGCGATCGATGCGATCTCGGGCATCGAATATGCGGGCATCGCGGTGCTGGGCATTGGGATCGCGCTGATGGCGCGCGGGGTCTTCACCGATGGCGAGAGCCGTCGCTTGCTGCCTTATGCGATGGGCTCGGCACTCGCCACGGCCACCTACACGCTGGTCGACGGCATCGGCGCGCGGGTCTCGGGCGAGCCGGTGGGCTATGTCGGTTGGCTGATGGTGCTGGGCGGGTTGCTCTTCGCGGCGGCGATGGTCGCGCGGCGTGGCCCGGCGATGCTGCGGGCGAGCGGGCGCGAATGGGGGATCGCTGGGCTGGGGGCAGTGGCTTCCTACGGGGCCTACGCGATCTCGATCTGGGCGATGACGCGCGCGCCGATCGCGCTGGTCGCGACGCTTCGCGAGACCTCGATCCTCTTCGCGGTGCTGATCGGTTGGCTGGTCTTCGGCGAGAAGATGCGCGCAAGCAAGGCGATCGCGGCGGTGCTGATCGTGGTGGGCATTGTGCTGACGCGGCTCTGAGGGTTCAGAACTGCGGATTTCCCTGATCGTCGCAGGCGCGCGGCATCGCCTGTTCGCCCGGTCCCCGCAGCACCAGATGGCCGGTGACGATTTGCAGCGGTGTGAAGGGCGGCTCCTGAATTGCCGGCTGGATCTGACGCAGGATATAGCAACCTCCATAAAGCCGGTTGCTGCCATCGGTCTGCTTTGAGGCCACGCTCACCGGAACGCGGGAGTAGATCGAGCCGGCAGCCCCTTCAGAGGTGACAGGGCCGATCTCGACCGACACATCTGCCGTCTCGGCATAGCCTGCTGCGAAAACGCCATAGTCTTCGCTCGGCTCGTGATGGGCGAAATAGCTCCAGGCCCGGGCGTATTGGTGCAGGGCGATCGCGTTGTAGAGGGACCGGACAAGATCGGCCGGAGTCGAGCGATTGTCGAGATAGGCGGGATCGGCCGTCGCTGCCTGCGCGGTCAGGACGACGATCAGCGAAGCGAAAAGCGGGCGCATCGGAAACCTCCTGTCTTGTCGTTCCGGGTGACCCGGATCCGGTGAGGAAAGCGCGCTCGACGGGCTTATGCACGCTCCGGGATGATCTGCTGTGCGATGCCCACGAAGAGCAGGTAGAGCGAGGTCACGATAAGTCCCCAATGCGCCCAGCTTGCCGGATCGAAATCGACCCACGCGGCCCAGCCCGCGAAGAAGGTCCACAAAAGCGCGATCGGCAGCGACAGGCCGCGCCAGCGCTGCGTGCGCACGGGATGGATGAATTTCAGCGGCAGGAACATCGCCACAGCCAGCGCGAGCACGACGATCAGGCTTGTCCAATAGCCCGGCTTGAGCGCGAAGAGCACAAGCACCAGCATGTTCCAGCATCCGGGGAATCCCGAGAAGGAATTGTCCTTCATCTTCATGCGCGTGTCGGAAAAATAGACGACGCTCGTATAGGTGATGGCGATGATCGCGAGCCAGCCCGACCAGCCCGGCAGCAAGCCCGATTTGAAAAGCGCGAAGGCCGGAATGAAGACATAGGTGAGATAATCCACGATCAGATCCATCAGCACACCGTCATAGACCGGAGCATTCGCCTTCACGTCATAGCGACGCGCCAACGGGCCATCGATTCCGTCAACGAAGAAAGCCACGACAAGCCAGAGGAACATCATGCTCCATTGGCCTTCGGCTGCAGCCAGAAGCGCGAGCATCGAGAGTACTGCGCCGGTGGCGGTCAGCAGGTGAACGAAAAGTGCTTTTATGCGGATATCCATCCGCCCCTGATGCCGCATTCGCGACGTTGGGGCAAGCGTCGCCTTCAGGCGCGCGGATGGGCCCGGTCATAGATCTCCATCAGCCGGGCGGCATCGACGGCAGTGTAGATCTGGGTCGTGCCGAGGCTCGCATGGCCCAGCAATTCCTGGATCGCGCGCAGGTCGCCTCCGGCGGCCAGAAGATGGGTCGCGAAGCTGTGACGCATCGCATGGGGGGTGGCGGTCGAGGGCAGGCCGAGCGACATCCGCGCCCGCTCCATCGCCTTCGAGATCATGCGCGGATTGAGCGCCTTCCCGCGCGCGCCGTAAAAGAGCGGCGCGCCCGACTCGCACGGGTAGGGGCAGAGGCGCACATATTCCGCCACCGCCTCGCGCGCGGCAGGCACGACCGGCACGAGCCGCTCCTTGTCGCCTTTGCCGCGAATGCGCATCACTTCTGGCAGGGGATGGGCCTCGGCGGTCAGCCCGAGCGCCTCCGAGATCCGCAAGCCGCAGCCGTAGAGCAGCGTGAGCACGGCGGCATCGCGCGCCGCGATCCAGGGCTCCATCGCCTGGGTGTCGACCTGATCGATCATATCCGCCGCGGCCGTCTCGCTGAGCGGGCGGGGCAGTTTGCGTTGATATTTCGGGCTGCGCGCCGAGAGGATGTGGCTGGCGTCGAACCCGTCGCGATCGGCGAGCCATCGGATGAAACTTTTCACCGAGGAGAGCGCCCGGGCCAGCGAGCGCGCCGAAAGGCCGCGCGTGCGTTCATGCGCCATCCAGGCGCGCATCTCCGACGGGCCGAGCGAGGCGATCCGCGCCGTTCCCAAGCTCTCGCCGTGATGGTTTTGCAGGAACCCCAGGAACCCCGCGACATCGCGCTGATAGGCGGTGAGGGTATGATCGGAGGCGTCGCGCAGTCCGCGCAGATGCGTGAGCCATTCGGCCAGCGCCGCCTGCAACCCCTCCGAGGGCGCCGCCATCACTCGAGCCAGCGGCGCATCGTGCGTTCGAATACGCCAGCGAAGAAGGCCAGAAGATCGGTGCCTTGCGAGGGTTTGAACTGATGCGGGTCTTCGGCCCCCATCACGAGCATTCCCGGCAGCCGCCCCGGTCCGAGGTCAAGCTGCATCAGCGCCTCGGAGCGCACCCAGTCCGCCGCCTCGCCATAGATCGCCTCGGACCCGGGCACGGTCTGGCGCAGCACGACGCCGCGCGGTTGTCCGCCGCGCCCGCCGCGCATGTATTCGTGGATGAAGCCCGGTTCGGCGACGCAAAGAACCTCGCCAAGCACGCGCAGTGCCGGATCGTCCTCGTTCTGGTGGCTCTCCAGCACAAGACGCACCGCATCGACGCGCAGGATCTCGGCCACCTCGGTCGAGAGGTTCTTGAGGAAGCCCTCGAACTCATGCGGGTCGAGCATCTTGAGAACGGCGCGGTGGATCTGGTTCGTACCGGCGAGATTTTCATAGGCTGCCGCGATCACCGAGCGATGGGTATCTTCGAGCCGGTCGAGCCGGGCCTCGAGACGGGCCATGGCCGCGCCGCGCAGGTCGACGATATTGCTGCCCATCGCCGACTCGTTCGCGGCGATCAGCGCGCGCATCAGGTCGCGGTCTTCGAGAATCACATCGGGGTCGGAAATGATCTTGTCGCGGAGTTGCTCCACGAGGGCCGTCTCGGTCATGCCTGTCTCGTCGCTCGGATCGGTTGTCATTTTCTCGAAGCATACACGAAGAGCGCGCCGGTGCAGTCGAAAAAATCCCCGGTTCGGGACGAAAAAGGCCCGCCGGGGGCGGGCCTTCATACCTGTCATCGCGTGTCGCGGGATCAGAGGATCTTCTGCCCCGTCGCCGCCCAGTCCTTCAGGAACTGGTCGAGACCCTTGTCGGTCAGCGGGTGGTTGGCCATCGCCTTGATCACGGCGGGCGGCGCGGTGATCACGTCGGCGCCGATGCGGCCCGCATCGGTGATGTGGTTGACCGAGCGGATCGAGGCGGCGAGGATCTGCGTCGAGAACTCATAATTGTCGTAGATCGTGCGGATGTCTTCGATCAGCTGCATCCCGTCAAGGTTGATGTCGTCGAGACGGCCGATGAAGGGCGAAATGAAGGTCGCGCCCGCCTTCGCGGCGAGGATCGCCTGCGCTGCCGAGAAGCAGAGCGTGACATTGACCATATGGCCTTCGGATGCGAAAGCCTTGCAGGCGGTCAGGCCATCCCAGGTCAGCGGAACCTTGATCGCGATATTGGGGGCGATCTTGGCGAGTTTCAGACCTTCTTCGATCATGTCCTTGGCTTCGGTCGCGACGACCTCGGCCGAGACCGGACCCGAGACCATCTCGCAGATCTCCTTGGTCACTTCGAGAATGTCACGACCCGATTTCAGGATCAGCGACGGGTTGGTGGTCACGCCATCGACCATGCCCAGATCGTTGAGCTCGCGGATCGCGGCGGTGTCAGCGGTATCGACGAAGAATTTCATGGCGGCACTCCTTGGCGGCAATCGCGAGCCTGTTAGCGCAAATGCTGCCCGCGCGAAAGGGTCGATTGCCTGCCGTTTCCGGCAGGCCCGAAAAGGGGCTCTGCCCCTCGGCCTGCAGCCTCACCCCGGGATATTTAGCGCAGTTGGAAGGCAAGGCGATGTCTGAACCGGGCTGGTTCGCACAAGGAAGCCGCGTCGCGGTTCTGACGGCCGAGCCGATCGGACGGCCGCTGGATTACCGCGCACCCGAGGGCGGCTGTCGCGAGGGTGCCTTCGTCGAGGTGCCGCTGGGCCCGCGCAAGGTTCTGGGCGTGGTCTGGGGGCCGGGCGAGGGGGGCTTCGACGCCGCCAAGCTGCGCTCGGTCTCGCGGGTCTTCGACGTGGCGCCGATGCGGGGCGAGCTGCGCGAGTTTCTGGTGCGGATGGCCGAGTACACGATGACGCCCTTGCCGCAGGTCTTGCGGCTGGCGACCCGCGCGCCGGGGCTGGGCGACCCGCCGGGGATGCGCAAGATCTACCGACTCGGGGATCAGGAGCCGGCGCGGATGACCGATGCGCGGGCGCGGGTTCTGGACGTTTTGCAGGAGCATGGCGGGGCGGGGTTTCATCTGGGCGAGCTGGCGCATCTGGCCGGGGTGACGACGCAGGTGGTGAAGGGGCTGGTGAAGACCGGCGCGCTGATCGAGGCCGAGGTTCCCCGCGATCTGCCCTTTCCGCGGCTCGATCCGGATCTGCCCGGCAAGGAGTTGTCCGAGGCGCAGGCCGCGGCGGCGGAAGCCCTGCGCGCGGGCTGCGGGGGCTATTCGACGACGCTCCTGAAAGGGGTGACGGGCTCGGGCAAGACCGAGGTCTATCTGGAAGCGGTCGCGGAGTGTCTGCGCAAGGGGCGGCAGGCGCTCGTGCTTTTGCCCGAGATCGCGCTGAGTTCGGAGTTCCTCTCGCGGGTCGAGGCGCGGTTCGGCGCGTTGCCCGGAGAGTGGCATTCCGGGGTGACCCAATCCGAGCGGCGCAGGCTGTGGAAGGCCTGCGGGGCGGGCGAGGTGCAGCTGGTGGTGGGCGCACGTTCGGCGCTGTTCCTGCCCTTCCGCGATCTGGGGCTGATCGTTGTCGATGAGGAACATGACAGTTCCTACAAGCAGGAGGAGGGCGTTCTGTACAACGCGCGCGACATGGCGGTGCTGCGCGCTTCGGGCTGTTCGGCGCAGGTGGTGCTGGCCTCGGCGACGCCGAGCCTCGAGACCTGGGCCAATGCTGAGGGCGGGAAATACAAACGGCTCGATCTCGGCGCGCGGTTCGGCACGGCGGAGCTACCCGAGATGGCGGCGATCGACATGCGCGACGAGGCGATCGAGAGCGCGCATTGGATCGGGCCGACGCTGGTGAAAGAGGTCGTTTCGCGGATCGCGCTCGGCCAGCAGGCGATGCTGTTTCTCAACCGTCGCGGCTATGCGCCGGTCACGATCTGCCGGGCCTGCGGGCATCAGATCGGCTGCGATCATTGCGATGCGCGGATGGTGGAGCACCGGTTCCTCAAGCGCCTCGTCTGCCATCAATGCGGCGAGACGAAGCCGATCCCGACCAAATGCCCGAGCTGCGAGGTGGAGGGGAAACTGGCGCCGGTCGGGCCGGGGGTCGAACGGCTGGCCGAAGAGGTCGCCGAGCGCTTTCCCGATGCGCGGGTGGCGGTACTGTCCTCGGATCTCTTCGGCTCTGCCCGCGCGCTCAAGGAGAAGATCGCCGAGATCGCCGAGGGGGAGGCCGATATCATCATCGGCACGCAGATCGTGGCGAAGGGGCATAACTTTCCGCGCCTGACCCTTGTGGGCGTGATCGATGCCGATCTGGGGTTGCAGGGCTCGGACCTGCGCGCGGCGGAGAAGACTTTCCAGCTGATGCGGCAGGTGGCGGGCCGTGCGGGGCGGGCCGAGGAAAAGGGCGTGGCGCTTTTGCAGACCTATCAGCCCGAGCACCCGGTGATCCGCGCGATCCTCGGCGGTGACGAGGAAGCGTTCTGGGCGCAGGAGGCCGCCGCGCGTCAGGCGCAAGGCGTGCCGCCTTACGGGCGGATGGCCGGGATCATCCTGTCGGGGCCGGATCTTCAGCCGCTTTTCGAGATCGGCAATCATCTTGCGCGCAACGACGCGGCGCTGCGCCGGATCGGGGCGCAGGTCTTCGGCCCCGCGCCTGCGCCGATTGCGCGGGTGCGCGGGCGGCATCGGGTGCGGATGCTGGTGAAGGCCGAGAAGGGCGCGCCGTTGCAGGCGGCACTCAAGGGCTGGTTGAAGGGGCTGAAACTGCCGCCCAATGCGCGGCTCGCGGTGGATATCGACCCGCAGAGTTTCCTCTAGATCAGCTGCTCATAGGCGGCGGTGGCGATCTTGCGCAGCGCGTCCCGGCTGATGTCGCCGACGAGCGCATAGCCGAACGGGCCGTCGACCCACCAGAAACCGCTCTCGCGACCCTCGTCGAAGAAGCGGAAGGCGGTGTTGTCCTCGCCTTGCGCGCGTTGTGTGACGTAGAGGGTGATGCGCTGGCCAAGGTTGTTTTCATACATGAATTGCGCGGCCGTGCCGGGCTCGCCGGGCAGGACGCGCCCGCCCATGAGCCGGAAGCCCAGCGTGGCGAAATCGGGGGCGTGGATCGGATGGCCGAGCCGTTTCGAGACCCAGGAGGTCAGATGCGCCGCGTCGCTTGCGGGGACCTCGACTGGGTGGACGACTTCGGTGACATAGGTGCGATAGGCCGTGGTCGCGGCCTGCGCGAGCGATGTGCCGGGCTGCGGCGTGGTGGGGCCATGCGCGAGCCAGCCGCCCGCGGCGCCGAGCGCCAGCAGGGCGACGGCGGCGGCGATTCTGGAGAGACCGAAGGTCCACGCGGGGGGCGGCGCGGGAGAATTGCGCGCCTCGGCAATCACCGCGCGGAGCCGTTCGGGCACGGGCTCCGAGGCCGGGTCGCCGAAGGCTTGCGCAAGTGCCGCATCCTGGGCTGCCCAATCGGCGAGCCGGGTGCGGGCCTCGGGGTCGCCTGCCAGCCGGGCTTCGACGCGCGCACACGCCGCCGCATCCAGCGCGCCTGCGTGATAGGCGAGAAGCTCTTCGTCGTTCATCTCTGGATGCCTTTCGTCTTTGCTGTGCGCCCGGTCATCTCGCGCAATGTCTCACGCGCGCGAGCGAGGCGCGACATCAATGTGCCCTTCGGAATTTCGAGCGCCAGCGCCGCTTCGTCGAAGCTGAACCCTTCGAGCGCCACGAGCAGGAGCGCGCGGCGCTGATCCTCGGGCAGGCGCGCCATTGCGGCGCGCACCTCATTCAGCGCCAGATGATCTTCTTGCGCGGCGGGCTGGCCTGGCTCGGGGTAGAGATCGTCCACCGGAACCAGATGACCGGGGCGGGGCGCGCGGCGTTGCAGGTCGCGCAGCCGGTTGAGCAGGATCCGGAACAGCCAAGCGCGCAGCGGGCCTTCGCCGCGCCAGTCGCGGCGCCGGGCCACCGCGCGCTCCAGGCAATCCTGGACGAGATCGTCAGCCGCGTCGGCATCGCGCAGCAACGCACGCGCATATCGACGCAGAGCGGGGATTTCGGCTTCGATCTCGTCCAGAACCGGCATGGTGTCCTCGCGTCAGGGCCGCGCGAGGTGCCATACACCATTGACGCCATCGCCCGTCAGATCGCCCGGTTTCGCGTCCTTGAACCACGCATAGAGCGGTTTGCCCTTGTAGCTCCATTGCAGCGTGCCGTCATCACGGGCGATGATCGCGTAGTCGCCGGTGGGCTTGTCGTCTGCCGAGGCGGCCATTGGCGGCCATTTGGTGGCGCACTCGCCATTGCAGGCCGAGCGGCCATTGGCGTCCTTGTCGAAGACATAGAGGGTCATCCCGGCGTCATCGGTCAGGATCTCGCCCTTGCCGCTTGCGGCGGTCATCGTCGGGGCGGCAGCGGCCAGCGCGGCGGGAAGGCACAGCGCCATTGCCAGCGGTAGGGTCAGGGAACGGAAGGTCATCTCGTGGCTCCTTGTCGGTGATGCGTATCAGGCCCGTTTCCGTCGGACCCGATAGCAATGACGCGACGGGCGCGGGAATAATCCCGCAGCCACGAAAAAAAGTTTCAGCAGGCCTCGGCAGGCGCCATGGACCGTTGGTCGAGCAGGAAATCGGTGAGCATCGCGCCGATCCACATGCAGAAGAGCGCCAGCCATGCCGTGCCCGCGAGAACCGAGGTGCCCGTGACGCCGTTGCCGATCGCGCAACCGCCCGCGAGCATTGCGCCGAAGCCCATCAGGACAGCGCCGATCATCGAGCGCCGCATCACCGGCACGGAATCGAACGCCTGCCAAGCGAACTGGCGCGCGGCGAGCGAGCTGAGGAAGGCGCCGAGAACCACGCCCGGCACGAGGCCCACGTCAAACTCCAGAACGGCGCCGCGATCGAGGAAGAACAGAAGCGTGTTGGCAGAGGGGCCGGAGAAGGTGACCGAGTTGACGGGGACCGGCTCGAAGGCGACCTGGCTGAGGGTGAAGGTCAGAACCCAGCCAACGGCCACGGAAAAGCCGACGCCCGAAGCGAAGATCCAAGTCTTCACACCGATCTGGTTGCGCGCGGCGAGATACATGCCCGCCACGGCGAATACGATGCCCACGGCAAGCCCCGTCCAGTCGGGCAGGTGCAGTGCGGAGAGGATATTCACGTTCTCCGCCCCGGTGATCCAAAGGCCCGCGAGCTTGTCGCGCACGGGCGCGAGGATGCCCTTGAGGCTCATCGTGGCGGTCACGGCAAAGATCAGCCCGGAGACGACGGAGCGCAGGTTGCCCGTGGCGGCCAGAACCAGCAGGCGGCCCGAACAGCCGCGCGAAAGCACCATGCCCACGCCGAAGAGAAGCCCGCCGATGATCGCGCCCGACCACGAACCCGGCACCGACATCACCCGGCTGTCGGCCTGACGGAACAGGCCCAGTAGCTGCGCCGATTGAACCCAGACGAGCGCGGTCGAGAATGTCAGGAACCAGACCGCGACCTTACCGCCGAGCTTGCCGCGGGCGAATTCCACCGTCGCCGCGCGCAGGCAAAAGTTCGAGCGCTGGGCGGCAACGCCGAAAATGAGGCCGGTGATCAGTCCGAAGAGCGCCGCCGTGGGCCCCTCGCCAATCCGTTCGACAAGCTCGATGATGTCCATGACAATCCTCCCGTTCGCATCCGGGCTGATGCCAGATTTTGCACCAATGCACATTGATCTGTATCAGAATGCACCTTTGTATCCTTGCCCGAACGTCAGGCATCGCGTCTAAGGTCTGCATGATCAAACTGCGTGACGTTCATCTCGACGAGGCCCACACCCTGCCGCGCTGGCGCAGGCCCGAGGCCCTTCTTTACGTCATGGCGGCGGCGATGCCGATCTCGTTTGCCACCTGGTCGGCGCTCTTGAACAACTTCGTCATCGACGTGGTGAATTTCGACGGGGTCGATATCGGCTGGCTGCAGAGCTTCCGCGAAGTGCCGGGGTTCCTTGCGATCGGGGTGATCGTGGTACTCTGGGTGATGCGCGAGCAGACATTGGCAATCCTGTCACTGCTGCTGCTGGGCGCGGCAACGGCGGTGACCGCGCTTTTCCCGAGCTTCGCCGGACTGATCATCGTGACGCTGCTCTCCTCGATCGGGTTTCACTATTTCCAGGCGGTGAATCAGTCGCTCCAGCTGCAATGGATCGACAAGTCGGAGGCGCCGCAGACGCTGGGACGGATCGTGGCGATCGGCTCGGGCGCGTCGCTCGCGGCCTATGCGCTGCTGGTGCTGACCTGGAAGACCTTCAACCTCAGCTACGAATTCGTCTATGCGGCGGCGGGGCTGACGACGATGGTGATGATCGGGGCCGCGGCGCTGATCTATCCGCAATTCCACACCCGCGAGCCGCAATCGAAGAAATTCGTGCTGCGCAAGCGCTACTGGCTCTATTACGCGATCACCTTCATGGCGGGGGCGCGGCGGCAGATCTTCGTCGTCTTCGCGGCCTTCATGATGGTCGAGCGGTTTGGCCTGCGGGTCGATGAGATCTCGGCGCTGTTCCTGATCAATTTCGCGGTCAACATGGCGGCTGCTCCTGCGATGGGTCGCTTCGTGGGCCGCTTCGGGGAGCGCCGCGCGCTGGTCTTCGAATATTCGGGCCTGACGCTGCTGTTTCTTGCATATGGCGGGATCTATTGGTTCGGCTGGGGGCTGTGGCTGGCCGCCGCGCTTTACGTGATCGACCATCTGCTGTTCGCGCTGGCCTTCGCGCAGAAGACCTATTTCCAGAAGATCTGCGATCCGCAGGACATCGCGCCGACCGCCGCCGTGGCCTTCACGATCAACCATATCGCCGCCGTGTTCCTGCCCGCGACGCTGGGCTATCTCTGGATGGTCTCGCCCGGAGCGGTGTTCGGGCTGGCAGCCGGGATGGCCGTGGTCTCGCTGGGGCTCGCGCTTCTGGTGCCGCGTCACCCCTCGAAGGGCTATGAGACGGTGTTGCAAGGCCTCGGCCCGGTGCCTGCCTGATCTGGAAATCCCCCCGCGCCCGGCCTATCTGAGAGGGGCGCGAATAGGGAGATCCGCCATGCTGTTTGGAAAACCTGCCACCATCCCGTCGAAATCCGAGGCGCTTCCGGGCCGCCCCGAGGCGATGCCTCTGGCAGAGCCGCATTTCCTCTGGGGCCGCGACCTGCGCAGCCCCGTCCCCGAGGGCATGGAAGAGGCGGTGTTCGGCATGGGCTGTTTCTGGGGCGTCGAGCGGATCTTCTGGAACACCGACGGGGTCTGGCTGAGCATGGTCGGCTATGCGGGCGGTCACACGCCCAACCCCACCTATCGCGAGGTCTGCACAGGCATGACCGGCCATAACGAGGTGGTGCGCGTGATCTATGACCCCGCCAAGGTTTCGTATGACGACCTGCTGCGGGTGTTCTGGGAAAACCACGACCCCACGCAAGGCATGCGCCAGGGCAATGATCGCGGCACGCAGTATCGCTCGGGCATCTACACCTACACCCCCGCACAGGCCGAAGCGGCCGAGGCCTCGCGCGCCGCCTATGCCGAGCGCCTTTCGCAGGCTGGCTATGGCGCGATCACCACCGAGATCATCGACGCCCCGCCCTTCTATTACGCCGAGGATTACCATCAGCAATATCTGGAGAAGAACCCCGCCGGTTATTGTGGCATTGGCGGAACCGGCGTGAGCTGCCCGATCGGGCTCAAGGCCTGATCCCTTCTTCTTGATCAAAATATCCCGGGGGGTGAGGCGGGATTTGCAGCCTTCCAGTGGAAGGACGCCCGCCGAACGCTCGGGTCGCGCAAGCGAAGGGCCCGCAGGAGCAGGGCAGTGCCCCTCCCGCGCTTGACGCGTCTCGCCTGCGGCCCTAATCCCGGCGCAACCCATCCCGAGGAGCGCGCCCATGACCACCTTCACCGCCTTCACCACGCTGGCCAGTCGCGACGCGGCCGAAGCGCTGTCGCAGCGGCTCGAGGATCTGGACCCCGGCCCCTACGGCACCGGCGTGTTCGAGATCGAGGACGGGTCGGGGCGCTACGAGGTGTCGGGCTATTTTCTCGAGGAACCCGACGGGGTCGCACTTGACCTGCTGGCGATCGCCCATGGCGCACAGCCCTTCGCGGTCTCGGAACTGCCCGAAACCGATTGGGTCGCCCATGTCCGGCGTGAGCTCGCTCCGGTGCAGGCGGGTCGCTTCTTCCTCTATGGCAGCCACGATGCAGACAAGGTGCCCGCCGATGCGGTGGCGCTGCGCATCGACGCGGCGATGGCCTTCGGGACCGGCCATCACGGGACGACCTCGGGCTGCCTGAGCGCGCTCGATCAGCTCGCCGCCGAAGGCCATGCTTTCCACAAGGTCGCGGATATCGGTTGCGGCACGGCGGTGCTGGCGATGGCGGCCGCAAAGCTTTGGCCCGATCCGGTTCTGGCCTCCGATATCGATCCCGTCGCGGTCGAGACTGCGGCGGCCAATGTCGCGATGAACGGTCTCGAAGGCCGCGTGATCTGTCTCGAGGCAGCGGGGTTCAACCATGAGCGCCTCGAACAGGCCGCGCCCTATGACCTGATTTTCGCCAACATCCTGAAGGGGCCGCTCGTGGCGCTTGCTCCCGACATGGCCCGTCATTGTGCCGAATCGGGCTTCGTCATCCTGAGCGGTTTGCTCAACGAGCAGGCCGATGAGGTGATCGCCGCCTATGAGGCGCAGGGCTTTGTTCTCTATTCGCGGAAGGAGTTTGGCGAATGGACGACATTGGTGATGCGGCGCGGATAATCTGCCACAAATTTGCTCAGATTGAGGTAAGATTCGGTTTACCCTGTTCTCGTAGGCTCCGGTTGGTCGGGCTTTAAGTGTCAGTGAGAACAGCGATGCGCGATCCTCAGTTCAACGAGTTTGAAAAACGCCTGCACCGGATCGACCAGATCCATCAAGCCGGCGGCGCCTTCGAGGCCAGTGGCTCGCTCGGGCGCAGCTATTTCGACTCCGTTCGCCCCAAGGCCCGCCGCGCTCTTCCGCTGCGCGGGGTCGCTCTGGTGCTTGCCGGAGCGCTGCTCTTCAAGGGGCTGATGCTGGCAGAGATCGGCCAGCAGGATTACAACGCTCGTGTGGCCAGTCTCGCGGATGGCTCGATCTTCGAGCGGATCGGCGCTTGGGTGATGCATGCGGATGCGGCAACGCAGGCTATTGCCGGGGTTATCTGGCCGCTCTTGCATTGAATTTCTTCATCGTGGCATGAAAAAGGGCCGCGCCGTTGCCGACGCAGCCCTTTTCGCATCGCCAGACGGCGGTTCAGCGCATGCGCGCGACGTCGAACCGGGTCAGGCCGATATCTTCGAGAGCGCGGTCGGAAAGTTTCGACAGCGCCTTGCGGGTCACGCGAGCATCGTTCCAATCATGGAGCGCGGCGATCACCGAGGAGAAGAAGCCCGGGCGCGCATTGCGCGACATACGGGCGTGGATATCGATCGAGGACATGGGGAGGTTCCTTCGTTCACAAACTGCTCAAGTTTCGGTCATTTCATGTTCTTATGCGCAAATAAGGTGGGCGGTTTGTGAAAACAATCGCCGTTTCGGCAGCCCCGCCATGCAGGATTCGCATGTGACGATCAGGGGTCCCGTGCATTCCTCTGGCCGATGTTCCCTTTTCGTGCTAATCGTGGCGCAACGAAAACGAAACGGGGCACGGGCTGGATGCGGGTGATCGGGATCGATCCGGGATTGCGCAACCTTGGTTGGGGCGTGATCGAGATGGAAGGCTCGCGGCTACGCCATGTCGCGAACGGAATTCTCCATTCCGAAGGCAAGGATCTGGCAAAGCGTCTGCTGGTATTGCACGAGGGGCTGGTGGCGGTGATCGCCACCCATGCGCCTGAAGCCGCGGCGGTGGAGCAGACCTTCGTCAACAAGGATGCGGTGGCCACGCTGAAGCTCGGTCAGGCGCGCGGCATCGCGCTTCTGGCACCCGCGCAGGCGGGGCTGGAGGTCGGCGAATACGCCCCCAACGCGATCAAGAAGACTGTCGTCGGCGTCGGTCATGCCGACAAGGTCCAGGTGCAACACATGGTGCGCCACCAGCTTCCCGGGGTGCAGTTCGAGGGAGCGGACGCCGCCGATGCGCTGGCCATCGCGATCTGCCACGCCTTCCACCTGCAATCGGCGGCCCGGATGGGGGCAGCGCAGCTGTCGCGGGCGGCTCTGGGCGTAACGCAACGGAGGCGCGCATGATCGGCCGCATCGCAGGGGTCATTATCCACCGCGCGCTCGATCACGTGATGATCGACGTGCGCGGCGTGGGCTATATCGTCCATGTCAGCCAGCGCACCGCGCAATCGCTGCCGCCCGTGGGCGAGGCCTGCGCGCTCTATACCGATCTTCTGGTGCGCGAGGATCTGCTGCAGCTCTTCGGCTTCCCGACGCTGCTGGAGAAGGAATGGCACCGGCTTCTGACCTCGGTGCAGGGGATCGGCGCGAAAGCCTCGCTTGCGATCCTCGGGACGCTCGGCGCCGAAGGTCTGGGCCGCGCGATTGCGCTGGGGGACTGGTCGGCGGTGAAATCCGCCCCCGGCGTCGGCCCGAAACTCGCGCAGCGCGTGGTGATGGAACTGAAAGAGAAAGCTCCGACGGTGATGGCGATGGGCGCGGAGCTGACCGTCGATGCCGCCCCCGAGGTGATCGAGGATGCGCCGGTGAAAAGACCGGCGAAGAAACCCTCCCCCACTGCGCAGCCCAAGGTCAATTTCACCGCCGAGGCGATCTCGGCGCTGACCAATCTCGGCTATAGCCCTTCCGATGCGGCGGGCGCGGTCGCGCGGGCCAGCGATGACCCGGATGTCACCGACACCGCGAAATTGATCCGCGCTGCCTTGCGGCTCCTTGCCCCGAAAGACTGATGCCTTCGAATTGGTCCAAATATCCCGGGGTGCGGGGCAGAGCCCCGCTTGCCCAGCCCCGCCAAAGGCGCGACAGTAAATGACGATGAGCGAACCCGATCCCACGCTGCGGCCCGACCGCCTGCCCGAAGATGCCGACCGCGCCCTGCGCCCGCAGGCGCTCGAGGAATTCGTGGGTCAGGCCGAGGCGCGCGCCAATCTCCGCGTCTTCATCGAGAGCGCGAAGATGCGGTCTCAGGCGATGGATCACACGCTGTTTCACGGGCCACCGGGCTTGGGCAAGACGACGCTTGCGCAGATCATGGCGCGCGAGCTGGGCGTGAATTTCAAGATGACCTCGGGGCCGGTGCTTGCGAAAGCGGGCGATCTGGCCGCGATCCTCACCAATCTCGAAGCGCGCGATGTGCTCTTCATCGACGAGATCCACCGCCTGAACCCGGCGGTCGAAGAAGTGCTCTACCCGGCGATGGAGGATTTCGAGCTGGACCTCGTGATCGGCGAAGGGCCGGCCGCGCGCACCGTGCGGATCGAGTTGCAGCCCTTCACGCTGGTCGGCGCGACCACCCGGCTTGGCCTGCTGACCACGCCGCTGCGCGACCGCTTCGGCATTCCGACCCGGCTGCAATTCTACACCGAGGATGAGCTGGATCTGATCGTGACACGCGGCGCGCGGCTTCTCGGGCTGCCCTCCGATCCCGAAGGCACCCGCGAGATCGCCAAGCGCGCCCGCGGCACCCCGCGCATCGCCGGACGGCTCCTGCGCCGGGTCGTCGATTTCGCGCTGGTCGAAGGCGATGGGCGGCTGACGCGCGCCATCGCCGACAGGGCGCTGACGCGGCTTGGCGTCGACAATCTCGGCCTCGACGGGGCGGACCGGCGCTACATGATGCTGATGGCGGAGCATTACGGCGGTGGCCCGGTGGGGGTGGAGACGCTCTCGGCGGCGCTGTCGGAAAGCCGCGACGCGATCGAGGAGGTGATCGAGCCCTACCTGCTGCAGCAAGGCCTGATCAGCCGCACCCCGCGTGGGCGGATGCTTGGCGCGCGGGCGTGGCGGCATCTGGGGCTGGAGGCGCCGAAGCCCGCCACCCCGCAAACAGACCTGTTCGGCGATGGCTGACCCGCTGGCCCGTTTCGAGGTATCGGAGGAGGAGATCGACCGGGTCGTCGCCCGGTTCTACGAACGGGTGCGCGCGCATTCGATGCTTGGACCGGTCTTCGCCGTGCATGTCGACGATTGGCCCGCGCACGAGGCGAAGGTCGCGCGATTCTGGAAGAACGCGATCCTGCGCAAGCCGGGTTACGATGGCTCGCCCATGCAGGTGCATCGTGCGGCGGGCAATGTGCGCCCGGGCATGTTCTCGGCCTGGCTGGCGGAGTTCGACAAGGTCTTGCGCGCGGAACTGGACCCGGCGCAGGCCGAGGGATGGTCGGCTCTCGCCCATCGGATCGGCAGGAGTCTGCGTCAGGGCGTAGTCGAGCGTGAAACCTTTGCGGGCGGCATTCCGAAGCTGAAATGAGGCAAGGGGGCTCCGCCCCCGCTGGCTGCGCCAGCTCCCCCCGAGGTATTTGGTGCAAGATGAACTTGTCAGTCGTCTTTCTTGCCGAAGACGCCGGTAAGCGACCGGCCGATCAGGTTCGTCACGCGCGGCTTTTGCAGCTTGCGGAAAGGCATCGGGCGGCAGACTTCGAGGGCGGCGATGCCGACGCGGGCTGTGAGGGCGCCGTTGATGACGCCCTCGCCGAAGCGGCGCGAGAGTTTCGAGACGAGATGACCGCCGGTGACGGTTTCGATCAGGTCGTCGCCCGCGGCGACCGCGCCGGTTGCGACGAGGTGTGTCATCACGGTCCGTGCGAGCCGGATCGAACCGAGCGAACCCGCGCGCCCGCCATAGATTTCCGCGATGCGCCGGATCATCCGCAGGTTCGCGGTCAGAGCAGTGAAGACGTCGGCGAGCGCCAGCGGGACGATGGCGGTGACAGTCGCGACGGTGCGTGCGGCTGCCTCGATCTCCAGCCGGGCGGCGGCGTCGAGCGGCGCCATCAGTTCGGCCTCGGCTAGCCCCATCAGGGTATCGGTGTCGAGCACTTCGTCGGTTCGCTCGGCCAGCCGTTTGCGCGCCCAGTCCATCTCGGGGCGCGCGGCGTAGAGGCCGGAGACATGAGTGACGACCTTGCGCGCGCGGCTCAGGTCATCCGTGCTCAGCGCCTCGGAGACTTCCTTGTGGACCTTGTCGAGCCGCGCAAGTCGCGAGAAGGCGGCGATTTCGCGCGCGGCGATCAGAAGCGCGCCGAGCGCGAAGGCCGCGACAAGCCCGGTGCCGATCCAGCCGAGGATCGGGTGGGTGGCGAACAGCCCGTCGATGAAGCGCCAGAGCGCGACCGAGATCAGGAAGCCCACCAGCGCCACCGTCGCGCGCCAGAAGAAGCGCACGATGGGAGAGGCGCGGCGCGCGCCAAGCCGGGTCGCGATCTGCATCGCGCGGCCTTCGAGGCGCTCTTCGGTCGCGGCGGGCATGTCCTCGATCGGCGCAGCCTCGGCGGGGGAGGGCGCCTCCTCGATTTCGATCATCACCGGTTTTTTCATAGCTTGTCCCCGATCAGGAAATCTGCCGCGCGGTCGAGCCGGATATGTGGCGGGCCTTCGCCGGGTTTGAGGATCACCGGGGCGGGGGCGAAATTCATGATCGCATAATCCTCGTCGAGCCAGGCCTCGGCCCCTTGGGCTGCGGGCGAGAGAAGCTGCGCCGGATCGGCGGGCAATTCACCGGGATAAAGAGCCACGGATTTGCCGCCCTCCAACCTGCCTCGCACGGCCTGCAACTCGGCCCCGTCATGGGTGATGACTTCCTCGGTCGTGGTGCGCAGTGCGGCGACGGAAAGGGCCAGCGTCTTGGCGCCCGCAAAATCGGCGCGGTCCTTGGCCTCGCGCAGAAGCGCCCCGGTGACCGCGGTCAGGCGGGCGTGTTGCGTGTGGTGCAGATGGTCGGCCTTGGTCGCGGCGAAGAGGATCTTCTCGACCCGTTTGCCGCCCAGAAGCGAGGTCAGCCACCCGGCGCGACCGGGACGGAAGGCCGCGAGAATATCCGCCATCGACTGGCGCAGATCGTCGAGGGCTGCGGGCCCCGCATGGATCGCGCCGAGCACATCCACCAGCACCACTTGCCGGTCGATCTTGGCGAAATGGTCGCGGAAGAAGGGTTTGACCACCTCGCGCTTATAGGCGTCGTAGCGGCGTTCCATCTCGCGCCGCAGCGAGCCGCGCGGGGCCTCGCCCTCGGGCAGTGGCGCGAAGGTCAGGGCGGGCGATCCCGCCATCTCTCCGGGCAGCAGGAAGCGGCCCGGGGTGCAGTCGGAAAACCCTGCCTTCCGTGCCTCGACCAGATAGTCGGTGAAACCGGCGGCGAGCGCCTTCGCCTGCGGTTCGTTGAACTCTGCCGCACCATCCGCCGCCCCGGCCTGCGCCAGATAGCCGGCGCCTTGTGGGCGGTTCGGCAGTCGGGCCAGAACCTCTGCCGACCACTCGGCATAGCTCTTGTCCATCAGTCCCAGATCGAGCAGCCATTCACCGGGATAATCCACGATATCGAGATGCACGACACGAGGGCCGCGAACCGCGCCCAAGATGCCGCGCGGCTGGATGCGGAAAGAAAGCCGCAATTCCGACACCGCGCGTGTCCCCTCGGGCCAATGCGGGGAGGGGCCGGTGAGGGCTGCGAGATGGCTTTCGTAGTCGAAGCGCGGCACGGTATCGTCGGGCTGGGGCTGAAGGTAGGCCGCCGTGATATCCGAGGCCGCCCCGAGCGCGGGCATCCGCCCCCGGTCGAGCAGGTTCGCCACCAGCGAAGTGATGAATACCGTCTTGCCCGCGCGCGACAGCCCCGTCACGCCGAGCCGGATCACCGGTTCGAACAGCGCCTCGGAGACCGAATGGCCGATACCTTCGATCCCGCGCGTGATCCCGTCCGCAATGTCGGAAATGCCCAAATGATGCCTCTCTCGCTTTCTTGGGTTTCAAGATAAGCGGCGGCGGGCCTTAATAAAAGAGAGGGCGGGTTTGTGGCCCGCCCTCTGCCTGTTTCAGCTCAGACCGAGAGGCAGATATATTTCATCTCGAGGTAATCCTCGATCCCGTGATGGCTGCCCTCGCGGCCGAGACCCGATTGCTTGACCCCGCCGAACGGCGCGACCTCGGTCGAGATGAGGCCGGTATTCACCCCGACGATCCCGTATTCGAGCCCCTCCTGAACGCGGGTGATGCGGCCGATATCGCGGGCGTAGAAGTAAGAGGCCAGGCCGAAGATCGTCGCATTGGCTTTCTCGATGACTTCCTCTTCGGTCTCGAACTTGAAGAGCGGTGCGACGGGCCCGAAGGTTTCCTCGGTCGAGACCTTGGCGTCTTGCGTCACCCCGGTCAGCACTGTCGGTTTGAAGAAGGTGCCGCCCATCTCGTGCCGCTCGCCGCCGGTGATGACCGCGCCGCCACGGTCGAGCACGTCCTTGATATGCTCTTGCACCTTCTCGACCGCGTCCTCGTTGATGAGCGGCCCGGCCTCTGTGCCCTCGTCGAGACCATCGCCCACTTTCAGCGCCGCGACTGCCTTGGCGAGCTTTTCAGCAAAGGCGTCATAGACCCCGGCCTGCACATAGATGCGGTTCGCACAGACGCAGGTCTGGCCGTTATTGCGGAATTTGGAGGCCATCGCGCCCTCGACCGCGGCATCGAGATCGGCGTCGTCAAAGACGATGAAGGGCGCGTTGCCGCCCAGCTCCATCGAGCATTTCATCACCTGATCGGCGGCCTGACGCAGCAGGATGCGGCCCACCTCGGTCGAGCCGGTGAAGGTCAGCTTGCGCACTGTGTGGTTCTCGCAGAACTCCTTGCCGATATCGGAGGCTTTCGCCGAGGTGATCACCGACAGGATGCCTTTGGGCAGGCCCGCGCGCTCGCCCAGCACCGCCATCGCGAGCGCCGAGAGCGGCGTTTCCGAGGCCGGACGACAGACGAAACCGCAGCCCACGGCCAGCGCCGGGCCCGCCTTGCGCGCGATCATCGCATTGGGGAAATTCCACGGTGTGATCGAGGCCGCGACCCCGATCGGTTGCTTGATCACGGTGATGCGCTTGTCGCGCTGATGGCCGGGGATGGTCTCGCCATAGACGCGCTTGGCCTCTTCGCCGAACCATTCGATGAAGCCCGCACCATAGGCGATTTCGCCCTTCGCCTCGGCCAGCGGCTTGCCCATCTCGGCGGTCAGGATCGCGCCGAGGTCGTCCTGGTTCTCCATCATCAGGTCATACCATTTGCGCAGCACGGCGGCGCGTTCCTTGCCGGTGCGCGCGGCCCAGTCCTTCATCGCGACGCGGGCGGCCTCGATGGCGCGGGCGGTCTCGGCGCGGCCCAGATCGGGCACGGTGCAGATCACGTCGCCCCGCGCGGGGTTGGTGACCTCAAAGGCGCTGCCGTCATCGGCATCGACCCATTCGCCCGCGACGAAGGCCTTGGTCGCGAGCAGCGAGGGGTCCTTGAGGATGGATTTGAGATCGGTCTTGTCGTCGAGCATGGTGTCCTCCCGAAGGTTTTTGTATCTCACCGGGTCAATTCCCCGGTGGCGACTGTGTTCCGTAAAGGCTCTGCCAGCAAGGCTGTAGATCGCCGGGCCGGGGCTGCGCTTCGTATATGGCGCGCGCGATCGCCCGGGCCAGCACACAGGCGGCGGCATGACCCAGCTGGAACGGATCGCGGATCGGATCGGCGAGCGGTTTCTCCCCGGTCGCGGCGGCAAAGACGAGATCCCCGTCAAGAAGCGTATGCGAGGGCACGATGGCGCGGGCCATCCCGTCATGCGCCGCGACCGCCATGCGCTGCGCCTGTGCCTGGGTGAGCGCGGCATCCGTCGCGACGATGGCGATGGTCGTGGCTTCGCCCTGTTGCTTCATCGGTTCGGGTTCAAAGCCGGGCGCATAACTCTGCGCCGCGCCGAGACCGCCGAATTCGCGGCCCATCTCCCAAGGTGCGGCCCAGAACTGGCCCTCGGTCCCGGTCGTAGCCGCCCCGAGCGCATTCACCACCACCAACGCCCCGACCGTGAACCCGCTCTCGAGCACCGCCGAGGCCGACCCGAGCCCGCCCTTCAGCGTCCCGGTCATCGCGCCAAAGCCCGCCCCGGATGTGCCGATCTCGAAATCCTCCGCAGCCGCCTCCAGCGCCGTGCGGCCCAACTTGGGATAGGGATTGTCGCGCCAGTCCTTCGCCCCGCCATTGAGCAGATCGAAGACGATCGCGCCCGGCACGATCGGGACGCGCTGAGCGCCGACAGCAAAGCCGCGCCCCTGATCGCGCAGCCCCGCCATCACCCCGTCGCAGGACGCCAGCCCGAAGGCCGACCCGCCCGAGAGCACCAGCGCGTCGACCTCCTGCACCAGCTTGTCGGGCGCCAGAAGATCGCTCTCGCGGGTGCCGGGCGCACCGCCCATCACCTGCACCGCAGCGGTGAAGGGCCGTTTGCCGGTCAACACGCTGACGCCCGAGCGCAACCCCTCATCCTGCGCGTTTCCGACGCGCAGGCCGGGGACATCGGTGATCAGGTTTCGCGCCCCAGCCTTCATTTCCAACTGCTCCCAATATCCCGGGGGGGAGGCGCGATGCGCCGAGGGGGCAACGCCCCCTCACTCCCCGTATGGCACCCAGATCGTCTTGATCTGGGTCGCGCGGGTCAGGAACGCGCGCCCTTGAGCCTGCGCCCAGTCGCGGTTTTCCATCACCCAGGTCGCCTTCAGGTTCCCGGCGCTTTCCGCCTCGACCATCGCGCGGCCCTCGGGCCCGCCGCAATACCACATCGCGGCCACATCGTCGTGCTGGGCCAAAGTCTTCGCGAGCTCGTCGCGCGGGCCGGTGACGATATTGACCACGCCGCCGGGCAGGTCGGAGGTCTCGAAGACTTGATAGAGATCGGTGGCCATCAGCGGCATCGACTGGGCCGGGACCGCGATCACGCGGTTGCCCATCGCGATCGCGGGCAGCACCAGCGAAGCAAAGCCCAGAAGGGGGGCCGCATCGGGGCAGGCGATACCCATAACGCCCCAGGGCTCGTTCATCGCGACGGTGATCTTGGCGCTTTGCGTCGATTTCACCGCGCCGTCGAGCTTGTCGGCCCAGGCGGCGTAATAGAAGGCGCGCTGCACGGTGGCCTCGGCCTCTTTCGGGTCGTGGCCGGCCTCTTTCAGCCGTGCGGCGAATTCCTCGGCGCGCGCGGCGAGGTTCTCGGCGATGTAGTAGAGCACCTGCGCCCGGTTATGGCCGGTCTGCTTGCCCCAGCCGCCTGCCTTATGCGCGGCCTCGACCGCGTTGCGGATATCCTTGCGCGAGCCCAGCGGCGCGAGGCCCAGCTCGCGGCCCTTCACGGCGATCGTGTAGCTCTGCCCGCTATCGGGGCGCGCCTGCTTGCCGCCGATATAGAGTTTCGGCGTGCGGTCGATCGTGGCGGCGCTCGGGGTGTCGGGCGAGGGTTGGGCGGCGAAATCGGGGGTCTTGGCCTCGGGTTTCGCTTTCGGCTCGGGGGTCTTGAGATAGGCCAGCATCCCCTCGCGCCCGCCCTCGCGGCCAAAGCCGCTTTCGCGCATCCCGCCAAACCCGGCGCCCGCATCGAATTGGTTGGTGCAGTTGATCCAGACCACGCCCGCCTTGACCTGCGCCGCGATATCCATCGCGAGCGTCACGTTCTCCGACCAGATCGAGGCCGACAGCCCGTAGCGGGTCGTGTTGGCCAGTTGCACCGCCTCGGCGGGGGTGCGGAAGGTCGTGAGCGTGGCGACGGGGCCGAAGATCTCCTCGACGCTGGCCGGGTTCGCGGGTTCCGCGCCGGTCAGCAGGCCGGGCGCGAAGAACGAGCCTTTCGCGGGCAGTTGCGTCTCGGGCTGAACGAGCGTCGCGCCCGCAGCTTCGCCTTGCGAGACCAGATCGCGGATGCGGGCCAGTTGGGTCGGGTGCACGATCGCGCCCATATCGGTGCATTTGTCGAGCGGATCACCCACGCGCAGCTTGTGCAGCCGCGCGGTCAGCCGCGCGGTGAACTCCTGCGCGACGGCCTCGGAGACGAGGATGCGCGAGCCCGCGCAGCAGACCTGACCCTGGTTGAACCAGATCGCATCAACCACGCCTTCGACGGCGGCATCGAGATCGGCATCGGGGAAGACGATGAAGGGGGATTTGCCGCCCAGCTCCAGCGTCAGCGCCTTGCCGGTGCCAGCGGTGGCGCGACGGATGATGCGGCCCACCTCGGTCGAGCCGGTGAAGGCGATCTTGTCGACCTCCGCCTCCACCAGCGCGGCGCCGGTCGCGCCGTCGCCGGTCACGATGTTCACGACGCCTTTGGGCAGGCCGATCTCGGCGCAGATCTCGGCGAGGGCCAGCGCGGTCAGCGGGGTGTATTCGGCGGGTTTCAGAACGACCGTGTTCCCGGCGGCCAGCGCAGGCGCGACCTTCCAGGCCAGCATCAGCAGCGGGAAGTTCCACGGGATGATCTGGCCGCAGACGCCGTGCGGCGCGTGGTTCGGGAATTCCTCGGCCACCAGTTCGGCCCAGCCCGCATGATGGTAAAAATGGCGGATCGCGAGCGGGATGTCGATGTCGCGGCTCTCACGGATCGGCTTGCCGTTGTCGAGCGTTTCCAGCACCGCAAGGAAGCGTGCGCGTTTTTGCAGGTGGCGCGCGATCGCGTAGAGGTATTTCGCGCGCTCATGGCCCGAGAGCCCCGCCCATTTCGGCGCGGCTTTGCGGGCGGCCTTCACCGCAGCCTCGACATCCTCTGGGCTGCCTTGCGTGACCTTGGCCAGCACCTCGCCCGTGGCGGGGTTCTCGGTGGCGAACCCATCGCCCGGCTTGGTGAAACCGCCATCAATGAAGTGACCGAAATCGCCACGGTCCTTCAGCCAGGCCATCACCTCCGAGGCACTCTCGGGGGCGGGGCCATAATCCATCGTCTCAAGGATTTCTTTCACGGTCGGCATCTTTCCCTCAGGCGAGTGCGTGGCGGGACGAGGACGCATAGCGCCCGGTGACATGGTGTTCGAGCTGGCGCTCGATATCGCCCAGAAGCGAGCTGGCGCCGATGCGGAACAGGTGCGGCTGGAGCCATTCGGTCCCCATCTCCTCGCGCATCAGGATCTGCCAGGCGAGCGCGTCCTTGGCGGTCTTGAGGCCCCCTGCGGGTTTGAACCCGATCTTGTGGCCGGTCTTCGCGCCGTAATCGCGCAGCGCGCGGACCATCGTGAGGCTGACGGGCAGGGTCGCGTTCACGCCTTCCTTGCCGGTCGAGGTCTTGATGAAATCGGCGCCCGCCTGCATCGCGACCATCGAGGCCTTGTAGACATTGCGCAGCGAGCCAAGCTCGCCCGTGGCGAGGATCGCCTTGAGATGCGCGTCGCCACAGGCCTCGCGCATCGCGGCGATTTCGTCATAGAGCGCCTGCCAGTTGCCTTCGAGCACATGGGCGCGGGTGATGACGATGTCGATCTCGGCAGCGCCTTCCTCGACGGCGTAAAGAATTTCGGCCAGACGCAGGTTCATCGGCATCAGGCCCGCCGGGAAGCCGGTCGCAACCGAGGCGACGGGAATGCCCGAGCCATCAAGCGCGCGCACGGCCGCGCGCACCATCGTCGGGTAGACGCAGACCGCCCCTGTCTGGACATGATCGAGCCCGAGCCCGTCCAGGATATGATCGGCCAGCGGGCGGCGCGCCTTGGCGCAAAGACGCGCCACGCGGGCTTCGGTATCATCGCCCGCAAGGGTCGTCAGGTCGATGCAGCGGATCGCGTTCACGAGCCAGGCCGCCTGCCACTCCTTCTTGAGGGAGCGGCGCGTGCTCAGTTGAGCGGCGCGCGACTGAGCCGCAGGCGTGTTCACCGCGATACGGTCGAACCACGACAGGTCGAGCGGCATGCCCGGATTGCGCGGCGGATGAAGGTCGATTGTGGGGGAAGTCATGAGCAAACCCGACTGGAGATTTGGCGAAAGGCTAGCGAAGGCCGCGCGATCCTTCAACCATTTGGTCAAAGGCGGTGTCCTGCCGCATCAGGCGATAAGGTTCGGGCAAATGAAGCGAACTGCTTGCGCGGCAAGGACTTTCGGCAACTCTGCTTCGCGCGGCGGCCCAGACAGGCCGGGGCGATGACGTTTGGTAACGATGATGCGCGGGGGGCTTTCGCGATCTGGCGGATGATCGAGCCTGATTTTGGCGGGCGGCCCCGGGTGCACGATGCGCCCGGCCATGCGCCTCCCACGAATGAAAAAGCCCCGCCGGAGCGGGGCATTTCCTAGGCGATCTGGCCGCGTTCAGGCGTTGGCGGCGCGGATCTGTTCGGCGGCTTCCTTGTTGAAGCTCACGCCCTTGGTCTCGAAGAGCTGATCGAGCTCGCCCGACAGCGTCATCTCTGTCACAATATCGCAGCCGCCGACGAATTCGCCCTTTACGTAGAGCTGCGGGATCGTCGGCCAGTCCGAGTAATCCTTGATGCCCTGACGGATCTCCTGATCGGCCAGCACATTCACGTCCTTGTAGTTCACACCCATGAAGTTGAGCACGCCCGCGACGCGGCTCGAGAAGCCACATTGGGGCATGTCCCGCGTGCCTTTCATGTAGAGCACGACGTCATTCTCGGCGATCTGCTGGGCGATCTGGTCTTGCGCGGTCATCGCTTTGTCCTTTCTCCATCCCGTCTGCGGGATGCGTGTAAATTCAGTCGGGCGCCTTGGTGGTCAGCGCGAGCGCATGCAGCGCCCCGTCCGGCCCGTCCATCGCCCCTTTGAGCGCGGCATAGACCGCGCGTTGCTGCTGAACGCGGTTCTTGCCACGAAAGCTTTCGTCGATCACTTCGGCCGCCCAGTGATTGCCGTCGCCGGCCAGGTCGGTGATCGTGATCTTGGCATCGGGAAATTCCGCCCGGATCAGGGCTTCGATGTCATGCGCTTCCATCGGCATAGATAGGGCTCCTCGTCCTTTGCGGCAAATCTAGGCGGGGCAGCGTCTGGCCGCAAGGGGATGCTCATGCGGTCTCGAGCGGCGGATGCAGGTGCGAGAGGAAAAACATGAGCGCCGCGATCGCCGCACTGGTGAGGAACATCGTGGCCGCCCCGGCGGCGGTGACGGGCAGGGAATGGCCCGGCGCGCCGATTTCTCCGGCCAGCAGGAAACACATGTTGATGTCGATTCCCATCAGGCTGGTACGCGGGTGCGCGCGCAGCAGGGCGCCGCCCGCGATGAAGGCGAAGGCGAGGATCAGTGGTGCGGCCGGATCGCCGCCGGTGAGCGGCGCGAGCGTGCGATAGCTGACGGCCGCCAGCACACCAAGCGCCACGCCCGGCACGAGAAAACGCACTGCGGGGCGCGGGTTGGGCATTGAGCCGAGAACCGCCGAGAAGACGACCACCGACAATCCCGCTGCGGTCGCGGCGGGATGACTGAAATGCGCGTCGAGCAAGGTTGCCGCCCCGGTCAGGGTCGCAACCGCCGCCATGCGAATCCAGAGCTGTTGTGCAAAATGCGGATTGGGCCGCGGGGCCATCGGGACCGCACGTGCCGGGGTGAACAGCCAGTTGACGGCAGTAACCGAAGCCACCCCGATCAGCGTGCAATAAACCCGGTCAAGCGCGAGGGGGATCGCCTCGGCTCCCATCCCGAGCGCGGGCATCACGACGACGCCGATGGTGATTGCCATCAGCGTGAAACCATAGGCCCAGTGCGTGCCGATTCTGTAGGCGATGCCGACGCCGATCGCGGCGGTCAGTGCTACGGTCAGTGCGATTCCCGGCACTGGCAGCCAGCGCAGCGCCGCGATCCCGATGCCGGCGCCGACCAGCGTTCCGGCGACGCGCAGTACGGCGCGCAGCGCCATGTCCTCGCGATTGGGTTGGATCACCACCCAGACCGGCATCGCCGCCCAGTAGATATTGCTCAGCCCGAGCCAGCGGGCGAAGGTCAGGGCGAGCGTCGCGGCGAGAAAGAGTCGCGTGGCATAGGCGAGTGTCGATGCGTGCAAGGGGAAATCCTGAGCCGGTAAGGTCCGCGGACAGGTTACCCTGCGCGCGGGCGAAGAAAACTGCCCCCGCGCGCATGGCCGATCTGCATCAGCTCACAGAGATCAGGCGTCGACCGCCGCCTTGAAGGCGGATTTGTAGAGGCTCGAGAGTTCCGCCAGCGGGGCGCTTTCGGAGCCGAAGCTTACCGTGTCGCCGCCGAACCGGCCCACGGTGGCGAGCGGCACTTCGGCCTTGCGGGCAGCGACCATCAATGCCTCGGCCTGATCGAAGGAACACGCCACGAGATAACGGGCCTGATCTTCTCCGAAGAGGGTCGGGATGTCGTCCGCGTCGAGCGTGACGCCGACACCTGCGGCCTCGGCCATCTCGAAGGCCGCAAGCGCAAGGCCCCCGTCCGAGAGGTCCGCGGCGCCCTTGATCAGCGCGCGGTTCTCGCGGAGGAACTCGCCATTGCGCTTCTCGGCGTCAAGATCGACCTCGGGCGCATCGCCCGACTCGATCCCGAAGGCCTCGAATGCCAGCGCGGATTGATCGAGGTGGCCCTTGGTCTCGCCGATCACCATCGCCACGTCGCCTACCGTGGGCAGACCCGCGATCAGCTCGTCGAGCGAGTTCAGCAGGCCCACTGCGCCGATCGTCGGCGTGGGCAGGATGCCGGTGCCGTCGGTTTCGTTATAAAGCGAGACGTTGCCCGACACGATCGGCATGTCGAGTGCGCGCACGGCGGCGTCGATGCCTTTGATGGCGCCCACGAACTGGCCCATGATCTCGGGCTTCTCGGGGTTGCCGAAGTTCAGGTTGTCGGTCGAGGCGAGCGGCTTGGCACCGACCGCCGAGAGGTTGCGATACGCCTCGGCCACGGCCTGCTTGCCACCCTCAAACGGGTTCGCCTTGACGTAGCGGGGCGTCACGTCGGCGGTGAAGGCCAGCGCTTTTTCCGTGCCATGCACGCGCACCACGCCAGCACCGAGGCCCGGACGGCGCACCGTGTCGCCCATCACCTGCGTGTCGTATTGCTCGTAGACCCACGACTTGTCGGCATAGTTCGGCGAACCGATCAGCGCCTTGAGTGCGTCGATCGCGCCGATCTCGGGCAGGGCCGCGCCAGCGGTCGCCTCGGGCGTCGGCACCCAGGGGCGGTCATATTCCGGCGCTTCCGAGGAGAGCTTCGAGAGAGGAAGATCCGCTTTCACCTCGTTGCCATGCACGATCAGGAAGCGGTCTTCCGCGATGGTCTCACCGACGATGGCGAAGTCGAGATCCCATTTCACGAAGATCTCGCGCGCGATCTCTTCCTTCTCGGGGTTGAGCACCATAAGCATCCGCTCCTGGCTCTCGGACAGCATCATCTCATAGGCGGTCATGTTGGTTTCGCGCTGCGGCACGGCGTCGAGGTTGAGCTGTACGCCCAGGCCGCCCTTGTCGCCCATCTCGACGGCCGAGCAGGTCAGGCCCGCGGCCCCCATGTCCTGGATCGAGATCACGGCGCCGGTCTGCATCAGTTCGAGGCAGGCCTCGAGCAGGCATTTCTCGGTGAAGGGGTCGCCGACCTGAACGGTGGGGCGCTTTTCCTCGATCGTGTCGTCGAACTCGGCCGAGGCCATGGTCGCACCGCCGACGCCATCGCGCCCCGTCTTGGCACCGAGATAGACGACCGGCATGCCGATGCCGGAGGCCGCCGAGTAGAAGATCTTGTCGGCATCCGCGAGGCCCGCCGCGAAAGCGTTCACAAGGCAGTTGCCATTATAGGACGGGTGAAAGCGCACTTCGCCGCCCACGTTCGGCACGCCGAAGCAGTTGCCGTAGCTACCAACGCCCTCGACCACGCCTTTCACGATGTGGGAGGTCTTGGGATGGTCGGGCATGCCGAAGCTGAGGCTGTCCATCGCGGCGATCGGGCGCGCGCCCATGGTGAACACGTCGCGCAAGATGCCGCCAACGCCGGTCGCGGCGCCCTGGTGCGGTTCGATATAGGAGGGGTGGTTGTGGCTCTCCATCTTGAAGACCACGGCCTGCCCGTCGCCGATATCGACGACGCCCGCATTCTCGCCGGGGCCGCAAATGACCTGATCGCCGGTAGTGTGCAGCGTGCGCAGCCACTTCTTCGACGATTTGTAGGAGCAATGCTCGTTCCACATGGCCGAGAAGATGCCGAGCTCGGTGAAAGTCGGCTCGCGGCCGATGATTTCGAGGATACGCTCGTATTCATCGGGCTTCAGGCCATGGGCTGCGATGAGATCGGGCGTAATCTGCGGCTCGTTCATGTGAGGGCCTCCGGGCATCGGGTTTGGGGCACCTATTAGGCCAATCCGTGCAAGGGGAAAAGGGATTTGCCCGACGTTGCGGCAATAAAAAACGCGAGGCCCGGGGGCCCCGCGTTCTCTCAAGGGAATGCGTGTCGCGTTACGAGCGCATGTCGACCTGATTTTCGAGCGAGGTCAGCAGCTCGGAAACGGTCCAGCCGAGCTTGACCTTGCCATCCATCGCGGCGGTCTTGGGTACGTTCAGCTTGAAGAGCGAAACGGTGGTGTCGAGCTTCTCCGAGGTGCGCACGTAGATCGTGTCGTAGGCATCGTGACTCTCGACCTTCTCGATCGAGCCGATCACGTTCCCGTTGACGCTCATCACCGCATCTTCGGCATGGGCCGCAGCTTTCATCCCCGCGATACCAGCTTCATCGGCCAGTTGGTTCTCGGCGGGAATCAGGGTCTCGCCAGCCGAGGTGCTGGGCACGGTGGCGGTGCCGGTGGTCACATCGGTGATGCCGTATTGGTTGGTGAAATCCGACGTGTTGGAGGCGGTCACCGCAGGCGGCGTACCAGCCGAGCTTTCCTGAGCCGGAACGGTGCCAGTGCGATAATCGGCAATGCCGTAATACTGGCCCGCATCGATGTTGCTGCCCGAGACATCAGACAGATTCAGCGCGGAGGCCGAGCCTGCAATCGCGAGAGCGCCGAAGAGGGTGGTCGAGGCAGCGAGAAGTTTTTTCTGGTTGGTCATGTCAATCTCCTTTCGGTTTGGCGTGACATTCAATCACTTGCGCCGTCGTGGCGTCTGGAAAGGCAACGGCGGGGTGGAGGAGAAAGTTCACTGAAATAATTGTGACCTTCCGGCGCTCGGAAATTTTGAACCGGAGCGGAAGTCACGCGTATGGCGCGTTCTTCTCAATCTCGCCTGCGTGAGCGGATGTGAGATTTGACCCTTCGGTTGAGGGCTGCCTCGGGAACGCAGGAGGCTAAGCAAAAAAAAGGCCGAGACGAAGCTCGGCCAAAGTCCAACAGGGAGGTAGAAGGTGATGCGCCAAGAAGCGCGTCCAACCCTTCTTCGCCTCATTTATGGGCGGTTTGTAAACGCATCAAGGGAAAACATGCTGCAAGCGCAACATGTCCGCTATGCGTTGCGGTAATGTCGCGGTGCAACCTTAGGTTGAATCGCCTGCCTGTTGGCGGCGATAGGACAGGATTTCTTCCTGGATGAAGTCGCGGAACGCGGTCACCCGGCGCGAGGAGCGCAGCTCTTCGGGATAGGCGAGGAAGATCGGAATCTCGACCGATTCCACATCCGGCAGTACTTGCTCGATGCCGGGGAAGTCGGCGGTCAGATAGTCGGGCAGGATGCCGACGCCGATATGGTTGAGCACCGCTTGCAGCACGCCGAAATAGTTGTTCACCGTCAGCGTCGAGCTTTGATCGAAGGCCAGGACCTGCCGCGCAAGCTGTGCGCCCGCCTGAACCTGCGGGGTGCGCGGCGTCTGGCAGATCAGTCTATGGTCTTGCAGGTCCTCGATCTTTTCGGGACGACCGGCTTTCGCAAGATATTCCGGCGTCGCATAGAGCCGCATGCGGATATTCAACAGGCGCTTGCGGATCAGGTCCGCCTGTGCCGGTTCCTTCATGCGGATCGCGACATCGGCCTCGCGCATCGGAAGGTCGAGCACGCGTTCTTCCAGCATCAGGTCGATCTTCAGGTCGGGGTATTTCTCGTAGAGCTTGGTCAGGCGTGGCGCGAGCCAGAGTGTGCCGAAGCCGGTCGTGGTCGTGACGCGCAGTTCGCCGAAGACTTCCTCTTCGCTGTCGCGGATCCGCGCAGAGGCGCTGTCGAGCTTTTTCGCCATCGCCGAGGTCGCCTCGAACAGAAGTTCTCCCTGCTCGGTGAGAATCAGTCCGCGGGCATGACGGTGAAACAGTGTCGTTCCGAGCGCCTCTTCGAGCGCGCGAATCTGTCTGCTCACGGCAGATTGAGAAAGATGCAGCGCGTCACCGGCATGGGTGAGAGACCCCGCATCGGCCACTGCGTGGAAGATTCTGAGCTTATCCCAATCCATTTCGGTCACTTTCGGTTCGTCGCGAAGACTGCCTGCGCAAGTTTCTTTACATTACTCCGGGCGATTTAAGAAACCGCTTCGTAACTATTTTTCGCTTTCTAGGTCAGAGTTTGTGACCTATCATCGCCCTATGCCCAATTAGCAAGGGGAGGTGCTTAATGGGAAGGCAAGAAATATCCCTCGCGGATCGGTTTGACCTTACGAAATCTCCGGTTTTGCTGAACGGGACGCAGGCTTTGGTGCGTCTGGTTCTGGCTCAGGCAGCGCGCGACAAGGCGGCGGGCCTGAATACGGCCGGCTATGTGACCGGCTATCGCGGTTCGCCCCTGGGGGCGGTCGACTTGCAGATGGCGCGCGCGCGAAAGGTGCTTGAAGAGAGCCAGGTTCGCTTCGAGCCGGGCCTGAACGAAGACCTCGCGGCGACGGCGCTTTGGGGCTCGCAACAGGCGGAGCTGCGCGGCGAAGGAAAATATGACGGCGTCTTCGGCCTCTGGTACGGCAAGGGGCCGGGCGTGGACCGCTCGGGCGACGTGATGCGCCACGCGAACATGGCGGGCACCTCGCCCCATGGCGGCGTGATCATGGCCATGGGCGATGACCACACGGGGGAATCCTCGACCGTGCTGCACCAGTCCGACTGGGCGATGGTCGATGCTTATATGCCGGTCCTGTCGCCCGCAGGCGTGCAGGAAATCCTCGATTACGGGCTTTACGGCTATGCGTTGAGCCGCTTCGCCGGCGTCTGGGTCGGCCTCAAGACGATGAAGGACACGGTCGAGGCCACGGCGGTCGTCGATGGCGATCCGTTCCGCCAGCAATTCGTGATCCCGGAGTTCAAGATGCCCGAAGGCGGGCTGAACATCCGGCTCGGCGACACGCCGGTCGCGCAGGAAGCGCGGATGATCGATTACAAGCGTTTCGCGGCCGAGGCCTTTGCCCGCGCGAACCGCATCGACAACCGCGTCTGGGGCAAGCCCGGCGCGAAGATCGGTCTGGTGGCGGCAGGCAAGAACTGGCTCGATCTGGTGCATGCGCTCTCGCTTCTGGGTATCGACGAGGCCGAGGCCGAACGGCTTGGCATCACCACCTACAAGATCGGCCAGACCTTCCCACTCGACATGGAAAGCTTCCATGAATGGGCCGAGGGGCTGGAGCTGATCATCGTCGTCGAGGAAAAGCGCAAGCTGATCGAGGTGCAGGTCAAGGAGGCGATTTTCGACGATCGCCGGGGCCGCCGCGTCTATGGCTGGTACAAGGGCGACAATTGGAAGAATGGCCGCCAGGTAGAGCTGTTCCCGACGCGCTACGCGCTCGACCCGGTGATGATCGCGCGAAAGCTGGGCGACATCTTCATCGAGGAAGGCCGGGGCACGGATGCTATCAAGGCGGGCATCGCCAAGATCGAAGCCGCGCAGCGCGCCGACAACGCGCCCGAGATCGCGACGCGGACGCCGTGGTATTGCTCGGGCTGCCCGCATAACAGCTCGACCAAGGTTCCCGAGGGTGAGCGCGCCTATGCCGGGATCGGCTGTCACTACATGGTGCAGTGGATGGGCCGGAACACCGAAGGTTTCACCCATATGGGCGGCGAGGGCGTGAACTGGGTCGGCGAGGCCCCGTTCTCGACGCGCGAGCATATGTTCCAGAACCTCGGTGACGGCACCTATAACCACTCGGGCGCGCAAGCGATCCGGGCGGCTTTGGCGGCAGGCACGAATATCACCTACAAGATCCTGTTCAACGATGCGGTCGCGATGACCGGCGGGCAGGAGAACGAGGGCGGCCTGACCGCGCAGCAGATCGCCGCCGAGATCGTGGCGATGGGCGTGAAGCCCGTCGTGGTGGTCTATGACGAGAAGGAAGAGCTGGACCTGTCTACCTTCCCGGCGGGCGTCGAGAAGGTCGAGCGCGCCGAGCTGATGCCGGTGCAAAAGCGGCTGGCGAAGACCAAGGGCGTCTCGGCGCTGATCTATGTGCAGACCTGCGCGGCCGAGAAACGACGTAGGCGGAAGCGCGGCCAGTTCCCCGATCCGGACAAGCGTGTCTTCATCAATACCGATGTCTGCGAAGGCTGTGGCGATTGCGGGGTGCAGTCGAACTGCGTCTCGATCGTGCCGGTGGAGACGGAACTGGGCACCAAGCGCGCGATCGACCAGTCGTCGTGCAACAAGGACTTCCGTTGCCTCGACGGGTTCTGCCCGAGCTTCGTGACGCTCAAGGGTGCGAAGGTGAAGAAGGCCAAGGCGCAAGCGCTCGATCTGCCGGAACTGCCTCAGCCTGTGCTGCCCGCGATCGAGGGCACGCATAACCTCGTGATCACCGGGGTCGGTGGCACGGGCGTCGTGACCGTGGGCGCGGTGCTCGCAATGGCTGCCCATATCGACGGCAAGGGCGCGGGCATGATGGAGATGGCCGGTCTCGCCCAGAAGGGCGGCGCGGTGCATATCCACCTGCGGCTCGCGAACAAGCCCGAGGATATCTCGGCGATCCGCGTGGCCGTCGGCGAGGCGGATTGCGTGATCGGTGGGGATCTGGTGGTCTCGGCGGGCGCCAAGACGCTGGGGCTGATGGCCACGGGCCGGACCGGTGCCGTGATCAACAGCCACGAGATCGTCACCGGCGAGTTCACCCGCAACCGCGATTTCCGCCTGCCGGGCGAGCAGCTCAAGTTGAGCCTTGAGGCACGGCTGAAGGACCGCGTGGCCTTTGCCGATACTTCGGAGCTGGCGCGGCGGATGCTGGGCGACTCGATCTACTCGAACATGGTCGTGCTGGGGGCCGCGTGGCAGCAGGGATACATCCCGCTGACCCATGAGGCGATCTTCCGTGCGATCGAGTTGAACGGCGCCAAGCCCGACGAGAACAAGCGGGCGTTCGAGCTGGGCCGCTGGGCGATGGCCTTCCCCGAGGAAGCCGCGAAAGCGATGGCGTCGGAGGTCGCGAAGGCCCCCGTCGATCCGATCGAGTTCCGTGCGAACCATCTTGTGGACTACCAGAACAAGCGCCTTGCCAAGCGTTTCCGTAAGTTGGTGGATGGTGCTCCCTCTGAACTGCGCGAGGCGGTCGCGAAGGGCTATCACAAGCTTCTGGCCTACAAGGATGAATACGAGGTCGCGCGGCTCCATCTGGAAACGGCGGAAAAGGCGCGCGCCGAGTTCGAGGGCGATTTCGAGATGCACTTCCATCTCGCCCCGCCGATCCTGTCCAAGCAAGGCCTGGACGGCCGCCCGAAGAAGCGTGAATTCGGCCCCGGCATGGAGCGTAACTTCCGTCTTCTGGCCAAGCTGAAGGGCCTGCGCGGCACTCCGTTCGACACTTTCGGCTACTCGGACGAGCGCAAGATGGAGCGCGCCCTGATCAGGCAATACGAGGCCGACATGGCCGAAGTGCTGCCCAAGGTCACCCCCGAGACGCTGGAGATCGCGCGCGAACTGGCCGAACTGCCGCTGAGCATCCGGGGCTTCGGCCCGGTCAAGGCACAGGCCGAGCAGATGGCGGCGAAGCGGCGCGAGGAACTGCTCGCGGCGTTCCGCGAAGGCGGAAGCCCGCAGGCCCTCGCGGCCGAGTGACTTAAAAGGCGTTTCTTTCGCGAAAACTTGGGCGTAAATGATGCCTACCCGGTGCAATTTCTGCACCGGGCTTTCGCGCGGGGAGTGCCATGGCGGTAGGTGTGTTCGATTCGGGTCTGGGCGGGCTGACGGTCTATGATGCCTGCGCGAAGCGACTGCCCGACGTGGCCTTCTGCTATTACGGCGACAATGCCCATGCACCTTACGGGGTGCGCGATGCCGATGACATCTTCAACCTGACCTGCGCGGGGGTGGAGCGGCTCTGGGGCGAAGGCTGCGATCTGGTCATCCTCGCCTGTAACACGGCCTCGGCCGCCGCGCTGAAACGGATGCAGGAGACCTGGATCCCCGAGGGCAAGCGCGTGCTTGGGGTTTTCGTGCCGATGATCGAGGCCTTGACCGAGCGCAAATGGGGCGACAATTCCCCGCCGCGCGAAGTGGCCGTGAAGCATGTGGCGCTGTTCGCGACGCCCGCGACGGTAGCCTCGCGCGCGTTCCAGCGCGAGTTGGCCTTCCGCGCGATCGGCGTCGATGTCGAGGCGCAACCCTGCGGCGGTGTTGTCGATGCGATCGAGGCGGGCGACGAGATCCTCGCCGAGGCGCTGGTGAAAAGCCATGTCGAGGCGCTCAAGCGGCGGATGCCGCATCCCGAGGCCGCAATCCTTGGGTGCACCCATTACCCGCTGATGCAGAAGACGTTCCAGGAGGCGTTGGGTGCCAATGTGGATGTCTATAGCCAGGCCAATCTGGTGGCCGAGAGCCTTGCCGACTATCTCGAACGCCGGCCGGAATTCATCGGATCGGGAACGGAGTCGAAATTCCTGACGACCGGTGATCCGGCCTCGGTCTCGAGCCACGCGACGCAGTTCCTGCGCCATCCGATCCGTTTCGAGGCGGCCTGAGCTTATCCGTAATCGTTCCTGCCGTAGGTGCCCCGTCGCACGGTGAAAATGAGCAGGGTGAGCGAATAGGCCAGCACCGCGATGCCCCAAAGGGACAAGAGCGCCATCATCGCGGTCCCGCCTGAAGCTGTCTCCATCGCGCCGCTCTGCCAGGCGATGTGGCCCATATAGGCACCGCCGACACTCGACAGAAGCCAGTAGCAGCCCACCCACCAGCCGGAGCGATTGATGTCATGGATGCGGCGCACCTGTGCCGAGAGCGAGGGCATGAAGGTCGCAATCGCGATCACGCCATTGATCGCGGCCCCGTCCGAGCCCATCGCGCCTTCTGCGATTTCTCCGATCACGCTGGCAATCGCCACAAACAGGATGAACCACCAGTATTCCGACCGGCTCGCCCGGCCCTTGAAGGTTGCGTATTTGCGAAAGCAGACCTTCACCGCTTCGATCGGCCCGCGCGAGGGTGCGTCGACATAGAGCCCGTCCGGGCCGATGCCGCGTTTCGCCCGCTCTGTCTCGATCGAGGCGTCGGCATAGGCGCGCGGATCATTGGTCGAGAGCTTGCCCTCTGTCTGATGGCGCTGGGCGACGCGCGCGGCGTAATTGGTCGCGCCGCCATGATCGACGCCGGAATGGGAGAAGCTTTGCGACGGGTCGGTCTCGGGCACATCGCCGCCCTCGGGCGGGGCGGTGAAGAAGTGAGCCGCCGCGGGTTCCCAGCCCGCCATCCCCTCTTGCCAGACGAGGGTCTCGGGCTTGATCCGTCCCGCCCGGATCATATCTTCGATCTGTTCGCCTGTGTGCGGGCCGGTGGGTGCCTGTCCGTCCGCGTAATACCAGTCCTGGACCATGAAAATACCTGTCTGAAAATCGGCTCTCCCCCGTCGTCACGCGGAGTTTATTTGAGCGTGAGGTTAGGGTAATGGAATGCCAAGCGACAAGCGCGGAGAAAGACATGACCAAGAAAATCGCAATCCTGGGCGCATCGGGCTATACCGGTGCAGAGCTGGTCCGGCTCATTGCCACCCATCCCGGCATGGAGATCGTGGCGCTGTCGGGTGAGCGCAAGGCTGGCATGGCGATGGGCGATGTCTTCCCGCATCTGCGTCATCTCGGGCTGCCCGATCTGGTAAAGATCGAGGAGATCGATTTTTCGGATGTCGATCTGGCCTTCTGCGCGCTGCCCCATGCGACCTCGCAGGCGGTGATCAAGGAATTGCCGCGTGATCTGAAGGTCGTGGACCTCTCGGCGGACTTCCGGCTGCGCGATCCGGCCGAATACGAAAAGTGGTATGGCAAGCCCCACGCTGCGGTCGAGTTGCAGAAAGAGGCGGTCTACGGGCTGACCGAATTCTACCGCGACGCGATTCGCGAGGCCCGGTTGGTCGCGGGCACGGGCTGCAACGCTGCTGCGGGCCAGTACGCGATCCGCCCGCTGATCGAGGCGGGCGTGATCGACCTCGACGACATCATCCTCGATCTGAAGAACGGCGTTTCCGGCGCTGGCCGTTCGCTCAAGGAGAACCTGCTCCATGCAGAGCTTTCGGGGGGCACCTATCCCTATTCGCAAGGCGGCAAGCACCGTCACCTGGGCGAATTCGATCAGGAGTTCAGCGCCTTGGCGGGCCGCCCCGTGCTGGTGCAATTCACCCCGCATCTCGCACCTTTCAACCGCGGCATCCTTGCCTCGGCCTATGTGAAAGGGGATCCGGAGGCTGTTTACGCCGCGCTTTCGGACCGTTACGTAACGGAAACATTCATCGAAATGCTACCTTTCGGCGCAGTTCCCTCCACCAGGTCTGTAACTGGCTCCAATTTTGTCCATATTGGTGTATCAGGAGACAGGATTCCCGGGCGCGCGCTCGTGGTCGTGGCGCTCGACAACCTGTGCAAGGGCTCGTCGGGGCAAGCGATCCAGAACGCGAACCTGATGCTCGGGCTGGAGGAAAGCGAAGGGCTGATGCTCGCCCCCGTCTTCCCTTGACCAAGGTCATGGCGCAGCCATGCCGGGGAAGGTAGACGAAGCGGCATCCGAGGAGGAAAGACGATGAAGAGCCTCAAGAAGAAACGTCGTATCCAGGTGCTGGCCGTGGCCGCCCTTGCGCTGGTGATCGCCACCGGCACGATCGGCTATTCCATGCGCAACGGGATCAACTTCTTCCGCGCGCCCTCGCAGCTCGCGACGGAGCCGCCGCAGCCCGGCGAAGTGTTCCGCCTCGGCGGTCTGGTCGAAGCCGGGTCGCTCAAGCGCGGCCAGGGCGAGGTGATCGAATTCAATGTCACCGATGGCGGCGCGACCGTTCCGGTGAAATTCGCGGGCGTCCTGCCGGACCTGTTCAAGGAAGGTCAGGGCATGATCGGCACCGGCAAGATGGAAGGGGGCACCTTCGTGGCCTCCGAGATCCTTGCCAAGCACGACGAGAATTACATGCCCAAGGAAGTCGTCGATGCGCTCAAGGAGCAGGGCGTCTACGAGCCGCCCTCGTCCTGATCCCTCGTGATCACATCGTGATCCTTGCGCCAGCGCACGCTGGCTTGCCCGAGGCTTAATCCCGAAATCTGAGCCTGTCGCCGTTCGCAGTAACGGAGGCAGGCCATGAAAACGGTCACGCAGATCGCGGCGGAGATCGTCGCGCGCGAAGGGGGCTACGTCGACGATCCCGATGATCCCGGCGGGGCTACGAAACACGGGGTGACGCTCGGCACGCTCAGGCGGCTCGGACGTGATCTTACCGGCGACGGGCGCATCGACGAGATGGATGTTCGCGCGCTCGATCCCGCGCAGGCCTCCGAAATCTTCATCCAGCATTATTACGAAGCACCCCGGATCGACCGGCTTCCGGCGGCAATTCAGCCCTCGGTCTTCGACATGTATGTGAATGCGGGCGGCAATGCCGTGGTGATCCTTCAAAGGTTGCTGGGCGATATGGGGCAGCGCATCATCGTCGACGGCATCATCGGCCCGCAGACCGTCGCCGCCGCCGAGATCGCCGATGCCACCGCGCCCGGGTATTTTGCCGATGCCTACGGGATCGCGCGGCGCAACTACTATTACCGCGTCGCCGATGCCCGCCCCGCCAGCCGCAAATTCGCGACCACCCGGGCAGGACAGAAGGGCGGGTGGATCCGGCGTGCGGAAGAATTCATCTCGCCACGCTTCCACCTGACCGAGACCGAACATCGCAAGCGGGTGTCGGCATGGGCGTGATCGACAGGCTCGTGGGCGGCGCCTCTGCCGCGAAGGCGGTGGGAGAGGCGGCGACTTCGGTAGCCGAGGTGTTCGTGCCCAATGCCACGAAAAAGCTTGAGGCCGCGCAGGCGGCCTATCTCGCGGCCCTCGAAGAGCACGGCACAGAGTTCCAATACATCCGCCCCGGCATATTCGACCGGATCGTGAACGGAATAAACCGCCTGCCGCGTCCGACGCTCGCCTTCGGTATTGTCGGGCTCATGATCTACGCCATGGTCGATCCCGTCGGTTTCGCACAGCGCATGGTGGGGCTCAACTACGTGCCCGAACCGCTCTGGTGGCTGCTGGGCGCGGTGGTGAGCTTCTATTTCGGCGCACGCGAGGCATTCTATTTTCGGATGAACAAGGCAGTCGCACCGCCGCCAGCCGCGCTCCGGGCCCCCGAGGCGCCCGAGGAGAATGCGGCGCTCCAAGCCTGGAAGGCGGGGGAGAAAGCGGCCGGGTAATGAACCAGGGGCACGGTTTTTGCCCGTGCCCCTGAATTGTCGTCTTCGCTTGAGCGCGCGTCTCAGCCGGCCTCGGCGCGGCGTTTTGCAGCGGCGTCGAATGCGGCGTCCGAAGGCGCGATGAAGCTGTAGAACATCGGCACCACGAAGAGCGTGAACATCGTCCCGATCAGCAGCCCCGAGAAGATCACCAGCCCCATCGCCTGACGTGCCGCGGCGCCTGCGCCTTGCGCAAGGATCAGCGGCACCACGGCAAGCGCCATCGCGGCCGTGGTCATCAGGATCGGACGCAGTCGGATCTGGGCGGCTTTCACGATTGCCTGACGGCGGGTGAGGCCAGCGCTCTCGCGTTGCTGATTGGCGAATTCCACCATCAGGATGCCGTGCTTGGTGATCAGGCCGACAAGCGTGATCAGCCCGACCTCGGAATAGATATTGAGCGTTCCGAGCCCGAGGTTGAGCGGCAGAACCGCTCCGAAGATCGTCAGCGGCACCGTCATCATGATGATGAACGGGTCGCGGAAGCTTTCGAACTGGGCGGCCAGCACGAGATAGATCACGAGGACCGCCGCGCCGAAAGCGATCAGGATGGTATTGCCTTGCTGCGTCTCGATCCGCGACTGGCCGGAATAGTTCACCAAGAACCCCTCTGGCATCACCTGATTGGCGATATCGACGATGGTCTGGAGCCCCGCGCCGGTCGATTGGCCGGGCAGCGGCAGCGCGGTGATCGTCGCCGCGTTGAGCTGGTCGAACTGTTCGATCGAAGCTGCGTTCACCCCGTTCTCGATCTTGACCAGCGCCGATAGCGGCACCATCGCGCCCGATGCCGAGCGCACATAGTAGCGGCCAAGCTCTTCGGGATTGGCACGGAATTTCTGCGGCACCTGAGGGATGATGTCATAGCTGTTCGAATCCCGGTCGAACTGCGCGACCGAGGCCTCGCCCACCAGCAGCCCAAGAGTGGAGCCGATATCCGAGACCGGAACGTTCAGCGCCGCCGCCCGGTCGCGGTCGATGGTCACATCCACCTGCGGGCTGTCGAAATTGAGCGAGTTCTGCACGATGATGAATTTGCCCGAGGCCATCGCCTTGTTCTTGATCTCCTCGGCGACCTCGGCCACCCGTTTCGCGGAGTGGATCGACTGGATCACCACCGAGATCGGCAGGCCACCCCCGGTCCCCGGCAGCGAAGGCGGAGCGAAGGCGAAGCCCTTGAGGCCGGTCGATTTGCCCAGATCCGCTTGAATCTCCTGCTGGATCTCTTTCTGGCTGCGCTGACGTTCGGCCCAGTCCTTGAGCGCCCAGATATAGATACCCTGTGAACTGTCGCCGCCAAAGCCCGCAATCGAGAAATCGGTGCGCACCTCGGGGATGCCGGCGGTGTCCTTGCTTACCTGATCGATGTATTTCTGGGTGTAGTCGCTGGTCGCATAGCGCGGGCCATTGAGGATCGCGAAGAGCGCGCCGTTATCCTCTTCCGGGGCAAGCTCGGTGTTGGTGTTCACGAGCATGAAACCGGTGACGCCGATCAGCGAGACCACGACCAGAATGGTGATGCCGCGCAGGTCGAGCGAGCCGTTCACGCGCCGCCCGTACCAGCCCGCGAGCCGGTCGAAATTGCGGTCGATGAAGGCCTGGAACCCCTTGGCGTCGCCGTGTTTCAGCAAGCGCCCGGACATCATCGGGGTGATGGTCAGCGCGATCACGCCCGACAGGATCACCGAGCCCGCCAGGGCGAAGGCGAACTCGCGGAAGAGCTGCCCGGTCAGCCCGCCGGTGAAGCCCAGAGGTGCCAGCACCGCGGCCAGCGTGATCGTCATCGCGATCACCGGGCCGGTGATTTCCTTCATCCCCTGAACGGCGGCGGGGATAGGCTTCATCCCGTCATCGATATGGCGGTGGATGTTCTCCACCACGACGATCGCGTCATCGACCACGAGGCCGATCGCCAGAACCATCGCCAGCAGCGTCAGAAGATTGATCGAATAGCCCAAGGCCATCAGCACCGCGAGCACCCCGATCAGAGAGAGCGGAATGGTCACGATCGGCATCGCGACCGAGCGGAAGGAGCCGAGGAAGAGAAGGATCACCACCGTCACGATCGCGACCGCCTCGCCGATGGTCTTGAACACCTCATGGATCGAGGCCGAGATCGTCTCGGTCGAGTCGTAAACCAGCTCGATCTTCATGCCCTCGGGCAGGGTGGCGTTGATCGCCGGCAATTCGTCGTTGACGGCGGCGGCGGTGTCGAGCGGGTTCGCGGCGGGCGTCGGGAAGACGCCAAGGAAGGTGCCCTGCTTGCCATCGAAGGTGACGATCTCATTGTCGGCGGCCTTCGAAAGCTCGATTTTCGCGACATCGCGCAGCCGGACCACCTCGTCGCCCGACGACCGGATCGGCAGCTTGCCGAACGCGTCCGGGGTTTGAAGGGTCGATTGCAGCGTGATCGATTGCGCCACGTATTCGTTCTTCGTCTTGCCCGGAGCCGAGAGGAAGTTCGACGCCTGGATCGCCGCCAGCACTTCAGATGCGGTCACGCCGCGCGCTGCGAGCTTGTCCGGGTCGATCCAGATCCGCATCGCATAGTCCGAAGCCCCGATGATCTGCGTCTGTGCCACGCCGGGAATGGTCGACATGCGCGGGCGGATGACGCGGCGCAGATATTCGGTCAACTGCTCGGGCGTCATGTTGGGGTTGATCGCGGCAAGATACATGAGCGCGAAGGTCCGCCCCGTACCCTTCACGATCACCGGGTCTTTCGCCGCCGAAGGCAGCTGGCCTTTCACCTGCTGCACCTTCGAGAGCACCTCGGTCATCGCCGCGTCGGAGTTAGAGCCGAGCTTCATATGCACCGAGATGACCGAGGCCGAGGGGCGCGATTGCGTGGTGACGTAGTCGACGTTCTCCGTGGTCGCGACGGCAGCAGCGATTGGCGAAGTGATGAAGCCCTGGATCAGCTCGGGCGAGGCGCCGGGATAGGTCGTGGTGATGGTGACCACGGTCTCCTCGACCTCGGGGTATTCGCGGACTGGCAGGTTGAAATAGGCCTGCGCGCCCAGCAGGAGCATGAACGCGCCCAGCACCATCGACAGGACAGGGCGGCGGATGAAGATTTCCGAGATATTCATGGGATCGCCCTTACTGCGCCGCCGCCGGGGCGGGCATGTCGAAAGCTTTCATCACGTCGGCGGTCGCGGGCGCGTCCGGGTCGGGCGAGATCGTGTTGTCGATCGACACCGTGGCCCCGGAGTTGAGTTTGTTCTGACCCGCGTTCACCACCATGTCGCCCGCCTTCAGCCCTTTGCTGATCTCGACCAGCGGGCCCGAACGGCGCCCGAGCGTGATGAAGACCTGCTTGGCGATCAGCTTCGGTGCGTCCGCTCCCTCGGGCGTCTCCTTGCGCACCACGAACACCGAGTCGCCATAGAGGTTCGAGCTGACGACCGTTTGCGGCAGCGCGATCACCCCGTCCTCGGAGGGCAGCACGACGCGCACATGGACGAATTGCCCTGGCGTGAGCTGATTTCCGTCATTGCCGACTTCGGCGCGCAGGGTCACGAGGCGGGAATTCGGGTCGATCTTGGGTTCGATACCAGTGATTTCGCCTTTCAGGTTCAGCGAGCCGTCCTCGGTCGTCACTTCGACCTTCTGTCCGGTTTCGGCCTCCCGGGCCTGCTGTTCGGGAAGGGTGAAGTCGACGCGCATGTGATCGCGGTCTTGGAGCGTGGCAAAGGCGGTGCCGGTCGCGGCATATTGGCCGATCTCGACTTGCGGGATGCCGATCACGCCCGCGAAGGGCGCGACGAGACGCTTCTTTTCCAGCACGGCTTGCAGCTTCGCGACGGTGGCGCGGGCTTCCTGCGCCGAAGCCTCTGCCTGATCGAGGTTCGAGGTGGCCGAAACCCCGCGTTCGGCCAGTTGACGCGCACGGGTGAGGTTGGTCTCCGCCAGCTCCAGAGCTGCCTTGGCCGAGGTGAGGTCGGCGCGTTCGGACCGGTCGTCGATCTGCAGCAGAAGCTGGCCTTTCTCGACGCGGTCATTGGCCTTGAAATGGATTTCCTGAACCGTGCCGCCCATCTCGACGGCCAGCTCGGTCCCGCGCACGGCCGAGGCGGTCCCGATCGCTTCCAGACCCGGCGTCCAGGTGATCGGTTTCACTTCGCTCACCGAAACGGCGACAGGGGGCTGCGTCATGTTCGCGAAGTATTGCGCGATCATCTTCGAGCGGAACATGTTATAACCGACGATGCCGCCCACGACGAGGACGAGCGCGACAATGGCGATGAGAAGACGTTTGATCATGAGAAGTCCCGTCGAATATCGTTGAGCGCCAAGCCCGAAAGGGAGGCGCATTCTTTCTGAACCAGATGGTTCAATTTTGGTCCCGGAGTCAATCCGTTCGATTTCGCACCGATGATGGCTCACGTGGCTGTGAATTCAAGTGCCGCTTCGCGCGTGTACGACGAGCTCTTTGTGCGCCTGCGCGCGCTGGGTGGCTGTCATGCTACTTTTGGATGGCTCGACCTTCCGAAACCAGGCAATATATTAACTTCTGAATGTTAGCGTATACGGCGTGTTTTTGCCTTGGCTTTGTGAGTTTCGAAAGGATTTCAAATGGATCCACTCTCGTTGGTGCGCATCGGCTTCGAGGCCGCGCGAATTGGTGTCGAAGCTCAGGCGGTGATCGCGATGCGGCTGGCGGGTATGGCGGGTCTCTGGGACGTGCCGATGCACGAAACTTTCCAGATGTTGCATGAAAAACCCGTTGCTGTGGCAGAGGCGACAGAGGCCGCAGCTTGGGCGATCCTCAAGGGGCATAGCGCGGATCGGGCGATCTCGGCCTCGATGTCCGAAATCGGCCGTCATACCAGTGCCAATCTCGCGCGCCTGTCGCGCCGGGGGCCTAGCTGGGCCTGATCGATGCGCGGGAAGCCGCAACTCCTACAGAAAAACGCCGCGAGCCTGTGCCCGCGGCGCTTTGTTTTTCCGCTTTGGCCAACCGGGTCAGGCGGCGCTGTCTTCCACCGCGTCGTCGCCCTCTTCGACGCTGGCGGGCGTGACCATAGCGGTCAGGATCGTCGGCATGTCCAGCACGCCGATCGGCTTGTTGGCCTTGTCGACCACGGTGGCCGCGCGCACCTCGGCATCGGCCATCCGCCGTGCGATCTTTTCGAGCACCGAGCTTGCCTTGACCTTCATCTTCGGAAGCTCGCCCTCGGGCAGCGGCATCGCGATGGTCTCGGCGCGGATAACGCGGCCGCGGTTCACCTCACGCACGAACTCGGCGATATATTCATTCGCCGGGCGCAGCACGATTTCCTGGCCTGTACCGACCTGGTTGAGCGCCCCGTCGCGCAGGATCGCGATCTTGTCGCCCAGCCGCAGCGCTTCGTCGAGGTCGTGGGTGATGAAGATGATGGTCTTTTGCAGCTCCGCCTGAAGGTCGAGCAGGACCTTCTGCATATCCATCCGGATCAACGGATCGAGGGCTGAAAACGCCTCGTCCATGAGGAGAATATCGGCGTCGTTGGCCAGCGCCCGGGCGAGGCCCACCCGCTGTTGCATGCCGCCAGAGAGCTGGTTGGGATAGTAATCCTCGTAGCCCGCGAGGCCGACCCGATCGATCCATTTCTTCGCGACCGGCTCGGATTTCGAGCGCGGTACCCCCTGGATATCCAGCCCGTAGCAGGCGTTCTCCAACACGGTCCGGTGCGGCAGAAGCGCGAATTTCTGGAATACCATCGCCGTTTCGTGGCGGCGGAATTCGCGCAACTCCTCTTCGTTCATCTTCACCACGTCGCGGCCATTGTAGAGGATCTGGCCCGAGGTCGGCATGATCAGCCCGTTGATATGGCGGATCAGGGTCGATTTGCCCGAGCCCGACAGCCCCATGATCACCGAGATCTTGCCCGGCGGAAGGTCGAGATTGATATCCTGAAGGCCCAGCACGTGGTTGTGCTTGTCGTTGAGCTCTTCCTTTCCCATCCCGGCCTGAACCTTCTCGACATAGGCCGAGGGGTTCGCGCCGAAGATCTTGTAAAGATTGCGGATCTCGATGCCCGAGCGCGGCCCGGTGCCTGCATTCGTCGTCACATCAGTCATGGCCCGCCTCCGAATGTTTCTGCAGCCGCTTGCCGAAGGCCTGGCTCGCGCGGTCGAAGATGATGGCGATCGCGACAAGGGCGAAGCCGTTCAGGAAACCGATGGTGAAGAACTGGTTGTTGATCGCCTGAAGCACGTTCTTGCCGAGACCACCAACGCCCACCATCGAAGCCACGACGACCATCGCCAGCGCCATCATGATCGTCTGGTTGACACCCGCCATGATCGTCGGCAGCGACAGCGGTAGCTGCACGCCCCAGAGCTTTTGGCGCGGGTTGGCTCCGAAGGCGTCGGCTGCTTCGATCACTTCCTTGTCCACCAGCCGGATGCCCAGATTGGTCAGGCGGATCATCGGCGGGATCGCGTAAATGACCACGGCGATCACGCCCGGCACCTTGCCGATACCGAAGATCACGACGACCGGGATGAGGTAGACGAAGGAGGGCATGGTCTGCATCACGTCGAGGACCGGTGTCAGGATTTTCTGCATCCTGTCGGAGCGGGCCATCAGGATACCGATGGGCAGCCCGAGAATGATCGCGATCATCGTGGCCACCGTGACCATCGCGAGCGTCGTCATCGTATCTTCCCAGAGGCCGAAGACGCCGATCATTGCCAGACCGATGGCCGAGCCGATCACGATCTTCGCGCTACGCGAGGCGAACCAGACAACGACGAGGATGAGCCCGAAGATGATGAACCATGGGGTGTCCACAAACGCGTGTTCAAGCATGTTGAGGAACCATTGCAGCGGTCGGGTCGCCGCGTCGATCTGGTCGGAATAGGCGCGGACAATGCCGCGAAACCCGTCATCGATGCCCATGCGCATGTGGCGCAAGGTCTTGTTCGGAAGGGAGGGGAATTCGCAAAGGATTTCCGGTAGCCCCCAGCAGGATGATGCCATCTTCTTGTGTCCTCCGGTCTGTTATCGCCGCCGGTTAAAGGAAGGCGCGCGCGAGGAGGCCTCGCGCGCGCCGAAATCTGGTCTTCAGGCCGCTCAGAGCGCGTCCTCGACTTTCTTGGCCACGTCCTCGGAAACCCAGGCTTTCCAGACATCCGGATAGTTCTCGAGGAAATAGTAGGCGGTGTCCTCGTTGGTGCCCTGATTGTCGGCCTGCCATGCGAGGAATTCGCCCACGGTCTGGTTCGACCATTCACGCTTCGAGAGGTAGTCCATCGCGATCGCGTTCTCTTCGGAGAATTCCTTGGTCACGACGGTGTAGACATCCGAAATCGGATAGGCGTTCGGCTTGGGATCGACGCAATCGGCTTGCGAGTTGCACTCATCCCAGGCCTGCTTGTCGTTCGGGACGCCCGCATCAAGCTTCACCATCGGGTATTTGCCGAGGATCGCGGTCGGTGCCCAGTAATAGCCGAGCCAGCCTTTCTTCGACTCGTAGGCATTGGCGATCGAGCCGTCGAGACCCGCAGCCGAGCCGGTATCGACCAGCTTGAAGCCCTTTTCCTCGGCCTTGTGTGCCTTGAAGCGGTTCGCGGTCGAGATCTGGCAGTTCCATCCCGACGGGCAGTTGTAGACGCCGCCCATCGAGGGTTCTTCCGGGTCGGGGAACAGCTCGGGATGGGCGAGCGCGTCGTCGACCGTCTTGATCTCGGGGTGGGCGTCGGCAACATATTTCGGGATCCACCAGCCCTCTTCGCCGCCGTCCTTGAGGATCTCGGCGGCGATAACGAGGCGATCTTCGCTGACGGCCTTGTCGAGCGCGACCTTCACCGCGTTCACCCAGAGCTCGGGGGCGATATCGGGTTCGCCTTTCTCGTTCATCGAGGTAAAGGTGGGCATCGTGTCGCCGGTCACCAGCGTCACATTACAGCCGTAGCCGTTTTCGAGGATGATCTTGTCGACCCAGGCGGCGACACCGGCCGAGGCCCAGTTCATCTCGGCTTCCGTGACCGAGCCACATTCGCCATCAGCAGCAAAAGCGGGAGCGGCCAGCGCGGTCAGCGGCAATGCGGTGAGCAATGCGGCGAGCGTTTTCTTGTTCATTCAGGTCCTCCTGTCGTGGCAGCATTCATTCGACGGCCAAGCGGGCTACCGCCGCGGAATTGGCCTCTGGCGACGGCGCGAGGCCGACGGGATCTTGTTTAGCCACGCTCATTGAGGTGTGGCGCAGGAACTTGTCAAAATCCGACATGCTGATGTCGTAAAACGCCAAGGCCGCGGGTGCAACCTTTTCGAGCCCGTTTTGCGCTGGATTGGGAGTGAAGGCCCGGAATTGGGCAGGTCAACCCGAGGGCATACAGGGGCGCGTGCGCTCGAATTAATTCGGCTTGCCCGAAATATCGCCCCAGTCGAGCACCGGAGCGGCGTCGATTTCATGGGCGTCCAGCATGGCTGCAACCCGTTCCAGCGAAGCGATGAGCTGTGCCTGCTCCCAATCCTCGAGCGCTTCGAACCTGCGCACGAAGATCTGTTGCAGCGCGTCGGGTGCATCTTCGATCGCGCTCGCGCCTTTCGCCGTGATGACGACATCCGTCTGGCGCCGGTCGCGCTCCGAGCGTTGGCGCGTGACCATGCCTTTCTTCTCGAGCTTGTCGATGAGTGCCGTCATTGTCGCCTGGCTCACGCCCATGCGCTGCGAGATCGCCTTGGGGGTCGACCAGCCTTTTTCCGAGATCACCTGAAGGACGCGAAATTGCGCCGGGGTGAGGCCGGCGGATTTGGCAAGATCTTTGCCGAACATTTCGGTCGCGCGCAGAATTCGGCGCAGCGCGATCAGGCTCGTATCAACGCGCTCCATCAGCCGGAGGGCCCCTTTTTGGTCCAGACGGCCAAGTATCGCAGAGAGTTCGGCGCTCTGCAATTGCTTGGCTTTGCTAAGTTTATTTGTATCTTCAGCGTTTATGTTCTTAGTCATGCTAACGTTATATAGGGCGCATATCCTTAAATTTAAGGCGTAAATGGAACTTCTGGCTGTCATATTAGTTAGGTAGTTGAAATTTTCGACCTGATGAACTACTTAGTCTCCCGAAGCAAGCGAGAGGAATGAAAACGTGCCGCAAGTCGAGTCGATCAAGAAGGGATCCGCGCTGGTCTTCCGCAAGCCGGAAGCCGAGGATGGCAGCGAAATCTGGAAGCTGGTTCGCCGCTGCAAGCCGCTTGATGAAAATTCGATGTACTGCAACCTGCTGCAATGCGACCACTTCGGCGACACCTGTGTTCTCGTCGAGCGCGATGGCGAGGTCGTCGGCTGGATCTCGGGCTACATCGCTCCGTCCGAGCCGCAGACCTTCTTCGTGTGGCAGGTCGCTGTCGCGCCTGAAGCGCGTGGCCTTGGGCTTGGTAAACGGATGCTGCGCCACCTGATCGAACGCGACGAAGCCTCCGAATGCTCCCAGCTCAAGACGACCATCACCGAAAGCAACGCGGCGAGCTGGGCCCTGTTCCGCTCCTTCGCCCGGTCCATCGGCGGCGAGCTGACCGACGAGGCGCATTTCCACGAAGACGACCATTTCGACGGCCATGCCGCGACAGAGCACATGGTCACCATCACCTTCCCGGAAGAGGCCCGCGCCGCCGCCTGATCGCGGCCACGCCTTGCCCTTCCTTCCCCCAATTCGACGGAGATACCCCATGACCGTTCATTCGACGGATAAGACGATCTTTACCCAACGCGAATCCGAAGCCCGCTCCTATTGCCGTGGCTTCGATACCGTTTTCACCAGCGCGCAGGGTTCGGAACTGACCGACGCCGAGGGCAATACCTATATCGACTTTCTCGCCGGCTGCTCGTCGCTTAATTACGGGCATAACGACCCGGACATGAAAGAGGCGCTGATCAACCATCTTCTGGAAAACAAGATGGGCCATGCGCTCGATCTGCATACCGACAGCAAGGGCGAATTCCTGCGCACCTTCGAGGAACATATCCTCGCCCCGCGCGGCATGGATCACAAGCTGATGTTTGTGGGCCCGACGGGCGCGAACGCCGTCGAGGCCGCGATGAAGATCGCGCGCAAGGCCACCGGCCGTACCAACATCATCGCTTTCACCAACGGCTTCCACGGCGTGACCATGGGCGCACTTTCGGCGACCGGTAACGGCTATCACCGCGGCGGTGCGGGCATGGACACTCAGGGCGTGACCCGCATGCCCTATGATGCCTATGCCGAGGGTGTGGATTCGGTCGCGCTGCTCGACCAGATGCTCTCGGACGCCTCGGGCGGCATCGACGCGCCCGCTGCTATCATGCTCGAAACCGTTCAGGGCGAGGGTGGTCTGAATGCCGCCAGCCCCGAATTCATCCAGGGCGTCGAGAAGGTCGCCCGCAAGCATGGCGCGCTCTTCATCATCGACGACATTCAGGCGGGCTGCGGTCGCACCGGCACCTTCTTCTCTTTCGAGGGGATGGGCGTGATGCCCGACATCGTCACGCAAGCCAAATCGATCTCGGGTTTCGGCCTGCCGATGGCGCTGGTTCTCGTGCGTCCCGATTACGATGTGTTCGGCCCGGCCGAGCATAACGGCACCTTCCGCGGCAACACCCATGCCTTCGTGACCGCCACCGTCGCGATCAAGAAGTTCTGGGCCGATGATGCGTTCCAGCGCGAGCTGGCCGTGAAGTCGGATGTGCTGCGCGAAGGTCTCGCCGCCGTGGCCGATCTCGTGCCGGGGGCTTTCCTGAAAGGCCGTGGCCTGATGCAGGGTGTCGATGTCGGCACCGGTGAGCTTGCGTCGGCGATCTGTGGTCGCTGCTTCGAGAAGGGGCTCGTGATCGAGACCTCCGGCAATGAGGATCAGGTCGTGAAAGTGCTTGCGCCGCTGACCACGCCGATGGACCAATTCCGCAAGGGGCTGCAGATCCTGCGCGACGCCACCACCGAGGTGATGGCCGGACGCACGCGGATCGCGGCGGAATAATCCGCCGCTTTCTCCCCCGGCGACCTTGACGATTTAAGACAAGGAGAGACGACAATGATCGTTCGCGACTTCAATGAACTGAAAAACACCGACCGCGCCGTTTCCAACGAGGAATGGACCAGCGTGCGGATGCTGCTGGCCGATGACAACATGGGCTTCAGCTTTCACATCACCACGCTGAAGGCGGGTTCTGACCATACCTTCCACTACAAGCACCATTTCGAGAGCGTCTACTGCATCTCGGGCAATGGCCACATCACCGAGCTCGACAACGGCACCCGCCACGAGATCAAGCCGGGCGTGATGTATGCGCTGAACCTGCATGACCATCACCGCCTCGTTGCGGGCGACGAAGATCTCGTCATGGCCTGCTGCTTCAACCCGCCGGTGACCGGCAAGGAAGTGCACCGCGAGGATGGCTCCTACGCGCCGGCCGAGGAACTCGAAAATTCGTAAGGGGGCCAAATTGACCCAACCTGCCCATACAGTCGAAAAGATCGGCGGCACCTCGATGAGCCGCGTCGACGAACTGCTCGACACGCTCTTCATCGGCAAACGCAAGGACGCCGATCTTTACAACCGTATCTTCGTCGTCTCGGCCTTCGGCGGCATCACCAATCTCCTGCTCGAACACAAGAAGTCGGGCGAGGCGGGGGTCTATGCGCAATTCGCCAAGGCCGACAGCGACCACGGCTGGCACGAGGCGCTCAGCCGCGTCTCGGCCGCGATGATCGCGGCCCATGAGAAAGTGCTCAAGCATCCGGGCGATATCGCGCAGGCCAGCGAATTCGTGCGCGAGCGCATCGAGGGCGCGCGCAACTGCCTGATCGACCTGCAGCGGCTTTGCTCTTACGGGCATTTCCGTCTTTCCGAGCACATGCTGCAGATCCGCGAGTTGCTTTCGGGTCTGGGCGAGGCGCATTCGGCCTTCGTCACCACGCTCCTGCTTCAACGCAATGGCGTCAACGCGCGGTTGGTCGATCTGTCTGGCTGGCGCGACGAGACCGATCACGACCTCGAAGGCCGGATCCTGGGGGCGATGAAAGACGTCGATCCCGCAACCGAGATGCCGATCGTGACGGGCTATGCGCAATGCGCCGAAGGGTTGATGCGCGAGTTCGACCGTGGCTATTCCGAGGTGACCTTCTCCAAGCTTGCGGCCCTCACCGGCGCGCGCGAGGCGATCATCCACAAGGAATTCCACCTCTCCTCTGCCGACCCGAAACTGGTGGGCGAAGGCAAGGTGCGCAAGCTGGGCCATACGAACTATGACGTGGCCGACCAGATGTCGAACATGGGCATGGAGGCGATCCACCCGAAAGCCGCCAAGACACTGCGCCAGGCCGATGTGCCGCTGCGTGTGACCAATGCCTTCGATCCGGGCGATCCGGGCACGCTGATCGACGACAAGCCCGCCGACAAGGCCGCCGTCGAGATGGTGACCGGGCTCGAGATCATCGCGCTCGAGGTGTTCGAACAGGATATGGTCGGCGTGAAGGGCTATGACGCGGCGATCCTCGAAGTGCTGACGCGCCACGACGTGCGCATCATCTCGAAGGCGTCGAACGCGAACACCATCACCCATTATGTCGATGCCCCGATCGAGGTGCTGCAGAAGGTCGAGAAAGACCTCAACAAGCTCTATCCCTCGGCCGAGGTCTCGGCGCGGATGCTCGCGATGGCCTCGGTCATCGGGCGCGATCTGAAGGGTCTTTCGGTGCTGACCCGGGGCCTGCAGGCGATCGCCAATGCGGGTATGGAAAGCCTCGGCGCGACTCAGGGACCGCGCAACGTGGACGTGCAATTCGTGCTCGAACGCGACGATCTGAAGCCCGTCATCAAGGCGCTTCACGGAGAGTTCATCCCGTCGCGAGTTGACCTGAAACAGGCGGCCTGAGCGCCCAAAACCCAATGAACGTTGAGAGCCCGTGCGACCTGTCGCGCGGGCTTGTTTCATTGGGTCTGCGACAAGCCGCCACAGTGCGACAAGGTGAACCACGGCCCGTCGGTTGCCGTAACCACTGCGTAGTCTAGCTCGCCCCTCAACCATAGCAGAAACGCGGACGGACATGAGTATTTTCGACATACCGACACTCGATCTGGCAAGGGCGCAATTCGCCTTCGTCGTCTCGGCACATATCGTTTTCCCAGCTTTCTCGATCGGCACGGCGAGCTTCCTGATGGTGCTCGAAGCGCTCAGGATGATCACCGGAAAAGAGGTCTTCCTCAGGATTTTCGAGTTCTGGAAACACATCTTCGCGGTGGTCTTCGGGATGGGCGTCGTCTCGGGCGTCGTGATGTCCTACGAGTTCGGTCTGAACTTCGCGCATTTCTCCGACAAGGCGGGGCCGGTGATCGGGCCGCTGATGGGCTACGAGGTGATGACGGCCTTCTTCCTCGAGGCGGGTTTCCTCGGGATCACGCTGTTCGGCCGCAACCGGGTGAACAAGTGGATCTACATGTTCGCGGTGGCGATGGTCGCGTTCGGCACGTTGCTCTCGGCCTTCTGGATTCTCTCGGTCAATAGCTGGATGCAGACGCCCGCGGGCTTCGCGATGAACGATGTCGGGCAGTTCATACCGAAGGACTGGTGGGAGATCATCTTCAACCCCTCGCTGCCCTATCGCTTCGTGCATATGGTGCTGGCGGCCTACCTGACCACGGCGCTTGTCGTGGCCGGTGTCGGCGCCTGGCATCACATCAAGGGCACGGCGGATGACGCGGTGCGCGTGATGTTCCGCATGGCGGTGGCGATGATCCTCGTGACCGCGCCGATCCAGATCCTTGCGGGCGATCAGCACGGGCTCAACACGCTCGAGCATCAACCCGCGAAGATCGCCGCGATGGAAGGTCACTGGGAGACGAGCAAGGGCGCTGGGCTGATCCTGTTCGGTATCCCGAACGACAAGACGGAGAGCACTGATTACAAGATCGAAATCCCCTATGCCTCGTCGCTGATCCTGACCCACTCGCTCGATGGCGAGGTACCCGGTCTGGGCGATTTCCCGAAGGATGAGCGTCCGCCGATGACGATCGTGTTCTTCACGTTCCGGATCATGGTGGGGCTTGGTTTCGCCTTCGCCGCGATCGGGCTCTGGGGGGGCTGGCTGATGTGGAGAAAACGCCTGCACGAGCCGGGGCTCTATCACAAGGTGGCGCTGGTCTTCGCGCCGGGCGGGTTCCTCGCGATCATCATGGGCTGGTTCACCACCGAATTCGGCCGCCAGCCTTACACGGTCTATGGCCATTTCACGACGGCCGAGTCCGTGTCGAACCTGAGCCACACGGCGGCTTGGGCGGGCCTGATCGGCTTCGTGCTGGTCTATGCCTTCCTCTTCGGCTCGGGGATCTTCTACCTCGGGCGGCTGATGAAGCGCGGCCCCGAAGGCGCCGAACCGGTCGAGAACACGCCGCAGCGCGCCGCGGGCGTGGCGGGCGCGATGCTCGCCAAGGACGTCACCACCGACAAAGAGGAGGCCCACGCATGAGCGGCTTCGCCCATTACCTGCCCGATATCTGGGCCGCGATCATCGCCTTTGCCATCATGACCTATGTCGTGCTCGACGGGTTCGACCTTGGCATCGGCATCCTCTTCCCCTTCCTCGGTTCGGACGAGAACCGGACCCGCGCGATGAACTCTGTCGCGCCGGTCTGGGATGGCAACGAGACCTGGCTGGTGATGGGGGGCGGGGGGCTGCTTGCCGTTTTCCCGCTGGCCTATGGGGTGATCCTGAACGCGCTTTACGTGCCGATCATCATCATGCTGCTGGCGTTGGCCTTCCGCGGCGTGGCTTTCGAGTTCCGCGGCAAGACCCGGCGCTGGAAACCGCTCTGGGACAAGGCCTTCTTCGGCGGCTCGCTGGTGGCGACACTGGCGCAGGGCGCAATCCTAGGCGGTCTGCTGCGCGGCCCCGAGGTCACCGGGCGCGCCTTCACCGGCGGCCCGCTCGACTGGGTGAGCTTTTTCTCGTTGGGCACGGCGCTGGCGTTGGTGGCGGGTTATGTGATGCTCGGTGCGGCCTGGCTGGTGATCAAGACCTCGCATGACCTTTATGATCTCGCGCGCCGGATCGGGCAGGGGGCGCTGGTCGCGACGCTCGGTTTCATCGGGCTGGCCTCGCTCGCGACGCCCTTCCTGCACCCCGAGTATTTCCAGCGCTGGTTCGCCTGGCCGGGGATCATCCTGAGTGGTGTCGTCCCGCTCCTGCTTCTGGCGGCGGGCTATGGCTACTGGAAGGGGATCCGCACGGATCGCGGCGTGGTGGCCTATCTCTCGGGGATCGCGATCTTCGTGCTGTGTTTCGCGGGGCTGGGCCTGTCGATCTTCCCCTATATCGTGCCGATGTCGATCACGATCCGGGAAGCCGCGACGCCCCCGATCTCGCAGGGGTTCATCCTTGTCGGTGCGGTGATCTTCCTGCCGATCATTCTCGGCTACACGGCCTATGCCTATTACGTCTTCCGGGGGAAAACCTCGGAGCATGAGCACCACTACTGAGACGACCCGGACCGTCCGGCGAACGGGGTGTGGCGATACGTTCCGTTCACTCGTACAGAGCCTTTCCCTCTGCTCCTCCGGCCAGTCCGGTCTGCGCGCGTCCTTTGGGGCGCGCGCGCTTTTTGTCGGAGCGGTCGGATCAGCTGGGCCGGTTCAGGCGAGGGAGGCCGTCGGACGGCGGCTGTCGAGCCAGGCTATGCCGAGGAACATGAGCCCCGCTAGCGCGAGCCCCGCGCCGACATAGCCGGTCGCTTCCCAACCGAAGCCGTGCGCAAGCGCGATCCCGGCAAGGAACGGCCCGATCGCATTGGCGAGGTTGAAGGCGGCATGGTTGAGGGCTGCGGCGAGCGTCTGGGCATCGCCCGCGACCTCCATCAGGCGCACCTGCATCGGGATCACCATCCCGGCCGTCGAGCCGAGCGCCACCATCGCGAGAGACATTGCGACCCAGTTGCCGATGGTGACCGTATAGAGCAGCACCATCACGAACATCCCGCACAGCAGGATGAACCCCGCGCCGAACCGCGACCAGTCCGAGAGCTTTCCCGCGATCATGTTGCCGATCGTGCCGCCCACCCCGAAGGCCGAGAGCGCGACCGGGATCGTCCAGGCCGGTCCGGCTTGGGTGTCGATCATCGCGGCCGACAGGTAGGAATAGACCGCGAAGATGCCGCCGAAACCGACCGATCCGACCAGCAGCGTCAGCCAGACCGAGCGGTTGGCCAACGCGCCCAGCTCGCGCATCGGGCTTGCGTTCGGATCACGCGGCGTGACCGGGGCGACGCGCCAGATCATCGCCGCCGAGAGCCCGCAGATCACTGCGACGATCGCAAATCCCCAGCGCCAGCCGAAATTCTGCCCGATCGCGCCCGCCAGCGGCACGCCCACGACATTGGCGACCGTCAGCCCCGTGATCACCCAGGCCACGCCCTGCGCGCGTTTGCCCTTCGGCATCAGGTCGGCGGCAAAGAGCATCGCCATCCCGAAATAGGCGCCATGCGGGAGGCCCGATGCGAAGCGCGCGATCATGAATGCATCCATGTTCGGCGCAAAACCCGCAAGCAGATTTGCCACCGCGTAAAAGCCCATCAAGCCGATCAGGAACTGTTTGCGCGGGATCTTCGCCCCGACCACCGCGAGCACCGGCGCACCGATCACCACGCCAAGCGCATAGGCCGAGATCGCGTGGCCCGCCTGCGCCTCGCTCACGCCGAAATCGGCGGCGTAATAGGGTAGCAGCCCCATCGTGGCGAACTCGATCACACCGATACCGAAGGTGCCAAGGGCCAGCGACAGGATCACGGCCCGCGCGTGGCGGGGGCTGAGCGTCATGGGAGGTCTCCGAAGAAGGGCGAGGTTTCGCGTCAAAGCCGCGATCTAGCCTCTTGCCACGTCGCTGCAAGGGGGCAGGGCGTCATTTCCCGTAATAGTCGCGGAACCACGCCACGAATTTCGCGATCCCGTCGCGCACATCCGTTTGCGGGCGGTAGCCGGTCAGGCGTTGCAGCAGCGAGGCATCCGCCCATGTCGCGGGCACGTCGCCTTTCTGCATCTCCATGTAATTGCGGATCGCGGGGCGACCCAGCTCGGCCTCCAGCGCATCGACGAAATCGAGGAGCTTCACCTTGTCCGAGTTGCCGATATTGACGATCCGGTAGGGGGCCACGGGCGAGAGGCTGTCGCCCTCGGCGATGTCGTCGCGTGAAGCGGGACGCTCGGGGATCGCGTCGATCAGCAGGCGGATGCCGCGCACGAGGTCTTCGACATAGGTGAAGTCGCGATACATCTCGCCGTGATTGTAGATGTCGATCGGGCGGCCATCGAGGATCGCGTCGGTGAATTTGAAAAGCGCCATGTCGGGCCGCCCCCAGGGGCCGTAAACGGTGAAGAAGCGGAACATGGTGGTGGGGATATTCCACAGATGGGCATAGGAATGGCCCATCGACTCGGTCGCTTTCTTGGTCGCCGCATAGATCGTCAGCTGCGTGTCGGCCTTGTCGGTCTCGGCATAGGGCATGTCCTCGTTGGCGCCGTAGACCGACGAAGTCGAGGCCATCAGCAGGTGCTGAACCGCGTGGCGCCGGGCGGCCTCCATCACGTTGAACGTGCCCACGACATTCGCGTCGACATAGGCGCGGGGCTGTTCGAGGCTGTAACGCACGCCGGCTTGCGCCGCGAGATGGACGATGATTTCGGGTTTGAAGTCATCCGCCATCGCGTCGAAGGTCTCGAGATCTTCGAGCATCCCCTCGGTCGCGGTGAAATTCGGGTTCTGCAGCAGCATCGCGTGGCGGCGCTGTTTGAGGGCCACGTCGTAATAGTCGGTCATCCCGTCATAGCCATGCACCCGGAAGCCCTCGTCGAGGAGCAGCTTTGCCAGGTGATAGCCGATGAACCCAGCGGTGCCGGTGATCAGGATGCGCGTCATGTCTGCTGCCCTTCGCTTTCGCCTGCCTCCGCAGTAGCGAGGGCCGGGGAGGAAGGTCAAGCGCCCATCCCTATTCGGCTACCCCGTAAGCGGCATAGCTGCCATAGCGCAGGTCGGAACGGTCCTGCGCATAGCGGCGCATCTTTGCCATGTCGACTTGCGTCAGCACCAATCCCGTCACGGGCCGGTTCACCGTCTCGAACATGCGCAGCGCCTCGTCGAGCTGTCCCTGCGTGGTCGCGTTCCAGCGCACGGCGAAGAGAACCGCATCGGCAGCCTGCGCCTGAATGCGGGCGTCGGGGACGATCAGCACCGGGGGGGTGTCGATGATGACATGGTCGTAATGGCCGCGCGCTTCCTCGAGGAAATGGCGATAGGTGGCCGAAGCAAAGAGATCGGCGCCATTCGCCGTGCTTTCGTCACCGATCAGCAGCGACAGGCCGCTTTGCGCGTCGTGTTGCACGGCCTCTTCCAGCTCCACCTGCCCCGAGAGAACAGAGGCGAGCCCCGCTCCACCCGCCAGACCGGGGAAGTACTCGCCTAGGGTGTGGCGGCGCAGATCGCCCTCGACCAGCAGGACCGCCTTGCCCGAGGCCGCGAGGTTCACCGCCAACGCGATCGCGGTGGTGGTCTTGCCCTCGCCGGGCAGAGCCGAGGTTGTCAGGATGACGCGCGGCGGCGCATCGACATTGGCGAGCATCAGCGAAGTGCGCAGGTTGCGCACCGCCTCCATCGCGGGCGAGCCGGGCGAGTCGAGCAGGAAGCGCAGCATCTCGGGGCGCGCATGGGCGCGCAGAAGCGGGATCTGTCCCATCACCAGCGTGTGGCTCGCAGCCTCGAGTTCGCGCGCGGTGCGGAAGGCGGTGTTGCGCAACTCGCGGGCGGCGACCAGAGCGATCCCCGCCACGATCCCGATCGCGGCGGCAAGTCCCAGCACCAGCCCCCTGCGCGGGCTCGCGGGGTGATCGGGGATCACCGCTTGCGAGAGAATGCGTGCATCCGCCTGCTGGATGCCGTTTTGCGCAGAGGTTTCCTTGAGGCGGTTGAGGAAGAACTCATAGACCATCCGGCTCGCCTCGGCCTCGCGCGAGAGCTGTTGCAGTTCGATCATGTCCTCGCCCTGCCGGGAAATCTGCCCCTGAAGCGCCACTTCCGAGGTTTCGAGCGCCGCGATCTGATCCTCGGCGCGCAGCAGGTCGGCCTCGGCCTGCGCAACGAGCGCGGCGAAGCGGGCATCGAAACCGGCTTGATCGTCGGGCGCGATCCGGTCGAGTGCGGGATCGGCGGCGGCGGCGCGCTTGTCACCTGCGCCCTGCGCCTCGCTCAGCGCCCCGAGATAGGTCTCGCGGGCGTCGCGTTCATGCCGGATCCGGCTCAGCCTGTCGCGGATGTCCTTGAGCTGAACTTCCAGCGCGCCAAGGGCTGTGGCCGAGATCAGCGGGCTTTGCGTGTTGAAGGTCTTCACCCGCCCCTCGGCGGTCTCCAGCTCCTGCTTGAGCATGCCGACCCGTTCGGTCAGCCAGCTCGTCGCGGTCTCGGTCGCCTCGAACTTCACCTCGATCTGGTTGCGGATGTAGAGCCGCGCGATCGTATCCGCGATCCGGGCGGCCTTCGCGGGATCTTCGGAGGTGACGGCGATCTCGAAGACGTAGCTCGAGGGCAGGTTGCGGACCTTGAGCGCGTCGATCAGCGCGGTCGTGGTCGCATCGCGGATCTGCTGTGGCGAGGCATCGGGCCGCGCGGGGCGCAGGAGCGAAAGCCCGCGATCGAGCCACGAGGGCGATGCAAGGCGGGGGTTGAACTCCGGGTCCTGCACAAGATCAAGCGCTTCGACGACCCGGTTGAGCAAGCCTCGCGAGCGAAGCACCTCGACCTCGCTGTTGAGTTCATCCGCATCGCCGCGAATTCCGTCGACCACCCCGTTGAAGTCGACGACCTCGGCGCGATGGGTGTCGAGGATCACCGTTGCGCGCGCCACGTAGCGCGGTGTGGCGAGCATCGTAAGATAGAGCCCCGCAGCCACCAGCGCGAGCGCGAGTGCCGCGAGGATCACCCGCCAGCCCCGCGCCAGCATCGCAAGCGTTACCAGCGGATCGACGGTCTCGGTATCGGAAGGGGAGGGGCGGCTTGAATGGCCGGAGGCGCGAGGGATCTGAAACTTCTTCAACGGGGTCTCCGCGCGGAAATGGACTCTGAGGGCGCAACTCAAAACGGAAAAATAGGCCTTGCGACAACTTATAGTTGACCGGCTCACGAAATTTCGCAATGGATAAACTTCTTGTGAACGAAATGGCCGGGGACAGGCCGCTTCGTGAACGGGACTCGCTACCGTGGGGCAGGGGTGTTCTGGGCGAGGAGAGGCTGATGAGCACCTTCGATGTGCAAGGCTTCTATACTCAGGATGCCATCCCGGTACCGCCGGGGCTTGCCGCTCCGGGCGGCTGGCGTCCTGTCTATTTCCGTATTGGCAAACGGCTGTTCGATCTGGTCGGCGTTCTTCTGCTTGCACCGATCGTGCTCCCGGTGATCGGGTTGCTCTGGCTCGCGGTGCGCCGCGACGGGGCGGCAGGGTTTTACGCGCATCGCCGGGTCGGGCGTGGCGGGCGCAGCTTCCGCTGCTGGAAGCTGCGCACCATGGTCCCCGATGCCGAGCTGAGACTAGCGGATCATCTGGGGCAGGACGCGGCGGCGGCTGCGCAATGGCAATGCGCCCGCAAGCTCGACAACGATCCGCGGGTGACCCGGCTCGGGCGGTTCCTGCGCGCCACCAGCCTCGACGAACTGCCGCAACTCTGGAACGTGTGGCGCGGAGAGATGAGCCTCGTCGGTCCCCGCCCCGTGATGCGCGAGGAACTGAGCTTCTACGGGCGGTTCCGTCCCATCTACGAGGCGCAACGTCCGGGGATGACCGGGCTCTGGCAGGTCTCGGGGCGCAACGCGGTCTCCTACGAGGCGCGGGTGGCCTTCGATGTCTGGTATTTCATGCGCTGCTCGCTGCTGCACGATCTGGGGATCTTGCTACGCACCGTCGCGGTGGTGCTGGCCCGGACCGGGCAGTGAGCGCCCGCGCCGGTCAAAGATAAAAAAGAGAATGAGGCAGGGGCAAATGAGGGATTGGAAAGCAGAGCTTTGGCGCGGGCCGATACTGGCCCTTGTCTTGATGTTGCCGGGCTGCGGCGTGGTCTATAACAAGAGCGCGGTGATGCCCGGGCAAAGCGCGCAAGGCGATGTGACGGTGCGCGAAATCACCCCGCAAGCCGTGCTGGAGGCCAATGGCGCGGGCTATTCGCCGCGTGCGCTGCCGGCCTATTTCGTCCAGAGCGCGGGCGGCGAGGGGCTGCGCAGAACGGGGGGCGCGCCAGCCCCGGCAATTGACCGGCCCGCGCGTCCGGCGCAACTCGCGACACTCCTGCCTCCGCCCGCCAGCCCGGGCAGCTACCGGATCGGGGTCGGTGACGTAGTGCTGCTTGCCACGCCGAAGACCGGCTCGAGCGTGGAGGAACTTTCGGGCCTGCTCGCGGCGCAGAACGCGCGGCAGGGCTACACGGTGCAGGATGACGGGACGATCTCGATTCCGGGTATCGGGCGCGTCGAGATCGCGGGCATGACGATCGAAGAGGCCGAGGCCGCGCTCTTTCGGCAGTTCCTCGACAAGAACGCGAACCCGAATTTCTCGGTCGAACTGGCGGAGTTCCATTCGCAGAAGGTCACTATTGGGGGGGCGGTCGCCGATCCCGGCGTGATCGCGATCGGGCTGAGCCCGCTTTATCTCGATGAGGCGCTGGCCGAGCGCGGCGGGGTGCGCGGCTCCGATCCCGATTATGCGCTGGTGCGGATTTTCCGAGCGGGAAAACTCTACCAGATCCCGCTCGTCGATCTCTACAAGCGCTCCGGTGCGCAGAGGGTCCGGCTTGCCTCGGGCGATAGCGTTTTTGTCGGCTCGGAATATGATCTCGACAAGGCGGCGGCCTATTTCGAACAGCAGCTCAAGCTCGGCGCCTACCGGGAGAGTGAGATGAAAATGCTAGCGACGCAGGTCGAGCTGCGCCGCGCCGCGCTGAAAGAGAAACGCGAGAGCTTCGCCGCGCGGCTGGAGCTGGGCGCGGAGAAGCGCGACTATGTCTATATCGCGGGCGAGTTGCCCAAACAGAGCCGCTATGCGCTCCCCTTCGGTCAGACCGCCTCGCTTGCCGATGCGCTGTTCGACGAGGCGGGCGGGATCTTCACCCAGACCGCCGACCCGCGTCAGATCTACGTGCTGCGGGCGGCGGAGGTGCCCGAACCTCAGGGGCAGGTCACCGCCTGGCATCTCGATGCGGGCAATGCGGCGGGGCTCTTGCTTGCGACCCGGTTCGAGCTGCGCCCCAATGACGTGGTTTTCGTCGCGGCGCAGAAGGTCACGCATTGGAGCAACGTGGTCAACGCGATCATGCCGAGGATGCTGAGCGCCTCGATCAGCAAGACGGCGGAGTAAAGGTGGCGGCGCGGTCGTCCCTCTCCGTCCCGGCGGCGATGAACTCGATCCGCTCGGATCTGGGCTGGTCGCTGTTGGGGCAGGGGACATTTCTTCTGGCGCAGGCCGGGCTGGTCGTGGCGCTGGCGCGGCTGGCGCCGCTCGAGGATGTCGGGCGCTATGGCATCGCGGTGTCGCTGGCCTCGATCACCTTCCTCGCTGTGGGGCTGGGCCTGCGTATGGGGCTCGCGACCGATGCCGAGGGCCGCGCGCGCTTCGGGGTGTATTTGGGGCTGCGCGGGCTGACGACGGTGGCCGCGCTCGCGGTGATGGCGGTGGCGGCACTGGCTTTGGGGCTGCGCGACCCGGCGCTGGGTGCGATCCTCGTGATGGTGGCGCTGGCGCGCGGTGCCGATGCGCTCAGCGATCTGAGCTATGGCGCCTTTCAGTCGGCGGGGCGGATGGACTCGGTTGCGCGCTCGCTTGCGCTGCGTGGGCTCGCGGGACTGTCGGCCTTTGTCGCAGTCATTCTTGCGAGCGGATCGGTGGCGCTGGCTGTCGCGGGGCAGGCGGTCGCGTGGGCTGCGGTAGCGCTGGGACATGATCTGCCACAGGCCGCGCGCTTCGTTCGCTTGCGTCCCGATTTCACGCGCACGCGGCTCGTGGCGTTGCTGCGCGAGACCCGGGCGCTCGGCCTCGCGATGCTGCTGGGCGAAATCGGAACCGCTGCGCCAAGGCTGATCGTCGGGGCGCTGCTGCCTCTGGCGCTGGCCGGGATCTATACGGCGGTCGGCTACGTGCTGGTGCTCGGCACCGCCTTCGCCGCCGCGCTGAGCCAGGCGATGGCGATGCGGCTTGCCCGCGCGAACCGCGAAGGGCAGGGTGCGTTCGGCCGGATGCTGGCGCGTTTTGCCGGGGGGCTCGCGGCGCTTGGCTGCGCGGCTCTGGTGATTGCCGCGCTCTTCGGCGGCCCGCTTCTCAACCTCGTCTTCGGTCCCGGTTTCGCGGCTGAAACCCGGCTTCTCACTCTGATGGCGGGCGTTCTGGCACTGCGCCTGCCGATTGCGGCGCTGCAGACCGGGCTCGTCGCGCAGCGTCGCTTTGCCTGCCTCGCGGGCTTGCGGTTCGGGGTCATGCTCGCGATCCTCAGTGGTGCGGTGGCGGGGGCGCAAATTGCCGGGCTCGAAGGAGTGGCCCTTGCTCTGCTGATCGTCTCGAGCGCGCAGCTGGCGCTGCTTATTGCGCTGTTGCGCCCGACCACGTCCTGCCTCTCAAAGGAGCCCGCCCGTGTCTGACGCATTCTTTGCCCCGCGCCGCGCCGTGGCGATCCTCGACCCGGCCATCGCCACGCGCAACGCGGGCGACGAGATCATCTCGCAGGCCGCGCGCCACTGGATCCGTCAGGCGCTGCCGGATCACTTCCTGACGCATCTGCCGACGCATGAACGCATGGGCATTCGCTCGCACCGGCTGATCCGGCAGGCCGATCATGCGATCGTCGCGGGGAGCAACCTGCTGACCTCGCGGCTGCTTTTTGATCGGGGGTGGCGGGTCGGGCTGCGCGACTTGGCGCTGGTGAACAAACTGGTGCTGCTCGCCGCGGGCTGGCGCGATTACGAGCGCCCGCCCAGTGCGATGACGGCGGCGATGCTGCGGCGGCTGCTGTCACGCGAAGCGGTCCATTCGGTGCGCGACAGTCACACCAAGGAGATGCTCGCGCAGGCAGGGATCGAGAACGTCGAGGTGACTGCTTGTGTCACGATGTGGGGGCTGGAGCCCGAGCCCCTCTCCCACATCCCGCAAACCAGGGCCGAGGAGGTCGTCACCACCTTCACGATGCGAAAACCGTCCCCGGCCGACGCACGTATCTTCGATCTGCTCGCGCGGAGCTATCGCAAGGTCCATGTCTGGCCGCAGGGGATCGACGATCTCGATTATGTCACACAGTTAACGCAAGGCCGAGCCGAGATCCTCGCGCCCACACTCGAGGCCTATGATGCGCTTCTCGCAAGCGGCCGGGGGCTCGATTATGTCGGCAACCGGCTGCATGGCGGCATCCGGGCACTGCAAAAGGGACGGCGCGCGCTTATCCTGTCGATCGACAACCGTGCGGCCGAGATCGCCCGCGATACCGGCCTGCCGGTGATCGCGCGCGATGCGCCCGAGGTCGAGATCGCGGCGCGGATCGCACAGGGCGCGCCCCTGAGCGTCACACTTCCCCGGACCGCCATCGCGCGCTGGCTCGGCCAGTTTTCCCGCGCAGGCGAAGCGCCAGCGACAGGATGGCAAGCGGGATCAACGTCAGCACGATCTGCTGGGGCGCTCCCGTTCCGACCCCACCCTTGAGGATCAGGATGCCGAGCGCGGGGGCTAGCACCGCGTCCCATGTCCGGCTGCGTACCCGGCTGTAGGCGCTGTCGAATAGCCCCGCGACCGCGCCCGAGAGCGCTGCGCCCAATACCACACCGATCCAGCCGAAATTGACGAACCAGTCGCCGATCACCGTGACGGGCCAGCCATTGACCTTGCCGGGTTCGTAGACCTGCCGGAACCAGCCGCCGACATTGAAGATCTGGCGTTCGGGCAGGATCTGGCGCGGCACCATGGCGAGGATCCCGTTGCGGAAATCGGCGCCCTCGCGCAATTCGTAGCGGCTGCCCGCATCCTTGATCGCGAGGCTGAGCGCGTCGAATTCCGCGAGGTGCAGCGAGTTCGAGAGGCTGCGTGTCAGGCTGCGCTCGGAATAGGGCGTGCCGGTGAGAGCTTCGAGCCGCGCCTCGCGCAGGTTGCCCATCGCGAAAAGCGCGACAAACAGGATCGCGGCACCGATCAGCACGCGTATTGGCCGCAGCGGTGCGATCAGCACATGCCAGGACAGCGCGCCCGCGATCAGGATATAGGCGATATTGCCTCGGTTGCCCCAGGCAAAGCTCGTCCCCATCGCTATGAGTAACAGCGGCGCGTAAAAGAGGAAGGCAGAGCGGCGGCGGGCTGGGGTCTCGGCCCGGCGGATCTCCTCAAGCAGTCCGTAGAGGCTCAACATCAGGCTGAGCACCGCGAGATGGAGAAAGAGGAAAAGCCCCGACATCTCGCGCGCGACCTTCACCTTGTAGATAAAGGCGCCGGGCGACCCCGACTGAAGGACGAACCCCGCCGTGATCGCGCCTGTGAGGAGTGCCAGCCCCGCCGCGAACAGGCGCAAACGCGCGGGGTCGGGGGTGCTGACCGGACGGGGAAGAAGTGCTGCGCCCAGCCGGGGCAGATAGGCGCGCATCGCCAGTGCGCAAAGTGTGAAGAGCCCGATCCAGAGTAGCGCCGCAAGCAGTGCTAACGCCGCGTCGAGCGCCACATCGTCAAAGGCATTCGCCGGTTGTGGCATATCCAGACCGGAAAAGAGCGTCAACGGCCGGATCAGCAGCAGGACGCAGAGATAAAGGAGCATCGCCACCGCGCTCAGCATTCCTGCGCGATAAAGCAAGACCAGGCTCGTCAGGGCGACGATCAGGGTCAGAGCGTAGGCCGTCAGAGCGATCGGCATGGTGCGCCCTCCTCTTGGCCCGGGGCTCTGCCGTCGATCCTGCGGCGAGGTGTGACAAAATGCAACCTTCGCGTGTGTATGGCACGAAAAAGCCCCCGCAACGGCTTGCTGCGGGGGCGTCTGGTTCTTCGGCGATTGAGTCTTATCCCCGCGACAGCGCATCCAGATGCGCGGCCAGCGCATCGCGCGCTTCGGGCGGCTGCTCGGTGGCGCAGATCACCACGCCATAGATCCGACCGACGAAACCTGCCATGCCGAGGGCGAAATTTCCGCTCATGTCCGGGGCCATGCTGACGCCCGTTGTGCTTGCGCTCAGTGTGCCGATGCGCATCTGCGCCGCGCCGCCCGAGATCGAGCTGACCAGCGAGAGCGGCCCCATTTGCGTCACCTGCGCGGGCAGGGTCACCGCAAGCCCGCGATTGCCCCACCAGGTCTTGACCACCTGCGGGGCGTTGGCGTCGAGATAGATCATCGGCTGGCGCCCCGAGCCATCCGTCGCCGCCGTGCCGTTGCGCAGAACCGGCGGGTAGCCGCTGGCATTGGACTGGACCGAGAAGGCCAGGCCCACCGTGGCCTCGGTGGTGAAGGGCAGTTGCACGACGCTCAGCGCGTCGTCGATCCCGTCATATTCGAGCCAATGCGACGCGCCATCGGTGCGATAGAGCGGGCGGCGTGCATCGATGCTCTGGATCAGGTCGCGCCCCTGGCCCGACTTGTCGCGCATCGCCCCGACCGGATCGCCATCGACGAGCACCGGCACCGTCATCGCCGCGTCCTGGAACAGCGTCGCTCGGTCCGCGGGCTCGTACCAGGCAATCGGCGCGAGTGCGGCGGGCGACCAGCCAGCCGCCCGCCGACGCCCGGCCTGCGTCAACGTGTTGATACCGAAGCCCAGCATCACACCACCGTCAGCGCGTGGATGCCCGTGGCCGTGGTGCCGGTTGCCAGCACGCGCTCGGCGCCGACGGGCAGGATGGTGAAATCGGCGACCGCGACCGAGCGCGCATTGCCCTTCGCGGTGACGAAGCTCACCACGCCCCCGGTCTCGACATAAAGCGCCACCGCCACCGTCGGCAGATCGGTCGCGTCATCGGGCGTCACAGGCACGATGTCGAGGGCGGGGCCCGAGAGAGAAGGCGCGCGGTTGTGGAAAGGATTGGTCATCGTCTGGCTCCGCTTCTGGATAAGGATTTCGGCGTTGCGGCAATCGTGCAAAGCGGCGCTTAGGAAAGGGTTGGGGCTGCGTGCGCAACGGCGCGCAACGGCCCGCGCGGCCTGTGCAGGCAGGAGTTGCAAGGCGCGGACAAACGCTCTATACGCCCCCGGTGGCCGCGAGGCCGCATCAGAATCAACCAAGAAAAGCCGTGTCCCTTCCGCACTCGCTTCGGGAAGGTGCTCCGGCAAGGAGAAGCGATATGAAACTCAACGAACTGCGCGACAATCCCGGCGCTGCCAAGAAACAGAAACGCGTTGCTCGCGGTCCGGGCTCGGGCAAGGGCAAGATGGCTGGCCGTGGTATCAAAGGTCAGAAATCGCGTTCGGGCGTGGCCCTGAACGGTTACGAAGGCGGCCAGATGCCGCTCTACCGTCGTCTTCCGAAGCGTGGCTTCACCAAGCCGAACGCGAAGAAGTTCAACGTCGTGAACCTCGGTCAGATCGAGACCTTCATCGAAGCCGGCAAGCTCGACGCGAAAGCCGAGATCACCGAAGACGCGCTGGTCGCGGCCGGTGTGGTTCGCCGCAAGCTCGATGGCGTGCGTGTTCTCGCCAAGGGCGACATCAAGTCGAAAGTGACGCTCAACGTCACCGGCGCTTCGAAGTCGGCCATCGAGGCTGTCGAGAAGGCTGGCGGCTCGATCACGGTGGCGCAGGCTGCTGAATAAGCTGTTGTGAGCGGGCTCCGGCCCGATTACATAGGCGAAGGTTTTCTAGGCGCCGCCGACCGGGAACCGGTTGGGCGGCGCTTTACATGAAAGAGACGAGCATATGGCATCTGCTGCAGAGCAAATGGCGGCGAACCTGAGCTGGGACGCCCTTGGCAAGGCCACAGAGCTGCGCCAGCGCATCTTCTTCACCATCGGTTTGCTGATCATCTACCGCCTCGGCACCTATATTCCGGTTCCGGGCATCGATGCGCAGGCGCTGCGCGAGTTCATGCAAAGCGCGGGCTCGGGCCTGGGCGGCGTCCTCTCGATGTTCACCGGCGGCGCACTGGGCCGCATGGGTGTCTTCGCGCTCGGCATCATGCCCTATATCTCCGCCTCGATCATCATCCAGCTTCTGACCGCGCTCGTTCCGGCTCTTGAGCAGATGAAGAAAGAGGGCGAGCAGGGCCGCAAGAAGATCAACCAGATCACGCGCTACTCGACCGTTGCGCTCGCGACCTTCCAGGCCTGGGGTCTGGCCGTGTCGCTCGAGAAGGGCGATCTCGCCCATGATCCGGGCCTGTTCTTCATCGCGGCTGTGGTCATCACCCTCGTCGGCGGCACCATGTTCCTGATGTGGATCGGTGAGCAGATCACCGCACGCGGCATCGGCAACGGCATCTCGCTGATCATCTTCGTCGGCATCGTTGCCGAGATCCCCGCAGCCCTCGCCCGCTTCCTCGAGCAGGGCCGCGCCGGTGCGATCTCGACCCCGGTGATCCTTGGCGTGATCGTGATGATCGCGCTCGTGATCACCTTCGTGGTCTTCATGGAGCGCGCGCTGCGCAAGATCCATATCCAGTATCCGCGCCGTCAGGTGGGGATGAAGGTCTATGACGGTGGCTCTTCGCACCTGCCGATCAAGGTGAACCCGGCGGGCGTGATCCCGGCGATCTTCGCCTCTTCGCTGCTGCTGCTGCCGACCACGATCGCGACCTTCTCGGGCCAGAATACCGGTCCGGTGATGTCGACGATCCTTGCCTATTTCGGTCCCGGTCAGCCGCTCTACCTGCTGTTCTACGTCGCGATGATCGTCTTCTTCGCCTATTTCTACACGGCGAACGTTTCGTTCAAATCGGACGAGGTGGCGGACAACCTGAAGAACCAAGGCGGCTTCGTGCCCGGTATTCGTCCCGGCAAGAAGACCGAGGATTACCTCGACTACGTCGTCAGCCGAGTGCTGGTGATCGGTGCGGCCTATCTCGCCGCTGTCTGCCTCCTGCCCGAGATCCTGCGCTCGCAGCTGTCGATCCCGTTCTATTTCGGCGGCACCTCGGTGCTGATCGTGGTGACCGTGTCGATGGATACGATCAACCAGATCCAGTCGCATCTTCTGGCCCATCAGTATGAAGGCCTGATCGAGCGCTCGCAGCTGCGGGGCCGTTCGAAGAAGAAGGGGCCGCGCAAGCCGCCCGCGCGTCGCTAACCGAAACCTGATCTCGGGAAGGATCCATCATGGCGAATATCATCCTCCTCGGCCCGCCCGGCGCCGGTAAAGGCACGCAGGCCCGCCGTCTCGTCGAAGAGCGTGGCATGGTCCAGCTCTCCACCGGGGACATGCTGCGCGAGGCCAAGGACTCGGGCACCGAGATGGGCAACCGCGTCGCGGAAGTCATGGCCAAGGGCCAACTCGTGACCGATGAGATCGTGATCGGTCTGATCGAAGAGAAACTGTCCGGTGGCGGCGAAGGCTTCATCTTCGACGGGTTCCCGCGCACGCTGGCGCAAGCCGACGCGCTGGGGGAACTGCTCGCGAAGATGGGCGCCAAGCTCGACGCGGTGATCGAGATGCAGGTCGATGACGAGGCACTCGTCTCGCGCATCACCGGCCGCTCGACCTGCGGCGGTTGCGGCGAGGTCTATCACGACCAGACCAAGCCCTGGCCTGCCGATGGCAAATGCGCCAAATGCGGCAGCACGGATGTCAAGCGCCGTGCCGACGACAACGAGGACAGCCTGCGTACCCGCCTGATGGAGTACTACAAGAAGACCTCTCCGCTGATCGGCTACTACTATCACGCGGGAGATCTTTCGACCGTCGACGGTCTCGCCGAGATCGAGGACGTGGCGGGCGAGATCGCTCGAATTCTCGACGGCGTCTCGCAATCGTGAATCAAGTCTTGACCCGGAGGGCGTTTCCCTCTAGGTCACGGCGTCTCTTCTGAGAATCGTTTCCGTTTACGGAAGATTCCCCGACGGGAAGCAGTCGCGGGCCCGAAGCGCCAGTTTCGGGCCTTGTGTTGTGAAAAAAGGGCCTGGGGTTACGGGCTCGCAACGAAAGGATAAGCGCTTTGGCACGTATTGCTGGCGTCAACATTCCGACCGGGAAACGCGTCCCGATCGCACTCACCTACATCACCGGGATCGGTCCCCACTCGGCCAAGCAGATCTGCGAAGCCACCGGCATCGACCAGACCCGCCGCGTGAACGAGCTTTCGGATGCCGAAGTGCTCGCGATCCGCGAATACATCGACGCCAACCACACCGTCGAAGGCGACCTGCGCCGTGAAGTTCAGATGAACATCAAGCGCCTGATGGATCTCGGCTGCTACCGTGGCCTGCGTCATCGCCGCAACCTGCCCGTGCGCGGTCAGCGCACCCATACCAACGCCCGTACCCGCAAGGGCCCGGCCAAGCCGATCGCCGGCAAGAAGAAGTAAGGGGAGGCAGGAACAATGGCTCGTGATAAGGTTCGCGCTAAGCGCAAGGAACGCAAGAACATCGCCGCTGGCGTCGTTCATGTGAACTCCTCGTTCAACAACACCAAGATCCTGATCTCGGACGTGCAGGGCAATGCGATCTCGTGGTCGTCGGCTGGCACGATGGGCTTCAAGGGTTCGCGTAAGTCGACCCCCTATGCCGCCCAGATGGCTGCAGAAGATGCGGCCAAGAAGGCTCAGGAACACGGTCTGCGCACCGTGGACGTCGAAGTTCAGGGCCCCGGTTCGGGTCGTGAATCGGCGCTGCGCGCGCTGGCTGCTGTCGGTCTCACCGTCACCTCGATCCGTGACGTGACTCCGATCGCTCACAACGGCTGCCGCCCGCCGAAGCGTCGCCGCGTCTGATCTAGATTACGACGGTCGGGCCGTGCGGATTTCCCGCGCGGCCCTGCCGCATTTTTCGGTTTTATCCTCGGGCGTCCCCGACATTGGGCATGGGTCTGGGACTGGTATGGAGGCAAACGCATGATCCACAAGAATTGGGCCGAACTCATCAAGCCGACGCAGCTTGAAATCAAGCCCGGCAACGACCCGCTGCGCCAGGCGACTATCGTCGCCGAACCGCTCGAGCGCGGCTTCGGCCTGACGCTCGGCAACGCGCTGCGTCGCGTACTGCTCTCGTCGCTCCAGGGCGCCGCGATCACCAGCGTTCAGATCGACAACGTGCTGCACGAGTTCTCCTCGGTCGCCGGTGTGCGTGAAGACGTCACCGACATCGTCCTGAACCTCAAGGGCGTCGCGCTGCGCATGGATGTCGAAGGGCCGAAGCGTCTCTCGATCTCTGCCAAGGGTCCGGGCGTCGTCACCGCCGGTGACATCACCGAGACCGCCGGCATCGAGGTCCTGAACAAGGATCACGTGGTTTGCCACCTCGACGACGGCGCCGACCTGTTCATGGAGCTGACCGTGAACACCGGCAAGGGCTATGTCGCCGCCGACAAGAACCGTCCCGAGGATGCGCCGATCGGCCTGATCCCGGTCGACGCGATCTACTCGCCGGTGAAGAAAGTCGCCTATGAAGTGCAGCCGACCCGCGAAGGTCAGGTGCTCGACTATGACAAGCTGACCATGAAGGTCGAAACCGACGGTTCGATCTCGGCGGAAGACGCGGTGGCCTTCGCTGCCCGCATCCTCCAGGACCAGCTGTCGATCTTCGTGAACTTCGAAGAGCCGGAATCTGCCTCGAAGCAGGACGCGGACGACGGTCTCGAGTTCAACCCGCTGCTGCTGAAGAAGGTCGACGAGCTCGAGCTTTCGGTGCGTTCGGCGAACTGCCTGAAGAACGACAACATCGTCTATATCGGCGACCTGATCCAGAAGACCGAAGCCGAGATGCTCCGCACTCCGAACTTCGGCCGCAAGTCGCTCAACGAGATCAAGGAAGTGCTCTCGGGCATGGGCCTGCACCTCGGCATGGAAGTCGAAGACTGGCCGCCGGAGAACATCGAAGATCTGGCCAAGCGTTTCGAAGACCAGTTCTGATTGACGATTTGAGGGGCGTTGGATAAACGCCCCTCACAAATGCCCGGGCTGCCGGGGAAGATCTGGGTCGAGAGGCCCCAAGGTGAGCCGGTGACACGCATCGCCGGCCTGACAAAGCAAAACGCAAGATTGGAGAATGACAATGCGTCACGCACGTGGCTACCGCCGCCTCAACCGTACCCATGAGCACCGCAAGGCGCTCTTCGCCAACATGGCAGGCTCGCTGATCGAGCACGAGCAGATCAAGACGACCCTGCCGAAGGCAAAAGAACTCCGTCCGATCATCGAGAAGCTGGTCACGCTCGCCAAGCGCGGCGACCTGCACGCCCGCCGTCAGGCTGCGGCGCAGCTCAAGCAGGACCAGTACGTTTCGAAGCTGTTCGACGTGCTCGGCCCGCGCTACGCCGAGCGTCAGGGCGGTTATGTTCGCGTTCTGAAAGCCGGCTTCCGCTATGGCGACATGGCGCCGATGGCGATCATCGAATTCGTCGATCGTGACCCGGCCGCCAAAGGCGCTGCCGACAAGGCGCGCGTCGAAGCCGAAGAGGCCGCCGAGGATTGATCCTCACGCCGACCCTAGAGGTTGACGAAAGACTTCAAAATCCCGTCCGAAAGGGCGGGATTTTTTCATTTCGCCCTCATTTTGCCCTTCTTGCCTGACAGTCTGCCATTGACGCGTCAGATTCGTTCTCGAGCACCGGCGCGCTCGTCAGATTATTCCCTTCGCCGCGGTTCCCCGACGGAAACCGTAAAACCGGTTAACACTTTTAAGTTGACCGAATTTTTTTCAACATGTCTAAAAAAGGTATGTCGATACAGAGCAGAATCGATTTGAAGCTGAGAGAGTTGGGCCGTATGGCTCCGCGCGGCTTTTTCGTCGGGTTGCATATCCGCTTCACGGCTCCGTTGATGACCTACCAGACCTACGACAAGGCCTGGCTGGATCATTACACCGAGAAAGGATATGTGCTGCGCGACCCGATGACCGCGTGGGGGTTTAGCGAGACCGGAGCAATCCGGTGGAGCGACCCGCGCCTGCCGGATCCGTTCCACCTCTTCGATGAAGCCCGGAAATATGGCCTCGTATATGGGGTCACGGTCTCTTGTGGACCAATCCGGTCCCGAACGATCGCGAGCTTTGCCCGCGATGATCGGGAATTCCTCGACGAAGAGATCGGTACGTTCGAGAAGATCGTGCACGAATTGCACGAGATGACCGAACCTCCCGAGGAGCTCACGAAGGCTCAGATCGAGGCTTTGCGCTGTGTTGCTGGGGGCGACCGACACGCGGCAGCAGCCGCAAAACTGGGGATTTCTGAGAGCGCTCTAAAGGCGCGTCTGAATTCTGCGCGAACAAGGCTGATGGCCCGGACTACGGCCGAAGCCATCCAGCGCGCCAAGGACTTTCGACTGCTCTAGTGGCTGTCGCCCTCCGCACGGCTGATTTGACCAACCAACCCTGCAGGAGGAAGACATGCAGACCACCACGCTTTCGTTCACCAATTTCCACAACCATGGCGAGCTGTTCGCGAACATGCTTCGCGCTCGGCGAGAACTTTTCATCGTCCACAACAAATGGGATCTGCCCGAAGCGATGGGCATGGAATACGACCAGTACGACACCCCCGCAAGCCGCTGGGTCGTCGTCCATGACGAGTTGGGCAAGGTGCTCGCAGGCAACCGTCTGACGCCCACCACCACCAAATGCGGCATCTACACCTACATGATCCGCGATGCACAGCGTGGCCTGCTCGACACCATCCCGTCGAACCTTCTCTATGATGAGGCACCCGTTGCCGAGACGGTCTGGGAAAGCTCGCGCCTTTTCGTGGCTCATGATGTGCCCGCCGCGATGCGCCGCCGCGTCCACGCCAAGCTGGTGATGGAGATCGGCAATGCCGCGCGTCGCCTGGGTGCGCGTTCGGCGCTCACGCTTCTCAACGCGAACTGGCCGCGTTGGGCGGGGCGTGTGGGGGTGGACATGACCGCGATGGGGCCGGTGCTTGAGATCGACGGGATCAATAACCAGGTGGTCTCCATGGACTTCTCGCAGAACCTTCACTGATCGAAAAACAAGCCCCTGCGCGCTCACGCGCGCGGGGGCTTTTCGAGCAACGGTCCAGGCACTACCTTCACGCCCATCATGGCCGATCTCTTCGACTCTCCTTCCCCATCCCGCCCCGCGACCGAGGCTCCCCGCCCGCTGGCGGACCGAATTCGCCCGAAATCGCTCTCCGAGGTGATCGGGCAGGAGCAGGTGCTTGGCCCGGATGGACCACTCGGAGCGATGCTTGCGGCGGGTAGCCTTGGATCGCTGATCCTCTGGGGGCCGCCCGGTGTGGGCAAGACGACGATCGCGCGGCTGCTGGCTGACGCGTCCGACCGTGCCTTCGTGCAGATCTCGGCGATCTTCACCGGGGTGCCGGAGCTGCGAAAGGTCTTCGAGGCCGCAAAGCTGCGCCGCACCCAAGGCCGTGGCACGTTGCTTTTCGTCGACGAGATCCACCGCTTCAACAAGGCGCAGCAGGACAGTTTCCTGCCGCATATGGAGGACGGCACGATCCTTCTGGTCGGCGCCACCACCGAGAACCCGAGCTTCGAGCTGAACGCCGCTGTGCTGAGCCGCGCGCAGGTGATGATCCTGCAGCGGCTCGATCTGGCCGATCTCGAACGGCTCGCGCAACGCGCCGAGAAGGCTCTGGGCAAGCCGCTGCCGCTGACCGGCAAGGCGCGCGATGCGCTCCTGGAGATGGCCGACGGCGACGGGCGGGCGCTGCTCAATCTGATCGAGCAGGTCGCGGCGTGGAAGGTTACGGGCAATCTCGATACCGACGCGCTCTCGACACGGCTGATGAAGCGCGCCGCGAAATACGACAAGTCGGGCGACGAGCATTACAACCTGATCTCGGCGCTGCATAAATCGGTGCGCGGCTCGGACCCGGATGCCGCGCTCTACTGGTTTGCGCGGATGCTCGAGGGTGGCGAGGACCCGCGCTACCTTGCCCGGCGCATTACCCGCATGGCAGTCGAGGATATCGGGCTGGCCGACCCGCAGGCGCAGGTGCTGTGTATCGACGCATGGAACACCTATGAACGTCTCGGCTCGCCCGAGGGCGAATTGGCACTGGCGCAGGCGGTGCTCTATCTCGCGCTCGCGCCGAAATCCAACGCGGGCTATGTCGCCTACAAGGCCGCGCGCAAGGAGGCCAGGCGCACTGGTTCCGAGCCGCCGCCGATGCATATCCTGAACGCACCGACGAAGCTGATGGAAGAGCAGGGCTTCGGCGCGGGGTATCAGTATGACCATGACGCCGAGGACGGGTTCTCGGGGCAGAACTTCTTCCCCGACACGATGAAGCGCCCCGTCCTCTACCAGCCCGTCGAACGCGGCTTCGAGCGTGAGTTGAAAAAGCGCCTCGACTGGTTCTCCAAGCAGCGCGAGCGCCGCCAAACTTGACATTTCGCGCGTCCGAAGGTCCAAGGGCGCCAAAGGAGACAGCGATGCTTTCAACGGTTTTGCAGGTCGCGCTAGGCGGTGCGATCGGCGCCTCGGGACGTTATCTGGTCGGCGTGGGTCTGATGCGCAGCTTCGGCCCGCAGCCGATGCCGCTTGGCGTGATCACGGTGAACATCCTCGGTTCCTTCTTCATGGGGATGCTGATCACCTTTCTCGGTGACAAGCAGCTCACCCACTGGAACGCCTTCCTCGCGACCGGGGTGCTGGGCGGTTTCACCACATATTCCTCCTTCTCGCTCGAGACATGGACGCTGATCGAGCGGGGCCAGACGGGCCTTGCGGCCTTCTACGTGGGCCTCACGCTGGTCGCGGCGCTGGTCGGGCTGATTGCGGGGATCCATCTGATGCGGGCGGTGCTATGAGCGGTGTTCAACATATCAAGGTAACCGAGGAAGATGGCGAGCAGCGCCTGGACCGTTTCCTCAAGAAACGCTTCCCGCAGCTTTCTCAGGGCATGATCGAGAAGTTCTGCCGCAAGGGCGATCTGCGTGTCGACAAGGGCCGGGTCAAGGCCAATACCCGCGTCGCGCCGGGACAGGAGATCCGCGTGCCGCCGATCCCCGATGAAGCGCCGAAGCCCAAGGTCGAAGGCATTTCCGACGCGGATGCGAAATTCATCCAGAGCTGTGTGCTGTGGAAGGACGAGCATATCATCGCGCTCAACAAGCCGCCGGGTCTGCCCTCGCAGGGTGGCTCGGGGCAGGGCAACCGCCATGTCGACGGGCTGAGCGAAGCGCTGACCTTCGGCTACAAGGACAAGCCGAAGCTGGTGCATCGTCTCGACAAGGACACCTCGGGCGTGCTGCTGCTGGCGCGCACCGATCGCGTCGCGCGCCGCCTGTCGGAGGCGTTTCGCTCCAAGACCACCCGCAAGATCTACTGGGCCGCCGTCGCTGGCGCACCCGAGCCCAAGACCGGCACGATCCGCTTCGGCCTGGTGAAGGCGCCGGGGCATGGGCGTGGTGGAGAGGGCGAGAAGATGCTCTGCATCCACCCGGCAAAGATCGACCAGGTGGAGGGCGCCAAGCGCGCCACGACCGACTATTTCACGCTGCACATCCTCGGCCAAAGGCTGAGCTGGGTCGCGCTGGTCCCGATCACCGGGCGCACGCATCAGCTGCGCGCGCATATGGCCGAGATCGGCAACCCGATCATCGGGGATGGCAAATATGGCGGTTCGAGCCAGGAGAACCTCGGCGACGGCTGGGGCGCGCAGCTGGGCGGCGAGATTTCTCGGAAGCTGCACCTGCATGCCCGCCAGATCAGCTTCGATCATCCGGTGACCGGCAAGCGCATGACAATCACCGCGCCTCTTCCCGAGCATATGAAGCGGACCTGGGATCTCTTGGACTGGCACGAGGGCGATGTGCCCGCCGACCCGTTCGAGGATCTGAAATGAAGCTCGCGATCTTCGATGTCGACGGCACGATCTCGGACAGCCAGAACCACATCACTCATGCGATGTCGCTGGGCTTCGAGGCGGCGGGCGTGCCCGCGCCGCGTGCGTCTTCGGTGTTGCAGATCGTCGGGCTCTCGCTGCCGCTTGCGGTGGCACGGCTCGCGCCGGAACTCGACGAGGACACGCAGGCACGCATCGTCGAGGGCTACAAGCAAAGCTACATGAGCCAGCGCGCGGCCTCCCCCGCACCGCTTTATCCCGGGGCCGAGGATCTGCTGCGCAAGCTGGCCGCGCGCGATGACATGCTGCTTGCGGTGGCGACGGGCAAGTCGCGCCGGGGCCTGCGGGCGCTGATCGAGCATCACGGGCTCGAGGGGCTCTTCATCAGCCAGCAGACCGCCGACGATCACCCTTCGAAGCCGCACCCCTCGATGATCGGGGCGGCGCTGGCTGATGCCGGGGTGAGTGCGGTGGATGCGGTGATGATAGGCGACACGAGCTTCGACATCGAGATGGGCCGCAGCGCGGGCGTCGCCACGATCGGCGTGCGCTGGGGCTATCACCCGCCTGCCGACCTGGAGGCCGCGGGTGCGCATCGCATGGTGAGTGATTTCGAGGCGCTGGAGGCGGCGCTTCTCGATCTGTGGGAGTTGAGTGCATGAGCGAATGGGCGGCGAAGCGGTTCTGGAAAGAGACCTCGGTGACGGACCATCCCGAGGGCTTCGGCGTGGCGCTCGACGGGCGCGCGGTGAAGACGCCCGCCAAGGCGCCGCTCGTGGTGCCGACCCGGGCGCTGGCCGAGGCGATCGCGGCGGAATGGGAGGCACAGGAGGGGCAGATCGCCCCGCATACCATGCCTGTAACCCGCTCCGCCAACGCAGCGATCGACAAGGTCGCCCATCAGCATGACGAGGTGGTCGAGCACGTCGCCGAATATGGCGGCACCGATCTGCTGTGCTATCGGGCCGACAATCCCGCCGAACTGGTCGCGCTTCAGGCCGAGAAATGGGATCCACTTCTCGATTGGGCCTCCGAGACCTTTGGCGTCCAGCTTGCAGTCACGGCTGGGGTCTTGCCGGTGGCGCAATCGGAAGACGCGCTGTCGCGGCTGCGTTCGGAGGTTGCCGCCTGTGATGCGTTCGCGCTGGCAGCGTTGCACGATCTCGTGGGCATCACCGGCTCGCTGGTGCTTGGGCTTGCGGTGGCGCGCGGGCGGTTGACTGCCTTGGAGGCATGGGATCTTTCGCGCCTCGACGAGGATTGGCAAATCTCGCAATGGGGTGAGGACGAAGAGGCCGCGGAGATCGCATCGCTCAAGCGTGAGGCGCTGAGTGACGCGGGGCGAATCTGGGAGCTCGCCCAGAGGTGATCCTGCGCGATTTTGCACTCTGCCCGCGGTTTTGCCAAAGCCATTGGCGCCTGCTGATCAAATGTGCAGTTCCGCTCACGGAAACTCGAATGTGGGCTTGACCTTCTTTGATCAATTGGACCACTCTTTTGTTACTACGTGTCATGGGACACGATCGACCAGGTCCGCACTGGACCAAAGAACCGCCCCAAGAGGGTGGCGAAACAGGAAGAGGTAAAAATGAAGAAATCCGTCTTTTTCGGCGCGCTGACGGCCGCCACGCTGACCGCTGGTCTGGCGGGTGCTGCCACGCTTGACGACGTCAAGTCGCGCGGCGAACTGATCTGCGGCGTGAACACCGGTCTCGTCGGCTTCGCGGCTCCGGATGCGAACGGCAACTGGTCCGGCTTCGACGTGGCAATCTGCCAGGCGGTCGCCGCGGCCGTTCTCGGCGATGCCTCGAAGGTGAAATACGTCCCGACCACCGGTCAGACCCGCTTCACCGCACTCGGCTCGGGGGAAGTCGACGTGCTGGCTCGCAACACCACCTGGACCTTCTCGCGCGACACCGACCTGAAGCTCCAGTTCACCGCGACCAACTATTACGACGGTCAGGGCTTCATGGTTCGCAAGGACTCGGGCGTGACCTCGGCCAAGGAACTCGACGGCGCTTCGGTCTGTATCCAGACCGGCACCACCACCGAGCTCAACCTCGCCGACTACTTCAAGGCCAACAACATGTCGTATCAGCCGATCACGGTTGATTCGAATGCCGAAGGCGAACAGCAGTTCCTCGCCGGTGCTTGCGACGCCTACACCACCGACGCGTCCGGCCTCGCCGCGACCCGCGCCGCCTTCGCCAATCCGTCGGATTACGTGATCCTTCCGGAAATCATCTCGAAAGAGCCGCTGGCTCCGGCCGTGCGCCAGGGTGACGACCAGTGGACCGACATCGTGCGCTGGACCATCTTCGCGCTGATCGCTGCCGAAGAATACGGCGTGACCTCGGCCAATATCGACGAGCTGGCCAAGGGCACCGAGAACCCGGAAGTCAACCGCCTGCTCGGCACCGAGGGTGACCTCGGCGCAATGATCGGCCTCGACAAGACCTGGGCTGTCAACGCCATCAAGGCGAACGGCAACTACGGTGAGATCTTTGCCGCCACCATCGGTGAGCAAACCCCGATCGGTCTGGCCCGCGGGCTCAACGCCCAGTGGACCCAGGGCGGCCTGATGTACGCTCCGCCCTTCCGCTAAGAAGGGCCTGGCAGGGCGCGGGTCAAACCGCGCCCTGACCAATTTTCAAAAGACCGTGGGCGGGGGACCAATCCCCCGAAGGCCGGGATAAAACGGCCAGATAAAGATAAGCACGCGGCGACAGGGGAAATACGCAATGACTACCGCGCATGACGCGCCGGAGAGCCAAGGCTTCCGGCTCAGCCAGCTCATTTACGACACGCGATACAGATCGCTGACCATTCAGGTGGTGGTGTTCTTCATCGTGATGGCCTTCGTCGGCTGGCTCGTAGATAACACCATTCAGAACCTCAGCGCTCTGGGCAAGGACTTCAACTTCTCCTTCCTGTCGCAGCGCGCAGGCTATGATATCGGCAACGCCATAATCCCCTATAACAACGACATGACCCATGGGCGCGCGCTGCTCGTCGGTCTGATCAACACGCTCTGGATCTCGTTTCTGGGCTGTGTCGCGGCAACGATCATCGGGATCTTCGTGGGCGTTCTGCGCCTGTCGAAGAACTGGCTCGTCGCGCGTCTGATGACGGTCTATGTCGAGGTCTTTCGCAACATCCCCGTGCTGCTGTGGATCCTCGTGGCGATCGCGCTGCTGACGGAAGCCGCTCCCGCACCGAACGCCTACAAGATCAACCCGACGACGGGAGAGGCGAGCGCGAGCATGATCCTCGACTCGATCGCCTTCACCAACCGTTACACCGCGATCCCTTCGATCCATTTCGACCGCTCGCTCGGGGTGATCGACACCGCGCTTGCGCCGATCTCGCTGAACGTCCTTGCGATCGTGGCGCTGCTCATCGCCTCGCTTTGGGTGAACAAACGGGTTCTGACCCATGCCGCGAACATGCAGGAGGCGACGGGCGTGCGCCCGACGACCTGGTGGAAGAGCGCGCTGATCCTGATCGTGCCGATGGTCGCCTTGCTGTTCGCGCTGGGGTTCAACCCCGATGAGCCGGTCCTTCAGGGCTTCAACTTCAAGAACGGGACGAACGTCTCGAACTCCTTCGTGGCGCTCTGGCTGGGGCTGACGCTCTATACCGCGGCCTTCATCGCCGAGATCGTCCGCGCCGGTATCCTCGCAATTTCCAAGGGCCAGACCGAGGCGGCCTATGCGCTGGGGCTGCGCCCCAACCGCACGATGAACCTCGTGATCCTGCCGCAGGCGCTGCGGGTCATCATCCCGCCGCTGATCTCACAATATCTGAACCTGACGAAGAACTCCTCGCTCGCCATCGCAGTCGGCTATCTCGAACTGCGCGGCACGCTCGGGGGGATCACGCTCAACCAGACGGGCCGCGAGCTCGAGGCGATCTCGCTGATGATGCTGATCTATCTTGCGATCTCGCTGTCGATCTCGGGCGTGATGAATGTCTACAACAATCGCGTGAAGCTGAAGGAGCGGTGAGATGAGCGATACCCACGCCCAAACCGTCGCCTATGTCCGCGACACGATGCTGGACCCGAAACCGGCTCCGGCCAATCAATCCGGTGCCATCCAGTGGCTGCGCGAGAACCTGTTCTCGGGCTGGCTCAACACGCTGCTGACAGTCCTCGGGATCCTCGCGATCTACGGCTTCGTCTCGCATTTCTACGGATGGTTCCTGCACGGTGTCTGGAACGCCAATTCGCTCGCCGAGTGCCGTCAGATCATCACCGATCAATACGGCCAGGGCGCGACCGGCGCCTGCTGGGGGGTGATCCGCGATCGCTGGCACCAGTTCATCTTCGGCTTCTACCCGCCGGAGCTGTATTGGCGCCCGATCCTGACCTTCCTGCTGCTTTTCGTAGCGGTAGGGCCGGTGCTGTTCCAATGGGTGCCGAAGAAGCTGATCTGGTTCACGCCAGCCTATCCGTTCCTCGCCGTCTGGCTGCTCTGGGGCGGCTCGGTCTGGGGCCCGGTGCTTGTCGCACTCGGTTTCGTGCTGGCCTATGTCGTCTTCAATTTCGTGTCGCGTTTCGGCACGATCGGCGGTTTTGCGGCCGGGGCGATCTTCGCGATCCTGTTCTGGCTGTTCGGCGTTTCCCCTCTGGCCGAGATGCTGCACGCCGCGATCCCGCTCGGCATCGAGCCGGTGGAATCGGCGAAGTTCGGTGGCTTCCTGCTGGCGATCACGCTGGGCGCGGGTGGCATCGCGATGTCGTTGCCGCTGGGCGTGATCCTTGCACTCGGGCGTCAGTCGGACATGTTCCTGATCCGGACCTTCTCGGTGATCTTCATCGAGTTCATCCGGGGCGTGCCGCTGATCACGCTGCTCTTCGTGGCGTCGCTTCTGCTGAACTACTTCCTGCCGCCGGGTACGAATTTCGACATCATCCTGCGGGTGATGATCCTCGTGACCATGTTCGCCGCCGCCTATATCGCGGAGGTGATCCGGGGTGGTCTCGCGGCGCTGCCGCGCGGGCAGTACGAGGCAGCCGACGCGCTCGGGCTCGATTACTGGAAGGCGCAGCGGCTGATCATCCTGCCGCAGGCGCTCAAGATCTCGATCCCCGGGATCGTCTCGACCTTCATCGGCATGTTCAAGGACACGACCCTCGTGGCCTTCGTGGGTCTGTTCGACCCGCTCAAGGGCATTCCCGATTTCATTCGCGCCGATTTCGCGTGGAAGGGCATCTACTGGGAGCCCTTCATCTTCGTCGGCGCCATCTTCTTCATCCTGAACTTCGCGATGTCGCGTTACTCGATGTATCTCGAGAACCGGCTCAAGCGCGACCATCGCTAAGGGAGAAACTCAATGACCGAACCACATTTCGACGCGCAAATCGACCGCAGCCACATGACGGTGAGCGACGAGGTCGCGATCCAGATCGAGAACATGAACAAGTGGTATGGCCAGTTCCACGTCCTGCGCGATATCGACCTGACCGTGCAACGCGGCGAGCGCATCGTCATCGCCGGGCCTTCGGGCTCGGGGAAATCGACCCTGATCCGCTGCATCAACCGGCTTGAAGAGCATCAGGCGGGCAAGATCGTCGTTGACGGGATCGAGCTGACCAATGACCTGAAGAACATCGACAAGATCCGCCGCGAGGTGGGGATGGTGTTCCAGCACTTCAATCTCTTCCCGCATCTGACGATTCTCGAGAACTTGACGCTGGCGCCGATCTGGGTGCGCAAGACGCCCAAGAAGGAAGCGATCGAGACCGCGATGCATTTCCTCGAGAAGGTGAAGATCCCCGATCAGGCGCAGAAATATCCCGGCCAGCTCTCGGGCGGTCAGCAGCAGCGTGTGGCGATCGCGCGCTCGCTGTGCATGAAGCCGCGGATCATGCTCTTCGACGAACCGACCTCGGCGCTCGACCCGGAGATGATCAAGGAAGTTCTCGACACGATGATCGAGCTCGCCGAAGAGGGCATGACCATGCTCTGCGTGACCCACGAGATGGGCTTCGCACAGGCGGTCGCGAACCGGGTGATCTTCATGGCCGACGGTCAGATCGTCGAGCAGAACAACCCGCATGATTTCTTCAACAACCCGCAGTCGGAACGCACCAAGCAGTTCCTGAGCCAGATCCTCGGGCACTGATCGGGGCAGGGGGGCGCTGCCCCCCTCTGGCCTCGCGGCCATTCACCCCCCGAGATATTTCGATCAAGAAGAAGGGGCCGGTGGTGAACCGGCCCCTCTTTGACTTCCCGTCGATGCGCGGATCAGCTTTCGCCGAAGCCGAAGGTTTCGGTGACGTAGTCGATATCCTTGTCGCCGCGGCCCGAGAGGTTGATCAGGATCGACTTGCCCGGGTTCTTCTTGGCCTCGCGCATCGCGAAGGCCACCGCATGGGAACTTTCGAGCGCGGGGATGATCCCCTCGTGGCGCGAGAGCTTGTAGAAGGCGTCGAGCGCCTCCTTGTCATCGGCGGCCGAATAGTTCACGCGCCCGGTGCGATACAGATGGGCGTGTTCCGGTCCGACGCCGGGATAATCGAGCCCCGAGGCGATGGTGTGAACCGGGGCGGGCTCGCCGTTTTCATCCTCGAGCACCATCGTGCGGAAGCCGTGGATCATCCCGTCCTTTCCGTAGGTGATGGTGGCGGCGTGATCGCCAAGTTTCGAGGAGGTGCCCATCGGCTCCACCCCGTGCAGCGACACGTCCTCATCGTCGATGAAGCCTGCGAAAATCCCCATCGCATTCGAACCACCGCCCACGCAGGCCGCGACCATGTCGGGCAGCTGTCCGGTCATCTCCAGGAATTGCTCGCGCGCTTCGATCCCCACGACATGCTGGAAATCACGGACCATGCGCGGGAAGGGGTGCGGCCCCACGACCGAGCCGATCGCGAAGAGCGCGGTATCGGCCTGGGCGACATAGCTCTGGAAGCAGCTGTCGACGGCTTCCTTCAGCGAGCGTCCACCGAAGCCCACCGGCACGACCTCGGCGCCGAGCAGTTTCATCCGGGTGACGTTCGGCGCTTCCTTGGCGATGTCGATCTCGCCCATGTGGATCTCGCATTCCAGGCCGAAATAGGCCGCGGCCGTGGCCAGCGCCACGCCATGCTGGCCCGCGCCGGTTTCGGCCATCAGCTTGGTCTTGCCCATGAACTTCGCGAGAAGTGCTTCGGCCATGCAATGGTTGAGCTTGTGGGCCCCGGTGTGGTTGAGATCCTCGCGCTTGGCGTAGATTTGCGCACCGCCGCACATGTCGGAGAGGTTGCGCAGGTAGCTCACCGGGGTGGGGCGGCCTTGGAAATGCTTGCGGATATAGCGCAGGTCGCGGATGAATTCGGCGGAATGGGCGAGGCGCTCATAGGCCTCTGTTATCTCCTTGAAATGCGGCACCAGCGGCGGCGGCAGTTCGGCCCCGCCATACTCGCCGAAAAAGCCCTGTGCGTCGGGGGTGGATTTCAGGTAGCCCATTCAGTCTCCTCCAGTCAGCCACGCCGTGTCGGCGTGAAGAAATCAAGCACCGAACCCTGACCCGGCATCACCTCGGACCAGTCGTCGATCTGGAAATCGACGATCAGGGTGGCGCAGGTCGGGTAGCGGCGGAAATCGGGATCGAGGAGGGGCCGGGCGGGAAGCTGATGGGCAAATTCGGCAATGCCGGGATTGTGGCCGAGCATCATCACCGTCGGCGCCGACGCCGTGCGTAAAACTTGCAGCATCATTTCGGGAGCGGCGTGATAGAGGCTCTCGACATAGTTCACTTCGGGACGGGTCTCGATCACGGCGGCAGCGACCTGATCCCAGGTTTCGCGGGTGCGCTGCGCCGAGGAGCAAAGCACCTCTTCGGGCTCGAGGCCCCGCGAGGCGAGAAAGTCGCCCAGTTCAAGCGCGGCGGCGCGGCCACGGGCGTTCAGGGGGCGGTCGCGATCTTCGACGAGCGGGTCGTCCCAGCTCGATTTCGCGTGGCGCGTCAGGATCAGGCGGCGGTGTCCGAGCGGGGTCATGGGTGGAATTGCCTCATATGCCAGGCCGATTGTGAAGGCAGCCTGCCATAGCTTTCGCCCACCGGGCAAGCGCGGCGTGCAAGGCAGCCTTGCGTGCGGCAATCCGCCCCCTCGGGCGTATCGAGATGAGCGCGGCAGGTTTCGGTGTCATATCCGTCCGGGCCAAGCGCATCGACCGGGCAGGCGGTCGTGCAGGGCGCCGGACAATTCGTGCAGGTCTCTGGGGCCGGGGTTGGCAGTGCCAAGAGGCCCGGCAGCGCCAGCGCCCCGCGAACCGAGGCCCAGAGCCCCATGCGGCTATGGCACATCAGGTGCAGGGGCGAGGCGAAGCTCTGCCCGCTGCGCAGCGCCCAGCTCACGAAGGGCTGCCAGGGCGGGCCGGTGAACGGGTAGAGGGCGCGCGCGCCGAACCGGGGCGCCAGTGCGCCGATCACCCGTTCCGACCAGCGGTCGAGCGGGTCGGGGCCGCCGTCGAAAAACTCGGGCTGCGCGGTGACATGGGCCCAGAAGCCCGGCTCGTCCGGCGAGATCAGCGCGATCGTCTCAGCCCCGTCATGCAGAAGGCCCGAGACAAAAAGCCGATGCGCGCCGAGCGACTCTTCGAGTTCCGCGATCACCGTCCGCGCGGCGTCACGCGCGGTATCGTGGAGCGGATCATCGAGCCCGCGCCATGTTCGGTGAACAGTTCGAGCAGGCAGGCATTGGCGACCCGGCCGTCGACGATGACCACGGCGCGCACGCCTTCCTTGACGGCCTGCAACGCGGTCTCGACTTTCGGGATCATGCCGCCCGCGATGGTCCCGTCCTCGATCAGGGCGGCTACGTCCTCGGGGGTGAGCTGTGTGATGACCTCGCCCTGCTTGTTCTTCACGCCGGCTACGTCGGTGAGCAGCAGCAGGCGGTCGGCTTGCAGCGCGCCCGCGATGGCGCCGGCCGCCGTGTCGCCATTGACGTTGAAGGTCTCGTTATCGGCCACGCCGGTCGCCACCGGCGCGATCACCGGGATCAGCCCGGCATTGTAGAGATCGCGCACGATCTGCACATTCATCTCGACCGGCCTGCCGACGAAGCCCAGTTCGGGATCATCCGCCTCGCAGACCATCAGGTCGTCATCCTTGCCGGAAATGCCGACCGCACGTCCGCCCTGATCGTTGATCGCCTGCACGATGCGCTTGTTGACGAGCCCGGAGAGGATCATCTCGACCACCTCGACGGTGGCCTTGTCGGTAACGCGCTTGCCGCGCACCCATTCGCTCTCGATCCCGAGCTTTTTCAGCATGTCGTTGATCATCGGGCCGCCGCCATGCACCACGACCGGGTTCATCCCGACTTGCCGCATCAGAACGATGTCGCGTGCGAATTCGGCCATCGCCTCATCGTCGCCCATCGCGTTGCCGCCGAATTTCACCACCACGACCGCGCCGGTGTAGCGTTGCAGATAGGGCAGGGCTTCGGAGAGGGTGCGGGCGGTGGCGATCCAGTCACGATCCATGTTCTGCTTTCTCATCTTGCTGGTCCTCGGGCAGGGTGGGCCTCATCTTGCTAGACCGTTCGCGCGGCGTTTGGAAGAGCCCCGTTGGAACGCCCGTTGCGCTCGGGTCAAAAGCAGCTAGGGTCGGGGCAAGCGCGCGAACGGGAGTCTGGATCATGGGTGATCGCAAGGTGATGCTGCTGACGGGGGCGAGCCGGGGGATCGGCCATGCCACGGTGAAACGCTTCGCCGCTGAGGGGTGGCGGGTGATCACCTGCTCACGCCAACCCTTTCCCGAGAAATGCCCCTGGGGCGGTGGGCGCGAGGATCACATTCAGGTTGACCTCGCCGATCCGGCGGACACGATCAACGCGGTGGAGGTAATCCGCGAACGGTTGGAAGGCGGCAAGCTGCACGCGCTCGTTAACAATGCGGGCATTTCGCCGAAAGGTTCCAACGGTGAGCGGCTCAACACGCTCGATACTGATCTGATGACCTGGGGCCATGTCTTCCACGTCAATTTCTTCGCCTCGATCGTGCTGGCGCGCGGACTGATGGAGGAACTTTCAGCCGCGCATGGCGCGGTGGTCAACGTGACCTCTATTGCGGGCTCGCGCGTCCACCCCTTCGCAGGCGCGGCCTATGCGACCTCGAAAGCCGCGCTGAAGGCGCTGACGCGCGAGATGGCGCATGATTTCGGGCCGCTCGGGGTGCGCGTGAACGCGATCGCACCGGGTGAGATCGAGACCTCGATCCTCAGCCCCGGCACCGAGAAGATCGTCGAAAATCTGCCGCTGCGCCGTCTAGGCCACCCTTCCGAAGTGGCGGATGTGATCTGGTTCCTGTGCTCGGATGCGTCGAGCTATGTCACCGGCACCGAGATCGAGGTGAACGCGGGCCAGCACGTCTGAGGCGTCTCAGCCCTTCTTGCCGATCCGGGGTTCGGTTCCCATCGCGAGCCGAGCGATATTGCTGCGATGACGCCAGAAGATCAGGACCGACAGGCCTGCGGCCAGCATCATCAGGTCGCGATGGCCGAGGAAATAGGCCAAGGGAACCGTCGCTGCCGCCGAGACCAGCGCCGAGAGCGAGGAGATCCGCGTCACGACGGCCGTCACAAGCCAGACACCACAGGCAGCCAGCCCGACCGGCCAAGCCAGCGCCAGCATCGTGCCTAGGAAGGTTGCCACGCCCTTGCCACCCTGAAAGCGCAGCCAGACGGGGTAGATGTGACCGATGAAGGCTGCCGCCCCCGCAATCTGCGCTGCCGTCTCGCCAAGCGTGTAGCGTGCGATCAGAACCGCGATCGCGCCCTTGCCACTGTCGAGAAGCAAAGTTGCCAGCGCGGCGGGCTTGTTGCCGGTGCGCAGAACGTTCGTCGCACCGATATTTCCAGAGCCGATCTTGCGGAGATCGCCGAGACCGAGAAGCTTCGTGATCACGAGGCCGAAAGGCACAGAACCGAGCAGGTAGCTCAGTCCAGCCACCAGCCCGAGCCAAGCGGACCCGTTCTCAATTCCCGGCATATGCCTGCCCTCGCCTCGTTTATGAGTCGTTATTGTTGTCGTAAACCTGCACCCCCGCGACGAATGTGGCAAGCGTTTTGCCTTCCATTCGGGCGGTATCGAAGGGCGTATTCTTCGATTTCGAGCGCAGTTTGAAGCGATCGAGCACGAAGGGCGCGTCCGGATCGAAGAGCACGAGATCGGCGGGAGCACCTTCGCAAAGCCGTCCTTGCGGCAGTCCGAGGCGCTTCGCCGGATTCAGCGACATCGCCCGGAAAAGCTGCGGCAGGCTCAACTGTCCCGCGTGATAGAGGCGCATCGCGGCGGGCAGAATCGTCTCGAGCCCCACCGCGCCCGAGGCCGCTTCCTCGAAGGGCAGGCGCTTGGATTCCTCGTCGGCGGGCGTGTGCATCGAGCAGATCACGTCGATCACCCCGTCGGCCACCGCGCCGATCACCGCGAGACGATCTTCCTCGTCACGCAGGGGCGGGGTCAGCTTGAAGAAGGTGCGGTAATCGCCCACGTCGAGCGCGTTGAGCGTCAGGTGATGGATCGAGACACCGGCGGTCACATCAAGCCCCGCGTGTTTCGCGCGTTTGAGCGCGGGCAGCGCCTTCGCGGTGGTGATCTGATCGGCGTGATAGGAAAGCCCGGTCATCTCGACCAGCGCCAGATCGCGCTCCAGCCCCATCCGCTCGGCCATGGGAGAGACGCCCGGCAACCCGCGCAGGCTCGCGAATTTTCCGCTCGTCACGGCCGCACCTTTCGACAGGCCCGGCTCCTGCGGGTGGCCGATCACCAGCACGCCAAGATGCGCGGCATAGGTGAAGGCCCGTTGCAGCGCCTTGGTCTGGTCCGAGACGTGCGCGACATCGGTGAAGGCCACCGCACCGGCATCCTTGAGAAAACCGATCTCGGTCATCTCCTGCCCTTCGCGGCCCTTCGTCAGCGCCGCCATGTGCAGGATGCGCACGGGCGCGTCGGCGGCGCGGCGGGTGACGAATTCCAGCGTCTCGGGCGTGTCGATGGCAGGCGCGGTGTCGGGGCGCGCGACGATGGTCGTCACGCCGCCCGCCGCAGCCGCCAGAGCCGCCGAGCGGAAGCTTTCCATGTGCCGCTCGCCCGGCTCACCGATCTTCACGCCGAGATCGACGATTCCCGGCGCAAGGCATTTGCCGCCGCAATCGATCACCTTGGCGTCTGCAGGCGCGGACATCTCGCCGATCGCCGCGATCTTGCCAGCGTCGATCACCACATTGCCGATCGTTTCAGTCAGGGCTTCGGGGTCGATCAGGCGGGCATTTTCAAGAAACAGGGTCATCGCTCTCGCCTCACTTCGCCACCAGCTTGCGCGCGGCTTGCGCGCTTTCGATCTCGCGCACCACCGGGGCCGCATCGGCGAGGTGGCGGATCAGGTGCTTGTCACCACCCTTCGTCACCACCTGCACGTCGCCCATCAGCGAGCGCACGGCGTCGATCTCGAGCAGCATGACCTGCTTGCCCTGCGGTCCGATCAACCTCCGGTCGGTGAGCTGCCAGCGCCGCGCGAAGGCTTCCGAGCGGAAATAGAGCCCCCGCAGCGCCATCCCGAGCACGATGGCGAAAGCCGCGATCGTCACCTGATTGCCCTTGCCGAGCCAGAACAACACCGCCGAGACGATCACCGCCCCGATCACCGCGAGCACGGCGTGATCCGTCCAGTAGCGTTTTTGATCGGGGGTGAAGATGGCCAGAACCTGTTCGCCCTCGTCGAGCGGCAATTCGCTTTCCGGGCCGGGGCGGTAATTGAGAACCTCGTCGCGTTCGATCTTAGACATAGGTCTCTCCCGCGAGCGCGCGGCCGCGTTCGGCGCGCAGGTTGCGCGCCAGCAGGTCCATCACCGCCATGCGCACTGCCACGCCCATTTCCACCTGTTCCTGGATGACCGAGCGGTTGATGTCGTCGGCGATGGTGCCGTCGATCTCGACGCCGCGGTTCATCGGCCCCGGATGCATCACGATCGCATCGTCCTTGGCATAGGCGAGCTTCTCGGCGTCGAGACCATAGCGGTGGAAATACTCGCGCTCCGACGGGATGAAACCGCCATCCATGCGCTCTTTCTGAAGCCGCAGCATCATCACGACGTCGGCGTCCTTCAGCCCTTCGCGCATATCGTCATAGACCTCGCAGCCGAACTCGGACACGCCCGAAGGCATCAGGGTCGGCGGTGCGATCAGGCGCACGCGGTTCTCCATCTTGCCGAGCAGGATCAGGTTCGAGCGCGCCACCCGGCTGTGGGCGACATCGCCGCAGATCGCGACGGTCAGTCGATGGATGCGGCCTTTCTCGCGCCGGATCGTCAGCGCATCGAGAAGCGCTTGCGTCGGGTGTTCATGCTTGCCGTCGCCCGCATTGATGACCGCGCATTCGACCTTCTGCGCCAGCAGGTCCACCGCGCCCGACGAACCATGCCGCACCACCAGCAGATCCGGGTGCATCGCGTTGAGCGTCAATGCCGTGTCGATCAGCGTCTCGCCTTTTTTCACGCTCGATGTCTGCATCGACATGTTCATCACATCCGCGCCGAGCCGCTTTCCGGCCAGCTCGAAGCTCGACTGCGTCCGCGTCGAGTTCTCGAAGAACATGTTGATCGCGGTCAGCCCTGCCAGCGCGTCGGTTTTCTTCACCGTGCGGCGGTTGAGATCGACATATTGTTCGGCGAGGTCGAGAACGGTGAGGATATCCTCGGGGCTCAGATGCTCGATCCCCAGCAGGTGCCTTGGGCGAAAAGCCATTGCGCGATGCTCCGATTAGACTGGTTCGCTTATGGCAAACGGGGGGGCGGGCGTCCAGCCGCTTTACCGTCGCGGGGCGGCGGCTTAGGGTGGCGCAATGGAGACTCAGCCGACATCCGAACTCGACTATCACGCCGCTCTGGCCGCCCTCGAATGGCAGCTGGAAATGGGCGTCGATACCGCGATCGCGGATGAGCCCTTCGATTGCTACGAATTGCCCGAGAAATCCGCGCAGGCGAAGGCGCGCGCGCCCGAGGCGGCGGCCGCGCCCGATCCGGCCTTGCCGCCGGTGGCTCAGGTCGCGCTGGTCGAGGGGCCCGATCCGGTCGTGGTGGCGCGCGAGGCGGCGGGCAAGGCCGAAACTCTCGAAGCGCTGCGCGCGGCGATCGAGGCCTATGACCTGTGTGATTTGAAGATGGGGGCGCGCAACACGGTCTTTGCCGATGGCAAACCGGCCGCGCGGTTGATGATTATCGGCGAGGCGCCGGGGCGTGACGAAGACCAGAAGGGCCTGCCCTTCGTGGGACGTGCGGGGCACCTGCTCGACAAGATGTTCGCGGCAATCGGCCTTTCGCGGCAATCGCCCGATGCCGAGGCCGCGCTCTATATCACCAATGTCCTGCCCTGGCGTCCGCCGGGCAATCGCGATCCCGAGCCCGCCGAGATCGCTCAGATGCTGCCCTTCCTCGCCCGTCACGTCGATCTGGCCGATCCCGACCTGATCGTTCTGATGGGCAATGCCGCCTGTTCGGCCGCGCTTGGCAAGCGTGGCATCCTGCGGCTGCGCGGCACCTGGGCCGAGGCTTTCGGCCGACCGGCCCTTCCGATGACCCATCCGGCCTATCTGCTGCGCAACCCGGCCGCCAAACGCGAAGCGTGGGCGGATCTTCTGTCGCTGCGCGCGCGGCTCGATCAGGGCTGAAAATCGCGCCAAACCGTCGCAGATCCGTGAAAAAGTGACGGACGCGGCGCCCTGCCACGTAGAGAAAACCATTCCCCGTGCCTATTTCGGCGGGGTAACATGTTCTCGCGCGAATGTGGGTGACGGTGAGCGCCCGCTCAATATTGAGACTGGAGTCGACATGCGGTTTCTGACCCGCTCCCTGATGGGGCTGTTTCTACTGGCCTTGACGCTGGGCCTGCTCGCGATGGGCGGGTTCTCGATCTACAAGGCAGTCGAGGCGCGCAAGGCGCGGGGTGGAAATGCACAGATGCAACGCGAGCGGGTCTTCGCGGCCAATGTGATGCCGGTCGAGTTCGGCACCATCGCACCGGTGCTGACCGCCTACGGCGAGGTGCGTTCGACGCGCGAGTTGGAACTGCGCGCGGCTGCTGCCGGGACGATCGTGGAACTTGCGCCCGATTTCGAGGACGGCGCGGAGGTCGAGAAGGGTCAGCTTCTGGTGAAGCTCGATCCGGCCGAAGCCCAGGCGGCCCGCGATAGCGCTGCGGCGTCGGTGGCCGAGGCGGAGGCCGCGCTTGCGCAGGCCGAGCGCGCCTTGCTCATCGCCCGCGACGATGTGAGCGCCGCGCAGCGTCAGGCCGATCTGCGGCGCAAGGCGCTCGACCGGCAGCAATCGCTTTCGGATCGCGGCGTGGGTTCGGCCGCGACACTGGAGACAGCGGAGCTTGCGTCTTCTGCCGCCGATCAGGCAGTACTCAATCGTCGCTCGGCGCTCTCGAGTGCGCAGGCGCAGCTCGATACCGCGCGCACCGGGCTGACCCGGGCGAAGATCACGCTCTCGGAGGCCGAACGCAAACTCGCCGATACCGAGATCCGTGCCGAATTCGCGGGCCGTCTGGCCGAGGTGAACGCGGTGGCGGGCGGCCTGGTGTCGACCAACGAGATGCTGGGCAAGCTGATCGACCCGGCCGCGCTGGAGATTGCCTTTCGCGTCTCGACTGCGCAATTCGCGCGGTTGACCGACACGCGGGGTGAGCTGCGCGACCTCCCTGTCTTGGTCGAACTGGTGGCCGGAGAAGAAACGTTGACCGCCCAGGGGCGGCTCTCGCGTGTCTCGGCCGCCGTCGATGATGGCGTGACGGGGCGGCTGCTCTTTGCGCGGATCGAGGACGGTGCCGCGAACCTGCGTCCGGGCGATTTCGTCACCGTGCGTCTGAGCGAACCCGCGCTCGACACTGTGGCAGAGATCCCCTCGGCGGCGGTCGATGCCAAAAGCACGGTGCTCGTGCTCGGGGCCGAGGATCGGCTGGATGAGGCGCCGGTCACCATTCTGCGCCGCCAGGGCGATGCGGTGATCATTCGCGCGAGTTTTGCCCCCGGTACCGAGATCGTGACCGAACGCACTCCGCTTCTGGGCCGCGGTATCAAGCTGCGCCCGATGCGCCCCGGTCAACCCGAAGCGGCCGCTGGTCCCGAGACGATGAAGCTCGACCCGGCGCGGCGCGCGAAACTGATCGATTTCGTCGAGGCGAACCCCGCCATGCCCGACCGCGCCAAACAGCGCTTCCTCGCCGAACTGAAGCAGGACGAGGTGCCTGTCGCGACCGTCGAGAAGCTCGAATCGCGGATCGGGGGCTGAGATGGCAGCGAATCTGGACCCCAGGGAATTGCCACCCGCGCGCGGACTGATCGGAATGTTCACCCGCCACGCGACGCTCGCCAATATCGTGCTCGTGGTGATGCTCTGCGCCGGTCTGATCGCGCTGCCGCGGATGCGCGCGCAGTTCTTTCCCGACTCGGTCGAGGAATCGGTGTCGGTCTCGGTCACCTGGGAAGGGGCGGGGGCCGAAGAGGTCGATCGCGCCATCGTTCAGGTGCTCGAACCTTCGCTGATCGCGGTGGAGGGTGTCGAGAATTCGGAAAGCCGTGCATCCGAGGGCTCGGCCCGCATCAGCCTGGATTTCGAACCCGGCTGGGACATGTCGCGCGCGGTCAACGATGTCGAGAACGCGCTGGCGACAGCGGGCGACCTTCCCGAAGGGGCCGAGGAGCCAGAGGTCAACCGGGGCGTCTGGCGCGACACTGTGACCGATCTGGTGATCACCGGGCCGCTTTCGACCGAACAGCTCGGGCGGCTGGGCGACGAGGCGGTGGTACGGCTTTACCAGCAAGGCGTCACGCGCACAGCCTTGGCCGGGATCGCCGCGCCCGAGACCGTGGTCGAGGTTCCGACCGTCTCGATGATGGCGCATGACGTGACGCTCACGCAGATCATCAACGTGATCGCCGCCGAGGCCGCGACCGATCCTGCGGGCGATGTGGCGGGCGGTGCGACCCGTGTCACCACCGGCGAGGAACGCCGCTCCGCCCCCGAGATCGCGGCGCTTGTGATCCGCACGGAGCCCGATGGATCGCAGCTCACCGTGGGCGATGTCGCGCGCATCCATGTCGCAGGCGGCGATCGCAACAAGGCTTATTTCGTCGGTGACCATCCGGCCGTGGTGATCAACGTTGCGCGCTCGGCGGCAGGGGATGCGATCGCCATTCAGAAGAAGGTGCAGGCCGTGGTCTCGCAGATGGAGCCGACGCTCCCTGCCGGGACCACGATGGATCTCGTGCGCACGCGCTCCGACCGGATCACGCAGCGCCTCGACCTGCTGGTGAATAACGGCGTTCTGGGCCTTGGGCTCGTGCTGGCGCTGCTGTTCCTGTTCCTCAATGCGCGTACCGCCTTCTGGGTGGCGATGGGTATCCCAACCTCGATGGCGGCGGCTCTGGCAGTGATGTATTTCTCCGGCATGACGCTGAACATGATCTCGATCTTCGCGCTCATCCTGACGCTGGGGATCGTGGTCGATGATGCGATCGTGGTGGGCGAGCACGCCGATTTCCGCGCGCGCCACCTGGGCGAGCATCCCACGCTGGCGGCCGAGAACGGTGCGCGGCGCATGGCCGCCCCGGTCTTCGCCTCGACCCTGACGACGGTGATCGCCTTCGCGGGCCTGACCGTGATCGGCGGGCGCATGGGCAACATGATCGTCGATATTCCCTATACCGTGATCGCGGTGCTGCTGGCCTCGCTGGTCGAGTGTTTCGTGATCCTGCCCAATCACATGAGCCACGCATTGCGCCATACCTCGGAAGGCAAGTGGTATGACTGGCCTTCGCGTCAGGTGAATCGCGGGCTCGACTGGTTTCGCCGGAAGGTGATGAAGCCGCTGACGCGGGCGATTGTCACAGCGCGCTATCCGGTCATCGCGGCGGCGATCGCACTGCTCTTGTGGCAGGTCTCGTTCGTGATGTCGGGCAAGGTGCAGTGGCGTTTCTTCAACCCGCCCGAGCAGTCCACCGTGAACGGCTCCTTCTCGATGGTCGAGGGCGCGACGCGCGCTGACACCGAGGCGATGATGCGCGCGATGCAGGCGACTGTGACGCGCGTCGCCAAGGAGTTCGAAGACGAATACGGCGTGAACCCGGTCGAATACGCCATCGCGCAAATCGGCGGGGCGTCGGGGCGTGCGCTCGCCTCGGCCGATACCAAGGGCACCGATCTGCTCGGCTCGATCTCGATCGAGGTGATCGACCCCGATTACCGTCCCTATTCGAGCTTCGATTTCGTCTCGCGACTGCAACAGGAAACGCCGCGCCTGCCGCTGGTCGAGGAGATCAGCTTCCGCCGCTTCTCGATGGGCGGGGCGGGTGACGGGATCGCGGTGCAGTTCTCGGGCGCGGAGACGCGGGTGCTCAAGGAGGCCGCCGAGGATCTCAAGACGGCGCTGGCGCAATTCCCCGAAGTTTCCGCGGTCGAGGATAACCTCGCCTATGACAAGCAGGAGCTGGTGCTCGACCTCACCCCGCAGGGCGATGCGCTGGGCTTCGATATCGCGACGCTCGGGCGCGAACTGCGCGCGCGCCTGAACGGGACCGAAGCGGCGAGCTTCCCCGATGGCGTGCGCTCCGCCACGATCCGGGTGGAACTTCCGCCCGAGGAACTGGCCGCCGATTTCATCGACCGGATGCAGCTGCGTACGCCCGCAGGCCAATGGGTGCCGCTCGCCGATATCGTCTCGGTGCGCAGCCAGACCGGCTTCTCGACGATCCGGCGCGAGGATGGGGTGCGGCAGGTCTCGGTGACGGGAGATGTCTCCGAGGACGATCCAGCGCGGGCCAATGCGATCCTGACCCAGGTCGAGACCGAGATCCTGCCGCGTATCGCCGAGGAGCGCGGCGTGGCCTATGTGATGTCGGGCCAGGCCGAACAGGAACGCGATTTCATGTCCGATGCCACGGTTGGCCTGTCGATGGTGGTGATCGGGATCTATATCGTGCTCGCCTGGATCTTCGCGAGCTGGACCCGGCCGCTGGTGGTGATGTCGGTCATCCCCTTCGGCGCGGTCGGTGCGATCTGGGGCCATTACATCTGGAACCTGCCGATGTCGATGTTCGCCGTTGTCGGCGGGATCGGCATGGTGGGGATCATCATCAACGACGCGATCGTGCTGATCTCTACCGTGGATGAATATGCCGAGAGGCGCGGCATCGTCCCGGCCATCGTCGATGCGGTTTCCGATCGCCTGCGCCCGGTGCTTTTGACCACACTGACGACCGTGCTGGGCCTTGCGCCGCTCCTTTATGAACAGTCGAGCTCGGCGCTGTTCCTGAAATCCACCGTCATCACGCTGGTCTACGGTCTGGGCTTCGGCATGGTGATCGTGCTGCTGGTCGTACCCGCGATGCTCGCGATCCAGCTCGATTTCGGGCGCCAGATCACGGCGGTGCGCCATGGCGCGCGCGTGGTGAAGCTGCGCGGCATTCTGGGCGGTGTCGCGGCGCTCCTGATCGTGGCTCTCGCGATCACGCTGGGCCGCGCGATGCTGACGGGTCAGGCGATGATGCCCGCCTTCGGAGGCTTTGCGCTGATCGCCACGATGATCGTGCTTGCCGCTGGGCTGATCGCGCCGCGCTTGCTGCGTGGTCATATCCGCCACATGGCGCCGCCCGAGGGCTGATAGGCCTAGGCCGGGGAAGGCTTAGTCGTCGCAACCCTTGATCTGCACCGGGCCGCGATCCGAGAGCACGGTGATGCGCACGTCGCTGAGATCGAGGTCGAAAGGTTGCGCCTCGGGCGGAACAAAGTCGGCTGAGGCCACGAGCACATCGCCCTCGCGGTGGCTGGTCGCTTCCGAAACCCAGACCGGTTTCGAGGCGAGCTCGAACAGGGTCTCTTCCGGACCGATGGCAGGCGGCAGGTCGATCCGCGCGGTGACTTTGACGCCGTCGCGCACCGGCTCGGTCTGGCAATGCGTTCTGGCATCGACCGATTTCGGCTCTGCGGCCAGTGCCTGTTCGATCCGCGGATCGGGCGCGCCTTGGCCCGAAAGCTCCGCATCGAGACGCAGCGTTACTGGCACGCAGATCCGGTCGCAGATCCCGATCATCGCCTCGGCCTTCAGTGCCACCGGTTTCGCGGGATCGGCGGGCGTGATCGAGACCGGCAGCAGCACACCGTCGTGATAGCCGATCGTGCGCATCCCGGCGGAGGTGAAGATCTCCGGCGCGGGCCAATGCAATCTCACTGCGGCAACGTTCCGCGAGCCTGAAAAGTCGACGCGTGGCGGGATGCCCGCATCGCCCGGCGTGCGCCAATAGGTCTTCCAGCCCGGTGCCAGCGAAATCTCCAGCGCCGCCACGCGCGAGCCGTCCGCCCGCTGCCAGCCGGGCAGCAACTCGGCGTTCTCCAGCCCCGGCGGAGGAGGCGGCGTCGGCAGGGCGCTTTGCTGCGCGTGCGCGGCAAAGGGCATGGTGGCAAGTGCAAGGCTCAGGACTGGTAACAGACGTGTCATGCTCTCTCCCTAGCCTCTGCCGCGTGCCTGCCAAAGTCACAAACGCGACAGGCCGTTGCAACAATTGGCCCGCGATTTCGTCTGGCGGTCGCAACAGCCTTGAACCCGACTGCGCGCGACGCCACCTTTAGATAAGCAGCGATAGATCTCAAAGGACTGCGACAATGGATCTCACGGGCAAATTCCTGATCGCGATGCCGGGCATGGGCGATCCGCGCTTCGAGCATTCGGTGATCGCGGTCTGCGCACATTCGCCCGAGGGGGCGATGGGGCTGATCGTCAACAAGCCGCTGCCCAAGCCCGATTTTTCCGAACTTCTCGAGACGCTCGGGATCGAAGAGCCGGGTTCCGACATTCGCCTCAACCGCCCGATCCTCTTCGGCGGCCCGGTCGAGACCGGGCGGGGCTTCGTGCTGCATTCGCCCGACTGGCGGCGCAGCGAGGGGCAGATGGAAGTGACCGACCGGCTGCGGATGACCGGCACGCGCGACATCCTCGAGGATATCGCGATGGGGCGTGGTCCCGATCAGGCGCTGATGGCCTTGGGCTATGCGGGCTGGGGTCCGGGGCAGCTCGAGGAGGAGATCCTCGACAATGGCTGGCTCATCGCTGACAGCGATGCCGATCTTGCACTCGATGGCGATCACGCGACCAAGTGGACGCGCGCGCTCGAGGGCATGGGAATCGACCCGCGCACCCTGTCTGCGGCTGCCGGCCACGCCTGATCGCGGTATTTCGTTTCGCTTTTTGCGTGTGTCGCGCAAGTTTTGCGAAGATTTTACGGCTTCACGCGAAAGCCCGCTCACATGGATGTGACCGTCGCCACGTCAGACTTGCACGTGCGGTGAAGTTCGCTCTTGATGGCGCATCAATGAAAAACCGGGGGGTGCTCAACTCGCCCTTAGGTTGCGCGGCTTGACGCTCCGACCCCGGAAAAATCGGAGGTATCCCTTGAAGTCCATAGCCGCGATTTCCGCCCTCGCCCTGATGCTGGGCAGCGCCGCACCCGTTCTTGCCCAGTCGAGCCACGTCCCCGAAGGCACCAAGCTCGCCGCGAACCAGACCTTCACGTACTGGATGCAGGACGATCTCAAGACGCTCGATCCCGATCTGAACACCTCGAAGGACGGCAATGACGTGCTGCACCAGCTCTTCGAGGGGCTCTACGACCAGGATGCCGAAGGCAATCTCGTGCCGGCGCTCGCGACCAGCTTCGATGTCTCCGACGACAAGATGACCTACACGTTCCACCTGCGCGAGGGTGCGAAATGGTCGAATGGCGATCCGGTCACCGCGCAGGATTTCGTCTATGCCTGGCAGCGCCTCGCCAATCCGAACACTGCCTCGGATTACGCCTGGTACATGGAACTGATGCAGGTGAAGAATGCCCATGACGTGATCGCGGGCGAGAAGCCGCTGACCGATCTGGGGGTGAAGGCGATCGACGACATGACCCTTGAGGTCCAGCTCGAAACCCCGATTCCCTATTTCCGCCAGATGCTGGTGAACTCCTCGACCTTCCCTGTGCCGCAGAAGGTGGTCGAGAAGTTCGGCTCGGACTGGACGAAGCCCGAGAACATGGTCTCGAACGGGGCCTATAATCTCAAGTCGTGGAAGATCGGCGAGAGCATCGAGCTGATGAAGAGCGACAGCTATTGGGATGCAGCGAACACCACGCTCACCGATCTCAAATTCGTCCCGATCACCGATCTCAACCAGGCGCTCACGCGTTATGAGGCGGGCGAACTGGACTTCGTGCAGACCCCGGCGGGCCAGTATCCGCGCCTCAAGGACGAGTATCCGGATCAGGCTTTCGCCCCGCCGCGTTCGTGTTCGTATTCCTACATCTTCAACGTGGGTGACAGTGGCCCCGAGGCACTGAAGGACGTGCGCGTGCGCAAGGCGCTCAGCTACGCGATCAACCGCGACATCATCGTCGACAAGATCCTCAAGGGCGGCCAGAAGCCGGCCTATAGCTGGACCCACTGGGCGACCGCGGGCTTCACCATGCCCGAGACGGATTACTCGACGATGACCCAGGACGAGCGCATGGCGAAGGCCAAGGAGCTGCTGAAAGAGGCAGGCTACGGTCCCGAAAATCCGCTCAAGCTGCGTCTCATGTATAACACCTCGTCGGATCACAAGAAGCTCGCCATCGCGGTGCAGCAGTTCTGGAAGCCGCTCGGGATCGACGTCACGCTCGAGAATTACGAGTGGAAGGTCTATCTCGAGAAACAGCAGCAGCACGATTTCGATATTTCGCGCTACGGCTGGTGCGCGGATTACAACGAACCCTCGACCTATCTCGACGTGCTGACCTCGTGGTCGGATCAGGACGTGGGCGAGTGGAAGGACCCGGCCTATGACGCGCTGCTGAAAGACAGCAAGACCGCCGCCGATCCGCAGGCCGATTACACCAAGGCCGAGCAGATCCTCGCCGAGCAGATGCCGCTCGCGCCGGTCTATCACTACTCGCTGCCGATGCTGCTGAACTCGCAGATTAAGGGTTACCCGTTCGAGAACGTGGAGCTGAACTGGTACGCGAAGAACATGTATCGCACGGCGAAGTAAGCCGCGCTGACCCAAATCGGGCGGGCTGAGCGATCGGCCCGCCCGAGCCATTCCGGGGTAATCGTATGATCGTCTATATTCTCAAGCGTCTGGCCATTGCGATCCCGACGCTGCTCACGCTTATCATCGCGAGCTTCGTGCTGATGCATGTGGCGCCGGGCGGGCCTTTCACCGCCGAGCGCGCCGTGCCGCCCGAAGTTCTTGCCAATCTCAACGCGAAATACGGGCTCGACCAGCCGCTGTGGCGCCAGATCGCCACCTATCTGTGGAACGTGGTGGCGCATTTCGATTTCGGACCCTCGTTCACCTACAAGGACCGCTCGGTGAACGACATCATCGCGCAGGGCTTTCCGGTGACGCTGACCTATGGTTTCCTTAGCTTCATCACCGCCGTTCTGGTCGGGGTGAGTCTCGGTGTGACGGCCGCGATCAAGCGCAATTCTTGGCTCGACTATCTCGCCGTCGGCATCTCGATCGGCGCGCAGGTGCTGCCGAATTTCGTGATGGCGCCGATCCTCGTGCTGATCTTCACCCTCGCGCTGCACTGGCTGCCGGGTGGCGGCTGGAGCTTCGACGATCCGCGGTTCTGGATCATGCCGGTGATCGCGCTCTCGACCTCCTACATGGCCTCGATCGCGCGGATCACGCGGTCTTCGATGCTGGAAACATTGAGCTCGAACCACATCCGCACCGCGCGCGCCAAGGGCCTGCCGAAGCGCAAGATCATCCTGCGGCACGCGCTCAAACCCGCGCTGCTGCCGGTGATCTCCTATCTCGGGCCGGCCTTTGTCTCGATGATCACAGGCTCGGTGATCGTGGACGTGTATTTCACCACGGGCGGGATCGGCAAAAGCTTCGTCGATAGCGCGCTCAACCGCGATTACGCGGTGATGATGGGGATCACGATCCTGCTGGGCACGCTCACCATCCTGTTCAACCTTGTCGTCGACATCATCTACGGATGGATCGACCCGAAAATCCGGTATTGAGATGGTCATAGATGAAACCAAGATGACCTCGCTGGCCGAGGCAACGAGCCGCGAGGACGTGGCGGGCCGCTCGCTCTGGGCCGATGCGCGCCGCCGCTTCTTCCGCAACAAGGCAGCGATCTTCGGGCTGGGGCTGCTGATCTTCGTCGTGAGCTTCGCGCTGTTCGGCAACTGGCTGGCGGCGTGGAACAATTCCGATATCGATTATGACGTGATGGGCGACGCCATGGCGTCTGCGCCGTCCCTTGCCAATGGCCACTATTTCGGCGCCGACGATCTGGGGCGCGATCTGTTCGCGCGCACCGTCCAAGGAACCCAGATCTCGCTGCTGGTGGGCGTGATCGGCACGCTCATCGCGGTCTCTGTGGGCACGGTTTACGGTGCGATCTCGGGCTATTTCGGCGGCCGTGTCGACGGGTTCATGATGCGCCTCGTCGATATCCTTCTGGCGATCCCCTACATGTTCGTGCTGATCCTTCTGCTGGTGATGTATGGCCGCTCGATCGGAATGCTGTTTGTGGGCGTCGGCCTGATCTCGTGGCTGGAGATGGCGCGGATCGTGCGGGGCCAGACCCTGACCCTGAAGAACCGCGAATATGTCGAGGCCGCCCGCGCCATCGGCGTGCCTGCACCCACGATCATCCGCCGCCATATCCTGCCGAACCTCGTGGGCGTGGTGGTGGTCTTCGCGACGCTTCTGGTTCCGCTGATGATCCTGACCGAGAGCTTCATCTCCTTCCTTGGCCTTGGCGTGCAGGAACCGCAGACCTCGCTTGGCGCGCTGATCTCGGAAGGGGCGGGAACGATGAGCTACGGCACGCTCTGGCAGCTGGCCTTTCCCCTCTTCTTCTTCGTCATCACCCTCTTCGGTTTCTATTTCGTGGGGGACGGGCTGCGCGATGCGCTCGACCCGAAGGAGCGCTGATATGGCCTTGCTGGACGTAAAAGACCTCAATGTCCGTTTCGCGACGCCCGAGGGCGAGATTCACGCGGTCAACGGCGTCAGCTTCGCGCTGGAAAAGGGCGAGGCGCTGGGGATCGTGGGCGAGTCCGGGTCGGGCAAGTCGCAGCTCAGCTTCTCGATCCTCGGGCTGTTGGCGGCGAATGGCCGGGCCTCGGGCTCGGTCAAGTTCGACGGGCGCGAGATCCTGAACCTGCCGGAAGCGGAGCTGAACAAGATCCGGGCCGAGAGAATCGCGATGGTGTTCCAGGACCCGATGACGGCGCTCAACCCCTATATGCGGATCTCGGACCAGATGGCCGAGGTGCTGATGCTGCACAAGGGACTGAGCAAGCGCAATGCGGTGGCCGAGGCCGCGCATATGCTCGATCTGGTGAAAATCCCGGATGCGAAGAACCGCGTGCGTCTGTTCCCGCATGAATTCTCGGGCGGGATGCGCCAGCGCGTGATGATCGCGATGGCGCTCTTGTGCAAACCCGATGTGCTGATCGCGGATGAGCCGACCACGGCGCTCGACGTGACGGTTCAGGCGCAGATCATGGACCTGCTGGGCGAGCTGCGCCGCGAGCTGGGGATGGCGACCGTGCTGATCACCCATGACCTCGGCGTCGTCGCGGGCTTCTGCGAACGTGCGATCGTGATGTATGGCGGTCAGGTGATGGAGCAATCGCCTGTCGATCCGCTTTTCGCACAGCCGACCCATCCCTACACGCGCGGGCTTCTCGGCGCGTTGCCGCGTCTCGATGCAGAGGTCGCGATGACCCCGATCCGGGGTAACCCGCCGAACATGACGGGCGCGCCGAAAGGTTGCCCGTTCTGCCCGCGCTGCGACTTTGCCGAAGAGATCTGCGCGCAGAATATGCCGCCGCTGACGCAATTCGCCCCGGGACGTGCGCGGGCCTGTCACCGTTCCATTGAAACGATCGAGGAGGCCGCCGCATGACGACCCCGCTGATCGAGGCCCGCGACGTTCGGGTCACGTTCGACATCCGCCGCGCCTCGGACCTGCCGTGGCACACGCCGCCGCAGCTGCGCGCGGTGAATGGCGTGAGCTTCAAGCTCGAACAGGGCAAGACGCTCGGCATCGTGGGTGAGTCCGGTTGCGGCAAGTCCACGCTGGCGCGCGCGCTGATCCGCATGCTGCCCGCCGAGGGCGAGGTGATCTGGGAGGGCAAGACCGATCTGCTCAAGCTGTCGCCGCGGCAGATGCTGAAATACCGCTCCGACATCCAGATGATCTTCCAGGACCCGCTGGCCTCGCTCGATCCGCGCATGACGGTGGGCGAGATCATTGCCGAGCCCCTGCGCACCCATCGCCCGAAGATGGGCCGTGCGGCGCGCAAGGAGAAGGTCCGCGAGGTGATGGAGAAGGTCGGGTTGCTGCCGAACCAGATCAACCGCTACCCGCACGAGTTCTCGGGCGGCCAGTGCCAGCGCATCGGCATCGCCCGCGCGCTGGTGGTGGAGCCGAAGCTCTTGATCTGCGACGAGCCCGTCTCGGCGCTCGACGTCTCGATCCAGGCGCAGGTGATCGCGCTTCTCGAAGAACTGCGCCGCGATCTCGGGCTCACGATCGTCTTCATCGCCCATGACCTGAGCGTCGTGCGCCATGTCTGCGACGAGGTGATGGTGCTCTATCTGGGGCAGATGATGGAGGCCGGTGCGACCGAGAAGCTCTTCACCGAGCCGCAGCACCCTTACACCCAAGCGCTCTTGTCGGCGGTGCCGATCCCCGATCCGGAGGTCGAGCGCAACAAGGTACTGATCGCGCTGGAAGGCGACCTGCCGAGCCCGCTCAACCCGCCGTCGGGCTGCCCGTTGCGCACGCGCTGCCCGCGCGCAACCGACATCTGCGCGACGAAGCCGCCGACTGCTCAGATCGCGGGGCGGCAGGTGTTCTGTCACCATCCCGGGCCTGCGCCCGAAGTGCAGGCGGTCCTTGCGGAAAGCTGAAAACTTGGGCGACGGGTGGGGGCGCCCCCGCCCGCTCACGCCAATTTGCGCCGATTGCCGCGAAGGTATTTTTCCGATCGGTCAAATCGCTGTTACGCTCCGGGAATAGAGCGCTCCGTCAAGGAGCCAATGTCCCCGGAGGAACCCCATGTCGCTCATGTCGCGCCGTCATTTCCTGATCACGACCACTGCCGCCGGCGGGTTGGTGATGGTCCATCCGTTCACCGCGCACGCTGCTGCCGGACAGGCTCACCTGCGCCTGCTCTGCACCACCGATATTCACTGCCATATCCGACCCTACGACTATTACGCCGACAAGCCCGTCGATACGGTCGGCCTGTCGCGAACCGCACAGCTGATCGAAGGGGTGCGCGCGGAAGCCGCCAATACGATGACCTTCGACAACGGCGATTACATGCAGGGCAACCCCATGGCCGATTACATCGCCTATTCGAAGGGGATGAAAGAGGGCGACACGCACCCAGTGATCGCGGCGATGAACCTGCTCGGCTACGATTGCGGCACGCTCGGGAACCACGAGTTCAATTACGGGATGGATTTCCTCAAGAAGGTGAACGACCGCGCGAACTACCCGATGGTCTGTGCGAACTTCGCGCATAAGCTCGGGGCTTCCCCGCGCGAGGACGACCTTTACCTGCCGCCCTACCTGATCCTCGATCGCGACCTGACCGACGGGGCGGGGAACAAGATGCCGATCCGCATCGGGGTGATCGGGTTCGTGCCGCCGCAGATCATGCAATGGGACCGCGCGCATCTCGAAGGCGATTATCAGACCCGCGATATCGTGCAGGCGGCCGAAGCCTGGGTGCCGCAGATGCGCGAGGAGGGCGCCGACCTCATCGTCGCGCTCGCCCATACGGGGATCGACAACGGCCCGCAAAGCGACGGGATGGAGAACGCGGCCTTCTATCTTGCGGGTGTTGACGGGATCGACGCGGTGATCACCGGTCACCAGCACCGCAACTTCCCGGGCAAGGATTTCGACGGCCCCGGGATCGACAACGAGAAGGGCACGCTACAGGGCAAACCGGCGGTGCAGGCGGGCTTCTGGGGCAACCATATGGGCCTGATCGACCTGATGCTGAGCCATGACGGCGGCAAGTGGCAGATCGCGGCGCATAGCTCCGAGATCCGCCCGATCTTCTCGCGCGGCGAGGATCGGTCGATCACCCCGCTGACCGCCGATTACGAGCCGGTTCTGGCAAGTTCCAACGCGGTGCATGAAGAAACTCTGACCTATGTCCGAGCGAAAGTGGGCGAGACCTCGGCGCCGCTTTATTCCTATTTCGCGCTGGTGGCCGATGATCCGTCGGTGCAGATCGTCTCGAACGCGCAGATCTGGTATGTGAAGACGCTGCTCGAGGGCACCCCCGAGGGCAAACTGCCGCTCCTGTCGGCGGCAGCGCCCTTCAAGGCGGGCGGGCGCGGTGGCCCGGACTATTACACGGACGTTCCCGCGGGCCCGGTCGCGATCAAGAACGTGGCCGATCTCTACCTCTACCCGAACACGCTGCAGGTGGTGAAAGTGACCGGCGGGCAGGTGAAGGACTGGCTGGAACGCTCGGCGGGCATGTTCAACCAGATCGAACCGGGCGCGAAGGATGCCACGCTTCTGAACCCCGATTTCCCGTCCTACAATTTCGACGTGATCGACGGGGTGACCTATCAGATCGACCTCACCCAGCCCTCGAAATACGACAGCGACGGCAATCTGGTGAATGCGGATGCGAACCGGATCGTCGATCTGAGCTATCAGGGCAGGCCGATCGACCCGCAGGCGGAGTTCGTGATCGCGACGAACAATTACCGCGCCTCGGGCGGGGGCAGCTTCCCCGGTGCGGATGGCTCGACGGTGATCTACCGAGCGCCCGACACCAACCGCGACGTGATCGTGCGCTACATCCACGAGGCCGGCACGATCAATCCGAAGGCCGATGCGAACTGGAGCTTCGCGCCTGCGGGCGGAGCCACGGTTTTGTTCGAGACCGGCCCCAAGGCCGCAGGCTATCTCGAAGATGTGAAGTCGCGCGGGCTGAAGATCGAACCGGCCGGAGACGGCGAGGGGGGCTTCGCGCTCTATCGGATCACGTTGTGATATACTTGAAGGTAATGGGTTTCAGGGGGCGCTTCGGCGCCCCTTTCACATGGTCGAGCCATGATCCCTGCGCATGGCCGCTCTCGTTCAAGTGGCGACAGATAATGAGACCGCTATCGTAAGAGAGGCCAATTCGCCGGAATGGATCGGCACAAGAACGGGGAGAATGGACGCATGGGCTTTGGTGCAATGGCACGGCGCGCGGTTTTGGCGGCGCTGGCGAGTGGAGTGATGAGTGTCGCAGCCTTTGCGCAAGGGGTGTCCGGTGCGGCCAGCGCGCCGACCGAGGTCGGCGTGATGCAGGTTCAGACCCAGGCTGTGCCCTATATCGTCACCCTGCCGGGCCGCGCGGTGGCCTATGAGCAGACCGATATCCGACCGCGTGTGGCGGGCACCATCGCCTCGATCGATTATGAGGCCGGTCACCGGGTGAAGATGGGCGATCCGCTTTTCCATATCGATGACGACACCTACCGGGCCGAACTCACCGCCGCGCAGGCCGAGAGAGCCAGCGCCGAGGCCAATGTGAAGGCCGCGCAGGCGCAGGTGGACCGCTACACCAAGCTCGAACAGACTTCTGTCTCGATCAGCGACCTGGAAAGTGCGCAGGTCACGCTGGCGCAGGCCAAGGCGTCGCTTCTGACTGCGCAGGCCGATCTGCAAACCGCCCAGCTCAATCTTGACCGCACGGTGATCCGCTCGCCGATCGACGGGGTGCCGGATGTGGCGCAGGTCTCGGTGGGCTCGCTGGTGACGGCAAACCAGACGGATGCGCTGACCACGGTGACGCGGCTCGATCCGATCTATGTCGATGTCTCGGAAAGCTCGGCGCGGATCATGCGGGTGCGCCAGCGGATCAGCCAGGGCACGCTTCAGCGCGGCGAGGAGCTCAAGGTCTCGCTGCTCTTGGAAACGGGGGAGGAATATGACGGGACCGGCACGCTGATCAGTCCCGGCGCGACGGTGTCCTCGACCACCGGAACGGTCGATTTCCGCTTCAAGTTCGACAATCCCGAGCGGCTGATCATGCCGGGGCAATTCCTGCGCGCGAAGATCACGCTGGGCACGACGCAGGCGATCCTCGTGCCGCAGCGCGCGACGACGCGGGAGGGTGACGGCTCGCTCTCGGCTTATATCGAGGCGGATGGCAAGGCGAAGAAGGTGACGCTGAGCACGGCGGGCACCTATCAGAACGCTTGGATCGTGACGGGCGGCGTCGCATCCGGCGATGAGGTGATCCTCGACGGGCTGAAGAACCTGCGCGACGGGGCCGAGATCAAGACAGTGCCGGTGACGATCAACGCCGAGGGTGTCGTGAAAGACGCAGCCCCGGCGGATACCACCGCCAAGGCGGAGTGAACCCAGATGATCCGCTTCTTCATTCACCGCCCCGTCTTCGCGATCGTGCTCGCGCTGGTGACGATCCTCGCCGGTGGCTATGCGATCACCCAACTGCCCGTCTCGCAATATCCCGAGGTGGCGCCCACCACGATCCGGATCTCTGCCAGTTACTCCGGCGCGACGGCGGCGGCGGTCGAGAACTCGGTCACCACACCGATCGAGGATGCGCTGACCGGGCTCGACGGGATGCTCTACATGGAGAGCTCGTCGCAGCAGGGATCGTCGCGCGTCACGATCACGTTCGACGGTTCTGTCGATCCGATCGACGCCGAGAACGAGGTGCAGACCAAGATCCGCAAGGTCGAAAGCACGCTGCCCGATGCGGTGCAAAGCTCCGGGGTGAGCGTCTCGCGGTCGTCCTCCGATATCCTGATGGTCGGCGCGCTGGTCTCGACCGACGGGCGGTTCTCGACCGTTGAGCTGGGCAATATCCTCGATACCGAGATCAAGGGGGCGATCGAGCGTACCACTGGCGTCGGCGGTCTCAATGTGTTCGGCTCGGGCTATGCGATGCGGGTTTGGCTCGATCCCTACAGGCTTGAACAATATCAGCTGACGCCCAACGACGTGACTTCGGCGGTGCAGGCACAGAACACGACTGTCTCGGTCGGGTCACTCGGTGATCTGCCGACGACTGAAGGCCAGCAATTCACCGCGACGATCACCGCGCAAAGCCAGCTCACCTCGGTCGAGCAGTTCGAGAAAATCCTGCTCAAGACCGAGAGCGACGGTTCGGCCGTCTATCTGGGCGATGTCGCGCGGATCGAGATCGGGCAGGAGGATTACGGTTCCAGGTCGAAGTTCAACAGCCAGAATGCGGCGGGCTTCGGCGTCAATCTCGCGAACGGGGCGAATGCGGTCGATACGGCGAGTGCGGTGCGCGCGACGCTTGCGCGTCTGGCGCCGTCCCTGCCCGAGGGCGTGGAGTTCCAGGTGGCCTATGACACCTCGCCCTTCGTCGAGCTGTCGATCGAGAAGGTTTATCACACGCTGGCCGAAGCGATCGTGCTGGTTCTGCTGGTGATCCTCGTGTTCTTGCAGAAATGGCGCGCGACGCTGATCCCCATCGTCGCGGTGCCGGTGGTGCTGATGGGCACTTTCGCGGTGCTGCTGGTCGCGGGCTATTCGATCAATACGCTGACGATGTTCGCGATGGTTCTGGCGATCGGCCTTCTGGTCGACGACGCGATCGTCGTTGTGGAAAACGTCGAGCGGGTGATGGAGGAAGAGGGCCTCAGCCCGCTCCGGGCGACCGAGAAGAGCATGTCGCAAATCACCGGCGCGCTGGTGGGCGTGGCGTTGGTCCTTTCGGCGGTGTTCCTGCCGATGGCCTTCTTTCCGGGGTCGACCGGGGTGATCTACCGGCAATTCTCGGTGACGATCATCACCGCCATGGTGCTCTCGGCCGTGGTCGCGCTGATCCTCACGCCCGCGCTTGCGGCAAAGCTGCTGCGTCCCGCGACGGGCCGAGCGATCGCACCGGCGCGCGCCTTCAACGCGGGCTTCGGCAAGGTGCAGTCGGGCTATTCCTCGTCCGTTGCGCGTATCCTGCGCAAGCCTTTCGCAATGGCGCTGGTGCTTGTTCTGGTGCTGGCTTCGGCCTGGGGCGTGGCCACGCGGCTGCCTTCGTCTTTCCTGCCCAGCGAGGATCAGGGCGTGCTGATGGCGATGGTGACCCTCTCGGAAGGCTCGACCACGGCGCAGACCTCCGACGTGGTGGACCAGATCACCGATTACATGCTCACGCAGGAGAAATCCGACGTGTCCTCGGTTTTCGCGACGCTCGGGTTCTCTTTTGGGGGCAGCGGACAGAATACCGCGATGGTCTTCACCAAGCTCAAGGATTTCGACGAACGCACCGGCGCGGACCAGACTGCTGCCGCCATTGCCGCGCGGGCCAATGCCCATTTCGCGGGGCTGCGCGCGGGCCAGGTGTTCTTCCTGCAACCGCCCGCGATCCGTGGCATCGGCAACACCTCGGGCTTCCAGATGTATCTGGTCGATCAGGCCAATAACGGGACCGACGCGCTCAAGGAGGCCGCCGACCAACTCGTGGCCGCAGCGAAAACCAACCCGAACCTGAGCAACGTCCGCGTCAGCGGCGACGAGAACAAGGCGGCGCTGCAGCTCGACATCGACCAGCAGAAGGCCGAGAGCTTCGGGCTGACGCTGAGCAGTCTCAACTCGATGCTTTCGGTGATCTTCGCGGGCAAGTCCGTCAATGATTTCGATCTCGACGGCAACCTCCGCCCGGTCATCGTGCAGGCGGACGCGCCCTATCGGATGCAGCCCGAGGATATCGACGGCTGGTATGCGCGCAACTCCAACGGAGAGATGGTGCCCTTCTCGGCCTTCATAACGACGAAATGGGTCTCGGTCGCGCCGAAATTGTCGCGCTACAATGCCACCAATGCGATCGAAATCTCGGGGCAGGCCTCGGAGAGCGCGAGCTCTGGCGCGGCGATGGATGCGATGGAGCAGCTGGTGAGCGACCTCCCCGGCGGTTACGGCATCGCCTGGACGGGGCTCAGCTATCAGGAGCGGCAATCGGGCGATCAGGCGCCCTACCTCTACGCGCTCTCTGTACTGGTGGTCTTCCTCTGCCTCGCGGCGCTCTACGAGAGTTGGTCGATCCCGCTTTCGGTGATGCTCGCCGTGCCGGTGGGGGTCCTGGGGGCACTGGGCGCCGCCTGGGTCTTCGGGCAGTCGAACGACGTCTATTTCAAGGTGGGCATCCTGACGACAATCGGACTTGCCGCGAAGAACGCGATCCTGATCGTGGAATTCGCGCGCAACCTCGAGGCCGAGGGCAAGGAGCTGGTTGCGGCGACCGTCGAGGCCGCGCGGCTGCGCCTGCGACCGATCCTGATGACCTCGCTGGCCTTCATGCTCGGCGTGGTGCCCCTGGCGATCGCGACGGGGGCAGGGGCGGCGGCGCAAAACGCGATCGGCATCGGCGTGCTGGGCGGCATGGCGGCGGCGACCTTCATCGGTGTCTTCATGGTGCCGGCCTTCTACGTGATCGTGCGCAAGCTGACCCCGGGGCGCTGAGCCTCGGGGGCAGCGATCACTTCGGCTTGAACGGGCGTTTGCGCGGAACAAAGCGCCCGACACGCGGGTTTCCTTTCCAACCTGACACGGAAAGGAGATACCCCATGCTGAGCATGATCGGGGGCCTCGTCGTCCTCATTCTCGATATCTGGGCCATCGTTTCGATCCTGAGCTCCGGTGCGTCCACCGGCTCGAAAGTGCTCTGGATCTTGTTGATCGTCATCCTGCCGCTTCTTGGCTTCGTGATCTGGCTCGTCGCGGGCCCCAAAGGCAATCAGGCGCTCACCTGATCACGTACCGAACGCCGCGAGGAGGAGATCATGAACGCGATCTTGCGCAATATCGTCCCCCTCGCGGCACTCTGCCTGAGCCTGCTGGTGCTCGCGCTGGCTGTCTGGATCAGCCCATGGTGGCTGATCCTTTTGCTGGTCACCCTGCCGGTGGTGGCGCTCGGACTTTATGACTATTTCCAGAAACGCTGGACCATCACCCGGAATTATCCGGTCGCCGCCCGCCTGCGCTGGCTGTTCTACGACCTGCGCCCCTTCCTGCGCGCCTATATCGTCGAGGGCGATCTGGAGGGCAAACCCTACCCCTACGAGGCGCGCAACCTCGTCCATGCCCGCGCCCGCGGCGAGACCGACACCCATCCTTTCGGCACGGAACGCGATGTCGCAGGCGAAGAATACCAGTGGGTGAACCATTCCATCGCCCCCGCAGACGATCCCGATACCGACCCGCGCGTCACCGTCGGCAATGAGCAATGCGCGAAACCCTATTCAGCCTCGGTGCTCAACATCTCGGCGATGAGTTTCGGCGCGCTTTCGGCCAATGCGGTCGAGGCGCTCAACTGGGGGGCCAAGCACGGCGGGTTCTACCACGACACCGGCGAGGGTGGCTTCTCGCCCTATCACCAAAAGCACGGCGGCGACATCGTCTGGGAGCTGGGCTCGGGCTATTTCGGTGCGCGCGACAAGGGTGGAAATTTCGACCCCTCGCTTTTCGCCGAACAGGCCAGCCGCGATCAGGTCAAGATGACCGAGATCAAGCTCAGCCAGGGCGCGAAACCGGGACATGGTGGCTTGCTCCCGGCTGCGAAGGTCACGCAGGAGATCGCCGAAACCCGCAAGGTCCCCGCCCATCAGGACTGCCTGAGCCCGCGCGGCCACAAGGCTTTCAAGACGCCCGCCGAGATGATGGAATTCGCCGCGAGAATGCGCGATCTGTCAGGGGGCAAGCCGGTCGGGCTGAAGCTTTGCATTGGCCAGCCGCACGAGGCTTTCGCGCTGGTGAAGGCGATGCAGAAGACCGGCATTTTCCCCGATTTCATCGTGGTCGACGGGGCTGAGGGCGGCACCGGCGCGGCACCGCTCGAGTTGTCCGATCATGTGGGGATGCCGCTGATCGACGGGCTTATCGTGATGCGCAACGCGCTGGTCGGGGCCGGGGTGAAGGACAAGGTGCGTCTTGCCGCCTCGGGCAAGGTCTATTCGGGCTACGGTCTTGCCCACAACCTCGCCATCGGTGCGGATTGGTGCAACGCGGCGCGCGCCTTCATGTTCTCGATCGGCTGCATCCAGGCGCAGCGCTGCCATCTCGGAACCTGCCCCACCGGCGTCACCACCCAGGATCCGCGCCGCCAGCGCGGTCTCGTTCCCGAGGTGCAGGGCGAACGCGCCGCGCGGTTCCACCGCAAGACCGTCGAGGCGCTGAGCGAGATCACCGCCTCGGCTGGCCTCAGGCATCCACGCGAACTCGAACCCCATCACATCGTGCACCGGATCGGCGTGACGCAGGCGCGCACCATCGACAAGGTCTATCCCTTCCTGCCCGAGGGCGTCCTCAACGATGATCCCGGCAGCACCGATTACGCCGATTGGTGGGCGGCGGCCGATCCCGACAGTTTCAAGCCGCGCACTGATCTGGGACGTGCACGCACCAGCCTTCACCACAATTCGCATTTGAAAGAGGCCTGACATGAGCAAGACAGTTTCCGACATCATCGCAGACACGCTGGTCGCCGCGGGCGCGCGGCGGGTCTATGGCATCGTGGGCGACACGATCAACCATTTCACCGATGCGGTGCGCCGCTCCGATCTCGACTGGGTTCATGTGCGCCACGAAGAGGTGGGCGCGCTCGCCGCGGGCGGGGAAAGCTACATGACGGGCGAATTGTCGGTCTGCGCGGGCACGACCGGGCCGGGAAGTCTCCATTTCGTCAACGGCATCTTCGAGAGCCATCGCAACGGTGCGCCTGTCGTGCTGATCGCGTCGAATGTCGCGCGGGCCGAGGAGGGTCTGGGTTTCCCGCAAGAGGTCGATCAGAAGAAGATCTATGAGCAAACCTCGGTGTTCTGCGAGAAGATCTCGCATCCCGATCAGGCCCGCCGGATCGTGGCCCAGGCCGCGCAGGCGGCGCTGACCCGTCATGGCGTGGCGGTGGTGGTCGTGAATGGGGACATGTTCCGCGAGACTGCTTCGGACGATCTGCCTTGGGATGTCCATCGCCCCGATCCGGTGATCCGCCCCTCCGAGGCCGAGATCGACGCGCTTGCCGCAATGATCGAAGCGGCCGAGCGTATCACGATCTATGCAGGTATCGGCGCGAGGGGCGCGGCGGCGCAGATTCGCGCACTCTCGGAGCGTCTCGCGGCCCCCGTCGCCCATACCACGCGCGCCAAGGAATTCATCGAACCCGACATGCCGAATAATGTCGGCATGACCGGAATCCTCGGCAATCGCGCCGGGATGCAGGCGGTCGGCGATTGCGATCTGTTGCTCTGCCTCGGCTCCGATTTCGCCTATACCCAGTTCTATCCCGGCAAGGCCCGGATCGTGCAGGTCGATATCGACCCCACCCGCCTCGGCCGCCGCGCGCCGGTCGATCTGGGGCTTGTGGGCGATGTCGGCGACACGATCGACGCACTCTTGCCGCGCCTGACGCCGCGCGAGCATGGCAGGCATCTCAACCGCGCTCTCAAATCCTATGCCGAAGATCTCAAGGGCTATCTGGAAAGCGCCGAGGAACCCGATCCAAGCCTGATCCACCCGCAGCATCTGACCGAGACGCTGGACCGGCTCGCGGCAAAAGACGCGATCTTCACCGCTGACGGCGGCTCGCCCATGGCCTGGTTGCTGCGCCACCTTTCGGCCAATGGCGAGCGCCGCTTTCTCACAAGCCTATTGCACGGCACGATGGCCAATGCCTATCCGCAGGCGCTTGGCATCCAGAAAGCCTATCCCGACCGCCAGGTGATTGCGATGTGCGGTGATGGCGGCATGACGATGCTGATGGGCGATCTGCTGACGCTGGTGCAGGAAAAACTCCCGGTGAAGCTGCTGATCTTCAACAACGCCTCGCTCGGCTTCGTCGAGATGGAGCAGCGCGTCGAGGGAATGCTCGACGCTTTCACCGAACTGCACAATCCCGATTTCGGCACCATGGCGCGGGCGATCGGGATGCAGGGCGCGCGGGTCGAGACGGCCGACAATCTCGAGGCCGCGATGACCGAATGGCTTGCCGCCCCCGGTCCGGCATTGCTCGATGTGAAAGTGAGCCGGATGGAGTTGGTCATGCCGCCGAAAATCGAGCCTTCCCAGGTCGCCTCGACCGCGCTTTTCGGTGTGAAGGCGGTGCTCAACGGGCGCGCGGACGAGGTCGTGTCGCTGATGCGCGACAACTTCCTGCGCTGAGCCTTCTTCTTGATCCAAATATCTCGGGGGAGTCGCCGTCAGGCGACGGGGGCAGCGCCCCCACTCCTGCGTTCGAACCTGCCTGCCTTCTGGAAAAGTCGCAGCCGCCGCAAAGGGGATGCGGCGGCTGCTGCCCGACAGAGACTTGTGTGGGGAATCTCCGTCAGGGTCTCGTGACGCCCCGAAAGAGGCGGTGATCACGCAACGCCCTCGGTAACGTTCAGCCCTTTCGTGCTGATCCCTCGCAGCGCACGGTTCTGTGCACCGGGAAAAAACACGCTTTTGATTCTTTTGGCTTTCTCTCCAGTCTCACTTGATCGCAAAGCCACGTCGGGCGCTACCACGCAATTCGCCGCATTTGCACCTATAGTTGTGGTGAGTGCAACTGTGTTCGCCCTCGCCTCCGGCAAAACTTCGCCGGTCCGTAACGTCAACCTGGCAGGGTTTATCCGATGCGGTGCGCCTGAAAATCCGGGGAGCCGGTGGCATCGGGCAGCGCGGTCACGGGTATATTCTCGGGTCCGTGACGCAGGAAGGCCGGTGCAGCTTGGGACGAGCACATCGCGAAAATGTGTGATTTGGGGGTGAGAATGCGAGAGCGAAATGGCGGTGCGATCGATCTGGCGGGGCGGGCGGCACAACTGCTCGGTGCCGAACTGGTCGAGGCTCGACCGCTCGCTGGTGGCGATCTGAGCCCGGTCGTGGCGCTCTTTCTCGCCGATGGTCGCAAGGCGGTCGCCAAGGGCGGGCCCGCGCCGCAGGTCGAGGCACGGATGCTCGCGGCTCTGCGGGCTGCCGGTGCACGCGTACCTTGCGTTCTCGCTGTGTGCGAAGACCTTCTCGTCATGGAAATGCTACCCGATCAGGGAGCTCTTCGCGCGCCGGGGTGGTCAGAGCTCGGCACGATGCTGCGCGGGGTGCATGGCGCGCCGTCCCGCAGTCCCGGTTTCGATCCCGCGCGGCCCTTTGGCTGGGGCGAGGATTACGCCTTCGGCCCTGTCTTGATCCCCAATGCGCCGCTCGCGGACTGGCCGTCCTTCTGGGCCGAGCGGCGGCTCCTGCCCGCGTCGCCGTTTCTGCCTGCCGCGCTCGCGCACCGGATTGATGCGCTCGCCGCGCGATTGCCAGACCACGTGCCTGCTCAGCCGGCCCCGGCCTTGCTCCATGGCGATCTCTGGACGGGGAATGTGCTGGCTTCGGGCGGGAGGCTGAGCGGGGTGATCGACCCGGCGAGCTATCATGGCGACGGCGAGGTCGATCTCGCCATGCTGCATCTGTTCGGCGCGCCTCATCCGGAGTTTCAAGCGGCCTATGGCCCGCTCGCCCCCGGCTGGCAAGTGCGCCGCTCGATCTACCAGCTCTGGCCCGCGCTGGTGCATGTGCGCCTGTTCGGGTCGGGTTATCACGGGATGGTCGCGGGGTTGCTGGACCGGCTCGAGGTGTGAATGGGGCACCATGCCCCAAACGAGAACGGCCGCCCCGAGGGACGGCCGCTTGAGCAGTTTCGGCGCGAGGTCACTCGGGCAGGATACGCACTCCGCCCTTCGCCGCCGAGGAGGCCAGAAGTGCATAGGCCTTGAGCGCGGTCGAGACCTGACGCTTGCGCGGGGCGGCCGGTTTCCACGGCAGCGGGCCTTTCGCCTCGCGGCGCGCGGCCAGCACATTGTCGGCCACGGCGAGGTTGATCGTGCGGTTCGGGATGTCGATCTCGATGATGTCGCCGGTCTCGACGAGGCCGATCAGCCCGCCTTCCTCGGCTTCGGGGCTGACATGGCCGATCGAGAGGCCCGAGGTGCCGCCCGAGAACCGCCCGTCGGTCAGCAGCGCGCATTTCGCGCCGAGGCCCTTCGATTTGAGGTAGGAGGTCGGGTAGAGCATTTCCTGCATCCCCGGACCGCCGCGCGGGCCCTCGTAGCGGATGATGACCACTTCGCCCTCGACAACTTTGCCGGTCAGAATGCCCGACACCGCGTCGTCCTGGCTCTCGAAGACTTTCGCGGGGCCAGAGAATTTGAGGATCGAGTCGTCCACGCCTGCGGTCTTCACGATACAGCCCTGCTCGGCGATGTTGCCGTAGAGAACGGCCAGACCGCCATCCTTCGAGAAGGCGTGTTCCGCCGTGCGGATCACGCCGCCTTCGCGGTCGCGATCAAGCTCCTTGTAGCGGTTCTGGGTCGAGAAGGCTTCGGTGGTGCGCACGCCACCCGGCGCCGCGCGATAGAACTCGTGCACCGCATCGTCATTGGCTGTCATCACGTCCCATTTTGCGAGTGCTTCGCCCATCGTCTCGGAATGCACGGTGCGCGCCTCGGCATGGATCAGGCCCGCGCGGTTCATCTCGCCGAGGATCCCCATGATGCCGCCCGCGCGGTGCACGTCTTCCATATGGACGTCCTGCTTGGCGGGCGCGACCTTGCACAGCACCGGCACCTTGCGGCTGAGGCGGTCGATGTCTTCCATCGTGAAATCGACCTTGCCCTCATGCGCGATCGCCAGCAGGTGCAGCACGGTGTTGGTCGAGCCGCCCATCGCGATATCGAGGCTCATCGCGTTCTCGAAGGCCTCAAACGTCGCGATCTCGCGCGGCAGCAGGCCCTTGTCTTCCAGCTCATAGTGGCGGCGCGTGATCTCGACGATCTTGCGGCCGGCTTCGAGGAACAGTTCCTTGCGATCGGCATGGGTGGCCAGCATCGAGCCATTGCCCGGCAGCGCCAGACCCAGCGCCTCGGCCAGACAGTTCATCGAGTTCGCGGTGAACATGCCCGAGCAAGACCCGCAGGTCGGACAGGCCGCCTTTTCGATCGCGAGCACTTCCTCGTCGGTATATTTGTCGTCGGCTGCGGCCACCATCGCATCGACCAGATCGAGGTCATGGCCGATGATCTCGGCGCCTTCCTTGCCGGCTTCCATCGGGCCGCCCGAGACGAAGATCACCGGGATGTTCAGGCGCATCGCCGCCATCATCATGCCGGGCGTGATCTTGTCGCAGTTCGAAATGCAGACCATCGCATCGGCGCAATGCGCGTTGACCATGTATTCCACGGAATCGGCGATCACCTCGCGCGAGGGCAGCGAATAGAGCATCCCGTCATGGCCCATCGCGATTCCGTCATCGACGGCGATGGTGTTGAATTCCTTGGCGACACCGCCCGCGCTCTCGATCTCGCGCGCGACCATCTGGCCCAGATCCTTGAGGTGGACGTGGCCGGGCACGAATTGCGTGAACGAGTTCACCACCGCGATGATCGGCTTGCCGAAGTCGTCATCGGTCATGCCGGTCGCACGCCAGAGACCGCGCGCGCCCGCCATGTTGCGACCATGGGTGGATCTGCGAGAACGATAATGCGCCATGGGATTTTCCATTTCTGTCGCGCCCGAGGGGACTCGGGCAATTTCCTGTCGCGGGCCTGAATATAGCATGGGCGGCGCGATGAACAGTGGCGAGATGGCGCGGGGCGGATGTGCAATGGTGCGAGATGTTGGGGAGCGTCCTGATCTCGACCTGTCGCGGGCACGTAGAATTTGCGTTCTCTTGTGCGAAACGCCCTCAAGCCTACCTATCACCCGATGCCTGATACCCGAACCCCACCCCCGTTGCCGCCGAGCTTTGCCGTTTGGTTCGCCAGCCGTGGCTGGCAGCCGCACAGGCACCAGCTGGAGGTTCTGGCGGCGCATGAAGATACGCTCCTGATTGCGCCGACGGGGGGCGGGAAGACACTGGCGGGGTTTCTGCCCTCGCTCGTCGATCTGGCCGAGGGGTATGTGGGGTTGCATACGCTTTACGTCTCGCCTCTCAAGGCACTCTCGAAAGATATCGCGCGCAACCTGCGCGCGCCGGTCGACGAGATCGGTCTGGACCTGCGTATAGAGGACCGCACCGGAGACACTTCCTCCAGCCAGCGCCGCCGTCAGAGGGTCGATCCGCCGCAGATCCTGCTCACGACCCCCGAAAGCCTCGCGCTGATGCTCTCCTACCCGGAGGCGCCGAAGATCTTCGCGGGGGTCAGGCGGGTGGTGCTCGACGAAATCCACGCGCTCGCCGAAAGCAAACGCGGCGATCAGCTCATGCTTGGCGTGGCGCGGCTGCGCAGCCTGTCGCCGGGGCTGACCGTCACGGGCCTGTCGGCCACGGTCGAGGCCCCGCAGGCGCTGGCCGGTTTCATGGGCGGGGCGCGGGTGATCGAAGCCGATCCCGGTCCGCCGCCAGATATCGCGATGCTGCCGACCGAGCGCCCTGCGCCCTGGGCGGGCGGCGGCGGGCGGCACGCAGCCCGCGACGTGATGGCGGCGATCGAAGACGCGCGCCTCAGCCTCGTCTTTCTCAACACCCGCGCGCAGGCGGAGCTGTTCTTTCAGGCGCTCTGGGAGGTCAACGACAAGGCGCTTCCGATCGGGCTGCATCACGGCTCGCTCTCTCGCGAGGCCCGCCACAAGGTCGAGGAGGCGATGGCGACCGGGGCGCTGCGGGCGGTGGTTTGCACCGGGTCGCTCGATCTCGGCCTCGACTGGGGGGATGTCGATCTGGTCCTGCAGGTCGGTGCGCCGAAGAACGTCAAGCGCCTCGTGCAGCGGATCGGGCGAGCCAATCACCGCTATGACGAACCCTCGCGCGCCCGTATCGTAGCGGCGAACCGCTTCGAGGTGGTCGAATGCGCGGCGGCTTTGGAGGCCGTGCGAGAGGGCGATCTTGATGGAGGCGGGCGGCGCTGGCGCGGTCCGCTCGACGTCTTGTGCCAGCATATTCTTCTCACGGCCTGCGCGGGGCTATTCGAGGCGGACACGCTTTATGAAGAGGTCCGCCACGCCGGACCCTATACCTCCCTGCCTCGCGCCGATTTCGACGATTGCCTGGAGTTCTGTGCCACCGGCGGCTACGCGCTGCGCGCCTATGACCGCTGGCAGCGGCTGCTCGAGCGCGACGGAAAATGGCAGTTGCGTGATCCTCGAGCAGCGCGTGATCTGCGGATGAATATCGGCACGATCACCGAGACCGAGAAGCTGAAAGTGCGCCGGAAGTCCCGACGCGGCGGAACGCCCCTGGGTGAGGTCGAGGAAGGTTTCGCCGCCTCGCTCACGCCCGGCGACACATTCCTGATCGGCGGTCAGGTCGTGCGCTACGAGGGCCTGCGCGAGATGATCGTCGAGGTCACCGATGCCGCAACGCGAGAACCCAAGATCGCGGTCTTCTCCGGGCTGAAGATGGCGACCTCGCTGGAGCTGTCGCAGCGGGTGCAGCGCCTGATCGCCTCACCCGAGGACTGGGACCAGCTGCCGCCCGGCACGCGCGACTGGCTGGCGCTGCAATGCGAGATTTCCACGCTGCCGGCGCCGGGCACGCTCACCTGCGAGAGCTTCCTGCGCGGCGGTCGGGCCTTCTTTTGCCTCTACGGCTTCGCGGGCCGCAACGCGCATCAGACGCTCGCGCTGCTGCTGACGCATCGGATGGAGCAGGCGGGGCTCGGACCTCTGGGGTTCGTGGCCACCGATTACGCGCTGCTGATCTGGTCGGTCGATCCCGTCGAGGACCCCGCGCCGCTTCTGTCCGCGGAGGGTCTGCGCGACGGTTTGCGCGACTGGCTGGAAAGCAATGCGGTGATGAAACGCGCCTTCCGCTCGGTCGCCACGATTGCGGGCCTGATCCAGCGCAACCTGCCGGGGCAGCGCAAGTCGGGCAAGCAGGCGACGTTTTCCTCCGACATTCTCTATGACACCTTGCGCCGCTACGACCCCGACCACCTGCTGCTGCGCATCACCCGCGAAGAGGCGAACCGCGGCCTCGTCGATTTCGACCGGATCGAGGAGATGCTGGCGCAGGCCTCCGAGATCGTGCATATCCGCGCGCCGCATGTGACGCCTTTGGCCGCGCCGCTGCTGCTCGAACACGGGCAGGTCGGCATTCGGGGCGGCACGGGCGAGGCGCGGCTGATGGAGGAAGAGGCGCAGGCGATGATGCGCGAAGCGGGGCTGGCATGAGAGAGATCACCTTCTCCGGGGTGCGCCTGATCGCGCAGCCTTCGGGCGCGCTTTACTGGCCCGAGCAAGGGGCGCTGATCGTGGCGGATCTCCATTTGGGTAAATCCGCGCGGATGGCACGGCGCGGGGGGGCGCTGCTGCCGCCCTTCGAGACGCTCGACACGGTGGCGCGGCTCGAGGCGGAGGTGACGCGGATCGGGCCTCGGCGGCTGATCAGCCTTGGCGATACCTTCGATGACGATCGCGCCGCTGGAGAGATCGCGCCCGAGATCTCCGCGCGTCTCTCCGCTCTGGCGGCACGGATCGAGACGGTCTGGATCGCGGGCAACCACGATCCGGCGGGGCGTGGTCGGGCGGTGGAAGACATGCGTCTCGGCCCGCTCACCCTGCGCCATATCGCGGGTGCGGGGCCGGACGTGTCGGGCCATTACCACCCGAAGGCGAATATCGCGCGGCGGTCGCACCGGGCGTTTCTGGTGGGGGGCGAGCACCTGATCCTGCCCGCATTCGGCACCTATACCGGGGGTCTGGATTGCGACGGGCCCGAGCTGCGCGCACTGGTCGGACCGGGGATCGCGGTGCTGACCGGACCGGGTATGCCCGTGCGTCCGATCGGTCAGAGCGCGGCGCGCCAGTCACGATAGCCCGCGCGGCTCAGGGCCTCGCGCGCGGCGATGAAGCCGGGCCGGTCGGGTTCGGGATCCGGGATCAGAGTGACGGCGGCGAGGTCATCAAGCGCCATCCCATGCTCGCGCCGCCCCGCCCGGATCAGTGCGAGGTACCAGTCGAACGGCGCGAGCCCCGCCTGCCGCATCAGCGCACGATAGGTGAAGGCGCGCTGGCCGGTCTCGAGCACGATCTCGATCTTCTCATAGTGCACGCCCACCCCTTCGGCCGCATCGAGCGCGGGGATGTCCTCCGCCGCGATCTCGAACAGAACGCCCGGCACGCGCGCCGCCCCTTGCGTGATCGTCGCCTTGCCGGTCCCGTCGCGGCCATGTTTCGAGAAATCGAGCGCATGGCCGAGGATCGTGGCCGTCCCGATCGCGCGGGCCGAGGGGCAACGGGCAGCGAGGCGGGCGGTGAGCAGGTTGGAGCCGTAGGCGAGATAGGGGAGCGACATGCGCGCACTCTAGCTGCGGAGGGGGCGGGCGAGAAGAGACCGTCGCGGCGCAGGGGGCGCCAGTGCAAAGCGATGAGGGCAGCGCCCGAGCCTCGGGTGGGCGCTTTGCTGTCGGCCGTGATGGGCGGTTTATCTCGAAAGCCCGGACGACGGGCGAGCGGTGTCCGACATCGCGAATGCGCCCTCCCGGGGGGAGGATCGGGCGCTGCCCGGGCTGGTCGCCCGGGCGATTCTAGAGCCTGTTTGCTTGGAACACTAAGAGTTAGAGGGCGTACAGGAAAGCAAATCAGGAGGGAAATTTCCGATTCTGAATTCCTGGACGCGAACCTGATCACGAATGTTTTGACACTCGATTTTTAGCACGGCTTTCCAATCATATCCGCGATCATTCTCGACATTGAAACTATATTCTATTTCTTTTCCGCGCTCTACCGGGCCTAGTGTCTTGGCGCTGGGGAGTATTCCCTTATCGTCGAGAGAAATTTTCAAATCGATCGCATCTGCTCCAAAATTCTTGAACCCAAATCGAAAAGATCTGGTGCCCCTTGAACCACCTGCCGATGAATTGCCTTTCCCGAAGACCTTGAAGAAGGGCAATTCGCGCGAAACATCCAATCGATTTTGTTCGTCGCGGATTTCGATGTCGAGGTTAAGCTGTCTCTCAGTAATACCAACCATTGCCTTCTGTTGGGCTACGGAATTCTTGAGTTCCTCTGCTTGGAGTTCCAATGCCTTTACACTGTGCTGGAGTTCCTCTCCCTGCTGGAAGAAGCCCAGAATCAGCCAAAAAATCGCTAATGGGCCAAATGCACCTGCGAGAAAATCGCCAAGTTCATTGAGCTTCAGCGCTTCCATTTTAATCGCACCAAAATGGAGAGCTATGGGAATACCGACTAATAACAATGCTACGTATAGGAATGTTATAGTGAGACCGATATTTTTTAGACTTTTCCTACTCAAACATCCAGCTCCTCCACGAACTGCGCGTTCTCCTGAATATACTGGAACCGCAGCTCGGGCTTCTTCCCCATCAGCCTTTCCACCAGATCGCCGGTCTCGCCCGGCTCGTCGTCGTGGATCGTCACCCGGATCAGCTTGCGCGTTTCGGGGTTCATCGTGGTGTCCTTGAGGTCCTTCGCGTCCATCTCGCCCAGACCCTTGAAGCGCTGCACGTCGATCTTGCCCTTGCCGCCGAGACCCTTGGCGAGCATCACCTCTTTCTCGGCGTCGTCGGCCACGTAGATGCGCTTCGCGCCTTGGGTCAGGCGGTAGAGCGGCGGGCAGGCCAGATAGAGGTGCCCCTGGTCGATCATCGGGCGCATCTGGGTGAAGAAGAAGGTCATCAGCAGCGAGGCGATGTGCGCGCCGTCCACATCCGCGTCGGTCATGATGATGATCTTGTCATAGCGCAGATCGTCGGGGTTGAACTTGGTGCCAAGGCCGACACCCAGCGCCTGCGTCAGGTCGTTGATCTCCTGGTTCGAGCCAAGTTTCGAGCTTGCCGCGCCCAGCACGTTGAGGATCTTGCCGCGCAGCGGCAGCAGCGCCTGGGTCTTGCGGTCGCGTGCCATCTTGGCCGAGCCGCCCGCCGAGTCGCCCTCGACGATGAACAGCTCCGTGCCCTCGCGATTGGTGGCCGAGCAATCGACCAGCTTGCCGGGAAGGCGCAGTTTCTTGGTGGCCGTCTTGCGCTGGGTTTCCTTTTCCTGACGGCGGCGCAGGCGCTCCTCGGCGCGCAGGACGAGGAAGTCTAGGATCGCGCCGGCCGATTTCGTGTCGGAGGCCAGCCAGTTGTCGAAATGGTCGCGTACCGCACCTTCGACGAGGCGTTGCGCCTCGACGGTGGCGAGGCGGTCCTTGGTCTGGCCCACGAATTCCGGCTCGCGGATGAAGCACGACACCAGCGCGCAGCCGCCCGTGATCAGATCGTCGCGGGTAATCTGCGCGGCCTTCTTGTTCGAGACCAGCTCGCCATAGGCGCGGATGCCCTTGAGGATCGCGGACCAGAAGCCCGCTTCGTGCGTGCCGCCCTCGGGCGTCGGCACGGTGTTACAGTAGGACTGGATGAAGCCGTCGCGCGAGGGCGTCCAGTTGATCGCCCATTCGACTGAGCCCGGCACGTTGAACTTCTCGCGGAACTCGACCTTGCCCGAGAAGGGACGGTCGGCATAGGTGCTCGCGCCGGTGAGGCTTTCGGTGAGGTAATCGGCAAGGCCGCCGGGGAAGTGGAAGGTCGCCTCGGTCGGTGTTTCGCCATCGTCGATCTCGGATTTCCAGCGGATCTCGACGCCCGAGAAGAGATAGGCCTTCGAGCGCACCATCTTCAAAAGGCGTGCGGGCTTGAAACGGTGGTGGCCGAAAATCTGTTCGTCGGCGTGGAAGGTCACGGTCGTGCCGCGCCGGTTCGGGGCCGCGCCGATCTTCTGCACCGGGCCTTCGGGAATGCCGCGCGAGAAGCGTTGCTCGAACAGCTCCTTGTTCTTCGCGACCTGCACCACCATCAGATCCGACAGCGCGTTCACGACCGAGGCGCCCACCCCGTGCAGACCGCCCGAGGTCTCATAGGCGTCGCCCGAAAACTTGCCGCCCGCGTGCAGCGTGCAAAGGATCACCTCGAGTGCGGATTTGCCGGGGAATTTCGGATGCGGGTCGATCGGGATGCCGCGCCCGTTGTCGCGCACGACGATCGAGTGATCGGCGAGCAGTTCGACCTCGATGCGGGATGCGTGACCGGCGACGGCCTCATCCATCGAGTTGTCGAGGATCTCGGCCACCATGTGATGCAGGGCGCGTTCATCCGTGCCGCCGATATACATGCCGGGGCGTTTGCGCACGGGTTCGAGACCTTCGAGCACCTCGATCGAGGAGGCGTCATAGGCTTTCTCATCCTTGGGCGTCAGAAGATCGTCGGCCATGCTGCTCGCTTTCTCTTGTAGTTTGCTACTCAAGAGATACAGCAGGTTGGGGCGGAGGGGCAAGATTGCCCCTCCGTCCCGGTCCCCTCCGCGGGCCCCACTCCCACGGAAAAGAAGCTCTTAAGCAACGCGCGCCATCAGCAGCATCGACCCCACCGCCATCGCGATTCCAAGAACCTCCCGCAAGGCGACTTTCTCACCGAACAGGACGACCCCCATCGTCACCAGAGCCATCAGCGTGAAAAGGGCGGAGGCAACGCCCGTTTGCGCCAGCGAAACGTGACGCAACGCAAGAAACCAGCCTGCTGCCGAAGCCGCATAAAGCGCGCAGCCCAGGAAGACAGACGGCGAGTGCAACGCATGACCCCTATCAACGGCAGATTTCAGAACGAAATCGCCAGCAATCACTACAAGCGTCGCACCGAGGCACAGACCGTATCCGAGCAAGGCAGACATCACACACCACTCCTCTTCACTGCCTCAACATGACGCAAGGTCAGCCAATCTACCAAGGACGAAACGGGCGCTGGTAGGGAAATCCTGACCGTTCGGTAAGGAGGACCTGACCAAAAAGTCAGGTTCGTTTTGAGGGATTGCTCAAGGAGTGGGCGTGCGCCCGCAGGCGGGACGCGAATCCCCCTGAATTTGCTCCGAATCGTTCAGATCGGTTCGGCTTCGCGCTTGGCCCACATCTCGCGGAAGGCCGGCCGCTTCTGGCAAAGCGCGATCCAGCTTTGCAGCCGTGGATAGGAATCGAGGAGGGGAGGATGGTCCTGGCCGTATCGCAGGATCTCGGCGAGGTTGAGATCGGCCACGGTGAAGCGGCCGCCGACCATGTGGCTGTGGCTGCCCAGATGCGCCTCGAGCGCAAGAAGGGGGCGGGCCAGTTTCGAGCAGAGCGCCGCGATCTCGGCCCTGCCCTCGGGCGTGTCCTGCTCCTTGCGGCGGTAGATGAAGCTCAGCGCGAGCGCGTCGGTCTCGATCCAGGTCGCGGCAAAGAGCGCCCATTGCTCCATCTGGGCGAGCTCGTTCTCATGCGCAGGGGCCAGCGGCCCGCCAGCCTTTCGGGCAAGGTGCAGGTTGATCGCGAGCGACTCGGTCAGGACCAGGCCGTCTTCCTCGAGCACGGGGATCGCGCCCATTGGGGAGAGCTTGCGAAACTCCGGCGAGCGGGTGTTGAGGGGCACGTTCGGCGCAAGCGGATCCTTGAAGCGATTTGCCTGCGCCACGAAGCGCAACTTGAAAGGCAGGCCGAGCTCTTCGAGCAGCCAAAGCGCGCGGCTCGCGCGGGAATGGTAGTTGCCGTAAATCGTGATCATCTGTCGCTCCGATCCGTGCCCGCAATCTGGCGCGTCAATGCACCAGGGAAAGCCAGCAGACACGCGTTTTTGATGCGTATCAAGGCGGAAATCCGACATTTGCGCTAAAGGTTTCGCGATTGGAAAACGGAGGGATGTGCATGACGGAACAGGTTGTCACCGAGAAAATGAACGCGACTGAACAGACGGTCACAGAGGTTACAGTGGCTTCGCCTGTAGAAGTAATCGAGAAGCCTGCCGATCCTGCGGATAACCACCCTGCGATCCAGCCGGGCAAGCCGGGGATGAGCGGAACGAAGAGTTTCCCGCGCGTCGATCCGAACGCAGTGCGGCTTGCCTTCGAGACCGGCAAATATCCCTATGCGCGCAAGATGGGTCGACCAGCCTACGAAAAGGAAAAGGCGCTGCTTCAGGCAGAGTTGCTGAAGGTCCAGAAATGGGCGCTGGAGACCGGGCAGAAATTCGTCATCCTCTTCGAGGGGCGCGATGCCGCGGGCAAGGGCGGCACGATCAAGCGCTTCACTGAACATCTCAACCCGCGTTTCGCGCGTGTCGTGGCGCTCAACAAGCCTTCCGAGGAAGAGCAGGGGCAGTGGTATTTCCAGCGCTATGTCGAGCATCTTCCCACCGCGGGCGAGATGACCTTCTATGACCGCAGCTGGTATAACCGTGCGGGCGTGGAGCGTGTGATGGGGTTTTGCAAACCCAATGACTATCTCGAATTCATGCGTCAGACGCCGGAGCTCGAGCGGATGTTCGTGCGCTCAGGTATCCGTCTCTACAAATACTGGTTCTCGGTGACCCGCGAGGAGCAGCGACGGCGGTTCACATCGCGCGAAACCGATCCGCTCAAGCGCTGGAAGCTCTCGCCGATCGATCTCGCCAGTCTCGATCGGTGGGACGATTACACCGAGGCCAAGGAGGCGATGTTCTTCTACACGGACACCGCGGATGCGCCCTGGACCATCGTGAAGTCGAACGACAAGAAGCGCGCGCGTCTAAACTGCATGAAGCATTTCCTCTCGACGCTCGACTATCCCGACAAGGATCCGTCGATCGCGCTGCCGCCCGATCCGCTGATCGTGGGGCATGCAAGCCATGTCGTGCATTCGGCTGATCACATTTTGGGCGCATCGCTCCATCCTGATCAACGGCGCGGCAGCAAGTGAGCAATGACCCGCCCGTGACCGGCGCGTGAACCTTCGGGGACTTGTCGCGCCGGCCCGGGCATTCCATCTCTGGTTGAAGAGATGGAGGGTGTGATGAGTTGGAATGAGCGCTTTGCAGGAGCGGATTACGTCTACGGCAAAGCGCCTGCCGACTTTGTCGCGCGGCAGGCCTGGCGCGTCGCGCCGGGCTCAAAGCTGTTGAGCGTGGCCGAGGGCGAGGGGCGCAACGGCACCTATCTCGCGAGCCTCGGGGTGCAGGTTACGGCCCTCGAAGGCGCAGCGAACGCACGGCGCAAGGCGACGGCGCTCGCCGCCGAGAGGGGCGTGCCGCTCGAGATCGTTCCGGCGGACCTGCGGGGCTTCGACTGGCCCGAGGCGGAATATGACGCCGTGCTCGCCTGTTTCATTCAGTTTGCCGACCCGGCTTTTCGCGCCGAGATTTTCGACGGGATCGCGAAGGCACTCAAACCGGGCGGCATCGCGCTGATCCACGGCTTCGCGCGCCGCCAGCCGCGTTATGGCACCGGCGGGCCCGGCAATGTCGAGCAGCTTTACGATCTCGATCTCTTGCGCGACGCCTTTCCGCGTTGGGAGGTTCTCCATCAGGCGGATTACGACGGCGAGCTCGACGAGGGGGAGGGCCATTCGGGCCCTGCCGCTCTGGTTGATTTCGTCGCCCGCAAACCGGTGCGCTAAGTGCGCCCGGACGCGTCACGACCGCTTTATACGGCCCGACGGTCAGGTTCCGTCGCGAGTGTGATCGTGCCGGGCAAATTCGGCGTAAAAGCGCCGAATTCCAAAGGGTTCGCGACAGCGTCAGCAGGTCGCATGTGCTTTCGCGCACAAAACGGGTGTCTTTAGACTTTCACGGGGATGTGTAACACTCATTCCGGGAAACGTCTGACCTAACGAATTGATTGGGAGATCATCACATGCGCAAGTCCCTCCTCGCCCTGACCTTCATCCTTCCCGCCACCGCCGTTCTCGCGCAATCGCCCGAAGACGCCGTGGAAGCCCGCCAGGGCTATTTCGAAATGCTCGGCGCCCAGATGGCGGTGCTCGGCCCGATGGCCCAGGGCAAGATCGACTTCGATGCCACCAAGGCGCAGATCGCTGCCGACAACATCGCGGCGCTCGCCAAGGTCAACGTCGCTCCGCTCTTCATGGAAGGCACCTCGACCGATGACATGGCCGATACCAAGGCCAAGCCGGAAATCTGGTCGGACATGGAGCTCTTCGGTGAAAAGGCGACCGCCTTCCACGAGGCCGCAGCCGAGATGTCCGCTGCAGCGGGCAGCCTCGAGACGCTGCAACCGGCGGTCGGCAAACTCGGCGGCACCTGCAAGGGTTGCCACGACGAGTTCCGCGCGAAGTAAGTGCGATGAAGGACACCCGAGGCATGAAGACCCGTGTCGTGAAAGTCTGGGATCCGGTCGTTCGGTCCTTCCACTGGCTTCTGGTGCTCGCGTTCGCCGCGGCCTGGGGGCTGGGCGAATGGGGGCCGAACCAGATGACCTGGCATTTCTATTTCGGTTACACGGTCGGCGCGCTGGTGGTGATCCGTCTGATCTGGGGGTTCGTGGGGACGCGCAACGCGCGCTTCGCGAACTTCCTCTACGGTCCGGGCAAGGTGGTGGACTATCTGCGTCACTTGCCCGACCGGTCCCCCTCGAACTGGGTCGGGCATAATCCGCTGGGCGGCTGGTCTGTCCTGGCGATGCTCGGTCTGCTGATCGTGCAGGTCGTGACCGGGCTGACGGCCGATCCGAAGGATTACATCAATGTCGGCCCGCTCGCCGGCTATGTCCCCGAAAGCTTCAGCGTTGATCTCGCCCCGCAGATCCACGAGGTCGTTTCCACCCTCCTGCTGATCGTCGTCGTGATCCACATCGGGGCGATCGTCTTCTACAAACGCTGGAAGGGCGAGAACCTCGTCAAGCCGATGATCACCGGCAAGAAGGAGGTCGAGGAGGAGTAACCCTCTCTTGACCGGTCCCGTTCGCGGGTCTAGCGAGCCGAAATGCATGCACCCGCCCCGACCTCAACCGAGCCGATGCCGATCGCCCGTCACCTGCGGGCGATCCTTTTGCTTGGTCTGCCGCTGATCGGGTCGAACCTCGCGCAGATGCTGCTCAATGTCACAGACACGGTGATGGTGGGCTGGTACGGGGTCGAGGCGCTCGCTGCGCTGGTGCTCGGCACATCGTTCTTCTTTTCGATCTTCATGCTCGGCAACGGGATCGCGCTGGCGATGATGGGGAGGGTCTCGGCCAGCCTCGGCGCGGGCGACGAGCTGCAGGTGCGGCGCGATACGCGGATGGGGATGTGGCTCTCGATCCTGTTCGGGCTGGCGATGCTTCCGGTCTTCTGGAACTCGGCCGCCATCCTGCGCGCGCTGGGCCAGCAACCCGGGATCGCGGCGCTGGCGCAGGATTACCTGCGCATCCTGGGCTTCGGGCTGGCGCCGGCGCTCGTGATGATGGTGATCCGCGCCTATCTCTCGGCGCAGGAGCGCACGGCGGTCTTGCTTTGGATCACGCTTGCCGCGGTGGCGGTGAATGCCGGTTTGAACTGGCTCTTCATCTTCGGGAATTGGGGAGTGCCCGAAATGGGCGTGCGGGGCGCCGCGCTGGCTTCGTTGCTGGTGAACCTGATCAGCCTGCTCGTACAGGCGATCTATGCGACGCGGGCGCGCGGGCTTGAACATGTGCAACTCTTCCAGCGCTTCTGGCGCCCCGACTGGGAAGCGTTCTGGGCAGTCGCGCGGGTTGGCTTGCCGGTGGGGCTGACCGCCGTGGCCGAGGGCTCGATGTTCCAGGCCTCGGCGCTGATGATGGGCTGGATCGGCACGGTGGAGCTGGCCGCGCACGGGATCGCGCTCCAGATCGCCTCGATCGTCTTCATGGTGCATATGGGATTGTCGAACGCGGCCACGGTGCGTGCGGGGCGGGCCCATGGTGCGCGCGACGTACGGCTGTTGCGCGACGGGGCTCTGGTCTCCGTTACGCTGTCGCTCGGGGTCGGGCTGCTGACGGTGCTGGCCTTCGTCTTTGCGGGCAAATGGCTGACGGAGCTGTTTCTCGACGAGGCGAACCCGGCTTCCGCCGAGATCGTCACTTATGGCGTGCGCTTCCTGATGGTCGCGGGGCTCTTCCAGCTTTTTGATCTGATGCAGGTGATGGCGCTGGGGCTGTTGCGCGGAGTGCAGGACACGCGCGTGCCGATGTGGATGGCGGGGCTGAGCTATTGGCTGATCGGCATCCCGGCGAGCTATCTGCTCGCTTTCGTGCTGGGTTATGGCGGTGTAGGGCTTTGGTTCGGTCTGGTGCTCGGCCTTGCCTCGGCGGGCGGGATGATGATGTGGCGCTTCTGGCGCGGGCCTTGGCTGACGGGCTGAGCGAGGCGCACCCCACTCGGCCCCCTTGCGATTCAGCGCACCCCGAGCCCCGCCCGCATCAGCGTCTTGCGTACGGGCTTGAGCGAATAGAGCGCGCCCAGAACGCCTGCGCGCAGATCGCGCAGCGGGCGCGCCTCGACCATGGAGGCCCGGTTGAGCAGGTCGATCCCGATCTCGCGGGCCTTCACCTCGGGCCAGCGGCGGCGGTGATAGGCGTCGAGCATCTTCGCCTCGCCCAGATGTGCCGGATCTTCCTCTGCCAGTTTCAAAAGGAAGGTGAGATCGGCGAGGCTCATGTTGAGCCCCTGCGCGCCGATTGGCGGGATCACATGCGCGGCTTCCGCGATCAGCGCCACGCGCTGCGCCGAGAACCGATCCGCGATCTGGGTCATCATCGGCCAGACCGCGCGGCGGGTCACCAGCTTGAGCGGGCCCAGAATACCGGTCGAGCGCTCCATCATCGCCGCCTCGAAGTCTTCGACGGGCAGGGCGGCGAGGCGCTCGGCTTCGGCCGCGCGTTCCATCCAGACGATGGCTGAGGAGGGCGAGCCGTCGCGGTCGGGCAGGGGCACCAGCGTGAAGGGGCCGCCCGAGCGGTGGATCTCGGTCGAGACATTGCCATGCGGGATTGGATGCGTGACCGAGAAGGCCAGCGCCTTCTGCCCGTAGCGGACCGTCTTGATGCCGATCCCGGCAGCTTCGCGCACGAAGGAGTTGCGACCGTCCGCGGCCACGACGAGCCGCGCGCGCACATGGGTGCCATCGGACAGTGTCACCTCGGCCCCGCTCTCTCGGGTCACGAGCCCGGTGGTCGACACGCCGGGGCGGAAATCGACCTGCGGGATCTCGGCCAGATGCGCGACCATCTCGCGGCGCAAAAGCCAGTTCGGGAAGTTCCAGCCAAAGGGCTCGTCGGAGAGGTCGGCCGCGTCGAAATCGCGGGTCAGGCGCGCTTCATGTTCCTCGCCGCCCGCGTCGATGATGCGCATGATCTGCAACGGTGCCGCATGGGGGGCGAGCCGTGCCCAGAGACCCGAAGCCTCGAGCACGCCGCGCGAGGGATGCAGGAAGGCGGTGGAGCGCATATCGGCCCCGCTTGCGCCTTCCTCGGTCACGGGCGGGGTGGGATCGACGCAGATCGTGGTGAAGCCCGCGCTTCCGAAGGCCGCTGCCGCAGTCAGGCCCGCGACGCCGCCCCCGGAGATCAGGATATCGGTCTCGAGGATCTTGGATTGCTCAGACATGGCTCGCCTCCGGCTGTTGCGCGCATACCATGCCGCGCGCGCCCTCAAGAGGCAATCGCCTGAACCGCCCTGCGGCGATCCTTCGCGGCGTCAACTGATCGAGATGCCGATGAGGGTGACGAAGATCGCCAGCGTCAGGATAACCATCCAGACCGTGAGGCCGAGCAGGCCGTAAAGGGCGGTGCCGACGACAAGGCCGAGCACGATGATCGCGGCGATGATGTAGAAGGTGACGGGGCTGGTGGTGTCAGCGGGGGTTGCGGTGGCGCTCATGATGTCCTCCAAGGCAAGACAGGGGAAAAAGTCTGTCGCGCATACATGTTATATTATGACATAACTTTTCGGACAGGGCGCATCTTGTCGCATGTTGAAGGCCCGGATCTGGCGATCCGGGCCTTGGCCGCTTGCGCGGAAAAAACGGTGCTTTGGCCGAGAGGCCAGTCGCGACGGCTCAGCCGCCGGCGGTCATCACCACCAGAACGGCAAGCATGATCCAGGTGGCGCCAACGGCCCAGAGGATCAGGCCACCGAGGCCCATGATGGCGGTCATGCCAGCAGCGAGGCCGAGGATCACGAGCGCGAGCGTGTACATGAAGCCACGCGAAACCTCTTTCGCGTCGGTGTCGTGGTGGTCGGCAACGTAGGTCGCCGCGCCGGTGTCGGCGGTCGTCATGGTCATAATCGAATCTCCCGAGACTATCTCCCTGATAGCCACATCGACTTATCGACCCGGGGACGTCGTTTAAAGACACAACCCCGTGCCAAATTGTCGCATCTGTGTCACATTCGGGTCAGGTTTTCGCGAGATTGGCGAGGAACCGCGCAAGATCGTCCGTATGGTGATGGATGTGCTCCTCGGGCGCGGGCGTCGGGGCCACATGCACCGTCTTCATCCCGATCGCGTGGGGGTGGCGCAAGTTGCGGGTGTCGTCCTCGAACATCGCGCCGCGCTCGGGCGTGATGCCAGCGCGCGCAAAGACCGTATCAAAGGCCTGCGGGTGGGGCTTGGGGTGGAATTCGGCATGCTCGACCCCGAAGATCCCGTCGAAGAGCCCGCTGAGCCCGCGCGCTGCGAGAACCCGCTCGGCATAGGGCGCCGATCCATTGGTGTAGACGATCTTGCGCCCCGGAAGCGCCGCGATCCCTGCACGCAGTGCGGGGTCGGGTTGCAGGTGATCGAGCGAGATTTCGTGGACTTCGTGCAGATAGGGCGCAGGGTCCACATCGTGTTCGTGCATCAGCCCGGCGAGCGTCGTGCCATAGAGCTTCCAGTAATGATCGCGCAGGTGATCGGCTTCAAGACGATCCACGCCAAGCGAGCGCATCACGTAATCGGTCATCTTCACCTCGATCTGGTCGAAGAGGCGCGCCGAGGGCGGATAGAGCGTGTTGTCGAGGTCGAAGACCCAGTCGGTGACGTGGTCGAAATCGAGACCCGGATTGGCTTGAGGGCGAGGCGTTGTCATGGCGCGCAAGCTAAGCGGGAGGCCGGCGGAGCGCAATCTGCTTGTCACGGGATGGGGCGCGCGCCTAATCTTGCCGCAAGACAAGGCAGGACAGATGCAAAAAGACGCCTATACCCTCATTCTCGAAGCGATCGACGAAGGGATCTACCGTCCCGGCGACCGGCTCGTGGAGTCCGAACTGGCTGAACGTTTCGGGGTGTCTCGCACCCCCGTGCGCGAGGCGCTGCAACGGCTTGAAACCCAACAAATGCTGGCGCGAGACGGGCGTTCCCTGATCGTGGCATCGCTCGATCACAACCAGTTGGCAGAGCTTTACGTTGTGCGCGCCGAACTTGAGGCGCTGGCCGCACGACTGGCCGCCAAGCATGCCGCCCCCGAAGAGGTGCGCGTGCTTCAGAACATGATCGACGAGGATCGCGGTCAGCTCGAGGATCCCGAGGCGCTGAGCCGGGCGAACCGGCGGTTCCACCACCAGATCCACCTCGCCTCGCACAATCGTTACCTCGTCCAGCAGCTCGATCTCGTGCATCGCTCCATGGCGCTGCTGGCGACGACCTCGCTGGCGGTGAAAGGACGCGGTATGGCCGCACTCGACGAGCATCAGGCGATTGTCGATGCGATCCGGGATGGCGATGGTGAAGCCGCGGCGCAGGCGTTGCGCGCGCATATCTCGCGCGCGTTCGAGACGCGTCTCAAGCTCGACGCCACGCGCCATGGCACGGCGGGGCATTGGGCCGAAGCGCTCTGATCAATCGATGAGCGGTGCGCGCGCGGTGCGGGTCCGGGCCGTGCGGGCCCGCGCGGTCGCTGCGCGGATCGCGGGCAGCAATGTCGAGCGGGTGGCCTCTTGCTGAAGAGTGCGTGCCTGGCCGGCATCGAAGATCCCGTGATGCGTCTTGTCCCAGTAGAAAGGTTTCGCGATCAGTTCGTAGAGCGCCTTCCAGCCTGCCAGCGCGCCGAGCGGGAAATAGAGATGCAGTGTGGGCACCCACTTGATCAGGTGACGATGTGTCCTGCCGCGCGTGGCCCAAACCCCTGCGAGGATCGAGACCACCTCGGACAGAAGGAAGGTGCCCATCACCGCGAGAAAGGCGGGCTCGGGCAGAACGCTCGTGATCGGATGCCAGAACCCGAGAAGCGCAAGCCAGAAGCTCCAGAGAACAGGTGCGAGCACATATTGCGAGAGCGAACCGAGAATCAGGATCTGCACCCCGATGAAGCGTTTGGCGCCCAATTCGCGCCAGAGCCTGCGCGGATTGCGCATATGCACCGCCCAGGTCATCGCATACCCCTTGAGCCAGCGTGAGCGCTGCTTGACCCAGGGCAACGCGCGGCAGTTGGCCTCCTCGTAGGTGACGGCGGGGATCAACTCGGTGCGATAGCCGTGCCGCGCCAGCCGCACGCCCAGATCGGCGTCCTCGGTTACGTTATGCGCATCCCAACCGCCCAGGCGTTCCAGCGCTTCGCGGCGGAAAAACAGGGTGGTTCCGCCCAAGGGCACGACGAAGCCCAGCCGCGCGAGACCAGGCAGGAAGGCGCGGAACCAGACCGCGTATTCTATGGTGAAACAGCGCGCGAGCCAGTTGGTGCGCGGGTTGTAATAGTCGAGGATGCCTTGCAGGCACGCGACCTCGGGCGGGGCGGCCGCGAAATGGCGGGCAACGATCTGGAGCTGGTCGGGGTCGGGGGCGTCCTCGGCATCCCAGACACCGATCACCGAGCCGCGACAGAAGCTCAGCGCGTAATTCAACGCGCGCGGCTTGGTCTTGATCGGTCCGTCGGGTACGGTCACGACCCGCATCCAGCGCGGCAGGCGACGCCCCGCGAGCGCGACACGGGTCATCTGATCGGTTTCCTCGACCACCAGCACGATATCGAGCAATTCGCGCGGATAGCGCAGCCGCCCGAGCCGCTCGATCAGGCGCGGCGCGATGTCGGTCTCATGGAAAAGCGGCACCATCACCGAGATGACCGGGAGGAGCGGCGGAGCGCCATGGCGGGGCTGAGGTTCGCTCAAGGCGCGCGCGCGGCGCTGCGCGGAGATCTCGCTGGTGACGGCGGCGAGTTTGAGCGCCATCGCGGTCACCAGCGTCAGCATCGTCCAGAGAAAAAGCACCCACATCACCGCCTGCGGCGCGATCAGCAGGCCGAGAATCGAGCTGCCCGCGAAGCCCGCTGCAATCAATGCGGTGCGGCGTTCGTTGCGACTGCGGCAGCTTTCTGCAGGATCGACCTTGGTCTCCGCGCGGCGGATCAGGGCGGTCTGTCGGCGCACGAGCAGGCTTTCATGCACGTCGCGCTCGGGTGCGATCATCATCCGGTAGGGTGCGAAGCGCGCCGGCAAGCTATCGCGCAGGCGCAGGAACGCCTCGGGACGCGCGGTGGCGATCAGGGTGACACCGCCGACCCGCCGCCAGGGCACCATCGCATGAGCCAGGCATCGCTCGGCCCCGATCGCGTCGATCAGCCGGGGGTCGGGGGGCTCCTGATACAGATCTACGACCGAGCTTTGCCACTGCAGCGCCAGCGCCGCCATCAGGTCGGCCTCGTTCACCCAGCCATGGCTGAGCAGGATGTCCCCGAGGCGCACATCCTCGCGCTTGCGCAGGGCGACGGCCTTGAGGAGGTTGCCCGGCTCGATCGCGTTCATCTCGAGCAGAAGCTGACCGAGCGGTTTGCGGCGCGTCGGATCGGACTTTTGCGACCCCGCGCGCAGAGGTTTGCCCTCCGGCGTCGATGCGCGCGCGTGCGCAGCCGACGGCGCCGCCGGCGAATCGACGATCCTGAGCGGCGTCGAGCCCATGTCCAACCTCGTATCTGTCCCGCCGGACAAGATGCGCGCGGATGGTTAATGTATCGTTAACACGAAAGGGGACCCGATATGGGTGTGTCGTCGATCAGGCGCTCTTGCGGGCGCGCATGGCCTCGGCGAAACGCTCGAACAGGTAGTAGCTGTCCTGCGGACCGGGGCTTGCCTCGGGGTGATACTGCACCGAGAAGACCGGGCGGCTTTCCATCGAGATCCCGCAATTCGAACCGTCGAAGAGTGAGATATGAGTCTCGGCGACGCCCTTGGGCAGGGTCTGGCTGTCGACCGCGAAGCCGTGGTTCATCGAGGTGATCTCGACCTTGCCGGTGGTGAGATCCTTCACCGGGTGGTTTGCGCCGTGGTGGCCGTGATTCATCTTGATCGTCTTTGCGCCGAGCGCCAGCGCCAGCATCTGGTGGCCGAGGCAGATACCGAAGACCGGCACCTCGGTTTCCAGAACGCCTTTGATCATCGGCACGGCATATTCGCCAGTCGCCGCCGGATCGCCCGGGCCGTTCGAGAGGAACACGCCATCGGGGTTGAGCGCGAGCACCTCTTCGGCGGTCGCGGTCGCGGGCAGGACGGTCACGTCGCAGCCCGCCGAGGCGAGGCAGCGCAGGATATTGCGCTTGGCGCCGAAGTCGATGGCGACGACCTTGAGATCATTGCCCACGGCTTTCTTGTAGCCATCGGGCCAGGCCCAGCGCATTTCGTCCCAGCGATAGCTCTGCGCGCAGGTCACATCCTTGGCGAGATCGAGGCCGACGAGGCCCTTCCACTCGCGCGCCTTCTTCACCAGCGCTTCGATATCGAAGATCCCGTCGGGATGGTGTGCGATCGCCACATGCGGCGCGCCCTGCTGGCGGATCGCGCGGGTCAGGCGACGGGTGTCGACGCCGCCGATACCGATCCGGCCACGCTTTTCCAGCCAGTCGACGAGGTTCTCGGTGGCGCGCCAGTTCGAAGGCTCGGTCGGGTCCCATTTCACGATCATGCCGGCGGCCACGGGATCGCCGGTCTCGTCGTCATCGGGGTTCACGCCGACATTGCCGACATGGGGGAAGGTGAAGGTCACGACCTGGCCCGCATAGGAGGGATCGGTCATGATTTCCTGATAGCCGGTCATCGCGGTGTTGAAGACCAGTTCGGCCACCGTATCCCCGGTTGCACCGAAGCCCTTACCATAGAAGAGCTGACCATCGGCGAGCGCGATCAGCGCGGTGGGCTTTTCCGATGCGGACTGGCTGGCAGGCATGGCGCGACTCCCCCGAGGTCAAAATTCGCCGGAACCTAGACGGCTCCCGCGCGCGGGTCAAGGCCCTGCGACAGATTTGTCTTTTCCATATTTTCAATGAGTTGCAAACGTTGTGCGCGTTTCGCAATACAGCTATTCTGACGCCTTGACGCAAGTAGGGACACGAGAACCGATGGAAATGCGCGAAAAGATCGCCGCCGCGCTGAAAACGGCGATGAAGGAAAAGGATCAGGAGCGCCTCTCGACGCTGCGACTGATCAATGCCGCCATCAAGGACCGCGAGATCGCGATGCGCTCCGAAGGGGAGGGCGACGGTACCGTGGGGGATGCCGAAGTGCTCGCGATCATGGGCAAGATGGTCAAGCAGCGTCAGGAAAGCGCGCGCGCCTATGAAGAAGGCGGGCGGCTTGAACTGGCCGAGAAGGAACAGGCCGAGATCAAGGTGATCGAGGAGTTCCTGCCCCGCCAGCTCAACGAGGACGAGGTCAAGGCTGCGATCGACGCTGCAATCGCCAAGCTTGGCGCGAACTCGATCCGCGACATGGGGAGAGTGATGGCCGAACTGAAGGGCCAATATACTGGCCAGATGGACTTCTCGAAGGCCGGGCCTATGGTGAAGGACTGCCTCGCCTCATAAGCGATGGGCGGTGTGCCGCCATGCGGGAGATAAGCTTGGAACAGCGCCCCTTCGGGGGCGTTTTTCTTTTCGCAACTCATGCGGAAAGGAGACGACATGAAGGCACAATCTCAAATCCAGCAGAAAGCGGCAGGGGCGGCGCTCGCGGCCAAGCGCGGGGAGGCCAAGGTCAAGGATCTGCAAGGCGCCTCGAAGGACATGTACGAGACGATGACCGAAGGCGAGCTCGAGGAAATGGCCGGGACCGCGCGCAGAGATCTGCCTGAGCGCAAGAGCTGAGCTCGCCGGATCGGGCGCAGGCCCTATAGTCTCGATCGCGTAACGAGTGGAGGAGAAGGATGCGTCGGGTTTGCGCCGTAACGATAGGCTTGTCAGTCGCGTGTGTCTTGGTTTCAGGCTGCGTGCCGACGGCGGGGCCGGACGATCTCAAGCGCAGCTATCCGGACCGGCAGCTCTTTCATTTCCATTCTGCCATTGCCGGGGGCGAGATCAGTTATCTCTGCGCCCCCGGTGAGACCGATGCGGCGACGAAAGCGCGTGCGGCCAAGGCGCATGCCGCTTATGAGGCCGAGGTCCGACGCTACGGCGACACCTTCGCGGAGGCACTGGTCGGGGCGCTGCAATCTGGGGCCACGCCGGGCACGGCCGCGAACAAGGTCAATAGCGAGAGCGACGCCTGGGCGCGCGCGGCGGCGCTGGAGATCGAGTCGGATTTTCAATGCCTGCCAGTCGCAGCTCCCGGTGTTGGGTTGGGAGACTGATCAGGACGCTGCAGGCGCGCGCGCCTGATCGAGCCGCAGCTGCAATTCGCGGTGAAGCTGGCGACGTTCTTCCGGGGTGAGAAAAGCGCCGATCTCGACTTCGCGGGTACCGCCACGCAAAGTCAGGTAGTCCGGCACCGGCCCTCCTGACGGGTGCATCTCGACGCGGACCCAATGCGGGTTGGCTTCCCAATCGCGCGGTCGCTTGCCCGGATCGTGCCGGATCAGGTGCAGTTCGGGCCCGCGAAAACTGAGCACTTCGAGTACCTCACCGGTGCGGTAGCTGTGCGAGATCGCCCACCACACGCCTGCCACGGCCAGCGCGATGAAGGGCAACAGCCACCACAGTTCGACCCGTCCCAGCACCGCGAAAAGCGGCAGGCTGATCATGGCGACGGTCGCAACGATGAAGAAGACGAAGCCTTTGCGCGGCAGCGAGCGATAAGGCCATAGATGCAGTTGATCGGCTGCGGTCGTGCTGTCGGAGGCAGGCGATGGCACGGCGTGGCCTTCAGCATCTGTCCAGCGATAGGGCATGTCTTGGGCTCCCTTTGTCAAACGGCCCCGGAGCGATCCGGGGCCGTTTTCGTTATCAGGAGATGAAGATCGCTAGTGCGCGTGGGCGTGATCCCAGTCCTCACGCTTGGGGAGCTGCTCGAAAGTGTGCTCCGGCGGCGGGGAGGGCAGGGTCCACTCCAGCGTATCGGCGTATTCGTTCCAGTAGTTGTTCTCGGTGACGCGCTTGCCCTTGAAGAGGGTGTAGAACACGATGCCGATGAAGAACACGAAGCTGGCAAACGAGATGAACGCGCCGATCGAGCTGATGTAGTTCCAGGTGGCGAAAGCCTCCGGATAGTCGATATAGCGGCGCGGCATGCCCTGGCGGCCGAGGAAGTGCTGCGGGAAGAAGATCAGGTTCGACCCGATGAACATCATCCAGAAGTGCAGCTTGCCGGCCCATTCCGGGTATTGGCGACCCGACATCTTGCCGATCCAGAAGTAGATCCCGGCGAAGATGGCGAAGACAGCCCCCAGCGACATCACGTAGTGGAAGTGCGCCACGACGTAATAGGTGTCGTGATAGACACGGTCGAGCGGCGCCTGGCTCAGCACCACGCCGGTCACGCCGCCGACGGTGAAGAGGAACAGGAAGCCGATCGCCCAGAGCATCGGCGTCTTGAACTCGATCGAGCCGCCCCACATCGTCGCGATCCAGCTGAACACCTTCACGCCCGTGGGGACCGCGATAACCATCGTCGCCACCATGAAGTAGCTCTGCTGGGTCAGCGACAGGCCGACCGTGTACATGTGGTGCGCCCAGACGACGAAGCCCAGAACACCGATCGCCACCATGGCGTAGACCATCGGCAGGTAGCCAAAGACGGGCTTGCGCGAAAAGGTCGCGATGACGTGGCTGATGATGCCGAAGCCCGGCAGGATGATGATGTACACTTCCGGGTGTCCGAAGAACCAAAGGATGTGTTGATACAGGATCGGATCACCGCCGCCCGACGGGTCGAAGAAGGTGGTGCCGAAGTTGCGGTCCATCAGCAGCATCGTGATCGCGCCCGCCAGAACCGGCAGCGAGAGCAGGATCAGCCAAGAGGTCACGAAGATCGACCAGGCGAAGAGCGGCACCTTGTGCAGCGTCATGCCCGGTGCGCGCATGTTCAGGAAGGTGGTGATCATGTTGATCGCGCCGAGGATCGAGCTCGCGCCCGAGACGTGCACGGCAAAGATCGCGAGATCCATCGAATAGCCCGCTTCGTTCGTCGAGAGCGGCGGATACAGCACCCAGCCCACGCCCGAACCCGAGCCGCCGCCGCCACCCGGCGCGAGCAGCGAGGCGATGCCGAGGCCGGTGCCCGCGACATAGAGCCAGTAGCTGAGGTTGTTCATCCGCGGGAAGGCCATGTCCGGCGCGCCGATCTGGAGCGGCATGAAGTAGTTGCCGAAACCACCAAAGAGCGCGGGAATCACCACGAAGAACATCATCAGGACGCCGTGATAGGTGATCATCACGTTCCACAGATGACCGTCAGGCGTACATTCCTCCGCCGCGTTGGCGACGAAGCGCGCCCCTTCGGCGCACATGTACTGCACGCCCGGCTCCATGAGCTCGAGGCGCATATAAACGGTGAAAAGGACCGATATCAGCCCCACCGCGCCTGCGGTGAAGAGATACAGAATCCCGATATCCTTGTGGTTGGTGGACATGAACCAGCGCGTGAAGAACCCACGCGTGCCATGCGCACCCTCGCCGTGAACGGCTGCGTCCGCCATAGTGATCTCCCATTTCTCCCAACAGACCCGGGTCTCCCGTCCCGATTGGCCTGAATAGCCGGAGGTTAGGAGCGAATTCCGAGCAGGGCAAGGATTTCACGCACATAGCTGTGAAAAATTGTCGCATCACCGTGGCCGAGGGGCACAGGCAAGTCCGCGAGAGCATCTTCGCGAGGTCTGGCGCGGCCGTCATGGTGGTGAGCGTTCTGGTCAACCGTATCTCAAGAAGAACAACGAAGAGGATGGCTAATGAGGTCGCGTCGGTCCGCAGGGGCGCTTGGCTCCAAAGAGTTTGATTTCGGCGATCAGACCAGCGCCGATGACGATATGAGTGAGTTACCCCTTTGCCGCGCGTCCGATGGCACGAACCGCGCCGAAGGGAGGATGACCGCCATCGTCAGGATGAGGCGTTCTCTCGGGAAATGAGCCAGCTCTTGAATGCAAAAAGGCGGGCCTGCCGGCCCGCCTCGATCAGCTCTCCGCGGTTTGCGGATTACTTGTTTGCCGGATTGTCGGGCGAAACGTCTGCCGAGCCGAGATAGGCGGCGACGTCTTCCTGATCTTTCTTCTGCTTGTAGCTCATGCCCGATTTTGCTTTCGGGTCGCCGGTCTGCTCCTCGAGGAATTTCGAGGGATCGGTGATGTATTCGGCGATCAGCTCTTCGGTCCAGACGGCGCCGGTCGCGGCGTATTCCTTGATGCCATCTTTGTAGCTGAAGCCCTCTTCCGACGCGACCGGACGGCCGACGACGTTATAGAGGTTCGGGCCGACCTTGCCGCCCTTGAAGATCGCCGTCCCGTCCGGGGCGATAATCGAGTGGCAGGCCTTGCACTTCTTGAATTCCTTCTCGCCCTTGGCGGCGTCACTCGCGAAAGCGGGTGCGGCAAGGGAGACTGCGGCGATCGTGGCAATCAGGCTGAATTTCATCGCGTCCTCTTTGTTTTTTGCGTTGGCGCGGGTCCTCCCGACCCGGCTTTCACGGGCAGTCACGCTGCCTTGAAGGGGCTTGTAACATGCGTGAGCGGGCCCTTGTCAGCAACTTTCTGTGTTTGTACGTGAGGAATCGCCCATGATGCGGTCGAATGTCGCACGCAACGCGAGGTCAAGATCGACCATAGTCGCGGGAATGCCGAGATCGACCAGGCTTGTGACCCCGTGCTCGCGGATTCCACAGGGGACGATTCCGCTGAAATGCTCGAGCTCGGGCTCGAGATTGATAGAGATTCCGTGAAAGCTCACCCATTTGCGCAGCTTGACCCCGATCGCGGCGATCTTGTCTTCGCGCAGTGCACCGTCGGCCGATCTGGGCTTGTCCGGCCGGGTGACCCAGACACCGACACGACCGTCCCGGATCTCGCCCTTCACGTTGAACTCGGCGAGGGCTGCGATCACCCAGTCCTCGAGCTTGCGCACGAAGCAGCGCACGTCGCGCCCGCGCCTGTTGAGGTCGAGCATGACATAGGCGACGCGCTGACCCGGTCCGTGATAGGTATATTGCCCTCCGCGCCCGGCGTCGTAGACCGGGAAGCGGTCCGGATCGACGAGATCCTCGCGCTTCGCCGAGGTGCCGGCGGTATAAAGCGGCGGGTGTTCGAGCAGCCAGACCATTTCCTCTGCCTCGCCCGCGGCGATCCTGGCAACCCGATCCTCCATGAAGGCGAGCGCCTCCTCGTAAGGCACGGGGGCCTCGCTGATGCGCCATTCAACCATTCTCAACCTCCAGCGCGGGAATTCCTTACCCAACGTCAAAATTTCTTGCCCCTCGTGCGGTTCGGGGCGCAGACTTCACCCATTCGTGAGGTTCGCCGCCACCGCACCGGCCATTTTCAGGGTCGGACCTATCGCGCAGACGAAAACTGGGGACTGCGGGGCGACAGGCAAAACCGGAATTTATTGATTGGAGGGTTCAGGGATGAAACACAAGTTTCTGTTGACGGGGCTTGCCGTGCTGATGGCCACGGGCGGGCCGGGCGCACCGGCGCTCGCGGGCGGGTCCGACATCGTCGGCGGTGTGATCGGCGGCATCATCGGCGGCGCGATCGTGAACGAGGCGAATCGCAGCAACCAGCGCCGGACCACCACGACCACGCGCACCTATGCCGCGCCGCGGGTTTCCTCGGCGCAGCGTGAGGCCAACCGGGAGGTGCAGGTCGCGCTGAACCATTTCGGGTGGAATGTCGGCACGCCCGATGGCTCGCTCGGGCCGAAATCGCGCGCGGGGATTTCGCAATACCAGGCCTTCATGGAATTCCCGATCACCGGCCGGCTCAATGACATGGAGCGCACGATCCTCACCACCGCCTATCAGAAGGCGATGCTGGGCGGTTCGGCGGTGACACAGACGATCTCCGCCCATCCCCAGGGGATGCGCGGGCTGCTTCTGGAAACGCGGGCGCAGATGCTGGGCACGGGCGGGGCGACTTATGCGGGTGGCTCGATCGGAGGGCTGCCGCCGCAGATCTCCGAGGCGGTCTACGAGATCGCACGCAGCTCCAATGTCGAGCCGCAGCAGCTGATCGCGCGCTCGGGCTTCGTTCAGCTGGCGGATTTGAACAATGACGGGCGCACGGATTACCTGCTCGACACCTCGGTGCTTGGCCCGGGCTTCTGGTGCAATGACAAGAGCTGCGCGGTGCGGGTGTTCGCCTCGACCCCGAGCGGTTTCGCGCGCAATGACTTCCAAGCCTATAACGCGAAGCCGGCGATGTTCATCTGCCAGGCGGGCGCGTGCCAGATGACGGGTGACGCGGCGCCAGCGGCGAGCCTGCCTCCAACCACGATGGCCGTGGCCCCGCAGCCGCAGCCGCAAGCGCCCTCCTTCGGTACGCAGTTGGCCGCACAACCGATGCCCGCGTTGCCCTCTTTCGCCGCGATGCCCGAGCCGGTCCCGGTCTCGCTGGCCTCGTATTGCGCGAAGGTCGGGCTGGTGACCTCTTCGAATGGCGGCTTCCTGACCGAGGCGAGCCTCACCGATCCGGGACAGGCGCTGGGTGAGCAGTTCTGCCTCGCGCGGGGCTATGCGATCGACGAAGGAGAGGCGATGGCCGCGAAGATCACCGGCTTCACCCCCGATCAGATCGCCGCGCAATGTCGCGATTTCGGCGCGTTGCTCTCCGATCAGGTCGCGGCGGTCGGCACGACGCCGCAGCCCGCGATGATCGAGAAGGTAAAGGGTTTCGTCGCCGGTTCGGGCATGACCCCCGCGCAGCTGTCGGGCACGGCCAAGGTCTGTCTCTCGGTGGGCTATCGTACAGATGACATGCCGGTCGCGCTTGGCTCGGCACTTGTGCTCGGTGCGATTGGCGAGGGCAGTTATGACGAGCTTGCCGGCCATCACCTGATGCAGGGGATCGGCACCGATGAGCGGCCCGACCTGGCCCTGGGCTGGTACGAATCGGGTATCAAGGCCACGCCGGTCTTCGCGCCGGGCCAACCGGAGCGCAACGGCCTGATCCACAAGGCGGCGCTGATGATGAATGGCCGCGCCGACGCAAGCGCCGCCCCCAAGGCCGCCTCTGGTCCAGCCGCAAGTCTTGCGGGCTTTGCGTCCAAGGCCGCACAGCTGATCGAGACCGCGGCGCCGCAATAAGAGCTAGGCGCGGGTCGGGGTAACTCCGCCTGCGCTCACATGGGGCGAAAAATTCGCGGCAATCCCGAAATACCCCCTTTTCTTCCCCCCGGCCTTTGGCTAATACGCGCCACACCAAGCCAAGACAGTGCGGTCGTGGCGGAATTGGTAGACGCGCAGCGTTGAGGTCGCTGTGGGGTAACTCCCGTGGAAGTTCGAGTCTTCTCGACCGCACCATTCATCCGACAGAGCCCGGGCCAAGTGCCCGGGCTTTGTCGTTTTCGGCGCCTGCGCATCTTCGGCCCCTGAGCATCGCGCCCTCGTCATGCGTTTGAAATGAATGCACGGATTTTCGTAGTCGCTTTAACCAAGTCTTGAAGAACCGCACGCCAATGTTGAACCGGGTATGCCCGCCATGTCGGTGGGCGGTTGCAAGGCGTCGGGCGGATGGCGACTTTCGTCTTCAAAGGGTATTACGGGGAAGATTTCCTCGTCGAGGGCGGTGGCTCGACCGTCTCGGTCGGCTCCCGGCTGATGGTCGATCCCGCCTGGGACGTCGACACCTCTAGTCGAACCTTCAGCTTCACGGATGACGACAGCCATCTTTCGGGCGATAGCGATCCCTACGCCGATGAGAGCGGCAATGATCCGAACCAATATGTCACGGTGACCGGTCCCGACGGCGCGGTGATCGCCTCCGGCAAGGTCTATATCGAAAGCGCCGCGACGCTCGCTGGCCCCGATGGCAGTTCGATCGAGCTTTATGTCCTTGAGGTGAACGGCGTCATTGTCGGCGAAATCACGAGCGCGCCCCTCCAGCCCGGTGTTACCTACGAGGTTACCGCGGTCACGAACACCTCGACCGGTCCGACCTACAATTCGCTCTTCTCGGCCAATTACGATCCAGATGATCCGAATTACATCCGCGGCGGGGTCTACGCGGATTCGCTTCAGGGCGGCGCGCTCAACGACACGATTTCCGCAGGCGCAGGGGCCGATACGATCGACGGCGGCGATGGCAATGATGTCATCTATTACGGCACCGGCGGATCGGATCCGAGCAAAGGTGATCTGGTTCATGGCGGCTCTGGCTCCGATGTCATCGATGACGCCTCGGGTGTCGAATACGATTTCAACGATACGCTCTACGGTGATGCGGGCGATGACACGATCTGGGCCGGCGGCGGCGACGACCATGTCGATGGCGGCGCAGACAATGACCTGATCTTCGGAGAGAGCGGCAATGACACGCTCCTTGGCGGGGCGGGTGACGATACGATCCGGGGTGGCGGCGGGAACGATTCCATCCTCGGCGAAGGCGGGGCGGATTCGCTTCACGGGGATGCGGGCGACGACACCGTCTCGGGTGGTGATGGTGCCGACACGATCTGGGGCGATGGCGGCAACGACCTGCTTTCGGGTGGGGCGGATGACGACAGGTTCCTCTTCGCGGACAGCTGGGGCATCGATGTCGTGCTGGGTGGCGAGACCGTCACCAACGGCACGGATTTCGATCTGCTCGATTTCAGCGCCGTCACCACGAGCGGCATCACCGCGATCTACGGGGGGAGCGAGAGCGGAAGCGTAACGGCGGGCGCCGAAAGGGTCGACTTCTCGGAGATCGAAGGGATCACAGGCAGCGCCCTTTCCGATCGTCTCGATGCATCCGCGAGCGGTGCTGGCGTCTATCTGGACGGCGGCGGCGGTGACGACACGATCACCGGCGGTGCGGGGGATGACATCATCGTCGGTGGAACGGGCGACGACACGCTCTGGAGCGGCGAAGGTGGGGACACGCTCGTTTTCGCCGATGGCGGTGGTGCCGATAAGATCGCTGATTTCGATATGAGCGATGACGGATCGGGCTTCACCACCGATCAACTCGACGTGACGGGGCTGACTGATGCGGCCGGTGCACCCGTGAACGCCTGGGACGTCACCGTCGGGACCGATGCCTCGGGTAACGCGGTTTTGAGTTTCCCCAATGGCGAGAGCGTAACCCTGATCGGAGTTGCGCCCCAGGAGGTCTCGACCGCGCCGCAGCTCCATGCGATGGGCATTCCCTGTTTCCTCGAAGGCACCAGGATTGCGACGCCGCGCGGCCCGTGCTTGGTCGAGGCCTTGCGATCCGGCGACCTGGTCCTCACCCGTGACGGGTCTGCGCAACCGGTGCTCTGGCATGGGGTGCGGGTGCTCTCGGCAAATCAGTTGCGCCACGATTCGCGATTGCGACCGGTCGAGATCCGGGCGGGCGCGTTCGGCAATACCCGCCCGCTGCGCCTTTCGGGTCAGCATTGCCTTTACATTACAGAAGGTTCCGGGGCGCTGGTCCGTGCACGCCATCTTGCCGCCAGTGGCTGGGGCGGGGCGCGGGTGATGCAGGGACGACGACGGGCGCGATATCACCATCTTCTCTTGCCGCGCCACTCCTTGGTGCAAGCCGAGGGCGCGTGGGTCGAGAGCTTCTGGCCCGGGCGACAGGCGATGCGTGCGCTTCCTCGCGACCAGCTCTCGGCCCTTCTGCGCGCCTACCCCCGTCTGACGTTGGTGCTTTGGACTTCCGCCGAGGTTGAATCCGTCTACGGTCCCTCTGCCTACCCTCGAATGACGCTGAGTAAGGTTTCGCGAGAAATGTGCAGGAAATGGTCGCTCCTTGCGCGGGAAATGCCGCAAAGCGGCGGTTTTTCGGGCGGTTCTGTGCTGCGATAGGCTTATGTTCGGAGTTTTTGGATTCCGGGTTGAAATCCAGAATTGCCCTTGCTTTAGTCATATGCACGGGAAATGACCAAAGACAAAAACAACGGGGAGCCCGCTTTGATCAACGCAGCTGACGGCGAAGGATTCGTCGTATTCGACCGCGTGCAAAAAAGCTATGACGGCGAGACGCTCGTCGTGAAGGATCTCAATCTCTCGATCGGCAAGGGTGAATTTCTCACCATGCTGGGGCCGTCGGGGTCGGGCAAGACGACCTGCCTGATGATGCTGGCCGGTTTCGAGACCGCGACCAATGGCGAGATCCGGCTGGATGGCCGCAACATCAACATGGTGCCGCCGCATAAGCGCGGAATTGGCATGGTGTTCCAGAACTACGCACTCTTTCCGCACATGACGGTCGGCGAGAACCTCGCCTTCCCGCTCGAAGTGCGGGGCATGGGCAAGGACGAGCGTGAGACCAAGGTCAAGCGTGCGCTCGACATGGTCCAGATGGGCAACTTCATCAATCGTCGACCGGCGCAGCTTTCGGGCGGCCAACAGCAGCGGATCGCCTTGGCCCGCGCGCTGGTGTTCGATCCCGAACTGGTCCTGATGGACGAACCGCTCGGTGCGCTCGACAAGCAGTTGCGCGAGCATATGCAGTTCGAGATCAAGCACCTTCACGAGACGCTCGGCATCACCGTGGTCTATGTGACCCACGATCAGGGCGAGGCTTTGACGATGTCGGACCGCGTGGCCGTGTTCAACGATGGCCGCATCCAGCAGCTCGCGCCGCCGGATGAGCTTTACGAGCGCCCGCAAAACAGCTTCGTCGCCCAGTTCATCGGCGAGAACAACAAGCTGCCCGGAAAGGTCGAGAGCCTGACGGGGGAGACGTGCACGGTGCGCCTGAGCACGGGCGAACTGATCGATGCGACTGCGGTCAATATCCGCGAATCCGGTCAGGATACGCTGGTGTCGATCCGTCCCGAGCGCGTCGAGTTCAAGCCCGAGATGATGCCTGCGGGCGCCCACACGATCAACGCCGAGGTTCTCGAGGTGATCTATATGGGCGACATCCTTCGCACCCGGATGCGCGTTGCGGGATCGGATGATTTCGTGATGAAATCGCGTAACACGCTCGATCAGGTGCGGCTCAAGGAAGGGGATACCGTCAAGATCGGCTGGCATCCCCAAGACGCCCGCGCTCTCGATCCGATGTGAGCCAAGCATTCCGGGCGCGTGATAGCCGCGCGCCCTGATACGCCACCCGAAGGTGGCCAATCGACGAAACGTCGAGAAAACAACAGACCAACCAACTGGGAGTAACCGAGAATGAAGAAACTTCTGATCCTGAGCACCGCGCTCGCAGGCTTCACCGCTGCCGCCGCACAGGCGGAAAGCGTGACTGTCCTGTCCTGGGGCGGCGCTTACGAGAAGAGCCAGGTCGAGGCCTACAACAAGCCCTTCGCCGAATCGACCGGCATCGACGTGAACATGGAAGCCGCCGACAACCCGGCGACCCCGATCAAGGCGCAGGTCGAGGCGGGCAACGTTTCGGTCGACGTGGCCGACGTTGAGAAATCCGACGCGATCCGCCTGTGCGACGAAGGTCTGCTCGAGCCGCTCGATCCCGACGCGGATCTGGCAGCCGCGCCCGACGGAACCCCGGCTTCGGAAGACTTCATCGATGGCTCCTTCACCGATTGCGGCGTTGCGAACATCGTGTGGTCGACCGTGATGGCCTATAACACCTCGAAGGTCGATGGTTCGCCCGCCACGATCGCGGACTTCTTCGACACCGCGAAATACCCGGGCAAGCGCGGCCTGCGCAAATCGGCCAAGGGCACGCTGGAATTCGCTCTGATGGGCGCGGGCGTCCCGGCGGCGGATGTCTACAAGGAACTGGGCACCCCGGAAGGCGTGGACAAGGCCTTTGCCGAACTCGACAAGATCAAGGGCGATGTCGTGTGGTGGGATGCCGGCGCACAGCCGCCGCAGCTGCTCGCCGATGGCGAGGTCGTGATGTCGACCGCCTATAACGGCCGTATCTTCAACGCCGAGGTCGCTGAAGGTCAGCCCTTCAAGATCGTCTGGGACGGCCAGCTGATGGACTTCGACTTCTTCGTGATCCCGAAAGGCGCGCCGCATATGGACGCCGCGAAGGCTTACCTGAAGTTCGCCACCGAGACCGCGCAACTCGCCAACCAGGCGAAGTGGATCTCCTACGGTCCGGCACGCAAGTCCTCGGCCCCGATGGTCGGCATGTATCAGGACGGCAAGACCGAAATGGGTCCGCACATGCCCACCGCGCCCGAGAACATGGGCAACGCGCTGGTCAACGACTCGGAGTTCTGGGCTGACCACGACACCGAACTGAGCGAGCGCTTCAACGCCTGGCTCGCCGGCTGATGCCACACCGGGCCGCGCGATCATCCCGCGCGGCCCGACTTCTTTCTCTCGCAAGGAAGCGTCTGGCGATGTCGACCCTCCGGATCTTGGCTGCATGCCTCTGCCTTTTGGTGCCCGTCGCGCCACAGGCGGTCCAGGCCGGTGACCCGGTCGTTGGTTACTCAACGAGCGACGCGCAGATGAACGCCGCAATGGCTGCCGCCCGCGAGAGCTATCCCTCCGCCTTCCTCGGCGCGATCCGCGCGCGTGAGGGTGAGGATTTCCTCCTCAAGGCGGGGATCGATACGCCCGGCAACGGGCGCGAGCATATCTGGACCGCACCGATCTCGATCTCCTCGACCGAGATTACGGCGGAGCTCGTCAACGAGCCGGTCTATTTCGAGGGCCATGTCGGTGACGAGATCACCTTCGCGCCCGAACAGATTTCGGATTGGAGCTACCGCCGCGACGGCAAGCTCCATGGCAATTACACGACCCGGGTGATGCTGCCCGAGTTACCCCAGGATGAGGCGGCGCGTCTGCGCGCGATCCTGGCCCCGCTGCCCTGAGCGGCAAAGGAGAGATGATGAGCGACGCCACGATGGAACCAACAGAGCTGAGAACAGCCGACGGCCTGCCGCTCAAGAAAGCGCTGGCGAAATCGCAGGCGCGGGCCAAGAGACGGGCCTTTCTGCTCGTCGCGCCGCTGTTCCTGTTCGTGCTGATCACTTTCGTCGTTCCGATCGGGCAGATGCTGTTCCAGTCGGTTTATAACGACAGTTTCTCTAAGAACGCCCCCGCGCTTGGACAATGGTTTGCCGAGCACCCGCTCGAAGCGCCCATCGACGAGAGCGCCTTTGCCGCGCTGGCCACTGATCTCAAGGAGATGAAGGCGAACCGCACACAAGGCGAAGCTGGCACCCGGATCAACTATGATGTTCCCGGTACGCGCTCGCTCTTCACCTCGACTGCGCGCAAGGCCGACAAGCTGGAGCCGCCCTACAAGGAAGCGATTCTCGACATCAACAAGGGCTGGGAAGATCCGAACCTTTGGCGCGCGATGCGATCCGCGTCGCATCCCTATACGATCGACTTCTACCTCGCCGCGCTCGACATGACCCGCGACCAGGACAACAATATCGTGTCGGTCGACAAGACGCGCTCGATCTATGGCACGCTGTTCACGCGCACGGCGCTCCTGTCGTTGATCATCACCGTGCTGTGCATGCTCCTCGCTTTCCCGATCGCGCACCTGCTGGCCTCGCTGCCGCTGGCGAAATCGAACCTGCTGATGATCTTCGTCCTGCTGCCCTTCTGGACCTCGCTTCTTGTGCGCACGACCTCCTGGATGGTGCTGCTGCAACAACAAGGCGTGCTCAACGACATCATGGTCTGGCTGGGGATCGTCAGCGACAACGGCCGGCTTGAGATGATGTACAACAAGACCGGCACGATCGTCGCGATGACGCACATCCTTCTGCCCTTCATGGTGCTGCCGCTCTATTCGGTGATGCGGACTATCCCGCCGAGCTATGTGCGCGCCGCCCGCAGCCTGGGCGCCACGTCCTGGACCGCGTTCCGCCGCATCTATCTGCCGCAGACCCTTCCGGGGATCGGCGCGGGCGCGCTTCTCGTGTTCATCCTGTCGGTCGGCTACTACATCACCCCCGCCCTTGTCGGTGGTGCAGATGGTCAGCTGATCTCGAACATGATCGCCTTCCACATGCAGAAATCGCTCAACTGGTCGCTGGCGGCCGCACTTGCCTCGCTTCTGCTGGGCGGGGTTCTGGTCCTCTACTGGCTCTATGACCGGCTGGTGGGCATTGACAACATGAAGCTGGGCTGAGGAGAAACACATGGCCGTTCCCGCATATGCAAGCCCGCTCGAGAGAACCTGGCACTACACCTATCTGGTGATCTGTGGCCTGATCTTCTTCTTCCTGATCGCCCCGATCATCGTGATCATTCCGCTCTCGTTCAACGCCGAGCCCTATTTCACCTTCACCGAGAAGATGCTCAGCTTCGATCCGACCGGCTATTCGATGCGCTGGTACGACATGCTCCTGACCTTCGGGATGCAGGAGCCTCAGGCCGAGCGCGGCTGGTCGTGGTGGATGGATGTCTGGCAGCACGCCACCTGGATCGACGTGGCGAAGAACTCGATCATCATCGGTTTCTTCTCGACGATCCTCGCGACCGTGCTGGGCACGCTGGCCGCCCTTGGCCTGTCGCGTCCCGAGATGCCGTTCCGCCGCGCCGTGATGGCGGTCCTGATCTCGCCGATGATCGTGCCGATCATCATCACCGCGACGGGGCTGTTCTTCTTCTACTCCAAGACCGGGCTGGCGCATTCCTATCCGGGCATCATCATGGCCCACGCGACCTTGGGCATTCCCTTCGTCATCATCACGGTGACGGCGACGCTGGTAGGCTTTGACCATTCGCTGAGCCGCGCGGCCGCGAACCTCGGGGCCGATCCGCGCACGACCTTCTTCAAGATCGTGATGCCGCTCATCCTGCCGGGCGTGGTCTCGGGTGCGCTGTTTGCCTTCGTGACCTCGTTCGACGAGGTGGTGGTGGTGCTCTTCGTGGCCGGCTACGACCAGCAGACGATCCCGCGCCAGATGTGGAACGGTATCCGCGAGCAGATCAGCCCCGCGATCCTCGCAGTCGCCACGATCCTCGTCTTCGTGTCGATCGCGCTTCTGACCACGGTGGAACTCCTGCGCCGCCGCTCCGAGCGCCTGCGCGGCATGTCACCGGGCTAAGGCGTCCAGCGTCAACGGGCAACGCTCGCCCTCATAGAACGTTTCAAGGAGCCGGGTGAACACCGGCTCCTTTCCATTTGAGGCGGCCTCGAACAACGTCGCGCAGGAGCGCAGCTTCAGCGCATCGACCGGTCCCATGATCTCCTCGATCGGCGTGTTCGCGTAGGTCAGCACCGCCTCCGACGCCTCCACCAACCGCGCCCGTAGCACCGGGTCGGCGAGATAGTCCCGCGCCTCACCGAGATCCGCGATTCCGTATTCCTTGGCGCGGGGGCTGCGCCCGAGCGCGGCCAGTTGCGGGAAGATCCACCAGATCCAATGCGTTGTCTTGCATCCGTGGCGCAGCTCGCGCAGAGCGGTCGGGTAGTCGCGGGCTTGGGGGGCGTGGAAGCGGATGGTCATGGCAGACTTCCCCTAAGGTTCAAGGCGTTTCCAGTCGGTTAGACAGGCCCGCTTCCACGAAGTTCAAGAGTTTTTCGAATTTTTCAGGCTTGCGCCAATTCAGCTTGTGGACCGGTGATGCCTGAAAAAGAGACGCCATTGTCTCGTCATCGAGATCGCCATTTGCCGCCACGCACGCGCTTTTCAGCCGCCCCGCATCTGAACCTGAAAGCTTGGTCGTCTGCTGCCAGATCGCTGCACAGACCGGGTCCGTCCTCACGAGTTTGTCGAAGTGATAGTGCAAGATGAAATAGGGATAATAAGAAGAGCGCCCCGCGACGCTTGGGTCTGCAAATGAGGCTGGATTGATCGCGCGCCGCAGTTCTTGCGCCGCGCGTGTCCAAAGCGGAGCCGTTTTGTTCAGTTGGCGAGGCGTCCTGAAGTATTCAACGAAAGCGTCGCGCCAACGGGCGATGAGCGGATCACCCTGCTGCGCGGCAAGAAACCAGCTCGAAATAGCCCGGTCTCGATGTTCGTTGTAAAATGCAAAAAATCCTGAGGCTCCCAGGGCGCCCGGGAGCCAAGTGTTCAGATGCGTCGACGGGAGCAGAGTCGCATCAACCCAAACGCCGCCATGCTTTGCCAGAAGGAGAAGGCGAAGGATATCGGATCGGATCTGCATCGATAGACGTGCCGGATCAATCCCCTCGTCCGCGATCAAATCGTCGGATTCGGGGGCAGCGATAAGCTTGACCTCATCCGTCCCGTGGGTTTTTTGCCAGATCCACTGAAGCCGTTGGATCATCCCGGGGGCGTGAGTTATTCCTTGATGCCAGAAAGAGAATACAGCCATGACGGGTATATACCCGCGACGGCCTAAAAGGTTAAATAGGGGGCGTCGCCATATTTCGAGGCCGCGACGTTACGCCGCTCCTCTTGAGAATGCTCCCTATGGGCGAGTGGTATTACCCCCAAACCTCCTCGAACTCCCGCCATTCACCCTTGCTCATGCCGGAGTTTTCCTGCGTGACGACCTCACCGGCCAAACGCCGTTTCAGCAGCTCCACCGATTTGCCCGACAGGTTCACCCCGCCCAGACGATAATCCTCGAAGGCCGAATAGGCCGCAGGCACCCAGTCCTTGACGATGTCGCACATCACCTCGGCATAGACCCGGATCTCGTATTGCGCGTGGTGGTCGGCGCGCAGGCGCAGGAAGTGGAAGAGGTTGTGCAGGTCGATCTTCCAATACCACTGCGTGTAGACATTCGCGGGCAGGTTCATCCGCGCGAGTTCCCGTGCGAGGCCCTGTTTGCCGGCGTCCTCGTCGGGGGTCAGCATGTCCTCGTAATGGTCATAGGCGCGCATCGCGTCCTCGCGCAGGATGTCGAGCACGCGGGCGGCCTCGGCGCCTTCCAGCACCGCGCCGCGGCCCTGGTTGTTCACCGTCGATTGCGCGGCGAGCTGGTCGGGGGCGGGGATGTAGAATTCGCGGTCGAGGATCGAGTAGCGCGCGGAATATTCGTTCACGTTCGCGGTGCGGTGGCGGATCCATTGCCGGGCGACGAAGACCGGCAGCTTGACGTGAAATTTGACCTCGCACATCTCGAAGGGGGTCGAGTGCCAGTGCCGCATCAGGTAGCGGATCAACCCGGTATCGTTGCTCACCGCCTTGGTGCCGCGTCCATAGGAGACCCGCGCGGCCTGACAGATCGCGGCATCGTCGCCCATATAGTCGATGACCCGGACGAGCCCGTGATCGAGCACCTCATGGGCGGTATAGAGGCGCTTCTCCATCCCCGGCGAGACCGCGCGCGCGGTCATTTGCGTCTCGGCGCGCTGCGCCTCGATCTCGGCTTTCTGTTCCGGGGTAAGCGCCATTTCATCCTCCGCAGCTCTCGAATCGGATTTACTATATCTGCGATGTTGCGCTCTAGGAACCGCCATATCCTGTGGATAAATCGTTCTTCTTGCCGGGGCGCGGAGGTGAGCTATCCTCGGGGAGACGCCAAGACATGAGGAGATACGGACCGATGAAAATCGAATATCTGCACACGATGGTGCGCGTGCTCGATCTCGAGAAATCCATCGCTTTCTACCAGTTGCTCGGGTTGAAGGAGCGCAAGCGCTACGAGAGCGAGCAGGGCCGCTTCACGCTGGTCTATCTCTGCCCGCCGGGTCAGGAGGATGGGCGCGCCGATCTGGAACTGACCTGGAACTGGGATGGCGATACCGGCCTGCCCTCGGACAGCCGCCATTTCGGGCATCTCGCCTACCGGGTCGAGAATATCTACGAAATGTGCCAGCACCTGATGGACAACGGGGTGACGATCAACCGGCCGCCGCGCGATGGGCACATGGCCTTCGTGCGCTCGCCTGACAATATCTCGGTGGAGCTGTTGCAGATGGGCGATGCGCTGCCCGCGCAGGAGCCTTGGGCGAGCATGGAAAACACCGGTCACTGGTGAGAGGCGGGGTCGAGGGGCGCTGCCCCTCGGCGCTGTAGCGCCTCACCCCGGGATATTTGGGCCAAGAGGAAGGGGCCAGGGTTATTTCCGGAAATGATCCTTGAGCTTGTCGAAGGGGCTGCGGGTGTTTTCCGCGGCCTCTTTCTTTTTCGGAGTGGGCGTGTCGGTTTTCTCGGGGGGCTTCGTCCCGGTCGAGGAGCGCGGAGGCGCGACGCGCAGGCTCACCGCGTTGAGGAATTTCGAGCTCTCTCCCGCGGCCAGAGCCGGAGCTCCGTCTGAAATGCCGCGCAACAGATCGTCGAGCATGTCCTGTTCCGCCTTCGGGAAGTCATTGAGCACGTAGCCCGCCACGCGATCCTTGTGACCGGGATGGCCGATCCCAAGCCGCACCCGCGCATAGTCGGGGCCGATATGCTGATGGATGGAGCGCAGCCCGTTATGGCCAGCATGGCCGCCCCCTTGCTTGAGGCGGCATTTGCCCGGCGCGAGGTCCAGTTCGTCATGGAAAACGGTGATGTCGGCGGGGGTGAATTTGTAGAAATCCGCCGCTGCGCGAACGGATTGACCCGAGAGGTTCATGAAGGTTTCGGGTTTGAGCAATACCACGCGGGTCGAACCAAAGCGCCCCTCGCTCACCTGGCCCTGAAATTTCGCGCGCCATGGTGCGAAGCCATGGTCGGCGGCGATCCTGTCGAGTGCCATGAAACCGATATTGTGCCGGTTTCCCGCATATTTCGCGCCCGGATTTCCGAGACCTACCCAGAGCTGCATCCGCCACCTTTCTCATCGTTGCGCGTCGGCGTCATCCTCACCCTTGGGATATTGGATGGCGACGCAAACGGAAAGGGGGGTGTCAGAGCAGGGTGTCGTCACGCCCGTAGGAGCGGATTGTCGCCCTTGCCACGCGCGAGATCGAAACGCCCGAGAAGTTGCGATGCGCCTCGTCGGTCTTCTCGCGGCGCGCAACCTCTTCCATGAGGCGATCCACCAGCGACTCTCTCTTGAGCGTCCCGCGGGAGTTTGTGATAGATGACGGGGTTTGCAATTTGCGACGCTTCACGTCCCGAGCCAGTCGATGCATGATCGAGCGGTCGGAGCGGCGCGCTTTGACCTCTTGGAAAACCTGCGCGAACTTGCGACGTTCTCTGTAGCAAATCGTAAGCGCTGTCATGGCAGCTAAGATTTGCACGCCGTATGTCTGCATTTTTTTCGCCTCACGGGTGTATTTTTTTAATTTATATCGCGTTATGCGACTGCCTTGATTTCACAAGTAGTTGAGAATCGACCTTCGGCAATGAAAAAAACGAAAAAAAACGGAGCCCGCAGGCTCCGTTTGCTTTGTTTTTGGCCAAATGGCGCATTTTTCGGCAGAGGAATTATTCCTCGGCAGCGGCCTCTTCGCCTTCGTCCTCGTCCGAGGAGCCGCCACCAAAGCCTTTCGGCGGGGCGACGTTGGCGATCACGAAGTCGCGGTCGATCGTGGGCTTCGCGCCGGTCGGCAGGGTCACGTCCGAGATGTGGATCGTGTCGCCGATCTGCTTGCCGTCGAGGTCGACGACGATCTGGTCGGGGATCTCACCGGCGAGAACGTTGAGTTCGACTTCCTGACGCACCACGACGAGGGTGCCGCCGCGCTTGAGGCCCGGAGCTTTCTCGTGGTTGATGAACTCGACATGCACGAAGAGCGAGATGCGCGAGTTGCGGTGGGTGCGCATGAAGTCGACATGGGTCGGCAGGTCCTTGACCACGTCTTTCTGCACGCCGCGGCAGATCACGCGCTGGTCTTCCTGGCCGTCGAGGGTCAGGTTGAACAGGGTCGACATGAAGCGGCCCTTGCGCAGGCGGGTGAGCAGCTTGTTATAGTCGAGGTTGATCGGCTGCGGGTCTTTGCCGTCGCCGTAGACGATGCCGGGCACGTAGCCCTCGCGACGCGCTTGCCGAGCGGCCCCCTTGCCCGTCCCCGTACGCGCCACGGCTTCGATCGTTTCGATCTCTTTGGCCATGATTGGTCTCCAAATAAGTCAAAGTGATGGGCCGCCTCCAAGGGTGTCGGGCCCAAGAACGGCTGCCGATAGACCGGATCGCCCGGAAAGGCAAGGGGATTCGGGGTTGTGGGGCGAACTCGGTCGCCCTGATCAGCTGTAATTGTCGAGGAAGTCCTTCGGCAAAAGCACATTGTGGCGGCCGAGCGCGTCGATCCGGCGCTCTCCGCAAAGTGCCATCGAGGTGTCGAGCTCCTTCTGGATCACCTCAAGCGCCTTGGTCACGCCTTGCTCGCCCATCGCACCAAGCCCGTTCACATAGGCCCGCCCGATCATCACGCCCTTCGCGCCGAGCGCCAGCGCCTTGAGCACGTCCTGGCCCGAGCGGATGCCGCTATCGAGCCAGACCTCGGTCTTGTCGCCGACCGCCGAGACGATCGAGGGCAGCACCCGGATCGAGCTCAGCGCGCCGTCGAGCTGGCGCCCGCCATGGTTCGACACGACGATCGCATCTGCGCCCGTGGCCGCAGCCATCTCGGCATCTTCAGGGGTCAGGATGCCCTTGAGGATCACCTTGCCGCCCCACATGTCCATCAATTGCTTGATGCGGTCCCAGTTCAGCGACTGGTCGAATTTCTCCGCGGTCCAGCTCGACAGCGAGGCAGGGTCCGCCGCGCTCTCGACATGGCCCACGATATTGCCGAAGAAGCGCCGCTTGGTTTGCAGCATCTCGATCCCCCAACGCCATTTCGTCGCGAGATCCATCAGAACGGGCAGGGTGAATTTCGGCGGGGCGGTTAGGCCGTTCTTGAGATCCTTGTGCCGCTGGCCGAGCAGTTGCAGATCGACGGTGATCACCAGCGCGCTACAGCCCGCCGCCTTCGCGCGCGCGAGGACTTTCTTGTTATAATCGTCATCGGTGAGCGTATAGATCTGGAACCAGAAGGGCGCGTCGGAATTCTCCGCCACATCCTCGATCGAGCAGATCGACATCGTCGAGAGGGTGAAGGGCACGCCGAACTTTCCGGCCGCGCGGTTCGCCTTGATCTCGCCATCGGCGCGCTGCATGCCGGTCAGCCCGACCGGCGCGAGCGCCACCGGCATCGCGACTTCCTGGCCCAGCATCGTCGATTTCGTCGAGCGCCCCGTCATGTCCACCGCAACGCGCTGGTTGAGCCGGATCTGCGCGAAATCCTCGGTGTTCTCGCGGAAGGTCTGCTCGGTGTAGGAGCCGCTTTCCGCGTAATCGTAGAACATCTTCGGCGTGCGGCGTCTATGCAGGCGCTTCAGATCGGCGATGGAGGTGATGACGGGCATGGGGTGCTCCCTATCTGTGGTCAGGTTTCCTTACCAATCATGCAGGAAAAGAGCAATCTTTCTTCGCCGCTATTGCAAAAACGCGTGATCCGTTCCCATCTGCGCATTGGGAGAACAGGAGAGAGATGCGTGTCTGAGATCTGGCTTGGACTGATGGGCGGCATGGTGGCCGCCGGGGCGACCGCCGCCGGGGCGATCCCTGCGCTGCTCGGTCGTTCGATGAGCCAACGTACCGCCGACACGATGCTGGGCTTTGCCGCGGGCGTGATGCTCTCGGCTTCCTATTTCTCGCTGATCCTTCCGGGGATCGACGTGGCCGAGACGATGTTCGGCTCGGTTTGGGTCGCGGCGGCAATCGCGGCGACCGGGATCGCACTCGGGGCAGGTTTCGTGGCCTGGCTCAACGCGACGCTCCCGCATGAGCATTTCACCACCGGCCGCGAAGGCGCCGATGCGGCGCAGCTGGCGCGGATCTGGCTCTTCGTGATCGCGATCACCATCCACAATTTCCCAGAGGGCCTGTCAATCGGCGTCGCCTTCGGCGCGGGCACCGATAACGGTTTCTCGGTGATGACCGGGATCTCGCTGCAAGACATCCCCGAGGGGCTGGCCGTCGCCGTCGCACTGATCGGGCAGGGCTATACCCGTCGCAAGGCCTTCTTCGTCACCGCGATGACGGGCGCGGTCGAACCGGTTGGCGCATTGTTGGGCGCGGCGGCGGTCTCCGTCTCGGGCGCGCTCCTGCCGTGGGGGCTCACCTTCGCCGCTGGCGCGATGCTCTATATCATCAGCCATGAAATCCTTCCCGAGACCCATCGCAACGGCCATCAGAACCGGGCGACCGCGGGGCTTCTCTTCGGGTTGATCCTGATGATGTTCCTTGACGTGACGCTGGGCTGAGCCTCGCGAAGGGCGGAAAGCTTTCCTCTTTACTTTGCGTCTGACCCGGCGTAATCGCCGTCGCATGATCACACGGACCGCATATATCGCCCGTCCCCGACGTCGCCGCTCGCGCGCCTGACGTCCGATCTTCTGTGGCCCCGCGCCACATCTCCCTAAAATCGCTGACCGAAGGCCCCTGAATGTTGACAGCCCCACGGGACTGTTGCACGCATTTGCCTTCTCTTACTGGAGTTTGACCCGATGATCCCCTCCGTTCTGCCGACCTATAATCGCGCGCCGCTTGCCTTCGTGAAGGGCGAGGGTTCCTGGCTTGAGACGGCGGATGGCACCCGATATCTCGACATGGGCGCAGGGATCGCGGTGAATGCTCTGGGTCATGCCGCGCCCGAACTGGTGCAGGCGCTGACCGAGCAGGCGGGCAAGCTCTGGCATGTCTCGAACCTCTACCAGATCCCGCAGCAACAGGCGCTGGCCGACGCGCTGGTCGAGAAGACCTTCGCCGACACGGTCTTCTTCACCAACTCGGGTACCGAGGCGGCTGAACTCGCGATCAAGATGGCGCGGAAATACTGGTCCTCGAAGGACGAAGACCGGATCGAAATCATCACCTTCGAGGGCGCGTTCCATGGTCGTTCGACGGGCGCGATCTCGGCCACGCCGAAATCCGAGAAGATGGTGAAGGGCTTCGGGCCCTTGCTGCCCGGCTTCACCCAGCTGCCCTGGGGCGATCACGACGCTCTGCGTGCGGCGGTCACCGACAGCACGGCGGCGATCCTGATCGAGCCGGTGCAGGGTGAGGGCGGTATCCGCCCCGTGCCCGATCAATGCCTCAAGGGCCTGCGCGATCTGTGCGACGAGACCGGCGCGCTTTTGATCTTCGACGAGGTGCAGTGCGGCGTCGGCCGCACCGGCAAGCTCTTCGCGCATGAATGGGCGGGCGTGACCCCCGATATCATGATGGTCGCGAAAGGCATCGGCGGGGGCTTCCCGCTGGGTGCCGTGCTAGCGACCGAAAACGCGGCCTCGGGCATGACTGCGGGCACGCATGGTTCGACCTATGGCGGCAACCCGCTGGGCTGCGCGGTAGGCGCGAAGGTGATGGAAATCGTCTCCGATCCTGCCTTCCTCGATCAGGTGAACGCCAAGGCCGGTTTCCTGCGCCAGAAGCTCGAAGGCCTGGTCGCCGCCCATCCCGACACGTTCGAAAGCGTGCGCGGCGCGGGCCTCATGCTCGGCCTGAAATGCAAGCGAGCACCGACGGATGTCGTGGCCGCCGCCTATGACCAGAAGCTGCTGACGGTGCCTGCGGCCGATAACGTGCTGCGCCTGCTGCCCGCGCTCAACATCTCCGAAGCGGATCTGAGCGAGGCGGTGAAGCGTCTCGATGCCGCGGCGACGCAACTCGAGAGCTGATCTTCCAACTGCTTGAAATATCCTCGGGGGCTGCGCGTCAGCGCAGCGGGGCGGACCGCCCCTCCGCACCCCTCCAAGAAAGACCACGCAATGAACCACTTCCTCGATATCCACAAGACCGACCCCGCCGCCCTCAGATCGATGATCGACCAGGGCATCGCGATGAAACAGGCGCGCGCCGATCGCCCGAAGGGTGCGCTCGATGACGACCAGCCGCTCGCCGGTCGCATGGTCGCACTGATCTTCGAGAAACCCTCGACCCGGACTCGCGTCAGCTTCGATGTTGGCGTGCGCCAGATGGGCGGGCAGTCGATGGTGCTCTCGGGCGCGGATATGCAGCTTGGCCACGGCGAGACGATTGCCGACACGGCGCGGGTGCTGTCGCGCTATGTCGATCTGATCATGATCCGTACCTTCGAGGAAGAAACCCTGCTCGAGATGGCGGAATATGCCTCCGTGCCGGTGATCAACGGTCTGACGGATCGCACGCATCCCTGCCAGATCATGGCAGACATCATGACCTACGAGGAGCATCGCGGTCCGATTGCGGGCAAGAAGGTGGTCTGGTCGGGCGACGGCAACAACGTGTTCGCGAGCTTCGCCCATGCTGCCGCGCAATTCGGCTTCGACCTGACCTTCACCGGGCCCGAAACGCTCGACCCCGAGCGCGCCTGGCTCGATCTGGCCGAGAAGGCGGGCCACCCGGTCACCATCGAACGCGATCCGATCAAGGCGGTTGAGGGCGCCGATCTCGTGGTCACCGATACCTGGGTTTCGATGCATGACCCGGAATCCGCGAAGGAGCGTCGCCATAACCAGCTGCGCCCCTATCAGGTCAACGAAGAGCTGATGAGCCACGCCAAGCCGGATGCGCTCTTCATGCATTGCCTGCCCGCGCATCGCAACGACGAGGCCACGAGCGGTGTCATGGATGGTCCTAACTCGGTGATCTTCGACGAGGCCGAGAACCGTCTGCACGCGCAAAAGGCGGTGATGCGCTACTGCCTCGGTGTGTAAAGCTTTCAGCCGGGCAGGGCGTCTGCCTTGCCCGGTCCTGCCATGCCCGGCTCAGTCGAGCCCGGCGATGATCGCGCGCAGGGTTTCGATCCCTTCGCCTTTCTCCGACGAGGTCAGCACGATCTCCGGATAGGCAGCCGGGTGCTTCGACAGCGCCTGACGCACCTGAGTCAGCACCTTCTCGCGATCCTTGACCGAGACCTTGTCGGCCTTCGTCATCACCACCTGGAAGGTCACGGCCGAACGGTCGAGGAGCTTCAGGATTTCTTCATCCACGGCTTTTACCCCGTGGCGCGTGTCGATCAGCACGAAGGCGCGGCGCAAGGTGGCGCGGCCCGAGAGATAGTTCTTCAACAGTGCCTGCCATTTCGCGACGACCGCGACCGGGGCCTGGGCAAAACCATAGCCCGGAAGGTCGACCAGATAGGGGCCGTCCTGCGTGGTGAAATAGTTGATCTCCTGTGTGCGACCCGGCGTGTTCGACGCGCGCGCGAGGTTGCGGCGGTTTGTCAGCGCATTGATCAGGCTCGACTTGCCGACATTCGAGCGGCCCGCGAAACAGACCTCGATCCGGTCCGCAGGTGGCAGGCCCGACATCGCGACGACCCCCTTGAGGAACTCGACCGGCGCCGCAAAGAGCTTGCGCCCCGCCTCGCGGGCGAAATCGTCGGGCTCTTCAGCCAGCGGGAAATTCAGCTCCATCAGAGCACCTCCACCTTATCTCCACGGCCGATCCGGCCCGGCGCGGTCACGAGGCAGAAAACGCCCAGATCGCGATGACCGTAATGGCGTTCCAGCTCGGCCAGCATATCGACGTCGCGCTCGCCGGTCTCGATATTCGCATCCGTCGCGCGGCAGCGCTCGATACAGGCGCGCACCTGCAACTCGGCGTCACCGATCCTCAGGGTCTTGCCGACCAGATCGAACTCGGCGAAGGGCTCCCAGCCCTCCTCGACCCAGAGGTTGGCGCGAAAGCGGCGGCGGTCGAGCTCCTTGCCGATGCGTTTGGACAGGTCATCGAGCGAGGCCTGCCCGATCAGCGAGACATAAGGCAGCGGATCGTCGGTCAGCGCCCGCTCGCCCGCGCGCACCAGTGCCGTCGGGCGCGGTGCGGTTTCGGGCCAGAAGGGGCGGAGCCAGTCGAAAAGCCTGTGCTGATCGTTCTCCTGCGCAGGGTCGATCTCGAGAGGCTCTCGGCGCGGATGATCGAGGCCGATTCGTCCGTCCTCCAGCAGCCGCGAGGTGACTCCCATAAGCCCCGGCGCGGACCGCCCGATCACGAAATTGATCTTCGGCCCCCAGACCGAGGCCCGTCCGTCCGGGCCCGCACCGATTTTCGAGCGCTCATGTAGCACCGCCCATTCCCGGTCAAAGGGCAAAACGCGCCCCTCCTCGAGGGACGCGTTTTCCAGCTCCTCCACCCCGATCGACTTGATCGGGTGGCGGTAGATATGGGCGAGGCTCGCCGTCATTTCTTCTCGTCAGCCGCCGGTTTCTTCTTCTGGAAACTCGACTTGATATTGCCGAAGAGATCCGGGCGTTTCCCGTGCATCGACATGATCGTGTACTGCTGGATGAAGGTGATCGTGTTGTTCGTGATCCAGTAGAGCACGAGCCCGCTGGCAAAGCTGCCCAGCATGAACATGAAGACCCAGGGCATCCAGGCGAAGATCATTGCCTGCGTCTGGTCGGTCGGCGCGGGGTTCAGCTTTTGCTGGAACCACATCGAGACACCCAGCAGGATCGGCAGCACGCCCAGCGACAGGATGAAGAGCGGCGAACCGGGATCCGGAGGGGTGAAGGGCAGCAGACCGAAGAGGTTCAGGATCGAGGTCGGATCGGGCGCCGACAGGTCATGGATCCAGCCGATCCAGGGCGCGTGATACAGTTCGATCGTGACGTAGATCACCTTGTAGAGCGAGAAGAAGATCGGAATCTGGATGAGAAGCGGCAGGCAGCCCGCGGCGGGGTTCACCTTGTTCTTCTTGTAGAGCTCCATCATGCCCTGCTGCATCTTCTGGCGGTCGTCGCCGGCAGCTTCCTTCAGTCGTTCCATCTCGGGCTGGAGTTCCTTCATCTTCGCCATCGAGATGTAGGATTTGCGCGCGAGCGGGAAGACGATCAGCTTGATGATGAAGGTCAGTGCGATGATCGCCCAGCCCATGTTGCCGATTGCGCCGTGCAGCCAGTGCAGCAGGCGGAACATCGGCTTGGTCAGGAAGTAGAACCAGCCCCAGTCGATCGAGTCGACGAAGTTCTGGATCGGCACGTTGTCCTGATAGTTGCGAATGGTCTCCCATTCCTTCGCGCCTGCGAAGAGATGGGTCTGGGCATCGCCGGTCGCACCGGGGGCGACCTCGATCACCGGCAGGCGGGTCTCGGTCTGGTAGATGTCCGAGTTCTCGCCCGAATATTTCACCACCGAGGTGAAGGGGCCCGAGATCGGCGCGAGCACCGTCATCCAGTACTTGTCGGTGAAACCGGTCCAACCAGCATCCGTGGCCTGCAACAGTTCTGCCTGGCCCTCGGCGCCTTGCTGGTCGAGCTTGGTGATTTTCTTGTACTTGATCTCTTCGAGCTTGCCGTCGGTCATCCGCACGGCGCCCTCGTGCAGCACGTAGACGCGGCGTTCCTCGGGGATGCCGTGGCGCGCGATGATGCCGTAAGGGGCGAGCTTCACTAGCTGATCGGTGCCGTTCTGCACGGTCTGCTTGATGGTGAAGAGGTATTTGTCGTCGACCGAGATCTCGCGCTGGAAGGTCAGCCCATGGCCGTTGTTCCACTGCAGCGTGACGGGGGCGTCCGGGGTCAGGGAGCCGCTGCCGAGCTGGGTCCAAGGGGTGTTCGGCCCGGGGACCTGATCGGCAGGCAGGCCGCCGGCGGGCATCCAGCCATAGACAACGTAATAGGGCTTGGTGGCATCGCCCTGCGCGCCGCCGACAGGGGCCAGAAGGCGCACATCGGGCGAATCCTCGGCCAGCGTTTCCTTGTATTTCTTCAGCTGGAGGTCATCGAGACGACCGCCCAGAAGCGAGATCGAGCCCTTCAGATCGGGGGTGTCGATCTCGATCCGCGGCGCGGCCTGCACGGCAGCGCCCGTGGCGTTCGACATCATGTCCGAATTGACGGTCTGGCTGTCCAGCGCGGCGGTATTGGGAGTGATGTCAGGGGCTTCGGGCGAAGCAACCTGACCAGAGACATTCTCGCCCTGCGGCGGCACGGCGGTTTGCTCGGGGGGGAAGAAATAGGTCCAGACGCCGAGCACCAGTGCCGAAAGCACGACGGCGAGAATGAGGTTCTTATTCTGATTATCCATGAAGACCCTAGTCCACCAGCCTGTCGAAAACTTGGGGAGGTTCAACAGAAGGGGCAGGCAAAGGTCAAGCCATTTTCCCTTAAAACAGGGTGGCGGGGCAGGTTTGTGAAAGCTTTGGCGCGAAAGTGGCGGTCATCGGGAGCAGGCGGCGCGTTGCGGGCCGGTTTCGGGGCATGCCTGAGAGGGACGCGTGAGCTCGTCCCGGTCCGCCATGATCGCGCCCGAAAGGGGGTACGAGGCGCGAATGCACGGTCGCTCGGGTCAGCATGTTGCGGCAGAAGCCCCTTCATTCGCAGGGCGCCCGACGGGATGCCGTACCCGCGTGCGCCGACGTCCCTCATCCTTTTCTGAGATCGAGGCGCGGAGTCGCTTCGAGCTTGGCCCGGTGGCGCTCTGCCCAATCGTGAAAGTCCTCCGGCGGCATGGGGGGCGCGATCGCCGGGCCCTGTACGGCCGAGCAACCGAGTTGGCCAAGCATTGCATGTTCGGCAATGCTCGCCACGCCCTCAGCCAGCGTGGTCATGCGGAGGTTTTCGGCCATCGAGGCGATAGCGGCCACCAGTTTCTGGTTTTCCGCGTTGTGATCGATTCCAGCGATGAAGGGACGATCGATGCGCAGCCGCTCCGGAGCGAGCTTCCGCATCGTGTCCGCAGAGATGGGGCCAGTGCCGAAGCCTGCAAGTTCGATCCGGCAGCCCAGCCGACGCAACGCGCGCAGGTTGTGGTCGACGAGATCCTCGGCAAGGCGAGCAACGGAGGCTTGCGGCAATACGAAGCTCAGTCTTTCTGGGGCGATCGAGAACCGGTCGCATTCCCAGGCGAGGCGTTCGATCAATTTCGGGTTGTCGAGCTGGGGGATCGGTAACAGGAGAGAGGCCGGGCCGACTGCCTCGCCACGTCGGTCGAATTCGCGCAGGGCGCCGAAGGTTTCGAAGAGCAAAACCTCGGAAAACCGCTCAATGAGCCCCGCAGCCTCGATCGCGGGCAGAATTTGGCTTTCATCGAGCATGCCGCACTCGCGGTGCAGCCAGCGCGGTTTCACCTCGATACCGCAGATTTCGCCGGTATCGGTCGAGATCTGTGGGCAGAAGAATGCCGTGATGTGACCCGCCTCAAGCGAATCGCCGCAATCGCGTGCGAGGCTGTGCCCGACTGTCTTGGCCCCACCGGCGGATTGGGAGAAAGCGCGTATCGCGCCGGGGCCGATGCGATGCGCATCTCGGGCGGCAGCCTCGGCTTCAGCAAGAAGAAGGTTTGCATCAAAGGGCTCGCGGGCCTCGAGATCTGACCGTCGAAGGAGCCGGAAGCCGACATATGCGCTGAGCGTGACTTCGCGCGCGCTGATCGAATAGGGCTCGGCCAGCGCATCCTGCAAACGCCCGCAAAGCTGGATCATCCCCTCGAGATTGAGCCGTGGCGTCGGTTTGAGCAGGACCGCGAACTCGGCGCCGTCCCAGCGCGCGACCTGATCGCCCGCCCGCAGCTGCGCCCCCAGACGCTCGCCCATCCGGCGCAGAAGGAGATCGAATTCGTCGCGATGGAGTTGCCGCAAGAGCTGATCGACCGAGTCGATGCCGAGGACCAGGCAGGCGCTCGGGCGCATCCGCTCGCGCGCCTCTTCCAAAATGTCCGCGAACGCCTCGACGGCGGCCTCTTTCTCGGGAAGACCCGTCGCCGGGTCACGATCGTCATCCTCGTCTTCCGGGGGGATCGGTAGCGGGCGGGTCATCCAGCCCACGAGAATCGCGGTGAACCCAAGAAGCACCATCGCCTCGGGCCCGATCCAGAGCAGCGCGAGCCCACAGGCAGGCACGAAGGCGATCATCTCGCGGCGCAGCAGGATTGGACCGGCCTTGCCACTTGCTCGAGCGCGCAGCTGCGAGCTGCGCACATGCGTTGCTTTTTCGGTGTTCCCCATCACAAATGCCCCCGTGCATCTCGAGACAGCCCCAAACGGGACCGATCGGGAAAGCCTAGGGCGATTTGGTGAGTGCCAGGTTAAGCCTCGCCGCGCAGATCGGGGATGTTTTCGTTAAAATCCGCTTTATCCGACGAGCGCAGTGCGAGCCCGGCGAAGTCGAACAGCGCGGGGTCGCACAGGTGCGAGGGGCGGGCGTTCATCAGAGCGCGGAACATCTTGTTGCGCCGCCCGGGGGCGTTCTTTTCCCAGCCGTCGAGGATTGCCTTGACCTGCTGGCGTTGCAGCCCGTCCTGTGACCCGCAAAGATCGCACGGAATGATCGGGTAGTTCATCTGGTTCGCGAACTTTTCGCAATCGGCCTCGGCCACGAAGGAGAGAGGGCGATAGACGAAGAGGTCTCCCTCTTCGTTCACCAGTTTCGGCGGCATCGTCGCCAGACGTCCGCCGTGGAAGAGGTTCATGAAGAAGGTCTCGAGGATGTCGTCGCGGTGATGGCCGAGCACGACTGCCGAGCAGCCCTCTTCGCGCGCGATGCGGTAGAGGTTGCCCCGGCGCAGGCGCGAGCACAGCGCGCAATAGGTGCGGCCCTGCGGAACCTTGTCCATCACGATCGAATAGGTGTCCTGATATTCGATCCGGTGCGGGACGCCCATCGTCTCGAGAAACTCGGGCAGAACCGTCGCGGGGAAACCCGGCTGGCCCTGATCGAGATTGCAGGCGAGCAGCTCGACCGGCAGCAGGCCACGCCATTGTAGCTCGTGCAGAACGGCGAGCAGCGTGTAGCTGTCCTTGCCGCCCGACAGGCAGACGAGCCATTTCGCGCCGCGCTCGATCATGCCGTATTTCTCGATCGCCTCGCGGGTCTCGCGGACGATACGCTTGCGCAGCTTCTTGAACTCGGTCGTCGAGGGCGCGCCTGCGAAAAGCGGGTGGATCGGGCTCTCTTCGTCGTCAAGCATCGGAATGGTCCTTGTGCGAACAGCCGCGATGGGCGGCGTCGAAATCGGGATCGGCGCCGGGCACCGGATCATAGCCGTGCCCGCCCCAGGGATGGCAGCTCAAAAGCCGCTTTGCTGCGAGCCAGCCGCCCTTGATCGCCCCGTGCCGCTCCAGCGCCTCCAGCGCGTAGACCGAACAGGTCGGCTGATAGCGGCAGCCATGGCCCATCCAGGGGCTCAGCAGAAGCCGATAGGCGCGCACGGGCAGGGCAACGATATGGGCGAAGGGGCTCATTTCTTCTTGCCTCTGGGCTTGCGCGGGCGCGGCGGCGAGATGGGCAGGTCGTGGATCACCGCGAGGGCGGCGGCAAACTCGACGAGTAACTGTGCGAAATCGCGGGAGGCGGTGGCCTCAGGGCGCCCGACCAGCACGTAATCCCAGCCCGGGCGGCCCGCGTCAGGCAGCACGGCACGGGCGAGTTCGCGCAGGCGGCGCTTGGCGCGGTTGCGCGCGACCGCATTGCCGAGTTTCTTCGAACAGGTGAAGCCCACTCGGATCAGATCGGGCGCGACGGGTTCGTCTTCGCGCCGTGCGCGCGCCTGCAAGAGGAAGCCGGGCATGCTCTTGCGCTGCGCCGAGGCCGCCCGCAGGTAATCCGCGCGCTGGCGCAGAATCGCGGTCGGACGGGCAGGATCGGACGAGCGGATGGCGGCCATCACGGCACCTCGCGGATCGGCGGCGCAAATAGCGAAACCGCCGGGCGCGATCCGTGATCGGGGCACGAAGCCTGATCCCGAAAAGCTACCGGCGGCGTCAAAAGCCTGTCGCGGCGCAGACGGCCTTAGGCCGACAGACGCTTGCGACCCTTCGCGCGGCGGGCGTTGAGAACCTTGCGGCCACCCTTGGTCGCCATACGGCTACGGAAGCCGTGGCGGCGGGCGCGAACGAGGTTCGACGGCTGGAACGTGCGTTTCATCGTTGTCACTCCGGTTCGGGCCCCTGAATACGGGATTCGAGGCCTGATAGCATTCGAAGCCCGGTCTTTAGTGGCCTCTCCGCGCCAAGTCAATTCGCCTCAAGCGCTTTTTTCGCGCTTTATTCGGGCCCAGGCGCGAAACGTGATGGCTCACGGGGTTTTGCCTTTTCCGCGAGCCCCCTATCTTGTCCGCAAAGCCCCCTGGTTGCGTCAGGTGCCTCGAGGGGCGTAAAGAGGCGAGGGACGGGACGGCACAACGCCACCCCAGCGTTTGATAGACGATGAAAGTCAACACTCTTTCAGGTCGGTTTCTGATCCTGACGACGGTTTTCGTCGTGCTCGCCGAAGCGTTGATCCTTCTGCCGGGTCTCGCGAACTTCCGCGAGGACTATCTGCTGACCCGACTTGAGCGGGCCCAGATCGCCTCGCTCGCGCTTCTGACCACCGACACCACGATCGCACCGGATCTCGAAAAGGAGCTTCTGGCGAATGCGGGCGTGTTCAACGTGGTGCTCCGGCGCGACGCGGTGCGCCAGCTGGTGCTGTCCTCACCGATTCCCTCGCCGGTGACCGAAACGTACGATCTGCGCAACTCGACGGAATGGACGCGGATTCGCGATGCGGTCCACGCGCTCTTTGATGTCGACAACAAGGTGATCCGCGTGCTCGGCGAGCCGGTGCAGAAAGGCGGCATCGTGATCGAGGTCACGCTCGCCACCGAACCGATGCGGATCGCGATGGTCGAATACGGGCTGCGGCTCCTGTCGATCTCGGCGGTGTTTTCGATGATCACCGCTGTCTTGCTGTTCTTCCTCGTGCGCCGGCTGATGGTGGTGCCGATCAAACGGCTGGTGGCGCATATGGCCGCCTATGCCGAGGCGCCCGAGGATGCGCGGCGCATCATCACCCCGCAGGCCGGGGTCGAGGAACTGCGGGTGGCCGAAGAGGCGCTGGCCTCGATGCAGACCCAGCTCACCTCCTCTTTGCGCCAGAAGGAGCGGTTGGCGCAGCTTGGTCAGGCGGTGGCCAAGATCAGCCACGACCTTCGCAACATCCTCACCACCGCCCAGCTTTTCGCCGACCGGATGGAAAGCTCCGAGGATCCCGGCGTGAAGCGCGCTGCGCCGAAGCTGATGGGTTCGATCGGACGGGCGATCAACTTGTGCGAAACGACGCTGGCCTTCGGCAAGGCGAAAGAGCCGCCGCCGACGCTCTCGCGCTTCATGTTCAGCGAGCTTGCGCAGGAGGTGCTGGAGAACGAGGAGCACCCCGGCGACGCGCCGACGGTCGAGTTCATCACGGATGTTCCGCCCAACCTCGTGATCCGGGCCGATCGCGAGCAGCTCTACCGCGTGCTCAACAATCTCGTGCGCAATGCGCGTCAGGCGATCGAAGCCACGGGGAGCCTCGGAACGATCGAGATCGGGGCGGGGGAGAACAGCGATGGCTGGTGGATCCGGGTGCAGGATAGCGGCCCGGGCCTGCCCGAGCGTGCCCGAGAGCATCTCTTCCAGCCCTTCACCGGGGGCACCCGCGCGGGCGGCACGGGGCTCGGCCTCGCCATCGCGGCAGAGCTGGTGCGTGGCCATGGGGGGCGTCTCGATCTGGTGCGCACCGACGAGACCGGCACCGAATTTCGCATCTTCCTGCCCTCCGGGATCAGTTTCGACGGGGGCTCCGAGAAGGCGGCCTGTGCGCAGAGCTAGGCAAATAAGGGGTGCGCGGAAATTTTCGGCAAATTTCCGAAATAGGTCGCGTTTTGCCCTTGCAATGGCCAGCCCCGGGGGCTAAATCGCCCCCCACAAGCGGACCCGTAGCTCAGCTGGATAGAGCACTTGACTACGAATCAAGGGGTCGGGCGTTCGAATCGCTCCGGGTCCGCCATTTCCCAACATCTTAAATCGTGTCGGTTGGCCCTGATCGGGTTCACACCTTATGCGTGTGCTCTGATGACGTCTCGCTACGTCGATAGATGGTCGCGCGCCTGTGTCTCCCGCCTGCAGATGCCGGCCGCGATTCCCGCATATTTGCTTGGAAAATAAAGCCTTCGGCGGCTCATTGTTCGGCGGTTTTCAACAGGCACGCTGCCGCCGCGACTTGGCCTCGCACATTCCTCACAAGCGCCATTTACCGGCCATAATTCACCGTCAGGTTGTGTTTGACGGCAAGCAACAGACCCCCAGGAGCCAAAGATGCCCCGCACCTTCGTTTCGATCTTCAAGCTGTTCAGCAAGCGTCGCGATGATGTTCTCGACGCACGATACGATGCCTTGCGTTCGTTGCCCGAGCTCAAGAGGCAGCGCCAGCATGTCTCGCCCTTCACCCAGTTGCCGCGCGCTGTCTGAGCGCCGCTCTCCTCCCCAGACCGCAAGCGCGCAAACAAGACGCCCGGGCAATCGCCCGGGCGTTCTGCGTTTCCAGAGGTGGCACAGAGCGGCTGTGCGCGCTCAGAAGTCGATCGTGACGCCCGGCAGGTCGAGCTCTTTCATCAGGTCGCGCAGTTCCTGACGTGCGGCCACGTTCGAGATGTTGAGGTTCTCGACGCCCAGATCCTTCAGGTCCAGCAAGGTCAGCCCGCGCGGGAACAGCTCGCGGAAGATCACGCGCTCGGAGAAACCCGGCGCCACGCGGAAACCGATGCGCTTGGAAAGCTGCTCCAGCGCTGCGCCCACCTTGCGCTTGTTGTGCATCTGCTGGGCGCCCACGCGGTTGCGCAGCACCACCCAGTCGATCGGCTTGAGCCCCGCCTTGGCGCGCAGCTGCCGGGCCGACCAGACCATCTCGGAATAGATCGAGGGGCCGATCACCTTCGAGGTCACCGGGTCGATCCGCGCCAGAAGGTCGAAATCGATGAAACTGTCATTGAGCGGCGTGACCAACGTATCGGCCAGCGAATGCGCGACCTGGCTCAGGCGCGTATGCGAGCCGGGGCAGTCGATCAGGATGAAATCGCACGAGGGCTCCATCTCGGCCACGGCGGTGGACAGGCGATGGTCATAGGGGTTCTCTCCCGGCGCCAGCGTCGCCGCATCCACCTCGGGCAGCTCGCGATAATCCGGAGTGGGCAGGTCGAGTCCCTCGCGATCCATGAAAGCGAGGCGGTTTTCGACATAACGCCCGAAGCTGCGCTGGCGCAGATCGAGATCGAGCGCGCCCACTTTCCAGCCCATCCGCGCCAGAGCGGTCGCCACATGCATCGAGGTGGTGGACTTGCCCGAGCCACCCTTTTCGTTGCCCATCACGATGATATGCGCCACTTCGCTGTCCCCGCCTTGTCTTGTGTCTTGTCCCTTGGGAACCACTATAGATGGCTCAGGAGGGAGGGGGAAGGCGGGGTGTGAACGGCGAGGTCAGATGGGGGAGGGGTGTGTGGTTTTGGTCGGGGGCTAGCCTTGTTCGTCGTCGTCCAGAGGATCGAAGGCGCGGGGGTCTCCGAGTTCTTTCCAGTTTTCTGGAATGAATGGGTCTGCGGGCTCTGGCAATAGGGCCGAGTTAAACCTGAATCGTAGGAGAAATGCTAGACCAAGCACGAGGGTGGTAAGCAGTAGCAGCGAACTCATCAGAAGCATGAAGACGGCAAAGATGGGCAGTTCGCTCCAATTTTTTTCAAGAACCTTATTTAATAGGATGATTGCGGGAAAAGCGTATAATGCAAGAGACGTTGAGAGAAGCAATGCTGCGAACAGTCCATGCAAGAACTTATGTGCCCAAGTGGACCGCGGGCCGAAGTAGGTGGGAGTGAAAGCAATCGACCAAAGGTTGCTCACCCCGAATGAGAGTGTCAGCAGCTGAAATTGGTATATCCCTTGCCGTTGTCCAAGCCTGTTCAAAAGCCGATCAATGATGATTGAGTCAATAAAGGTCGCAGTCAGGACAAAGAGCGAGCTCGCAAGGTATAAGCAGAAAAGGTAAACGCCATAAGCAGGCAAGGGTAGAGAAAGGCCCCAAAGACTGATGTTTCCAGAAACTTGCTGAAAGAAAGTGACGCCAAGTGTTGCCAATATTACGCTTACGATAATTCGGCTAAGTTTGTGGTCGTTGGCTAGGCGGATCTTTACTAGCCCCTCAAGGTAATCGTCGCTGTAAAATCGTGCTCCAAAGTTTGAAGAAGCGTAATTGCCAAGCGTCGTTGCTAGACGCTCAATAAGTCCCATTCTTACGAAATCATTGTCATTGCCGGACATTGCTGCTCCCATAAAGAAAAGTCCGCCTCGCTATCATCGAGACGGACTAGGTTGACTGCAACTTAAATTATCTTACCGGCTGAACTTCTTATACTTCACCCGCTTCGGCTCCACGGCATCAGGGCCGAGGCGGCGGATCTTGTCTTCCTCGTAATCCTCGAAGTTGCCCTCGAAGAATTCCACATGGGCCTCGCCCTCGAAAGCGAGGATGTGGGTGCAGAGGCGGTCGAGGAAGAAGCGGTCGTGCGAGATGATGATCGCGTTGCCGGCGAAATCCTCGATCGCGGCTTCCAGCGCCTGCAGGGTTTCGACGTCCAGATCGTTGGTCGGTTCGTCGAGCAGCAGCACGTTGCCGCCCTCTTTCAGCAGTTTCGCCATGTGGACGCGGTTGCGCTCACCACCCGAGAGCAGGCCCACTTTCTTCTGCTGGTCGCCGCCCTTGAAGTTGAACGCGCCGCAATAGGCGCGGGAGTTCACCTGCGCGTCGCCCAGCTCGATCAGCTCGGCCCCGCCAGAGATTTCCTCCCAGACGGTCTTGTTCGGGTCGAGCGCATCGCGCGACTGGTCGACATAGGCCAGCTTCACCGTGTCGCCCAGCGTGACGGTGCCACTATCGGGCGTGTCCTGCCCGGTGATCATCTTGAAGAGCGTGGATTTACCGGCGCCGTTCGGGCCGATCACGCCGACGATGGCGCCCGGCGGGATCGAGAAGCTCAGGTTCTCGATCAGTTGCTTGTCGCCGTAATGCTTCGACAGGCCCTCGACCTCGATCACCTTGCCGCCCAGACGCGGGCCGTTCGGGATGATGATCTGGGCCTTGCCGACGCGCTCGCGCTCGGACTGGTCCGCCATCTTCTCATAGGCCGAGATACGGGCCTTGGATTTCGCCTGACGGGCCTTGGCACCGGCGCGGATCCACTGAAGTTCCTTCTCGAGGACCTTCTGCTTGGCCTTGTCCTCGCGGGCTTCCTGCTCGAGGCGCTTGGCCTTCTGCTCGAGCCAGCTCGAGTAGTTGCCCTCGTAGGGAATGCCGCGGCCGCGCTCGAGTTCGAGGATCCACGAGGTGATGTCGTCGAGGAAGTAACGGTCGTGCGTGACGCAGAGGATCGTGCCCTTGTAGTCGATCAGGTGCTTTTGCAGCCAGGCGATGGTTTCCGCGTCGAGGTGGTTGGTCGGTTCGTCGAGCAGCAGCATGTCGGGCGCTTCGAGCAGCAGCTTGCACAGCGCCACCCGGCGGCGCTCACCGCCCGAGAGGGTTTCGACATCGGCCTCGTCGGGCGGGCAGCGCAGGGCTTCCATCGCCACGTCCACCTGGCTGTCGAGATCCCAGAGGTTTTCCGAGTCGATCTCGTCCTGAAGCTGCGCCATCTCATCGGCGGTCTCGTCCGAGTAGTTCATCGCGAGTTCGTTGAAGCGGTCGAGCTTGGCTTTCTTCGCGGCCACGCCTTCCATGACGTTGCCGCGCACGTTCAGCGCGGGGTCGAGCACGGGCTCCTGCGGCAGATAGCCGACTTTCGCGCCTTTCGCGGCCCAGGCCTCGCCCGAGAAATCCTTGTCGATGCCCGCCATGATGCGCAGCAGCGTCGATTTACCCGCGCCGTTGACGCCCACGACGCCGATCTTGACGCCGGGGAGGAAGGACAGGCGGATGTTCTCGAAGCATTTCTTGCCGCCCGGATAGGTCTTCGAGACACCATCCATGTGATAGACATATTGATAGGACGCCATGGTCGACCTCTCGGAAAATAAGGGTTTCGGGGCCTTCTAGTCGGAAAGGGGCGGCAGGGAAAGGGCTCGCGGGCCGCAAGGCAGGTGCGCGCGGTTTGTGTCGTGGCTTCGACGGATTTCAATGTGCATATTTGCGCAAGTCGATGTCTAAATTATCCAATACACTGCACGGGCGAACGATCCTAAATCATCCTCATCGCGGGACCGACGCCTCCCCTGTCGCCGATCTCCCGCAGATACATCGAAAAAAGCTTCATCATTGGAGAGAGAGAATGAAAACGATCATCAGCACCGCCATCGCCGCCCTTGCCCTGAGCACCAGCTTCGCCGCCGCAGGTGGCGACGGTCAGGGTTCCATCGCGCCGTCGATGTCGAAATCCTACAGCACGAGCACCGGCTCTTCGGTCGGCGAAGTCACTCCGGGCAAGGCGCAGCTCGCCGCTCAGCTGGGTCTGGACCCCGCAAAATACACCTCGGCCGAGCTCGCCCGCATCCAGTCGGCGCTCTATGACAATGAAGTCGAGGCGGCGAATTTCGTGATTTCGCACCAGAACCGCAAGCCGGTTGACGTGGCTCCGCAACCCGTGATGGGCCGCGATAGCTAAGTCCCCACAAATTGAAACGCGCGCGAGCGGCCCTCCTTGTGAGGGCCGCTTCGTTTTTTCCCCGTGTTTTCAGTGAGGTTTTCGCTGGGCCTTGTCCGAATGCCATTTGAGTGGCCCGGATTTGGGCCGGGTTCCCTCGAGTTATGTGCGTGGGATCGCAACCTGCAGGCTAATTGATGTCCTTTTCGCAGGTCGGAACGTGACCACGTCAACACCACCGACGACGCTTAGCGCCGAAAGTCATTTTCAAACCGAATGTCATGAAAGGAGATTGTCATGACACGCAAACCGCTTCTTGCACTTCTCGCCGCCCTCGGGGTGACCGTCAGCTCTGTTGGTGCCGCCGCTGCGCGTGACGCCGGCACGCCCGGCGCTTCACAAGGTGTGATCATCGCGCCCATGGGCACTGTCGCCCAGTCCTCGGGCGGTCCGGGCATCGGCTGGACCAATCAGGGCAAGACCCAGATCGCGGCCGAGCTTCAGACCTTCCCGCAGTTTCGCGGCATCCGGGCGAGCGATTATACCGTCGCGGAGCTGACCAACATGCTGCACGCCGCGCGTCGCGGCCGGATGGATGTCGCGCTCTATTTCGCCAATCATGAGAACCTGATGCCGGGCGGTCCGGGGATCGGCGCGACCGATCAGGGCAAGTCGCAACTTGCCGCGCAGCTCGGCGTGGATCCTGGCAATTACACTGTCGGTCAGCTCGAGCGGATGCAGAACGACGTGCAACGCGGGCATATGGACGCCGCGAATTTCGTGGCGACCCACGGTGACCCGGCCCCCCGTGGCTACATCGTGTTTATCCGGTAATCACGAACTGATCGCACCACATTCCAGTTGCGAGAGACGGCCCTCCAGCAGGAGGGCCGTCTTGGTTTTTTCGATTTGAAGTCAAATGGATGTGATTGGTGCGACGCAAAATCCGGTTCCCGGGGAATATGCGCGGAGACGAACAGACCTCAGGTCCCTAACGGCCTTTGCTCGCTCTATTGAACACTTAAATGACCCTCATCGACGCCCGAACGGCGCCAGACAGATAAACTATTTGATGAGTTAGGAGGTCATCATGACCCGCAATCTTTTCACCACTGCCATCGCAGCTGCCACCTTGGTCGCCGGTTCCTCCGGGATCGCTTCGGCCGCTGGTTTTTCTTACTCTACCCATGACTCCGGTCAGGGCGTGATTGCCGCTCCGATGTCGGTGAGCTCGCCCGCTTCAGGTCCGATGGCGCCCGGGGCAACGAACCAGGGCAAGACCCAGATCGCGGCCGAACTTCAAACGTTCCCGGGGCTGCACAATGTCGACCCGACGAAATACACCGTGGCGGAGCTGCAAAACATGCTGCAAGCCGCACGCAAAGGGGATCCGAGCACGGTCACTTACTACCGCAGCCGTGAAGACCGCCTGCCTGGCGGTCCGGGTGTCGGTGCGACCAATCAGGGCAAGGCGCAGCTCGCAGCCGAGCTGGGGCTGAACCCGAAGGCCTATACGGTCGTACAGCTCGAACAGATCGCGCAAGCGGTGCGCCACGATGATTACGAGACCGCGAAGCTGGTAGCCGCGCAAGGCAGCTCCGCGCCGGGTGGTCGACTGACTTTCGTCCCCGTCGTGGTGAAGTGAGATCCGCGATCTTATCCATGTCCGACCCATGCAGAGGCGGCCCCCGCAAGGGAGCCGCTTCTTGCATACTTTGACAGCCAGACGAAAGCCTGTATCCCTGAGCAAGACTTGGGGAATTTCGATGATCAAGCGCCTGCACCATCTCTACGAAGCCGACACGCCGCGCGCGCATGCGTTTCGATACGGGCTGCTGATCTTCGACCTCGTGACGATTGCTTTCGTGATCATCACGTCCTTTTTCCAGCACACGATCTGGATCGAGGTTGTCGATGCGCTGATCGGTGTGGTGATCGTCACCGATTTCGCCGCGCGCTACGCCATCTCGGACGAGAAGTTCCGCTTCTGGGCGCGTCCCGCGACCTGGGCCGACATCATCGCGATCATTTCCTTCCTGGCGCCGATCACCGGCGAAGGACTGGGCTTCCTGCGGATCCTGCGCACCTTGCGGCTGTTGCGCACCTATCAGCTGCTGGCGCGGATGCGGCGCGACTTTGCCTTCTTCCGCCGCCACGAGGACGTGGTGATCGCGGGGATCAATCTCGGCGTGTTCCTCTTCGTGATGACGGGGCTGATCTATGCGACGCAGGTGCGGATCAATCCTCAGATCAACAACTATGCCGATGCGCTCTATTTCACCGTGACCACGCTGACCACTACGGGTTTCGGGGATATCACGCCGAAAGGCGAATGGGGCCGGATGATCTCGGTCGCGATCATGATCTTCGGAGTGACGCTGTTCTTGCGGCTCGCGCAGGTGCTCTTCCGGCCCTCGAAAGTGCGCTATGAGTGCAAGAAATGCGGGCTGAGCCTGCATGATGCCGACGCAATCCACTGCAAGCATTGCGGGGCGGTGGTGCATATCGACACCGAGGGGCTGACCTGAGGCGACATGCGACTCAGTCGCAGGGACGCGCGAGCACCATCACATACCACGGCCCGTTGCCGCCGCGCTTGGGCACGACGGCGACGCCGATCTGGGTCACGTCGCGCAGAAGGATGTTGCGGCGATGGCCGGGCGATTTCATCCAGTCGTCGAAGGTCACGCGCGGGTTGCGCTGGCCCATCGCGATATTCTCGGCGATCAGGCAGGCGCGATAGCCTTCGCGCTTGGCCCGGATCATCACCGTCGAGCCGTCCGAGCCCGTGTGATCGAAAAAGCCCTTCTGCGCCATGTCGCAGGCCTGCGCCTCGGCCGTGAGGATGAGGCGCGGGTCCATCTCGACCGGCCCGAGCCCGTTGACCTGCCGCTGCTGCGAGGTCGCTTTCGCGATCACCCAGCCCAGCCCGTCATTGATATAGCAGCCATTGGCCTGTGCCGAAGCGGGCAGGAGGAACGTCAGCGCGGCGAGAATGCGGATCAAACGAGCCTCCCCCAGAGATCGTATTCCGAGGCCTCGTCGACCTCGACCGTCACGATATCACCGGGCGAGAGGGCCTCGAACCCTTCGTCGATGAAGAGATTGCCGTCGATCTCGGGCGCGTCCGCCTTGGTGCGGCAGGTCGCGCCTTCCTCGTCGATCTCATCCACGATCACCTGCTGGATGGTGCCGACCTTGGCTTGCAGCTTCGCCTCGGAAATCGCCTGCGCCTTCTGCATGAAGCGATCCCAGCGGTCCTGCTTTACCTCATCGGGCACATGATCGGGCAGCGCGTTCGAGCGCGCGCCCTCGACATTTTCATACTGGAAGCAGCCGACGCGATCGAGCTGCGCCTCGTCCATCCAGTCGAGCAGGTATTGGAACTCGTCCTCGGTCTCGCCGGGATAGCCGACGATGAAAGTCGAGCGCAGCGTGATGTCGGGGCACGTCGCACGCCATGCCGCGATCTCGTCGAGGGTCTTCGCACTGGCGGCGGGTCGTGCCATGCGCTTGAGCGTGTCGGGGTGCGCGTGCTGGAAGGGGATGTCCAGATAGGGCAGCACGCCGCCGCCGTTCTCATGCGCTTCCGCCATCAGCGGGATCAGGTTGCGCACATGGGGGTAGGGATAGACGTAATGCAGCCGCACCCACGCGCCAAGCGATCCGAGGTCGCGTGCAAGATCGGTGATGTGGGCGCGGTGGCCGCGCTCTTCCGCATGTTTGAGATCGACGCCATAGGCCGAGGTGTCCTGAGAGATCACCAGCAATTCTCGCACGCCCGCGTCGACGAGCTTCTCGGCCTCGCGCACGACCGCATGGGCGGGGCGACTGACAAGGCGCCCGCGCATGTCGGGGATGATGCAGAACTTGCAGTGGTGATTGCAGCCCTCGGAAATCTTCAGATAGCTGTAATGGCGCGGGGTCAGTTTCACCCCCGCCGCCGGCAGCAGATCCACGAAAGGATCGGGATCGGGCGGCACCGCGCCATGCACGGCATCAAGCACCTGTTCATATTGATGCGGGCCCGTCACCGCCAGCACCGAGGGGTGCGCGCCAGTGATGTAGTCGGGCTCGGCGCCGAGACAGCCGGTCACGATGACGCGGCCGTTTTCCTTCAGTGCCTCGCCGATCGCTTCGAGGCTCTCGGCTTTGGCGCTGTCGAGAAAGCCACAGGTGTTGACGATCACCGCATCCGCGCCTGCGTAATCCGGCGAGATCGCGTAGCCCTCGGCGCGCAGCCGCGTCAGGATGCGTTCGCTGTCGACAAGCGCTTTCGGGCAGCCAAGCGAAACCATCCCGATCACCGGCTGTCCGGGACGGGGGGCATCGGTGATGCGGGCGCGGGGCGCCAGGTCGGGGCGCAGGTTCGGAGGGTTCGTGCTCATTGACGCGATATAGCTTGCGCGGATGGCCACGAAAAGCCTGCATCGGCAAATCTCGGGGCGCGCCGAAAAAAGGCTTGCAAGATTACGCATAATTAAAGTTGAATATCTGAAGCCGTCTATGCACGGCTCGGTCGGCGCAACTTCGGGAAGGGAGATCCCGCAGGTGCAAGGGATGCCGGCCTCCAGGGAGGAAAGTAATGAAGAATCAGAACCTAACCCGCTTTGCGGGAACGGCTGCGCTTTGCCTGGCGCTTGGAGCGCCGGGGATTGCAAGCGCGACCGAGGGATATTTCGCGCTCGCCTACGGGCCTGCGCAACGAGGCGTCGGCGGTGCCGGCGTCGCCTATTCGGTCGACCCCATGTCGGCGGCGATCAACCCCGCGAACATCGCCGATATCGGTTATCAGCTGACCTTTGGTGTCGAGGCGTTCTCTCCGCGGCGCGGCTTCACCGCAACCGGGGCGCCGCCGCTTCCCGAGGGCAAGGTCGAGTCGGGCCATGAATGGTTTCCGATCCCCAATTTCGGCTATAACCGTCCGCTCGCGAATGGCGGGGCGCTCAACGTCATGGTCTATGGCAACGGGGGCATGAACACGAGCTATCCGGCCGTCGTCAATCCCAACTGTGGCGAAGGTGGCGGTTATGGCATCTTCTGCGCGGGCAAGGCCGGCGTGGATCTGATGCAGCTTTTCGCCTCGGTGGGTTACGGCCGCAAGGACGGCAATCTCAGCTGGGGTATCGCCCCGACCATCGCCGTCCAGCGCTTCGCGGCGCGCGGTCTGAACATGTTCGATCAGGAAGGCTACACCGCGACGCCGGGCAAGCTCACCGGCAACGGCTATGATTTCTCGACCGGTATCGGCCTGCGCGCCGGTATCAAATACGAGATCAATCCGCAGGTCACGATCGGCCTGTCGGGCCAGACCCGCTTCAAGATGTCGAAATTCGACAAATATGCGGGCCTCTTCGAGGGCAACGGGTCGTTCGATATTCCCGCATCGGTCACTGCGGGTGTGGCGTTCAAGCCGCGCAGCGATCTGACGGTGATGCTCGACTACCAGAAGATTTTCTACAGCGCGATCGGCGCGGTCGGAAATCCGAATACGGCGCTGCCCTTCGGGGCTTCGGGCGGTGCGGGCTTCGGCTGGGATGATGTCGACGTGATCCGCATTGGTGCGGAATGGCAGCAGAGCCCGGACATGACCTGGCGCTTCGGCTACGCCCATGCGACCAACCCGATTGGCCCCGAAGATGTCGTCCTGGGCGTGCTCGCGCCGGGAGTTGTGGAACATCACATCAGCTTCGGTGGTGCGAAGAAGCTCAACGACAACGACACGCTCGATTTCGCCGTGAACTACGTGCTGCCGCACAAGGTCAAGGGACCGTCCTTCCTCTTCCCGGAAGGCAGCGAGGTCGAACTGGAGATGAAGCAGTTCTCCGCCTCGATCGGTTGGACCCGCCGGTTCTGAGGTATGAGGCTGCCAGAAAACACGAAGGGCGCCCTCGGGCGCCCTTTGTCATTTCCGCCTTTCAGCAAGTCTCAGCGGCGACGGTCACGGCGCGCGCTCATCGGCTGGAAGGCGACGCCGACATGGGCCTCGCAATAGGGCTTGCCTGCCTGGCTCGGCAGGCCGCAGAACCAGAAATCCTCGGTCGCCGGGTCGCCGATCGGCCATTTGCAGGTGCGCTCGGTCAGCTCCATCAGGCTCAGCTTCTTCGAATGCTTTTCGATCTCGCCGACCTTCGCGAGCGCGGCGGGGTCGATCTCGTTGGCCGAGGGCTGCGGCGGCAGCGGTTGACCGGCGGGGATGATCGCCTTGCGCGCAGGCGTCGTGGCCGGAGCCGCGGCCTGAACGGGTGCCGCAGGTTTCGCGGCCGGTTTGGGCTCGGGAGCTTCGGCCGCGGGCTGGACTGCGGGCTTTTCGGCCTTTGCCTCGACTTTCTCGGGCTTCGCCTTGGGTTCGGGCTTCGCGGGTTCGGCCGCGCCGCCGGCACGGTTCGAAAGGCCAAGGCGGTGCACCTTGCCGATCACCGCATTGCGCGTGACGCCGCCGAGCTCCTTCGCGATCTGGCTGGCCGATTGGCCTTCGGTCCACATCTTCTTGAGCAACTCGACGCGTTCATCGGTCCAGGACATGGGCATCCTTTCCTTGTTTCCTGCCACCAGGTGCGGCAGGCACCCTCGATCGACCCGCATTCTAACGGGAGAGCGCACAGATACAATCGCAGCCCTTGCATTTCAAGGGTTGGTGCGCGCGGCACACTGCCTCTGCCCGAAGATGAAACCCCTTGTGCGCTGGCGGCGTTGAGCTCGCGCCCGTGCGGTGGTAGGGGCGGGAAGATTGGGGAGATGACGATGTATGAGATGGGCGTGCGCCGCTTCGGCGCAGTGAACTGGATGGGTCTGCGGATGCTGGGCTGGCGCGAAATCCGCCGGTTTCTGGCTGTCTGGCAGCAGACGGTGCTTGCGCCGCTGATCACCGCAGGGCTGTTCCTGACCGTCTTCGCATTGGCTTTCGGGCGCAACCGCGCCGATGTGATGGGCGTGGATTTCCTGCATTTCATCGCGCCGGGCATCCTGATGATGACGGTGATCCAGAACGCGTTTGCCAATACCTCCAGCTCGATCGTCATCGCGAAGGTTCAGGGCAATATCGTCGACACGCTGATGCCGCCGCTTGCACCGTGGGAGATCTTGGTGGGCTATCTGACCGGGGCGGTGGCGCGCGCGCTGATCGTGGCGGTGGTGATCTGGCTGGGGCTGTTCGTGGTGCTGGGGCAGGGGATCGCGCATCCGATGTGGGCGCTCGCCGCCGTCATCCTTGGCGCGGCGTTCCTTGGAGGCCTTGGGATCCTCGCCGCAGTCTTCGCCGACAAATTCGACCAGATGGCGGCGATTACCAATTTCATCATCACGCCGCTGTCGTTCCTGTCAGGCACCTTCTATTCGGCCAAGGCGCTGCCGCCCGCTTTCCAGATCCTGACCCATTACAACCCGGTCTTCTACCTGATCGACATGGCGCGTTTCGGTTTTCTGGGCGTGTCCGATGCGTCGCCCTGGCACGGGCTCGCAGTGATCTGCGCCGCGCTCGTTCTGGTGCTGGGTCTGGGCTGGTATTGGCTGCGCACCGGCTATCGCATGAAGCCCTGAGGACAGGGCTTCGGCGCGTCAGGCAGGCCTCAGGCCGAATGTGCGCCGCCCGCGAGACCAGACACGAAGTCCAGCACCTCTGCCACCGGCTTGCCATCCGCGATTTCCTTCACGATGGCCGAGCCGACAACGCAACCATCCGCCACGCTCGCGATGGTCTTCGCGGCTTCGGGCGTGTTGATGCCGAAGCCCACGATCACCGGCAGATCGGTCTGCGCCTTGATCCGCGCGACCTCGGGGCCGACCTCGGTTGCCTGTGCCGCCTGGCTTCCGGTGATCCCCGTGACCGAGACGTAATAGACGAACCCGGAGGTGTTCTGCAGGACCTTCGGCAGGCGCTTGTCATCGGTGGTGGGCGTCGCAAGACGGATGAAGTTGATCCCGGCATCGCGCGCTGGGATGCACAGCTCCACATCTTCTTCAGGCGGCAGGTCCACCACGATCAGCCCGTCGATCCCGGCGGCCATGGCGTCCACGAGGAACTTGTCCACGCCGCGATTGTAGATCGGATTGTAATAGCCCATCAGCACGATCGGCGTCGTGTCGTCGGTCTTGCGAAACTCGGCGGCCATGTCGAGCGTCTTCTGCAAGGTCTGCCCGCCATCGAGCGCGCGCTGGCCCGCAAGCTGGATCGTCGGGCCGTCGGCCATCGGATCGGTGAAGGGTACACCCAGTTCGATGATGTCCACGCCCGCGCCCGGCAGACCCTTCATCACCTCGAGCGAGGTTTCCAGATCCGGGTCGCCCGCCATGATATAGGAGACGAAGGCTTTCTTGCCCTCGGCCTTGAGGCTGGCGAATTTGGCGTCGATGCGAGTCATGGCGTCCCTCCGGGTGGTCCCGAAGCGGTTTGCGCGATGAAGGCGGGAAAATCAATGCCTCGCGGCAAAGCTTGCTCAGACGCGCCGTGGCCTCCCGGATCGGGTGCGCAGCGTGGCTTGCGCGGGCGTGCCCTTGTCCCTATGAAGCGCGAAGCCGCAATCAGGAGGGCGAAATGGGTTTCAAGATGGGTATCGTGGGTCTGCCGAATGTAGGCAAATCGACCCTCTTCAACGCGCTGACCAAGACGGCGGCCGCGCAGGCGGCGAATTTCCCCTTCTGCACCATCGAGCCCAATGTGGGCGAAGTGGCCGTGCCCGATGAACGGCTCGACCAGCTCGCCGCCATCGCGGGCTCCAAAGAGATCATCCCGACCCGCATGACCTTCGTCGATATCGCGGGTCTGGTGAAAGGCGCGTCCAAGGGCGAGGGCCTCGGCAACCAGTTCCTCGCCAATATCCGCGAGGTCGATGCCATCGCCCATGTGTTGCGCTGCTTCGAGGATGGCGACGTGACGCACGTCGAAGGCCGGGTCGATCCGGTGGCCGATGCCGAGACCATCGAGACCGAGCTGATGATCGCCGATCTCGAAAGCCTCGAGAAGCGGATCGCGAACCTCGCGCGCAAGGTCAAATCCGGCGACAAGGAAGCGAAAGAGGCAATGCGCCTTCTCGAGCAGGCGAAAGAGGCGCTTGAAGCGGGCCGCCCCGCGCGCACCGTGGAAGTCTCCGATGACGACCGCAAGGCGTGGAACATGCTGCAACTGCTGACCGCGAAGCCCGTCCTTTATGTCTGCAATGTCGAGGAAAGCTCTGCCTCCACCGGCAACGCGAAATCGGAAGCCGTCGCCAAGATGGCGGCCGAGCAGGGCGCGGGCACGGTGGTGATCTCGGCCAAGATCGAAGAGGAAATCTCGCAGCTCGACGCCGAGGAAGCCTCGATGTTCCTCGAAGAGATGGGTCTGGAAGAGGCTGGTCTCGACCGCCTGATCCGCGCGGGCTACGACCTTCTCGGCCTGCAGACCTATTTCACCGTCGGCCCGAAAGAAGCCCGCGCCTGGACGATCCGCAAGGGAACGCTGGCCCCGGCGGCGGCAGGCGTGATCCATGGTGACTTCGAGCGTGGCTTCATCCGTGCCGAGACCATCGCTTTCGACGATTACGTCGCGAACAAGGGCGAGGCGGGTGCGAAGGAAGCGGGCAAGTTCCGCGTCGAGGGCAAAACCTACGAGGTCAAGGACGGCGACGTCCTGCACTTCCTGTTCAACGCGTGACGCGGACGGGCGCTTATTGCTTCGCGCCCGCCGTCACCTCTTCCACCGCGCTGATATCAACCAGCTGCCACGCCATGCCCGCGTTGCGGTAAATCCGCTTGCCCTTGTCGGGGTAGTCGCCCACGTCATGCGGCAGGCGCTGCCCGACCACGATCAGCCGCAGTACCGCGCTTCCGGTATTCTCGATCGTGTGCGCCTCTCCGCCCGCGCGGTAGCCGATGAAATCGCCCGGCCCGATCTGCGTCCTCGTCTCCCCGATCCGCGCCGTCGCCTGACCCGCGAGCACGAAGATCGCCTCGTCCTCGTGGTAATGGCGATGAAACTCGGTCGTCTCGCAGCCCGGCGCGACCTCGATGATGTGAAACCCGATCCCCGTCAGCCCGGTCGCGTCGCCGAGCGACTTGTTGATCCGCCGCGCGTTCGGGTTGAGGAAATGCGCCTTCGAGAGCCCTTCCATCGCCGCGATCTCATTCGCGCGGATCAGATACCGGTCTTCGCTCATCGCGTCTCCTTTCCAATTGCTTCAAATATCCCCGCCGGAGGCAGGCTGCCCGCCGAGCTTGCACCTTGCGTGAGAATAACAGAGCCACCCCGTCGGCCAGAACCTGTAAAACCGCGTCGCGGGGCTTTTCACACGCGTCCTGCCTCCTAGATCAGTCGCGAAAGGGAGACCGATGATGAGCAAATGGCAGAAAACCGACGCCGCACTCGCGCAGCTCACCCCCGAGCAATATCGCGTCACGCAGCAAAACGGCACCGAGCGCCCCTGGACGGGGGAGTATACCGAGAACAAGGCGAAAGGGATTTACGTCGACGTGGTGTCGGGAGAGCCGCTTTTCGCCTCCTCGACGAAATACGAATCCGGCTGCGGCTGGCCTTCCTTCACCCGCCCTCTTTTTGATGACCATATCGTCGAGCTGACCGATACCACCCACGGCATGACGCGGGTCGAGGTGCGCTCGAAACATGGCGACAGCCATCTGGGCCACGTTTTCCCCGATGGGCCGCGCGATCAGGGCGGTCTGCGCTATTGCATCAACTCCGCTTCGCTGCGCTTCATTCCGCTCGAGGAGATGGAGGCCGAGGGCTATGGCGATCTGATCGACAAGGTCGAGTAAGCCCGAACAAGGGCAGGTGCCTTTACCTTACCGGACCCCGGTGGCAGGGTCCGTTCAACTTCACATTCGAAAAGGGGGCGCGGGAATGCGCAAGCTCGAACTTGGCCAAAGCGGGATCATGGTGTCCGAGATCTGCCTTGGCACGATGACCTGGGGCAGTCAGAACACCGAGGCCGAGGGTCATGCCCAGATCGATCTCGCGCTCGATCGCGGGGTGAACTTCCTCGACACGGCCGAGATGTACCCGGTCAACCCGGTCAAGGCCGAGACGGCAGGCCGGACCGAGGAAATCGTGGGGACCTACCTGGCCAAGCGTGGCAAGCGCGACGACCTGGTGATCGCGACGAAGATCACCGGCGAGGGGTCGAACGCGATCCCCGGCGGCCCTGAGATTTCGCCCTCCCGTATACGGCAGGCGATCGAGGCCTCGCTGCGCCGCCTGCAAACCGATTACGTCGATCTCTACCAGTTCCACTGGCCCAATCGCGGCTCCTACCATTTCCGCAAGACCTGGCGGTGGGACCCGTCGAAACAGCCCTCCAAGGCGCAGGTGCGTGACGACATGAGCGCCTGTCTCGAGACGCTCGCCGAGTTGCAGAAGGAAGGCAAGATCCGCGAGTTTGGCCTGTCGAACGAGACCGCCTGGGGCACCGCGCAATGGCTCGATCTGGCCGAGGCGGGCAAGGGGCCGCGGGTGCAGGCGATCCAGAATGAATATTCGCTGATGTGCCGCTATTACGATCTCGATCTGGGCGAGCTTGGCTATCACGAGCAGGTCACGCTGCTGGCCTATTCGCCGCTCGCCGCGGGCATCCTGACGGCCAAGTATTCGGGGGACGTGATCCCCGAAGGCACGCGCCGCGCGCTGGTTCACAACCTCGGCGGGCGGGCCAATCCGCGCGCCTTCGATGTGGCCGATGTCTATACCGGGCTTGCGAAAGAGGCCGGTCTCGACCCGGTGACGATGGCGATCGCATGGGTGATGAGCCGACCCTTCCCGGTGATCCCGATCGTGGGGGCCACCTCGGTCGAGCAGCTCAAGCCCAATCTCGACGCGGCCGGGATGGAATTGCCCAAGGAACTCCTCGACAAGATCGCGGTGATCCACCAACACCACCCGATGCCCTTCTGATGCGCGCCCCGGCCCTCATCCTTCTCGCGTCGCTTGCGCTTGCCGCCTGCAAACCCTCGGGGCCAGAGGGCGGCGATCTGCCGCTCGTGGGTCAGGAAAAGCAGGATGCCGAGAAGTTCGAATGCGTCGCGCGCGGTGGCAACTGGGTCGAGAACAATGGCGGCTGGATCTGCCAGAGGGTGACCAAGGATGCAGGGAAGGCGTGCCGCGCGAGCAGCGATTGCGAGGGCGCTTGCCTCGCGCGTTCGCGAACCTGCGCGCCGGTGACCCCGCTTCTGGGCTGCAATGAGGTTCTGACAGAGGCGGGCTTCCCGATGCAGACATGCGTGCAGTAATCGCGGCTCTGATCGCCGCGTTGGCGCTTGCGGCTTGCGTGCCCGAGAAGCCCGCGCCGCTGCGCGACCCCAAAGGTCTTATCTCGTCGGCGGCTCTGTTTGATCCGGCACGTTTTGCTGGACAATGGCATGTCGTCCAGAGCGGTGTGCCAGGCTGTTCGGGCGCGCAGAGCTGGGCGTGGGACGGCAAGGCTGCCTATCAGGTGAAGGGCACCGATTGCACCGGCGCGACCGCACAGCTCGATGACCGGATCGTGCTGACCGGGCCGGGAGGGCGGATGATCGGTCGCGCGAGCTATGGCGGCGAGCCGATCTGGGTTCTCTGGGTTGACTACGACTATCGGATCGCGGCGCTCGGCACGCCTTCGGGCAGCTGGGGCTTGATCTTGTCGCGCCAGACGCCGGCACGTCCCGATCTGCTGAAGGCGGCCCGCGAGGTTCTCGATTTCAACGGCTACGATCTGGCAAGGATGCAGCCGTGACCGAAGCGCCCACCCATCTGTGGATATGGGTGACGCTCTTTGCCGCTGCCGTGCAGACGGTGCGCTTCATGCTCCAGAAGCTCCTTGCCGGGGCGCAGCTTTCGGTGGGCGGGGCGACTTTCTCGCGTTTTCTTTTCGGGTTTCCGCTCGCAGCGGCGACGGCGCTGGGCTTTCTTGCCGCGACCGGCACGCCCTGGCCTGATCTGAGCTTGGCCTTCTGGGGCTTCACGCTCGCGGGCGGCGCGGGGCAGGTTGCTGCAACATTCCTGACGGTCGCGCTGTTCGGCTTGCGCAACTTCGCCGTGGGTGTCGCCTTCACGAAGACCGAAACCGTGCAGGTCGCGCTTTTCTCGGCTGTCATCCTGAGCGAAACGGTGGGGCCGCTGGGCTGGGTCGGCATCGTGATCGGAATGGCTGGGGTGCTGTTCCTGACCAAGCCACCCGAGGGACAATTCAATCCGCGCGCGGCCCTCTACGGCATCGGGGCGGGCGCGCTCTTCGGGCTGTCGTCGATCTTCTATCGCGGTGCGACGCTGGAACTCGAACCTATGGGCTTCTTCGGCCGTGCCATTGTGGCGCTTGCCTGCACCACCTTTGCCCAGTCGATCGGGATGGGGCTCTATCTGCGGCTGCGCGAACCCGGAGAACTGACCCGCGTCTTCGGCGCGTGGCGGCGCACGGTGCTCGTCGGGATCACTGGCGTCATGGGGTCGGCTGGCTGGTTTACCGCTTTTTCGCTGCAAAATGCGGCTTTCGTACGGGCCTTGGGGCAGGTCGAGATCGTGTTCACGCTGCTCGTCTCGGCGCTGGTCTTTCGCGAAAAGCTTCACAAGCGCGAAGGCATTGGCATTGCGCTTGTGGTCGTTTCGCTGATCGTGATCGTTCTGGCGGGGCGCTAGAGCCCGATCCGGCGGAACTCCGAACGCGGTCCGCGATTGTCGAAAAACGGCACCGAATGGGGCGCTCCGCGCGCGTGCCGGGTTGTGATCAGCGCTGCGATTTCGGCCAGAACGACCTCGGTGATGAAGGGCAGGTTGAGTGCGCGCGCCTCCGGCAGCGGCACCCAGTGTAGATGCGAAAGCTCGTCGCAGGCGCGCGAGAAATCATCGAGATCTCCATGGATCGCGCCCGCGTCGATCAGGAAAAAGCGGGCGTCGAACCGGCGCGGCCGTCCGGGCGGCGTGATCGCGCGAAACACGAAACGCAAGTCGGCGGCCGAAGGAGCAAAGCCGAGATTGGCAAAGCCCTGCCAGTCCGTTGGAACAGAACCGGGCCAGCCTGCGCGTTGACCAAGAATGAGCCCGGTTTCCTCCCAAAGCTCGCGCAGCGCAGCCGCAGCCAGCGCCCCCGCGATCCCGTGTGGCGCATCCTCTTCGAGGCGCGCAGCATCGGGTTGGGGAAGCGGCGCGGCGAGCGGCACCTGCCAGTCGTCTGCATCGAGTGCGCCGCCCGGGAAGACGTATTTCGATGGCATGAAGGCTGCCCCCGCCCCGCGCTGCCCCATCAAGACCCGGGGCGCGTCATCTGCATCGCGCCGCAGCACGATTACACTTGCCGCATCACGCAGAGCGGTCTTGTCCACCGGGGTTTTCGTTTCAGTCATGCGCGATTTCGCCCTCGCCGAAGCCATGCATCCGCCGCGACCACTGAATGCCGACGAGCATCCCCTTCATCAAGGGCAGGAGCAGTGCCGAGAGCAGGATCGAGCCGGTCCCGAACAGGGCGATCATCTGCCAGGGCTCTGGCCGGAATGCGATGAAATAGGCGGCCATCAGCGGGATCATCAGGTGCCCGACGATCAGGATCGTGAGATAGGCCGGCCCGTCATCGGCGCGCTGATGCGAGAGGTCTTCGCCGCAACTCGGACAGGTTTCGCGTACCTTGAGGTAGCTGTGCAAGATGCGGCCCTTGCCGCAGGCCGGACACCGACAGGTCAGTCCGCGCAGGATCGACCGGCCCAGCGGTCGATCGTCGTGAAAAGCCTCGTCTGAATACATCGCGCCTCTCCCCTTTGCGCGCCTCTCGGGCGCGCCGTCGCGGCGCAGTATGGCGGGGAAGGCGGGGCTTGGAAAGGGAGGCTTGTCGATCACGGCTGCGTGAGGCGGCAATCCGCGCGACGGAAAACCGGATGCTTCCCGTTTGGTAGATATCGACGGCGCAACGCGCGTCCGGGAAAAGTTATGAGGAGTAAAGAGATGAAACTGTTCAGCAGGCAGACCGTTATTGCCGCCCTTCTGGCCGGAACCGGCCTTGCCTTTACTTTGCCCGCCGTGGCGCAGACCGCAGGTCCGGGCACTGGCATTCCGATGATGGGCATGATGGGTGACCGCGACGGGATGCGCGACGGCTTCGGCTTCGATATCACCGTGTTCGATTCCAATGACGACGGTCAGATCACCCTCGAGGAAATTCAGGCCAAGCGGGAGGCCGATGCCAAGGCCCTCGACGCCAATGGCGACGGGCTGATCTCGGAAGAGGAACTGGTCAACGCCGAACTCGCCAAGACGAAGGCCCTGATCGAGACCCGTGTGAAGGCGCGTTTCGCCTCGCAGGACGTCAATGGCGATGGCCAGCTTTCGGCCGCTGAGTTGATTGACCGGCCGATGCCGACGCAGATGTTCTCCCGCCTCGACCGCAATGGCGACGGTGCACTGAGTGCAGACGAAATGCAGATGGCGCGCAAGATGATGCAGCGCTTCGGTGATCGTGATGGACGCGGCTACAAGGATGGCCACGACTGGCATGGCCGAATGGGCGATCGCGATGGTCAGGGCCGTATGGCGAAGATGGGCGGCCGCGATGGCGGTTGCTGGATGAACCGCACGGGCGATCGCGACGGTTACGGCCGGATGATGGGCCAGGGCCAGGGTCCGATGGGCAATGCTCCGATGGGTCAGGGACCGATGGGCAACGGTCCGGTGGGTCAGGGGCCGGTCGGTAACGGTCCGATGGGCAACGGTCCGATGGTGCCGGGTAATGGCCCGGGCGCCCAGCAGCAAAACGGCGGGAACTGATCGCGCGGAGCAGGGGCCGGGGCGCGACAGGCACGCCTCGGCCCATTGCCGAATTGCACCCGCGGCCCGACCGCGATAGGCGTTTGGCGGAGAGACAATGGCGCTGGATGCGATGACCGAAGCTTCCGACGAGGCTCTTCTGGAGCTCTATGCGCAAGGCGACCCGTCTGCGGCGCGTGCATTGACGCTGCGGATGGGCCCCTTGGCCTATCGGCTTGCCTTTCGCTATCTGCGCGATGGGGCCGAGGCCGAGGACGTGGCACAGGAGGCGTTGCTCCGGCTGTGGAGGATAGCACCCGAGTGGCGCGCCGGTGAGGCGAAAGTCTCGACCTGGCTCTATCGCGTGGTGGCCAATCTCGCGACTGACAGATTGCGCAAACGGCGCGGTGTCGGACTCGACGAGGCGCCCGAGGTGGCCGACGACAGGGCCTCGGTGCTTGATGATCTGATGGCGCGTGACCGTGTCGCGGCGCTCGAGACGGCGCTGGCCGAGCTGCCGGAGCGGCAGAGGATCGCGGTCACGCTGCGACATATTGACGGTTTGTCCAATCCCGAAATCGCCGCAGCGATGGAAACCGGGGTAGAGGCCGTAGAAAGTCTGACAGCGCGCGGAAAGCGCGCTCTGGGCAAGCTCCTTGCGGGGCGGCGGGAAGAATTGGGGTTTGGCGATGAGTGACAAACGGGTCTATCGCGAGACAGATGATCAGAGCGAAGAGGCGCTGCTCGAGGCGTTTTTCGCCGAGGCGCGCGTGCAGGCGCCCGAGCCGGGAGCGGATTTCCTCGCACGGGTGATGGCGGATGCCGAAAGGGTACAGGCGGGGTTCGCCGCGCCGACGATTGCGTCGGGCGATGAGGGGGCGGGCGTTCTCGGCGGGATCTGGGAGGCGCTGCGCGGTGCGTTCGGGGGCTGGGCGCCGATGGGCGGTCTGGTCACAGCGGCGCTCACCGGGGTCTGGATCGGTTTCGTCGGCGCCGAAGACATGGCAAGCTTCGCCTCGCTTTACGGCAGCACGACCGAAAGCCTCGGCACGGTCAACCTGATGCCCGAGGCAGAGGTATTCGCCTTCGCCGATGAAGGAGGGTTCTGATGGCAGGCAGCGAGAACAGCAAATGCCGTGGGTTGCGCTGGGCGTTGATCGGATCGGTCACGCTTAACCTGCTGGTGGCAGGGGTGATTGTCGGCGGCTTCGTAGCCCATGACCGCCATCCGCCGCGTCCGGTAGTGGGCGATGTGAGCCTCGGCGCGTTCACCGAAGCGCTCAGCCCCGAGGATCGCGACGCTCTGCGTCGGGCGGCACAGGAACGTGTCGGCGATTTTCGTGACATGCGCCAAGCCGCGCGTACGGATATGACGGCGCTGATCGCTGCTCTTCAGGCTGACCCCTGGAACCGGGCGGAGGTCGAGCAGATCCTTGCGCGGCACAAGGCGCGCACGATCGATCGGGTGGATATCGGCGAGGCGCTGATCTTTGAGCGGCTCGAGGAGATGACGCCCGAAGAGCGGCGCGCCTTTGCCGAGCGGCTGTTGAAAGGCGCGCAAAGGTTTGACAAGCGCCTCGACCGTGACGACAACCGTCCGCCACGGCCCTGACGACGCTTAACCTGTTCGTGGAGATCGGTCTCGCTCAGGCTGCATTGCTGGCTTGGGCGATGGCAACCTGATTGCGGCCCGTCGCCTTGGCATTCAGCAGGGCGGCATCGGCCTCGTCCACCAGATGCTGCGGGTCGGTGTCCCGGGTTCCGCCGATCGCGAGTCCGATCGAGAGGGTGATCGAGATGACTTCTCCGTTCGGAAGCCGGATCGGTTGTGTCTCGATTGCGTGGCGGAGCCGCTCAGCGGTGCGGTAACCGGCATCGAGCGTGGTGTCGGGCAAAACGACAAGGAATTCCTCGCCGCCGATGCGCGCAATCAGATTGACGCCGCGCAGATTGGAACGAAGCGCTTTCGCAAAGGCGGTGAGGACGTGGTCACCGGCGCGGTGTCCGTAGGAGTCGTTGATCCGCTTGAAACGGTCGAGATCGAGCACCATCACGACGCTGGTGCGGCCGGTGCGGCGCGCGCGGTCGGACATCCGTGCGAGATGGGCATTGGCATAGCGGCGGTTGTAGAGGCCCGTCAGCGGATCGACCATTGCCAGACGCAGCCCCTCGTCCACCGAGACGCGGAGCCGATCCCGTACGCGTTTTTGCGCGAGCTGCGCGCGCAGCCGCAGCGCAGCTTCCTGTGCGGCCTGACCGGAGAGGTCGCATGGCAGCAGCTCGTCTGCGCCGAGATCGAGCGCCGTGGCCTGAATCTCGTGCGCATTGCGCGGGGTCGCGATAGCAATCACCGCGTCCCGGGTCTCGGCACGCGAGCGCAGCTCTGACATCAGGCGAAGCCCGTCTCCGCGACGCTCCAGATCGGCCGCGATCACGAAGATATCGGGCACGACCCCAGCGCGCGGATCATCGAGAGGCATCTCTCCGCAGAGGATCTCGATCCGGTCGCCAGGGAGGTTCCGCGTAAGCGCGGCCTTCCAACGCAGCGCTTGCTCGGGTTGATGGGCAATCAGGGCGATGCGCGCGGGCGGTGCAAAATCATGAAGCGACTCGGAAAAGCCCAGTTCGTGACAGGTCAGCGCCCGTAGCGCGGTCTCGTCCGCGCTGGCATGGGCCCGCAAGAGGCTGCGCAGCCGCGCGAGCAATACCAGTTCATCGAATGGCTTCGTCAGGATCTCGTTCGCGCCAGCCTTGAGCAAGTCGATACGCAGTGCGGGATCGTCATGCACCGTCATCGCGATCACCGGGATTCGCCGGGTTTCAGGGTCAGTGCGCAGTCGGGCGATCATCTCGCTTCCGCTCATGTCGGGCAGATTGGTGTCGAGCAGGATCAGGCCGGGTTTTTCCGTCGCAGCGAGCGCGAGCGCCGCACTCCCGTCAGCAGCCTGAGAGGTAGCGTAGCGCGCGCCCGACAGCTTCGCCTTGAGTACGATGCGATTGGTCGCGACATCATCGACGATGAGGATGGACCCCGCCATTGCCTGCTTGCTCCCTGTTGATGCCGGGCTCCGATTGCCCGTGTCTTGAAGATATCGGGCGATCAGTTAACAAAGGGTTTCCGACGATAGGGAGAAGAGCTCGATGCGGCAGGAAAGCGCCAAAATTCTCGCCATCCGCGCGCTTGGCTGGATGGCGTCCCAAGAGGAGCTGATCGAAGGGTTTCTCTCGGTCTCCGGGGCGAGCGTCGAGGATCTGCGGGCGCAGGCGCAGGATCCCGATTTCCTTGCGGGCCTGCTCGATTACCTGTTGATGGAGGATCGCTGGGTGCTTGATTGCGCGAGCGATCTGGCCGAGGCGCCCGAGGCGCTGATGCAGGCGCGCGCGGTTCTGGGGCGGGGCGATTTGCGGCACTGGACCTGAGCGCCGGCTCGGGGCAGTCTGACCTGCAAAGAGGGGGCAGGAGACTTCATGGCAGGCGGTAAGATTCGTGCGGTTCTTTTCGACAAGGACGGCACACTGTTCGATTTCGACGCGACCTGGGGGGCGTGGGCGAAGGCACGAATCGACGCGATGGCCGTGGATGAAACACACGCGCTGGCGATGGCCGAGGCGATCGGCTTCGATCTCGTGACGGCCGAGTTCGACGCTCATTCGGCCGTGATCGCGGGAACGGTGGAGGAGGCGGCCGAACTGTTGCTTCCGCATCTGCCCGGGCGGGATCTGCCGGGCCTGGTGGCCGAGCTGGACGCGGCTGCACGTGATGTGCCGCTGGTCGCGCCGGTCCCGCTAGGCGAATTGCTCGGCGGGTTGAAGGCGCGGGGGTTGCGTCTCGGGATCTGCACCAATGATGCGGAATCCACAGCGCGTGCCCATGCCGAACGCGCGGGTGTGTCGCAGATGTTCGATGCAATCATCGGATACGATAGCGGTCACGGGGCCAAGCCAACGCCCCGCCCGCTGCTCGCCTTTGCGGACGCGCTCGGGATCGATCCGGCCGAGGTGGTGATGATTGGCGACAGTTTGCATGACATGAGGGCTGCACGCGCGGCAGGTATGGTCGCCGTGGCGGTGCTGAGTGGCCCGGCGAGCCGCGCGGAGCTTGAACCGAACGCCGATGCAGTACTCGATCATATCGGGGGCCTGCCGGACTGGCTGACGCGGAGCGGTCGCTGAACGACCCGAGGAGGAGCTATGCATTCGAGATTGCAACACAGTCTGCTCGGGGCGCTGGCGGGGCTGTTCTTCTGGTCGCTTGAGGAAGGGACCTGGCACGCGCTTGGGCTCGACCCGCGCGCGTTCTTCGCACTGGCGGTACTGGGAACGGTCTTCTTCGGTGCCGCGCTCGCGATGCTGGGCGAGATCGGGGCGCGCAAGGCACTGGGTGCCGCGATCGTCATCGCGATTCCGGTGGCTCTTCTGGGGTGGTGGGATGCGGCAGGTTTCGGACCCGAAAGACCGATCGCGGCGCAGATGCGCTATGGTCTGCTGGCGCTTTTCGTGCTGGCGACGGTGCCGATCCCCTTCGCTATGGTGTCGTTGACGCGCGGGCGCAGCCATTGGGCCAATTACCCGGAGCTGTTCACCCATAGCTGGAACATTGTCGTGCGCTACGGTGCGGCCTGGTTGTTCCTGGGGCTGGTGTGGCTCGTTCTATTCCTGTCTTCACGGCTGCTGGAAAGCGTCGATATCGACATCCTGCAGACATTGTTCCAGCGCTCCGAAATCGCGCTGCCGCTGTCCGGGGCCATCCTCGGGCTCGGGCTGGCGGTGGTCACCGAGCTTGAGGAGATGATCTCGCCCACGCTGATCCTGCGGCTGCTGCGGCTTTTGCTGCCAGCTGTGGTGATCGTGGTCGCGGTCTTCCTGATAGGTCTCGTACTGCGCCGGATGCAGGGCGCCGCAGGCGATTTCCCCGAGACCGAGACGTTGCTCGCGATGGCCGTGGCGGCGGTGACGCTGATCTCGATCGGGGTCGAACGCGAGGATCACGAGGCAGTCGAGGCCCCGGTGCTGCGGCTTTCGGCGCGTGGGCTGGGGCTTATCCTGCCGGTCATGGTCGCGGTGGCGGTCTGGATCGAGTGGCAACGCATCGCGGACACGGGATGGACGCCTGCGCGCGTTGCGGAATTCGTGCTGACAGCGCTGCTGGCAGGCTATGGCATCGGCTATGCTCTGGCGACGCTCAGCGGGCGGCTCTGGATGGAGCGGGTGCGGCGGGTGAATATCGCGATGGCGCTGATGCTGGTGGCCATCGCGCTGCTCTGGCTGACCCCGTTGATCGCGCCTTACAAGATTGCGACGCGTTCGCAGATTGCGCTCTACGAGGCCGGGCGGATCGAGGCCGCGCGCCTGCCGATCTACGCGATGGAGACCGATTGGGGGCTTGCCGGCAAGGCCGGGGTCGCCCGATTGCGGGAATTGGCCGAAACCGACCCGTCCCTCGCATCGGCACTTGCCCGAGGCAAGGCCCCCGCCGAAAGCGAGACGCGCCTGACCGGTTTGCGCGAGGATATCATCCTTCCCCCGGGCGCGGGCGCACCGCCCGAAGCCTTGCTTTCATTGCTGTTGCAAGAAGCGGGGCCGGGAGCTGCAAGTCTCTGCCTGCCTCACCCCGATGGCCAACCGAGTTGCGCGCTGGTGCGCGCCGATTTCCTGCCTGATCTGCCGGGAGACGAGGCGATGTTCGTCCGTCAGGGCGACTATTCCGGTCTGATCGACCTCTATGCCGAAAGGGACGGAAGCTGGCGGCGTGTGTCGCGGGGGCAGGTCGTCGTTGAGGCGGGGACTGCGCAGGGCAGTCTCGACCCGGTCATCGCCGCGATCGCGAAAGGAGCGCTGGAAATTGTGCCCAGCGGGATCTTCGGGTTGCGTGCCGGCGGCCAGATGATTTTGCCGCTATCGCGGTAACCCATCGGATTTTCGATCTTTCTTAACCTCCTGCCGCTACCGTTTCCGGCAGGAGGCACCATGCTTGGCCTGATCAACCGCTCGATCCAGAATTTCCTGACCGACACGCACGGGGTCGAGGTCTGGCGCCGCGTGGCGGCCCGGCTGGGGCTGTCGGCGGCGGGGTTCGAACCGATGCTCAAGTACGAGAAGGGACAGAGCCTGAAGCTGATCGAGGCTGCTTGTGCGGAACTCGGGCGAAGTCGTACCGATCTTCTGGAAGATCTCGGCACCTATCTCGCGACCCGCGAACCCGTGCGCCGGCTGCTTCGCTATGGCGGCTGCGATTACACAGATTTTCTCAACACCCTGGATGATCTGCACGATCGCGCGCGCATGGCGCTGGCAGATCTCGACCTGCCAGAACTGTCGCTTGAGACATTGGACGACGGCGAATACCGTTTGCGGGTCGCAGGACGCCTTCCGGGCTGGGCAACCGTCTTTGCGGGTATCCTGCGTGCGATGGCCGATGATTACGGCGTTCTGGCGTTGATCGAGTCGGAAGAGAACGGCGAAATCGTCTCGATCCGTCTTCTTGACAGTTCCTATGCGAAGGGACGCAACTTTGCCCTCTCACGTCCCTTGGAGGGCAATTTATGAGCGACGCAATGCCCGAAGCGCAGGGGTGTTTGCAGCTCTCCTCCCTTTCGACGGCCGAACCTGTAGCGGCGCGCCAGCGCACGGACGCGATAGATGTCCTGACACAGGCCGAACCGCTTTTCTCGGCGCTGATGCCGATGTTTCTTTGGATCGACGGACAGGCACGGATCCGCGCGCTCGGCCGCACCTTGCACAAGGTTTTGGGCGAGGGCGTGATGACCGGAGACGCTTTCACGCGCCATTTCACCATCGGCCGCCACGAGGCCGATTTGCTGCGATGCCCTGATGCCACCATCCCCAGATGCGAATTCTCGAACTGTTCGCGCAAGGTCGGGGCCTGCGGATCCTCATTGCGGCATCTCAAGGAAAGACGAAGCATCCACCTCACCTTGCAGGCCCGGCCCGAGATCGGCTTGCGCGGCGATGTGCTGAGCCTGCCGCAGGCTGAAGGCGGGGGAGTGTTGATGAATCTCAGCTTCGGGATTTATCTCAGCGAGGTGGTCGCGAGTCTGGATCTGACGGAACGCGATTTTGCCGTGGCTGATCTCGCAATGGAGATGCTCTATCTGCTCGAGACGAAGTCGATGGTTATGGGCGAGTTGAGCGCCCTGACCGCAAGGCTCGATCATGCGCGGCAGAAGGCCGAGCGGTTGGCGCTGACCGATGCTCTCACCCGCCTGTCGAACCGGCGCGCGATGGAGCGTGCGCTTGCGCAGGCGCTCAGCGGCGTGACCCAAGGCGGCGCGCCTTTTGCATTGATGCAGATCGATCTCGATCATTTCAAACGGGTGAATGACAGCTACGGTCATGCGGCGGGCGATTACGTTTTGCAATCGGTGGCGCGGATACTGAATGAGACAGTGCGACATGGCGATCTGGCCGGACGCATGGGGGGTGACGAGTTCCTTCTGCTCTTGCGAGGCCCGATCGAACACAAGGCGCTCGAGGCTCTGGCGCAGCGGATCATCGCCCGACTGGAGGAGCCCAAATGGTTCGCCGGGAATGAATGCCTGATTTCCGGCTCGATCGGTGTGGTGGTCTCCGACGATTACGCGATACATGATCTCGACGCTATGCAGGGTGATGCCGACGTGGCGACCTATGCGGCCAAGGAAGCGGGGCGCGGCTGCGTGCGGTTCGCGCAGTCGGCTCCGCGCTGAGCGAGACGGCTATGGGTCTGGATCTTTTGCGCGTCGTACGCTCGTCGTGGGTTTTCCCTTTTCCTGTCCGCGCGCAATGAGGTAAGGGCACAGCCCATGAAACAGGGCTTTCCCATTGCGATGCCGGGCCAGAAAATCGGCCTGTTGGGCGGATCGTTCGATCCGGCCCATCAGGGGCACGCGCTGATTACCCGCGAGGCGCTGCGTCGCTTCGCGCTCGACCGGGTGTGGTGGATGGTGAGCCCGGGGAACCCGCTCAAGGCGCATGGCCCCGCGCCGCTTGCGCAGCGCGTGGAGTATGCGCGCAAGATCCTGCATGGAGATCCCCGCGTCGTGGTCAGCGATATCGAGGCGCGGCTGGGGACGCGCTTCACCGCGGATACGCTATCGCAGCTACGCGGGCTCTATCCCGGGGTGCGCTTCGTATGGCTGATGGGCGCAGACAACCTCGTGCAATTCGATCGCTGGGATCACTGGCACGATATCATCGAGACTGTGCCGATCGGTGTTCTCGCGCGTCCGGGCTGGCGGATGAAGGGGCGTCACGCGCGCGCGGCGCGTATCTATGCGCAGGCCGAACTTCCGCCCTCGCAGTCTTTCCGTCTTGCCGACGGACCCGCACCCCGCTGGTGCTTCATCAATATCCCGATGTCCGGTCAATCCTCGACCGAGATTCGCAAACGCGGCGACTGGCGCGTCGGCTGAAGCCGGCCAAAGCAGGACAGCTGCGGTTTTCAAGCGCTTGAAGCGGCTGAACGAGACGCTAGGCTGACCCTTGCAACCAGGGGGAATCGTATCATGGACGCGCTGTCGCGGCGGAAGGTCTTGCAGGCTCTGGCGGCGGGTGCCGGCTCGATCGCCTGTCCCTCGCTGCTACGGGCGCAAGGGATCGCGTCGAGCACTGAGCTTGTTCGCGCGGCCGGGTTGAGCGGTGATATCGGTTTCGTCGTCGCGGATCTGCGCAGCGGGCAGGTGCTGGAACAGCGCTGGGGCGGCAAGGCAATGCCGCCGGCCTCTGCGCTCAAGTCGATCACCTCGCTCTATGCGCTTGAACAGCTTGGGGCCGGTTTTCGTTTTGGCACACATCTTATCGCGACCGGGCCGATCGTGGGCGGCCTGATCCAGGGCGATCTGGTCCTTGCGGGCGGTGGCGATCCGACCCTGTCGACCGACGATCTCCAGGCGATGGCGAAGGCGCTGGCGGGCAAGGGTGTGCGCGGTGTGACGGGGCGGTTCCTGACATGGGGAGGGGCGTTGCCCTATGAGCGCGAGATCGCGGGCGATCAGCCGGTTTACGCGAGTTACAACCCGTCGATTTCGGGGCTGATGCTGAATTTCAACCGCGTGCATTTCGGCTGGAAACGCGCGGGCGGGGGCTGGGCGCTGACGATGGATGCGCGCGGGCGCGATGTGCAGCCCCAAGCCTATACCGCCAAGGTCGCGATCGCGAACCGGGCGCGGCCCACGTTCACCTATTCGGATCGCGGCGGGGTTGAGGCCTGGACGGTCGCCTCGGCGGCACTGGGCAAGGGCGGTTCACGCTGGCTGCCGGTGCGCCACCCGGCGGCCTATGCGGGTGACGTGTTTCAGACGCTGGCGCGCGCGCAGGGCGTTCCGCTGCCAAACCCGGAGGAGGTGCGCAACCCGCCCGGCGGGACTGCTCTCGTGAGCCATTCGAGCGATGCTCTGGCCCCGCTGCTACGATCGATGATGAAATATTCGACCAATATAACTGCCGAGGCCGTGGGGATGACAGTGAGTGCGCGGCTCGGTGCGGGCGGCTCGCTTGGAGCCTCGGGGCGAGCGATGTCGGAGTGGCTCGCGCAGCGGACGGGCGCGCGCTCGGCCCGCTTCACCGATCATTCCGGGCTTGGTGTGGATGCGAAGATCTCGCCGCAGGACATGGTTGCAGCGCTGCGGCAGCTTGGGGCGCCGATGGGGCTTCGGGGGTTGATGAAACCTTTCCAGCTGCGCGACGCGACTGGTCGACCGATGAAGTCCCAGCCGTTTGAGGTCGATGCCAAGACCGGCACGCTGAATTTCGTCTCGACCCTCGCGGGGTACATGACTGCGCCGGACGGGACGGAACTGGTCTTCGCGATCTTCACCGGCGATCTCGCCCGGCGGCGACGGGCCGGAACCGATCCGCAGCCCCCGGGAGGGCGGGCCTGGGTGAAAGCGTCGAAGATGCTCCAAAGCCGGTTGCTCGAACGTTGGGCGGCGATCTACGGGCGCTGAGCCGATTCAGGCTTCGAGGTAATGCGCCATCACAATGTCGAGCTGATCGAGAAGAGCCTCGTATCCTTGCGCGATGTCATAGAGGTCGATGGATTGGAGCACCCGACCTTCGCGCGCAGGGGCGAGCAGGAAGCGCAGATCGCTCCAGGCGTAATGGGTCTCGAGAAGGGCATCGCGCGCCTTGGTATCGCGCGGGGGCGATAGGCCCAGATTCTTATCGCCCCGGATCAGCGCGAATGTCGTGCCTTCGAAAGACGTTGTGAGAGTCGTGATCAGCGTTGGTGCGTCGGGGGACGGGGCGATCTGTTGCCGGCAAATCGCGAGAACAATCGCCTGCCCGCGTCTGCGTTGTGCGCCGATGGCACCGATTTGGCGCGTGCGCGCGGGGTCGGGATCGGAAAGGTCCGTTTCGAAAACTGCGATCAAGCTGCGCGAAGCGCCTGCCAGCGAGGTTTCGGCCGCAAGAAGACGGTCGAGTGCCGCTTGATCGGATGCTTCGTTGCGGATCGCCTCGGCGGCAGCGTGCAGACGCGACCAGGCGAGTCGCGTTTCATGCAGCGACGCAAGGCTCATCGCGCCACGCAGAGGAGGAAGATCTTTTGTCGGATCGCCGTGTTCGAGTTGATCCAGGCTGTCCTCGAACTGGGCGAGCGATACGCCGAGGCGACGAAGTTGTGCGGCACGATCGATCGCGAGCGTGGCAAAACAGGCCGCTGTCGCGATGCGCTGGCCAAGAAATTCCTGCCTCGCGGCGATCTCCATGCGTTGCATGGCGATTTGTGCGCGATCAGCCTCGGAGGCGCGCAAAGGGTCTGCGAAGCAGAGCCCAAGAAGGAGGAAGAACAGACGAAAAAAGCGCATCGACGAGGCTCCGGTCCATGAACTGGACCGGCTTAGCACCCGTCGGTTTCTGCGTGATTAACGCACGCCTCAGAGAGTGACGTGCCGTACCTTTGCGCCCCATTCGATCGCAACAGCATGAAGCCGGTCGATCGCCAGCTCGCCGCGGATTTCTTCGAGCAGGCGCAGTTCGGTCTGTCGGATCGTGCCATCGGCCGCCGCCACGTCGCAGGCGAGCGCATAGGCAGTTTCGAAGAGACGTTCGGGAAGCGAGTCGCGGATCAGCCCGAAGAGGGCTTCGAGGCCGTCTTCTTCCTCGAACAGTGCAAAAACCGAGCGTGAGACCCGCGCGATCCGGTCGAAATCGTAGCCGGCGAAGATCGGCATGTGGTTCACGATGCGTTCGATCGCAACGAGTTCCGAGGTCGGAACGTCCTCGTCGGCAGCCGAGACTGCGACCATCACGGCGACAAGGGCATCCTGGGGCGAAAGCGAGGAGAGGACATCGGGCACGGTTTTGGGGCTCCTGACTGTGGTTGGGGTGCAAATTATTGACTGTCCCCCTCCGCTTCAATAGGTCAGGCGCGACCGGGCGCACAGGGCGCCCTCATGAGGTATGCCATGACGAGCTTGCGTGACGCTGCGATGAAATCCAAGGCCTGGCCCTTTGAAGAGGCGCGCCGGGTGCTCAAGCGTTACGAGAAGAAGGATCCGGAGAAGGGCTTCGTCCTCTTCGAGACGGGTTACGGCCCCTCGGGTCTGCCCCATATCGGGACTTTCGGAGAGGTCGCGCGCACGACGATGATCCGCCGCGCTTTCGAAGTTATCTCGGACATCCCGACGAAGCTGCTGTGCTTCTCGGACGATATGGACGGGATGCGCAAGGTGCCGACCAACGTGCCCAATCAGGACATGCTGCGCGCGCATGAGCAGAAGCCCCTGACCGCAGTGCCCGATCCGTTCGGTGAGTTCGACAGCTTCGGCAACCACAACAACGCCATGCTGCGCCGTTTCCTCGATACGTTCGGCTTCGATTACGAATTCGCTTCGGCGACCGACTATTACAAGTCGGGCAAGTTCGACGACATGCTGATCCGCTCGGCGGAAAAGTATGATGAGATCATGGCGATCATGCTGAAATCGCTGCGCGAAGAGCGTCAGCAGACCTATTCGTGCTTTCTGCCGATCCATCCCGAAACCGGCCGCGTACTCTACGTGCCGATGAAGGAGGTCAATGCCAAGGATGGCACTGTGACCTTCGATGACGAAGATGGGCGCGAGTGGACGCTGCCGGTCACCGGCGGCAATGTGAAGCTGCAGTGGAAGCCCGATTTCGGGATGCGTTGGGCCGCGCTCGACGTCGATTTCGAGATGTATGGCAAGGACCACTCGACCAACACGCCGATCTATGACGGGATTTGCCGCGTGCTGGGCGGGCGTGCGCCGGAGCATTTCACCTACGAGCTGTTCCTCGATGCCAATGGCGAGAAGATTTCGAAATCGAAGGGCAATGGCCTGTCGATCGACGAATGGCTGACCTATGCCGCGACGGAATCCTTGAGCTACTTCATGTATCTCAAGCCCAAGACCGCGAAGCGGCTGTGGTGGGACGTGATCCCGAAGATGGTGGACGAGTATCACCAGCAGCTGCGCGCCTATCCCGACCAGGAGATCGACGCGCAGGTCAACAACCCGGTCTGGCACATTCACGGCGGCAACCCGCCTGAGAGCAAGATGGTGGTGCCGTTCTCGATGCTGCTGAACCTCGCGAGCGTGGCTGGGGCGTCGGAAAAGGAAGGCCTTTGGGGCTTTATCAAGCGCTATGCGCCTGAGGCGAGCCCGGAGGGCAATCCCGATCTCGATCAGGCGGCCGGGTTCGCGCTGAAGTATTTCGAGGATTTCGTGAAGCCGACGCTGGTCTTCCGCCTGCCCACCGACGAGGAGCGCGCGGCTCTGGAAGATCTGGTCAAGGCGCTGAAATCCGAGGAGGTCGCGCTCGATCAGCTTGCGCGCAAGAATGCGGCTGCGGGCAGCGACGAGGCTTTGCCGGAAGTCGACTACCACAGCGACGAGTTCCTGCAGTCGCTCGTGTTCGCGGTGGGCAAGAACCATGGTTTTGCCAACCTGCGCGACTGGTTCAAGGCGCTTTACGAAGTGCTGCTCGGCCAGAGTCAGGGACCGCGTTTCGGCGGCTTCATCGCGCTTTACGGTGTCGATGAAACGGTCGCTCTGATCGAGCGGGCGCTGGCGGGTGAACTGGCGGGTTAATCCCGCCAGAGCCGGTACCACGCACCCCAGCGTGCGGTCAGCGCCTCGGGTTTTTCGGCAAAGAGCCGGGCGCCAAGGGTGAAGGCCTCGGTCTCGAGCCGGGCTTGCTCGGTCGTGATCAACTGCGCGAGCGCCTCTGAATGTTCCGGATCGAAATTGTCGGGGATCGCGCCGCGCAGCACGTGCAGGTCGTGATGGTCGCCAATCAGTTCGCCGAGAATGTCGAGCGCGTCTTCGCGCGGGTGGAGCATCTCGGGCCAGATCGGCGCGAGAAGGCGGGTGTGATACCAGTGCTGCTTGACCCGCGTGCGCCAGGCGTGAAAATCCTCTTCGCAACCCGTGGCGTGGGCGGTCTTCATTCTCTTGCGGCAATCCGCGAGTGTCTTGAGCAGCCCGTCTTCATATGCTGGCCAGCCCCTTCCCGTCACTTTCCAGTGCTTCGCCTGACGACGGACGTCCCTCACCCGTTCGACGAAAAGGGCGAGATCTTCGGCTTGCGTCGTGATTTCGAGCGGCGGGAGGCTTTCGAGAAAGGCGCGGGCGGCCGCCGCACCATCGAGGTCGGGGCCCTCGCGGCCGAGGCGGGCCAGCGTCGCGCGCAAAACCTCGGCATCACGCAGCCCCGAGATGCCCCGAGCAGCCTCGGACAGTGCGGCATTGGCGGTGTCGAAGTCGTCGAAGCGCGGAGCGAAAAGGCGTAGCAAACCGCGTGTCTTCTTGATCGACTTGCGAATGGTGTGGACGGACGGGGCCTCGATCGCGGCCTGTTTGAGGGCCGAGCCAAGTTCTTCGCGCGCGATTCGGCGCAGGGATTTCGTCGGGCTCTTGTCGTCGCGGGAAATTGCGTAGGCCATCGGGTTCTCCGTCCAGTGCGGCTCCCTTCTCCCCTTAGCATATGACAGCGGCGTGACGTTGTCAGCGCACGCTCGTCTCAGGGCTTCTTTAACCTTTGCCCGTAGCTCTTTTGCAGTCGAGGCGGGTGCCCTCGGCGCATCCCGGTTTCGATCGCAGCGGCGCGGCGGACGGGGCGGGCGGGAACTTGGACAAGAGGATTGCTGATGAACGTCGCGATTACCGAAGGGCTGGTGCTGACCCCGGCCGCTTTCGCAGAAGGGCTCGATCAATGGTCGAGTGAGGACGGGATGCCGGGCTCGACCACTTATGAGGGGGCGGCCAATGCGGTGCAGGTGCCTGCCGATGCCGATTTTGGTGGCTGTCTGGAGATGCTCAAGACCCAGACGCTGCAAAAACTGCGTTACATGGGAGAGACACCGATCCTGCCGGGAACCTACCTGCGCATCCGCTCTCGGGTGAAGGCGGTGAGCGGCAATCTTCCGGAGGTGCGCATCGCGGGTTACGCGGTAAACGGAAGTGGTGCGCATGTAGGCGGGCTGATCGAGGTCGGCCCGACAGTGACGCTGCAAACCTACGGCACCGTCGTCGAGGTCGAGGCGATTGTCGGCACGGGCAGCCGCAGCGGCGTCGATATGGCTTGGGGGCTCGAGGCGGTTTACGGCCATTTCGGGGTCGACCTGACCGGTGCAAATGGTGCGGTCGTGCGCATCGACGATATCGAGATCGAGGATGTGACCGAGGCCTTCCTGCGCGACATGATGGGCTTGGTCGATGTGCGTGATTTCGGCGCGAAAGGCGATGGCGTGAGCAATGACGCGGCCGCCTTCAACGCCGCCGACCAGGCCGCCGAGGGGCGCAAGATCCTCGTCCCGGAGGGCAGCTATTTTATCGGCAACTCGATTTCGATCTCCGCGCCGATCGAGTTCGTGGGGACGCTGGTGATGCCTGCGGCAGCGAAACTGTCGCTGATGTCGTCTTTCGATTTCCCGACCTATGCGGAGGCGTTCGGCGACGAGCTGACAGGGTTCAAGAAGGCGTTGCAGGCGCTCTTCGGTTATACCGATCACAACGTGCTCGACCTCAAGGGGCGGCGCGTCGAGGTGAGCGAGCCGATCCGGATCGAGGAACTGGCCCCCGATCTCGCGAGCTTCTCGAACCGCCGGGTGTTGCAGAACGGCCAGTTCAACGTGATCGCGGGCGCGGCCTGGGATGATGAGGTGGTCACGTCGCAGGCGACCTATTCGACCTCGCTCTCGATGCAGCTGACCAATGTCGCCAATATCGCGAATATCCCGGTGGGTGCGCGGGTGAGCGGCACGGGGGTCGGGCGCGAGGTCTACGTGAAGTCGAAGAATGTGGGGGCGGGGACGCTCTATCTCTCGCAGCCGCTTTACGGCGGCTCGGGGACGCGGACCTACACGTTCACACGCTATCAATACGTGCTCGACTTCTCGGGCATGGACAAGCTCGACCGGTTCAACGTCGCCAATGTCGAGTTCCTCTGCAACGGCGCCGCGAGTTGCATCATGCTCGCGCCCGAGGGGCAGATGTTCCAGATCCGCGACAGCTATGTCGTGCGACCGAAGGATCGGGTGATCACTTCGATCGGGCGCGGTTGTCAGGATCTGCTGATCGACGGCTGCCAGTTCCTCTCGAACGAGATGTTGGTACCTGCGCAGGATCGCGTCTCGATGGTGCTCAACGTCAATGCCAATGACACCAAGATCCGCGACTCGCGTTTCGTGCGCTTCGGCACCACCTTCGTTCTCAACGGCTCGGGGCACCTGCTGGTGGGCAATCATTGGTTCCAAGGGGACGAGGAAACAAGCGGCGTGCGTGTGGCGGGGCTCGTCTTCACCCAGACCAATGTTCAATCGGCAGTGACCGGAAACTACATCGACAACTCGGTCATCGAGTGGACGAACGAGCACGATGCGTTCCCGGGGTTCTCGAACGAGTACAGTTTCGGCGGCCTGACGATTACCGGCAATACCTGCGTGTGCATCAACGTGGCGCCGTGGTTCAACTGGCTGTCGATCAAGCCCTATGGGGCAGGGCATTTCGTGCAGGGGCTGAGTGTCACCAACAACGTCTTCAAGTCGCTCAACGGCAGCATCGACCGGATCGAAACGGTGGATACGAGCTTTGCGGATCTCGATCGGGGGCGGATGCGCAACGTGGTGTTCGAAGGCAACATGTTCAACGCGATCAGCCAGATCACGCAGAACCCGGTGATGGTCGAAGTGAACCAGGGCACCGCGCAGACGGTCTGGACGGTAGATGCGGGTGATTATCTGCCCTTCGCTGGCTGGGCGCGCAACGTCCAGAGCCTCGTGGCCGAGGGGGCGGTGACCAATGCATCGGGTGCGCGGGTCACCGCGATGCCCTATGTCGCGGTCGAGCAGGGCGCCGACAAGACGCTTGCGACGATCAATTGGCCGGATCTGGCGAAGGGGCGGATGCAGGTCACGCTGCGGATGGACAACCCGATCTGATCGGGTGGGCCTTCGAGCAAAACGGGCGCGCGGGAGAGATCTCGCGCGCCTTTCTCATACGAAATCGCTGGTGGTGAGGTTGTAGGCGCGACCAAAACCGCCATTGAGCGCGGCCGCAAGAGGGTGCAGCTCGAAGAAGAAAAAGTCGGGCAGGTTGATATAGAGCTTTGATTTCGGATGGTCGGCGAGCCACCGCGCGCGCATCGCCGCGAAACGCGGGTCGTCGCGGTGGATCGGACGCGCTTCGACCTGAAGCGAGAGGCGTGGATGGGTGAGCGGGTCGCCCTTGGGGCCGGGCTCGCCCAGCAACAGGCCTGCGCGAGGATCCGCGCGCAGCGCCTTGGTGTGGGCCGAGAGGCCGGAGACCAATGTCAGGATTTCGTTCCCGGGACCGGGACCGGGGCCGAGCGCGATGCGCGTCACGACCGGGTGGCCGGTGGCCGGGTCGAGCGTGCCGATCGCGCCGAACCGGGCCCCGGCGATCAGCTCGCGCGCGAGGGTGCGCGCCTCTTCGTCGGTGGGGCGGATCGGGTTCGCGGGCGAGGGGCCGGGCGCTTGTGACATCGGGGCTCCGCAGGTTCGGGTGGCGGTCCTCTCACAGCTAAGCCTTGTCCTGCGCTGCGGCAAGCCGGGCGGCTTGTGTGACTTATCCACAGTCTCGAGCGTTTTCTGACCGGGTCGAATCAAAAAAGGGCCACTGCAGGTTTCCGCGGCATCTGCGCGGGTCTTTACCCGGCAGTCAAATTTACAGAGGCGCGTTTCTCGACCTCCCGTGAACAGGCAAGCCCCTGAAACCTCATGCCTATTTTCTGCCACCTTTTGCATCATTTACAATTTCGCGGCGTTTTGTGTGAAAAACTTAACAAAAAAATTCAATGCACAAAGGGGCTTACATGAACGTTAACGTTTGAGTTACAGTGTCTGCGGGGTAGAGTGCCCGCGATCCGTCGTGGGCTGATTGGCGGCTGTTGGGCCGCATGTCGAAATTGTTGGGAGGAAGCCGATGGCTGCTCAAGAACAGGTTTCTCAGGTTCCGGACGTGAAAGAAGTCCCTCCGGGGTTCGAGAATGCCCATGCCGATGCTGCGAAATATCGCGAGATGTATCAGGAATCGATCACTGACCCCGAGAAGTTCTGGGGTCGTGAGGGCAAGCGCCTCGACTGGATCACCCCCTACACCAAGGTGAAGAACACCGATTTCACCTTCGGCCATGTCAATATCAAGTGGTTCGAGGATGGCGTGCTCAACGTCGCCGTGAACTGCATCGATCGTCACCTCGCCACCCGCGGCGAGCAGACCGCAATCATCTTCGAGCCCGATGACCCGGAGACGCCCGCGCAGCACATCACCTACAACGAGCTTTCGGAAAAGGTGAACCGCTTCGCCAACGTGCTGCTGAGCCAGGGCGTGATGCGTGGTGACCGTGTCGTGATCTACCTGCCGATGATCCCGGAAGCGGCTTACGCGATGCTCGCCTGTGCGCGCATCGGCGCGATCCACTCGATCGTGTTCGCGGGCTTCTCGCCCGACGCGCTTGCCAACCGTATCAACGACTCGGGCGCCAAGGTCGTCATCACCGCCGACACCGCGCCGCGTGGTGGCCGCCGCACGCCGCTCAAGGCCAATACCGATGCCGCTCTGCTGCACTGCTCGGACAAGGTGCGTTGCCTCGTCGTGAAGCACACGGGCGACCAGACCACCTGGATCGACGGCCGCGATGTCGATGTGAAGGCGATGATGGAGAATGTCTCGCCGCAATGCCCGCCGCGCCCGATGAACGCGGAAGATCCGCTTTTCATCCTCTACACCTCGGGCTCGACCGGCAAGCCGAAGGGCGTCGTGCACTCGACCGGCGGCTATCTCGTCTATGCCTCGATGACCCATCAGTACACGTTCGACTATCATGACGGCGACGTGTTCTGGTGCACCGCGGATGTGGGCTGGGTCACCGGCCACAGCTACATCGTCTACGGTCCGCTCGCCAATGGCGCGACGACGATCATGTTCGAAGGCGTGCCGACCTACCCGGATGCGGGCCGCTTCTGGGCCGTTTGCGAAAAGCACAAGGTCAACCAGTTCTACACCGCGCCGACGGCGATCCGCTCGCTAATGGGGCAGGGACCTGAATGGGTCGAGAAATATGATCTGTCGGATCTCAAGGTGCTGGGGTCGGTCGGTGAACCGATCAACCCCGAAGCCTGGGCCTGGTATGACAAATACGTCGGAAAGGGCAAATGCCCGATCGTAGACACGTTCTGGCAGACCGAAACGGGTGGCCACATGCTGACCCCGCTTCCGGGCGCGACGCCCACGAAGCCGGGCTCGGCGACCCGTCCGTTCTTCGGCGTGAAGCCGGTCGTTCTCGACCCGCAGACGGCGGTCAAGCAAGACGAGACCGAGACCGAGGGCGTGCTGTGCATCTCCGACAGCTGGCCGGGCCAGATGCGGACGATCTGGGGCGATCACGAGCGTTTCCAGGACACCTATTTCAGCCAGTACAAAGGCTATTACTTCACCGGTGACGGCTGCCGCCGCGATAGCGATGGCTATTACTGGATCACCGGCCGCGTCGATGACGTGATCAACGTCTCGGGCCACCGCATGGGCACGGCGGAAGTCGAATCCGCGCTGGTCGCGCACCAGGCTGTCGCCGAGGCTGCCGTTGTGGGCTATCCGCACGAACTCAAGGGTCAGGGCATCTACGCCTATGTCACGCTGATGAACGACGTCGAGCCGACCGACGAGCTGCGCAAGGAGCTCGAGAAGTGGGTCCGCACCGAGATCGGTCCGATCGCCAAGCCCGATGTCATCCAGTGGGCTCCCGGCCTGCCGAAGACCCGTTCGGGCAAGATCATGCGCCGCATCCTGCGCAAGATCGCCGAGAACGATTTCGGCTCGCTTGGCGACACCTCCACGCTGGCCGATCCGTCCGTGGTCGATGACCTGATCGCCAATCGCGGGAACGCATGATGTCGGGCGAGGTGGAGACCATGACCGAGACGAAACCGGCCGTTCTGATCCTGCTCGGGCCTCCGGGCGCGGGCAAGGGCACGCAAGCGCGGATGCTCGAGGAAAAATTCGGCCTCGTGCAACTCTCGACGGGCGATCTTCTGCGCGCAGCCGTGGCGCAGGGCACGGAGGCCGGTCTCGCAGCGAAGGCGGTCATGGAATCGGGCGGGCTCGTCTCGGACGAGATCGTGCTGGCGATCCTCAAGGACCGCATGGCCGAGCCCGATGTCGCCAAGGGGGTCATCCTCGATGGCTTCCCGCGCACCGCAGGTCAGGCGGCCGCCCTCGACGACCTTCTGGCCTCGACGGGCCAGTCGGTCACCGCGGCGATCAGCCTCGAGGTCGATGACGAGGCGATGATCGCCCGCGTCGCCGGCCGCTACACCTGCGCCAAGTGCGGCGAAGGCTATCACGACGAATTCAAACAGCCCGAGGTTTCGGGCGTTTGCGACAAATGCGGCGGCACGGAATTCAAGCGCCGTGCCGACGACAATGCCGAGACGGCGCGTGCGAGGCTGGAGGCCTATCACGCGCAAACGGCGCCGCTGATCGCCCATTACAAGGCGCTCGGCGTTCTCGAGGAAATCGACGCGATGGGTTCCATCGACGAGATCGCCTCGGGGCTTGGGTCGATCGTAGAGCGCGTCTCGGCCTGATTTTGGGGAGGGGCGGGCCCATGAGGGGCCCGTCTGGAGAGAAACGAAAAGGGAGTTACGCTCATGGCGGACAAATCCTCTTCCAACGCCTACTGGAAGGCGAACATCCGGACGATCCAGTTGTTTCTGGTGATCTGGTTCGTCTGTTCCTTCGGCTTCGGTATCCTGCTGCGTCCGATGCTGGCAGGCATCAAGGTCGGTGGCACCGATCTTGGCTTCTGGTTTGCCCAGCAGGGCTCGATCCTCGTGTTCCTCGTGCTGATCTTCGCCTACGCGTGGCGGATGAATAAGCTCGATCGCGAACACGGCGTCGAAGAATAAGTTTCAGGGAGGACTAGAGGGACATGGATCAGTTTACCCTCAACTTGCTGGTGGTGGGCGCGACCTTCGTGCTCTACATCGGCATTGCGATCTGGGCCCGTGCGGGTTCCACGTCGGAATTCTACGCCGCCGGTCGCGGCGTTCACCCCATCGTCAACGGGATGGCCACGGGCGCTGACTGGATGTCGGCCGCCTCGTTCATCTCGATGGCCGGTATCATCGCCTTCGGCGGCTACGACACCTCGGCCTACCTGATGGGCTGGACCGGTGGTTACGTGCTGCTGGCCATGCTGCTTGCGCCCTACCTGCGCAAGTTCGGCAAGTTCACCGTGCCGGAATTCATCGGCGACCGTTTCTACTCGCAGACCGCGCGGACCGTGGCGGTTATCTGCCTCATCATCGCGTCGATCACCTACGTTATCGGCCAGATGACCGGTGTGGGCGTGGCGTTCTCGCGCTTCCTCGAAGTGTCGAACACCACCGGCCTCTTCATCGGTGCGGCGATCGTGTTCATGTATGCCGTTCTGGGCGGCATGAAGGGCATCACCTACACGCAGGTTGCGCAGTATGTGGTTCTCATCATCGCCTACACCATCCCGGCGATCTTCATCTCGCTGCAGCTGACCGGCAACCCGATCCCGGGTCTGGGCCTGTTCTCGAACGACACCAGCTCCGGTGCGCCGATCCTGTCGACGCTCAACGACACCGTCGAGGCGCTGGGCTTCAAGTCCTATACCGGGCAGCATGACACCACGCTGAACATGTTCCTGTTCACCATGACGCTGATGATCGGTACCGCCGGTCTGCCCCACGTCATCGTGCGCTTCTTCACCGTTCCGCGTGTGGCCGATGCACGTTCGTCCGCTGGTTGGGCACTGGTGTTCATCGCGCTTCTCTACCTCACCGCTCCGGCCGTGGGTGCGATGGCGCGTCTGAACCTGGTCAAGACCTTCTACCCGAACGGCGTCGACCAGCCGGCCGTGGAAATGACCGCGATCGAGAACGACCAGAACCTCGCCTGGGTTCGCAACTGGGCGAAGACCGGTCTTCTGACGTTCGACGACAAAAACGCTGACGGCCGCATCGAATACAGTGCAGGCGACAGCAACGAACTGACCGTGAACCGCGACATCATCACGCTTGCCAACCCCGAGATCGCCAACCTGCCGGGTTGGGTGATCGCTCTGGTCGCCGCCGGTGGTCTCGCCGCCGCGCTCTCGACCGCGGCAGGCCTGCTGATGGCGATTTCGTCGGCTGTGTCGCATGACCTGATCAAGTCGCAGATCAACCCGAACATCTCGGAAAAAGGCGAGCTTCTGGCCGCCCGTATCTCGATGGCCGTGGCGATCGCGATCGCGACCTACCTGGGTCTGAACCCGCCCGGCTTCGCCGCGCAGACCGTGGCACTTGCCTTCGGCCTCGCCGCTTCGTCGATCTTCCCGGCTCTGATGATGGGGATCTTCTCGAAGAAGATTAACAACACCGGCGCCGTGGCAGGGATGCTCGTGGGTCTCGTGACCACGCTGGTCTACATCTTCCTGCACAAGGGCTGGTTCTTCGTGGCGTCGACCGCGTCCTTCTCGGACAGCGCTCCGATGATCCTCTCGATCAAGTCGACCTCGTTCGGCGTGATCGGCGCGATCCTCAACTTCATCACGGCCTTCGTGGTGTCGAACGCGACCAAGGAGACCCCGGAAGACATCCAGGAGCTCGTCGAGTCGATCCGTGTGCCCAAGGGCGCCGGTGCGGCAGTCGACCACTGAGACACGGCTCGGGACGGGGGCTATCCTCGTCCCGACCTCTGAACGATCGGCAGGCGCCCCTCGGGGCGCCGCCACCACCCAAAGGACAAGATCATGGCCGCCGATCTGACCCCGATCCTCGCATTTCTCGAAGGCGTCCACCCTTACGACAACCTGCCGCGCAACGAGCTGGAGCATGTCGCCAGTTCCTTCCGCCGCAGGGAATTCTCCGAGGGCGATGTCGTCTACGCCTACCGTGAACCCCTCAAGGGCATCTACCTGATCAAGAAAGGTTCGGTTGAAGTCACCGACCAGAACGGGGCGCTGGTCTCGATCCTGGGGCCCCGGAATACCTTCGGCGAACGCGGTCTGATGCGTGACGGGCTTGCCGCGACCACGGCGCGGGTGACCTCCGATACGGTGCTGCTCGAGCTTCCGGCCGATGAATTTCGCGAACTGTCCCAAAACGAGCCCGCCTTCGCGCGCTTTTTCAACCGCGTGCGCGGCGGCGAAACACGGACGGATTCGATCGCGACGATGAAGATCGCGGATCTTCTGGCCCATGACCCCGTCGCCTGCACTCCCGAGACAACCGTGGCCGAAGCCGCGCGCAAGATGCGTGATGCACAGGTCTCCTCGCTCGGCGTGACCGGCGTGGAAGGTCAACTCGAAGGGATCGTCACGGTGCGCGACCTGTCCAGCAAGGTGCTTGCCGACGAGATGACCTTCGACACGCCGGTGCGCACGGTGATGACCTCCGATCCGATCTCGCTTACGCCAGAGGGGCTGGGTTCGGACCTGCTTCATATCATGCTCGAAAAGCGGATCGGTCACCTGCCGATCACCGATCACGGTCGCTTCGTGGGCATGATCACCCAGACGGATCTGACGCGTTTCCAGGCGGTGAGTTCGGCGGTGCTGATCCGCGATGTGGCTGGCGCGAAGACGGTGGCCGAGATGGCCGCCGTGACGGCGCAGATCCCGCAGCTTCTGGTGCAGCTCGTGGGGGGGCACCACGCGCATGAGGTGGTCACGCGACTGATCACGGATATCGCCGATGCGGTGACCCGCCGATTGCTGGCGCTGGCCGAGGCCGAATTGGGCCCGGCGCCGGTTCCCTACCTCTGGCTGGCCTGCGGATCGCAGGGGCGCCAGGAGCAGACCGGCGTCTCGGATCAGGACAATTGCCTCATCCTCGATGACGCGGTGACCGAGGAGGACATGGTCTATTTCCGCCAGCTCGCGAAGATCGTCTCCGACGGGCTGGATGCTTGCGGCTATGTCTATTGCCCGGGTGACATGATGGCCACCAACCCGCGCTGGTGTCAGCCCGTGCGGGTCTGGCGCGAATATTTCGACGGCTGGATCAACACGCCCAACCCCGAGGCGCAGATGCTTGCCTCGGTGATGTTTGATTTGCGCGCGATCGGTGGCACGGGCGTCGCGCTGTTCCAGCAATTGCAGGAAGACACGCTGGCGAAAGCCGCGAAGAACTCGATCTTCGTGGCCCACATGATCGCCAATTCACTCAAGCACACACCGCCGCTCGGTCTGATCCGCGGCTTTGCCACGATCCGCTCGGGCGAGCATCGCAACCATATCGACATGAAGCATAACGGCGTGGTGCCGGTCACCGATCTCGCGCGCATCTATGCGCTGCGCGCACGCCTGCCCGAAGTGAACACCCGCGCGCGACTCGTCGAGGCCGAACATGCGGGCGTACTCTCGCATTCGGGCGCGCGCGATCTGATCGAAGCCTATGACCTGATCGCCTCGATGCGGCTCGAGAACCAGGCACATCTCGCGCGCTCCGGGCGCAAACCAGACAATTACCTCGCACCCTCCGACCTGTCGGACTTCGAGCGCTCGCATCTGCGCGATGCCTTCGTCGTGGTGCGCACGATGCAATCGGCAGCCGGGCACGGCAAAGGCCCGGTCAGCTAAGGAGACCTCATGACGAACGACTTCATCTCGACCATGGCAGCCGGGGCGCTCGCCGCCCTCGTGGTCTTCCTGCTCAACCAACTGAGCAAGAAGTTCCGCGGCGAGAAACTGCCCAAGGTGGTGATGCCGCTGGCGATCGGCGTGGCGCTCATCGGTTACACGATCTGGAACGAATACGGCTGGTATCCGACGGTGCGCGGGGGCATGCCCGACACGGTCGTCGTGCTTCAGGAAGTCGATGAAAGCGTGCCGTGGCGTCCCTGGACCTACCTGGTGCCGATGGTCACACGCTTCATGGCGATCGATGCGGCCAAGATCACGCGCCCCGTCGCCGACAAGCCCGAGCTGGTCGAGACCGACCTTCTTCTGATCGGGCGCTGGCAGCCGCTGATGACGGTGCCCACGGTCTACGATTGCGCAACCGGCAGCCGCGCCGATCTGGTGAACGGCGCGGAGCTTTCCGATCAGGGAGAGCTCACCGGGGGCGGTTGGTTGAAGCTGCCGGCGGAAGATCCGGGTCTGACGGCGGTCTGTGCAGGAGGATGAAGGAATGTCGGGGGGGAGGAAACATCGCGTCCTGATCGTCGAGGATGAGGACAATATCGCCATCGCGCTCGACTACCTGATGAGCCGCGAGGGCTACGAGCATGACCGGATCGACACCGGGCGCGGCGCGCTGGAGCGCATCCGCGAGACCCGCCCCGATCTGGTGCTGCTCGATGTGATGCTGCCCGAAGTCTCGGGCTACGAGATCTGCCAGGAGGTCCGCGCCGATAAGGGCCTCGGCGATGTGAAGATCCTGATGATGACTGCGCGCGGCTCCGCGATGGAGCGCCGCAAGGGCCTCGCACTCGGGGCCGACGGTTTCATCGCCAAACCCTTCGAGCTGCGCGAGTTGCGCGAGGAGGTACATCGCATTCTCGACGGGGAGACGGCCTGATGGATCTCGCCCGGCTCTCCCTTCGCACCCGGGTGTTCCTCTTCTTCGCCGCGCTGGCGATCGGCAATCTGGCGGCGCTCGTGGCGGGGCTGTGGTTCGGGTTCATCCGGATCGGCGATGCGCAGGCACTCGATGCGATGGTGATCGGCGGTGCGGTCGCCGGTTTCGTGATCCTCGGGTTGATCGTCTGGGTCTGGTTCCTCTTCGATGAAAACGTCGCCAAGCCGATCGAGCGACTGTCGGGCATGTTACGGGCGCGCACCACCGCCGAGATCGAAGGCGAGATGGACGAGGATATCGCGCGCTACCTGGGTGATCTGGCCCCCGCCGCAGCCTCCGTCACCCGCCATTTGTCGGAAACCCGCAACGCCCTGACCGAGGCCGTGCAGCGCGAGACAACCCGGCTCGCGCAGGAAAAGGAACGGCTCGAGGCGCTTCTGTCAGATGTGCCCGTGGGCGTGCTGCTCTGCACTTCCGATCACCAACTGGCCTTCTATAACGGGCAGGCGGTGGAACTGCTGGGCTCGGCCCATGCGCCGGGACTCGACCGCCGCGTCTTCGATTATCTCAACCAGCCACCCATTGCCCATGCCTATGACCGGCTTCTGGCAACCGAAGACCCGGATGCGGCTTCGGACCTGCTCTGCTCGACCAAGGCCGAAGGACGGGTGCTCGCCGCCCGGATGCGGCTTCTCTCGGAAGGCGAGGATCATCATCTGGCCACGCGCCCAGGCTATGTGCTGACCCTGCGCGATGTGTCGGGCGACATGGCGTCCCATGCGCAGCGCGAGCAGCTGATGGACGAACTATTCGATCGCATCCGCCGCCCCGCCGCCGCGCTACAATCGCTGATCGGGGTGCTCACCGCCGATGACGGCCCCGCGCCGGGGCCCGAGCGCGACCGCGTCCGCGAGGCCGCCAATTCCGAGGCCACGCATCTCTCTGCCGCGATCCACGAATTCTTCGAGCGCCACGAGGCGAACCGCGCCGATTGGTGGCCGCTCGCGATGATCCGTGCCTCCGATCTGGGGCAGGCCGTGGCGGCGCGGGTCGAGGCCGAGGGGGGCTCTATCCTGCCCGTCACCGCCGCGCTGATGCTGCGCTGCGAGGGGTTCGAGATGGTGGCGCTGCTCGCCGGGCTCGTGCGCAATCTCAAGGGGCGCCACAATTTCCGGCTCGAGATCACCGAGGATGGACCCGGCGCGCTGATCGCGCTGGAATGGGAAGGCGCGCCCGTGCCGATCGCCGAGCTGGAAAGCTGGCTCGACCAGCCGCTCGATGTCGGGCTCGAGGATGTCACCGGCCACCGCGTCCTGACGACCCACGCCGCCGAAATCTGGCCCGAGAAGTTGGGCGACAGCCGAGCGCGGCTTTGCCTGCCGCTGCGTGAGGCACGCCATGTCACCAGGCGCCCGAAGCCGGTGCCGCGCGCGGTCGTCTACGATTTCGACCTGCTCTCTCGCGAGCGCGTGGCCGAGATCGCCGACACGCCGCTGATCGATCTGACCTATGTCGTCTTCGACACCGAGACGACGGGGCTCTTGCCCACCGAGGGTGACGAGATCGTGCAGATCGCCGCCGTGCGTATCGTCAACGGACGGCGGATCGACACCGAAGTCTTCGATACGCTCGTCGATCCCAAACGCCCGATCCCGCCCGGCTCGACCGAGGTGCACGGGATCTCGAACGCGATGGTGCAGGGCGCGCCCGATATCGCCGAGGTGGGGCGGCGTTTCCATAAATTTGCCGAAGGGGCGGTGCTGATCGCCCATAACGCGCCTTTCGACATGGAATTCCTGCATCGCAAGGAAACCGTGATCGGTGAGCGCTTCGAACATCCGATCCTCGACACGGTGCTGCTCTCGGCGGTGGTGTTCGGGCAGTCCGAGACCCACACGCTCGACGCACTTACCCACCGGCTCGGAATCACCATTCCCGAAGAGGCGCGCCACACCGCGATCGGCGACACGGTGGCCACGGCGGATGCTTTCCTCAAGATGATGCCTGCACTTCAGGCGCGCGGTCTGAAAACATTTGGCGAGCTGGTCGCCGAGCTGCGCAAGCACGGACGTCTGATCAAGGATCTGAACGACTAGGGGGCGCTGCCCCCGCCCTTCGGGCCCCCCGAGATATTTGGATCAAGAAGAAGCCGCGTTTTTCTTCTTCTTGATGAAAATATCTCGGGGTGAATTCGGCGTAGCCGAAGAGGGGCAGCGCCCCTGCTGTCAGAGAATTTCCAGAACCGCTTCGGGCGGGCGGCCGATCCGCGCGGCAGTGTCGGTCAGGACCAGCGGGCGTTCGATCAGTTTGGGATTGGTCGTGAGGGCCGAGAGGATCTCGTTCTCGCCCGAGTCTTTCGGAAGGTCGCTATCCTTCCAGCGCATCAGGGCGGACGCGGGCCGGTCGAGCTTCATCATCGCGTCCTGCAGTTCCGCCATGGTGGGCGGGTCTTTCTGGTAATCGCGGATCACCGGGTCGAGCCCCCGCTCTTGCAGCAACGCGAGTGTCTGGCGCGATTTGGAGCAGCGGGGATTGTGCCAGATCGTCAGAGCCATGTGTCCCTCCCGGTTCCGACCGCCTCCGCTACGCTGGCGAACCCATCGCGTTCCAGCAGGGCATCCAGGCCACGCGCGATCTCGGCGGCGAGAGAAAGGCCCGAGAAGACCATGGCCGTATAAAGCTGCACGGCCGAAGCGCCCGCGCGGATTTTCTCGTAGGCCTGTTCGGCAGAGCCGACACCGCCGACGCCGATCAGGGGCAGTCTGCCGTCGGTCAGCTTCGAGAGCTGCGCGAGCACGCGGGTCGATTTCTCGAAGAGCGGCGCGCCCGAAAGCCCGCCCTGATCCGAGGGGTTGGGCGAGGTGAGGCCGTCGCGCGAGAGCGTCGTATTGGTTGCGATGATCCCGTCGATACCGCTCTCCAGCGCCACCTCGGCGATCTCGGCCAGTTCCTCGTGGCTCAGATCGGGGGCGATCTTCAGGAAGACCGGAATCTGCTTCGCAAGACCGTCGCGGGTCTCGATCACGCCCGCGAGCAGGGCCGAAAGTGCGGCTTTGCCCTGAAGGTCGCGCAGCTTCTCGGTATTGGGCGAGGAGACGTTGACGGTCGCGAAATCGAGATGCGGTCCGGCATGGGCCAGCACGGTGGCGAAATCCTTCGCGCGATCGGCCGCGTCCTTGTTGGCTCCGAGATTGAGGCCGACGGGGATGCCTTGGGGGCGCTGCGCGAGGCGCACGGTGATCGGCCCCATGCCCTGATTGTTGAAACCGAAGCGGTTGATCGCGGCGCGGTCGGCGGGCAGGCGCCAGAGGCGCGGGCGCGGGTTGCCTTCTTGTGCGCGCGGCGTGGCGGCGCCCACCTCGATGAAGCCGAACCCCGCGCGCATCAGTTGCGGGACGGCCTCCGCGTTCTTGTCGAAGCCCGCAGCGAGGCCGACCGGGTTGAGCAGGGACAGTCCCGCGAGATCGGTTTTCAGCCGCGTCGAGGTAACGGGCCCGGGCAGCGGCACCAGTCCCATGCGCAGCGCGCGCAGCGACAGGCCATGCCCGGTTTCCGGGTCGATGCAATGCAGCGCCGCGAGCCCGGCGCGCTCGATGAGGGAGGTCACGACATTTCCTTCGGGAAGATATGGCCTGCGGCCCCAAGCGGCAGGGCATGATCCCAGACCACCTCGGTCATTTGCAGCGGGCGATAGAGATGTGGGAAAAGCTGGTTGCCGCGCGAGGGCTCCCATTTCAGTTGCGCGCCCATCGCGTCAGGCTCGAAGGCGACCAGCACCAGATCGGATTCGCCCGCGAAATGTTTCGCGGCGGTCTCGACGACCTGCTCGGCGGTGGAGAAATGGATATAGCCATCGGCCAGATCCACGGGCGCGCCGAGCGTGTGCCCGGCCTCGCGAAACGCATCCCATTCGGGGCGGCGGAAAATCTTGTAGATCAGCATCGCTTTCCCTTGCCCGAAAAGGGGGCGCCCGGTCAAGCGCGGGGCTTCAAGCGGGACTTTGGGCGGGGTAGGCTTGGCCCATGTGCGGACGCATGGCCAATACCCTTCCCGTCGATGCGATGGCGCGGCTTTTCAAGGCCGTGCCGGGCAATGACGTGCCGGATGGTGAGCGGTTCAACATCTGCCCGACCGAGAGCCTGCCGGTCTGCATCTCGACCGAGGGGCAGCGACAGTTGCGCGCGATGCGCTGGGGGTTCGTGCCGACTTGGTATGAAAGCCCGGCCGATGGGCCGCTTCTGATCAATGCGCGTTCCGAGACGGTCGCGGAGAAACCGGCCTTCCGCGAGGCGATCCGCGCGCGGCGCTGCCTGATCCCGGCCGATGGCTTTTACGAATGGCACCGTGAGGGCGAGGCGAAACTGCCCTTTTATGTCTCGCGCCGCGATGGCGAGCCCCTGGTCTTCGGCGGGCTCTGGCAGAACTGGGAGCGGGGTGGTGAATTGCTGACCACCTGCGCCATCGTCACGGTCGAGGCGGGACCGGCGCTCGCGCCGATCCATCACCGCGAGCCGCTGGTTCTCGAAAAGGAGGACTGGGCGAAATGGCTGGGCGAGGAAGGGCGCGGCGCCGCCCTTCTGATGAAGCCGCGGCCCGAGGGCATCTTGCAGGCCTGGCGGGTGGGAACGCAGGTGAATTCGAACCGGGCCTCGGGGCCGGGTTTGCGCGCGCCGCTTGCCGATCGTGCTTGAATGGTGCTGCGCGGGCGGCTAAGAGGGGCCGGAGTGCGGGTGTAGCTCAATGGTAGAGCCGCAGCCTTCCAAGCTGAAGACGTGGGTTCGATTCCCATCACCCGCTCCACTCTTCCCGAGACATCGCCGGATCATCCGCGCAACCGCCACATGGCTGTCGCGCAGTAGCAGGTATGAAGAAACCGCCCGAGGGGACTTCCCGGGCGGTTTCTCGTGACGGGCGCGCGGAGTTTGGGACGTGGGATGCGCGCCACGATCTTATTTCGTCAGGATCAGTTTGCCGGCCTTGGTGATGCGCAAGGTGTAGACCTGCCCGGCCAGGACGATATGGGCGAGATTGCCCTGACCGGTGAGCGCCAGCGCGTCATGCACGGGCAGGGCAGAGGTGAATTGCTCGTTGATGCTCATCTGCGGGCCCCCTCGATGCGGTCGAGCGCGGCTTCGAGCGCGCTCGGGGCAGGGGTCAGACCGCAGCACAGCGCATCGACGATGTCGCGCAGGCTCAACGGCGGTTCGGTCTCGTGATAAGGGTCGGCCCCGAAACGGGGGCCGGGAATGGGGGCGCGTTTCATCTCCGGTCTCCTTTATTGCAGCGGGCTCGTCGGGGATCGACTGGCTGGTGCGGATAACCTGAGTGAAATGATCGGATTTGTAAAGTTGATTCTTTCAGTCGGGTTTTACGCAGGTGGTTCTGCGCCGATGCACAAAGCGGCAGATGGTCAAAACCACTGACCGGGCTCCATCAGTCCCAGGTCCATCAATTGCTGGCTCGACCAGTCGAACCGCGCCGAGTTTACCCAGGTGAAGCTCCGGACGTCATAGGTCGAGCCGGGATTGAATTTCAGCGCCTTCGCTACCCGGAATGAGGCGATCGCGCAGGTCAGATTGTGGTGCCAGGGACAGGCATAGGTGTTGTATTCCTCGTCGTTGAACGTGTGATCACTGCGCAGGACCAGTCCGCGCTTGGCCCGAAACAGCGCGATCCGGTCAATCTTGCGGCGAAGCATCGGGACGTGCTCCTCGAAGCGCCAGCGCAGTCCGCCGAAGAAATCGAGCTGCCGTTCCTTGGGGTGGCCGTGATTGTCCGGATCGGGACGCGCGAGCGCGTAATAGCCCGCCCGGTCGAACATCGCTCCGTCGACATCAACACCGCCGGGATGGGTCTCGAGATTGCCTGCATAGAGGTCGATCACATAGCTCAGCATCGCCGAGCGGCGCTCTTCGGTATGGAAGGTCAGCAACTCGCCTACCGAACGCGTCTCGCAGAACGGGTAGAACAGGTATTCCGCGTTGAAGCAGTAATAGGCCCAAGTGCCCTCGGGCAGCGCCGAGATGATCGGGTTGAGAGCCATCGGCGCCGCATCGCGCCGCGCGAGATTGAAATCGATGCAATGGATCTTCGCGGGGGGCTCGGCAATGAGGCCTTCGTCCAGCTCCATCGCCGCGCGCCCGATCACCAGAAGCACCGGAAAGCCGAGATTGAGATGGTGGCGGATCGTGCCTTCGAGTTCGACACCGTCCTCGGCGAGAATGATGCCGACCGGACCCTTCGCGAAGACGGCGCGATGGTGAGTGAGAAACTCTGTGAGTGAGGTGTGTTTCATGCCCGATCCGGCCCTTTCGCGGGGTCTTTCGCCGCAGGATCGGGCAAGCCCCGCGTGAAATCAAGCGTTTACGGCCGGTCGCTCCGGGCGGCCTTGCGGCAAAGGGTCTTTTGGCTGTATCAGGCCCGCTCAAGGCAAACGCGCGAGGATGCCATGAGCGACGCTCCGAAGAAGCTGCACATCAAGACCTATGGCTGTCAGATGAACGTCTATGACAGCGAACGCATGGCCGAGGCGATGGGGGCCCAAGGCTATGAGCTGACCGACGATGTGGCGGCGGCCGACATGGTGCTGCTCAACACGTGCCATATCCGCGAGAAGGCCGCCGAGAAGGTCTATTCGGATCTGGGCCGGCTGCGTCCCTTCAAGGATGCCAAGCCCGATCTGAAGATCGGCGTGGCGGGTTGTGTCGCACAGGCCGAGGGCGACGAGATCCTGCGCCGCTCGGATCTGGTTGATCTGGTGGTGGGCTCGCAAAGCTATCACAAGCTGCCCGAATTGGTGGCGCGTGCAGGCAATGGGGCGCGCCCCGTGGAGACCGAATTTCCTGCCGAGGACAAGTTCGACCACCTGCCCGCGCGGCCCGTGCAGGCGCGTCCGACCGCCTTCCTGACGGTGCAGGAGGGCTGCGACAAGTTCTGCGCCTTCTGTGTCGTGCCCTATACCCGAGGCGCCGAGGTGTCGCGCCCGGCCGAGAAGATCCTGCGCGAGGCGCGGGCTCTGGTGGAAAAGGGCGTTCGCGAGATCACCCTGCTCGGTCAGAACGTCAACGCCTATCATGGCGAGGGTGAGGGGGGCGACTGGTCGCTGGCACGGCTCGCCCGCGCGCTGGCCAAGATCGACGGGTTGGAGCGCATCCGCTACACCACCTCGCACCCGAACGACATGGAAGACGACCTGATCGCGGCGCATGGCGACGAGCCGAAGCTGATGCCCTATCTGCACCTGCCGGTGCAATCGGGCTCGGACAAGATCCTCAAGGCGATGAACCGCAAGCACACCGCCGAGGAATATATCCGTCTGATCGAACGCATCCGCGCCGCGCGTCCCGATATGGTCATCTCGGGCGATTTCATCGTGGGCTTCCCGGGCGAGAGCGATCAGGACTTCGCCGACACGATGGCGCTGATCCGCGAGGTCAATTACGGGATGGCCTATTCGTTCAAATACTCGCCCCGCCCGGGCACGCCGGCAGCCGGTGCGAAGGGCGCGGTGCCGTCCGAGATCGCCGATGCGCGGCTGCAAGAGGTGCAGGCGCTGCTGACCGCGCAGCAACGTGCTTGCCAGAACTCGATGGTCGGGCGTGAGGTCGGGGTGCTTTTCGAAAAGCCCGGTCGGCTGGAGGGCCAGTGGGTCGGCAAATCCGACTACCTACAGGCCGTCCATGTGACCGGCGAGGGGCTGGCTCCGGGCGTTCTGGCCCGGGTGCGGATCACCGCATCGGCCCCCAATTCGCTCGCCGGCGAGCTCGTCTGAGCCCGCCGCGCGGCGTCAGTCTTACTTCGAGCCCGGCGGGTCGGCGGCGATTGCCTGCATCAGCGCGCGACGCAGTCCTTCTTCATCGCCCACGAGGTTGATGTCCCTGCAGATGTTGGTCGCGATCCCCATCGCGTCGCCGTAATCGTAGCCGAATTTCACCAGGTCGTTGACGAAGCTGCCCTGCGGATGATCCCAGATCGTCTCGCGCCAGGGGCCACGGAAGCAGTCGATATGAATGGGTTGCTTGCGGACCGGGCCGCAGGTGGTGACGTTGTTGGCGCGCTCGCGTCCGACCGGGCCGGTATAGCAGCTCGAGCCGGCTTGTGCGCTGTCGGCGAGCACCATGCCGGACAGCAGCACGGAAGCGGTGATTGCAATGAACTTCATCTCAGAGACACTCCTGGTCGGGCAGCCCTTGTTTCGGGCAGCGAAAATGATCCCGACGCCCGCCATCCCTACTAAGCCGGCGTCGACCCGCGCTATTCTTCTGTCATTTTTCGTATTTTGGCGAGACTTTGTCGGCATTTACGCCTCTCTGGGGGACAATCTGGATCAAAAATCCGAGATGTTTTTCTGATTGCTACAGTATTCCCGTTTAGGGCGAGTTCTTGCCATATTTCACACCCGGATTTCCGCAGCTCGGCCGGTGGCGCCCAAGAGAGTGCGCGATTCGCGGACGGAGGTGCGTATCGTGCAGGTGCAAGACAAGGATCAGCGCGTCCTTGAGGCATCTGGCCCGAGTCTCGCGCTTCGCGCCGTGTAGGCCACAATATGTGGAGATTGTTCCTTTCTAACCCACAAATTTTCGTTACAATGGCAAGAGTTAACAATGCAGGGCCGGCGGCGCGAATTTTGCCGAGCAAGCCCTCGGAGCAAGGGACGCTGGCGGATATGATATTTTCTTCCTTTGTAACTCGTTTTGCAGGGGTGTTGGGGGTGGCCATGATCGCTCTCGCAACGGCGCCTCTGCCGGTCGCCGCGCAACAGAAAGGCGCAGCCCCTGAGACCTACAAGCCGACGATCTGGATTGATCCCGACGGCTGCGAGCATTGGGTCATGGATGACGGCGCCGAAGGGTACATGGATGCACGCAAGACCCGCGACGGTCGTCCGGTCTGTCACCGCAATGTCTGCGGCATCGTCCCCACCGATCAGCTCTTCGCGACCAACCGTTCCGGGATCTCGGCTTCGGGCCGGGAATACCTGCGCAAGTTTTTCACCAGCGCGCAGGCCCGGGCCTTCATCATTACCGGCCATACCGACAGTCGCGCTTCGGACGAATATAACATGCGGCTGTCCAAGCGTCGGGCCGAGGCGGTCGCCTCGGTGGCCAAATCCGTCGGTGCGTCGGTTCTGGCGGTGAACTGGTATGGCGAGCGGATGCCGCGTGCGACCAACAAGACGGCAGTGGGTATGGCCCAGAACCGTCGGGTCGAGATCATCTGCGTGAAGTGAGGGCTGGGGACATGGCAATTCTGAAATACCTGACGCTGGCTGCGGCTGCGCTTTCGATCTCGGGCTGCGCCGCGCTCGACATGGGCGATGTCGGACCGGACAAATCCATCGACCGTGGCGTCGACGCAAAACATCTCAGCCAGCTCAAGGCCGGGGTCTGGATCGACCCCGAAGGCTGCGATCACTGGATTATCGACGATGGCGTCGAGGGCTACCTGACCGCCCGAGTCGATGATTACGGACGCCCGATCTGTTCGGGCGCAGGGCCCGCCAATACTGTCGTGGGCCCCTTCAAATCCGGCTCGACTGTCGAAGATCCGCTCTGATCGAAAACCGATTTGCACAAAATTTGTGCAAAAGGCTCGCGCGCATTGCCGCGCGGGCCTTTTTGTTTCGGTTTGATGAAATCTGGCCCCGGTTGCCCGGGGCTCACGAAACCAGTGCTTGCGTGAATCTCCGGTCGGAGGCACCATATCTTTACCATACCAGCTAGGGAGACACTGTTTTTGGGCTTCAGCGCGATCACACCCCCGCCCCGCACTCAGGATGCTCACGAGACGCTTCTTGAGTTCCCCGACAACCGGCTGTTGATCGACCTGTGCGGTGAATTTGACCGCAACCTGGCCCAGATAGAGCACAAGCTCCAGGTGCATATCCTGCGACGCGGCAACCAGTTGGCCGTGGTCGGCGGGCAAGAGGCGCAGCTTCAGGCGGCTTCGGTTCTCCATCAGCTCTATCAGCGTCTCGAACAGGGCAAATCGATCGACGCGGAAGAGGTGGATGCCGCGCTGCGCATGGCCGATCTGGGCGGGGCTGGCACGTCGATGGACGAACAGCTCGAGATGTTCGAGGCCGGCAAATACGAGATCCGCACCCGCAAGAAGCAGGTCGAGCCGCGCACCGAGGCGCAGAAGGCCTATGTCAAACACCTCTTCGAGAACGAGCTGGCCTTCGGGATCGGCCCGGCGGGCACCGGCAAGACCTATCTCGCCGTCGCCGTCGGCGTAACGATGCTGGTGGGCGGCCATGTCGACAAGATCATCCTCTCGCGTCCGGCCGTGGAGGCGGGCGAGCGTCTGGGCTTCCTGCCCGGCGACATGAAGGAGAAGGTCGATCCCTACATGCAGCCGCTCTATGACGCGCTGAATGATTTCCTGCCCGCCAAGCAGCTCGCGAAGCTGATGGAGGAAAAGCGCATCGAGATTGCGCCCTTGGCCTTCATGCGGGGCCGCACATTGTCGAATGCCTTCGTGGTGCTCGATGAGGCGCAGAACGCGACGACGATGCAGATGAAGATGTTCCTCACACGTCTGGGCCAAGGCTCGCGCATGGTGATCACTGGCGACCGCTCGCAGGTCGACCTGCCGCGCGGCATGCCCTCGGGACTCGCCGATGCCGAACGCATCCTCGGCCATGTCGAGGGGATCAGCTTCAACTACTTCACCGCCAAGGACGTGGTGCGGCACCCGATGGTCGCGAAGATCATCGACGCCTACGACAAGGCCGAAGGCGAGTAACGCGGCCCAACGGCTTTTCCTCTCGCTCCTGCCTGCGTGCCGGGGCGAGAGACACTCTCGTTCCTCGCCAAGACTGGAAATCACCTGCCCGAGCTGTGGGGAGAAGGTCTGGTTTCGTTATGAGCGACGGCGGGACGTGTAACTGAGGGACGCGCCCGAGCCTCGGGTGGGCGCTCTGCGACCTCAGTGGTCTACACTTTGTCTCAAAAGCCCGCAGGTCGCTTGAACCCGCGACGCCATCGCCAACGCGCCCTCCCGGCTGGAGGGTCGGGCGCGGCACCGGGGCTCGTCGCCCCGTGCCATCAACAAAACGGAAAACGCCCGGTCCTCACGACCGGGCGTCTCCAATTCCGACAGGACCGCAATCAGCCCTCTTTCTTGCCTTCGAGCGCCTCGATCCGCGCCTTAAGCGCCTCGTTTTCCTCGCGCGCCTTCTGGGCCATCGCGCGCACCGCGTCGAATTCCTCGCGGGTCACGAGGTTGCGATCGGCGAGCCAGCGGTCCATCCAGCTCTTCATCGCTGTTTCGGCCTCGTCCTTCGCGCCCTGAGCAACGCCCATCGCGTTGGTCATCAGCTTGGACATCTCGTCGAAAATCTTGTTGGGCGGCTGCATGTCCATCCCCTCACGGTCAAAAACAGGTTCCCCGTTTATATGGGCTGTGTGCGCGGCGGTGGCAAGGTTGACTTCCCGACGCGCGCAGGGCTTTCTCGCCGCGGCCCATGACAGGAGACAAGCGTGCTGCCCCTTGCCATTCCCTTCCCGCAATTCGACTCGGTTGCCTTCACCATTCCCGGACTTGGCCTGCCGATCCGCTGGTATGCGCTGGCTTATATCGCGGGGCTCGTGGCGGGTTGGCGGATCATCGTAGGCTTGATGAAGCGCCCGGGTCTCTGGCCCGGCGACCGCGCGCCGATGGAGGCGAGCAAGGTCGAGGATCTCCTGACGGCGGTGATCCTCGGTGTGGTGCTGGGCGGACGGATCGGCTTCGTGCTGTTCTATGATGCAAGTTGGTACCTCTCGCATCCACTCGACATCTTCAAGGTCTGGGAAGGGGGCATGTCCTTCCATGGCGGATTCCTCGGCACGCTGGTCGCGGGATGGTGGTTCGCGCGGCGCCATTCGATCCCGAAAATGCAGCTGGCCGACGCGATGGCGCTGGTCGTACCGATCGGGCTGTTTCTTGGCCGTATCGCGAATTTCATCAAGCCCGAGCTGTGGGGGCGTCCGACGGATGTGCCCTGGGGCGTGATCTTCCCCGGCGAGGTGGCGCAGACCTGTCTGGGCATCGCTGGGCAGGTGGACGGCACTTGTGCCCGCCACCCCTCGCAGCTTTACGAGGCGGGGCTGGAAGGACTGCTGTTGGGCCTCATCCTTTGGGGGCTGGTGCGCTTTGCCCGGTCGCTCAAACGCCCGGGGCTCAGCCTCGGGATCTTCCTTACGGGCTATGGGGCCGCGCGCGCCTTCGTCGAGCTGTTCCGCCAAGGCGATGTGCAATTCGTCAGCCTCGACAATCCCTACGGTCATGTCATCCGCTTTACCGACGGGCTGGGGCTTACGATGGGGCAGGTGCTCTCGCTGCCGATGATCGCGGTGGGGCTGTATTTCGTGATCCGCGCGTTGCGCGCGCCGAAAGCCTCGTGACGCCGCTGGGCCGGATACTCGCGGCGCAGATCGCCGCTGAAGGGCCGATGCGGCTCGACCGATATATGGGGGCCTGCCTGCTCCATCCCGAGCATGGCTATTACGCGACGCGTGACCCGTTCGGGGGCAAGGGCGATTTCATCACCGCCCCCGAGATCTCGCAGATGTTCGGAGAGATGCTGGGGCTGTGTCTGGCGCAGGCTTGGCTCGATCAGGGTCGGCCCGCACCGTTCCTGCTGGCCGAGGCCGGGCCGGGGCGGGGCACGCTGATGGCCGATATGCTGCGCGCGATGCGCTCGGTGCCGGGGATGGTCGAGGCCGCGCAGGTCCACCTGATCGAAGCCTCGCCCACTCTGCGCGAGATCCAGCGCGCGCGACTGGAGGGGCATGCGGTCACCTGGCATGACAGTATCGACACGCTGCCCGAGGCGCCGCTCTTCTTCGTCGCCAACGAATTCCTCGACGCGCTGCCGATCCGGCAATTCCAGCGGGTCGAAAAGGGCTGGGCCGAGCGTCAGGTGGGGCTTGCGCCTGACGGATCGCTGGCCCCCGGTCTCGCGCCCCCCGTGCGGCTCGAGGCGCTGGAGCCGCGTATCATGGATACCAAACCCGGTGACGGGGTCGAAACCTGCGCACCCGCGCGGAGTTTCACCGAAACGCTGGCGGCCCGGATTGCTGCACAGGGCGGAGCGGCGCTGCTGATCGATTACGGGAACTGGCACAGCCTTGGCGACACCTTCCAGGCGCTCAAGGCGCATCAGCCCGTCGATCCCTTCGAGGCGCCCGGTGAAGCGGACCTGACGGCCCATGTCGATTTCGAGCCGCTCGCCTTGGCTGCGCGCGCGGCTGGCGCTCAGGTCTCTGCCATGACGGCACAGGGCGTTCTACTCGAACGGCTCGGGATCACGGCGCGTGCGCAGATGCTTGCTCAAAGCTTGGACGGTGCTGCGCTCGAGGCCCATATCGCCGCGCATCGCCGCTTGACCCACCCCGAGGAAATGGGTCACCTGTTCCAGTCTCTGGCGATCGTTGCGCCGGGTGCAGCCTTGCCGCCCGGTTTCGATCCTGCCCGACCCTGAGCCTGAGAGGACGCGATGGCGACTACGCTCGAAATCCTGACCTCCCCTGCGCTGAACGGCGTTCGGCACGGTTTTTTCACCCGACGCGGAGGGGCGTCGTCCGGTATCTTCTCGGGGCTCAATTGCGGCCCCGGTTCGTCGGATCAATCCGAGGCGGTGCGCACCAACCGTGCCCGCGCCGCCGATGCGCTTGGTATTGCCCCCGAGGCGTTGCTTGGCGTTCACCAGATCCATTCCCCCGATGTCGCGACGCTCGACGGTCCGCCCGCCGGTCCCATCGAAGCCGATGCCATCGTCACCGCCACGCCGGGCGTCGCGATCTCCGTTCTGACGGCGGATTGCCAGCCGGTTCTCTTTGCCGATGCCAAGGCGGGCGTGATCGGCGCGGCCCATGCGGGTTGGCGCGGAGCGCTCGAAGGGGTTCTCGAGAACACGCTCGACGCGATGGAGGCGCTCGGCGCGCATCGCGAGGACACGGTCGCGGTGATCGGGCCGTGCATTTCCGTCCATGCCTACGAGGTGGGTGAGGAATTCATGGAGCGCTTCATCATCGAGGATCCCGCCTATGCGCGGTTCTTCTCGGGAGGGCCGAATGGTCGGCCGCATTTCGACCTTCCGAGCTTCTCTCTCGATCGTCTGCGTGCAGCGGGTGTGGGGGAGGCGGAATGGATCCGCCATTGCACTTATGCCGATCCCGACCGCTTCTATTCCTACCGCCGCACGACCCATGCCGGCGAGGCTGATTACGGCCGCCTGATCTCGGCGATTCGTTTATGAATTGGGCATGAATGCGGGGGCGATGGTCCGAATGACGCCCCATTTGTGACGGCTCCGGCGGCAAAGCTGGTAAAACGCCCCTGATTTCACAGTGATTTGAAACAATGCGCCTGCGCCACAATCGGTTGCTGCCAGGCCCCTGAAAAAAATGTTCAACGCCTCAAGCTGGCCCCATTGGCTCGTAATATAAGGGGCGAACCGGACCTAGCCGGTCCCAAGAGGAGGCACAGAAAAATGACCCAGAAAAACCCGACGCGCCGCTGGATGAAATCGATGCTGGCCGAGGCCGCCCGCTGCGAAACGCCCATGCCCTGGGCACGCGCCAACCGCAAGCCGCTGGCCGAGCGTCGCGCCGCCGAGCGGCCGCAGCGGACGCGCTCCGCCGCACGCTGATCCGAACCTCGTCCGCGCACCGCTTTTGGTCATGCCGGCGCGCGGGGCGAGACCCGGCCGGACGCTGCCAAGTCCGGCCACTGTCACCCGCGTCTCGGTCTGCTCCCGGGGCGCGGGTGATTCGAATCTGCAATGTGGCGAAATTACGGCCGCCGGTTCGCGCACCCGAAACACTCCGACAAGCCACCTGCGGACTGCGCGCCCGCGCGAGGACAATAATACGGAAAATTTGACGCAGAGCCCCAAGCTGCGCATTTTTGAGTTGTCTCTCTGCAACCGGTGGGGGCCGTAGCAGATGTGACCAGACCGAAAGGCTGATCGCATGAATATGACCCACCGGTCCGCGGAGGCAGGTTCTCTCCGCACTGCGACTGACATGCAGGCGCCCCGCGTTCTGCGTGCCACACCGCCTTCGCCGAAGCGCACGCTGCGCGCTTCGGCGATGACGCGGCGCTATACCACGATGTGGCTCGGCCCGACCGGGCACATCGAGGAGGAAGTCCGCATTGCCCCGGCGATTCCGCTCTTCGAGGAAGCCTTCTCGGCGCTCGCGCGCGGCTCGGTCCTCGCGACCGAGGACGGCCCCGTCGCGGTCGAGGATCTCGTGCCGGGGATGCGGGTGATCACCGCCGACGAGCGCATCGAAACCGTGACCTGGATCGGCTCGATGACGCTTTTCCCCGCCTCGGCCGAGGAGGCGCATAAGCTGATCCGTATCACTTCCGAGGCCTTCGGCCATGGCCGTCCGATGCCAGATCTGGTGCTTGGCCCACATGCGCGGCTTTGCCTGCGCGATGCGCGGCTGCGCGCGCGGATGGGGATCGAAACCGCCTATGCGCCGATCGCGGGTTTCGTCGACGGGGTCAGCGTGATCGAGGTTACGCCGGCCTCGCCGGTCAGCGCCTATCACGTCTTGCTTGAGCATCACGGGTCGCTCAAGGTCGGCGGCATGGAGATCGAGAGCTATCATCCCGGAGAGGGGATCGAGCGAATGATCGACCCGCGCATGGCCGAGCTCTTCACCGCGCTTTTCCCGCAAATCGAACGGTTGCGCGATTTCGGCCCGCTCTGCGCGCCGCGCCTGACCCGCTTCGAGGTCGAGGAAATGCTGATCTGATCCCTGTCCGGGGGCAGCCGAAAATGAAGAACGCCCGTGCCGATGACCTCGGCGCGGGCGTTTGCTTTTCGGGAGGGGGAGGGGGCGCTGCCCCCTCGGCGCGATGCGCCTCACCCCCGGGATATTTAGGCCAAGAGGAAGGGGCGATCAGGCCTCTTCCATTGCCTCCAGCTCGTCGATGAAGCCTTCGATCATCGACAGGCCCTTGTCCCAGAAGGCCGGGTCCGAGGCGTCGAGGCCGAAGGGGGCGAGCAGTTGCTTGTGGTGCATCGAGCCGCCCGCCTCCAGCATCGCGAAATACTTGTCCTGGAAGCCCTTCGGCTGGGCCTCGTAGGCGGCGTAGAGCGCGTTCACCAACCCGTCGCCGAAGGCATAGGCGTAGACGTAGAAGGGCGAGTGGACGAAGTGCGGGATGTAGGACCAGAAGGTTTCGTATCCGTCCATGAACTCGAAGGCCGGGCCGAGGCTTTCGCCCTGCACCGACATCCAAAGCGCGTTGATATCCTCGGGGGTGAGCTCCCCTTGGGCGCGCGCTGCGTGCAGTTTGCATTCGAAATCGTAGAAGGCGATCTGGCGCACGACGGTGTTGATCATGTCTTCGACCTTGCCGGCGAGCAGCGTCTTGCGTTCTTCGCGGGTCTTGGCGGCGGCGAGCAGCTTGCGGAAGGTCAGCATCTCGCCGAAGACCGACGCGGTTTCCGCGAGCGTCAGCGGGGTCGAGGAGAGCATTTCGCCCTGTTTCGCGGCCAGCACCTGATGGACGCCGTGGCCCAGCTCATGCGCGAGCGTCATCACGTCGCGCGGTTTGCCCAGGTAGTTGAGCATCACGTAGGGGTGCACGGTGGTCACGGTCGGATGGGCGAAGGCACCCGGCGCCTTGCCCGGTTTCACGCCCGCGTCGATCCAGCCTTTCTCGAAGAAGGGCTGGGCGATCTCGGCCATGCGCGGATCGAAGCCCGCATAGGCGTCGAGCACGGTTTCCTTCGCCTCGTCCCACTGGATGTCGCGCGGCGCCTCGGTCGGCAGGGGCGCGTTGCGGTCCCAGACCTGAAGCTTGTCGAGGCCGAGCCATTTCGCTTTCAGCGCGTAGTAGCGATGCGACAGGCGCGGATAGGCGGCAACCACGGCATTGCGCAGCGCCTCGACCACCTCGGGCTCGACATCGTTCGACAGGTGCCGGCCGGTCTGGGGCGTCGGCATCTTGCGCCAGCGATCCTCGATTTCCTTTTCCTTCGCCAGCGTGTTGTGGATGCGCGAAAAGGTGCGGATGTTCTCGCCGAAGACCTTGGCGAGCGCATGGGCGGCCGCTTCGCGCTTGGCGCGGTCGTGATCGGAGAGCAGCGTCGTGGTGGCTTCGAGCGAGAGCATCTCGCCGTCGACGTCGAATTCCAGCGCGGCGGTGGTCTCGTCGAAGAGGCGGTTCCAGGCGGCAGCGCCCACGACCGATTGATCATGCAGGAACTTCTCCAGCTCGTCGGAGAGCTGGTAGGGCTTCATCGCGCGCATCCGGTCGAAGACGGGCTTGTAGCGCGACACTTTCGGATCGGCGAAGACGGCCTCGTATCTGTCGTCCGGGATGCGGTTGAATTCGAGGCTGAAGAAAACGAGCGGCGTGGTGTAGGTGGTGATCTTGTCCTGCGCATCCGACAGCAGTTTCACCCGGCCGGCGTCCACGGTGTTCTGGTAGTAGCGCAGCCCCGTATAGGACATCACGCGACCTGCCTTCTCTTCGATCGCCTCATAGCGCGCGATGCACTCTGCCATGCCCGCAGCGTCGAGATCGGCGAGTTTGCCCTCATAGTCGGCGGCAAAGGCGGCGCAGGCCTTTTCCAGCCATTCCATGTCTTGCGCCAGCTCCGGTGCGTCGGGGGCGGTGTAGAGGTCGCTGAGGTTCCATTCGGGCAGATCTCCGAACGCGCCTCCGGTTGCATTGGCATCGAAGACGGGGCGGCGGGGCGAAATGGTCATGCTATCCTCTCAACGTTTGGCGTTGTCACTCAGATAGGGGCAGCGAGGCGGGACTGGCAAGGGTGGGGCAGGTGTAAAGGGCGTGCACAAATTTTAGGCAATGCCTGTCAAATGACGTTTCTCTGAAGCTATTGGGAACGTTAACATCGGGGATCGGCTTTTCCTCATCATGATCACGACCTAGAGATGGGGAAAGAGCAGGGGAGTGAATGCGTTCGCGATGACCGAGTATTTCAACGAGATGTTCGATGGGGGCAGGGTTCGTCAACCCTATTCCGGGCTTGATGGCTGGATGCGCGAAATGCCTGCGGAACTGCGCGCAATGAAACAGGCCGAGGCCGAGGCGCTGTTTCGCCGCATCGGCATCACCTTCGCGGTTTATGGCGAAGGCGGCGACCCGGATCGTCTGATCCCCTTCGACATGTTCCCCCGTGTCTTCACGCAGAGCGAATGGCGCAAGCTCGAGCGCGGCATCAAGCAACGTGCCCGCGCGCTCAACGCCTTCCTTCTTGATGTGTACGGGCGCGGCGAGATCGTGCGCGCCGGACGCATCCCGGCGCGGCTCGTCTATCAGAACGAGGCCTATGAGCGGGCGGTTTCAGGCTTTATTCCGCCGCGCGGTATCTATTCCCATATCGTCGGCATCGATCTCGTGCGGACCGGGCCGGACGAGTTCTATGTGCTCGAGGACAATTGCCGCACGCCCTCGGGCGTCTCCTACATGCTCGAGAACCGCGAGATCATGATGCGCATGTTCCCGCAGCTCTTTCGCGAGAACCGGATCGAGCCGGTCGATGGCTATCCCGACGCGCTCCGCCGTACGCTGGCCTCGGTGGCGCCCGCGAAATGCGACCGCGAACCGACGATCGCAATTCTCACGCCGGGCCATTTCAACTCCGCCTATTACGAGCACTCCTTCCTTGCCGACTTGATGGGGGTCGAGCTGGTCGAGGGGGCGGATCTGTTTGTCGAGGGCGGGTTCTGCTGGATGCGCACGACCGAAGGCCCGAAGAAGGTCGACGTGATCTATCGCCGCATCGACGACGCTTTCATCGACCCGCTCTGTTTCCGGCCCGACTCGATGCTGGGCGTGCCGGGGCTGATGGATGTCTACCGTTCGGGCGGGGTGACGATCTGTTCGGCGCCGGGAGCGGGCGTCGCCGACGACAAGGCAATCTACACGTTCGTGCCCGAGATGGTGCGTTTCTATCTCGGTGAGGAGCCGCTTCTGGAGAATGTGCCGACATGGCAGTGCGCCAAGCCCGATGACCTGAAATACGTGCTCGATCACCTGCCCGAGCTGGTGGTCAAGGAGGTTCACGGATCGGGCGGTTACGGGATGCTCGTAGGGCCGAAAGCCACGAAGGAGCAGATCGAGACCTTCCGCATCAAGATCCAGGACAACCCGGTGAACTACATCGCCCAGCCGACGCTGGCGCTCTCGACGACGCCGACCTTCGTGGAAGAGGGGGTGGCGCCCCGCCATGTCGACCTGCGCCCCTATTGCCTCGTGGGCGAGAAGGTCGAGCTGGTGCCGGGTGGGTTGACGCGCGTGGCGCTGACCGAAGGCTCGCTCGTGGTGAACTCGTCGCAGGGTGGCGGGGTCAAGGATACCTGGGTTCTGGCGGAGTGATTGTGACATGCTGAGCCGGACGGCGGAAAACCTCTTCTGGATCGCGCGCTACATGGAGCGTGCGGAAACCATGGCGCGCCTGCTTGAGGTGGGCGCCCGGATCGCGCTGACGCCCTCGGCAGGGCACGGCTATCGCTCGGAATGGGAGAGCCTGTTGCAGGCTTCGGGCACTGCGGATGGCTTTGCCGAGAAATATGGCGATCCGGTACAGCGCAATATCGAGAGCTACCTGTTCTTTGACCGCGACAATCCGTCCTCGGTGATTTCCTGCATCGAGCGTGCCCGCGAGAATGCACGGATCGTGCGCACCGCGATCACCGGTCAGGTCTGGGATACGCTCAACACCGCGTTTCAAGAAATCCGCCAGATCGAACGCCAGCCGCGTTCGGAATGGGAGACGACGGAGCTCTGCGAATGGGTCGCACGCCAATCCGCGATGATGCGCGGCGCGATGGACGCGACGATGCTGCGCAATGACGGGTTCTTCTTCATGAACCTCGGCTATGCGCTGGAACGGGCCGACAACACCGCGCGCCTGATCGACGTGAAGTATTTCGTGCTGCTGCCCTCGGTGGAGATGGTCGGCACGGGCTTCGACAATTACCAGTGGCAGGTCCTCTTGCGGGCACTTCAATCCTATCGCGCCTTCCACTGGGCTTACGGCGGCGACATCACCGCTTCGAAAATCGCCGATTTCCTCATTCTCAACCCGGCGAGCCCGCGCTCGCTGATGTCGGCAATGCGCAAGGCGCTGCATCATCTCGAGAATATCGGGCGCTTCTATGGGGACGAGACGGCGAGCGGACCGGTGCAGATCCGGGTGCGCGGCCTCGTGCGCGAACTCGAACAAACCCAGGTGACAGAGATATTCGACGAGGGGCTGCACGAGTTTCTCACCCGCTTCATCGGTGAGATCGGCGATCTGGCCGGGCTTGTGCAACGCAACTACCTGTCGGGAGATGCGCGATGATCCTCACGGTCAATCATGTCACGACCTATGATTACGACGCGCCGATGGGGGCTGCGGTGCAATCGCTGCGCCTCTTTCCCTCGCGCTTCGACGGACAACGCACGATCGACTGGTCGGTGTCCGTCGAAGGGGGCGTGAAGGGGGGGGCGTTTCGCGATGGCGCGGGTGACCGGGTCGAGGGTTGGTCGATCCGCCCGCCGGTGGAGGCCGTCACGGTCACGGTCACCGGGCAGGTCGAAACCTTCGACACCTCGGGCGTGCTGCGCGGCCACCGCGAGCTCGTTCATCCCATGGCATATCTGCGCGAGACCGTTGCGACCTGGATCGACGATGCGCTTCAGGAACTGGGCGAGAGCGCCGTCGAGGGCGCGTCGGACATGCTTGACCGGGCGCACCGTCTCAGCTCCGCTGTCGCCGAGGCGATCGCCTACAAGCCCGGAGTCACCCACACCCACACCACCGCCGCCGAGGCGCTGACGCAGGGCGAGGGGGTCTGTCAGGACCATGCCCATGCGCTGATCGCGGCGGCGCGCGCGGTCGATATGCCAGCGCGTTACGTTTCGGGTTACCTGTTCGCGACCGAAGATGGCGCGCCGCATGAGGCGGCCCATGCCTGGGCCGAGATCTGGGTCGAGGGGATCGGCTGGATCGGCTTCGACCCGGCCAACGCATGCTGCCCCGACGAGCGCTATATCCGGCTTGGCTCCGGGTTGGATGCGCGCGAGGCCGCGCCGATCCGTGGGATCACTCAGGGCGCGGGCGAGGAGCGACTGGACGTCACAGTTGCGCTGGAACAGCTCCAGCAATAGATTGCGCGTCTGTCAGGGGATCAGGGGACGACTATGACCTACTGTGTGGGCCTTCTGCTCAATGAAGGCATGGTTTTGCTGTCCGACACCCGGACGAATGGCGGGCTCGACAATATCGCGACCTATCGCAAGATGTTTACCTTCGAAGACCCCGGTGAGCGGGTGATCGCGATCATGACGGCGGGCTCGCTCTCGGTCACGCAGACGACGCTTGCGCGCCTGCGCGAAGCGGTCGATGCGTCGGACGCGACCGGCGAGACCTCGATCATGGAAGCGCCGACCATGCTCAAAGTGGCCGAGATCATCGGCAACACGATGGCGGGCGTTCGCAAGGATATCGTCAGCCGCATGGATGCCGAGCGGATTTCGACCTCGGCCTCGATGATCGTCGCGGGTCAGCGCGCGGGCGGCGAGATGCGGATGTTCCTGATCTACCCGGAAGGCAATTTCATCGAAGCCACCGAGGACACGCCCTTCCTGCAGATCGGCGAGCACAAATATGGCAAGCCCATCCTCGATCGCGTTGTGCGCCCCGAGACGAGTCTCGAGGACGCGCAAAAGGCCGTGCTTTTGTCGATGGATTCGACGCTGCGCTCGAACCTCTCGGTGGGGATGCCGCTCGATCTCGCGGTGATCCGCAAGGACGAATGCAAGATCGGCACGCGCCGCCGGATCGAGGCGGGTGATTCCGATTTCGCGCGCATGTCCGAAGCCTGGTCGAACGCGCTGCGCGAAGGGTTCACGCAGATTCAGCTGTAAGGCCGTCGCGGGCCGCGAGCCCGCCGGCCGCATCGAACAGCGCCGCACAGCCGTCATAGAAGCGCGCGCGCGTGGAGGGGATCTCCATCATGAGTTCGTGCTCGGCCTCGGGGATGACGTCGAGCTTGCCCTTGGGCCAGCGGTTCATGCGGTCATGCACCGCCGGGCAATGCACGATTTTCTCCGCCGCCCCGAGCCCGCAATAGCAGGGCAGGTCGGGCGAAGGCAGGGCAGCCAGCGCCTCGCACTCCAGAAGGCTTTCGGCAACCCAGTGGATCGTCGGGCCGGCAAGCGTCAAGTCGGGGTGTTTCGCGGCCTGGTCGATCAGCCAGGACCACATCTCGGGGTCGCGTGTCAGCCGGTTCGCGAGAAAGCTGTCGCGGTAGACATAGGTCGTGCCATTCATCCCGGGCGGGTAGGCTTCGGCAAGGAAGGAATCCCCCAGAAGCTGCGCGATCAGGATGCGGAACGGGTGCAGCAGCGCGGGGGCCTTGATCCCCCACATCGGAGCGGAGAAGGCGGCTGCGGAAAAACGGTGATGCTCGTGTTCGATCGCGCGCAGGCCGATTGCGCCGCCCATCGAATGCCCGACCAGAAAATAGGGCTGGGGAAGACCCAACTCGTCCGCGGCGTCGATCACCGCGTGAAGATCCCACTGGTAGTCCTGAAGCCCGCCGACATGGCCCTTTTCGGGGGCATGGGTCAGAATGCGATCGGCAAGGCCCTGGCCGCGCCAGTCGATGGCCAGCATCGCGTAGCCCCGCGCGGCGAAATCCGCCGCGGCAGGGCCGTATTTTTCGATGTATTCGGTGCGCCCGCACAACAGGAACACGGTCCCGCGCGGCTGAGGGGGGCTGGGCCAGTGACCGAAGCGGATGCGAACACCGTCGCGGGCCGTCAGCCAATAGGCCGCGCCGCCCCCGGGGCCGCGCGCGATCTGTTCGAAAAGGGGCGCGCGCTCCATCAGGCCAGAGCCGCTCCCAGCTGCATCGCAAGGCCCATCGAGCCGTCGATCTTGAGCTTGCCCGACATGAAGGCCGAGGTCGGGTTCACATCCCCGTTGAGCATGCCTTCGAAGGTGTCGCGATCGGCGGTCAGCACGACCTCGGCTTCGTCGTCGCCGGCGCGCACGCCGTTTTCGTCGACGATGATCGAGCCTTCATCCTCGATCACGAATTTCGCGGTGGACGAAAAACCGTCCGGCATTTTCGCCTGCAGCGCCTCGACAGCCTTGTCGATTACCTCGCTCATGGAAGTCCTCCAGTTTTGATGGCCGGGCTCTCGCTTTCTCCGGCATTTGCGTTACAGTCGAAACTATGTGGCACCGAATTCACAGATACAAATGTGTCGTCACGGCATTTTGCGTAAGCCTCGCGCTCGCGACAATTGCGGCTTTCCCTGCCCGCGCCGAAACGGAGGGGCTCGATCCCTATTTCAAGGAGCTCGCCGACCCCTCCGAACAGGGCTGGGCGCGCGCCGAGGCGGATATCCGGAGGGCGTGGTCGCGTTCGGGTTCGGCGACAATGGATTTGCTGCTGAAACGCGGTGAACAGGCGCTTGACGAAGGCGATGCAGATGCCGCGATCGAGCATTTCACCGCACTCACCGATCATGCGCCGGATTTCGCCGCCGGATGGAACGGACGCGCCACGGCCTATTTCATGGCCGGTCTCTATGGCCCCGCGGCCTCCGATATCGCGCATACGCTGCAACTGGAGCCCCGCCACTGGGGCGCGCTCGCGGGGCTTGGCGCGATTCTCGAGGAGATGGGCGACGATGCGCGCGCGTTGGAAGCCTACCGCGCCTCTTTCGCCTTGAACCCGCATCAACAGGATGTGAAAGACGCCATTGCGCGTCTCGAGAAGGCGCATCAGGGCACGGCTCTCTGAGGCCGGAACGGAGCAGCGATGCAAAGCGGGCGGATCACGGCCGTTCTGGGGCCGACCAATACCGGCAAGACGCATTACGCGATCGAGCGGATGCTGGCGCATCGTACCGGCGTCATCGGCCTGCCTTTGCGGCTTCTCGCGCGCGAGGTCTATGACCGGATCGTCGAGCAGCGCGGGCCTTCCGTCGTGGCGCTGGTCACCGGCGAAGAGCGCATCGTGCCCGAGCGCACGCAGTACTGGGTCTGCACGGTCGAGGCGATGCCCACGGGGATCGGCGCGGATTTCCTTGCCATCGACGAGATCCAGCTTTGCGGCGACCCCGAGCGCGGCCATGTCTTCACCGACCGGTTGCTGCACGCGCGCGGTCTGCACGAGACGCTGTTTCTTGGTTCCGAGACGATGCGCGGGGCGATTGCCGCGCTGGTGCCGAAGGTGCAGTTCACCAAGCGCGAGCGGTTCTCCGAGCTGACCTATGCGGGCTCGAAGAAGATCTCCCGGATGAAGCCGCGCTCGGCCATCGTCGGGTTCTCGGTCGAGAATACCTATGCCATCGCCGAGCTGATCCGCCGCCAGAAGGGCGGCTGCGCGGTGGTGATGGGGGCGCTCTCGCCCCGCACCCGCAACGCGCAGGTGGCGATGTATCAGAATGGCGACGTCGATTATCTGGTGGCCACCGATGCGATCGGGATGGGGTTGAACCTCGATATCGACCACGTCGCCTTCTCGGCCACTTCGAAATTTGACGGGCGGCGGATGCGCGCGCTCTTCCCGCATGAGCTGGCGCAGATCGCGGGGCGGGCAGGGCGGCATACCTCCGACGGCACCTTTGGCGTGACGGGCGAGGCGCGGCCTCTCCAGCCCGAGGTGATCGAGGCGATCGAACAGCACCGTTTCGCACCGCTGCAACGGCTACAATGGCGCAGCGCGCGACTTGAATTCGGCTCGCTCGACCGGCTGATCCAGTCGCTCGAGGCGCGCCCCGCCGAGCGCGATGGCGGCGAATGGCTGACCAAAGGCCGCGAGGCCGACGATCTGCGCGCGCTCAAGATGCTGGGCGAAGACCCTGCGATCCGCGATCGGGTCAACAGCCCAAAGGATGTGCAACTCCTGTGGGATGTTTGCCGAATCCCCGATTTTCGTTCGATTTCCGAGGCCGAACATGCCACCCTTCTCGCGCGCATCTTCGAGTTCTTGCAAACGGGCAAGGGAGTGCCTTCGGACTGGCTTGCGCGTCAGATCGAGCGCATCGACCGGACAGGCGGCGATATCGACACGCTGAGCCGCCGTCTCGCCTTCATCCGGACCTGGACTTACGTTGCGCAACGCAAGGGCTGGGTCGATGACGAAAGTCATTGGCGCGAGGCGACCCGCGCTGTAGAAGACCGCCTGTCGGACGCGCTGCATGGCGCTCTGACGCAAAGATTTGTGGACCGGCGCACATCCGTGTTGCTGCGCCGGCTCAAGCAGAAGGAGACCCTCGTGGCCGAGGTGAACGACAAGGGCGAAGTGACGGTAAGCGGCGAATTCGCAGGCCGTCTGGAAGGATTCCGCTTCCGTCAGGACGAAACCGGATCGCCCGACGAGGCGAAGATGCTCGCCCGCGCGGCCTATGAGGCGCTCGCACCCGAGTTCTCCCTGCGCGCGGACCGCTTCTACAACGCGCCCGATACGGAGATGGATTTCACCGAACAGGGCGGCCTGATGTGGGGCGAGATCGCCGTGGGCAAACTGGTGAAGGGGGCCGATCTGCTGCGCCCCTCCGTGCAGGCCTTCGTCGACGAAGAAGCCGGTTCGGACGTGGCCGAGAAGGTCACGCGCCGTCTTCAGCATTTCATCGACCGCAAGGTCGCGGCCCTGTTCGAACCGCTCCTCGCGATGAGCCGTGACGAGGCACTGACGGGCCTCGCGCGCGGCTTCGCCTTCCGCATGGTCGAAGCGCTCGGCATCATCCCACGCGAGCAGATCGCCGCCGAGGTCAAGGATCTCGATCAGGACGCGCGCGGTTCTCTGCGCAAGCACGGCGTGCGTTTCGGCCAGTATACGATCTTCATGCCCGCGCTTCTGAAGCCCGCGCCGACCCGGCTTCGGCTAGTGCTGGCCTCGCTCTGGTCGGGTGCGGATGAGTTCCCCGAAAGCCCGCCCCCGGGCCTCGTGACGATTCCCAATCTCGGCAGTTTCGACGCCGAGACCTATCGCCTCTCGGGCTATCGTCCGGCCGGCGCGCGCGCGATCCGTATCGACATGCTCGAACGCCTCGCCGATCTGCTGCGCGGTCAGGACAGCCGTGGCGGCTTCGAGGCCAACCCGGACATGCTCTCGATCACCGGCATGACGCTCGAGCAGTTCGCCGACCTTATGGAAGGGCTCGGCTACAAGGCCGAGAAGGGCGAGCGCGCGAAGGTGAAAGCTGCCGATCTCGAGAAGGCCGAGGAAGAGGCCGGCGCGCAGGCGCTCTCCGATGAGCTCGCGACCGAAGCCACGGCCGAAGCCGGTGGCGGCGAGGAGACCCCCGAGACCCATCCCGAGGCGGAAGCCGCGGCCGAGGCGGGCGGTGACATGATCGCCGCCGAAGAGGTTGCGGGCGACGAGGTCGAGACCTTCTTCACCTTCACCTGGGCGCCGCGTCCGCGCGGCAATCGTCCGCCGCGCCGTGATCAGGGGCAGGGCGGAAAGCCCGGTGGCGAGCGTGGTGAGCGCAAGGGCGGCGGCAAGCCGCAGGGCAAGCGCGACCGCGACGGGTTCAAGGGCGGCAAGAAGGGCGGCAAACCGCAAGGCGCGCGCAACTTCGAGGCGCGCCCGCCGAAGAAGGACAAGCCGATCGATCCGGACAATCCTTTCGCGGTGCTCGCAGCCCTCAAGGACAAGAAGTAAGCCCCTGCCATGGACGCGCCCGAGCGCATCCGCATCGACAAATGGCTCTGGCAGGCGCGGTTCTGCAAGACCCGCGGCCTTGCGCAGGACGCGGTGCAGGGCGGCAAGGTGCGCCTCAACGGGCAACGTATCGAGAAACCGGGCCGCGGTGTCGGCCCGGGAGATGTTCTGACGGTTCGGTTCGGGGCACAGGTGCGGGTGCTGCGCATCCTCGAATGCGGCACCCGGCGCGGCCCGGCGAGCGAGGCGCAGGGCCTCTACGAAGAGATCGTACCCGAAGCCTGAAACCTGCGCGTCATGCCGCAGCGAAAAGGCCGAACGTTCCCTTGAAACACGACGCTTCCCCCGCTAGGACGGGTCAGGAAGCTGATAAACCGGGGTTTCGCCATGACCTATGTCGTCATCGACAACTGCATAAACTGCAAATATACCGACTGCGTCGAGGTCTGCCCGGTGGACTGTTTCTACGAGGGTGAGAACACGCTGGTGATCCATCCCGACGAGTGCATCGATTGCGGTGTGTGCGAGCCAGAATGCCCCGCCGATGCGATCCGTCCCGACACCGAGCCGGGGATGGAAAGCTGGGTCGAGATGAACCGGAAATACTCCGAGCTTTGGCCGGTCATCACCCAGAAGAAAGACCCGATGCCCGAAGCCGAGAAGTATGATGGCGAGACGGGCAAGCTCGAGAAGTATTTCTCGGAGAAGCCGGGCGAAGGGGACAGCTGATCCCCGATTCTACCGCGCCGGGGGTCGATTCGAGCCTTCGGAGCTTGGGTTACGCTGCGGCATGTTGCCCCTTTTAGCTGCGTAACCCATTGGGAAACAAGGTGTTCAACAAAGCGCGAGCGTATCGCGCTTTGAAATACATGCGTTTTCTGCTATATTATTGTTACATAAGAGTTTCGACTCCACCTTTCGCAGTGACCTGCTCGCCTGCGGATGCGATCTCGCGATAAACGGACGAACGCGGAGCCAAAGCGCCCCGTGGGCGTCTTGTGCTCGCCTGATGCCGGGGTTCGAGGCTGGCTGCAAGGAAACGAACCGCATGACCAAAACCAAGAAGACCGAATTCCGCCCCAATGATTTCGTCGTCTATCCGGCGCATGGGGTGGGTAAGATCATGTCCATCGAAGAACAGGAAATCGCCGGGCTCAAGCTCGAGCTGTTCGTGATTTCCTTCGAGAAGGACAAGATGACCCTGCGTGTCCCGACGAACAAGGCGACGGAAGTGGGTATGCGCAGCCTGTCCTCGCCCGACATCGTGACCAAGGCGCTTGAGACCCTCAAGGGCAAGGCGAAGGTCAAACGTGCGATGTGGTCGCGCCGCGCGCAGGAATACGAACAGAAGATCAATTCGGGCGACCTGCTGTCGATCGCCGAAGTGGTGCGCGACCTGCACCGCAATGACGACCAGCGCGAGCAGTCCTATTCGGAGCGCCAGCTCTACGAGGCCGCGCTCGAACGCCTGACCCGCGAAGTCGCCGCCGTGTCGGGTACCGATGAGGCCCGTGCCGCAAAAACCGTCGACGAGGTTCTGGTCGGCCGCGCCGCCTGATCCCGAGACGGATAGACGGATTGAGACGCGAGGCTTTCGGGCCTCGCGTTTTTTGTTGTGAGCGGGGCTTTTCCGCTTTCAGAGATAGGCGCCGCGTCCACAGCGTGAGCTCACGCGTCGGGCCCACCCTCCAGTGTGCCTGGAGCCTCTCGGTCGCTCTCCTCGCGATCGTCACGGCGGCGGAACTGCTCCATCATCGCAGCTTCAAGATCGGCGTTCAGTTCCTTAGTGCGCGCGATGTAATCGGCGTTCTGCTCCATCGGTACACCCGGCTTCCACAGCTTGGCGAGATCGCGCACGGCAGCCCGGTCCAGCTTGAAGAACAGTTTCTCGAGTTCGGCCGCCTCGAATTCCGACAGGCCGGCATTTTCCAGAACGTACCGGCCTGCGCGCAGTGAGCTGTCGAACATCTCGCGCACGATGTCGTTCGCGCCAGCCCGGTAGAGATCGAACACATGGGTACGGTCGCGCGCGCGCGCCACGATATGCAGATCGGGCCGGATCCTGCGGGCATATTCGACCAGCTTCGTGGTTTGCTCTCGCCCGTCGAGCGCCACCACCAGCACGCGTGCCTGATTGATGCCAGCCGCCGCGAGCAGGTCCGGCCGCGTGGGGTCCCCGAAATAGCCCTTGAAGCCGAAGGTGCGCATCAATTGGATCGTCTTGAGGTCTGCATCGAGAACGGTCGTGCGCAGCCCCGACATGGTCACCAGCCGGTTCACGACCTGACCGAAGCGGCCCACGCCGGCGATGATGATCGGCTGCTGTTCGTCGATCGCGTCGGGATCGGGTGCGTCCGAGCTGCGCAGGCGCTTGCCGATCTGCTCGTGCAGGATGAACAGCAAGGGCGTGATCAGCATCGACAGCGCGATGACGACCAGCAGCTTCTCGGCGAGAACATTGGGCAAGATGCGCTGCCCGACAGCAAATGAGACGAGCACGAAACCGAATTCACCCGCCTGTGCGAGGCTCAGCGTGAAGAGCGAGCGGTCCTTGCCGCGCAGTTTGAAGACACGGGCGAGGCCATAAAGGATCGCCGATTTCAGCCCGACGAGCAGCCCCACGAGGGCGAAGATGTTCCAGGGCTGAGCCGTGATGACGGCGAAATTGATGCCCGCGCCGACGGTGATGAAGAAGAGCCCCATCAGGAGTCCCTTGAAGGGCTCGATATCGGATTCCATCTCGTGCTTGAACTCGCTGTCGGCGAGAACCACGCCGGCGAGGAAGGTGCCGAGCGCGGGCGAAAGCCCCACGAGGTTCATCAGGCTCGCGATGCCCACCACGATCAGCAGGGCCATTGCGGTGTTGATTTCGCGCAGCTTCGCGGTCTGGACGAAGCGGAACAGCGGCCGCACGAGGTAGTGCCCGATCAGCACCGTGAAAACCACCGCCGCCAGTGTGATCAAGGTCACGCCCCAGGCGGGTAGCGCGTCGATGAGGCGGGCCACGACGTGATCGCCATGATCGGCCTTCGCGACGGCGCGAGCGCCCGGCAGCGCCAAAAGAGGCATCAGCGCGAGCATCGGGATCACGGCGATATCCTGCGTCAGAAGCACTGCGAAGGAAGACCGCCCGCCCGCGGTCTGCATCAGCTGCTTTTCATTGAGCGTCTGCAACACGATCGCGGTCGAGGACAGCGACAGCGTCATCCCGATCGCCAGCGAGACGCGGAAATCCTCGCCCATCGCCATCACGATCGCGGTGACCAGCACCATCGTGATCAGAACCTGCATGCCGCCCAGGCCGATCAGCTTGTCGCGCATCGCCCAGAGCGCACGGGGTTCCAGCTCGAGCCCGATCAGGAAGAGCATCATCACCACGCCGAACTCCGCGAAGTGCTGCAAGTCGCTCATTTCCGCGCCCGACAGCCCGGTCACCGGACCGATCAGGATGCCCGCGATCAGGTAGCCCAAGACCGAGCCGAGCCCGGCACGTGAGGCCAGCGGCACCGCGATAACCATCGCAACGAGATAGAGCGTGGCTTGGAACAGGAAGCTTTCCATCGCGGGGCGTGCGTCCTCGGGCTGGGGCGCGATGTGCGCCTGAGAAAATAACGGTCAGTTCTAGCGTAGCTTCGGGACGGGCGGGTTCAAGAGGGCGCGGCGTTGCGGGATATGCAGCGGCGGCGGGGCGGCTCTGCGTCAGCTGCCTTCGAGCAGCTTGAGCGTGTAACTACGCGAGCCTTTCTTGTAGGTCAGCTGGCCCGAGCCGATCGCTGTGACCTGACCGCCATCGAGCCGGTCGCCCACCCCCACCTTCACGAAGCGCCCATTGGCCAGACGCACCAGCGCGCGACGGTTCGACGAAGAGCCGTAAAGCCCGATCAGATTGATCTTGCGCAGGTTGATCGCGTTCTTTTCGGTGGCCTGTTTGGCGACCGAAGCCGAAGTCGGCAGTTTGGGCGCAGGCGCGACGGGTTCGGGCTCGTCGATCTCGACCGGCTGGGCTTTGGGCGCTGCGGCGGGTGCTGCGGCAGCCGCCACGGCAACGGAGGGCGCAGGCTCGGCAGCGATTGCCGCAGCCAGCGCGCGCTCGACCGAACGCGAGAAGTTGCGCGGTTTCTCCGGCGGATTCGCAGAGCGTGCCACCGCAAGCGCGGTCGCGCCCGCGAACGGGTCGCTATTGGCGGCGGCGGCGGCATCTTGCGCGGCGACTGCGCCCTGCACGGCCTCCTGGATCGTCGCGGGACGACGCTCGGGACGGATCTCGGCGAGTTGGGGATTGGCTGCGGCGGCAGGTTCGCCTGCGGGCGCCTGACTTGCCGCGAAACGGGTGACGGCCTCGGGGCGGGCGGTCGGACGCGCATCTTGCAGCTCCGGGTGCGGTTGGAGCGCGGGATCGAGCGCGCCCTGGTCGACGGGCGGCGTGGGCGTCGGCGGGGCGGTCTGATCCGCCGGAGGCGTCGCAGGGGCGGGTTGCGGCGCGGCCGCAGCGCCGGTCAGATCGTCGGGCCGGGGCCGGGGGCTGAAGCCGCGAAGCGCCGGGATTGCCTCGAAGGTCGCGTCGGGCGTGGGCGGCAGGGTCGCGGCATAGGCGTCGCTTACCGCATCGGGGCGCGGCGCGGGCAGGGTATCGGGTTTGCCGGCGTAAAGCGTGAAGCCGCCCGGCATCTGCGTACCCTCGGGGGTCGGCGTGACCTCCGGCTCGGGGGCAGGCTCGGCCACTGGCGGGGGTAGCGGGGTGGCGTCGAAGGACGGCATGCCTTCGGGGCTCGCGGTCGACAGCGTGCCGGTCGGCTCCGGTTCAGACCCGGATTGCGTCTCGGTTTCCGGCGCGGTCGTCACCTGCGGCGGAGCGAGCGTGACTTGCGGCAAGGCGGGCATCTCGGCCGGGGGCGCCTGGGGCTCGGGCGCGCTCGCCTCGGGTTGGGGCTCGGGAACGGGCGCGACCGGTTCCGCCTCGGGGGAGGGGTCGGCTTGTGGCGCAGCCGCGGTTTCGACCGGTTGCGAGACCTCGGGGGGTGCACTCGGCGCGGCAGGGATCTGCGCGATTTCTTCGGGGCCGATGGGATCCTTGAGCAGGCTCGACCAAAGCGCGATGATCGCCAGCAAGATCACCAGCGCGCCGGTCAACATCGCGCCGAGATAGCGCGGCTTGCCGGGTACAGCAGCGCGCTTGTCGCCCCCAAAGACGGTCTTTTCCGTTGGCGTATCGGCGGGTTTCGGCGGAACCTGCGCAGGTTTCGCCCGGGATTTCGTCAGCGCCTTCGCGGTTTTCTGGCCAAGGGCCGCCGTGCTGCCGAGCCCCTTGCGCGCGGCGCGCCCCATCGCCTTTGCCGCCTTTTCCGTGGCCTTGGGCTCGGGAGGGGCGAAGCGCGGATCGGGTTCGGGCAGATCGAGCTTGGGTGCGTTGATCCCGGCCTCTCCGGTCAGGATCTTCTTGCGGTCCGGCTGCGGCGGGCTCAGACGGCCGACGCCGCCGAGACGCGGCGCCGCTGTCTCCTCCTGCGTGGTGTCCCGATCGCGACGGGTCGCAAAGGCTGCGATGAGACTCTCGGGCAGCTTGGGCGGGAGATCCACGGCGGATTCTTCGGATGCAGCCTCGTCGGGCATGTCCGTTGGCGCGGCGTCGGGCGACGCCTCGTCGGTCGTCTTAGGTGCGATGTCGTCGGAGGCGTCCACCTGGGGCGCATCGCTTGTCTCTGTCGAGGGGGGCTCGTCGAGCAGCCCTTCGAGCATCGCCGCTTCCTGCGGCAGATCCGCGACCGGCTCGGGCGGCAGATCGAGCGCGCCCAGCTCGGCCAATTCCTCGGGTTCGATCCCGTCTTCCTCCGGGTCGGAAAGCTCGGCGGGCTCTTGCGTGACAGGAAGCTTGGCCTCAGCCTTCTCAGGCTCAGGCTCAGGCTCAGGCTCAGGCTCAGGCTCAGGCTCAGGCTCAGGCTCAGGCTCAGGCTCTATGGCGAGGGCTTCCAGCCCGGTGTCAGGCTCCGGGGCAATTTCAGTATCGGGCTCGGGATCCTGCTCGGCGGCTTCGTCGCGGGCGTCCGCTTCGAGCGCGGGTGCCGCGGGAGAGGCGGGCATATCCGCGACAGGCCCGGCCTGCGGTTCGGCGATGGCCTCCGGGGCGGGCTCAATTGCTGCGACCGGCTCGGGCAGGAGCATGATCACCTGCGGATCGGGATCCACCCGCGCGCCCTCGGGGATGTAGCGCGCCGCGACGGAGGTCAGGCCGAAATGCGGCTCGCCGGGAAAATCCGCAAGCTCGGGGGCCGCGACGAAGCTGACCGGGTTGAAGCCGTAGCTTTCTGCGAACCCTTCCGCCTCGCCCAGCGTCTCGCGTGCGATCACGGCGACCTGCACAGTCTGCCCGCCGCCTGCGAAATCGTAGACGAGGTCCGGCACGGGGTAAGGGGTCATCCCCTCGAGGGCGACCTCGATCTGACGGCGGCGCTGCGCGGGGCTCGGCCCAGGTGCGTAGATTGCCGTGTAGAGGATTTGCGAATCCGGCAGGACCAGCTTGGTGGCAAACCCGCGCGGCGCAAGCGCGCGCGCCTTGTCGCGCAATGCCTCGATCGCGGGGCCGGGATCGTCGTCTTCCAGCGAGACCTCGCCAAGAAGCCGCCAACCCTCTTTCGCGCGATGCACCAGGGCGATGCCGTCATGCGAAAGGATCAATGCAAAATCGGGTTTCATTTGGGTGGGCTTGGGCCGTCAGGAACGCTGGATACTCACATCTTCGTAAAGCAGTTTGCGGCCCCTGAAAAGCGTCGCGGAGGGAGCGAGCGGCAGATTGCCGGTTTTCCACAGTCAGCTCGCCCCGGAGCGGATCCGGGGCGAGCCAAATTGTGAAAACCTGCGATCGGACGCTTGCGGATCAGGCGGTTGCCGCCGTCAGCGCCTGATCGAGATCGGCGATCAGATCCTCGGCATTCTCGATCCCGATCGAGAGCCGCACCACGTTCGGCGCCGCGCCTGCCGCGATCTGCTGCGCCTCGGTCAGCTGGCGATGCGTGGTCGAGGCGGAATGGATGATCAGCGAGCGCGCATCGCCCAGATTCGCGACATGGCTGAAGAGCTTGAGATTGTTCACCAGCTTCACGCAGGCCTCGTAGCCGCCCTTCACCGCGACGGTGAAAAGCGCGCCCGCGCCTTTCGGGCAGACCTTGGCGACGCGATCGTGCCAGGGCGAGCTTTCGAGTCCGGCATAGGTCACGAAATCGATGCGCGGGTCCTTCTCGAGCCATTCGGCCACGGCCTTGGCGTTGGCGACGTGTTTGTCCATGCGCAAGCTCAGCGTCTCGAGCCCCATCATCGTGTAATGCGCCCCTTGCGGGTTCATCGTCATGCCGAGGTCGCGCAGCCCCACCGCGATCGAGTGGAAGGTGAAGGCCATCGGCCCCAGCGCTTCGTGGAACTTCAACCCGTGATAGGCGGGCTCGGGCGCGCTGAGCGAGGGGAACTTGTCCGAGGCCGACCAATCGAACTTGCCGCTGTCGATCACGCAGCCGCCGGTGACGGTGCCGTTGCCGGTCATGTATTTGGTCAGCGAGTGCACGACGAGCGTCGCGCCCATCTCGATCGGGCGGCACAGGTAGGGTGTGGCAAGCGTGTTGTCGACGATCAGCGGCAGGCCAGCCTTGTCGGCCAGTTTCGCTACGGCTGGAATATCGGTGATGTAGCCGCCCGGGTTCGAGATCGACTCGCAGAAGATCGCGCGGGTGTTCTCGTCGATCGCTTCTTCCAATGCGTCGAGATCGTCGAAATCGACAAACTTGGCCGACCAGCCGAAGCGTTTGATCGTCTGGCTGAACTGGGTGATCGTGCCGCCATAGAGCCGGGTCGACGCGACCACGTTGAGCCCCGGCCCCATCAGCGGGAAGAGCGCCATGATCTGTGCCGCGTGCCCCGAGGAGCAGGCCACCCCGCCCGCGCCGCCTTCGAGCACCGCGACCTTTTCGGCGAGCTTCATCACCGTCGGGTTGGTGAGGCGCGAATAGATGTAGCCCACTTCCTCGAGATTGAAGAGCCGTGCCGCGTGATCGGCATCCTTGAACGCGTAGGCGGTGGTCAGGTAGATCGGCACCTGCAATGCGCCGGTGGTCGGGTCGGGCGCGGCGGCGGCGTGGATCTGAAGCGTGTCGAATTTGTAGTCGGACATCTCGGGGCTCCTCTGTTCTCGGGCGCGACGTTAGCGGCGCACCCGAGGGGCTTCAAACACATTCGTTTTTGGTGATGGAACGCCGGGAAGTCGTTCTTGGCTCGGTGGGGGCGGCTGCCCTTGTCCTGCGGGATTAACGCCGCCGCAGCCGCGCCAATGTACGTTTCATCCCGCCGGGGGCGACGAGGAAGCTCAGCACGAAGCCGGTCGCGAACCCCGCGATATCTGCGATCCAGTCGGGCTGTGCGCCGAAGATCATCGCGAAGATCAACTGGATCCCCATCAGCGCGCCGATCAGCGAGAAGGCCCGCAACTGGTTCGCGTTCTCCTGCCCCAGCCGTGTCCACAGGATCCAGGTGAACGCGCCGATCAGCCCGTAATCGCCCGGATAGCCGCCATAGAGTCCGATCTCGGTGAATGGCATCGCGCCATAGATCAGAGCGCCGGCGATGCTCGCGCCGAGGAACACCAATGCCACGGCGAGGTTCGAGAAGACCTCGCCCACCATCTTGCCAAGCGCCAGAAGGAAGACGAGCACGAAGATCGCCTGGGTCACGGAGGCATTCACGAACGGATAGGTCACCAACCGCATCAGATGTTCGGGCGGGTATTGCCCGGTTTCGACCATGGCGCGCATCAGCTGCGGCGAGAAGGCGAATTTCTGCAGCGCATCGAGCCGCCAGCCCGCAGCGCCCGGCCCACCGATCAAACCGCTGCTCCCCATCGCGAAGAACAGCTCGGTCGCGATGATCGGCAGCGCGAGCAGCCACACCACCGGGGGGAGCGGGTTCACCGGGTTCTCATCATAGCCGTCGCGCATCTCGTCTCCAATTCGCCGGGGCTCAGTTGCGCCCTATGCGCTTTAGCGATAAGCGAGCGGGGAGCGGATTTCCACCCCGGGAACCGCAGGAGGCGGGCTTCCACCCCCCGCAGATCAGGAGCATCAGATGAGCGACGACGCGCAAACCCCGAACGCCAATTTCAAACCGCGGATCTTCTCAGGCATCCAGCCCTCGGGCGGGTTGACGCTGGGCAACTATCTGGGCGCGCTCAAGCGCTTTGCCCAGAAGCAGGATGAGGGGATCGAGACGATCTATTGCCTTGTCGACCTGCACGCGATCACGGTCTGGCAAGACCCCGAAGCGCTGCGCCGCAACACTCGCGAAGCCGCCGCCGCCTTCATCGCCTCGGGCGTCGATCCGAAACGCTCGATCCTGTTCAACCAATCGCAAGTGTCGGCCCATGCGGAACTGGCATGGCTCCTGAACTGCGTGGCGCGTCTGGGCTGGATGAACCGGATGACCCAGTTCAAGGACAAGGCGGGCAAGAATGCCGAGAAGGCCTCGCTTGGCCTTTACGCCTATCCCGCGCTGATGGCCGCCGACATCCTGCTGTATCACGCGACGATGGTGCCGGTGGGCGAGGACCAGAAGCAGCATGTGGAGCTGACCCGCGACATCGCGGCGAAGTTCAACCATGACTTCAAGACCGAGTTCTTCCCCGCTCCCGAGCCTCTGATCGAGGGCGCCGCGACCCGCGTGATGTCCCTGCGCGACGGCACGAAGAAGATGTCGAAATCCGACCCGTCGGATGCGAGCCGCATCAACCTGACCGACGATGCCGACACGATCGCGAAGAAGATCCGCAAGGCCGTGACCGATCCCGAGCCGCTGCCCTCCGAGCTGGACGGGCTCAAGGACCGGCCCGAGGCACGCAATCTCGTGAACATCTACGCGGCGCTGGCGGACATGACGCCGGACCAGGTGCTGGGCGAGTTCGGCGGCGAGGGCTTCGGCAAGTTCAAACCGGCGCTGGCTGAGCTCGCGGTCGCGAAACTCGCGCCGATCTCGGATGAGATGACCCGGCTGATGAACGACCCTGCCGAGATCGACCGGATCCTGGGCGACGGTGCAAATCGCGCTGACGAAATTGCGCAGCCGATCCTCGCGCGCACGCTCGAGATCATGGGAATGATCCGCTCGCGCTGATTGAACGGGGGGAGGGGGCGGCTTGCCCCCTCAGCCCATCATCAGGCGCGGATAGTCGATTTTCGGGCAGCGGTTCATCACGACGCGCACGCCCTTCGCGCGCGCCTTTTCCGCAGCCTCTTCATGCGTGACGCCAAGCTGCATCCAGATCGTGCGCAGCTTGGGCAGATGGGCGAGCGCGTCCTCGACCACCTCGGGCACGGCCTCGGAGCGCCGGAACACATCCACCATGTCCACCTCGATCTCGTCCGGGATCGCTCCGAGATCGGCATAGACCGTCTCACCCAGCAACGCCTGCCCAGCGAGGCCGGGATTGACCGGGATGACCCGGTAGCCCTTCGATTGCAGGTAACGCGCGACATCGTAGGAGGGGCGATCGGTCTTGTGGGAAATCCCCACCACGGCGATCACCTTCGCCTCGCGCAGAATATCGCGGATCTCGTCTTGCATCGGGGCCTCCTGTCTTGCCTTCTTGGTATAGGGACAAATGCCGGGGCGCTTCAAGAACGCGCCGACGGCGGGGTTGCCCTGTCCATTCGCTTTCCCGCCAAAGAAAAATGCGCCCGAGCATGAAGCAAGGGCGCATAAGTGGCGGAACGAGGGACAGTGAACTAGAAGCGCTGCGGTTCCGGAGCGGCGCTTCTGTTAATGAGATAGGAAGCCCCCCGCCGGTCTTAAAGACCTTCGCGCCACAAGCTCGCGTTCTTGTGAAAATCAGCGGTTCGCCGCCGCATAGAGCGACACGGCCGCGGCGTTCGAGACGTTGAGCGAGCCGAACTCCCCGGCGAAGGGGATGCGCACCAGCCGGTCGCAGGTCTCGCGGGTTTTCTCGCGCAGGCCCGGACCTTCGGCGCCAAGCACAAGCGCCACCGGCTCCATCCCGGCCTCGCTCAGCCCGTCCTCGAGGCTCATGTTCGCCTCGCCCGCGAGGCCAAGCAGCCGGAACCCCATCGAACGTAGCTCCTCCATCGCGTCGGAGAGGTTCTTCACGCGCAGATAGGGCTGACGCTCCAACGCGCCGCTCGCGGTCTTGGCGAGCGCCCCGGTCTCGGGGGCGGAATGGCGGTGCGGGGCGATCACGGCGGCAGCGCCGAACACCTCGGCAGAGCGCAGGATCGCGCCCACGTTATGCGGGTCGGTCACCCGGTCGAGCAGCACCACGATGCGTGCATCATAGCAGACATCCTTCAGCGCGCCCCAGTCGAGCGGTTTGACCTCGAGGGCCGCGCCCTGATGCACCGAATCCTGCGAGATCGGCACGTGTTTGTCGAACTTGCGCACATCGACGATCTCGGGCTCCATGCCCGAGGCAGCGATCGCGTCGGACAGCTTGTCGGCGGCATTCTTCGAGCAGACCAGCCGAAGTCTCTCGCGCATCGGGTTCTGGAGCGCATCGCGCACCGCGTGCAGGCCGAACAGCCACACCGTTTCCGATGCCGCTGCGCGCTTGGCACGTTCCTTTTCGATCACCCAGGCCGGTTTTTTCATCGCTGTCTCCTTTGCCCCTACCTGCGCGCAAAGGCGGGCTTTGGCAAGCGGCGATCTCGGAGCGCGATTTTTCGCAAATCCGGCTCTTGACGCCCCCCGCCCCCTTTTGTATCTCCCGCCAAGCGTCGGGTGACGTGCTGCAAGGTGCGGCAGCGGACTGTAACTCCGCCGGGGAGACCCATGCCTGGTTCGATTCCAGGGTCACCCACCACTTCCCCCCTTTTCGGAACTGGTGATCTCGCAAGCCTCCGGGGCTTGCAGGCGGTTCATCGTGAGAGCACTGCGTTGCGCTTGAAGCGGGCTTCCTCGGAGCTGCCGTCATCGTAGATCAGCTTCACGCGGACGTCCTTCACCGACCCCTTGGGCTGCGACACGAAGACATTGTCGCCCGAGATCGCATTGGGCTGGGCGCTGCCTTCGTGGCATTTTTCCATCTTGAATTTCGCGTTGGGGGCCGCGCCGTTGAAGCCGTAGCGGATCTCGCTCAGCCCGCAGCGCCAGGCGAGAAGATGGGTGAAATAGACCAGATCCTTGTCACCGCGTTCGCGGATCGCCACCCAGGAATCGCGGGTCATGTCGAGGATCGGGCGGACCTCGGCGGCGGTGGTGAAATTCTGCGCTGCCACCGGCGCCGCCACCAGCATCGCTGCGAGTACGGCCCCGCTCAACTTCCGCACGCTCATCACTTTCACCCCCGGGCTTTCTCGCTATACTGCGCAAAAATCCTCCCTGGGCGGCAGTATGACGGCGAAAACCCCGAGACCTCAACCCTTCAACGTCTTCTGCATCGCACAATCGGGTCGTCTGGAATACGAGGCTATTCTGTTCGTGCTGAGTTTCCGCGCGGCCAATCCCGATTTCGCCGGCAGGCTTCTGGTGGCCGAACCGCAACCCGGGCCGCGCTGGTCCGAGGAAGTGCGAATCTCGGGGCCGGTGCGCGCGATTCTGGAAGGGGCAGGGGCCGAAATCGTGCCTTTCGAAAGCAAGGTCTTCGGCCAGTCCTATCCCTATGGCAACAAGATCGAAGCTCTTGCGGCGCTGCCTGCGGGCGAGCCTTTCGTCTTCTTCGATACCGATACGGTCTTCACCGGTCCGCTCTCGGATGTGGGTTTCGATTTCACGAAGCCCTCCGCCTCGATGCGCCGCACGGGGACCTGGCCCGAGCCGCCGCTTTACGGGCCCGGCTATACTGCGATCTGGAAATCGCTTTACGACAAGTTTGGCCTCGACGGGTTCGAGGAGACGCTCGATCCGAGCCAACCCGACGAGTATTGGCGGCGCTACATGTATTTCAACGCGGGCTGGTTCTTCGGGGCGGATCCGGCAGAGTTCGGCGCGCGCTTCCTGAATTATGCCCGGGCTATTCGCGACGAGACGCCTGACGAGCTCGCGTGTCAGTCGCTTGATCCCTGGCTCGATCAGGTGGCGCTGCCGCTGGTGATCCATTCCTTCGGAGGCGGAAGGCCGGGGCCCGAGCTCGACGGGCTCGACGGGGCGGTGAGCTGCCATTACCGTGCGCTGCCGCTGCTCTATGCGCGCGAAAGCGATGCGGCAATCGAGATGGTCGAGACGGTCGTGGCGCCAAACCCGATCAAGAAGGTGCTCAAGCTCTACGAGCCTGCGAAGAAGCTGATCTATCAGGGCAAGGGCCGCAAACTGCGCGAGATCATCGCGAGCGAGGGAATGCCGCGCACCGAGAAGATGCTGCGCAACCGGATCAAGCGCGCGAAGCTCTGGCTGCGCTAAGGGTCGGCGTCAGGCGCCGCCCGGGCCCTTGCGCACCGCGCCCCTGAGATCGGCCATGTGCATCGCGCCGATCGCGATCGCAGTGCCGAAATAGACCGCCATCCCGAACAGCACGAGCCCCAGCAGCGCCAATGCGCGCAGTCCCGGCACGGTGAAGAGGCCCGGAGCGGCCCAGGTCACGACCCAGATCGCCGCTCCCATCACCAGAGCCGAAACCACGATGCGCGGCAGGCGGCGGTGGAAGCGGTGATCGAAATGCGCAGCCTCTCCCATCGAACGCGAGCCGAGCCAGAGCTGCCCGACCATGGCCCAAGCGGCGAAAGTGGTGCCGCAGGCGGCGGCGAGATAACCGATGAAGGGTGAAAGGCCGATCGCCAGCACCGCATTCACCACCATCGCGACCAGCGCGTAATTGAACGGTGTGCGAGTATTCTCGCGGGCGAAATAGAGCGGTTGCAGCACCTTTTGCAGCACGAAGGCGGGTAGTCCCAGCCCGTAGATCGCGGTGGCCCAAGCGGTGGCGATGGTGTCGTCATGGGTGAACTGCCCGCGCTCGAAGAGGACCGAGACGATGGGCTGCGCCGCGACCAGAAGCGCCACAGCGGGGCCAACCGTCAGCAGCAGCGCGAATTCGCCCGCGCGCGAGAAGGAATAGCGGCTGCCCGCCACGTCACGGGCACGCAACCGGCGCGACAGGTCCGGTAGCAGCACCACGCCGATTGCGATGCCCACCACGCCCAAGGGCAGTTGATAAAGCCGGTCGGCATAGTTGAGCCAGGCAATCGCGCCGTCGAAATGCGAGGCGACCTGACGGCCCACCAGCAGGTTGATCTGAACGACGCCACCGGCCAGCATCGCCGGGATCGCGATGCGGATCAGGCGTTTCATATCGGGGCTCAGGCGCGGTCGGGCCGGGATGATTCTGAAGCCAGTACGCCATGCCGCGACCCAGACCAGCGCCAATTGCGCCACCCCCGCGAGCGGCACCGACCAGGCCAGCGCATCGCCCACCGGCAGACCGAAATGATCCGCCAGAAGCATCGCAATGACGAAGGTCACGTTCAGCAGCACAGGCGCGGCGGCTGCGGCGGCGAAGTGGCCGGCGGCATTCAGCACGCCCGAGAGCAGAGCGCCAAGCGAGATGAAAAGGATATAGGGAAAGGCGATGCGCCCATAGGTCGTCGCGATCTCGAAACGCTCATCGGAGGCAAAGCCCGAAGCCATCGCCAGCACCAGCCACGGCATCGCGGCCGAGGCGATCAGCGTGAGAACGATCAGCACCGAGGCCAGCCCGCCCATCGCCTCGCGGGCGAACCCTTGCGCATCCTCGCCCCCTTCGAGCTTCTTCGAGAAGATCGGGATGAAGGCGGTGTTGAACGCCCCCTCGGCGAAGAAGCGACGGAAGAGGTTGGGGAGCGAGAACGCCACGAGGAACGCCTCGGCCACCGGGCCTGCGCCGAGGAAAGCCGCGATCATCATGTCTCGGGCGAAGCCGAGCACGCGGCTCGCCATCGTCCAGCCGCCCACCGTCATGAAGCCGCGCACCAGCCGGATCGGTTTCATGTCAGTTGCCCGCTCGTTTCGCGCCCGACGCGATGGCATCGCGCAGACGGTTTTCCAAAGCCTCCTGACGCGATTTGGAATGCAGCTTCAGCCCGAACATGTCCTTGACGTAGAAGCTGTCGACCACCTGCGCCCCGTAGGTTGCGATCACCGCCGAGGAGATCGAGATATTGTTCGAGGCCAGCGCCCGCGTCAGGTCATAAAGCAGGCCGGGGCGGTCGCGTGTATCGACCTCGATGATCGTGTAGATATCCGAGCCCTCATTGTCGAAGGTGATATGGGTCGGGAATTTGAACTCCCGCTCGCGCTTCTTGATCTTGTCGCGATCCTTGAGCGCGTCGCGTGCGACCACTTCGCCCTTCAGCGTCTTCTCGATCATGCCGCGCAGGCGGGACAGCTTGGAGGCTTCGTAAGGGTGGCCCTCGGCATCCTGAATCCAGAATACCGCCGTCGCGTAACCGTCCTTAGACGTGTAGGTGCGCGCATCGACCACGTTCGCACCGACCAGCGCCAGAGCGCCCGCGAGCCGCGAGAAGATGCCGGGGTGGTCGGCGAGTGCGAAACTCGCCCGCGTCGCGTCGTGATCGTCGTCGGGGTGCAGATCGATGCGGATCTCATTGTCGCCAAGCCCGCGCAGCAATCGTGCGAAAATCTCGTGATTGGCGGTGTTGAGCGACTGCCAATAGGGATCGTAATGACGCCCGAGCTCGGTGCGGATCTCGCGCGCGTCCCAGTCGCCCAGCGTCTCGAGCACTTCGCGCAGCGCGCGCTTGGCTTCGTCGGTGCGCTGCTCGCGATTGATCGCTTCGAGCCCGTGTTCGAGCGCAAGCGAAGTCTCGGCGTGGAGTTTGCGCAGCAGCGTCGCTTTCCAGTTGTTCCACACGTTCGGCCCGACCCCTCGAATGTCGCACACGGTCAGCACGGTCAGCAGGTCGAGCCGCTTGCGCGACTTCACCTGTCGCGCGAAATCGCGGATCGTGCGCGGGTCGCTCAGATCGCGTTTCTGCGCCACATCCGACATCAACAGGTGATGGCGCACCAGCCATTCGACTGTTTCGCACTCCTCCTGATTGAGCCCGAGACGCGGTGCCACCTTGCGCGAGATCCTGGCTCCCAGGATCGAATGATCCTCGGGCCGCCCCTTGCCGATATCGTGCAGCAACAGCGCCACATAGAGCACCTTGCGATTGATCCCCTCCTCGAGGATGTGCGAGCTCAGAGGCAGGTCTTCGATCAGTTCGCGCCGCTCGATCTGGGCCAGTGTCGAGACGACCTGGATCGTGTGCTCGTCCACCGTGTAGCTGTGATACATGTTGAACTGCATCATCGCGACGATCGGCTCGAATTCGGGAATGAAGGCGGAGAGAACACCCAGCTCGTTCATCCGCCGCAGCGCGCGTTCGGGATTGCCGTGCTTCAGCAGCAGGTCGAGGAAAATCCGTTGCGCCTCGCGATTGTTGCGCATCTCGTCGTCGATCAGATCGAGATTGGCCGAGACCAGCCGCATCGCGTCCGGGTGGATCAGCATCCCCGTACGCAGCCCTTCCTCGAAGAGCCGCAGCAGGTTGACGGGATCGCCGAGAAAAGCCTGTTCGTCGGCCACGTTGATACGCCCGTTCTGCTCGGAATAGGGCGCCTTGAGCTTGCGCCGCCTGCGGAAGATGCGCTGCAGCACCGGCGCGCTCTTCACATGCTGCGCTTCGAGCTTGGTGAGGAAGATCCGGGTCACATCCCCAACGGCGGTCGCGTGACGGAAATAATCCTGCATGAAGACCTCGACTGCGCGACGGCCCGCGAGATCGCGATAGCCCATCCGCTCGGCCACCTCGACCTGCATGTCGAATGTCAGCTGATCGGCGGCGCGCCGCGCGATCAGGTGCAGGTGGCAACGCACCGCCCAGAGGTAATCCTCGGCATCGTGGAACGTCTCGTATTCCTCGGGTGAGAAGGCGCCGATCTCCATCAGCTCGCGCGCCCGACCGACATGGTGGATATATTTGCCGATCCAGTAGAGCGTCTGCAGGTCGCGCAGGCCGCCCTTGCCTTCCTTGACGTTGGGTTCGAGCACATAGCGCTGCCCGCCCTGACGCCGGTGGCGGGCCGAGCGTTCGGCCAGTTTCGCCTCGATGAACTCGGCCTCGCTGCCCTCGAAAAGATCGTGCCGCAACCGCTGCGAAAGCGCTTCGGCCAGTTTCTCGTCGCCACCCACGCAGCGGTGTTCGAGAAGCGCGGTGCGGATCGTGATGTCCTCGCGCCCGAGCCGGATGCAATCGTCGAGCGTGCGCGAGGAGTGGCCGACCTTCAGCTTCAGGTCCCACAGGATGTAGAGCATGGATTCGACCACGCTCTCGGCCCAGGGGGTGATCTTGTAGGGGGTCAGAAACAACAGATCGACATCGGAATGGGGGGCCATCTCGGCGCGGCCATAACCGCCCACCGCCAGCACTGCGAAGCGCTCGGCCTCGGTCGGCGTGCCGAGCCGGTGCAGCCGGGTCGTGGCGATGCGCAGCACCGATCGCACGATGCCGTCGGTCATCTGCGCGTAGGCTTCGACGGTTGCCCGCGCAGCGCGCGGGTGGGTTCGGAAATCCGCCTCGATCCAGTCATTGGCGCGGGCGCGCTCCTCGGCGAGGAAGGAGACGGTGGCGGCACGGATCTCGCGCGGTTCGCTCAGATCCCCGATCGCGGCATCAAGCGCTTCGAAGAGATGGTCGCCATTCAGAAGAAGGGGCGCCCCGGACTGGTCCGGGGCGAGGTCGGTCTTGGTGCTCACTTCTCGGTCTCGTTCCTTCTCGGGCCCTCTGATGTCATGGAAGGGCGCGGGTCAGTACCCGGCTCCGCCGAAGCTGCGCGGCGCGGGGTCGATCACCACGGCCTGGCCGTTCTGGACCTGCGCGATGGCAAGCCCGCGTTCGTTGGTGCCGTCGGGCAGGAGGCGGAAGACGCCGTTGACCCCGACGAAGCCCGAGCGCTGGGTCAGCGCCTGTTTGGTCAGCGCGTTCGGATTGCCCGATTTCACGAGCGCGCCGATCGCGGCGATGCCGTCATAACCCAGCCCCGCGATCGCGAGCGGCGCCGAGCCATAGGCCGCCTGGTAGCGCGCCGCGAATTGTGCCTGGAGACCCGGATCGGGTTTGGCGAACCAGCCGCCCTGCACGCCCGGCAGCGCGAGCGTCGCCGGCGGGATGTCCCAGCGGGTGAGGCCGAGGTATTGCGTGCTCTGCGGGTTCACGCCCTGTTCGGACATGAGCTGAGTGAGCAAGGGCAACGCACCTGCGGTATCTGCCGTCATGAAGACCGCATCGATATCGCCGGCTTTCACGCGGCCTGCAATCTGCGGCATCGCATCGACCAGCCCTTGCTGGGAGAACGGGTAGGAGGCAACGCCCGCGAGCGCGCCGCCTCGGCGCGAGATCGCGGTCTGGATCGCCTGTGCGCCGATCTCGCCTGCGGTGGTCTGCTCATGCACGACCATGATCCGGCGCTTGCCCTGGCGCACCGCGTAGGACACGAGCCGGTTGGCCGTGTTTTCGAACGTCGGGCCAAGCACGAAGACATTGCCGCCAGCCACGCTGGTGACGTTCGAGAAGGCGAGCACGTTGACATTGCGCGAGGCGACCGCGAGGCCCGCAGCGTTGGCCGATTCCGCATAGACCGGCCCGAGAATGATCTTCGCGCCCTCGTCGACCGCCTTGCTCGCCATCGCCGCCGCCTGCGCGGGGCTGCCGGCGGTGTTGTAGACCTGGAGGTCGATCTTCACGCCCTGCAGATCGGCGATCGCCATGTTCGCGGCGTTGCGCAGCTGGGCGGCGAGGGTTTCGTCTCCGGCATTGCCCGAACCCGCAGGCACCAGTAACGCGACCTTCACAGGCGCGCTCGTGTCGATGCGCTGGCCGGTATTCCCCATACTTCCGGGCTGACAGGCGGCAAGCCAGAAGAGCGCGAAAACCGCGACGATTCGGGCAGCGAGGGCACGGGGGTTACGGAGAAGATCAAACATGCTACGTCCTTTATGGGCGTTCGGGAAAACTGGTGCGCGAAGCGCTATGGCGCGCGGCCGAGCCTACGCATAACCCGGCGCGAAGTAAACGATCCACGCAGCGGATGAGAGGGCCCATGCAGGAGCCAGACGAAACCGGCGAAACCATGCCGAGCGCAGAGGCGCAAGCGCGCAGCAAGGGCGGGCTTGCCGCCGGGCTCTACTTTATCGCGACGCCGATCGGGGCCGCGCGCGACATCACCCTGCGCGCGCTCGACCTGCTGCGCACCGCGGATGTTCTGGCGGCCGAGGATACCCGCAGCTTGCGTCACCTCATGGAGATCCATGGCGTCCCGCTCGCCGGTCGCCCGCTACTGGCCTATCACGACCACAATGGGGCCGCGATGCGCCCGAAAATTCTCCGCGCGATCGAGGATGGGCGCAGCGTCGTCTATGCTTCGGAGGCTGGTACTCCGCTGGTGGCCGATCCCGGCTACCAGCTCGCCCGCGCGGTGATCGAGGCGGGATTTGCGCTGCACAGCGCTCCGGGGCCTTCGGCGGTGCTGACTGCACTGACCCTGTCGGGCCTGCCAAGCGATCGTTTCCTGTTCGCCGGATTCGCCCCCAATACCCGCGGTGCACGGCTCAACTGGTTGTCGGAGTTCAAGACTGTCCCGGCGACACTCGTCTTTTATGAAAGTCCCAAACGCATTCGCGAAATGTTAAGGGACTGCGTGCAAACCTTCGGAGAAGAACGGCAAGCGGCGCTGTGTCGTGAACTGACCAAACGCTTCGAAGAGGTCCGCCGGGGTAGCCTGAGCGAGATCTCCGAGAGCCTCGAAGAAACCCCCGTGAAAGGGGAAATCGTGCTCGTGATCGACCGCGCCCATGCGGTGGAGATCGGGGCGGAGGAACTCGAGGAACGGCTGCGGGAGGTCATGGCACAGGCAAGTCTGCGTGATGCCGTGGATGAGGTCGTGGCCCAGACCGGGCTGCCGCGGCGAAAGGTGTATCAGGCCGCGCTGGCATTGGAGAAGGAAAAATGAGCGGAGCTTTGTCCTATTATTCCGGGCTTGCTGCCGAAGAGCAGGTCGCGCGTCTCTATGAGCGCGATGGGCGCGAAGTGGCGGCACATCGTTGGCGCGGTCGTTTCGGCGGAGAGATCGACCTGATCGCGCGCGACGGTGAAATGCTGATCTTCATCGAGGTGAAGAAATCGCGCAGGCATGCCCGGGCCGCCGAACGTCTCAGTCCGCGCCAGATGCGGCGGATCTGCATCTCGGTCGAAGAGTATCTGATGCGCCATCCCGTGCCGGCCAATACCAATCGCAAGGTCCGCTTCGACCTCGCGCTGGTCGATGAGGTCGGGAAAATCCGGGTTCTGGAGAATGCCTATCTCGGAATGTGAGTTGAGATTGCATTGGCGCGCGCCACATTGCATCAAGGCTGCAATGAAAGGGGGCGCGAATGGGTTTGAAAGTCGCAATTCAGATGGACCCGATCGAAGCGATCGATATCGGGGCCGACAGTACCTTTCGCATCGCCGAAGAGGCGCAGGCGCGGGGCCATGAGCTGTTCTACTATACGCCTGACCGGCTGATCTATCGCGAGGGGCGGATCCTTGCGCGGGGATGGCCGCTGACGGTGCGGCGCGAGCGGGGCAATCATTTCACGCTTGGCGAGGAAACCGAAGTCGACCTCGCGGATTGGGATGTCGTCTGGCTGCGCCAGGATCCGCCGTTCGACATGGGGTATATCACGACGACGCATCTGCTCGAGCGGATCCATCCGCAGACGCTTGTCGTCAACGATCCGTTCTGGGTGCGCAATTCGCCTGAAAAGCTTCTGGTGCTGAATTTCCCCGATCTCACGCCGCCGACGCTGATTGCGCGGGATCTGTCGGTGATTCGCGATTTCAAGGCCAAGCATGGCGACATCATCCTCAAGCCGCTTTATGGCAATGGTGGCGCAGGCGTCTTCCGGCTCGATCCGAACGATCGCAACCTGTCCTCGCTGCACGAGCTCTTCATGGGGATCAATCGCGAGCCGCTGATTGCCCAGAAGTTCCTGCCCGCGGTTTCGAAAGGCGACAAGCGGATCATTCTCGTCGATGGCGAAGCGGTCGGCGCGATCAACCGCGTGCCCGCCGAGGGCGAGACGCGCTCGAACATGCATGTCGGGGGGCGGCCCGAGAAGGTCGAACTGACCGCGCGCGATCGGGAGATTTGCGCCGCGATCGGGCCGGTCCTGCGCGAGAAAGGGCAGATCTTCGTTGGCATCGACGTGATCGGCGACTGGCTTACCGAGATCAACGTGACCTCGCCCACGGGCATTCAGGAACTTGAGCGGTTCGACGGCGTGAATATCGCTGCGCGGATCTGGGAGGCCATCGAGGCAAAGCGGGGCTGACATGTCTATCCGGCTCAGATTCTTGAACGCCTGGCTGCGGATCGCGGCCAAGCCGATGGTGCGACGGTTCCGCGAACCGGCTGCAACGCGGCGCGAGATGGAGCGGATGGCGAGCTGGGTGGTGCGCGAACCCGAAGGCCTGTGCCTGTTGCAGACAACGCTCGGAGGGCGGCCGGCCTTGTCGTTGCGCGTGGGCCAGACCTCGATCGGCAAGGTGATCCTCTATTTCCACGGCGGCGGCTATATCGCGGGTTCGCCCTGGATGTATCGCGGTGTCGCCGCGCGACTGGCGCAGCTGAGCGGGATCGAAGTTCTGGCGGTCGACTACAGGCTCGCGCCCGAGGCGCCGTTTCCGGCGGCGATTGCGGATGCTCAGGCGGCCTTCGATGGGCTTATTGCTGCGGGCTATGAGCCCGCGCAGATCGTTCTTGCGGGTGATAGCGCCGGTGGCGGGTTGGCGTTTTCGCTTCTGGGACGGCTTTGCCGGCAGGGGCGGGCGCCCGCGGGCGTGATCGCCTTCTCGCCCTGGACCGACCTGACCTGTTCGGGGGGCAGCCTGCGCACGAATGCCCGCAAGGATGCGCTGTTGCCGGTGGAGCGGATCGGGGACACGGTGGATCTGGCGCTGCAAGGCCATCCCGCGAGCGATCCCGAAGTCTCTCCGCTCTTTGCCGCTTTCCCCGATGCGCCGCCGGTCCTGATCCAGCATTCGATGACCGAGATCCTGGCTGACGACGCGTTGCGCATGGCCGACCGGTTGCGCGAATTCGGCGCGAGTGTGACGGTGCAAAGCTGGCCTGACGCTCCGCATGTCTGGCAGTTCTTCGACGGGCGCGTGCCCGAGGCGCGGGCGGCGCTCGAAGATGCGGCGAAGGCTGCGCGCGCGATGCTCAACCTGCCTGCGCGGTGATCCGGTAGCTCAGCGCCTCTGCGATATGGGGCTGGCGCACCGCGTCTTCGGCATCGAGATCGGCAATCGTGCGCGCGACCCGCAAAACCCGGTGATAGCCTCGCGCCGAGAGGCCGACCCGTTCGGCCATGCGCGACAGCAGCGCGCGGCCCTCCGCATCGGGCGTCGCGATTTCCTCGAGCAGCGCGCCTTCCGCCTCGGCATTGACCCGCACCGTCGGAGCTTTGGCAAATCGCCGGGACTGGAGCGCGCGCGCTTGGGCCACGCGGGCCGCGACCGCGCCCGAGTTTTCTCCGGTCGCGGGAAGATCGAGATCCGCGTAACGGACAGGCGGCACTTCGAGCCGCAGATCGAACCGGTCCATCAGCGGCCCGGAGATCCGTGCAAGGTAATCCTCGCCGCAAGAGGGGGCGCGCGAGCAGGCGCGCTCGGCATCGCCGAGATAGCCGCATTTGCATGGGTTCGCTGCCGCGACGAGCAGGAAGCGGCAGGGGTAGCGCATATGCGCATTGGCGCGCGAGACGACGACTTCCCCGGTTTCGATCGGCTGCCGAAGGGTTTCGAGCACGGCCCGGGGGAATTCGGGAAATTCGTCCATGAACAGCACGCCATTATGGGCAAGGCTCACTTCGCCGGGCCGCGCGCCGCGCCCGCCGCCGATCATCGCGGCCATCGAGGCGGTGTGATGGGGCTCGCGGAACGGGCGCGCGCGCGAAATCCCGCCCTCGTTGATCAGTCCCGAGAGCGAATGGATCATCGAGGTTTCCAGCATCTCCTCGGGGCTCATTTCCGGCAGGATCGAGGGCAGGCGCGCGGCGAGCATGGATTTGCCCGAGCCGGGCGCACCGATCATCATCAGGTGGTGGCGGCCTGCGGCTGCGATCTCCAGCGCGCGCTTGGCCCGTTCCTGCCCCTTCACGTCCCGCAGGTCGCGCGGGTGCGGATCGGGCGAGATGAGGCCGGGGCGGGCTGGGTCGAGCGGCGCGCGCCCTGTCAGATGGTCGATCGCGGCGGAAAGTGTGGCGGGCGCGAACACCTCGGTCGCGCCGACCCAGGCGGCTTCGGCGCCGGAGGCTTTCGGGCAGATCAAGCTCCGCTCGCTGGTTGCGGCGGCCATTGCCGCGGGCAGCGCGCCGGCGACTGCCAGCAACCTGCCGTCGAGGGATAGCTCCCCGAGTGCGACAAGGGCTTCGAGCTTGTCGCGCGGTACGAGCCCGATCGCTCCCAGCAGTGCCAGCGCGATGGGCAGGTCGAAATGCGAACCTTCCTTTGGCAGATCGGCCGGCGAGAGATTGACCGTGATCCGCTGCATCGGAAGCGCCACGCCGAGCGCGCCAAGCGCTGCACGCACCCGCTCACGCGCTTCCTGCACAGCCTTGTCCGGCAGCCCCACGACCGCGAAAGCCGGAAGCCCGTCGGAGAGTGCGCATTGCACCTCGACCAGCCGGGCCTCCACCCCTTCGAACGCGACCGTGTAGCTCTGGCTGACCATTTCCTCTCCGGGTGCTCGTCCCAGTGCTAGGGGAGCATGGTTTAGGAAAGGTTAACGTTCGATAGGCGCACTTAGAGGGCTGAGAAGGCGCCGACTCAGGCGCTCGATGCTCGCTGCCGTCATTCGGCCAGGAGGCTCCAATTCGTTGATTTTGCGCGTGATTGCACAACCAATTTCGCATTCTTGCGCAGGTTCGTATGGCGCAGCGTTACAGCCGGTCAAGTATTCGTGAGCAGGCTTACGATATGTGGCGCTCAAGATCATACGGTAAGCATGGCTTATGAATTTGAAATCCCATTGTTTTTTACAAAATTCACGCGTCAAGGGCAGCCTGCGCACAAAGTTACAGCTCAAAATCAACATTTCCGTGAGGAACCTTTTCATGAGAAGCGGATTGTAAGAGCAATGCAGCCACTCGCATTAGGCTGCGTCCAAATGGGCGGGAGACCCAGGGAGATTGGTAAATGGCACTTGATGGTATGACCGATGAAACCCTTCCGCGCGAAGCCATGCGCGCGGAGTTCCTCGATGCCGAAACCGAAGCGGAACTTGCACGCGCCTGGCGCGATCGACGTGACGAACAGGCGCTCCACCGGCTCGTCACTGCCTATATGCGCCTCGCGATCTCCATGGCCTCCAAATTCCGCCGCTACGGCGCCCCGATGAACGACCTGATCCAGGAAGCCTCGCTGGGCCTGATGAAGGCCGCCGACAAGTTCGACCCCGAGCGCGGCGTTCGCTTTTCGACCTATGCGGTCTGGTGGATCAAGGCGTCGATCCAGGAATTCGTGATGCGCAACTGGTCGATGGTGCGCACCGGCTCGACCTCGTCGCAAAAGGCCCTGTTCTTCAACATGCGCCGGGTGCAGGCGCAGCTCTCGCGCGAAGCCGCGCAAGAGGGTCAGCAACTCGATGCGATGCAGCTGCGTCAGCGCGTTGCCGAAGTGATCGGCGTGCCGATCGCGGATGTCGAGATGATGGAAGGCCGCCTTTCGGGCTCCGATTTTTCGCTCAACGCCACCCAGTCGAGCGATGAAGAGGGCCGCGAATGGGTCGACACGCTCGAGGATGACGGTGCGAGCCCCGAAGAGGCCGTGGCCGAGACGCATGACGGCGAGACGATGCGCGTCTGGCTTGGCGAAGCGATGCAGACGCTGACCGACCGGGAGCGCTATATCGTGACCGAGCGCCGCCTGATCGAAGATCCGCGCACGCTCGAAAGCCTCGGCGAAGAGCTGGGCCTGTCGAAGGAGCGCATCCGGCAGCTCGAGGCGCAGGCCTTCGGCAAGATGCGCAAATCGCTTGAAACGCATCAGGGTGAGGTGCAAAGCTTCTTCGTATGAAGCGGCTTTTCTTCGGTCTTATCACCTTCGCTCTCGCCTCTCCGGTTCTCGCCGAGGAGGTCACGCCCGAGGCGCTTGACGCGATCTCGGGCGATGTCGTTGTGCTGGGCGAAATCCACGACAACCCGCAGCATCATCTCAATCAGGCCCGTGCGATCCGGGCGTTGAAACCCAGGGCCGTGGTCTTCGAACAGCTCACTCCGGGGCAGGCGGCCAAGATCACGCCAGCGCTTCTGAAGGACGAGAAGGCATTGGGGATGACGCTGGGCTGGGAGCAGGCGGGCTGGCCCGATTTCGCGATCTACTATCCGATTTTCGAGGCGCTGGGCGATGCGAAGATCTACGGCGCTGCCCAGCCGCGCGACGTGGTGCGCGCCGCGATGACCGAGCCGCTGCCAGAGATCTTTGGCGCCGATGCGGCCGCCTACGGGCTCGACCAGCCTTATCCCGAAGATCTTCAGAAGACGCTTGAGGACGAAGCTCAGGTCGATCACTGCAATGCGCTGCCGCCCGCGATGCTGCCGGGCATGGTCGCAGCACAACGCTTCCGTGACGCCGCCTTCGCACGTGTCGCGGTGCAGGCGCTCAAAGAGACCGGCGGTCCCGTCGCGGTGATCACCGGCGCGGGCCATGCCAAGACCGACCTCGCCGTGCCTGCCCTGATCCGCAAGGCCGACCCCGCGGCGAAGGTGCTCGCTCTGGGGCAGGTCGAGGCCGAGTCGGGCAAGGAGACCGGCGCGTTGCCCTATGATCTGTGGATCGTCACCCCGCCCACGCTGCGCGAGGACCCCTGCGCCGCCTTCAAGTGAACCTTGCGCCGCTGCGCCCCGGCGCTTATCCCTTTGTGGAGTTTATGCGGAGGGGCAAATGCTTGCGGGCAAACGCATCCTATTGATCATCGGCGGCGGCATCGCGGCCTTCAAGGCGCCCGAGCTGATCCGGCTCCTGCGGGGCGCGGGTGCGGCCGTCAGCCCGGTGCTGACCAAGGCCGGGGCCGAATTCGTGACGCCGTTGACGGTGTCCTCGCTCGCGGGCGAAGCGGTGCATTCCGATCTCTTCGATCTGACCCACGAGGCCGAGATCGGCCATATCCAGCTTTCGCGCGCGGCCGATCTGGTCGTCGTGGTCGCGGCCACCGCGGATCTGATGGCGAAGATGGCGAACGGGCTGGCCAATGATCTGGCCTCGACGCTGCTCCTTGCGACCGACAAGCGCGTGTTGATCGCGCCGGCGATGAATGTGCGCATGTGGGAGCATTCCGCGACGCAGCGCAATATCGCTACCTTGAGGGCCGATGGCGTGCTTTTCGCGGGTCCGACCGAGGGCGATATGGCGTGCGGTGAGTTCGGTGAGGGCCGGATGGTCGAACCCGCGCAGATCCTGGCCGCGATAGAGGACGCGCTTGCCGACGGGCCGCTGAAAGGCCGCCATATCCTCGTGACCTCCGGCCCAACCCATGAGCCGATCGACCCGGTGCGCTACATCGCGAACCGTTCCTCGGGGGCGCAGGGCACGGCGCTGGCGGCGGCGCTGCGTGATCTGGGCGCGCAGGTGAGTTTCGTCACCGGCCCGGCCACTGTTTCGCCGCCCGATGGCGTGAAGGTGATCAAGGTCGAGACCGCCCGCGAGATGCTCGAAGCCGTAAAAGCCGCGCTGCCCGCCGATGCCGCGATCTTCGCGGCGGCCGTGGCCGATTGGCGCGTCGCCAATGCAGCGGAAAAGAAAATGAAGAAGGATGGTACCGGCAACCTGCCCGCGCTCGATTTCGCCGAGAACCCCGATATTCTCGCGACCGTGTCGCAGATGAAAATGGGCCGCCCCGGCCTCGTCGTGGGCTTTGCCGCCGAGACCCATGACGTCACCCGCCACGCCACCGAAAAACGCGCCCGCAAGGGCTGCGACTGGATCGTTGCCAATGATGTGAGCCCCGGCACGGGGATCATGGGCGGAACCGAGAACGCGGTGACGATCATCGACGCAAAGGGTGCCGAGAGCTGGGAGCGGATGAGCAAAGCGGAGGTCGCCCACCGGCTCGCTGCACGCGTCGCGCGGGCCTTGGGCGCATCTGGAGAGTGAGGACGCTCTGCGGGGGATATTTGAGCCAATTCGAAGCCACGTGCATCTTTCGAATTGGTCCAAATATCCCCGCCGGAGGCATCCGCAAGTGACACCCGCGCAAGGCGGGGCAGGAGAGCGACAGTGAACACACCCACGATCAAGGTGCTGCGCGAAGACTGGGCCGATCCCGAAATCGCATTGCCGCGCTACGAGACGCACGGGGCGGCGGGCGCCGATATCCGCGCCAATCTTGCCCTTGAGGACCGCGCCTCCGGGATGATGCTTTCCCCGATGCAGCGCGCGATCATCCCGACGGGCTTGCGCGTCGAGATCCCCGAGGGTTTCGAGATGCAGATCCGGCCGCGCTCGGGGCTCGCGCTGAAACACGGCATCAGCCTGCCCAACACCCCCGGCACGATCGACGCCGATTATCGAGGGCCTCTGGGTGTGTTGCTGATCAATCTTGGCACTGAGCCTTACCTGATAGAACATGGCGCACGCATCGCGCAGGCGATCATTGCACCGGTCGTGCAGGCGCGCTTTGAAATCACGGAAGAGCTCGGCGAGACGGCGCGCGGCGCGGGCGGGTTTGGCTCGACCGGCAAGGGGTAAGCGATGCTCGGACTGGTCCTGTTGGCGGCGATCGTGGGGTTGGGACTGGTGCTCAAGGCCTCGGCGCGTGCGATTTCCGGCATGCTCGTTCTGGTCTGGGCCGCGTTGGTGATCGCCCATCTGCCGATCCCCGGTTTCGCCCCGATCGGCCGGGTGCTGGGGGGATCGCTCGCGGCCTGGCTCGGGCTTGGCGTTCTGGTCGCTCTCGTTCTCATCTATCGCAAACTCCTGCGTGCCATCCGCGCGCGCGCCGCCGATCCCGAGCCGAAAACGGTGCCCAAGCCCGGCGCGTTCTCGGAGGCAGAGCTTGACCGCTACGCCCGCCATATCATGCTGCGTGAGATCGGCGGGCCGGGGCAGAAGAAGCTCAAACAGGCGAAAGTGCTGGTGATCGGGGCCGGGGGGCTGGGCTCGCCCGCGCTGCTTTACCTCGCCGCCGCCGGGGTGGGACAGATCGGGGTCGTGGATGACGATGTGGTGTCGAACTCCAACCTGCAGCGGCAGGTGATCCATCGCGACGCCGATATCGGGATGCCCAAGGTCTTTTCGGCGCAAAAGGCGATGGCTGCGCTCAACCCGCATATCGAGATACGGCCCTTTAACCGCCGGTTGACGGCGGAGGATGCCGAGGCGCTGATCGCGGAATACGATCTCGTCCTCGACGGCACCGACAATTTCGACACCCGCTATCTGGTGAACGCCGCCTGCGTGGCGACGGGCAAGCCGCTGATCTCCGGCGCGATCACGCAATGGGAAGGGCAGCTCTCGCTCTACGATCCCGCGCGCGGCGCGCCCTGCTATGCCTGCGTCTTCCCGCAAGCGCCCGCGCCGGGGCTCGCACCTTCTTGTGCCGAGGCCGGGGTGGTCGGCGCGCTGCCCGGCGTGGTCGGGGCTATGATGGCCGCAGAGGCGATCAAGGAGATCACCGGCGCGGGCCAGTCCGCGCGCGGGCGGCTGATGATTTATGACGCGCTCTGGGGAGAGAGTCGCCAGATCGGGGTCAAACGCCGCGCCGATTGCGCGGTATGCGGCGCGGGCCATGCGGCGGGGGATGGTCATTCCTGAGGGCAGGCCCTAGCTTCTCCGTCAAAGGAGACCCGCCATGACCAACCCGCTTCTTTCCGACTGGACCGGCCCCCACGAATTGCCGCCCTTCGCAAAGATTTCCGACGAGGATTTCGCCCCTGCTTTCGACGCGGCGCTCGCGGAAGCCCGTGAAAATGTCGCTGCCATTGCCGAAACCGCCGCGCCGCCCAGCTTCGCCAATACGATCGAGGCGATGGAACTGGCCGAAGGTGCGCTCGATAAGGTGGCGGGTGTGTTCTACAATCTCGCCGGTGCCGATGCGACGCCCCCGCGGCAGGCCCTGATGCGCGATCTGGCGCCGAAGCTCGCGGCGTTTTCCTCGGAAATCACGATGAACAAGGCGCTGTTTGCGCGCATCGACGAGCTCTGGCAGTCGCGCGACAGCCTCGGGTTGAGCGACGAACAGGCACGGCTTCTCGAACAGTATCACCAGATGTTCACCCGCGCCGGCGCGGGGCTGGAGGGGGCGGCGGCCGAGCGGATGAAGGAGATCAAGCAGCGTTTCGCGACGATCACCACGCAGTTCAGCCAGAACCTGCTCGCCGATGAGAGCGAGTGGTTCCGCCCTCTGGCCGAAGAAGACCTCGAAGGCCTGCCCGATTTCGTCATCGACACCGCGCGCGCGGCGGGCGAGGAACGCGGGGAGGCGGGCCCGGTGCTCACGCTCTCGCGCTCGCTGATCGTGCCCTTCCTGCAATTCTCGCCCAATCGCGAATTGCGCCGGATCGCCTATGAGGCTTGGACTGCGCGCGGTGCGAATGGGGGCGAGACCGACAACCGCGCCATCGCCGCCGAGATCCTGAAGCTGCGCGAGGAACGCGCCAAGCTGCTGGGGTATGAGAGCTTCGCGGCCTACAAGCTCGAACCCGAGATGGCGAAGACCCCGCAGGCGGTGCGCGATCTGCTGATGCGGGTCTGGGCCCCTGCGAAGGCGGCGGCCGAGGCGGATGCCGCGAAGCTGACCGGGATGATGCGCGAAGACGGGATCAACGGCGATCTGGAGCCCTGGGACTGGCGCTACTACGCCGAGAAACGCCGCGTGGCCGACCATGATTTCGACGAGGGGCAGATCAAGCCTTTCCTGTCGCTCGACGCGATGATCGGCGCGGCGTTCGATACCGCGAACCGGTTGTTCGGGCTGGAGTTCAAGGAGATCGAAGGGCCGTTCTACCACCCGGATGTGCGTGGCTGGGAGGTTTCGCGCAACGGCGATGTGCTGGCCGTGTTCCTGGGCGACTATTTCGCGCGCGGCTCGAAACGTTCGGGCGCTTGGTGTTCGGCGATGCGCTCGCAGCGCAAGCTCGGCGGCGCGCCGGTGCCGATCGTGGTCAATGTGTGCAACTTCGCCAAGGGCGATCCGGCGCTTCTGTCCCATGACGATGCGCGCACGCTGTTCCATGAATTCGGCCACGCGCTGCACCAGATGCTGTCGAACGTGACCTATCAGTTCCTCTCGGGCACCTCCGTTGCGCGCGATTTCGTGGAGCTGCCGAGCCAGCTTTACGAACATTGGCTCGACGTGCCCGCGACGCTCGAAAAGCACGCCCGCCATTACAAGACGGGTGAGCCGATGCCGGTGGCGCTGCGCGACAAGCTCAAGGGCGCCGCCACCTTCGATCAGGGCTTCTCGACGGTGGAATATCTGGCCTCGGCGCTGGTCGATCTGGCCTTCCACGAGGGCGCGGCGCCCGAGGATCCGATGGAAAAACAGGCCGAGGTTCTCGCCGGGATCGGGCTGCCGCATGCGATCCGGATGCGCCACGCGACCCCGCATTTCTCGCATGTCTTCTCGGGCGACGGCTATTCGGCGGGCTATTACAGCTACATGTGGTCGGAAGTGATGGATGCCGATGCGTTCGAGGCCTTCGATGAGGCGGGCGATGTGTTCGACGCGGCGACGGCGGCCAAGCTCGAGCGTTTCATCCTCTCGGCCGGCAATTCGCGCCCGCCCGAAGAGCTTTATACCGAGTTCCGTGGCAGAATGCCCGGCGTCGAGCCGCTTCTGAAAGGCCGTGGTCTGCTCGATCCCGCCGCCTGAGCGGGCGGCGCGGGGCAAGAGCCTCCGGCGAGGCTCCTGCGTTCCAACTGCTGGAAATATCCCGGGGGGCGCGAAGCGCGGGGGCGGCGCCCCCTCGACGCTCAGCTGCGATAGACATCCTTGTGGATGATGACATCGGCCTGCGGATAGGCCTCGACGATGGCGCGCTTGAGGGCAGCGCCGATGTCATGGGCCTCCTCCAGCGTCTGATCGCCATCGAGCTCGATATGCAGGTTCACGAAGATCTGCGCGCCGGCTGTGCGGGTCTTGAGGTCGTGAAAGCCACGCACGCCGGGCCAGTCGCGGGCGATCGCGGCGATGCCTTCGATCACGTCATCGGGCGCGGCGCGGTCCATCAGCGCGTTCCAGGCACCAACACCGATCCGCCCCGCGCCCGACAGCATGATCGCCGCCGCGATCAGCGCGACGATACTGTCGACATCGCTCCAGCCGAAATCATGCGACAGCCAGAGCGCGAGGATCGCGCCCAGCGTCGGCAGCAGGTCGCCCACGTAATGCAGCCGGTCGGCGGCCACGACCTTGTTGCCGGTCGAACGCGCGACGCGGCCCTGCCACCAGACCAGCGCTGCCGTGATCAGGGCCGAGGCGATCATCACCGCGATGCCCGCCCCTTGAGCGGCCAGTTCGGGCGGGGTGGGGGACAGCAGGCGCCGGACTGCGGCAATCCCGATCGCCGCGGCCGAGCCCAGCACGATCAGCGCCTGCCCGAGGGCTGCGAGATCCTCGGCCGAGCTATGTCCGAAGGCATGATCGTCATCGGCGGGTTTCGCGGCATAAAGGATCGCCACCAGCCCCGCCGCCGAGATCACCAGATCGACCGCGCTGTCTGCCAGTGACGCGCCGACCGAGAGCGCCCCGGTCTGCCACAGCGCCCAGGCCTTGATCGCGACGAGCAGGCCCGCCGTGCCGACCGAGGCGAGACCCGCCGAGGCGTTCATCCGCTGCTCTTGGTTGGAATAGGCCATCTTGTCTTCGGACTCCTTGCCGCGGCTTTACCTAGCGCGGCTGCCCGGATCAGTCACGCGTCTCGTCGGGGTCCACGCCCCAGAGAGCGGCCTTGCGAAGCCAGCCATCGGCCCCGCCGCCCTCGATCTCGCACCAGTCATGATTGCACGCGCCGAGTCGTGCGATCGCGCCCATCTGGGCCTTGGCGGTAACCTCGGCCTTTTCGTCGGGGCGTGCGTGGAGGTCAACCATATCCTGCGTCACGATCACATGGCGCACGCCCGAAAGCAGGGTGTAATGGATCCAGCCGCCCTGGCCCTCGCTGTCCTCGACGCGACGCCAATGGCCGAATTCCGCGGTCACGCGCAACGGCATGCCTGGATGGGTGAAGACCCAGTCGATGCGATGCGAGAGCGAGGGGCCGCGCCGGGCATTGCCCTTGCCGCCCTTGAGCGAGACATAGCGCGGGAGCGGCAAGTGTGTGACGGGACCGCGCGCGACCGGTGCCGAGAGTTGCACCTCGGGCGTGCTTGGCCCGGGCTGGACCGATTCCGGTTTGGGCTGGGGTTTGGGCTGTGGGGCGGTCGTGTCGGCGACCTCGGAGGTCTGCACGGTCGTCTGTTCGGGCGCGCCTTGCGCCTTTGACGTCGCCTGCGCATTGCCGCCCGAGACGCTCCAGGTCGCCCCGACGAGAATCGCGATCCCGGAAACCGCCGCAAAGATCTTGCTGACCGTCATTGCTTGCCCCATGTCCACGGCCCGATCCCGCGCCCTTCGCGGCTCGTCGGCATTTCGGCGCGCAATAAAATTACGCCTTCATGTCGATTCGGGCCATTTCTGCTCGTTCCGGGCCTTGTGCCTGCCCGCGTTGATGGGCAGTTTGCATGCAAGAGCCCAGCGATGGAAGAGAGGAGAGGCCCGAGATGCCCGCACCGCGCCTGAGTGTTGTCGTGACGCGACGCCTGCCCGAGGTTGTCGAGACCCGGATGAAGGAATTGTTCGACGTCGAACTCAACCACGACGACCGCAAGATGAGCCGCGACGAGCTGGTCGATGCGATGATGCGCGCCGATGTTCTCGTGCCCTGCGTCACCGACAAGATCGATGCGAGCATGATCGCGCAGGCGGGCGACAAGCTGAAGCTGATCGCGAATTACGGCGCGGGGGTCGATCATATCGACGTGACCTCGGCCCGTCAGCGCGGGGTGCTGGTGTCGAACACGCCCGGCGTCGTGACCGATGACACCGCCGATATGACGATTGCGCTGATGCTCGCGGTGACGCGGCGCATCCCCGAGGGGCTTGCCCATATGCAGGCGGGCAACTGGCAGGGCTGGGCGCCCACGGCTTTCCTGGGGCACCGCATCGGCGGCAAGCGGCTAGGTATTTTGGGGATGGGCCGGATCGGTCAGGCGGTGGCGCGTCGCGCCAAGGCGTTCGGCATGCAGATCCACTATCACAATCGCACCAAGGTCCATCCCGATATCGAAGCCGAGCTGGAGGCGACCTATTGGGACAGCCTCGACCAGATGGTGAGCCGGATGGACGTGATCTCGGTGAACTGCCCGCATACGCCCTCGACATTCCATCTTCTGAACGCACGTCGCCTGAAGATGCTCAAGCCCGAGGCGGTGATCGTGAACACGTCGCGCGGCGAGGTGATCGACGAGAACGCGCTGACCCGGGCGCTGCGTGCGGGCGAGTTTGCCGGGGCGGGGCTTGACGTCTTCGAGCACGGCTCCGAGGTCAATCCGCGCCTGCGCGAGCTGCCCAATGTCGTGCTGTTGCCACATATGGGCTCGGCCACGGTCGAGGGGCGTATCGAGATGGGCGAAAAGGTTCTCGTGAACATCAAGACCTATGCCGACGGGCACCGCCCGCCGGATCTCGTCGTGCCCTCGATGGTGTGATGGACAAAAGGCCCCGGGGTTCGCCCGGGGCCTTCGTCCTGGAGGCGGGGTCACCCCCGCTCTCCATCACTCTCTTGAAGCTCAGCCTTCGTATTTCGGCATCTGCTTGAGCTGTTCCTCGGTCAGGTCGGTATGAACCGTGATCGAGTGGTCGTCTTGCAGCACGGTGAGCTGGTTGGCCTCGATTTGAACCGGCTTGGCGCCGATGCCGAGGAAGCCACCCACGTCGATCACCACGCCCTGGATCGAGCCATCGGGACCGGTCACGAGTTCCGAGACATCGCCGACCTTGTCATCGTTCGGGCCGTAGACGCCTTCGCCGCGAAGCACGTCGGGATCGACCGAAGCGATGTCGACCTGCTTGCCGCTCTCAGCCGTGGCCTGACCGGCCTGGCCAACAGCAGCCGCGGTGCTGTCGACGGCATTGTCGATCGCCGAGCCGGTCTTGGCCGCCGCGTCCTTGGTCGCGGCCTCCGCCTTGTCGGCGGCATCGCCCATCGCCTCGCCGGCGTTCTGCGCGGCCTGCTCGGTGTTTTGCGCCGCTTCCTCGGTCATCGCCTTGGTCTTGTCGGCCGCATCCGGGGCTGCCTGTTTGGTCGCATCGGCGGCGTCACCCATAGCCTGACCCGCGGATTCAGTCGAAGCTTCGGCTTCATCGCCAGCCTTGTTCATCGTGGCTTCGGTCTCGCTCGTGTCGGCCCAGCTCGTCTGCATGTTGCCTTCATAGGCGGGCGCCTGGTCGAGCATCGCCTTGTCGCCCTTCATCACGACGAAATAGGCGTTCTCGGTGTCGCCATCGGGGATCAGGCGCAGCGAGCCCATCGAAATCGCGATGGTCTTCTCGCCAATGCCGAGGAAGCCGCCCACATCGACGAGCACCGCGTCGACATTGCCGTTCATGTCGATCACGACATCGCTGACCTCACCGATATCTTCCCAGTTCTGGTCGGCAGCCTTCACCGCCTCGCTCGGGTCCATCGCGGCCTCCGAGACATAGACGCGCTTGCCGATCAGTCCCGAGGCGCTGATCGAATGCGGGATCGCCTTGAAGAACATGTCATTGGTCGTGCCCTGTTCGACATTGACCTGCGCCGAATCGGTGGGCGAGGTCACCTGAACGTCGGTTTTGGTTTCCGCCGCCGCGGGCAGCGCCAGCATGAGGCCGATGGCCGTGGTGGTGATGAGCTTTTTCATTCTCGTCTCCCTTGGTTTTTGCGAGTTCGGGCGGCTCCGGACCCGTCGGGTTGTGCCGCCGTCAGATGGTGACCAAACCCGTGCCGCGGCGCTCAGTTCCTGTCCCGGACAGGCAAAAATTTTTTAATTTTCGGGGAACCATGGCGGGGTTTCGTGAATGCGCGGGGAGATTTGTCACAGGACAAATCCCGGGCGGCGAAAGCGGCTGGAACTTGCCCAAACCGGTGACTTGCGGCCCGTCGCGTCCGGCGGATCGCCGCGCAGGTTTTCGTCGCGCGAGGCTGTCGCACGCGCCGCCGCGATCGGTCACGCGCGCTGCGCCCGCGATGCAATGTCGTTTTTGTCGCGCGAATGTCGCCCGGATCGGATTGCCGCGCACCCCGAACGGGGCAATCTGACTTCGGAGATCCCCAAGGAGACAGCCCGCGATGAAAACCCATGTCAAAGCTCTGGTCGTTGGCGGCGGTGCCGTCGGATGCGGGGTCGCCTATCACCTGGCCAAGGCGGGCTGGGATACGCTTCTGGTGGAGCGCGACGAGCTGACCTCGGGCTCGACCTGGCACGCGGCCGGTCTGCTGCCCCTCTTCAACATGAGCTACGCGACGACCCACATCCACAAATACTCGGTCGATTTCTACAAGACGCTCGAGGCGGAAACCGGTCTGAACGCGGGCTTCTCGATCTGCGGCAACCTGCGCATGGCGCAGACCCAGGCGCGGATGGACGAATACAAACTCTATTCGAGCGTCGCCGATACGGCGGAGGTCTATCACGAGTTCCTGACGCCTGCGCAGATGAAGGAACGCTGGCCGCTTCTGAACACCGAAGACCTCGTGGGCGCGCTGTTCCACCCGCAGGACGGCTATATTAACCCCGCCGACGTGACGCAGGCCATGGCCAAGGGCGCACGCCAGCACGGCGCCGAGATCGCGCGCAAGCTGCAGGTCAACGCCTATCGCTGGACCGGCTCGGAATGGGTCGTCACGCTCGAGAAGATGGTCGAGAAGGGCGGCAACCTCGTCGGCTCGGGCGAAGAGATCGAGATCCGCGCCGAGCATGTCGTGACCTGCACCGGCAACCACGCGCAGCGCACCGCGCGCCTGCTGGGCATCAAGATCCCGGCAATCCCGGTCGAGCACCAGTTCATCGTGACCGAACCCGATCCGGCGCTGGTGAAATGGCGCGCCGAGGGCAATCCCGAGCACCCCGTCCTGCGCGATGCCGATGCGAAATGGTATGTCCGCGAAGAGCGCGGCGGCTGGATCCTCGGCCCTTACGAGCGCAACGCGCCCGCGCGGTTCTGCTATGACGTGCCCGAGAGCTTCCGCGCCGACCTGTTCCAGCTCGATCTGGAGCGGATCGAGGAAGAATACATGTCGATGATCCATCGTCTGCCGACCTCCGAGACCGTCGGCCTCAAGGACGATTTCAACGGTCCGATCTGCTACACGCCTGACGGCAACCCGCTGGTCGGCCCCGCGCCGGGGCTGCGCAACATGTGGCTGGCGGAAGGCTTCTCCTTCGGCATCACGGCGGCGGGCGGCACGGGCTATTACCTCGCCCAGATGATGGTGAACGGCGAGGCCGAGATCGATATGGCGTCGCTCGATCCCAAGCGTTACGGCTCGTGGATGACGACCGAATATGCCGCGCGCAAGAACGAGGAATGCTACGAGCACGTCTTCATCCTGCACCACCCCGATGAAGAGCGCGAAGCGTGCCGTCCGCTGCGCACCGCGCCGAATTACGACCGCCAGATCGCCGAGGGCGCGCAGATGGGGCAGGTCAACGGTTGGGAACGCCCGAACTATTACGGGCCCAAGGATGCGCCCGCGAGCTTTGACCATGACAGCCGCAGCTTCCGCCGGGGCGGCTGGTGGCAATATGCCGAGGCCGAGGCCCGCGCGATCCGCGAAACCGCCGGCCTGATCGACGCGACCGCCTTCGCCAAGCATCTCGTGCGCGGCCCCGGCGCGACCGCCTTCCTCGACCGGTTCACCTGCAACAAGCTGCCGAAAGTCGGCCGGATCAACCTGACCTACGCGCTGACCGAAGCGGGCACGACGCGCACCGAATACACCATCGTGCGTCTGGCCGAGGACGAATATTACCTGATCTCGGCCGGTGCGTGGGCCGACTATGATGGAGATTTCCTGCGCAAGTCGATCGAGGATTTCCGCGCAGCGGGCGGCGATTACGTCGATTGCCACGACATCACCACGCAATGGGGTGTCTTCGCGCTGGCGGGGCCGAATGCCCGCGCCATCCTGCAAGAGGTGGTGAAGGACGCCTATCCGGAAACCGTGCTGTCGAACAAACGCTTCCCGTGGCTGTCGATGCGCAATATCGAGCTGGGCATGTGCCCGGTGCGCGCGGTGCGCGTGGCCTATACGGGCGAGCTTGGCTGGGAATTGCACCACCCCGTCGAGATGTCGCGCTACCTCTGGGAACTGCTGGTCAAGGCGGGCGAGAAGCACGGGCTCAAGCTCGTCGGTGCGCGCGCCCAGAACTGGCTGCGTCAGGAAAAGAGCTACCGCGCCTTCGGCAACGAGCTTGGCCGCGACGCGACCCCGCAAGAGGCCGGTCTCGACCGCTTCATCGATCTCGAGAAGGACTTCACCGGCAAACAGGCGATGCTCGACACCGGCATCCGCTCGAAATGCGTGACGCTGCTGATCGACGGGCCCGAGGACGCGGATCCGTGGGGTAAGGAAGTGATCAAGCAGGGTGGCGAGCGGGTCGGTCGTCTGACCTCGGGCGGCTGGTCGGTGACCTTCGGCAAGCAGATCGGCATGGGCTATGTGCGCCCCGATCTGGCGGAACCCGGCACGAAGCTGAGCGTGCGTATCCTCGGAGCCGACTACCCCGCCGAAGTGACCGAAGACAGCCCGCACGATCCCGCGAACATCCGCATCCGCGTCGACGGCTGAGTGGGCAGGGGGCGCTGCCCCCTTTCCCTTGGCCGTTCTCGTCGGTCACAACGTCGTGTCCTCACCGGCAGCTTCCCGCGCGGGCGTGCGCGCCGCATTGCCTTGCCGGGGGCGCCCCGTTACCCTCGCGCCGAACCGATCGAAAGGACCGTTTCGTGCCGAGTTTTCCGACCCCGCTGCGCCTTGCGCTGATTGCTTTCCTGATGGGCTCTTCCGCGGCCCTGCCGCTCCATGCGCAAGACGCACCGGCAGCGGACAGCCCAGAGGCCGCAGCCGATGCGGCCGACGCCGCCGCGGCTGCGCAGGCGGCGGGCGATACGTCCAACGACCCAAGCCCGCAGGAGGCGGGCGCCTATCTCGCGGCGCGCATCGCCTCGCAGCAATTCGATTTCGCCGAGGCCGCGCATTACTACCGCAAACTGATGGCGAGCGGTGATAGCAGCGCTGCGACCGCCGAGGCGACGTTGGTTTCGGAAATCGCGATCGGAGATTTCGAACGGGCGGTCCCGCTGGCCCGGCAGATGATCGACGCCGAAACCGGCAGCCAGATCGCGGCGCTCGTCGATCTCGCCCAATTCGCGCGCGACAAGGATTGGGCAGGTGCGCTTGCTCTGCTCGACAGCGATGCCGATCCCGGACCGCTCGTGGGCGGCCTCTCGCGGGCCTGGGCGCTGGTGGGCGAGGGCAAGATGTCCGATGCCGCTTCCGCTTTCGACAAGGTGGGCGAAGAGAAGGGGCTTGGCGCATTCGCCGATTTCCACAAGGCTCTCGCGCTTGCGCTGGTGGGGGATTACGAGGGCGCGGACAAGATCTTCACCGGCGAGCATGGCGCGACCATCACCTCGACCCGGCGCGGCGTGATCGCCCATGCCGAGATCCTCTCGCAGCTCGAGAAGAACGACGAGGCGGCCAAGCTGATCGAGGACAGCTTCGGCCCCGATCTCGATCCGCAGCTCGAGGCGATGCGTGCCGCGCTGCTCAAGGGCGAGACGCTGCCCTATGATATCGTGCGCAACGCCACCGATGGCGTGGCCGAGGTCTATTACTCGGTCGCACAGGCACTGGTGGGGGATGCGCCCGACACCTTCACGCTGATGCATTCGCGGCTGGCCAATCTGGTCGCCCCGGGGCTTGACGATTCCAACCTGTTGACGGCCTCGCTGCTCGATCAGCAAAAGCAGTACGACCTCGCGATTGCGGCCTATGCCGCGATCTCGCCCGAGAGCCCGATCTACCATGCCGCCGAGATCGGCCGGGCGGAGTCGATGGTGCGCGCGGGCCGCAACGATGCGGCGATCGAGGTCTTGGAAAACCTGTCGCGGATCCGGCCCAATCTGGTGGGCGTGTGGACCGCATTGGGTGACACGCTGCGCCGCGAGAGCCGCTTCCCCGAGGCCGCCAAGGCCTATGACAAGGCGGTTGCGCTTCTGGGAGAGCCCAAGCCCAACGACTGGTTCGTCTGGTATTCGCGCGCCATCGCGCAGGAGCGCTCGGGCAATTGGTCCGAGGCCGAGAAAGGCTTCCGCGAGGCGCTCACGCTTTCGCCCGACCAGCCTTCGGTGCTCAACTACCTGGGCTATTCCTATGTCGATCGCGGCGAGAATCTCGACGAGGCACTCGCGATGATCCGCAAGGCGGCCGAGGAACGCCCCGATGCGGGCTTCATCATCGACAGTCTGGGCTGGGCGCTCTTCAAGCTTGGCCACTATCAGGAAGCCGCCGACGAGATGGAACGCGCCGTCGAGCTCGAGCCCCGCGATCCGCTGCTCAACGATCACCTGGGCGATGTGCTCTGGGCGGTCGGGCGCAAGCGCGAAGCCGAGTTCCAGTGGCGCCGCGCGCTCTCTTTCGCGACCGATGACGGGGAGACCACCGAAGAGCTCGATCCCGATCAGATCCGCCGCAAGATCGAAGTGGGCCTGGATCAGGTGCGCAAGGAAGAGGGACTGCCGCCGCTCAAGGATCTTGGGCCGAGCAAGGGTGCCGATGCGAGCAACTAGCGTCTTCGCGCCGGCCAAGATCAACCTCACGCTTCACGTCACCGGCCTGCGGACGGATGGCTATCACCTGCTCGACAGCCTCGTTGCCTTCGCGCCGGTAGGGGACGGGCTGGTCATCGAGCCGGGTGATACGCTTTCGGTGACCGTCGAGGGGCCCGAGGCGGCCGGCGTGCCGGCCGACATGTCGAACCTTGTCCTGAAGGCCGCCGCATTTCTGGCAGAGAGCGCGGGCGTCGCATGTGGGGCGTCCTTCCTTCTCGACAAGCGCCTGCCGCCCGCCTCGGGCATCGGTGGGGGCTCGTCGGATGCGGCGGCGGCGATCCGGGGGCTGATGGCGTTCTGGGAGCTTTCGCGCGAAACCGATCTCGATCCCGCGCATGTGGCGCGCGCGCAAGACCCGGCGCAACAAGAGGCCATGACGGCAGAGATGCCGCCCCGTCTTGCGGGGCTCTCTCGCGGGCTCGCGAAGCTGGGGGCGGATGTGCCGATGTGCTTGGTCCCGCGACCGCTGCGCGTCGGCGGCATCGGTGAGGTGCTCACGCGTGTCGATCTGCCGCCTTTGCCTGCGCTTCTGGTGAACCCGCGTGTCGAGGTGCCGACGCCTGCCGTTTTCAAGGCCCTCGCGCGCAAGGACAATCCGGCCATGCCCGAGACGCTGCCGAATTTCGCAGGCACTTCAGACTGCATCGAGTGGCTGACCACCCAGCGCAACGACCTTCAGGCGCCGGCCATCGCCACCGCGCCGGTCATCGCCGAGGTGATCACGGAGCTCAGCACGTTGCCCGGATGCCGCCTTGCCCGGATGTCGGGATCGGGAGCCACCTGTTTTGCGCTTTTCGAGACGGAAGACGCCGCGCGCGATGCCGAAGTGCGCCTTGCCGCGCAACGTCCCGGCTGGTGGATCGCCTCCGGGAACCTCGGCGATCAGACGCAAAAGGCGCAGCCCCGAAGCCACGCCCCTTCTTCATGATCCAGATATCTCGCGGGGGGCGTCGACAGGTACGCCATTGGGTCGAGAACCAAGCGGCGACGGGTGTGCCGCCCGGTGCGTCCGCCGGTCAGCGCAGCCGCGCCACCACGTAATCGGCCAGATCGTCGAGCATGTCGCGCAGCTCGCTCTCGGGCAGTACCGCCAGCCGCGCACGACCCCGATCGGCCCAGTCGAGCGCCGCGGCGCGGGTCTCGTCGAGCGCGCCATTGGTCTGCATCAGCTCCAACGCGTGCTCCAGATCGCCTTCGCGCTGGTCGCCCTTCTCGATCACCCGGATCCAGAAGGCGCGATCCTCGTCACCGGCTTTCGCGATCGCCTTGATCACCGGCAGGGTCAGCTTGCGCTCGCGGAAATCGTCGCCCACGTTCTTGCCCATGGTCTTCGCGTCGCTGAGGTAGTCCAGGAGATCGTCGACCACCTGAAACGCGATCCCGAGCGCCTCGCCGTAATCGCGCAACGCCTCGACCTGCTCCTCCGGAGCACCCGACAGCACCGCGCCCGCTTCGGTCGAGGCCGAAAACAGCGCGGCGGTCTTGCCGCGGATCACCGTGTAATAGGTCTCCTCGGTGGTCTTCATGTCCTCCGCGGCGCTCAGTTGCAGAACTTCGCCCTCGGTGATCACCGCGCTCGCGCTCGACAGGATCGACAGCACCCGCAGATTGTCAGTATCGGTCATCAGCTGGAAGGACCGCGCGAAGAGGTAATCGCCCACCAGAACGCTTGATTTGTTGTCCCACAGCAGGTTCGCGGTCGGGCGGCCCCGGCGCTGCTTGCTTTCATCGACCACGTCGTCATGCAGGAGCGTCGCCGTATGGATGAACTCGACCGCGGCGGCCAGGTTGTGATGAAGGTTGCCCTCATAGCCGCAGAGCTTCGCCGCGGCCACCGTCAGCATCGGCCGCAGCCGCTTGCCGCCCGCGCCCACCAGATGCGCTGTCACTTCGGGGATGCGCGGTGCGTGGCGCGAGGCCATACGCTCGGCGATCAGCGCGTCCACCGCCGCCATATCGCCCGCCAGCGCCTTGGCCAGCCTGTCATGCGGTTTCTCCGCCTTGTCGTCGAGGCTCATCGTCATCCCTTCGCTCTGCCTCATCTCGACAGCCCGGCATCGGGGCCGTAAGTGAGGAATATGAAAGAGCTTCTGCGCAGCACGGACCCGGTGAAACTGGCCATGGCCACCGCCCTTCTCGAGGGCGAGGGTATAAGCACCTTTCAGCTCGACGTCCATACGAGCGTGCTCGAAGGCTCCTTGGGCATTCTGCCGCGGCGGCTGATGGTGCGCGACAGCGATCTGTTCATGGCGCAGGCGGTCTTGCGCGACAACGAGATCCGGTCGGACTGATGCAGGTCGCGCCGTTCACCCCCGAGGACCTGACCGAGGACGGCTTTCTGGGCGGGCGTTTGCGCATCGCGCAACCCCGTGCGGGCTATCGCGCGGCGATGGACCCGGTGCTTCTGGCGGCCGCCTGCGATACGCGCCCGGGTCAGTCGGTGCTGGAACTGGGCTGCGGGGCAGGGGTGGCGAGCCTGTGTCTGGGCTACCGTGTGCCGGGGCTCGCGCTGACCGGGCTCGAGCTGCAACCGGCCTATGCCGCGCTCGCCCGCGCCAATGCCGCGCGCAACGCGATCCCCTTCGAGGTGGTCGAGGGGGATCTCTCGCAGATGCCGCCCGATCTGCGTGCGCGCAGCTTCGATCACGTGATCGCCAATCCGCCCTATTTCGGCAGCTCGGACGGAACACCCGCCCTCGATCCGGGCCGCGAACGCGCACAGCGCGAGGCCACGCCGATCGCCGCCTGGATCGATGCGGGATTGCGCCGGCTCAAGCCCGAGGGCTGGATCACCATCATTCAGCAGGCGGACAGGTTGGCGGATCTGCTCGAAGGGTTGAAATCGCGCGCCGGAGCCACCACAATTCTCCCTATAGCTCCGCGGGAAGGTCGCGCGGCCCGGCGCGTCATCGTCACCGCCCGAAAGGGTGCACGGACGCCCCTGAAACTGCTTGCGCCGCTCGTGCTGCATGCAGCCCCCGAGCATTCACGGGATGCGGAGGATTTAACGAAAGTTGCGCGCGCAATCCTGCGTGATGGTCAAATATTGCCGATCTCGCGTTAACGCTTTCGCAAGATTTCGCGAAAAATCTGGGGATAAGGCATCTTTTCACGACAATCTCGTGACACGACTCAAATCCTGTGCTGCAATCATGATGCTGACAACTAGAGAGGAGACTGCCATGTCGCTTGGTTCGCATATCAACGAACTTCGCAAAAAACATGAGGCTCTGTCGATGGAGGTTGAGCGCGCTACGCGCCGCCCGAGTATCGACGATCTCGAAATCGCCCAGATGAAGAAGCAGAAGCTGCGGTTGAAAGAGGAGATCAACCGGCTCGAATCGGCCTGAGTTCAGGCCCCTCTCACGAATTTTCCGGGCCGCCCTTTTGGGGCGGCCCGTGGCATTTCAGGGTCTCGTTCAGACGCCCGGTTCCGGGCGGACCTTCCGACGCCCGCCAAGGGCCGCCAACCCCGCGCCCCCCGCGATCAGCGCCGCCGAGATCAGCAATGTCGCGCTCGCGGGTGCAATCCCCACCGCCACCAGCACCAGTGTCGAGACCAGCGGCGCGGCATAGGAGGCCGTGCCCAGAAGCTGGATATCCCCGCGCTTCACGCCGAGATCCCAGGTGTAGAAAGCCAGCCCCACCGGCCCCAGTCCCAGCGCCAGAACCGAGGCCCAGCCAAGCGCATTTTCCGGCCAGACGGTCGGCTCCAGCACCAGATGCGCCAGCCCCGACAGCACCGAGGTCGCGAGGCAATAAACCGCCACCGCCGCCGTCGGCACCGAGCCGAAGCGCCGCGAGAGCAGCGAATAGCTCGACCATGTCAGCGCGCAGACCAGCGCCAGCGCATAGCCGGGTAGCGCGCTCGCATCCGCCGAGAGCCCGCCGCCAAGGATCAGCGCCGCACCCAGAAACGCCATCGCCGCCCCTGCGATATGCCATATCGTCAACCGCTCCCCCGGCAGCAGCCCCGAGAACAACACGATCAGCAGGGGCCAGAGATAGGCGATCAGCCCCGCCTCGGCCGGGGGCGCGAGGCGCAGCGCCGAGAAATAGAACAGGTGATAGCCAAACAGCCCCGCCGTGCCCGCCGCATAGACCTTCCAAGACACCTCGCGCAATTGCCCGAGCGTGCCGGTGGCGATCAGCCAGATCACTCCGATCACGCCGCCGACCGCGAAGCACAACGCATTGAGCAGGAGTGGCGGCACCGGCGCCGAGCCCACGGTGAGCAAGGCGAGCAGCGCCCAGAGCAGGACGGCGCTGAAACCGATCGATGTTGCCTTGCCCCGCGTCATGTTGCCCCCGCGAAATGAAAGAGGCCCGCAAGATGCGGGCCTCGGGTCCGATTGCCAAGAGGCGAAATCAGACGAAATACTGACCGCCATTCGCGGTGATCGTCGAGCCGGTGATGAAGCCTGCGTCGTCCGAGGACAGGAAGACCACGCAGCGCGCGATCTCTTCGGGCTCGCCCAGACGGCCGACCGGGATCTGGCCGATGATCGCCTCGCGCACCTTCTCGGGCACCGCCATCACCATCTCGGTCGCGATATAGCCGGGGCAGATCGCGTTCACGGTGATGCCCGCGCGCGCGCCTTCCTGCGCCAGCGCCTTGGTGAAGCCCAGATCGCCCGCCTTCGCCGCCGAGTAGTTTGCCTGACCGAACTGACCCTTCTGACCGTTGATCGACGAGATGTTCACGATCCGGCCGAACTTGCGCTCGCGCATCTTCGCCCAGAGCGGATGGGTCATGTTGAAGATGCCGCTGAGGTTGGTGTCGATCACCTCGTTCCACTGCTCGCGGGTCATCTTGTGGAAGGGCGCATCGCGGGTGATGCCGGCATTGTTCACCAGCACGTCGATCGGGCCGACCTCGGCTTCGATCTTCTCGATGCCGGCGGAGCAGGCGTCGTAATCGGCGACCGACCATTTGTAGGTCTTGATGCCGGTTTCCGCGGTGAATTTGGCCGCAGCCTCGTCATTGCCGGCATAGTTCGCGACGACGGTGTAGCCCGCCGCCTGAAGCGCTTTCGAGATGGCTGCGCCGATGCCGCGCGACCCGCCGGTGACCAATGCAACTCTGGACATGATTCCTCCTCCAGGTGAAATTCCGTTGAAACGCTGTTACCGAAATTGAGAAAGGCGCGCAACATTGTTGCGCGCCTTTTTTGCTTTTGCAGCAATTTATTACGCGCTGACCTGTCGGATCAGAGCCCTTCGATGCACATTGCGACGCCCATGCCGCCGCCGATGCACAGCGTGGCGAGGCCTTTCTGCGCGCTCTGACGCTTCATCTCGAACAGCAGGGTGTTCAGGATGCGCGCGCCGCTCGCACCGATCGGGTGACCGATGGCGATCGCGCCGCCGTTCACGTTCACCTTGTCGGTATCCCAGCCCATGTCCTTGTTCACCGCGCAGGCCTGCGCCGCGAAAGCCTCGTTCGCCTCGATCAGGTCGAGATCGGAGGCTTTCCAGCCCGCCTTTTCCAGCGCCTTGCGCGACGACGGGATCGGGCCGCAGCCCATGATCGACGGATCGAGACCGGCGGTCGCGTAAGAGGCGATCCGCGCCATCGGGGTGAGCCCGCGCTTGGCGGCCTCTTCTTCGGTCATCAGCAGCACGGCAGCCGCGCCATCGTTGATGCCGCTCGCATTGCCTGCGGTGACCGAGCCATCCTTGGTGAAGGCCGGACGCAACTTCTGCATCGATTCCAGCGTCGCGCCGTGGCGGATATACTCGTCGCTGTCGACGATCGTCTCGCCCTTGCGGGTCTTCACGGTGAAGGGGATGATTTCGTCGGCGAATTTTCCGGCCTTCTGAGCGGCCTCGGCCTTGTTTTGCGAGGCGAGCGCGAACTCATCCTGCATTTCGCGCGAGATCTGCCACTGGTTCGCGACATTCTCGGCGGTCTGGCCCATATGGTAGCCGTTGAACGCGTCCCACAGCCCGTCCTTGATCATCGAGTCGATCATCTTCATGTCGCCCATCTTCTGGCCCGCGCGCAGATGCGCGACATGGGGCGACAGCGACATGCTTTCCTGGCCGCCCGCGATCACGATATCGGCGTCACCGCACATGATGTGCTGGGCGCCGAGCGCGACGGTGCGCAGGCCCGAGCCACAGACCTGGTTGATCGACCACGCGGCGGATTCGATCGGAAGACCTGCATTGATATGGGCCTGACGGGCGGGGTTCTGGCCCTGACCGGCGGTCAGGACCTGACCGAGGATGGTTTCCGAGACCTCGCCTTTCTCGATACCCGCACGGGCGACGACCGCCTCGAGCACCGCGGCGCCGAGATCATGGGCCGGGGTGTTGGCGAACGAGCCGTTGAACGAGCCGACGGCCGTGCGCGCGGCCGAGACGATGACGACATTTGTCATGGGAACCTCCTCATCACGTTAGGAGCCGGCGCCAATACGCGCCCGCTTGCTGCCGCGCAGCATGGCGGAAGCGGACGTGAGGTCAAGCCGAATCGCGCGGATCATCCGATTGTTAGCGCAATTTTATTGCGCAAATGGACGCTCAAACTCATGCAGTCTTTCGCCCCGAAGCTGATTGCAGCTCCCATGCCGGATGCACGGTGGGGGCGCCAAAATAAAATCCTTGCATGCAATCGACGCCCAATGTGGCCAGATAATCGGCATCGGCGCTGCACTCCACTGTTTCGGCCACGGTGAACATCTCGAAATGGCGCGCGATATCGAGCAGCGATTTCGTCAGCGCCTGATTGTCGGGGTCGATCGCGATGCCGCGGATGAACTGTCCATCGATCTTGAGGATGTCGAAGTAGAAATCGCGCAGGTATCGAAACGAGGTGTGGCCGGCGCCGAAATCGTCGAGCGCGAAGCTCACCCCGCGCGCCTGCAGATCCTCCATGAAGACCGTCACCAGCTCGGGCATGTGCATGGCCGAGCTTTCGGTGATTTCCAGGATCAGCCGGTCAGCGATGGTCTCGTCGATCGCCAGTCCGCGATTGAGCGCCTTCATCCAGCTCGGATATCCGATCGAACGCGCCGACATGTTGACCGCCAGGCGCAGATCCTCGCGTTCGAGCAAAGCCTGCAATCCCATCTCGAGCGCGATGCAGTCGAGTTTTCGTCCAAGCTCCGTCATCTCGACCGTCTCGATGAAATCCTTGGCCGGGATGATCCGTCCGGTGTCGTCGAGCACGCGGATCAACGCCTCGTAGAAGGCGGGCTGTTCGGGGCGTCGGGTCTGGATCACCGGCTGGTAGGCGAGCATGACATCGCGGCGCTCGATCGCGCGTCGGACCATGGAAATGGTGGCGCGATCCTGCTCCGCCACCGCGTAGCTCAGCGGGCTGTCGAGATCGGGACTGACCCCCTTGCCCGTTTGCGCCTCTCGATTCGTCATCTGTCCCTCCGACCGACACCGTTGCCGCCCACCATCGCGCCAAGCGGCTAAGAAGGTGTAAAGAGCGCCCGGCGTCGTCGCATTGAGGTTAATGGCCTGCGTGAGCACGGGGGCGTAAAGGGAATCGTAAGGGTGCGGGCGCTAGGCTCGCGACGAATCTTCAGGTGGTAGGATGCCGCGCGCCATGAAACCCGAGACCGATCCGAACGACCGCTTTGGCGGGGAAGTACCCTTCGCATTGCATGAGCTGTTCTATTCGCGCACCGACCCGCGCGGGGTGATCCGTGCGGGAAACGAGATCTTTCGCAGGGTCTCGGGCTATGACTGGTCCGAACTGATCGGTGCCCCGCACAAGCTCGTGCGTCACCCGGACACGCCTAAAGGCGTGTTCCGCCTGCTCTGGGACGCGATCCAGAAGGGCCATCCGATGGGCGCCTATGTCAAGAACCGCGCGAAGAACGGCGGCTGGTACTGGGTCTTCGCCGTCATGCTGCCGTTCGACGGCGGCTATCTGTCGGTGCGGCTCAAGCCGTCCAGCGCGCTCTCGGGCCGGATGCTGAAACTCTATTCCGAGATTGCCGCGCGTGAACGGGCCGAGGGGCTCGACCCCGAACAATCGGTGGCGATCCTGCGCAACCGGGCAGAGGCCGACGGCTATGGCAGTTACACCGCTTTCATGGCCCATGCGCTGTCGCTCGAACTGGCCGAGCGCGACCGCCAGCTTCGGCGCCCCGACGATGCGCGCACGCGCATGCTTGGCGAGATGAACGAGGCGATGGCGGAGCTGACGAAGGAGCAGATGGGATTGCTGCGCAGTTTCGAAGCCTTGCAATCCGTGCCCAACAACATGCGCATCGTGGCCTCCCGGCTGGAACCCTCGGGCGGGCCTGTCTCGGCGATTTCCGAGAACTACAAGGCCTCCTCGGTGGTGATCTCCGAGCGATTGCGTCAATTCGTGGTCGGGCGCGACAATCTCTGCGCGCAGATGGCCTGGCAAGTGGCGCGCGCGCTCTTTCTGCTTGGGTGCAGCCGGATCCTGCCCGAGATGAATCGCGGTTTCCGCGAGGAAGAAGCAAATGCGCAGATCGACCTGGAGGGGGAGCGGAGATTTCTCGCGCAGCTCGAAGCGAAAGGCATCGCGGATGCCCGCGCGGCAATGCAATCGGCCACCGATTTCGCCGCGCAGATGACGCAGCAAAGCCGCGATATCCGCCGCCAGATGCTCGGGCTCGATACGATCCGGGTGCTGGGGCGGGTCGAGTGCGGACGGATGCGCGATGCGAGCGAAGGGCTCAGCGCCACGATCGACCAGCTCGATACCTTCCACGACGATATCAAGTCCCGGCTCGAGTCGATCATGCGCCTGTCCGAGGGGGTGGAGCATTCGCTGATGCGCTACGTGCGGCTTGAACAGGCCGCGGCCTAGCGTCGCGACGCAGGGTCGGGACGGTGGCGGTGCGGCGGGGCCCGCAGTTCGCCCAGGCCGCCTGAATGACGCCCGATGCCGCCTTTATCTTTCGCGGGCTCGCGGGGCCAGCGGCGAGAGGCCGAGCGACGTGGGCCGACGATGGCGCGGGCCCCAAAGCGTTCGCCAGATGCGCTCCTGCCGCCGTGGAAATGCCGCCCGGGAGATCTCGGCCATACGGATTTCCCGCATCCGTTTGCCGCGATCGCCTCTGGCGTTCGCGGCCTCGGATCACCGGCTCGTGCCGCGACCCCGCTCTTCGGGCCGATACGCTTACTTGTCGTCGATCAGTGCCTGAATGACTTTCTTGGCCTCGGGCGAATCCCACTCCGCCCCGCCGATCATCCGCCCGACCTCATGGCCATTATGGTCGATCAGCACCGAGACCGGCAGGCCCAGCACGCCCATCGCGCGCGCGGCGAAATTCGCGTCGTCATGAAAGCGCGGCAGGACGTCGATGCCTTCCTTGTCAAAGAAGGAGGCGACTTTCTCGGGCGAGTTGGAGCCCCCCGTCGCGATCGTCAACACCGCGAAATCGTCGGGCCCGAACTCTTTTTGCAGCGCGTTCAGCGAAGGCATTTCCTCGCGACACGGCGGACACCAGGTGGCCCAGAAGTTGATCAGCACGACCTTGCCTTCGAACTCCTTCATCGAGTGTTCGGCGCCCGTCTCGTCGGTGAAGGAGAAGGGCGGAAGCGGCAGCGGCTTCGAATATGTGACGAGCGACTCCATCTGCCCATCCTTCACCGCATCAAGATCTGCGGCCTGCGCAACATTTGCACCCAGCGCCAGCGCCGTATAAAGGACGAGAAAACGTAACATATCGCCTCCGTAAAAGGGCCCAAACCATGACCGACGACACCGCTGAGAACAAGGCCTCCAACGCGATGTGGGGCGGGCGTTTCGCCGCAGGTCCCGACGCGATCATGGAGGCGATCAACGCCTCGATCGGGTTCGACCAGCGGCTCTACGCGCAAGATATCCGCGGCAGCCGGGCCCACGCAGCGATGCTCGCCGCGCAAGGCATCATTACTGATAAGGATGCCGAGGCGATCGGGGAAGGCTTGATCACGGTTTTGTCAGAAATCGAGGCGGGCGATTTTCCCTTCTCGACCGCGCTCGAAGACATCCACATGAATGTCGAGGCGCGGCTGAAGGAGATCGTGGGCGAACCGGCGGGCCGTCTGCACACTGCGCGCTCGCGCAACGATCAGGTCGCGACCGATTTCCGTCTCTGGGTGCGCGAGCAATGCGACGCCGCGATCTCGGGGCTCGACGCGCTGATCCGCGCGGCGTTGCGCCGGGCCGAGGAGGGCGCCGATTGGGTCATGCCCGGCTTCACCCATCTGCAAACCGCGCAGCCCGTGACCTTCGGCCATCACATGATGGCCTATGTCGAGATGTTCGCGCGCGACAAATCCCGCTTTGAAGACGCGCGCAAGCGGATGAACGAATGCCCGCTCGGGGCCGCGGCGCTCGCCGGCACCGGCTTCCCGATCGACCGTCATGCGACGGCCGCCGCGCTTGGCTTCGATCGCCCGATGGCTAATTCGCTCGACGCGGTCTCGGATCGCGATTTCGCGCTGGAATTTCTCTCGGCCGCCTCGATCTGCGCGGTGCATCTGTCGCGCCTCGCCGAGGAACTTGTGATCTGGTCCTCGGCCCAATTCCGCTTCGTCGCGATGTCGGACAAGTGGTCGACGGGCTCTTCGATCATGCCGCAAAAGCGCAACCCCGACGCGGCCGAGCTGATCCGCGCCAAGATCGGCCGCATCCTCGGGGCCTCGGTCGCGCTGTTCACGGTGATGAAGGGCCTGCCGCTCGCCTATTCCAAGGACATGCAGGAAGACAAGGAACAGGTCTTCGACGCGGCCGACAACCTGATGCTGGCGCTTGCCGCGATGGCGGGGATGATCTCGGACATGGTGGTCAATGCCGACAAGCTGGAGGCCGCGGCCTCGGGCGGGTTCTCGACCGCGACCGATCTGGCCGACTGGCTGGTGCGCGAGGCGGGGCTGCCTTTCCGCGACGCGCATCACGTGACCGGCTCGCTGGTGGCCATGGCCGAAGAGAAGGGCTGCGATCTGCCCGATCTGAGCCTGGCCGAGATGCAATCGGTCAACGCCGCCATCACCGAGAGCGTCTTCGACGTGCTCGGGGTTCACAACTCGGTCGCCTCGCGGCAATCTTACGGCGGAACGGCGCCCGATCAGGTGCGCGCCCAGATCGCTCGCTGGAAGGACCACCTTGGATGAGACTCGTGGCACCGTTCGCGTTTTTCGGCCTGCTCGGCGCCTGCGCCGCAGATCCGACATTGCATACCGATATTGGCCTGAATCGCGACGGGGTGCATGTCACCCCCGCCGCGACCGCGCGGGTCGGCATCATGACACTGTCGGTGACGCCATGACCAAGCCCGCCACGCTCGCGCTTCTCGCCCTTTTCGCACTCGCAGCCTGCGGGGTGGACGGCGAGCCCGTCCCGCCGTCGCAAGCGGACAGCGCGCAATCCCAGACGGCCCCGGCCCAGTAACCCGGCCCAGTAACCCCGGCCCAGCAATCGAGACCTCCCATGGATCATTTCCTCTATCGCGACGGTATCCTCCATGCCGAGGACGTGCCGATCCCCGAGATCGCGGCGGCTGTCGGCACGCCCTTCTACGTCTATTCGACCGCCACGCTGGAGCGCCATTTCAAGCTGTTCGAAGAGGCTCTGGGCTGGACTGATCACCTGATCTGTTTCGCGATCAAGTCGAACTCGAACCTCGCCGTTCTCAAGGTGCTGGGTGATCTTGGCGCGGGGATGGATGTGGTCTCGGGCGGTGAATATCGCCGGGCGCGGGCGGCAGGCGTTCCGGGCGAGCGGGTGGTGTTCTCGGGCGTCGGCAAGACCCGCGAGGAAATCGCTTACGTTCTCGAAAACGGCATCCGCCAGTTCAACGTCGAATCCGAGCCCGAGCTGCTGGCGATCTCGGAAATCGCCAGCAAGATGGGTGTCACTGCCCCGATCGCGCTGCGCGTGAACCCCGATGTCGACGCCAAGACCCATGAGAAGATCGCGACCGGGAAATCCGAGAACAAGTTCGGCATCCCGATCGCCAAATCCCGCGCCGTCTATGCCGAGGCTGCGAAGCTTCCGGGCATCGAGGTCGTGGGCATCGACGTGCATATTGGCTCGCAGCTGACCGATCTCGAACCTTTCGAGGCCGCCTTCCTCAAGGTCCGCGATCTCACGCTGGCCCTGCGCGAAGACGGCCACGACATCCGCCGTCTCGACCTTGGCGGCGGGCTTGGCATTCCCTATGAGCGCTCGAATTCCGCACCGCCCTTGCCCATCGAATACGGGCAGGTGATCCAGCGCACCGTGGGCGATCTGGGCTGCGAGATCGAGATCGAACCGGGCCGCCTGATCTCGGGCAATGCCGGGCTTCTCGTTTCCTCGGTGATCTGGCTGAAGGAAGGCGAGGGGCGCGATTTCCTCATTCTCGATGCGGCGATGAACGACCTCGTGCGGCCCTCGATGTATGGCGCGCATCACGACATCATCCCGGTGGTCGAGCCCGCAGCGGGCACGGAATCCGCCCCCTACGACATCGTGGGTCCGGTCTGCGAGACCGGCGACACCTTCGCCAAGGCGCGCGATCTGACGCCGCTTGGTCCGGGCGATCTGGTGGCGTTCCGCTCGGCCGGTGCCTATGGCGCGGTGATGTCCTCGGAATACAATTCCCGCCCCCTGATCCCGGAGGTACTGGTCAAGGGCGGCGAATTTGCTCTCATCCGCGCAAGACCGAGCTTTGAGGAAATGCTCTCCCGCGATACGATCCCGGAGTGGCTCTGATCCGTAGTCAGGGAATCGGGGCCGACGGATAGGGAGACATGCCGGTCAGGAACTGGTTCAGACGCAAGCCGCGCGACGGGGCGACGGTCGTGGATGGGGAGCTGATGCTCGTACCCTTCGCGCGTCCGATCGCCCTGACCCATGCGGGCTTGATGCTTGAACGCACGCTTCGTGCCTTCTGGCCCCTCCTGTCGCTGCTGGCCCTTGTCGCCACCGCCATCGCCTTCGCGCTGCCCGCCTATCTGGGCGCGCAATCGCGCTGGTTCTGGCTGGCATCGCTCGTGGCGGTGCTGATCGCGCTGGGCTGGGGCTTGTGGAAATTGCGCTGGCCCAGCCGCGCCGAGGCGATTGCGCGCCTCGATGCGACGCTTCCGGGGCGGCCGCTCTCCGCGCTCACCGACGAGATGGCGCTAGGGCAGGATGACCCCGCCGCCCGCGCGCTCTGGGCCGCGCATCTGCGGCGCATGGCGAAAGCGGCTCAGGCCGCCCGCGCGCCGCGCCCCGATCCCGATCTCGCCCGCCGCGACCCCTATGCACTGCGCATCACCGCGCTCACCGCTCTGGTGATCGCGATTGTCTTCGGCGTGCCGCAGCGGCTTTTGAACCCGACCGAGGGGCTGCCCGGAACGAGTGGATCGGCCGAGGCCGCGATGGGGCCGAGCTGGGAGGGCTGGGCCTCGCCGCCGCGCTATACCGGCAAGCCGGGGCTCTATCTCAACAAGGTCGAGGGCGACGAGCTGATCGTGCCCGAAGGCACCCGCTTCTCGATCCGGCTTTATGGCTCTGCGGGCGCGATCGGTTTTTCCGAGAGCGTCTCGAACCCCGCGGCCCTGCCCGAACAGGGCGCGGCGCAGAAAACCTCCGGGATCGAAACCCGTGAGTTCGAGGCCGTGCGCAACGGGGTGATCGCGATGAAGGGGCCGGCCGGGCGCACCTTCCACGTCGCCGTACGCCCCGACACCGCGCCCTCGATCAGCCTCGCGGGCACGCCCGAGCGCCGCGCCGATGGCAAGCTGAGCCTGCCGTTCACCGCGCAGGACGATTACGCCGTGACCTCGGGACGGGCGCTGATCTCGCTCGATCTGGCCAAGGTGGACCGCCGCTACGGGCTCAGGATCGACCCCGAGCCGCGCGACGATCTCATCTATGATCTGCCGCTGCCGATCTCGGGCTCGCGCGCCGAGTTCACCGAGACGCTGGTCGAAGACGCGGCCAAGCATCCTTGGGCGAACCTGCCGGTGAAACTGACGCTCGAGGTCGAGGACGGCCGCGGCCAGACCGGCAGCTCCGGCGTTCAGGAGATCATCCTGCCCGGCAAGCGCTTCTTCGACCCGCTCGCCGCCGCCCTGATCGAGGTGCGCCGCGATCTCCTTTGGTCGCGCGACAACCGCGCCGTCTCGGATCAGCTTTTGCGGGCGATCTCGAACCGGCACGAGGGCTTCATCAAGCGCGAGGAGGTCTACATGATGATCCGCCTCGTGATCGGCCGGCTCGACGACCCCGACCTCAGCCCCGAGGCGCGCGACGAGATAGCCGAAGCCCTGTGGAAAATCGCCGAACTGGTCGAGGATGGCGGTCTGGCCGATGCGCTGGCCGCGATGCAGCAGGCGCAGCAGAAGCTCTCGGAGGCGATCCGCAACGGCGCCTCGCAAGACGAGATCGAAAAGCTCATGCAGGAGCTGAAAGAGGCCACCGACAACTACATCCGCATGCTCGCCGAGCGTGCGCAGGAGCAGGATCAAGGCCCCGAATTCGGCCAGCAGAACCAGCCCAGCCAGCAGATCACCGGCGACCAGATCCAGCAGATGATGGACCAGATCCAGAAGCTGATGGAGGAGGGCCGGATGGCCGAGGCGCAGGAGCTCTTGGATCAGCTCGCCCGGATGATGGAGAACCTCAAGGTCCAGCAGGGGCAGGGCGGTCAGGGCGACATGCCCGGCGGTCAGGCGATGCGCGACATGCAGGACACGCTGCGCAAGCAGCAGGAGCTCTCCGACGATGCGTTCCGCAATTTGCAGGACCAGTTCATGACGCCCGAGGAACGCCAGCGTCAGGCCGAACAGCAGGGCCAGCAAGGTCAGCAGGGCCAGAGCCCGCAGCAAGGTCAGGGCATGCCGCAGGGCGAAGGCCAGCAGCAGGGGCAGGGCCAGCAGGGTCAGGGCCAGCAGCCGGGCGACCAGCAAGGGCAGGGCGAGGGGCAGGATGGCCAGGCCCAGCGTGACGGTCAGGGACAAGGCGACCAGCCCGGTCTCGAAGGCGGGCAGGGCGGTGTGGACGGCCAGAGCCTCGCCGATCGCCAGCGCGCGCTGCGCCGCGAGCTCGACCGTCAGCGCGGTCTGTTGCCGGGCTTCGGCAACGAGGCGGGCCAGCAGGCCGAAAAGCGCTTCGACGAGGCGGGCCGCGCGATGGATCAGGCCGAGGAAGCCCTGCGCGAGGGCGACAATTCCCGAGCGATCGACCGGCAGGCCGATGCGATCGAGGCGCTGCGCGAGGGCATGCGCGCGCTCGGTCAGGCGATGCGTCAGGATCAGGCGCGCCAGCAGGGCACCCCCGGAGACACCGGCCAACAGCAGTCGGGCCAGCAAGGCCAGATGGGCGGACGCGAGATGCCGCGCGATCCGCTGGGCCGTTCGCAGGGCGACGGCAGCCGTGTCGGCACCGATCGCGACATGTTGCAGGGCGAGGATGTCTATCGCCGCGCGCAGGATCTCCTCGACGAGATCCGTCGCCGCTCCGCCGACCGGCTGCGCCCCGAGGAAGAGCTCGATTATCTCAAGCGGCTGCTCGACCAGTTCGGGAATGCGGGCTGAGGGCCTGTCTCGCGGAGGCGCGCGATAAGCTGCGCTTATGCATTTGAGAGGCAGATAAGCGGAACTTATGCGCGGCCCGACACGAGGTCGGCGCGCCCCGGGACAGCCCGCGGCACGCTTATTCGGTTATCGGGGCCTCGCTGCCGTTATCGGGCTGGAGCCGAAGGATCGCCCCGCGCAGCTGCTGGTCGAGCCAGATCCGCCCCTCGTCCACGTTCACGACATAGGCCTGAAGCGGGATCTTGAGCGCGGGGACGCGCGACACGATCGTCGGCGCGAAGATGTAGAGCGCGGCGAGAAGCAGCGCGATCGCCATCACGAAGAGAAAACCCGCGCTGAACCCGCTTCGACGGCGCTTGGCCATCTCGGGCGAGAACTCGGCCACGCTGTCGCCCTCGCGATCGGAGGTGGCGGTCAGGGTCGAGTTGATCTCGTCGATATCGGGCAGGCGCTCGCGACCACGCGCGGCGCGGAGGTCGTCCTCTTCCTCGGCAAGGAGGTCGGCGACGCGGTCCTCCTCGGTTTCCTCGCTCAGGTCGCTGAAATCGAAGCGCGACTTGCGGGCCTGTGCGAGCTGGGCTGCGGCGGCTGCGGCGGCCTGCTCGGCATCGGCAGAGCTTTCGCCCTCTTCGAGGTTCATCTCTTCCTGGGTCTCGAGCTCGCTCACGCCCTCGGCGCGGCGATGGGCCGCTTCGCGCTCGGCCTCTTCGCGCAGGATCGACAGCAAGCCGTCGTCGAGCGCCTTGCGCGGGGTGACGCCGGGCTGCGGAGCCGGGGTGAATGCGTCGTCTTCGTAACTGTCCTCGGGTTCCGGCGGCACCTCGAGCACCGGCGCGGGCTGAGTGCCCATCATTGCCGAGATGGCGGAGGCAGCCTCATCCTCTTCAGGCTCAGGCTCAGGCTCAGGCTCAGGCTCAGGCGCCGTTGCGATTGGTTCCGGTTCGGGCGTGACTTCGGGCTCGGATTCCGGGGCGGGCGCTGCGGCGAAAGGCGCGGGTTCGACGTCCCATTCGTCGGGAATCGGATCGGGGCTTACCGGATCGGCATCGGCCTCCAGCATCGATTTGCTCGGCTGAAACCAGCCGTGGCCGCAATTCGAGCATTGCACATCGCGCCCACCTTCGGGAATGACCGCGTCATCGACTTCGTATTGCGCTCCGCAATTGGGGCAAACCAACCGCATTCTGTCCCACCCCTGCCCTTGTTGGTCGTTTGCTGTTCTGGCCAACAGTTGTCTTATGTTGTAGCAAGCGCTGGGCGAATGTCCAAGAAAAACGGGCGGAAAACTCGCTTGAAACGCACCAAATAAAGGGGCTGGCAGTGATCGAGCTGCAAAATGTGGCTATGAGCTATAGCGGGGCAGAGCTCTTGAGCGACATGAATCTGCATCTCGCACCCGGGTCGTTCCATTTCCTGACTGGCCCTTCGGGCGCAGGCAAGACGACTTTTCTCAAGCTGTGCTATGCGGAATTGCTGCCCTCGGCGGGGCATCTGTCGCTCTTTGGCAAGGACGTGCGCGCGATGAGCCGCGACGAGATCGCGGGCCTGCGTCAGCGTATCGGGGTCGTTCATCAGGATTGCCAGTTCCTCGATCACCTGTCGGTCGAGGAAAACGTGGCGCTGCCACTGACGGTGTCGAACCGCGCGCCCGACATGGATCAGCTGCGCGAATTGCTCAGCTGGGTCGGGCTCAAGCATCAGGCGAATGCGCGCCCGCCGCAGCTTTCGGGCGGCGAGCGACAACGCGCGGCGCTGGCCCGGGCGGTGATCATGTCGCCTGACGTGATTCTCGCCGACGAGCCGACGGGCAATCTCGACTGGGAGATGTCGCTGCGGCTGCTGTCGCTGCTGGTGGAGCTGAACCGGATGGGCAAGACGGTGGTGATCGCGACCCATGACCTGAACCTGATCCGCCAGACCAAGGCGCAGGTCTCCGCGCGTGTGCTGCGCATCGCGAACCGCCATCTGCAAGCGGCGGGGGCGGATCTGTGATGCGCACGACCTTCGCGATCCTGAGTGCCGAGACGACCGGGCCCGACCGGGTCGTGCCGCCGACCGGCTTCACCGCGCGTCTGACGCTGGTCACGGCGGCGGCGATGGCTTTCCTTGCGGTCTTTGCACTGGCGCTGTCGCTGGCGACGGGGCGGTTGGCCGATCGCTGGGCCGACAGCCTTGCGCGCTCGGCCACGATCCGGATCTCGGCCCCACCCGAGCAGATGGAGGCGCAGGTCGCCGCCGTGCAGGAGGTGCTCAAGACGACCCCGGGGATAGAGAGTTCACGGGTGCTGGACGACGCGGAAATGAAGGGGCTTCTAAAGCCCTGGTTCGGCCCCGACCTGCCGGTCGATGCGCTGCCGCTGCCCAAGCTGATCGCGGTGACCGAAACCGCTGAAGGCGTCGATGCCGAGGGGCTGCGGCTGCGGCTCCAGGCCGAGGCGCCCGGTGCGATCTTCGACGACCACACGCGCTGGCGCCGCCCGCTGGTGGCCGCGGCCGAGCGGCTCAGGATGCTTGGCCTGATGTCGCTTCTGCTGATCTTCGGGGCGATGGCGGGGATGATCACGCTGGCCGCGCAGGCGGCACTCGCGGCGAACGGGCAGGTGATCGCGACGCTGCGGCTCGTGGGCGCGAAAGACGCCTTCATCGCGCGCGCCTTCGTGCGCCGGTTCACCACGCGCGGGCTCATCGGCGCGGTGATCGGGGTGGTGCTGGGGATGGTGGCGGTCGCGCTCCTGCCTTCGGCCGATGCGGCGGGGGGCTTCCTGACGGGCCTGGGCTTTTCGGGGCTGAGCTGGTTCTGGCCATTGATCATTCCGCCGATCGCCGCGATCGTGGCTTTTGCCGCAACGCGTTTCGCCGCGCTGCGGATGCTGAGGAGAATTCGCTGATGGCCGACAAATCGCGCCTTCCCGGGAAGGCAACGCCGGTGACCTATGTGATGACGGCGCTCTACTATGTCCATATCGCGCTGGCGACGGTGCTGATCGGCGCCTGGGGGCTGCTGTTCCAGGTGCTGCCGCGCGGGCGCGAGGGGGTCCATCGCACGGCGAGCGTCTGGACGCAGCATCTGCTCGACATGGCGCGGATCTATCTGGGGCTGCGCTACGAGCTGCGCGGCACCCCGCCCACGGGCGACTGCATCGTGGCCGCGAAACATCAGAGCTTCTTCGACATCCTGATCCTCGCCAATCACCTGCCGCGCCGGGCCTTCGTGATGAAGAAGGTCCTGCTGCGCGTGCCGATCATGGGCTGGTTCGCGCATAAGGCGGGCTGCATCCCGATCGACCGTTCGAAAGGATCGGAGGCGATGAAGGTGATGCTCGAAGCGGTCGAGGAGGCGCGGGCGACGCATGGCCTCGGTCAGCTGATCATCTATCCCGAGGGCACCCGTGTGCCGCCCGGAGAGCGCCGCCGCTACAAGCAGGGGGCGGGCGTGATCGCCGAGGCCACGGGGCTGCCGGTGGTGCCCGTCGCGACCAATGCCGGTCTCTTCTGGTCGAAGCGGGGCTGGCCGATCCTGTCCGGGGTCGCGGTGACCGAGTTCCTGCCGCCGATCGAGCCGGACGGCAATGCCGCGGCGATGCTCAAGGCGATCGAGGCGGTGGTCGAGCCGCAATCGGATGCGCTGATGGCAGAGGCCGGGTTCAAGATCGGCTAAGGGCCCGCAAGGTGACGCGGGCGGGAGCCTCCGGCGGGGATATTTGAGCCAAGAGGAAGGAGATGGCGATGCGCTATCTCGACCGGATCGAGGATCTCGAGGCGATTTACGGCACGCCGGGGGAGGCGGCGGCGATCAAGGTCACGCCGCGCCTGACCCCTGCCTATCGGGCCTGGATCGAACGCTCGCGGTTTTGCGTGCTCTCGACGGTCGGGCCCGAGGGCACCGATGGCAGCCCGCGCGGCGATGACGGTCCGGTGGTGCACGTCGAGGACGAGGGAACGCTGTTGCTGCCCGACTGGCGCGGCAATGAGCGGATCGACAGCCTGCGCAATATCCTTCGGGATCCGCGGGTCTCGCTGATGTTCATGATTGCCGGGTCGAACACGGTGATCCGGGTGAACGGGCGGGCGCGGATCAGCGCCGATCCCGAGCTGGTGGCGCGTTTCGAACAGCAGGGGAAGCAGCCGCGCACGGTGGTCGAGATCGCGATTGCGGAGGTCTATTCGCAATGCGCCCGCGCGGTGATGCGCGCGGGGCTCTGGCGTGAGGGGGATCTCTCGGGAGGGTTGCCCACGGTGGGCGACATGCTGCGCGAGATCAGCGAAGGCGATTTCGACGGCGCGGGCTATGACCGGGACTGGCCGGGGCGCGCCGCCAGGACGATGTGGTGATCAGGCCGAGAGGCCCTTCGACCCCATGTCGAGGAATTTCTTGCGCCGCGCCTTGATCAGTTCGGCGGGCTTCTTGCCTTCGAGCTCGGCCAGCATCAGCGAGATTTCCGAGCCCACCGAGGCGATCGCAGCCTGTTTGTCGCGCTGCGCGCCGCCCATCGGTTCCTTGATGATGCGGTCGATCACGCCGAGCTTCTTGAGGTCCTGCGCGGTCAGGCGCAGCGCCTCGGCGGCTTCGCGCATCTTCTCGGCATCCTTCCACAGGATCGAGGCGCAGCCTTCAGGCGAGATCACCGAATAGACGGAATGTTCGAGCATCGCGACCCGGTCGCCGGTGGCGAAGGCCACGGCGCCGCCGGAGCCGCCCTCGCCGATGATCACCGACACGAGCGGCACGCCGATCTGCAGGCATTTCTCGGTCGAGCGGGCGATGGCCTCGGACTGGCCGCGCTCTTCCGCGCCTTTGCCGGGATAGGCGCCGGGGGTGTCGATCAGCGCCACGACCGGCAGGCCGAAGCGAGCGGCCATGTCCATCAGGCGGATCGCCTTGCGGTAGCCCTCGGGACGGGCCATGCCGAAATTGCGCTCGATGCGCGAGGCGGTGTCGTGGCCCTTCTCGTGGCCGATCACCATCACCGGCTTGTCGCCGAGCCGTGCGAGACCGCCCATCACCGCGTGGTCGTCGGCGAAGTTGCGATCGCCCGCGAGCGGCGTGAACTCGGTGAAGAGCTGGTCGATGTAATCCTTGCAATGCGGACGGTCGGGGTGGCGCGCGACCTGGCATTTGCGCCAGGGCGAGAGGTCCTTGTAGAGGTCGCGCAACATGCCCTCGGCCTTTTTGTCGAGGGCCGCAGCCTCTTTCTCGACATCCATCTCCTCGTTCTGCCGGGCGAGCGCGCGCAGCTCTTCGGCCTTGCCTTCGATTTCCGCCAGGGGCTTTTCGAATTCAAGATAGGTCATGGATCACTCCGCATCCGAAACTCGGGCCTGTATGTCTTGGTCGGGGGGGAAATGCAACGGGGCTCGGGCCGGGGGGCGGGGTCATGCCGCATATGCGAAGGTCGCCGGGGGTGATATGCTTTGTGCCTGAGGATACGCGCGCGCTGACATGAGGGGGCGAAGATGGCTTTTGATATCGAACTGAAACATCTGCCGGCGGTGCGTCTGGCCGGATTGCCACATTGCGGACCCTATCCGACGATCGGCCCGATCTTTCAGGAGTTGGCCGGGCTTATCCCGGAGCCCTCTTGGGTGGAGGTCGAGGGCGCGGCGATGATCGGCCATGACAATCCACGCGAGGTCGCGCCCGAGAAGCTGCGCTCGCATGCCTGTTTCATCGTGAGCGAGGGGTTCGCGATGGTGCCGCCTCTCGAGGAGATCCGTTATCCGGCGGGGAAATACGCGGTGATGACGGTGAAAGGGCCCTATGCGCAATTGCCCGAGGCCTATCGGTGGCTGTCGGAAGAGTGGTTCCCGGCCTCTGGCGAGCGGCACCGCGATCTGCCTGCCTTCGAGGCCTATCTCAACGACCCGTCCGACACGAAACCGGAAGATCTGATCACCGAAGTCCGGCTTGCCCTGAAGGGGTGAGTTGCGGGCCGCTTACGTTCGCGTCAAGAGGGCTGAACGGAGACGCCCCAGCCATGGGCCGGGGCGTTCCTCTTCCCTCATGCGGTCGGGCCTCCCCTCCCAACCACTCCGGGATCTCAAATCTTGCCGCGATTCGTTCGCGCGGGGCTTAATCTTTAATCATTTCGGCCTGTCTGACAATCACCTCGGCCTGTTTGATCGAAGCGATATCGACAAGACGACCCTTGTACACGGTCGCACCTTCACCACGTGCCTTGGCCTCTTCCATCGCGGCGAGAATCTCGCGGGCCTCGGTCACGGCCTCATCAGAAGGCGTAAAGACTTCGTTTGCAAGGGCAATTTGTTTTGGGTGGATTGCCCACTTGCCGACCATGCCGAGCGTGGCCGAGCGCAGCGCCTGCGCGCGGAAGCCGTCATCGTCGGAGAAATCGCCGAACGGGCCGTCGACCGGCAGGATGCCATGGGTGCGGCAGGCGGCGACGATCGCGGCTTGTGCCCAGTGCCAGGGGTCCGACCAGTATTTCGCGCCGTCCCGCAGCATGTAGTAGTTTTCCTGAGTCCCGCCGATACCGGTCGTCTGCATGCCCATGGAGGCTGCAAAATCGGCCGCGCCGAGGCTCATCGCCTGCAGGCGCGGCGAGGCGGCGGCGATCTCTTCGACATGGGCGATGCCCGCGGCGCTCTCGATGATCACCTCGAGCGAGATCTTCTTGGTGCGGCCCTTGGCGGCCTCGATCGCGGTCACGAGCGCGTCCACGGCATAGACATCGGCCGCGCAGCCGACTTTCGGGATCATGATCTGGTCGATGCGCTCGGAGCCTTCCTCGAGCAGTTCGACCACGTCGCGATACCAGTAGGGGGTGTCGAGCCCGTTGATGCGGACCGAGAGATATTTGGTGTTCCAGTCGATCTCGTGGCTGGCGGCAATGATGTTGCGGCGGGCCTGGGCCTTGTCGTTCGGTGCGACCGAATCCTCGAGGTCGAGGTTGATCACGTCGGCCGCGGAGGCCGCCATTTTCGGGAAGAGCTTGGTGTTCGAGCCGGGGCCGAAGAGTTGGCAGCGGTTCGGACGGGCGGGGGCGGTCGGTTGCAGACGGAAGCTCATCGGCGCGGGCCTTTCGCAATGAAGTTACGTTTTTGGTTGCGGATTGGGTATATTGTTGCGCGCGCTCATGCAAGGCGATTTTGCGGGCGCAGAATCGCGAGCCGCATTGCAGCATTGTTTTTGCCTGCGTTGCACAAATCTTCGGCTATTATGGATATGTTGTGAAGAATCTCCCGAAAAGAGCGAGAAAACGCACGGAAATCCCCAAGAAATTTTCCTGACCCGCCCTAGTATCTTCTTCAACGAGAAAACAGGGAGCTCATAATGGCGCTGATCGACACCCCCTATCTGCTGTTTCTGGGCGATGCCCCCGACCCGCTGGCCGCTAAAGTGGCACAGGGGATCAAGGACTGGCGGCCCGAATTTGCCGTCGGGCAATTCCGCATGGAGGGGTGCCAGGCGGATATGGGCATTCCCGATCTCGACATCAAAGAAGCGATCGCGGCGGGCTGCAAGACGCTGGTGATCGGCGTTGCGAACCGCGGCGGCGTGATCAGTCAGGCCTGGAAGAAGGTGCTGGTCGAGGCGCTCGAAGAGGGGCTCGACCTGGCCTCGGGCCTGCACAACCTGCTGCGCGACGAGCCCGATCTGGTGGCGGTGGCCGAGGCCTGCGGGCGTCAGCTGCATGACGTACGCATCCCCGCGGTGAAATACCCGATCGCCAATGGTGAGAAGCGCAAAGGCAAGCGTTGCCTCGCCGTGGGTACGGATTGCTCGGTCGGCAAGATGTATACCGCGCTGTGTCTCGAACGCGAGATGCGCGATCGCGGCATGAAGGCCACGTTCCGCGCCACCGGCCAGACCGGCATCCTGATCACTGGTGACGGCGTGCCGCTCGATGCGGTGATCGCGGATTTCATGGCGGGCTCGATCGAATACCTGACCCCCGATAACGATGCCGATCACTGGGATCTGATCGAGGGGCAGGGGAGCCTGTTCCACGTCTCGTATTCCGGCGTGACGATGGCGCTGATCCATGGTGGTCAACCCGATGCGCTGATCCTCTCGCATGAGCCGACGCGCGCCCACATGCGCGGGCTTCCGGGCTATCAGCTGCCCTCGCTCGAGGCGCTGCGCGACATGGCGCTGGCGCTGGCGAAAGTGGCAAACCCCGACTGTCAGGTGGTGGGGATCTCGGTCAACACCCAGAAGATGGGCGAGGACGAGGCCAGGGCCTATCTGGCGAAAGTCGAGGCCGAGATGGGCCTGCCCGCGACCGACCCGTTCCGCTTTGGCGCGGGCAAGCTGGTGGACGCGCTCGCCGCGATCTGATTGTCTCACTGTCGAGCCCCGTCGGATGCCTCCGGCGGGGATATTTGAGCCAAGAGGAAGGGGGCGCCGATGATCCGGGTGCAGCACGACACGTTCAAGCTCGCGCAGGTCTTCACCATCTCGCGCGGATCGCGGACCGAGGCGAAGGTCGTCACGGTTTCGGTGGAACGCGACGGGGTGAAGGGCTGGGGCGAATGCGTGCCCTACGCGCGCTATGGCGAGAGCCTCGACAGCGTCACCGACCAGATCGAGAGCGTGCCCGTCGATATCACGCGCGCCGAGTTGCAAGAGGCGCTGCCCGCGGGGGCGGCGCGCAACGCGCTTGACTGCGCGCTGTGGGATTGGGAGGCCAAGTCGAAGGGCGTTCCGGTCTGGGAGCTGGCCGGGATCGCGAAGCCCGGTTCGCTGACCACGGCCTATACGCTGTCGCTCGATACGCCCGAGAATATGCGCGCGGCAGCGGCGAAGCAGGCCGCGCGGCCTTTGTTGAAGATCAAGCTCGGCACGCCCGAGGATCTGCCCCGGTTGCGTGCGGTGCGCGAGGGTGCGCCGAAATCGCGCATCATCGTGGATGCCAATGAGGGCTGGGAGATCGAGACCTTCCTCGACATCCAGGCCGAGCTGAAACATCTCGGCGTCGCTTTGGTCGAACAGCCCTTGCCCGCAGCCGCCGACGAGGCGCTGGCCGGGATCGAGCGGCTGGTGCCGATCTGTGCCGACGAGAGCTGCCATACGAGCGAGGGCCTGCTGGACCTGCGCGGCAAATATGACGTCATCAATATCAAGCTCGACAAGACCGGCGGGTTGACCGAGGCGCTGCGGTTGCGCGCGATCGCGCACTCGGAAGGGTTCGGCGTGATGGTCGGCTGCATGGTCGGCTCGAGCCTTGCCATGGCGCCTGCCATGCTGGTGGCGCAAGGGGCGGACTATGTTGATCTTGACGGCCCGCTTCTTCTGGCAGAAGACCGCGACGTGCCGCTGCGTTATGACGGCAGTGAGGTTTCGCCGCCCGAGCCCGCGCTCTGGGGCTGAGAATTCAAGGAGATCGAGATGAGCCGGATTGTCTATCTGAACGGGGAATACCTGCCCGAAGAGGAGGCGAAGATCTCGATCTTCGACCGCGGCTTCGTGATGGGCGATGCGGTTTATGAGGTGACGAGCGTTCTCGGCGGCAAGATCCTCGAATTCGAAGGTCACATGAACCGGCTCGACCGGTCGCTGTCCGAGCTGGAGATGACCTGCGATCTGACCCGCGACGAGTGGATCGAGATTCACCGCGAACTGATCAAGCGCAACAATATCGACGAGGGGATGGTTTACCTTCAGGTCTCGCGCGGCAATGCGGGCGATCGCGATTTCCACTATCCGCCCGAGGGCACGCCGCCGACGGTGGTGCTTTACACGCAGGCCAAGGAGAACCTGGCCGACGATCCGAAGGCGAAGGTGGGGATCAAGGTGATCTCGCTGCCCGACCTGCGCTGGCATCGCCGCGACATCAAGACGGTGCAGCTGCTCTATCCGTCAATGGCGAAGATGGCGGCCGAGAAGGCGGGCAAGAACGATGCCTGGTTCGTCGAGGACGGGTTCGTGACGGAAGGCTCGTCGAATAACGTCTATATCGTGAAGGGCGGGAAGATCATCACGCGCCATCTGAGCCATGACATCCTGCACGGGATCACCCGCGCGTCGCTGCTGAAATTCGCGGCCGAAAGCCAGATGGAGATCGAAGAGCGTCCTTTCACCATCGAGGAAGCGCAGAACGCCGATGAAGCGTTCTACACCTCGGCCTCGGCTTTCGTGATGCCGGTGGTCGAAGTCGACGGCGCGGCGATCGGCGATGGCAAGGTCGGCCCGGTGGCGGCGCGCCTGCGCGAGATCTATCTCGAAGAGAGCCTGAAGGCCGCGATCTGATCGCCTGTGATCTTTCGGTAAAAAGAAAAACGCCCCGGCCAGCCCAGCCGGGGCGTTTTCCTCTCACACGGGCGGCAGGTTCTCAGGCCGCCGCGTGAGCGCGGAACTGCAAGATGTCGGGGTCGAGCGCCTCGGGTGCGGTGCTGGCGATGATCAGCGCGGGCTCGCCCTCGATCTCGACCAGCGCGCCATTCGCGCAGGGCCGGAAACGGATATCCTCGCGACGCGGCGCGGGGCCGATCAGCTCAAGCAGGATGATGTCTCCCGGCTCAAAGCCTTCGACCACCGGCAGTTCCGGGAAGCTTCGCGCGGCGGGTGCCGCGGTCTTGGTCTCAGGCGAGAGTTCGGCGGTGGATCCGGGCGCGGATTGGAGGGCGGGCGCGGCAGGTTCTTCGTGCTGCGGCCCGGGCATGTGATCGGGGGCTGCGAGCATTTCCGAAATGCGCGAGAGGATCTCGGCGTCACGGGCCTCGCTCGCGGCCTCGTGCGGTGTCAGCGCGCGCGCCTCTTCGAGCGGCGCCACCGGTGCAATCTCGGTGGTCTGGTGGTGCGGTGCAGGCGCGGATTTTCGTCGCAGCCTGGGCAGGCGCAGTTTGAGACGCGGCAGCGCCCATTTGCCCCGATGCGTGTCGGTGGCGACGGGCTTTGTCGCCTTGTCGCCTCCATCGCGCGCCCCGGCATTGGCCAACCCCGCCCCATTCGGGATTTGCTCGGCCCAGCTCAGCAGGCAGAGCGCCATTGTCACGGCAATGAAAAGTCCAAGCATAATCGTTAACCCCTATCCTGCCTTCGAGTCTCCGCATGCGGCGTGGGCAGGGCAAACGGTTTGTGGCGCGGAATCGACGCCATTGTTCAGCCTCGGTTAACCATTCGCGGCAGAGGCAGGGCATTGATGCGAAAAGGCTGAAAGGGAGAGTGGGGCCCTCTCGGGCTGCCATGAAAAAGGCCACGTCGGGCGTGGCCTTTTCGGGTTTGATTCGGCCCCGAGCCGGGTCAGGCGTAGGCGGGCAGCATCGCGTTGCCGTAGGTATCTTCGGCATAGATCGCGCCCGCCGCCTTGAGGGCCGCATAATCGACATCCTCGATCTGGGCCACGGTCTGACCATTGAGCGAAACCTCGGCGCCCGAACCGCTCGGGCTGACCTGGAAATTGGAGACGTCGGCGAGATCGTCCACCTCGATCGAGAGGAATTCGCCCAGCGAGCCCGGCGCCGGGTTCGGGCCGAGATCGCCGAAATCGGTGATCGAGACGGGGTCCTCGCCGCCGGTCCACCAGATGCTGAAGAAGTCCGAGCCGCTGCCGCCGGTCATCGTGTCGCCGTCATTGCCATAGAGGTAATCGTCATTGGCCCCGCCATCGAGCAGGTCCGGCGCGTGATCGTAATCGGTGGCGATCAGCGAGTCATCGCCATAGCCGCCAAAAAGCTCGTTCGAGCCCTCGAAATCGACCAGCGTATCGGCCCCGAGGTTGCCGCGCAGGGTATCGTCGCCCTGGCTGCCGGTGATCGCGTCATTGCCGTGACCGCCGTCGATGTAATCGTTGCCCGTGCCGCCGACCGCACCGAAGAAGCCCGAGTTCTCGTAGGCTTCGATGAAATCCCCGGCTGTGGTGGCCTCCCACATGGCATCTTCGGCCTCAAGCGAGATCGTTCCCATATCGTCGCCATCACCGAGATAGATGTCGTCTTCGCCCGCGAGCCCGTAGACGGAATCGGTGCCGTCGGTGCCGCGGATCGTGTCGTCGCCATTGGTGCCCGTCGTCACCTGATCGGACGCGTCGACCTGGATCTCTTCGCCATCGCCGGTTTCGTGATCGGTTTCGTCGCGGACAGCGTCATTGTTGTCGTGATCGGAATCATCGTCGTTGAAAGCAACCGCGACCAAAGCAAGCGGCAGAAAAGAAAGAAGAAGAATCGCAAACATCCCTGACCCCCAGAGGAAAAATTAACGATTCGATATCACGCGCTTTCACGAGCGCGTCAACGATTATGGCAGGAATGTGCCTTCACGTTTTTCCTTGCGCGACAATGTGCTGCGAGATGCAGCATTGTTCGCAATCAGATGCCGCTTTCCGCGAGGACCCGCATCAGGATCGGGGCGAGTCGTTCCGCCCATTCGCGCTGGCCTTCTTCGGTCGAAATCAGGTCGTTGCGGACCTCGATCAGTACGTTCGGGCGGCCCTTGGCGAGCGCATGGCGGTCGATCGAGTCGCCCTCCAGATGGCCCAGATAGGGCTGGTTGTCGCCCACGCACAGATCGCCCTCGGCTTCCAGCGCCGCGATCATCTCACGGGCGAGACGCGGGTCGGCGGGCGCGTGCAGGATGGCGACCTGCCAGGGGCGGGGCTGCCGGCCGCGCAGCTGAGGCGTGTAGGAGTGGATGGCGCAGATCACGGTATCGTCGCGCCGGGCGGCGAGCTTTTCATAGGCCGCGTGATAGGGGCGGTGGAGCCGGTCGAGGCGCTTTTCCACCTCGGCGGCGTCGGCATGGCGGTTCGCGGGAATGATGGTGCCGTCATAGAGCTTCATCACAAGCGTCGGGTCATCCTCGCCCCGGTTCGGGTCGATCACCAGCCGCGAGAAATCCGTGGCGATCATCGGCGCATCGAGCCGCTCGGCCAGCGCCTCCGATAGCCCCACCGCGCCCACGTCATAGGCGATATGGCGCGCCATATCCTCGGGCGAGATCCCCAGATCGCCCCCGTTCACCCAGTCGGGCACCGTGTTGCGCGCATGGTCGCAGGTCACGAGCCAGCGTGCCGGCCGCGCCTCTCCGCTAATCGTATATGCTGCCTTCTGCGTCATTTTCTCTTCACGCTTTGTCGATAACGCGGGGATAACGACAAAGAATGGCAGGCGCCAGTTGCGGCCCGCGACAAATTGCGCCATACGCTTACTTGGCCCACGACATGACAACTTTTTGAACGGAAAACGAGGACGCATGAGACGCCTTCGCAACGTGAAGATCGTGGCCACGCTGGGCCCCTCTTCTTCGGACTATGACAGCATCAAGGCCCTGTTCGTGGCCGGGGCCGACGTGTTCCGCCTCAATATGAGCCACGGGACCCATGACGAGCATCGCGCCCGTCACGCCATCATCCGCCAGCTCGAGGCCGAATATGGCCGCCCGATCGCGATCCTCGCCGATCTTCAGGGCCCGAAGCTGCGCGTGGGCACCTTCACCGCCCATGGCGCCGATCTCGAAGAGGGAGACAATTTCCGCTTCGATCTGGTGGACGAACCGGGCACCAATCACCGCGTGCGCCTGCCGCACCCAGAGATCTTCGCCGCCCTCGAGAAGGGGTCGGAGCTTCTGGTCAATGACGGCAAGATCCGTCTTCAGGTCAAGGATTGCGGCCCCGATTTCGCCGATTGCACGGTGACGGTCGGCGGCACGATCTCGGATCGCAAGGGCGTCAACGTCCCCGATGTGCTGCTGCCGCTGGCGGCGCTCTCGGAGAAGGACCGCAAGGATCTGGAATTCGCCTGCCAGATCGGCGTGGACTGGCTCGCGCTGAGCTTCGTGCAGCGTCCCGAGGATGTCGAAGAGGCCAAGACGCTCGCCAAGGGGCGTGCGGCGGTGCTCTCGAAGATCGAGAAGCCCTCGGCCGTGCGCAGCTTCGACGAGATCCTCGCGGTCTCCGACGGCGTGATGGTGGCGCGCGGCGATCTGGGCGTCGAACTCCCGGTGCAGGCGGTGCCGCCGATCCAGAAGCAGCTGATCCGCAAGTCCCGTGCCGCCGCCAAGCCGGTGATCGTGGCCACGCAGATGCTCGAGAGCATGATCGAGAGCCCGATGCCGACGCGCGCCGAGGTCTCCGACGTGGCGACCGCGATCTACGAGGGCGCCGACGCGGTGATGCTGAGCGCGGAATCCGCGGCCGGCAATTACCCGGTCGAAGCGGTCGAGACGATGAACAATGTCGCCGTCTCGGTCGAGAAGGATCCGACCTATCGCGAGATCATCGAGGCTTCGCGTTCGGCCGCGCGCCAGACCGTGGCCGACGGGATCGTGGCCGCCGCGCGCGAAATCGCCGAGACGACCGATATCGCGGCGATCTGCGCCTATACCCAGTCGGGCAAGACCGTCGCGCTGATCGCGCGCGAGCGTCCGCGCGTGCCGATCATCGCGCTCTCGCCGATCGACGCCACGCTGCGCCGGGTCTCGCTGAACTGGGGCGTGCATGCGGTCCGTTGCGGCGAGCTCGAACGCTTCAAGCAGGCGGTGGTCAACGCGGCCCGCGCGGCGCGCGATTTCGGCTTTGCCGACGAGACGCAGCAGATCGTGGTGACCGCGGGCGTGCCGTTCAATGTGCAGGGCACGACGAACATCCTGCGTGTGGCGCCCTGTGACGAGCGATTGATCTACCGCACCGACCCCGAGTAAGCTTCCTTTAGGGAATAGGGCTTGTGGGAGCGTGCGATGGGGTTCGCCGCCAGCGAGAGCGATCTGATCCTGACGATCGGTCTTGGGATCGCGATCTTCGCGATCCCCGCAGCTTTCTCAGCCTTCTCCGATGAGCGCCCGCCGCGCGTGGCCTCGGTGGCGATGGTGCTTGCGCTGGGGCTCGTGGTGCTGGCTTTGGTTTCGAAGCCCGGCGGCTACCGGCTCAGGACGATCCCCGATGCGGTCGCCGCAACGATCGCGCGGGTGTTGAATTACTAGGCCGGAACGGGGTTTTCCCCCTTGCCAAACCTGCCGCGCCCGTCTATCAGGCGCGCTCTAACCCGCGCGGCCGGCCAATGTGGCATGCCGAGTCGCGCTTTCACACCCTGCAAAGGAGCTGTAAATGCCCAAGATGAAGACGAAATCCGCTGCCAAGAAGCGGTTCAAGTTCACCGCGACCGGCAAGGTCAAGGTGGGTCCGGCCGGCAAACGTCACGGCATGATCAAACGTTCGACGAAATTCATCCGCGAAACCGCCGGCACCATGGTGCTGAGCGAAGCGGACGCGAAGATCGTCAAGAAATACATGCCGTATAACCGCTGATTTCGGGAGACTTGAACAATGGCACGCGTCAAATCCGGTAAGGTCACCCACGCCTCGCACAAGAAAGTGCTCAAGAAGGCGAAAGGCTACTATGCCGCCCGCTCGCGCAACTTCCGCACCGCGACCCAGGCTGTCGACAAGGCGAACCAGTACGCCACCCGCGACCGCAAGGCCCGCAAGCGCAATTTCCGCGCCCTCTGGATCCAGCGTATCAACGCCGCCGTGCGCGCCGTCGATGCGGATCTGAGCTACTCGAAGTTCATCTTCGGCCTGGGCAAGGCCGGGATCGAAGTGGACCGCAAGGTTCTCGCCGATCTCGCCGTGCACGAGCCCGAAGCCTTCGGCGCGATCGTCGAGCAGGCGAAAGCCGCCGCTGCTGCGTAATCGCCCCGGCGAAAAGATTTGGGAAAGGCCGCTCCGATCGGGGCGGCCTTTTTCATTTGGCGGGCGGGGGAAGGGCGCAGCCCCGCCGTCGCCGTCGGGCGACAAACGTTGGTGAAAGAGGGGGCGCTGCCCCCTCTGGCTTCGCCATTCACCCCCGAGATATTTTCATCAAGAAGAAGAGAGCCGAGGTTGTCGGTCAGACCCCGACATCGGGTCCCTGGCAACTCAGCGGTTCGTGGCTTTCACTGAGCGAGACAAGAGGCTCGCCGGTGCTGTCTCCCCTGAATTTCGCCACCAGTCCCTGCGCACTGTCGTAGAAGGTCCAGCATTGCAGCGGCACCTCTTCGCCGTAATCGAAGCAGATATATTGCCCGCTCTGATACCAGTCGCCTTCCTTGCATTCATCCTCGGTGAAGGCCCAGATCACCTTGTGGCCGGGCTTGTACTGCTCGACCCCGTAGGGTTTGCCGAAGGCGGAATAGGTGATCGTGCGCCCCACCGTGCGTGCGTCGAACTCCTCTGCGGTGAGCGGCGGGCCGAGATCGTCTTGCGCAAGGGCCGTGACGGGCAGCAGGAGCGCGAGGGCAAGGGCTGGGATCGGACGCATGGGGCTGGGAGCTCCTCGGTGACGGTTGGCGCCAGCCTGCCAGATCGGGCCGCCCTTGCCTAGAGACGCAGGGTCGCGCTCTTGCCCTGTCCGAGAGCCTTGACGCGCTTGTCCATCACCCGGCGCCAAAGCGGCGGGATCAGCGCGAGCGACGCCATCGCGGGCAGGGACCGGGGCAGGATCGGACGTTGCCGGGCATCGAGCTGGCCGAGCCGCAGCGCCGGGTATTCCCGGCCCGGATGGGCATGGTGATCGGAATGGCGCGGGGCGTTGAGCATCCACAGCGAGGTCACCGGATGGGGGGCGTCCCAGCTATGGCGCGTGTCGACGGGCTCGTAGCTGCCATCCCCGCGCCGTGCGCGGGCAAGCCCGTAATGCTGGACATAGTCCGCAAGCAGGATCTGCAGCTGGGCATAGGCGCAAAGGGCCAGATAGGCGAGCGCGCCGCGGGCCCCGAAGAGAATGCCGAAGAGCATCACGAACCACAGCCCGCCCAGCACATAGGAAGGATAGGGGCCGATCCGGGCGAGCAGTGCCCGCACCCGCTGGCCCAGCGGTGCGCTCGGGTCGGGCTCGGGCAGACGGGCGGCGCGGCCGCGTTCCATCTCGTATCCGGCGACGAAGCTGCCGATCCAGGCGCGCGGCAGGAAGGCCCAGTACCCCTCGCCGAGCTGGGCGGAATTCGGATCGTCGGGGGTGGCGACGAACCGGTGATGGACCAGCCGATGCGCCGAGCTGTGATGGCCGTAGAGCAGCGAGATGTAGATCCACTTGCCGAGCAGGAAGAGCCGCCGGTCGGAGCGGTGGATCAACTCATGCGCGTTGGAATTCGACACCTGGCCGAAGAAGAGCCCGAAGGCGAGCAGCACCGCGATCCAGCTTGATCCTTCGAGCCGCGTGAAGCCCGAGAGGGCCGCGACGCCGAGAAAGAGGAGCAGGAAATGCACCCCGCCAAGCGCCACCGAGAGCGCATCGGCGGCCGGAAATTCCGAGCCCTCGGGCGCGTCGGGGCTGGGGCGGGCGATGATCTCGTCGAGCATGAAGAGGCACAAACCGATCCAGATCAGTGACGCCCAGGCAGCGATTCCGCCGAAGATGCCCGCGAGGATCAGCAGCGGCACCGGCAGGAAGGTCACGATCGCGAAGGTGTCGACTTCGGGGATTTCGCGGCGCAGTCCGAACAGCGTCGCAAGCGACCCCGGCAGGCGGGAGCGCTTTGCACCTTGTTCGTGTTCCGGCGTCTGCTTCAGGTCCGGTTCGATAGCCATGACAGTCTCGCAACTTTCCTCGTATTGTCTTCGCGATTTCGACCTTTTTGTGGCGGGGCTTGCTGGCTGTGGAAAAATCTGCGCCTGTTGCGGGGATGATGCCTGCACCTCTGATCTGTCTCTCGCTCGCCGCCATTTTCGCACTGATCTACCTCTTGCGCCATGCCGGAGGCCCGCAAAGCCGTGCCAAGAGCGTGAGCAAGACGGCGGCCGTCGTGGCGCTGGTGCCGATGGCGGGGCTTGCCGGGGCGCCGCTGCCGATCCTCGCGGGGCTTGCACTCGGAGCGGTGGGCGATTTCGCACTTTCTCGCGACGGCCAGCGCGCCTTTCTCGTCGGTATGGCGGCCTTTGCCGCGGGCCATCTCGCCTATCTCTGGGCGTTTCTCGACCTGGGCGCGATGCCCTCGGGCTGGACGATCGCGTTGATCGCGCTCGGTCTTTCAACCGAGTTCTGGCTGCTGCCGCGCACGGGCGGCCTGTGCTGGCCGGTGCGCGGCTATATCTGGATCATCGTCGCGATGGCTGCCGCCGCCATGGGCCTGCCGGGCGGGCTCTGGCCGGTGATCGCGGGCAGCGCCGCCTTCGTCGCCTCCGATATGATCCTGGCGCTCGAGCTCTTCGTGCTGCGCGATGCGCGCGCCAAGCTGTTCGCCTCGCGCGCGCTCTGGGTGCTCTATTGGGGCGGTCAGGCGCTGATCGGATGGGGTGCGGGCGCGTCGATGGCGGCGGGATAAGCCTTCCATCCTTGGCTGCGATGAACTAGGTGAAAGCGGAAGGAAAGGCTTGTCCCATGTCGTTTTTCAAGAAGCTCAAATCCCGCCTGACGCGCTCCTCCTCGAAGCTCGAGCAGGGGCTCGAGGATATCGTGGCGGAAAATGCCGCGCCCGAGGATGAGGTGGAGACGCCGGAAGCTCCTCCAGCCGAAGCTGCGCCGCCCGCGGCTCCCGAGACGATCAACCTCCCCGATCCGACGCCACCCGCGCCGGGCTATGTCCCCGCGCCGGTGACCGAGCCGGTCGAGGAGGAAAACGCGCAGATCGCCAAGGCGCCGCTCGATATCGAGCCGGCCCCCGAACGCCCCGATCCCGGCCCGAAGAAACCGGGGCTCTTCGGGCGCATCTTCGGTGGCGAGGCGAAACCCTCCGAGCCGCGCCGGGTGCTCGATGACGAGATGTTGGAGAGCCTCGAAGAGCTGCTGATCGCTTCCGATATGGGGGTCGATACGGCGCTGCGGGTCTCGGCGAACCTTGCCGAAGGCCGGATGGGGCGCAAGCTCTCGGTCACCGAGATCAAGGTCCTGCTGGCGCAGGAAATCGCGCGGATCATGGAGCCGGTCGCCAAACCGCTGCCGCTCTATCCGAAAAAACCGCAGGTGGTGCTGGTCGTGGGCGTGAACGGCTCGGGCAAGACCACCACGATCGGCAAGCTCGCCTCGCAATTCCGTGCCGCCGGCAAGAAGGTGGTGATCGCCGCCGGCGACACCTTCCGCGCGGCCGCCGTCGAACAGCTTCAGGTCTGGGGCAATCGCGCGGGCGTGCCGGTGCTGACCGCGCCCGAGGGCTCCGACCCCGCCTCGCTCGCCTTCGATGCGATGAAGAAGGCCGAGGCCGAGGGCGCGGATCTGCTGATGATCGACACCGCGGGCCGGTTGCAGAACCGCGCCGATCTGATGGAGGAACTCGCCAAGATCGTCCGCGTGATCCGCAAGGTCGACGAGAGCGCGCCGCATAACACGCTGCTGGTTCTGGATGCCACGACGGGTCAGAACGCGCTGAGCCAGGTCGAGGTCTTCCGCAAGATCTCGGATGTCTCGGGGCTGGTGATGACCAAGCTCGACGGCACTGCGAAGGGCGGCGTTCTGGTGGCGCTGGCCGACAAGTTCGGCCTGCCCATCCATGCGATCGGCGTGGGCGAGCAGATCGACGATCTCGCGCCATTCGACCCCGAGGAATTCGCCCAGGCCCTCGTCGGTCTCGAGAGCTGAACGAGGTACGGGGGCGCTGTCCCCCCGTGCTGACGCGCTCCCCTTCCCGCGTGTTTTGGCTCAGACCGCGCGGTCGAGCTTCGTGGTGAGGTGGATGAAGCTTTCCGAGTTCTGCACGCCGGGGATCTCGCCGATCACGTCGAGCACGGCATCGAGCTGCTGCGTCGAATTCGCCGCGATCTGGAGCAGCAGATCGACACGGCCCGAGGTGGTGATGATGCGCTCGATCTCGGGCAGGCTGCGCAGTTTCTGCAAGATCGCAGGCTGAACGCGCAGGTCGATCTCGAGCAGGGCTGTCGCCCGAAGCCGCCCGGCCTTGGCGGCCTCTCCAAGCTTCACCGTGTATCCCGCGATCACACCGCCGGTTTCCAGCCGTTCGAGCCGCGCCTGAACGGTCGAGCGCGCGATCCGGAGCCGTCGCGCCATGGTCGCCAGCGACATCCTTGCATCGCCCGAGAGAAGCCCGAGGATCTTCTGATCAAGTTCGTCCATGCTCCACCTTGCAATTTGACCGGCAATTTCGTCATTATAACGATATTTCGCATCATTTTTGTACTTTCGTCTGGTGAAAATGTGCCCCATATCGCGGAGCATCGAAAGACAGGAAAAGGGCGGCTCATACGTACCTTGCCTGCGGTCTGGTTGAAACGCGTAAGCGCTCTCCCAACCCGCGAAAGGGGCAAGAGGTGGCTGCACTCATCGGCGAAGGAGAAAGCCTGTGGGACTGTCGAAAACGATCTGGGCGAACCCCGTTGAAGTCATCCGTACCAAGCAGCCGGATCATCCGGTGCTGGTCTTCGCGCCGACCGTGCTGCAAGCCACGGCGCGCCGCTTCCTGCGCGGCTTTCCGGGTCTCGTGACCTATGCGGTCAAGTCGAACCCCGACGAGATGGTGATCGAGAACCTCGTCGCCGCGGGTATCCGTGGCTTCGACGTGGCTTCGCCCGCCGAGATCGCGATGATCCGCAAGATCGCGCCTGCGGCGGCGCTGCATTACCATAACCCGGTGCGCGGGCGCGACGAGATCGCCTTCGCGGTGGCGCAGGGTGTGAAGACCTGGTCGGTCGACTCGGTCTCGGAACTCGACAAGCTGATCGAGATGGTGCCCGCCGAAGGTTGCGAGATCTCGGTGCGCTTCAAGCTGCCGGTTTCGGGTGCTGCCTACAATTTCGGGGCGAAGTTCGGCGCGACGTCCGAGCTTGCGTCGGTGCTGCTCTCGCGTGCGCAGGCGGCGGGGTTCATCCCTTCGCTGACCTTCCACCCGGGCACGCAATGCACCGATCCGATGGCCTGGGATGCCTATATCCGTGCCGCCGCCGAGATCGCGCGCAACGCGGGGGTCGAGATCGCGCGGCTCAACGTGGGGGGCGGTTTCCCGAACCATCGCGTGCAGGGGCCGGCGCCCGTGCTCGAGGAGATCTTCGCTCTGATCGAGCGCGTGACCGGCGAGGCCTTCGGTGCGGCGCGTCCCGCGCTGGTCTGCGAGCCGGGCCGTGGCCTTGTGGGCGATGCCTTCGTGCATGTCACCCGGATCAAGGCGCTGCGCGACGGCGTGCATGTGTTCCTCAATGACGGCGTCTATGGCGGTCTCGCCGAGCTACCGCTCATCGGCAATATCGACCGCGTCGCGGCGATTTCGCCCGAGGGCGAGATTCGCTCGGAGGCCGCGCGGCCGCGCGTCGTTTTCGGGCCGACCTGCGACTCGGTCGATCGGCTGCCGGGGGAGCTGGGCCTGCCGATGGACCTGCAAGAGGGTGATTTCCTCGTCTTCCGCGGCATGGGCGCCTATTCGAGCGCGACCAACACCCGCTTCAACGGCTTCGGCCAGCTTGAGGTGGTGACGGCGCTCAGCCTCGCATTCTGAACCATCCCCCCGCGCGCTGTAACCAAGCTGCGCGGGGCGTGGATGCAAATAAGTGAAACTTATCCTACACTCAGATCCATAAGTTCTGCTTATCCGAAGGGATCGATCGATGCGCGGGCTGTTCGAGCGTCTGATCTCGGCCTTCCGTCGCCGCAGTCCCGAGCGGGCCGAGGCGCGGCAGGTGGCGCATGGGCGCGGGCCGCTCGATCACGTTCTCCTGCTCGACGGTACGATGGGGTCGCTGCGCCCGGACCGGCTGACCTCGATCGGGATGATCTATCGGTTCCTGCGCCGCGCCGCCCCGAAAGTATCGGTCTATTACGGGCGCGGTCTGCAATGGCGCGAATGGCATGACGTCTCGGATGTCTGGTTCGGCTTCGGGGTAAACAAGCAGATCGAGCGTGCCTATGGCTGGCTTGCGATGCGCTATCGCCCCGGCGACCGGATCTTCCTGATCGGCTATTCGCGCGGCGCCTTCGCGGCACGCTCGCTGGCGGGCATGATCGAACGTGTGGGGCTGTTGCGGCCCGAGCATGCGATCGAGCGCAACACGCGGTTGGCCTGGCGCCATTACGAGACCGAGGCGCCCGCCCCGATCATGGCGGGGTTCCGGCGCAGCCTGTGTCACGAGAGCGTGCCGGTCGAAATGGTAGGCGCCTTCGACACGGTACAGGCGCTGGGGATACGTCTGCCCTTCTTCTGGCTGGTGCGCGCGGCACAGGTGCGCTTTCACGATCATCACCTCGGGCAAAGCGTGCATCACGGGTATCAGGCGCTGGCGCTCGACGAGACGCGCTCGGTGCTCGAGCCGCTGATCTGGGACAGCGCAGGCACGGGGGCGGCCCGGATCGAGCAGCGCTGGTTTCGCGGCGCGCATGGCGATATCGGCGGGCAGCTTGGCCATTTCGGCGATGCGCGGCCCCTGGCGAATATCCCTCTGGTCTGGATGCTGGAGAGGGCCGAGGGGCTGGGGCTCGTTCTGCCGCCGGGATGGGCACAGGAATTCGCGCGCGACGCCACGGCGCCCTCGGTCGGCACATGGGGCGGCTGGGCCAAGTTCTTCTGGCTGCGCGCCCCGCGCGTCGTGGGGCGCGATCCGAGCGAGGGGCTGCATGAGAGCGTCACGTTGCCCGAGCGCTCGCACGCGCTGTTTCGCCCGCGCATCCTGCGCCCCGAGATCCGCCGGGTTCCGCCCCAGGCCCCGGCGGCGGAGGGATCAGAGCTCGGGCGTCATGATGAAGCAGGTGGCGGTGCCGGTGGCGTAGAGGCGTCCGTCCTCGGCGCCCCGGATCTCGCCCCGCGCGACGCCGGTTGAGCGCCCGATATGGTCGAGCTGGCCAAGGCCGATCACCTCGGTCCCGGGCTTGATCGCGCGGATCAGGTTGACCTTGAATTCGAGCGTGGTCTGGGTCTGTCCCTTCTTGAGCCCGGTGATCACCGCGCAGGTCATCACCGTGTCGAGCATCATCGCATACCAGCCGCCGTGAATGCCGCCATAGCCGTTGGTCTGCGGATGGCCGGGCGTGCCGCGACAGGTGACGCGACCTTCCTCGGCTTCGGTGATGCGGTAGGCCATCAGCTTCTGAACGGTCGGGGAGGGGACCTCACCCGACACCATCTTGCGGATGTAGTCGAGCCCCGACATCGAAAGCACCTCCTCGAGCGGGAGGAAATCTTCCGGGCCTTCGGCGAAGTATTGATCGGGCATATGGGGTCCTTTCCGTGTCGGGCCTTAAGCTATCGCGGCGGCGCGGAAAGGGAAGGGGGGAGGTCGGGCTTAAAATGGATTGCGTCGGGTCTAAGAAGCAACGTCAAAGCCGAGGCACAGAGAAAATCAGTCCACGGACGATCTCTTTCCCATCGACATCAATGCGACAGACAGCTTCGAACCGGGCGTTCGCGACCTGGCGCTTGAACTCCTCTGGAGCTCTTTCAAGTTCACCTCTTTCTAATGCCGTTGGCTTCTTGCACCAAGACCAAGCATCTTTGAACCAAGGCTCAACGTCGAGCGGAACACTCAGATACCTACGATCTCGATTTTGTATTGCCAAATTTCGAAAAAATTTTGGCGGCATGTATTCAGTCTCGTTGGAAATATCGGCGTCTAGAATGATCGCACGCAGACCATTCTTGAAAGACAGCGTGTATGCTCCGTCGGGTAGGTCTGGCAGGCTGAAGTAGCCTTTTCGATAGAAAGTGTGAGTAAGCGAGACTGCATATGCGACGATCAAGAAGATCAGCACTCTAAAAAACCACTTTTTCATGACGATCCTGACGTTAAAGCACTTGTTTTATCTATAACTTTTTTTACGGGAGCGTCGTCAAGCCGATCTGCTGTCAAATGAAGACGTCGCTGCGCTATCAATGAGCCAGATTGCCTCGTTTGATTGTTCGCGTAGAGATATTTGCCATTTGAGCGGAAGCTAAATCCCTCACGCCACAGGCTGAACTGAGAACTGAATTTGAAGATCGGCTCCCAACCAAAGAAAAAGGGCCCAGCCGGGCCCCTTCAGTCACTCCGATCCACCACCCTTTCAGGCGACGTTTTCCAGCACCGCTTCGGGCGTCACACCCAGCGCGTGGCAGACGTCGCGGGTCAGGCCGGGGCGGTTGAGCGTGTAGAAATGCAGGTCTTCCACGCCGCCCTCGATCAGCTTGTCGCACAGCTCGGTGCACAGCGCGGTCGCCAGCAGCTGCTCGCGCCCGTCGCGGATCGCGGCCTCGAAGGCTTCCTCGACCCATGCGGGGATGGAGGTGCCGCAGCGTTGGGCGAAGTTCTTCGCGCCCTTCCAGGACTGGATCGGCAGGATGCCGGGGATGATCTTGGCGTTGATGCCTTCGCGCTCGCAGGCGTCGCGGAAGCGGAAGAAGGTCTCGGCCTCGAAGAAGAACTGGGTGATCGCCGAGGTCGCGCCCGCCTCGACCTTGCGCTTGAGCCAGCGTACATCGGCAAGAGGATCGGCGGCTTCGGGGTGGGGCTCGGGGTAGGCGCCTGCGCGGATCGTGAAGCGGCCATCTTCGGCCAGCGCCTCGATCAGCTCGACCGACGACGCAAAGCCTTCGGGATGCGGAACGAAGCCCTTGGCGCCTTTCGGCGGATCGCCCCGCAGCGCCACGATCTCGGTCACGCCCACCTCGGCATAGGAGTTCACGATCTCCATCGTCTCGGCGCGGGTCGCCTCCACGCAGGTCAGGTGCGCGGCCACGTTTAGCCCGTAATTCTTGTGGATTGTGCCGACCGCTTCATGGGTCAGCTTGCGCGTCGTGCCGCCCGCTCCATAGGTCACCGAGACGAATTCCGGCTGGAGCGGCGCCAGAACCTGCGCGGTTTCCCACAGCCGGAAGGACGCATCGAGCGTCTGGGGCGGGAAGAATTCGAAGCTGACCTTGGGCGTCGTCATGGGAGTATGTCCTTTCGTTAGCTCTCTTGTGCCAGATCGGGCTTTGTGAGACAAACTCATAATCCTCAAAATGGTTATGAGCGTAACTACAAGATGCATCTCGAGTTCCGGCACCTGCGCACGATCAAGGCGATTCACGATGCGGGCGGGCTCGCGAAGGCGGCGGATGTTCTGCACATAACACAATCGGCGCTGTCGCATCAAATCAAGGGGCTGGAAGATCAGGCGGGGGTGGAGCTGTTCGTGCGCCGCTCGAAGCCCCTGAAGCTGTCGGCGGCGGGGATGAAGCTGTTGCGGCTGGCCGAGCGTATCCTGCCCGAGATCGCCGCGACCGAGGCCGAGTTCGAGGCGCTGCGGTCCGGGCGCGCCGGGCGGCTGCATATCGCGATCGAGTGCCATGCCTGTTTCGACTGGCTCTTCCCGGTGCTGGAGCGTTTCCGCCATGCCTGGCCCGATATCGACGTGGATATCCGCCCCGGACTGGCCTTCAAGGCGCTGCCCGCGCTTGCGCGCGAAGAGGTGGATCTGGTGATTTCCTCGGATCCCGAAGAGATCGAGGGCGTCACCTTCAACCCGCTCTTCGATTATGCGCCGACCTTCATCGCCGCCGCCAATTCTCCGCTGGCCGCGAAACCCTTTATCGAGGCCGAGGATTTCGCCGATCAGACGCTGATCACCTATCCGATCGACCGGGGCCGCTCGGACATTTTCACCCAGTTGCTCACGCCCGCGCGGGTCGAGCCGAAAGCTGTGCGGCAGGTGGAACTGACGGCGGTGATCCTGATGCTGGTCGCCTCGAATCGCGGTGTGGCGGTGCTGCCCGACTGGGTGCTGCGCGAGGTGAAATATCAGCCCGATTACATCACACGTCCCGTCACCGAACATGGTCTGACCAAGCGGCTCTATGCGGCGACCCGCACCGAGGACGCCATCCAGCCCTTCATGGCGCATTTCCTGCGCCTCGCGCGCACCGAGCCGGTGAAGCTGCAACGCGCCTGAGCTCTCGAATTGGCCGAAATATGGCGGGGGCTCCCGCGGGGAGCTGGGCAGAGCCCCTCCGCGGGCGTCACCCTGCGCCAAAGGCCTTGGATTTTCCCTCCAACCCCTGTAAGGCAGCCGCTTGAAACGCGAAGGAGCCCCCAGATGCAAGGCAGCGCAAACCTCAACCTGATGATCAAGGCCGCCCGCAAGGCAGGCCGCTCGCTGGTCAAGGATTTCCGCGAGGTCGAGAACCTTCAGGTCTCGTCCAAGGGGCCGGGCGACTTCGTGTCGAAAGCCGATCGCGAGGCCGAGCGGATCATCAAGGAAGAGCTGCGCACGGCGCGTCCCTCCTATGGCTGGATCGGTGAGGAAACCGGCGAGGAAGACGGTGAAGATCCGACGCGCCGCTGGATCGTCGACCCGCTCGACGGCACCACAAACTTCCTGCACGGTCTGCCGCATTGGGCGATCTCGATCGCGCTCGAGCACAAGGGCGAGGTTATCGCCGGCGTGATCTTCGATGCGGCGAAAGACGAGATGTATTACGCCGAGAAGGGCTTGGGCGCTTACATGAACGAGACCCGCCTGCGCGTCTCGGGCCGCAACCGGATGATCGAGTCGATCTTCGCGACCGGTGTGCCTTTCGGTGGCAAATCGACCCTTCCCGCGACGCTCCAGGACCTTGCCAAGCTGATGCCGCAATGTGCGGGCGTGCGGCGCTGGGGCTCGGCGGCGCTCGATCTGGCTTATGTGGCCGCTGGCCGCTACGAGGGCTATTGGGAGCGTGGGCTGAATGCCTGGGATATCGCTGCGGGCCTGATTCTGGTGAAGGAAGCCGGTGGCTTCGTCGAGGCCGTGCGCGAGGGTCGATCGGTTCTCGAATCGGGGTCGGTGATCGCGGCCAATGCCGAGATGTTCCCGACGCTTGCGAAAACGATCCGCACAAACGACTGATATCACTTCTATTTCTGGCGTTGTGCGAAAGGTGGGCATATTTGTTCACTCTTCGTTCATTCCCCTGTGCCAGCCTGTCCGGGCTGCCATAGGAGGGATGCTGCCATGCTCCACCAATTTGAGGGGGTCGATCCGGGCCCCCGCCCGATTGATATCGCGCTATGTGCGCCGTCCGGCCTTCTGCCGATGGAACGGACACTGGACGATCTTCGCAGGGCGTCCGCTGATCTTGCCCACGCGGAGGCCGCCGAAATCATCGCGCGGCATCGTCTGGGCCAGCTCGACGAGATGATCGCGGGCTGCGAGGATGACGCAGGCGAAGTCGATGCCGAAACGGCGCAGGCGCTGATGGGCGCGGCCGATGGGCTGAGGGAGGAACGCGATAGTCTGGCCGAGACCTTGCCGCTGGAGCTTGGTTTTCATGCGGACCGGCGCGACGCGGCCAGTGAGCGGATCCACACCGCGCAGCGCAAGCTGCGCACGATGTTGCAGATACCCGAGCATTTCGGCTGGCTCGAAGAGGATCGCGACCTGTTGGCACAGGCGCGCGACGCCCTGCGCTTCGAACCCGCGACACTGGCCGAGAGCGCCCGGCAGGAGGCGCGCGCACGCCTTAGTGACGGGCTGGCGGCAATGCCGCTTGCGGCGCGGAGGCAGGGAGATCTGTTGCGCTCCGTCGCCGGTGCGGCCCGTCGCCTCGTCGATGAGGTGCGGCGCCGCGATAGCTGAGCCTCAGTCGCGCTTTGGGATATCCAGACCGCGTTGAACGGCCGGACGCGCCAGAAAACGATCGAGATAGGCCGGCACGTTCTTCAGGTCGTCCCACCCGGTGATCTCGGTCGCCATGTAGATCTCGCGCAGGGTGCGCAGCCAAGGGCAGATCGCGATATCGGCAATGGAGTAGTCGCCTGCGATCCAGTCGCGTCCCTCAAGCGCCCCGTCGAGTACCTTCAGAAGCCGTTCCACTTCGGCGCGATAGCGCTCTTTCGGGCGCGGATCCTCGATCTCGGAGCCTGCGAACTTATGGAAAAATCCGAGCTGACCGAACATCGGGCCGATCCCGCCCATCTGGAACATCAGCCATTGCAGCACCTCGTAGCGCTGCGCCTGCGGCAAAAGTTGCCCGGTCTTTTCTGCAAGATAGATCAGGATCGCCCCGCTCTCGAAAAGCGGAAGAGGCGCGCCCTCAGGGCCATTCGGGTCGATGATCGCCGGGATCTTGTTGTTGGGGTTGAGCGAGAGAAACTCCGGCGTCATCTGGTCGTTCTCGCTGAACCGCACGAGATGGGGCTCATAGGGAAGGCCCGTCTCCTCAAGCATGATCGAGACCTTCACCCCGTTCGGCGTCGGCAGGGAATAAAGCTGGATCACGTCGGGATCGGCGGCGGGCCATCGGCGGGTGATCGGAAATTGCGATAGATCGGACATGGGACCTCCTGAATTTGCGTCACCCAAGCAAATTTTCCCCGTAACGAAAAGGTGCCGCAGCGCGCAACCCGTGTTACGGTTCGCAAATCGCATGGCGCGAACTGCAAAATTAGGGGCAGCGAATGATTCAAGAATTCAAGGATTTCATTGCCAAGGGCAATGTCATGGACATGGCCGTCGGCATCATCATCGGCGCGGCCTTCACCGCGATCGTGACGTCGCTGGTGGGCGATCTGATCAACCCGATCATCGGGGTGATCACGGGCGGGATCGATTTCTCGAACCTGTTCGTCAATCTTGGCGAGGGCGAATACGCCTCGCTGGCGGCGGCACGCGAAGCGGGGGCGCCGGTCTTTGCCTATGGGGCTTTCATCACGGCCGTGATTAACTTCCTGATCATCGCCTTCGTCGTGTTCCTGCTGGTCAAGATGGTCAACCGGATCAAGGCGGCGGCTGAGAAGCCCGACGATGTGGCGCCTGAGGTGCCGACCGGCCCGAGCGAGCTCGACGTGCTTCTCGAGATCCGCGACGCGCTCAAGAAATAAGGCGCGAGAGAGACGAAAAGGCCCGGGCATTCCCCGGGCCTTTTACTTGTGCGAGAGAAGCGCTCACTCGGCCGCGTGCAGCAGCGTCTGCGTGTCGTTGAGCGGCAGTCCGAGCGCTTCGGCCACCGCCGCATGGGTGATCATCCCGGCATGGACGTTGAGGCCCGCCGCGAGATGCGGGTCTTCGGCGCAGGCGCGTTCCCAACCCTTGTCGGCCAACGCGATCAGGAAAGGCTGCGTCGCGTTCGAGAGCGCGAGGGTCGAGGTGCGCGCCACAGCGCCAGGCATGTTCGCCACGCAGTAATGCATCACGCCATCGACTTCGAAGACAGGATCGTCATGAGTGGTCGCGCGCGAGGTTTCGGCGCACCCGCCCTGATCGATCGCGACGTCGACGATCGCGGCACCCGGTTTCATCGTCTTGAGCATCTCGCGGGTGATCAGCTTGGGCGCGGCCGCGCCGGGGATCAGCACCGCACCGATCACCATATCGGCGCTGGCGACCAGCGCCTCGGTCTCGGCTTTGGAGGAATAGGCGGTGCGGAAGAGCCCGCCAAACGTGTCGTCGAGATAGCGCAGGCGCGGCAGCGACTTGTCGAGCACAGTCACATCAGCGCCCATCCCGGCAGCCACGCGCGCGGCATTGGTGCCCACGACGCCGCCGCCGATCACCACGACTTTCGCAGGGGCCACGCCGGGCACGCCCCCCATCAGCACGCCGCGTCCGCCATTGGCCTTTTGCAGCGTCCACGCGCCCATCTGCGGCGCAAGGCGGCCCGCAACCTCGGACATCGGCGCCAGAAGCGGCAGGGTTCCATCCTTGGCGGTCACGGTCTCGTAGGCGATGCAGGTCGCGCCCGATGCCATCAGATCCTTCGCCTGCGCTTCGTCGGCGGCAAGGTGAAGATAGGTGAAGAGGATCTGGCCTTCGCGCAGCATCTTGCGCTCGGAGGCCTGCGGCTCCTTCACCTTCACGATCATGTCGGCCTGCACGAAGACGGTTGGGGCATCGGCTACGATCGTCGCGCCCGCCGCCTCGTAGTCGCTGTCGGTAAAACCTGCGCCCGCACCGGCCCCGGCCTCGATGAGAACCTCATGGCCATGCGCCACGGCTTCGGCCGCCGCCGCCGGGGTCAGCCCGACCCGAAATTCCTGCGCCTTGATCTCGCGCACCGATCCGATCTTCATCGCGTTTCCTCCTCAATGCGATTGGAACGTCCTGCGCCCAGTATCGGGTCCGTCACATGCAAGTGCTTTGCCAATTCGCGATTGCTGCCGGGGCGCTGCGCCCGTATCTTCGGCGCAATGGCATTAAACCGGCAGGAAATTGCATGAGCGACAAGTTGGACGCGACGGATCGCCGGCTTTTGACGGTGTTGCAGAAACAGGGGCGAATCTCGAATGCCGAACTGAGCGAACGGGTGAACCTCTCACCCTCGGCCTGTCATCGGCGTGTGCAGCGCCTCGAGGAAGACGGCTATATCCGCGATTACGTGGCGCTTTTGAACCCGCGCAAGCTGGGGCGGACCACGACCGTCTATGTCGAGATCAAGCTTTCGAGCCAGGCCGACGAGGTGCTGGATGCGTTCGAGGGGGCGGTGCGCAAGGTGCCCGAGGTGCTCGAATGTCACCTGATGGCGGGGGCGGCGGATTACCTGTTGAAGGTGGTGGCCGAGGACGCCGAGGATTTCGCGCGGCTGCACCGGGCGAAGCTCGCGAACCTGCCCGGCGTGGCGCAAATCCAGTCGAGCTTCTCGCTCAAATGCGTGCTCTCGACGACGGCGCTTCCGGTCTAGCTTCGCCAGAACCGGGGCAGGAAAACGACGAGGATCGCGAGCATCCCGATCCGGCCGAGCAGCATCGCCAGCGTCATTAACCAGGTCGCGGCATCGTTGAAATCGACCATCGTGCCGGTGCGGTCGGTCAGCGGCCCGACGCCGTAGCCGATATTGCCAAGCGCCCCCCAGGTCGCGAACAGCGCGGAGACGAAATCGGCACCCGTCATCGAGATCCCGACCGAGATCACCCCGAGCGCGAGAATGTAGCCGGTGAAATAGAGAATGAGCGAGGAGAGCACGTCGTCTTCGAGGAGCTTGTCGCCGAGGCGCGGCAGGATCACCCGGTGGGGGGCGTGCAACCGGCGCACCGCCGTGCGGATCACCGCGCCAAGCGCCTGCCAGCGAAAGACCGAAAGCGCCCCCGAGCTCGACCCGGTGCAGCCGCCGATCAGCCCGACCCAGTAGACAAGCACCACAGCGAAACTGCCCCAGCTGCTGACATTGGCTGTGCCGAACCCCGTGCCGGTCATGATCGAGGACAGGTTGAAGGCGGCGGAGCGGAATGTCGGTTCGATTCCTTGCGGATCGTGGGTGTAGCGCCAGACCAGAAGTGCAGTCAGCGCGATGGAGAACCAGCGCAGGAAAGTCCGAACCTGCGGGTCTCCCCAGAATGGGCCGAGATTGCCGTGGCCGAGCTGGACGTAGCGGATGAACGGCAGGGCGGAGCCGAGCATGAAGATCACGCTCGCGTATTGCGCGGCGGGTGAGAAGCTCGCGAAGGATGTGTCATGCGTACCGAACCCCCCCGTGGCGATCGTCGCCATCGCGTAGCAGATCGCGTCGAAGGCGCTCATTCCTGTCGCGGCATAGCTGATCGCGCAGGCAGCGGTCAGCGAGAGGTAGACCCAAAGCAGTGAGCGCGCGATATCGCCCGCGCGCGGCATTACCTTGCCCAGCGTGTCGAACCCCTCGGTCTGGAAATAGCGCATGCCGCCGATGCGCAGCACGGGCAGGAAGATCATCGCGACGAAGGCGATCCCGAGTCCACCGAACCAGTTGAGCATCCCCCGCCAAAGCAGCACCGAGCGCGGCATGTCGTCGAGATCGGAAAACACGGTATAGCCGGTGGTGGTGATGCCGGAAGCTGCCTCGAAATAGGCGTCGGTCCAGCTGGCATTCGGGGCGCCGTCGATGAAGGGCAGCCCCGCGAAGAAGGGCAGGCCGAGCCAGATCGCGGCGGTCAGAAGGTAGGCCTGCCGGGTCGTCAGCCCGCCCGCGCGTTCGCCTTGGGTGGCCAGCGCGAGGAGCGTGCCGGAGAGGGTCGTCTCGATCGCGGCCTCGAAGAACTCACGCCAGTTGCCCGAGCCATCGAGCAGGTCGATCCCGGTCGGGACAAGCATCGAGACCCCGAGCGCCGTCAGGATCAGGCCGAAGAGGTGAAGAACGGGCCGGAAATCGGACATGGGTGTGAGCGGATCCAGCCAGGGCGATCGGTGAACGCCGGTAGGGTAGGCGGCTGGCGGCGCAAGGCAAGCGCAATCTGGTGTCGTGGGGTCCTGTCGTGGGGCCCGTGGCGTGCCGGACCCCGAGAAACCAAAAACCCCCGCGGCCAGGCCTCGGGGGTCATCGGTGCGGGCAAGCCCGCCAGCATTTTCAGGCGCCTTTGCAGACGCGGAGCGGTGCGCTTAGAGCGCGCCTTCGCGCTGAGCCTTCTTGCGTGCCAGTTTACGGGCACGGCGGACGGCTTCGGCTTTCTCGCGCGCTTTTTTGACCGAGGGTTTCTCGAAATGCTGCTTGAGCTTCATTTCGCGGAACACACCCTCGCGCTGAAGCTTTTTCTTCAGAGCACGGAGCGCCTGTTCGACGTTGTTGTCGCGAACGCTGACCTGCATGTGGTGTCACCACCTTCCTAAGTTAGAGTTGCAGTTGCTTGCAGGAGCGCTCCATATAGAGGCCAAAGGGCGGTTTGTCTACCGCCCAAACCGGAGGAAACGCGATGAAAAATGACCATCTCGACATGGACCGCGCCCGATCCGAGCTTTTGGCGGCGATCAAGCCGCATGTGCCCTTCGACGGCTGGTCGGAGCCTGCATTCAAGGAAGCTGTGGCCGATCTGGGCCTCGATCCGGGGCTGGCCCGGGTAATCTGTCCGCGCGGGGCGGTCGATCTGGCGGTGGCCTATCACCGCGAGGGCGATGCGGCGATGCTCAAGCGGCTGGAAGAGACGGATCTGTCGGGGCTCAAGTTCCGTGACCGAATCGCTGCCGCGGTTCGGTTTCGGCTGGAGGCGTCCGATGCGGAACTGGTGCGCCGGGGCGCGGCCATCTTCGCGCTGCCGCAAAATGCCGCGACCGGGTCGAAGCTGATCTGGGAGACCTGCGACAGGATCTGGAACGTGCTGGGCGATCAGAGCCGCGACTATAACTGGTACACGAAACGGATGACGCTCTCGGGGGTCTATTCCGCAACCGTGCTCTACTGGATGGGCGACGAGAGCGAGGGACATGCCGACACCTGGGCCTTCCTCGACCGGCGTATCGAAGGCGTGATGCAGTTCGAGAAGGTGAAAGGGGCGGCGATGAAATTGCCGCTCTTGCCAAAGATTCTGAGCGGTATCCGCGCGCCGAAGGGCATGGGCGATATGCCGGGCCGGGAGGCGCATTGATGGACGCCTTCGAGATGCCGACCGAAATGCGCTGTATCGAGATTTCCGAACCCGGCGGGCCTGAGGTTCTGACTGAGGCACGCCGTGCTGTGCCCGTTCCGGGGCATGGCGAGATCCTGATCGAAGTGGCCTATGCCGGGGTGAACCGCCCCGATGCGCTGCAACGCGCAGGCGCCTACAAGGCGCCGCTAGGTGCGTCTGACCTGCCGGGGCTGGAATGTTCGGGACGCGTTGCGGCGCTCGGGCCGGGGGTGACGGGCTGGTCTGTGGGCGATCAGGTTTGTGCGTTGCTGCCCGGCGGCGGTTACGCCGAGTTCGCGACCTGCCCGGCGGAGCATGCCTTGCCCGTTCCGGTCGGGGTGGACCTGAAATCGGCGGCCTGCCTGCCCGAGACCTGCTTCACGGTCTGGTCGAATGTGGTGATGCGCGGCGGGCTGAAGGCGGGGGAGCGGTTCCTCGTGCATGGCGGATCGAGCGGCATCGGCACCACCGCGATCCAGATCGCTAAGGCTCTGGGGGCGCGGGTCTTCACCACCGCTGGCAGCCCGGAGAAATGCGCGGCCTGCGAGGAGTTGGGCGCGACCGCGATCAACTACAAGACGGGCGATTTCGTCGATGTGCTGCGTGCCGAGGGGGGCGCGAACCTTGTGCTCGACATGGTCGGCGGGTCTTATATCGCGCGCAATATCAAGGCGATGGCCGATGACGCGCGGATGGTCTTCATCGCGTTTCTCGAAAGCCCCAAGGCCGAGATCAACTTCGCGCAGGTGATGCTGCGGCGGCTGACGATCACCGGCTCGACGCTGCGCCCGCAATCGGATGCGGCGAAGGCCGAGATCGCGCGGCAGCTGCTTGGGCAGGTCTGGCCGATGGTGAGCGCGGGCAAGCTGCGGGTCATTCACGACAGCACCTTCCCGCTGGCCGAAGCCGCGGCGGCCCATGCGCGGATGGAGAGCAGCCAGCATATTGGCAAGATCGTGATGGAGGTGAAGGGCGGCTGAGCTTTTCGCGGGCCCGCGTGATCCCCATATTTCAGGGACATGACCGAAAAGGAGACGACCATGAGCAAGGGGACGTTCGAATTTTTCACCGGCTATCCCACCGATGTTCTGGCTTTCGAGGCCGTGGGTGTAATCGACGCCGCGGCCTATGAGACGCAGCTGATCCCGGCGGTCGAGGCGAAGATCGCGGCCGAGGGCCGGGTCAAGCTGCTCTATGTTCTGGGCGATCGGTTCGAGGGCTTCACGATGGGGGCGGCCTGGGATGACACCAAGCTCGGGTTCTCGCATCTGGGCGATTTCGGTGCCTTGGCGGTGGTGACGGATACCGACTGGATCCGGCACGGGACGAAGCTCTTCATGCCGCTCGTGCCTGCGCCGCTGCGGGTCTTCCATCTGGCGGAGCTCGAGGACGCGAAGGCGTGGATGCGCGAAGCCGGCCGAGCGGAGGAAGACCATTCGCACGACACGGCGGCGACGCGGAAGCTCTTGACGCTGGAAGACAAGATCCCGCCGGGTGCCTGAGCCTCAGCGCACCTTTTCCATCAGCGCGTCGCGCATCCGGCAATCGCGGATCGTGTCGGCTCCGCAGGTGCGCGGCTCGAGATCCTTCGTCAGGCAGATGCGGGCTTCCTGAATGCGGCCCGCCTTGCAGGTGATGGTGATCTCGTCGGCGTCCAACCCGGGATTGGTCTCGAGAAAGGCCTGTTCGACCACCTTGGCGGGCAGCTTCACGTCTCGTTCGAGATGGGCGAGCACGTCGGGGATCTTGATGCTCTCATAGGCGCGGCGTTCGAGCGCGAAGTAATCCGCCGCCGACAGCCCCGAGCAGCGCCCGTGCTTCTTCCATTCATACCATGCCAGACCTGGCGCGCCGGTCAGATCCTCCATCGCCGCCGTCTGTTGGCGCGACGGGTCGCGATGCGGCGTGCGGCAGAAGCTGGGCCAGCCGGTCTCGTATTGCGGCCAGAGCCCGTGCAGCACGAAGGAATAGTCATGCCTGGGGTCACATTGCGGCGAGTTGCGCGCGTCGCCTTCGAGCGCGCACCACGTGGGCGACCAGCTGAGTGACAGGACATAATAGTCGAAATCGCCCGCGCGCTCGCCTTCGGCCAACGCGGGCGAGAGCGCGGCGGAGGCAGCCAGAAGCGCTGCTGCGAGGAGGCCCTGTTTGTGCATTTTCTCTTTTCTCCCGACGCGCAATTGACTATATGAGGCTGCAATTCCCCTTCCAGAAATGGACCGCGGCAGGGAATTCCCGCGCCGCAGCCGATTTCTCGGCCCGGGAGAGATATGTAAAGGATGGCTGCAATGACGAACAAGCCCCTGATGGCAAAGGCCACCGCCGTGTGGCTGGTGGACAATACGACGCTCAGCTTCAAGCAGATCGCGGATTTCTGCGGCATGCACGAGCTGGAAGTGCAGGGCATCGCCGATGGTGACGTGGCCGCCGGCGTCAAGGGCTTCGACCCGATCGCTTCGAACCAGCTCGACCAGTCGGAGATCGACAAGGCCGAGAAGGATCCGCTGCACAAGCTCAAGCTGAAGTTCAACAAGGCGGCGCTGGGTGAAGACAAGCGCCGTGGCCCGCGCTATACGCCGCTCTCGAAGCGTCAGGACCGTCCGAACGCGATCCTGTGGCTGGTGAAGTTCCACCCCGAGCTGGCCGATGCGCAGATCGCCCGTCTCGTAGGCACCACCAAGCCCACGATCCAGTCGATCCGCGAGCGCACCCACTGGAATATCCAGAACATGACCCCGATCGATCCGGTTGCGCTGGGTCTGTGCCGTCAGTCGGAACTGGACATGGAAGTGCAGAAGGCCGCGAAGAAGGCTGCCGCCGATGGCGTGATGAGCGATGACGAGCGTCGCAAACTGGTCTCGACCGAGCAGTCGCTTGGCATGCCGGACGAGCCGCGCCTGCCTTCGGCCATCGCGGGTCTGGAGAACTTCACCTCCTCGGATCTTCGCGAAGACAACGAGGAAGAAGAGAAGCAGGACTACTCGGACGCGGACAGCTTCTTCAACCTGCCCGACAGCGACGAGGATGACGAGGACGACGACAAGTAAGTCGCCCCGGCAAACCGTGATCAGGGCCGCGCCTTCGGGTGCGGCCTTTTTCGTTGGCGCGCTCTGGACAGGGCCGGGGCGTGGCGCGATGCTCGCGCGGGAAAGAGTGGAGGAGCACATGCCGGATTTCGCGATCTATCCGAGCCTGAAGGGCAAGAGCATCATCGTTACCGGGGGCGCCTCGGGGATCGGGGCGCTGATCGTCGAGAGCTTTGCCGCGCAAGGCGCGCGGGTCGGGTTTCTCGATCGCGATGCCGAGGCGAGCGCGGCGCTGGCGGGGCGTCTCGACGGGGTGGCGTTCGAGCTCTGCGATCTGCGCGATATCGCGGCGATGAAGGCGGCTTTGGCGGATTTACGTGCCAAGATCGGCCCGGCCGATGTGCTGGTGAACAACGCCGCGCGCGACGACCGCCACGACTGGCGCGAGATTGATGTCGACTATTGGGACGAGCGCCAGAATACAAACCTGCGCCACATGTTCTTCGCAATCCAAACCGTCGCGCCGGACATGATCGCGAAAGGGGCGGGCTCGATCATCAATATGGGGTCGAATTCCTGGTGGGAGGCGGGCGCGGGCTTTCCGGCCTATGCGACGGCCAAGGCCGCCGTGCACGGGTTGACGCGGACGATGGCGCGCGAGCTGGGCGGGCATCGGATCCGGGTGAATACGGTCGTGCCGGGATGGATCATGACGGATCGGCAGAAGACGCTCTGGGCCACGCCCGAGGCGCTGGAGGATCATCGGCGCAAGCAATGCCTGCCGGACCTGATCCAGCCCGAATATGTCGCGCGGATGGTGCTTTTCCTCGCCTCGGACGACGCGGCGATGTGCACGGCGAGCAATTTCATGGTCGAGGCGGGTTCGATCTAATCGGCCTCGCGGGCGTCGGCCCCGGAGTTGTCAGCCTCGCTAACCTCGGGCAAGTCGATCTCGGATAGCTCGGTTTCGAGGAACTTCTCGAAGGCGTCGAAATCGAGAGGCTCGAACTGGCCGAAGCCCTGAATCCATGTCGTCGCCGCAGCCATCGAGATCGGCTCGAGCTTGCACCACTTCACCCGGCCACGCTTTTCCTGAGAGATCAGGCCGGCATTGGTCAGGATCGCAAGGTGCTTCGACACGGCGGCAAGCGACATCTCGAAGGGCTCGGCCACATCCGTCACCGCCATGTCGTCCTCGAGCAACATCGTCAGGATCGCCCGCCGGGTCGGGTCGGCGAGGGCGGCGAAGATCGCATCGAGAGAAGGCGGAGCGGGCGGCAACATGGCCAAGTGATGGGGCTTTCGTGAAAAAACGTCAACCGATCGGTTGAATATGCGATTGCTCGCATTTGCGTGAGCTTTGCGCGGGGCAGGAATCGCGGTGTTTTTAAAAACCTTTCATTTTCAATGGCTTGCATGATGAAAAAGGTGATCCATACGGAATTGACTCGCAAGGGGGGCGCGGCTATCACGGCTGAGACCTGAGTGGGGGCCAAACCATGCCTGATCACCGCTCCGACGAGCCCGATCCCGAGCGCCTCGCCGCGCTGGAGAAGAAGCTTGCGGCAGTGAGAAAGGCGCAGGAGCCGCCTCCGCAACGTGCCGATCATCATCTGTCCCAGGCGAATATGGCCTGGCGTATGGTGATCGAAATGGTTTCGGGGCTGGGGATCGGCTTCGGCATCGGATACGGGCTTGATGTGCTGATTGGCACGATGCCTTGGATGATGGTGCTGTTCACGCTTCTCGGGCTCGCGGCGGGGGTGAAGGTGATGCTTCGCTCTGCCAAGGAAATGAACGAAGAGCGTGCGGCCGAGATGGCCGATGAAGAGGAAGACGAACGTGGCAAATCTTGAACAGGAAATGCGCAATGAGCTGGTTTTCCACCCGATGGACCAGTTTATCGTTAAGCCTCTCTTCGGGGAGGGCCCTGTCCACTGGTACACGCCCACGAACGCGACGCTGTGGATGGCTGTCGCCGTGGCCGCGATCTTCTTCATGCTGGTGATCGGCACCCGCGGCCGCGCCGTGGTCCCGAGCCGCGCCCAGTCGATCGCCGAACTCGCTTACGGCTTCATTCACAAGATGGTCGAGGACGTGGCCGGCAAGGACGCGCTGAAGTTCTTCCCCTATATCTTCACGCTCTTCCTGTTCATCGTGTTCTCGAACTTCCTCGGCCTGCTGCCGCGCGCTTTCACCACGACCTCGCATATCGCTGTGACTGCGGTCCTCGCGATCATGGTCTTCGTGACCGTGACGGTCGTCGGCTTCGTCAAGAACGGCGCGGGCTTCCTGAGCCTGTTCTGGGTCTCTTCGGCACCGCTCGCGCTGCGTCCGATCCTCGCGATCATCGAACTGATTTCCTACTTCGTGCGCCCCGTCAGCCACTCCATTCGTCTTGCGGGCAACATGATGGCTGGCCACGCGGTTATGAAAGTGTTCGCCGCCTTCGCGCCGCTGATCCTGTTCTCGGGCGTCGGCATCGCCGTTACCCCGCTGTCGATCCTCGCGATCACCGCGATGTACGGGCTCGAAGTTCTCGTGGCCTTCATTCAGGCCTATGTCTTCACGATCCTGACCTGCGTCTACCTGCGTGACGCACTGCACCCGGCACACTGATCGGGTAACGGATCGAACCGCTTCACAAAGTTTCTGCCACTTCCAACCTCAAGGAGTACGACAATGGAAGGCGATATCGTTCAAATGGGTGCTTACATCGGCGCTGGCCTGGCCTGCATGGGCATGGGTGGCTCGGCTATCGGTGTGGGCAACGTTGCCGGCAACTTCCTGTCGGGCGCTCTGCGCAACCCGTCGGCGGCCGCTGGCCAGACCGCGACCCTCTTCATCGGCATCGCTTTCGCGGAAGCGCTCGGGATCTTCTCGTTCCTCGTCGCGCTGCTGCTGATGTTCGCCGTCTGATCCAACACGCTTTTCCTTGAGGGCGGGTGGGCTCATTCGGAGCCCATCCGTGACCCGCAAGGGGATTTGTGATCAGGGTCGAGGGACGACATGGCAAGCGAAACGCAAGATATGGCGCACGCAGCCGCTGACGCGGCCCATGGCGCTGCAGGTGCTGCACATTCCGCTGACGCGGGCGGCATGCCTCAGCTCGACTTCTCGAGCTTCCCGAACCAGATCTTCTGGCTTCTGGTCGCTCTGGTCGCGATCTACTGGCTGCTGTCGCGCATCGCGCTGCCCCGGATCGAGGCGGTCCTCGCCGATCGTCAGGGCACGATCGCGGGCGACATCGCCGCAGCCGAGGATTTCAAGCGCAAGGCCGAAGAGGCCGAAGCCGCTTACGAGAAGGCGCTGGCCGATGCCCGCGCTCAGGCTCAGAAGATCGCCGGCGAGACCCGGGCCGAGATCCAGAAGGACCTCGACGCCGCTATCGCCAAGGCCGATGCCGAGATCGCGGCCCGTTCCGCGGAATCGGAAGCGCGTATCGCGGAGATCCGCGACGGTGCGATGGCTGCGGTCGATCAGGTCGCAAAGGATACCGCTGGCGAGATCGTCGCGGCGCTCGGTGGCAAGGCGGATGCCAACTCCATCAACGCGGCTGTCGATACGCGGCTGAAAGGGTAAGATGATGAAGAAACTTTCGCTTCTCCTCCTCCCGCTCGCCGTTGCCCAGCCCGCTTTCGCGGCATCGGGTCCGTTCTTTTCGCTGTGGAACACGAACTTCATCGTGACCATCGCCTTCATCCTCTTCGTGGGGATCATCCTTTGGGCGAAGGTTCCGGGCATGTTGGGCAAGATGCTCGACAAGCGCGCGGACAATATCCGTGGCGATCTCGACGAAGCCCGCAAGCTGCGCGACGAGGCACAGGCGATCCTGGCGACTTACGAGCGCAAGGCACGTGAAGTGCAGGGCACGGCCGACGAGATCGTCGCCGCCGCCAAGCGCGATGCGGAAGCTGCGGCAGAGAAAGCCAAGGAAGATCTGAAGGTCTCGATCCAGCGTCGCCTGAAAGCCGCTGACGAGCAGATCGCCTCGGCTGAAGCCCACGCGCTCAAAGAGGTCAAGGATCGCGCCGTTTCGGTCGCCGTGGCCGCCGCTGGCGAGGTGCTCGCCAAGCAGCTGACCGCGAAGGATCGGGCCGCGATGATCGACGCCTCGCTGGGCGAAGTCGAGCAGCGTCTCAACTGATCTTTCCCGAACGGGTAAGTTACGAAAACCCCGGTCCATGTGGCCGGGGTTTTTGCTTGGGCGCTCCCGCAGGGATGTGGGTGTCCGACGAGATGGGCGGGCGCGTCGCGGGGGCAGAGGGTTTGGCGCGACGCGACGGTCCTACTTCATGACCTTGTGCTGAAGACGCAGTTTTGCCGTCGCTTCGTTGCGCTCGGCCCGGCGCATCGCCGACATTTCTTCCTCGACGAAGTTCATATGGGCGGCCACCGCCTTGCGTGCGGCCGCCGGATCGCGGCGCTGGATCGCTTCGTTCATCGCGCGGTGCTGGTCGAGCAGCTTGCCGCGTGTCGCACGGTTCCGGAACATGATCGAGCGGTTGTAGAAGACGCCCTCGGCCAGGAGATCGAACATCGCACGCATCATGTGGATCATGATGACGTTGTGGCTCGCCTCGATGATTGCCATGTGAAACTGCGCGTCGAGCTGCGCTTCTTCTGCTGGGTTGCGCTTGCTGTGGGCGGCTTCCATTTGCTCGAAAAGTGTCTGGATCACCTGTAGATCGGTGGCGGAGCCGCATTGAGCAGCACGTTCAGCCGCGAGCCCCTCCATGTCCCGGCGAAACGAGATGTAATCGAACAGTGCCTGATCGTTGCTCGCGAAGAGCCGGATCAGGGCAGGGGAGAATGCGGAGTCGAGCACGTCCGCAACGAAGATCCCCGCGCCGGCGCGCGTCGTCAGAAGTCCCGCCTCCTGCAACTCGGAGACGGCCTCGCGCAGGCTGGGGCGAGACACGCCGAGACGGTCGGAAAGCTCGCGCTCCGAGGGAAGGCGCTCGCCCGGGCGCAGGATCCCTTGCAGGATCAATTCCTCGATCTGGCGCACGACCGCGCTGGCGAGCTTTTCGGATTCAATCTTCTGAAACGGCATTTCCCCCTCCATGTGGTCAAGATGTATGACCGGACAGGGGGGGTAGGCAATAAAAAAGGCCGGGTTTCCCCGGCCTTTCGAGCATCTGCGATGGCTTTATCGCGTGGGGCGGATGATGAATTCCACCCGGCGGTTCGCCTGACGCCCCTCGGCGGTCAGGTTGCTCGCAATCGGCTGGTCCTCACCACGTCCGATCGGCACGACGCGATAGCTCGGCACGCCCGCATTGACGAGGATGCTTGCCACCGATTGTGCGCGCTGGCGCGAGAGCCGCATGTTATAGGCGGCGTCGCCCGTGTTGTCGGTATGTCCGATGACCTCGACGGTGGTGTCCGGGTAGCGGTTGAGGCTGCCCGCCAGCGTGTAGAGATCGCGCTGGAGATCGGGGCGCACGGCGGCGCTGTCGGTGGCGAAGAGCACGTCTTGCGGCATCGTCACGATCAGTTGGTCACCCGAGCGCACCACGCTCACGCCGTTGGTCGTAAGGTCGCGGCGCAGTTCGGCCGCCTGTCTGTCGAGCTGGCTGCCGATGGCGCCGCCGACAAGGCCGCCGACGATGGCGCCCGCGGCCGCCTTGGTCAGCTTCTCGTCGCCCTTGCGGGTCGCGCCGATGGCGCCGCCGATCAGCGCGCCGGTGATGGCGCCTGCATTGCGGTTTGCGTTGGGATCGGATTCGTTGGCCGGGACGCAGGCGCTCAGCGCGATCGCGGCGGCGGCCCCAAACAGGATCGTCTTGGTCTTGAGAAGGGTGGTCATTGCTCTGTCTCTGCCTTGTCTCATCGCCTCCCTCAGAGGCTTGCGCAAAGCATACGCTTAAAATTCAAGCTTGTTCCATGGCGATTTCAGATCGCGCGAAATTCCGCCCATCACGTTTTGGGCAGTGTTTCGCGACCGGTTTCCGGCAACGGTTGCTGATCCGCATCGGCGCGCGCGGCCTCCCAGCCGAGGATCGCGCGCTTGACGCCAAGGCCCCAGTGGTAGCCTCCGAGCCCGCCGGATTTGCGCAAGGCGCGGTGGCAGGGGATCAGGAAGGAGATCGGATTTCGGCCAATCGCGGTTCCGACCGCGCGCACGGCCTTCGGGTTGCCGATCGCCTCGGCGATGTCGGAATAGGTGGTGACGTGGCCGGTTGGAATGGCGAGCAGCGCCTCCCAGACCTTGATCTGAAACGGCGCCCCGATCAGCGTCAGCCGCGCCTCGCCGCGTCGGGCGAAGGCGGCATCGACCCAGGGGCGCAGCGGCTCGGGGTCTTCGGTGAGACGGGCCTCGGGCCAGCGCCGCGCGAGATCTTCGAAGGCCGCGCGCTCGCCCATTTCGGCGGTGAAGGCCAGACCACAAAGCCCTTGCTCGGTGCCCATCGCTATGGTGGGGCCGAACGGGCTGTCGAAGCGGCCCCAGCGGATCGTTACCCCGTCGCCACCGCGCGCGAAGGCGCCCGGCGTCATCGCCTCCCAACGCAGCACGAGATCGTGCAACCGCCCCGTGCCCGAAAGACCCGCGCGGTCGGCAACCTCTTCGAGCGGCAGGCGACGGGTGAGCAGCTCGCGGATGAAATCGAGCGTGAGATATTGCTGGTAGCGTTTCGGTGAGACTCCGACCCAGGCCGAGAAGAGCCGCTGGAAATGCGCGGGGCTCATCGAGAGCCGCTCTGCCAGCGCGTCGAGCGCGAGCGTCTCGCCTGCGGCCTGTGCGGCGTCGATCTCGGCCAAAGCGCGGGCGATGACCTGATAGTGATAGCGCGCGGAGATGTCGTCCTGTGCGGTCATGGTCGGGCCTTTCTGTTGCCCCGATCCTAGGGCGGAGAACGCCCTCGCGCGACCCGAAAGCTGCGCATCTAGGCTACGAGACCCGTGCGCTTGTCGTCATTGAGGTGCAAGATGGCCTCGACTTCCCACGGAGCGAGCCAGCTTCGCGCGGCCTGGCGGTGCAACGCGCCGAGTTGCGGGCCAAGCGCCGAGCGGATTTCGGGAGGCAAGAGCGAGGCATAGGCGCGATCGGCATGGACCGCGCCGAGCCAGAGCCCGCCCGCCGAGATGATCTCGGGCGCGTCGAAGAGGAGCGAGTAGAGCACATGGCGATCGGCCGGGGCCGCAGGCGTCAGCGTGCGGGCGGGGGCGAGCATTTCCGGCGCGCCGAACCACAGATCGAGCTGGGCGCTGGCCAGCAAGAGCCCGGTCGCGGGGCCCAGCAGCAGATCCTGATCGGGTTGGGCCGTGCCGAAAGCGCCCGTCGCGATACGGCGGGGGCGGCAGGTTTCTGGCGCGCCCACGGGCAAGACATGCTGGCCCAGCCAGAGCAGCGGCTGATAGCCGTGATCGCGGGTCAGCACCCTGTCGCCGGAGCGCAGCCAGTCGATCGGTTGGGGGCCGGCCTCGGTCGCGACCATGGTGCCTGCGCCAAGCGTGGGGATCATCGCAATTTCTTGCGGACTTGCCTCGCGACCAGAGGACCAGTCGGGCTGCGCGACGGGATAGCCATGGCCGGGTGCAAGCCATTCCGAAGGGATGAAGAGCATCAGCTCCCCCCCGATTTCGATCCGGTCGAGGCGGATCGCGTGTTCGGGCCCGTCAAGGATCACCGGCAGATCCGCCTCAAGCGTACCTTGCGCGATTTCGCGGCCAGCCGGGTCGATCAGCCGGACCTGCGTGCTGCCGGGAGGTCCGGAGACGATGCGCCACAGATCCGTGCCATGGTCGAAATCCGGCGCCAGTCGCCAGCAGTTGCGGACCCAGTCATGTTGCAGGCTGCCCGGCGGGTAACCGAATTCCATCGCGCCCATCCCTTCTCTCATCGCCGCCACTTTGGCGCGGGCAGGGCAAAGAGGCGGTTAATCGGACCGCGACCAATTGCTTTCAATTTTCGCCAATTCCACCGTGACCGCGGGCCGCTCTTGCCCTCCGGGCGTGCGGGGGGCAAAAGAGCTCATGGTCAAGCAGTTCGATTATGCCACGATGAAAGAGGTCTTCGCGCGGTTCGAAGCCTCCGAGCCCCATCCCAAGGGGGAGCTCGAACATGTCAACGCCTACACGCTGGTGGTGGCCGTGGCGCTGAGCGCGCAGGCGACCGATGCTGGGGTGAACAAGGCCACGCGCAAGCTTTTCGCGATCGCGGATACGCCCGAGAAGATGCTGAAGCTGGGCCTCGAGGGCGTGACCGAGCATATCAAGACGATCGGGCTGTTCCGGCAGAAGGCGAAGAACGTCATCAAGCTCAGCCAGATCCTCGTCGATCAGTATAACGGTGAGGTGCCATCGTCTCGCGCGGCGCTGCAATCGCTTCCGGGCGTGGGGCGCAAGACCGCCAATGTCGTGCTGAACATGTGGTTCGGGCACCCGGCACAGGCGGTCGATACGCATATCTTCCGCGTCGGCAATCGCACCGGCATCTGCCCGGGCAAGGATGTCGATGCGGTCGAGCGCGCCATCGAGGACAACGTACCCGTCGAATACCAGCGCCACGCCCATCACTGGCTGATCCTGCACGGCCGTTATATCTGCGTGGCGCGCAAACCCAAATGCAAGGCCTGTCCGATCGCGGACCTGTGCCAGTTTGAGGAGAAAACCCTTTGAAACAGTATCAGGTCGTCGGCATCGGCAATGCCGTCGTGGACGTGATCGCGCAATGCGATGACAGCTTTCTCGAGCATATGGGGATCGAGAAAGGGATCATGCAGCTGATCGAGCGTGAACGCGGCGAGACGCTCTACGGCGCGATGAAGGAACGCACGCAGGCGCCGGGCGGCTCGGTCGGCAACACGATCGCGGGTCTGGGCAATCTGGGGCTGACGACCGCGTTTATCGGGCGCGTGCGCGACGACACGCTGGGCCGGTTCTACGAGGCGGCTTTGCATGGCGAGGGCACGGATTTTCCGAACCGGCCAGTGAAGGATGGCGAATTGCCGACCTCGCGCTCGATGATCTTCGTGACGCCCGATGGCGAGCGGTCGATGAACACCTACCTTGGCATTTCGGCTGAGGTCTCGACCGAGGATGTCAGTCTCGAGGTGGTCGAGAACACACAGATTCTGTTCCTCGAAGGCTACCTCTTCGACAAGGATCATGGAAAGGCCGCGTTCCTGAAGGCGGCGCAGGGCTGTCACCGGGGCGGTGGCAAGGTGGGGATCGCGCTGTCGGACCCGTTCTGTGTCGATCGTCACCGCGCCGATTTCCGCCGTCTGGTGCGTGACCAGATGGATTACGTGATCGGCAATCAGCACGAGTGGGAATCGCTCTACCAGACCGATCTGGAAGCGGCGCTGAAACAGGCGGCGGCAGAGTGCGAGATGGTGGTCTGCACGCGCTCGGGCGATGACGTGGTGCTGATCCGGGGCGACGAGCGGGTGAGCGTCCCGGTCAAGCGCGTGGTGCCGGTGGATGCCACCGGCGCTGGCGATCAGTTCGCGGCCGGATTCCTCTATGGCTATGCGACGGGGCAGAGCCTCGCGACGGCGGGCAAGATGGGCTGTATCGCGGCGGCCGAAGTGATCGGCCACTATGGCGCGCGTCCCGAGGTGGATGTGAAGGCGCTTTTCGCCAATCAGGGGCTCATCTGAGCCCGGCCAGGCGCGCCCGCAATAGGGCGCGCCGCGAGCCTTAGCGCATCAGCAGCATCGGGCCGAGCGGACGCCCTGCAAGGATATGCAGGTGGTAATGCGGCACTTCCTGCACGCCATTCTCGCCCGCATTGGTGATCGCGCGGAAGCCCTCGCCGCCATGTCCCGGCCCTGCGCCGATCATCTTGCAGATCTCGGCCACGGCGCGGTGAAAATCGACGATCTCGGCATCGCTCGCCTCGGCGCAGAAATGATCGAGGGTCACGTAGGGCCCTTTCGGGATCACCAGCACATGATCGGGCGCTTTCGGCGCGATGTCGCGGAAGGCCAGCGTGTGCTCGGTCTCGAGAACGGTGTTGTTCGGGATCTCGCCGCGCAGAATTTTCGCGAAGATGTTCTGGTCGTCATATTGATAGGGCATGGCGGGTGTCCTCAGTCGCGGAAGATGTAATCGAGTTCGGCCAATTCCTGCGCCATATCCGAGGGGATGTCGAGCGCATGGGCCAGGGCGCGGGCGTTGTCCTCGAGGTCGCCGCCTTCGCGCATGAGCGCGTAATTCTCGAACTCGGCATCGCGGATCTGTTCGGATTCGTGGGCGAGATCGGCACGGATCGTGGGCAGGACCTTCTCGAGCACATGGGGCGGCGTGTTCTCGCCCGCGAGCCCCACGCGCTGCGCATGGCCCGCGAGATAGTCATCCGAGAAGTGGCATTCGATTTCGAGTAAGCGGGTCTGGCAGCGATCCGAGACGAAATCCTTGATCACCGGCAGGGACGCGGGATCGACGCAAAGCACCATCCGGTCGGCCTTGTGATAGTCGAAGAGCATCCGCATCAGTGCCCGGCGGTGGCGGTTGCGTTTTTCCTGGTTCGTCTCGATCCCGCCGAGATCGGGCAGCGGGCCCATTTCGTTGAAGACATAGTCGAGCGCGGGGACATGGCTGCGTTTGCGCAGCTCGGCCAACAAGCGTTTGGCGACGTGCCATTTCTTGCAGATCACGAGGATCAGCGTGCGCTCGCGGCCAAGCGTCGCCTCCGCCTCCCAGAAGCGCGGGGCAAAGCGGCGCCCGATCCGCCCGCGCGCGGTGAGGAAACGGTGCAGCTCGCGCCCCTCGTTCGAGATCGCGAAATTCTTGCCCTCTTCGTGCCAGAGCGCACCCAGGCGGTCCTTCAACTCGGTCGCCTCGGGGCTGATCTTGCGCGCGAAGAGATAGTCCTGGGACAGCAGAAGGTCGTAGTGGTCGTTATAGAAATTCGCCGGCATCCCGTAATCGGTGAACATCAGGAAGGTCAGCGTGCGGGTGCGGATCTCGTTTTCGGGCACAAGATGGCGCACGATGGTCTGGAAGAAGGTCTCGTCCGGGATCCAGGTGGTGCGGAAGAAGCGCATCACATCGGGGCGGTCCTTGATGAAATCGAGAACCCATTCGATCGTGCGTCGGCGCAGGCACCACCATTGCGAGCCGATCATCATTTGAAGATCCGAGGGCACCTCGCGCGCGAGATTGAAGCGCTTCTGCATCTCGTAGGTGAAATAGAACCGCTTGGGCTGGGTGCGCTCGTTGAACCAGTGGCGATAGATCAGCCGGTCTTCCTTCATCCCGGTCTTGATCCAGCCCGAGCTGTGGAAGTCGAAGCTCTCAATATAATCGACCTCCTCGGCGTCGAGGAAGCGATGCGCGTATTCGGCCGATTTGATCTGCATGCAATCGCCCGAGAGCATGTAGAAATGGGTCGCGCGGGGAAAGTCCTGTTCGGCAGCCCTCACCGCCTCGAGCGTGGCCGCGACGAGGCTCCATGCGCCCCAGCCGCATTTGATCCGCTTCTTTGCGAAGGTCACGTTCGGGTTGCCATCGAGCGCCTCGCGTAGCATCGCGTAATGGGCGGGCTTGGCGCGGGCGTCGAAATGGATCGCCACATAATCGCCCGTCGCGGTCAGCCGCTCGGCCTGGGCGATGATACCCTCGGGATCCTTGTGAGTGAGCAGAATGAAGGCGATTCGGGCCATGAGGGAAACGATGTGGCGGCTCTTGTGGCGATTATCCGTCTTGTTACCGTCAATGTACGTTGAAAAGACAGGATTTCTTTGCTCTTTAGGGCATATTTATTACGACTGCGCTACCCGAGCCGGAACAGGGCGCTCTTGGAGGAAGACGAATGGGATTTCCCGGAACCTGGATGACCGAGAGCGAGAGCGTCGTCTATCGCGTGGTGCCCAAATGCGCCTGCTCGTCGATCGGCCAGATCATGTTCTATTCCGATCACGGCCGGTTCTTCGATGGAGATATCCACGATTCCAAGACAGGCCTGCACAAGTGGTCGCAGGAGGAAAGCCAGAAGCCGATTTCCGAGAATGTCAGCGCGCACAAGAGTTACGCCTTCACCTGCGTGCGCAATCCCTATCAGCGCATCCTGTCGTCCTTCTTCGACAAGATCGCTGGCATCCAGCGCAACGGCAAACGCTATCGGGGCAACCTCGTGCCGCAGCTGATCCAGAAATACGGGATCGAGGTCGGCTCGCCCGAAGACAATTTCGATTTCGACCAGATCGCCTCGTTCCGCCGCTTCCTGCTGTTCGCGCGCGACACGATCCGCTGGCGCCGCCCGATGGAGCCTGACATCCACTGGTCGGCCATGTCGGGCCATATCGCGACGTTCATCGTGAATGGCGGGCGCTACGACAACATCTTCTTCACCGAGAAATTCAACGAGGGGATGCAGTCGGTGCTCGACCATATCGAGACCCCGGTGAAAGTTGATCTCGCCAAGGTGCCGCGGTTCAACGAATCCGAAGGGCATGGCCCGAAGCGCGCCCATAAGGTGAGCGAGTATTTCGACGACCTGTCGCGCCACCTGATCTGGGAAATCTACAAGAAGGATTTCCAGCTGTTCCAATACGACTTCGAAGATCCGGACAACAAGATGCCGATCGGAGAGGTCAATCTCGACGAGGTTCACGCCAAGCTGGGCGATTGATCACCAGCGCTTGAGCGCATCCTCGTCCTCGTCTTTCGCCGCAACCCATGCGGTGCCCTCGGGACCATGTTCCTTCTTCCAGAACGGCGCGCGGGATTTCAGGTAATCCATCAGGAATTCGGCTGCCTCGAAGGCGGCGACCCGGTGGCGGGCGGCGGTGGCGACCATCATGATCTGCTCGCCCACGCCGAGCCGTCCGTGGCGGTGAATGACGATCACATCGGCCAGTTTCCAGCGTTCGATCGCCTCGCCCACGATCTTCGCGATCGCGCGTTCGGTCATGCCGGGGTAGTGCTCGAGCTCGAGCGCCTCCATCGCGCCGGTGTCATCGCGCACGATGCCGGTGAAGCTGACAACGGCGCCCACATCCTCGCGCCCTATGCCGAAACCGGCCATCTCGACACCCAGATCGAAGGGCTCGGCCTGAACGGAAATCTTCATCTCAGCCGCCCGTCATCGGCGGGAAGAAGGCCACCTCGCGCACGCCTTCGAGCGATGCGTCGAACTCGGCCAGATCCTGATCGAGCGCCACGCGCAATGCCGTGAGATCGGCAAAGGCCGCCTCATAACGCGGTTCGCGCGCTTTCAGCTCTTCGACGAGATCGGCAACCGTCGCGGCCTGCGTCTCGACGGTTTCGCGTGGCAGACCGATGCGCTCGCGCACCCAGGCGAAGTAGAGAACGTCAATCATGCCCGGGCTCCTTCAGATAGGGCAGGGCTTTGCGGAAATAATCCCAGCCGGTAATCGCGGTGAGGATGGCGGCGATCCAGACCAGCGCGAGGCCCACATGGGTCGCGATATCCGCAAGGCTCGCCCCCGTCGGGATATCGCCTTCGCCTGCGCGCGGTGCGCGTCCTTGCTCGAGATAGGCGAGGCCGGTTCCCAGAAAGAGAATGGCGATGGCCACCATCTGCGCGGTGGTCTTCCACTTGGCGAGCTTCGTTACCCGCAGCCGCCCGGCATCCGCGCCCAGAAATTCGCGCAGCCCAGAGACGAAGACCTCGCGGAAGAGGATCACGGTGGCGGGCAGGATCAGCCAGGGGTTCATCCCCGAATAGCCCGTCAGGACCACCAGCGCGATCACCACCATCGCCTTGTCGGCAATCGGGTCGAGCATCGCGCCGAACTTGCTCTCCTGTTTCCAGGCCCGCGCCAGATAGCCGTCGAACCAATCCGTGATCGCCGCGCCGATGAACAGCGCCAGCGCGAACCAATCGGCCCAGGGGCGCGAGAAATAGAGGAACATGACCGCCACACCGGGGGCAGCCAGGAGCCTGAGCACGGTCAGGATATTGGGAAGCGTCCATCTCATGGGAGGCAACCTAACGGCGCGGTTCAAAAAGCGGAAGAGGGCGCGTTAACGGGTCGCGGGGTCGCGATAGTCATGTGTCCGGCCGTTACGGTCGGTGACGCGCCAATGGCCGGGGCTGTCCCCTTGGGTGAAATGGTCCGCGGTGATCGGAACCTTGCCGTGGCCGCCGGGGATGTCGAGGACGTAATTCGGCAGCATCGTGCCCGAGCAGCGGCGGCGCAACTCGGCCATCAGCGTTCGACCCTCGGTGATGGTGGTGCGGAAATGCGAGGTGCCGCGCGCAAGGTCGCAATGGTGCAGGTAATAGGGTTTGACGCGGAGCTTCGTGAGGGCGCGGAGTAGGGTTTCCAGCGCATCGGCGCTGTCGTTGATCCCGCGCAGCAGCACCGTTTGCGAGAGCATCGGAATGCCGTGATCGACGAGCCGCGCGATGGCGGTACGGGCGGCGGGCGTGAGTTCCTGCGCGTGATTGGTGTGCAGCACGATCCATGCGGTCGGCGCTGCGCGGAGGATATGGCAAAGCGTCTCGGTGATCCGCTCGGGTGCGACCACCGGGACGCGGGTATGCAGTCGGATCTGGTCGAGGTGCGGTATCGTCGAGAGGCGTTCCAGCACCGAAGCGAGCCTGCGGGTCGAGAGCGTCAGCGGATCGCCCCCGGTCAGGATCACCTCGCGGATCGCCGGGGTCGCGGCGATATAATCGAGCGCGGCGGTCAGTTGATCTTCGGGTAGCGGCCCGGTCTCGCCCACGGTTTCGCGGCGGAAGCAAAAGCGACAATAGACATCGCAGGTCTTCGTGATGTGCAAGATCACGCGGTCTGGGTAGCGATGGGTGAGGCCGGGCACCGGGGAATGCGCGTCGTCGCCGATCGGGTCTTCCAGTTCTTCGGGGCGGGTGGTCAGTTCCTTTGCCGAGGGGACGAATTGGGCTGCGACCGGATCGGCAGGCTCGGCAATCGCGCCACGCATCTCGGGCGTGACGCGGATGCGGAATTCCTCGGCCACGCGCTCCAGATCAGCGCGCGCCTCGGGCGCGGTCAGCCCGTCGCGTTCCAGATCGTCCACGCGGGTCAGCGCGCGGGGGTGGCGGCTGTGATCGGTCATCTCAGCCCTTCTCGTTGAAGAAATTGTGGATCGTCTCGGCCATCGCCTCGGAGATCCCGTCGACCTCCATCAGGTCGATCGGAGCCGCGCGGCTCACCGCCTTGGCCGAGCCGAAATGCGCCAGCAGCGCACGTTTGCGCGCCGCCCCGATGCCGGGGATTTCATCCAGCGGGTTCGCCATCTGCGCCTTGGCACGTTTCGCCCGGTGGGTGCCGATCGCCCAGCGGTGCGCCTCGTCGCGCAGGCGTTGGATGTAATAGAGCACAGGTGATTGCCGCGGCAGTGCGATCGGGCGCTGGCCGGTGCGGTGGAACTCTTCCTTGCCGTGGTCGCGGTCCACGCCCTTCGCGACGCCGACCATCGCGATGTCGCTCACACCCATTTCGTCCATGATCTCGCGCACCGCCGAGACCTGCCCCGCGCCGCCGTCGATCAGCAGAAGATCCGGCCAGGCGTCGGTCTGCCGCTCGGGGTCTTCCTTAAGCAGGCGCGTGAAACGGCGGGTCAGCACCTCTTTCATCATCCCGAAATCGTCGCCCGGGGTCAGGTCCGTGTTCTTGATGTTGAACTTGCGATACTGGCTCTTGATGAAGCCCTCGGGGCCCGCGACGATCATGCCGCCGACGGCATGGGCACCCTGGATATGCGAGTTGTCGTAGACCTCAATCCGGGCGGGCGGCTTTTCCAGCCCGAAGGCCTCGGCCACGCCCGCCAGCAGCTTCGCCTGTGCCGCAGATTCCGACATTTTGCGGCCAAGGCTCTCGCGGGCGTTGCGCGCGGCGTTTTCGACCAGCTCGGCCTTCTCGCCCCTCTGCGGCACCGCGATCTCCACCTTGCGCTCGGCGCGCTCGGACAGGAACTCGGCCAGCAGGTCCTCGTCCTCCACCGGATGCGATAGCAACAGCAGCCGGGGGGGCGGGCGGTGCGTGTAGAACTGCGCGATGAAGGCCTGCAGGATCTCGGGGGCCTCTGCCCCGGAGCCGGTCTTCGGATAGAAGTCGTGATTGCCCCAGCTCTGGTTCGCACGGATGAAGAAGACCTGAACGCAGGCCTGCCCGCCCTCGAGATGCAGTGCGATCACATCGGCCTCGGGCACGGTGCGTGGGTTGATCCCCTGGCTTTGCTGCACATTGGTCAGCGCCTTGATCCGATCGCGCAAAGCCGCTGCGCGTTCGAATTCCATCGCGTCCGAGGCGGTCTGCATCTGCTCGGCCAGTTCTCGCTGGATCGTGGTGGACTTGCCTTGCAGGAAGCGCTTCGCATCCTCGACCAGCTCGGCGTAATCGGCCTCGGAGATCTTGCCGACGCAAGGGCCGGAGCAACGCTTGATCTGGTATTGCAGGCAGGGCCGGGTGCGGCTGTCGAACATCGCGTCCGAGCAGTTGCGCAGCAGGAAGACGCGCTCGAGATGGTTGAGCGTGCGGTTCACCGCGCTGGCGCTGGCGAAGGGGCCGAAGTAATGCCCCTTCTCCTTACGCGCGCCGCGATGCTTCTTGATCATCGGGAACGGGTGATCGGTCGCTATCAGGATATTGGGGAAGCTCTTGTCGTCGCGCGCGAGCACGTTGTAGCGCGGTTTGAGTTGCTTGATCAGGTTCTGTTCAAGCAGCAGTGCCTCGGTCTCGGTGCGCGTGGTCAGGAACATCATCGAGGCGGTTTCGAAGATCATCCGCGCGATCCGCGCCGAGTGCCCCGAGGGCCGCGCATAGTTCGACACCCGCGCCTTCAGGTTACGCGCCTTGCCGACATAAAGCACCTCGCCCTTCGCGTTCAGCATCCGGTAGACGCCGGGTGAGCCGTCGAGCCGCTTGAGGTAATCCGCGATCAGCGCATGACCGGTCAGCCCGTGCTGCGGGCGTGTCGCCGGGGCCGGGCTGAGAGTTTCGTCGCTGTGATCGTGGTCGTTCATGAGCAGGTTTCGATTCTCGGTTCTGGCTGCAATCTTACCCGCATGGGATCAAGAGGAAACATGTCCACCAATTCTGGGGATAACTCTGTTGGCAAATATGTGGGACAGGGAGGGCGGGCCTTAATATAAAGGCTATCAACCCTTTTGCACATTTTTTAGGCGCGAGAATAAGTCGCTGTTTTCCCAAAGAAAAATTTTTATCTTCGAGCAAGCCATTGAAACTCTTAGCACTTTTGTAACGGCTTTGTTAAGCGCCCCTAAGCGGTGCACAACTTGTCGCAACGGCAGGCTGCCCAGGCCTATTCCGGACCAAGGACGTCAGGCGTTTTCCAGCCGTGATGCTGACCGCCATCGACGCACAGAAGCTGCCCTGTGACCGCTGGCGCATCCATGAAATAGCCCAGAGCGGCGCAGATATCTTCGGGGTCGGCGCCGCGTTCGAGGATGGTCGCGGCGCGCTGCCGGGCGAAGTGGCTCTCGGACTGGCGCGCGCCTTGCAGCGTCGGTCCCGGCCCGATCGCGTTCACCCGGATATCGGGGGCCAGCGCCTGCGCTCCGGTCTGGGTCAGCGTCCACAGCCCCATCTTCGCGAGCGTATAGGTCATGAATTCCGGCGTCAGCTTGCGCACCCGCTGGTCGAGCATGTTGAGCACCAGCGCCTGCGCTTTCGGCTCGCCGTTCGAGCGGTCCGCCTTGGGGGCCTGCGCGGCGAAATGCTGGATCAGCACGAAAGGCGCACGCAGGTTCGAGTTGAAGTGACGGTCCCAGCTTTCGCGGGTCGCGCTGTGGATCGTGTCGTATTCGAAGATCGAGGCATTGTTGATCAGCAGGTCGAGCGGCCCTCCGAGAGCCTGTGCGGCGCGGTCCACGAGCGGGGCCATCTGCGCCTCGTCGAGCAGGTCGGCCTGAAGGATCTCGGCGCGCACGCCCTTGGCGCGGGCCTCGGCGGCCGTCGCCTGCGCTGCCTCGTCCGAGCCATGATAATGGATCGCGACGTCGATCCCGCGTCCGGCCAGATAGAGCGCCATGGCGCGGCCCAGCCGTTTCGCGCCACCGGTCACGAGAGCTCGTTTCATACCCGTCCTCCGACAAACAGCAGTACCATGTAGATCAGGTAGGCGCTGGTAAAGCCCACGCCGATCCAGCGCCCGATCACGCGATTGCCGAAGATGAAGGGTGCAAGCAGGATCGAGGCGCCCAGCATCACCCAGAGGTCGAAGCGCTGCATCTGCTCGGGCACCGGAATATTACCGACGAGGCCTGCGACGCCGATGATGCAAAGCAGGTTGAAGATGTTCGAGCCCACCACATTGCCAAGAGCCACATCGGCGCGGCCCTTGGTGGCGGCGGTGATCGAGGTGGCAAGCTCGGGCAGCGAGGTGCCGAGCGCCACCAGCGTCAGGCCGATCACCGTATCGGACACGCCGAAGGTGCGCGCGATATCCGAGGCGCCGTCGACCAGCCAGTCAGCACCCAGCGGCAGGCCCGCGAGCCCCGCCGCGATGAACAGGGCGACGCGCCACCCCGGCATTTTCGGATCGACGCTTTCGATTTCCTCATCGGGGTCGCGATTGGCGCGGTGGGTCAGCGCCTCACGGATCTGGCGGAACAGGATCACCCCGAGCCCCGCGAGCAGCAGCAGCGCATGCGGCCAGCGGATCGGCCCCATGAAACAGATGAGGATGAAGAGCACCGTCGCGCCCATCATCAGCACGAAGCTCTCGCGGGTGTCATGCTCGTCGGTGCGGATTGCGGAGATTATCGCGGGCAGGCCCAGCACGAGCAGGATATTGGCGATGTTCGAGCCCACGACATTGCCGAGCGCGATCGTCGGCGCGTGATCGAGCACGGCGGCCACCGAGACCATCAATTCGGGCGCGGAGGTGCCGAAGGCCACGACCGTCAGCCCGACGATCAGCGCGGGAATACCCAGGCGCAGCGACAGCGCCACCGCCCCTTTGACAAGCAAATCTCCCGCCACCACAAGCAGCACGAGCCCCGCGGCAATTTCGCCGAAATCCCAGATCATCCGCGGCGTCCCGTCTTGTTCCTGTCGGTCTTGCAGGGGCAGGGGCCGCGCCCGATCTTCGGCCGGCCGCAGTCAGGGCAGCGATCACTGACACGGGCCGGTCCCTTGCGCCCGGGCAGTCGCAGCTTGCCGAACATGGCGAGCACCGCCATGACGACGAGAAAGAGGGTCATGCCCTTGATCAGCATCGCTTACAGCCCGTAGCGCGACCAGAGAGCGCGCTCCTCGGCCACGTCGATCAGCGCGCCTGCCGTGGCCGCACCCAGCTCGCCACCCATTTGCGCGCCGAAGCGGCGGAAGAGCGAACGTTTGGGCGCGTAGGGGATGATGCGAACCTTTTCTCCGTAAAGTTCCTTGAGCTTCGGCACCGCATGGCCGATCCCGTCGATCAGCCCGGTTTCCTCGGCCAGAGCCTGACGGCCCGTCCAGATATCACCGGTAAAGAGGTCGCGATCCTCGGGCAGCTTTGCGCCGCGCCGGGACTGCACATGCTCCTTGAAACTGACATGCATATCCTCGAGCAGCTTTTTCAGCCGCGCGATGTCCTCGTCCTTCTCGGGGCGGAACGGGTCCATGAAGCTTTTCGACCCGCCCGCAGTGTGAACGCGGCGCTGGATGCCGTGGCGGCTGATGAACTCGTCCAACCCGAAGCCGGCCGAGATCACCCCGATCGAGCCCACGACAGAGGTCGGGTCGGCCCAGATCTGATCCGCTGCGCAAGCCAGCCAATAGCCGCCCGAGGCAGCCACATCCTCGACAAAGGCGTGAACCGGGACATTCTTTTCATCCGCGAGCCTGCGGATCCGTCCCGCGATCAGCGCCGATTGCACGGGCGATCCGCCGGGCGAATTGATCAGCAGCGCCACCGCCGCCGGTTTGCCCCGCGCAAAGGCGCGCTCTATGATCGGGGCCATCGCGGCATCCGAAAGACCGGGCGCGCCGGGGCGTGAGACGCCAATGGCGCCATGCAGGCGGATCACCGCGATGAAGGGCGTTTTCTTGACGAAGGGGAGGCGTTGGATCAGGCTCATGACAAGGGATGTAGAGGCTCGCCCCCGCCCGTGCAAGCGCAGCGATGACGGTTCCTGCCTGCGCCTGTTCGCGATTGAACCAGTCGTGACTTGCGAGCCGCGCCATGCTTGCCCCATCATCGGGGCAGGGAGGACGACATGACGAAAGATGACAGGCTGGACGCGATCCTTGCCGCCCATGCTGGCCGCGAGGGCGCCCTGCTGCCGATCCTGCATGATGTGCAGGCCGAATTCGGCTGCGTGCCCGCCGATTGCTACCAGCCCATTGCCGATGCGCTGCGGCTGAGCCGGGCGGAGGTCGCGGGCGTCGTCTCGTTCTATCATGACTTCCGCGACGCGCCCGCGGGCAAGCATGTCATCAAGCTCTGCCGCGCCGAGGCCTGCCAGTCGATGGGCGGGGCCGAGATGATCGGGAGGCTGGAGCGTGCCTTGGGCATGAAGATCGGCGAGACCAAGGGCGATGTGACGCTCGAGGCGGTCTATTGCCTCGGACTCTGCGCCTGCGCGCCCGCCGCGATGGTGGATGACCGGCTTGTGGGCCGCGCCAGTTCCGAGCGGATCGAGGCGCTGGTGGCGGAGGTCTCGGCATGAAGGTCTGGGTTCCCTGCGATGCGGCTGCGGTCGCCTGTGGTGCTGATGAAGTCGCGGCGGCGATTGCGTCGGCGGCAGGACTGCGCGGCGAAGAGGTCGAGATCATCCGCAACGGCACGCGCGGGATGATCTGGCTGGAGCCTCTGGTCGAGGTGGAGCGCGATGGGGTTCGCCACGGCTTCGGCCCGATGACGCCCGAGGACGTGCCCGCGCTATTCGAAGCGGGCGATCATCCCAAGGCGCTTGGCCCGGTCGAGGACATCCCCTTCTTCGCAAAACAGACCCGCCTGACCTTCGCGCGCTGCGGGCGGACCGATCCGCTCTCGCTGGCCGATTACGAGGCGGGTGAGGGCTGGCGGGGACTCCGCCGTGCTCTGGACCTCGGGGCCGAGAAGACCGTCGAGGAAGTCACGACCTCCGGGTTGCGCGGGCGTGGTGGCGCGGGCTTCCCCACAGGTATCAAGTGGAAGACGGTCGCGGGGGCCGAGGACGCGCAGAAATACATCGTCTGCAACGCGGATGAAGGCGATAGCGGTTCGTTCGCCGACCGGATGCTGATGGAGGGCGACCCCTTCTGTCTGATCGAAGGCATGGCGATTGCCGGGCTCGCGGTCGGGGCCACCAAGGGATTTATCTATATCCGTTCGGAATACCCCCATGCGATCCGCACGATGGTTGCGGCGATCAACGCGGCGCAGTCGGCTGGGATCATCGGCGACAGCCTGATGGGGCAGGGGCCCGCTTTCGATCTGGAGGTTCGCGTCGGTGCGGGGGCCTATATTTGCGGCGAGGAAACCTCGCTTCTCAATTCGCTCGAAGGCAAGCGCGGGATGGTGCGCGCCAAGCCGCCGCTCCCCGCGCTCGAAGGGGCGTTCGGGAAACCGACCGTGGTGAACAATGTGCTCTCGTTGGCGGCGGTGCCGTGGATCATGACGCATGGGGGCGCGGCCTATGCCGAATTCGGGCTGGGCCGTTCGCGCGGGACGATCCCGATCCAGATCGCGGGCAACGTCAAACAGGGCGGGCTGTTCGAGACCGCCTTCGGGATGACGCTCGGGACGCTAATCAACGAGATCGGCGGCGGCATCGCTTCGGGGCGTCCGTTCAAGGCGGTGCAGGTGGGCGGCCCGCTTGGCGCCTATCACGGGCCGGACGATTTCGACCTGCGTGTTTGCTACGAGGCATTTGCCGATCAGGGCGGTCTGGTGGGCCATGCCGGGTTTGTCGTTCACGACGAGAGCGCGGATATGCTCGCGCTTGCCCGCTACGCGATGGAGTTCTGCGCCATCGAGAGCTGCGGAAAATGCACGCCCTGCCGGATCGGTGCGGTGCGTGGGATGGAAACGCTCGACCGCGTGGCGGCGGGCGACCGCGAGGCGATCGAGCTGTTGCATGAACTTTGCGAAGTGATGGAGAAGGGCTCGCTTTGCGCAATGGGGGGCTTCACGCCCTATCCGGTGCGTTCGGCGATCCGGCTCTTCCCGCAGGAATTTTCGCGCATTGAGGAGGCTGCGGAATGAAGGATCTGATCATCCCCGACGGCATTCACGGGCCGAAACTCTCCGATATGGGCACGCCTGCGAAATCGGGTGCGCCGGTGACGCTTGTGATCGACGGCATGGACGTGACGGTGCCAGAGGGCACGTCCGTCATGCGCGCGGCGGCCGAGGCCGGGATCACGGTGCCGAAGCTTTGCGCGACCGACATGCTGGAGGCCTACGGCTCGTGTCGCTTGTGCATGGTCGAGATCGAGGGAATGCGCGGCACGCCCGCCTCCTGCACGACGCCCGTGCGCGAAGGCATGGTCGTGAAGACCCAGACCGAACAGCTCGCACGGCTGCGGCGCGGGGTGATGGAGCTGTATATCTCCGATCACCCGCTGGATTGCCTGACCTGCGCGGCCAATGGCGATTGCGAATTGCAGGACATGGCAGGAGCCGTGGGGCTGCGCGACGTGCGCTATACGCCCGGCGATAACCATGTCGAGACTCGCGCAGGCGACGGCGCCAATCCGCGTTACATTCCCCGTGACGACTCGAACCCCTATTTCTTCTACGATCCCTCGAAATGCATCGTTTGCATGCGCTGCGTGCGGGCCTGCGAAGAGGTGCAGGGCACCTTCGCGCTGACCGTCGAGGGGCGCGGCTTCGATGCGCGTATCTCGACCGGGACCGAAGACTTCCTGAACTCCGATTGCGTGAGCTGCGGAGCCTGCGTGCAGGCCTGCCCCACGGCCACGTTGCAGGAAAAGACCGTCGAGGAGATCGGCACGCCCGAGCGTTTGATCGTGACCACCTGCGCCTATTGCGGGGTTGGCTGTTCGTTCGAGGCGCAGATGCGCGGCGATCAGCTGGTGCGCATGGTGCCGTGGAAGGACGGCAAGGCGAACCGCGGCCATTCCTGCGTGAAAGGCCGTTTCGCCTGGGGCTATGCGAACCATAGCGACCGCATCCTGAGTCCGATGATCCGCGAGAGCATCACCGATCCGTGGCGCGAAGTCTCGTGGGAAGAGGCGCTTGATTTCGCGGCCGAGGGGATCAAGGCGGCGCAGGCCAAGCATGGCAAGGACAGCGTCGGCGTCATCACCTCCTCGCGCTGTACCAATGAGGAAACCTTCCTCGTGCAGAAACTCGCCCGCGCGGTGATGGGCACGAACAACACCGATACCTGCGCCCGCGTTTGTCATTCGCCCACCGGCTACGGGCTGAAGCAGACCTTTGGCACCTCGGCCGGCACGCAGGATTTCGACAGTGTCGAGCAGGTGGATTGCGCCGTGGTGATCGGTGCGAACCCGACCGATGGCCACCCGGTCTTCGGCTCGCGCCTGCGCAAGCGGCTGCGGCAGGGGGCGAAGTTGATCGTGATCGACCCGCGCCGGATCGACCTTCTGGAAACGCCGCATATGGGCGAGGGCATCCACCTGCCGCTACGCCCGGGCACCAATGTCGCGGTGCTGACCGCGCTGGCCCATGTGATCGTGACGGAAAAGCTCTATGACGAGGCGTTCATCCGCGACCGCTGCGATTGGGAGGAATGGTCGGATTATGCCGAGTTCGCCGCCGATCTCGCGCATTCGCCCGAGGCCGTCGAAGCGCTGACGGGTGTTCCCGCCGAGACCCTGCGCCAGGCGGCCCGCACCTATGCCGCGGCACCCAACGGGGCGATCTATTACGGGCTGGGCGTGACCGAGCATAGCCAGGGCTCGACCACCGTGATCGCGATCGCGAACCTTGCGATGATGACCGGCAATATCGGGCGCCCCGGCGTGGGCGTGAACCCGCTGCGTGGCCAGAACAACGTGCAGGGGTCGTGCGATATGGGGTCGTTCCCGCATGAGCTGCCGGGCTATCGCCACGTCTCCGACGCCGCGACGCGCGCGATCTTCGAGGCCGAATGGCACACCACGCTCGACCCCGAGCCGGGGCTGCGTATCCCGAACATGCTCGACGCCGCCGTCGCAGGCGATTTCAAGGCGATCTACATTCAGGGCGAGGACATCCTGCAATCCGATCCCGACACCCATCACGTCGCCGCGGGCCTCGCGGCGATGGACTGCGTGATCGTGCATGACCTCTTCCTAAACGAGACCGCGCGCTACGCCCATGTGTTCCTTCCGGGCTCGACCTTCCTCGAAAAGGACGGGACCTTCACCAATGCCGAGCGCCGGATCAACCGGGTGCGCCGGGTGATGGCACCGAAAGCGGGGCTGGCCGATTGGGAGGCGACACAGGCGCTGGCGAATGCGCTGGGCGCGGGCTGGAGCTACACCCACCCCTCGCAGATCATGGCCGAGATCGCCCGCACCACGCCATCTTTCGCGGGCGTGACCTACGAGCTGATCGACCACATGGGCTCGGTCCAATGGCCCTGTAACGAGGCGCATCCGCAAGGCTCGCCGGTGATGCATGAAGACGGGTTCGTGCGCGGCAAGGGGCGTTTCATCCGCACGGCCTATGTCGCGACCGACGAACGCACCGGCCCGCGCTTCCCTCTCCTGCTGACCACGGGGCGGATCCTCAGCCAGTATAACGTGGGTGCCCAGACCCGGCGGACCGAGAACTCCGTCTGGCACGATCAGGACCTGCTGGAGATCCACCCGCATGACGCCGAGCAGCGCGGCATCAACGAGGGCGACTGGGTGCGGCTGGCCTCGCGCTCGGGCGAGACCTCCCTGCGCGCGACGATCACCGACCGGGTCGCGCCCGGCGTGGTCTACACCACCTTCCACCACCCCGACACGCAGGCGAATGTGGTCACCACCGACAATTCCGACTGGGCGACGAATTGCCCGGAATACAAGGTGACGGCGGTGCAGGTGGCGCTCTCGAACGGGCCATCGGACTGGCAGGAACTCTATGAGGCGCAGACGAAACTGACCCGCCGCGTCGAGGCTGCCGAATGACGGCGAGCGACTGGCGATTGCCCGGTGGCGATACGGTGCGGCTGGCCGAGGAAGTGCCGGTCGCGCTGAGTTTCGACGGGGTGACGCAGGCGGTGATGCTGGCGACGCCCGCCGATCTTGAAGAGTTCGCGCTCGGCTTCGCCTTGTCTGAAGGGCTGATCGCGGCACCTTCCGAGATCGTCCGGCAGGAGATCGCGACGGGCAAGGACGGGATCGAGGCCCGCAACTGGCTCGCCGCGCCGGCCGGGGTGCGGTTTGCCGAACGCCGGCGCGCGACGCTTGGACCGGTGGGCTGCGGGCTTTGCGGGATCGAACAGCTTGAACAGGCGCGCCGACCCCTTCCGCGCGTGAAGGCTCCGCGCTGGAGCCTTTCGCCCCAAGAGGCCGAAGCCGCGCTCGGGGCGTTGCGTGCTCACCAACCGCTTCAGGACGAGACCCGCGCGGTCCATGCCGCGGCCTTCTGGTGTCCCGGCGAGGGGCTGGTGCTGTGCCGCGAGGATGTGGGCCGGCACAATGCACTCGACAAGCTGATCGGGGCACTGAGCCGCCGGGAGATCGCGCCGGACAGCGGTGCGCTCGTGATGACCTCGCGCCTTTCGGTCGATCTCGTCCAGAAGGCGGCGACGGTCGGCATGCCCATGATCCTCGGTCCTTCGGCCCCGACCGCGCTGGCGGTGACCGAGGCCCGCGCGGCGGGACTGACGCTGATCGCGCGCGCCTGCGGCGCGCTTGCCCTTTACACCGCCCCGCAGGAGGCCACGGCATGACGCCTGACAAACTTGCCCGCATGGCCAACCAGATCGCGCGCTTCTTCGAGAGCCAGCCGGGCGATCAGGCGCAGGCCGTGGCCGATCATATCAACGCCAACTGGGCGCCTGCGATGCGCGAGGAGTTCATCGCGCATCACGCAGCGCAGGAATTGCACCCGCTGGTAAATGCCGCGCTCCCCGCGATCCGCGGCAGGGGTTGAGCGCACGGAGGGGCGCTGTCCCGCGGCTGCGCCGCCCCCGGGATATTTTGGTCCAAGTCGAGAAGGCGTGCTCAGAACAGGCTGCCCTGTTCGGGCCCGGGATCCGTTTTCTTTGAGCCCTTCGCGCGGGCCGGCGCGGCGGTGCCGCCGCCTCCGGGGATTACCGCGAGGCGGCCATCGACAAATTCGATCTCGAGGCCGGGTTGTTTCGCGGCCTGTTTCTCGCTGGTGACAACGCCGTCAGGCCCCCGCACGACCGCGTAGCCGCGTTTGAGCGTCTCGGTATAACCCAAAGTCTGGCGCATGCGGTCGAGCCGCTCGAGCCGGTCGCTGAGCGCGTCGAGACGCGCGCGGGACGCGCGCGCGAGGCGTTCGCTCAGCGCGCCGAGGCGTTGCGCCCCCTCGCGATTGCGCCGTTCTGCCTCACCGATCATGCGCTGGCGAGACCTGTCGAGCCGTTTCGAGAGTTGCTCGAATTCCTGGCGCGCCCGGCGCATCCGCGTGGCTGGAGCCGGGGCGAGCCGGGTCGCGAAGCCGTCGATTTCGCGGGCGCGGTCCCGGATGAAGCGGCGCAGCAGGTTCGGCGAGATCTGCGCGGCGAGCGGGGCAAAGCGGCTGTTCTTGCGCAGTACCAGCGTGCGCAACGCGGGCCCCAGCCGCTCCGACCACATATCGAACCGTTGCCGCGCCGGTTGGGTCAGCGCCTCGGGGCGGCCAAGGCCGCGCGCGAGATCGCGCAGGCGCTGGTCGCGCTGGTCGATGCGTCCGCGCGCGGCGCGCATCATCCGGGTCTGGGCCTCCGAGAGCCACGCCGCCAGTTCGGCGCGTACCGGCACCGCCATTTCGGCGGCCGCCGTGGGCGTGGGCGCGCGCCGGTCCGAGGCATAGTCGATCAGCGTCGTGTCGGTCTCGTGGCCCACCGCCGAGATCAGGGGGATCGCGCTCTCGGCGGCTGCACGCACCACGATCTCTTCGTTGAAGCCCCAGAGATCCTCGATCGAGCCGCCGCCACGGGCGACGATGATCAGGTCGGGACGCGGGATCGGCCCGCCTTCTTCCATCGCGTTGAAGCCCCGGATCGCGCGGGCGACCTCGGGGGCGCAGGCCTGGCCCTGCACCGCCACCGGCCAGATCAGAACCCGGCGCGGAAAGCGGTCGCGCAGACGGTGGAGGATGTCGCGGATCACCGCGCCCGAAGGCGAGGTCACGACGCCGATCACCTCGGGCAACCACGGGATCGGCTGCTTGTGGCTGGCATCGAACAACCCTTCGGCGGCGAGCTGCTTGCGCCGCGCCTCGAGCATCGCCATCAGCGCACCAGCGCCTGCCGGTTCGACCTCATCGACGATCAGCTGGTATTTCGACTGGCCCGGGAAGGTCGTCATCCGTCCCGTCGCGATGACCTCCATCCCCTCCTCGGGGCGGACCTGCATCCGCGCGACTTGCCCCTTCCAGCTGACGGCGGCGATTACTGCGCGGTCGTCTTTCAGGTCGAAATACATATGCCCCGAGCGCGGCATCGACACGCGCCCGACTTCGCCGCGCACGCGCACGCGGCCGAATTCGCCCTCGATCACCCGTTTCACCGCCCCCGAGATTTCGGAGACCGTGTATTCATGCGCGTTCGAGCCGTTATCGTCTTCCAGAAGGTCCATCGCCACCTTGCCTCGCATTGGTGCGCAGCTTAGAAGGCGCAAACGGCAAGGCCAAGGGGGCGAGCGATGAACATTCTGGTTCTGGGCGGTGGCGGGCGCGAACATGCGCTGGCCTGGGCGATCAAGCAAAACCCGAAATGCGACCGGCTGATCGTGGCCCCGGGCAATGCCGGGATCGCGCAGATCGCCGATTGCGCCGATATCGACCCTTGCGATGCGGCGGCGGTGCTGGAGATCTGCGAAGCGAATGCCGTGGATTTCGTGGTGGTCGGGCCGGAAGCGCCGCTGGCGGCAGGCGTGGCCGATGCGCTGCGCGCTCAAGGGATCCTGACCTTCGGGCCTTCGGCGGAAGCCGCCAAGCTGGAGGCCTCCAAAGCCTTCACGAAAGAGATCTGCGATGCCTGCGCGGCTCCCACGGCAGCCTATGCGCGCTTCACCGAGGCTGAAGCCGCGAAGGCCTACGTGCGCGAACAAGGCGCTCCGATCGTGGTGAAGGCCGATGGTCTGGCGGCGGGCAAGGGTGTGATCGTGGCGATGACGCTCGATGAGGCGTTCGACGGGATCGACGAGATCTTCGGCGGCGCTTTCGGGGCGGCGGGTGCGGAAGTCGTGATCGAGGAATTCATGGAGGGCGAGGAAGCCTCGCTTTTCGTGCTCTGCGACGGCACGGACATTCTCGCCGTCGGCGGTGCGCAGGATCACAAGCGCGTCGGCGAAGGCGATACCGGGCCGAACACGGGCGGGATGGGGGCTTATTCCCCCGCCCCGGTGCTGAGCCCCGAGATCGAAGCCAAAGCGCTGGAAGAAATCGTGCGCCCGACCGTGGCCGAGATGGCCAGGCGCGGCACGCCGTTCCAGGGCGTGCTCTATGCCGGGCTGATGATCAAGGACGGTCAGCCGCGGCTGGTGGAATACAACGTGCGCTTCGGCGATCCCGAATGCCAGGTGCTGATGCTGCGCCTGGGCGCACAGGCGCTCGATTTGCTTTTGGCCTGCGCCGAGGGTCGTCTGGGCGAGGTGCGCGCGCAGTGGTCACCCGATCACGCGATGACCGTGGTGATGGCCGCGAAAGGCTATCCCGGCGCATATCAGAAGGGTTCGGCGATCCGTGGCCTGGATACGCTTCCCGATGACAGCTTCAACATGGTGTTCCATGCGGGCACATCCGCGAAGGATGGCCAGATCGTCGCGACGGGCGGGCGTGTTCTGAACGTCACCGCACGTGGCGCGACCCTTCAGGAAGCCCGCGACCGGGCTTATGCGATGGTCGATGCGATCGACTGGCCGGAGGGGTTCTGTCGGCGCGATATCGGCTGGCGCGCGCTCTGATCCTAGGGGGGAGGGGGCGCTGCCCCCGCTGGCCTTCCGGCCAGCCCCCCGGGATATTTTTGCCAATTCGAAGGCGCGCAACGAAGTCTTAAGCAGACTCAAGTTATCGAGGCGATGCGGTACAGGCGGGGACGCTCATGACCGCCCAATTCGAAGTTGCCCGGCTCGCCCGCCCCTCTGCGGATCGAGCCGGGCTTTTTTCGTCTTCGAACTGGCCCAAAAATCCCTGGGGTGTCTGAAAGGCGGGGGCGGCGCCTCCCTTGGCGCGGTGTTGGCTCAGAAAGTCCGCAGGGGAAGGCATCGGCCCCAGGCGGCTTCACTGCGAAACCCTGTGGGCTGAACCGTGAGCGAGGCGCGCCGGTCCGATTTGATCAGGGTCAGGCGGAAATTGACGCGCGCGGCGAAATTGTTGCTGTCAGAGCTCACGCGTTCCACAGTCCAGCCGTAGGTGATGCGTTTGGGGTTGTCGACGAGGATCTCGACCTGTTGCGGCGGCTTCTTGAAATAGGCGAGGAAGGGATCCATCACATGCCAGTTCGCGCCGGGTTCTCGATAGAGGTCGACGGCACTGGGCGTGCTGTTCGAAAGGTAGCCCGTGCGAAACTCACAATGCAGGGCCACGGTCCCCTTGGGTACAACGATGTTGGTGTTCTTGGCGTGGGCACCCGTCGCGAGACACGCGAAGAAAAGGGGAATGGCGACAAGGAGAGAGCGCATCAAAGACCTCGTGTGAAATTGGGGCGAATCGCCGCCCCAAAATCGCGCGGGGGATCGCCGGTTCTTAAAACAACTCGCTGCCCTTGCGGGCGGAAACTTCAAGTAGTCCGATAACATAGCCTGCAACAGATCGGAAGGATACCAGCGAGATCTCATCCTCGCCCGAGCGCCAGAAGGCTGCCGCCACTTGCGCCGTGCGCGAGCGGCGGATCTCGCCCGCGGGCAGGGTCGCGACATCGGCAGGTGAGAGTTTCATCACCACTTGATCGGCCTTCGCACCGCGGATAGTGAACATCGCGCGGGCGTCGGAGACATTGACGATCAGCGCGTGCTCGCCCGAGAGCGCTGCGGAGAGGCGCTCGGTCAGCGCAGGCGCCTCGGCGTGGGGGCAGATCAACAGCAGCTCATCCGGGCTCATCCACGCGATGGAGCGACCCTCGACCGTCTCGATCCGGCGCGGGCCGGGCACGGGCAGCCGTTCGGCTTTCAGCGCCTTGGCGAGCCCTTTCGAGCCCAGATCGCAGCGGATCGTGATCATGCCCATCAGACCGGCCTCGGCGACGGTGACGAAGCCTTCATGGGTTTCACCCAGAAGGGCGCTGACAGCATCAGACATTCTGCTTCTCCCCGTCCTTGTCGTAGAAGACCGGATCCACGATCCGCACCTTGATCATCGCATCGCCCTCGCCGGTAAACTCGATCACCTCGCCCATCCGGTCGGGACCATTCAGCACCAGACCCATCGCGATCCCCTTGCCGATCGTCGGCGAGTAATAGGTCGAGGTCACGCGGCCTTGCGTGTTGCGCTGACCATTGGCGTTGAACCCTTCGGCGGGCGCGTGGCTGCCATCGGGGATCACCGAGCCGTCGAGCGTCTCGAGACCCACCAGCTTCCAGCGGTTCGGGTCGGTCATGTGGGACCGCTCCTGCGCGCGCTTGCCGAGGTAGTCGGTCTTCTTCTTCGAGATCGCCCAGTTCAGGCCCAGATCCTGCGGGATCACCGTGCCGTCGGTCTCGTCGCCGATCATGATGAAGCCCTTTTCGGCGCGCATCACATGCAGCGCCTCGGTCCCATAGGGCATCACGCCAAGCGCCTCGCCCTCGGCCATCAGTGTCTCCCAGAGCGCGAGGCCCTGCGATGCGGGCACCGCGATCTCGTAGCTGAGTTCTCCCGAGAAGGAGATGCGGAAGATGCGGGCGTCGAAATCCCCGAGCTTGCCCTCCGCCCATTGCATGAAGGGCAGCGCCTCGCGCGAGACATCCATGCCGCCCAGACGTTCGAGCAGGTCGCGTGCCTTCGGGCCGACCACGGCGATCTGCGCGAATTGCTCGGTCAGGTTGGCCACGTAGACCTTCCAGTCCCACCATTCGCATTGCAGCCAGTCTTCCATCCAGCCATGGATGCGATCCGCCCCGCCCGAGGTGGTGTGGCAGAGCCACGTATCCTCGGACAGACGCGCCACGACCCCGTCATCCATCAGGAAGCCGTTTTCGTTGCACATCAGCCCGTAGCGGCATTTGCCCACCGGCAGCGTCGACATCATGTTGGTGTAGAGCATGTCGAGGAATTTCCCCGCATCGGGCCCTTTCACCACGATCTTGCCCAGCGTCGAGGCGTCGAGAAGCCCGACATTCTTGCGGGTGTTGGTGATCTCGCGATTGACCGCGTTGCGATGGGTCTCGCCGCTCCGCGGATAGCAGTAAGGGCGGCGCCAATGGCCGACCGGCTCACAATGTGCACCCTTGATCTCGTGCCAGGATTGCATGGGCGTGCGGCGTAGCGGCTGGAACAGATCGCCTTTCGCCTCGGCCGTGACTGCGCCGAAGGAAATCGGCGTATAGGGCGGACGGAAGGTGGTGGTTCCGGTTGCCGGGATCGGTTGGCCGAGCGCGTTGGAGAGGACGGCGAGGCCGTTGATATTGCTCAGCTTGCCCTGATCCGTCGCCATGCCGAGCGTCGTGTAGCGCTTGGTGTGTTCGACGGATTCGAACCCTTCGCGGGCCGCCAGTTGCACGTCCGAGACCTTCACGTCGTTCTGGTAGTCGAGGAAGCTCTTGAAGCGCAGCGCATCGGGGGCGCCCGCAGGCATCATCCAGACCTGCGCGAGCGGTGCTTCCTCTTCCGAGGCCGCGCCGATGCCCAGCCCGCCCATCGCCTCGGGCAGCGTCAGATCGCCATTGGCGGCACCGACGACCGTGGCCATCGCGGAGCCATCCGCGCCGGTGGGCGGACGCGTCGCATCGGGGCGGAACATCGCGCGCGCATCGTCCCAGGTCAGCTTGCCGCCGCAATGGGACCACAGATGCACGACCGGCGACCAGCCGCCCGACATCGCGACGCAATCGCAGGCGATCGTCTCGACAGCACCGCCTTCGCCGGCCTGCGCGCAGATTTCGACACCGGTGACATGTTTGCGGCCCTGCACCTTCGCGATGCCGCGCCCTTCGAGCACACGTACGCCGCGGGCCTTCACGGCCTGCGGCAGCGCACCATGGGTTTCCTCGCGCGCGTCAATCACCGCCGAGACCGTGAGGCCCGCATCGAGGATCGCGAGCGCCGTGCGATAGGCGTCGTCATTGTTGGTCACGATCACCGTGCGATCGCCGGGCGAGACCGCCCAGTTCACGATGTAATCGCGCACCGCCGAGGCCAGCATCACGCCGGGCACATCATTGCCCGCGAAGGCCAGCGGACGCTCGATCGCGCCGGTCGCGGTGATCGTGTGACCCGCACGGATGCGCCAGAGGCGGTGACGCGGACGGCCGTCGCCGGGGGTGGTGTCGGCGAGGTTCTCATAGCCGATGACATAGCCATGATCGTGCAGGCCGGCCGCCATCAGGCGGGTGCGTATCGTGACATTCTCCATCGAGGACAGTTCGGCCAGCGCGCTGTCGATCCAGTCCTGCGCGTCGTGGCCGTCGATCTGACCGCCATCGACGGGCGTGCGCCCGCCCCAGCTCGGGGTCTGCTCGATCAGCCAGACACGCTTGCCCGCGCGCCCCTCTCTGAGCGCCGCCGCGAGACCCGCCACGCCGCCACCGACGACGAGCACGTCACAATGGGCATAGACCTGTTCGTAGCGGTCGGGATCGGCCTCTTTCGGCACGCCCCCGAGGCCCGCCGATTTGCGGATCACGGGTTCGAAGAGGTGCTTCCACGCCGCTCGGGGCGCCATGAAGGTCTTGTAGTAGAAGCCTGCGGGCAGGAATTTGTAGAAGGTGTCGTTGATCTCGCCGATATCGAAGTCGAGGCTCGGCCAGTGGTTCTGGCTGGTGGCCTCGGCGCCCTCGAACAGCTCGGTCGTGGTGGTGCGTTGATCGGGTTCGAACCGTGCATTGCGGCCCAGACCCACGAGCGCGTTGGGCTCCTCCGCCCCACTCGCCACGATCCCGCGCGGGCGGTGATATTTAAACGAGCGGCCCACCATGACCTGACCGCCGCCCAGCAGCGCCGAGGCCAGCGTATCGCCCGCAAAGCCGCGCATCGGCTTGCCGTTGAAGGTGAAGGCGAGCGGTTTCGCTCGGTCGATCAGACGGCCGCCCTTGGAAAGACGCGTGCTCATTTATAGCCCTCCCAGTCGGGGCGTTTCGCTTTGATCTTCGCGATCACATCGGCGGGGGGTTCGGAGGTCTGCGCCTTGTAGGTGGCGAAGACCTCGAGCGTGTTGGTGTCACGCGCGGCAAGGAACCATTTGCCGCAGCCATAGGCATGGCGCCAGCGCTCGAAATGCACGCCCTTGGGATTCTTGCGGGCGAAAAGATAGCTCTCGAAATCCTCGTCGCTCGAGCCCGGCCCGAAGCGCTTCAAATGCGCCTCGCCGCCGGGAGCGAATTCGGTTTCCTCTGCGGTAATGCCGCAGCAGGGACAGGTGAGGCTCAGCATGGCGCGCCCTCCTTGCGGCGCGCCACAGGACGCCCGCGATCAGTTGCCGTCGGGAAGGTTGATCTGGATTTCGGCTTCGTTCTGGCCGGGCATCTCGCCGCCCGAATAGATGAACCAGACAAGGCCCGCCACGACGACGACGAGCGCGCCGATGATGAAGCCCATGAAGCTGTTGTTTTTCGATTCCGACATCTGTTCATGTCCTTTCGCTGTTGCGTTGGACAGGTAACGGGACAGACCTTTACCGGGTTCCCGGAGATGCGGCGAGTGTTGCGAACCGACATCAGTGTGCCACCCCGGCGGCGACGCTCTCGTCGATGAAGCGGCCTTCGCGGAAACGGTCGAGGCCGAATTCGTCGGTCAGCGGCGAGTGGCCGCGCGCGATCAGCTCGGCCATGGCAAAGCCCGAGCCCGGGATCGCCTTGAACCCGCCGGTGCCCCAGCCGCAATTGACGAAGATGCCTTCCACGGGCGTTTTCGACAGGATGGGCGAGCGGTCGCCGGTCATGTCCACGATCCCGCCCCATTGGCGCAACATCTTCAGGCGCGAGATGATCGGGAAGGTCTCGACCAGAGCGCGGGTGGTTTCCTCGACATGGTGCCACGAACCGCGCTGGGTGTAATTGTTGAAGCCGTCCGTGCCGCCGCCGATCACCATCTCACCCTTGTCGGATTGCGACATGTAGCCGTGCACGGTGTTGGCCATCACGACCACGTCCATGCAGGGTTTGATCGGTTCCGACACCCAGGCCTGCAGCGCCACGCTTTCGATCGGCAGACGGAAGCCCGCCATCTCGGCCATGACCGAGCTGTGCCCCGCGACGACGATGGCGAGTTGTTCGCAGTCGATCTCGCCCTTGGTGGTCGAGATGCCCTGAACCTTGCCGCCCTCGGTGCGCACGCCGGTCACTTCGCATTTCTGGATGATGTCCATGCCCATCGCCGAACAGGCCCGCGCATAGCCCCAGGCGACCGCATCGTGCCGAGCCGTGCCGCCGCGCTTTTGCAGCAGCGCGCCCAGCACCGGATAGCGCGGCCCGTCGATATTGATGATCGGCACCAGCTCCTTGACCTGCTCCGGCCCGATCCATTCGGTGTCGATGCCCTGCAGGCGGTTGGCGTGCACGGTGCGCTTGTAGCCGCGCACCTCATGTTCGGTCTGACCGAGCATCAGGAGACCCCGCGGCGAGAACATCACATTGTAGTTAAGATCCTGGCTGAGATCTTCGTAAAGCGAGCGCGCTTTTTCATAGATCGCGGCGGACGGATCCTGAAGATAGTTCGAGCGGATGATCGTCGTGTTGCGGCCCGTGTTGCCGCCACCCAGCCAGCCCTTCTCGATCACCGCGACATCGGTGATGCCGTGGACTTTGCCGAGATAATAGGCGGTCGCGAGACCATGCCCGCCAGCACCCACGACAATGACCTTGTAACGTTTTTTCGGCTCGGGCGAGCGCCAGGCGCGTTCCCATCCGCTGTGATAGCGCAGCGCCTCGCGTGCGACGGCAAAGATCGAATAGCGTTTCATGTCCGCGCCCCCGGGCTGGTTGACCGACTCTCCCCACCCTTGTGATGGACCGGCCCGCCGGGCGAAAGCCCCCCTGTTGCGGCATCGCAGGGAAAAAAGCGACATGCGGCTGCGACATCGGGTTCCATTCGCGCGCTTGACCCTTTCGGCGGTCGCCCAAAGCGCCTAAATGGGGGGCGAAGGAAGAGGAGACGCCATGCTGTTCTGGATCATCGCCGCTGCGCTCGTCGCGGTCATCGCGCTGTTGTTCGTGCTCGCCCTGTGGCGGGGACGCGAAGATGAAGACATGGCACCGGCGGCCTCCTATGACGTGAAGGTCTATCGTGACCAGCTGCGCGACCTCGACCGGGATGTGGAGCGCGGCGTGACCTCGCGCGAAGAGGCGGAGCGCGCCAAGCTGGAGATCTCGCGTCGGATGCTCGAAGCCGACCGCAAGGCGCAGGCCGGGTCGGATTTGTCGATGGCGCCGAAAGGGGCGACGATTGCGCTGGTGATTGGCGGGGCCGTAATTTTCGGCGGGGCATTCTGGCTTTACGGGCGCATGGGGGCGGAGGGCTATGAAGACCAGCCGCTCGCAATGCGGTTCCAGAATGCCGACAAGCTCTATGACAGCCGCCCTTCGCAGGAAGAGGCCGAGAAGATGGCCAAGGCGCGTCAGCTCGACCAGCCTCAGTCCGATCCGCAATTCACCGAACTGATGCAGCGTCTGCGCGACGCGGTCGCGAAAAATCCCAACGATCCGAAAGGGCTTGAATTGCTCGCGCGCAACGAGGCGGCGATGGGCAATTTCGATGCGGCCTGGAAGGCGCAGCAGCGTCTCGTTGCGCTCAAGGGCGATCAGGCGAGCGCAGAGGATTACGCGCAACTCGGCGAGCTGATGGTTGTCGCGGCGGGTGGTCTGATCACGCCCGAGGCGGAGAAGACCTTCGCGACCGCGCTTCAGAAAGATCCCAAGAACGGGCTGTCGCTTTATTATGTCGGGCTGATGATGGCGCAGAATGCCCGCGGTGACCGGGCGTTCCGGATCTGGGACGGGCTGCTGCGCAATTCCGAAGACAGCGACCCCTGGGTGCCGATGATCCGGCAGAACATCAACGAGTTGGCCTGGCTTGCGGGCGAAAGCGATTACACGCCGCCGATGCCGCGCGGGGTCGGGCCGAACCAGGCCGATATCGCCGCCGCTGCCGACATGACCCCGGCCGAGCGCCAGCAGATGATCCGTGGCATGGTGGAGCGTCTCAACGACCGGCTCGCGCAGGAGGGCGGCTCGGCCGATGACTGGGCCCGACTGATCTCGTCGCTGCGCATGATCGGCGAGGTGGAGCGCGCCGATGCGGTCTATGGCGAGGCAAAGGGCAAGTTCGCCTCGCGCCCCGAGGATCTCGCGAAGATCGATGCGGCGCATGCGACGCCTGCGGGCCAGGCGCTGAAGGATGAGGGAGGCGCTCCGGCAGCTCCGGCTCAGGCCGCGCCGATGATGCCCGGGCCGACCGCCGAACAGATGAAGGATGCGGCCTCGATGAGCCCGCAGGATCGTCAGCAGATGATTCAGGGCATGGTCGACGGGCTCTTCGACCGGCTGACCACAGAAGGCGGCACGCCTGCGGAATGGTCGCGGCTGATCTCGTCGCTGGCCACGCTGGGCGAGAAGGATCGCGCGAAAGAGGCTTGGGGTGAGGCGCAGCAGGCGCTGGCTGACACGCCCGATGCGCTGGCGCAGGTCCAGCTTGCGGCGCAGCGCGCCGGTGTGGCCGAATGATCTGCGACACGATGGAGGCGTTCGCTGAGGCGCTGCCGCGCACGGGCGCGGTGGCGGGGCTCGATCTTGGTACCAAGACCATCGGCGTGGCGGTGTCGGACGGGCTTCGCTCGGTCGCGACACCCCTCCGGACGATCAAGCGGCGCAAATTCGGGCTCGATGCCGAGGCACTTCTGGCGATCGTTTCCGAGCGCGATATCAAAGGGCTGGTCCTCGGTTTGCCGAAGAACATGGATGGTACGGAAGGGCCGCGCTGTCAGGCGACGCGAGCGTTCGCGCGCAATCTCGAAAAGCTTACCGATCTGCCGATCTCGTTTTGGGACGAGCGTCTCTCGACGGTCGCGGCCGAGCGCGCGATGCTTGAGGCCGACATGTCGCGGGCCAAGCGCGCCGAGGCGATCGACCATGTCGCGGCGGGTTTCATCCTGCAGGGCGCGCTCGATCGGCTGCGGTATCTGGGGGCGGCATGAGCGAACAGGATCCCCCGCGCGCCGGGGACGAAGTGTGGAAGCGCGCCGAGATCGAGAGCCCTTGCGTGAAGCTGTGCCAGATCCATCCCGAGGAGCGTCTTTGCGTGGGCTGCCTGCGCACGCTTGAGGAAATCGGCATGTGGTCGCGCATGAGCCCCGAGGCACGACGTGCGGTGATGGAGGAGCTGCCGAGCCGCGCGCCGCGCCTTCGCAAGCGTCGTGGCGGACGGGCCGCGCGTCAGGGGAGCGGACCGGGCGGAGCGTGAGCCGTTGATGCCGCGCGAGCAGAGCTTCACGCCAAGGCAGAGCGGCGCGAAGCTCAAGCCACGAGGTCCTCGATCGACGCGCGGTGGATGCAATTCTTGCTATGCGCCGAGCAGCTCTGGTTTCGACCCATCCGCTTCGCTGTGTAGAGTGCGGCATCGGCGCGACCGAGTGCGGCATGTATGTCGTTCTCTTCCGAGGGGTCGATTACGGAATATCCGATCGAAACGCTGACCTGAAAATCCGTCTTTCCCAGTTCGAGCGGCGCCTGTGCCGCGACGGCGCGATGGATCAGGGTTGCATGCCGTTCGAGGATGTTGTCATCGGCGTCGGTCGTAAGGATCAGGAATTCTCCTCCGCTCCAGCGTGTGACGGGTGTCGCCGAGGTGAACAGCCCGTGCAGGGTTTCGGCCAGCCAGACCAGAACCCGATCCCCCTGGGAATGGCCAAAGCGATCGTTGATGGCCTTGAGGTGATCGATGTCGATCAGCAGCGCCCCGCCAAACAGGTCCGCTTCGGGCAGCATATCTCGCAGGCCCTGACGACTGAGAGCGCCGGTCAAGGGATCATGTTTGGTGACGCGCTCGATCTGGCGCGCGTCGATATTTATCTGGCGACCCAGGATCAGCAGGAGCCCGACGAAAAGGGCGCTGAAGGACGAAAACAGCAATTGCAGGGCGAACACGCTGCGGTCTTCGGGGTGCTGCACCTCGATGAAGACCACGCCGCCGATAAAGGGTGCGGCGATCGCTGCGAACAATAGCGCGCGCATTGCCGTTCCGTGCCCGCGATGGGAAAAGAATGGTCGCATGTAGCCGTTGTTGCGCAGAAGAAGGCTGACCCCGGCCAGCGAGAACAGCAACGAGCCGAATGAGGCCATGGAGAACTGCCCGTCAAACAGCAGGATCCCGAAGCCGAGCTGGTAAATCATGAAAATCCCCAGACAGAGCGCGCTGAAATAAGCGAGAACCGCGGCGCCGAGGCTGGTGGGGGCGAGGAACATGGCCAGATGGAGAAAGAAAATCCCCGTCGCGGTTTCGACGGAAAGGCGGCCGTGGAAGTTGTACCGGGTATTCAGGCCCGCGACGAAATCGGAGGTGATGAGCTTTGGCCAGCCGGGCACGAACGCCTCGATCATTCTTTCGCCCATGAAGCAAAGAACGAAAATCTGCTGGGCGCGCAGCCAGTAGGGCGGGGCGAGCGGGCGCCCCGCCTGCACAAGCAGGCTGATCGCGATGCTCAGGTATCCCAGGGCAGAGAACGGATGCAGCGCCGGGGTGCCGGTCTTGGCCGAGACGAGAAAGTTGTGGACCGTACCGGAGAGAATGATCATCGCCATCATCAGAGCGATGATACGAAATGCCCCCTGACGGTCCTGTTGCATACGATTTGACAGCACTCTGATCTGACCCCTTTCAGCCCCCTTTCGGGAATACCTGCGGTCAGACTAGGGCGAAGCGGCTTTCCGGAGCGTTAACAGTCGCCCGCGAGATGGCCGATTTCCCGGCTCAGGCGCCGAAGACGAAGCAGCGATCACGGCGGATCATCAGCCACATCGGCGTGCCGGGTTTGGGCAGGAAGACATTGGGAACGCTGGCGCGCAGGATCGAGCCGTCGAACTCCATGCGGAACTCGACGAGGCTCTCACGGCCGAGGAAGCGGGCGCGCTCGACGATGCCGCGCGCGGGCGTGCCGTCCTGCGGTGTCGGGTTGGGACCGCGTCCGGCGCGGTCGAAGTCGATCTTGAGGTGCTGCGGGCGGATCACGATGTCGATCTCGGTCCCGTCGGGATGGCCTGGCGTGAGGAAATCTCCGAAGGGCGTGGGCGTGAGTGCGCCCTGCACACGCCCCTTCAACACGTTGATATCGGAGAAGAAAGCTGCCGCCGCGCGATCCACGGGCGCGTTGTAGAGATTGTAGGGCGCGCCACGCTGGACGATTTGTCCGGCGCGCATCAGCAAGATCTCGTCGGCCATGCGCATCGCTTCATGCGGTTCGTGCGTGACAAGCAGAACGGCTGTTCCCTCGTCCTTCAGAAGCGCCAGAGTGTCGTCGCGGATATCATCGCGCAGACGCTCGTCCAGGCCGGAGAAGGGCTCGTCCATCAGCAGGATGCCGGGGCGCGGGGCCAGAGCACGCGCCAGCGCCACGCGCTGCTGCTCGCCCCCCGAGAGCGCATGCGGGTAGCTGTTCGCATGCCGCTGCAGGCGGACCTTGCCCAGCAGTTCCCCGACGCGCGCGCGTTTCTCCGAGGCACTCCCCTTGAGGCCGAAGGCCACGTTCTCGGCCACGGTGAGATGGGGGAAGAGTGCGAAGTCCTGAAACATCAGCCCGATCGCGCGACGCTCGGGCGGGACCCGAAAGACGGTGTCACAGATCAGCTTGCCATCGACGAAGATGCGGCCTTCATCTTGCATGTCCACGCCCGCGATCATTCGCAGGGTCGTGGATTTACCGCAGCCCGAGGGGCCGAGCAGGCAGGTGACTTGTCCCGCCGGGATCGCGAAGGACACATCCTCGACGACGGGCTGGCCATCGAAGACCCGCCGCAGCGATTGCACCTCGAGGCGCGGAGGGATCGGGGTTGCGCTCACGTCGCTTAATCTCGATTAAAACACTCGGACATTGGGGGCGGAGATAGCAGCCCTCCGCCCGCCATGCAAGCGCACTCAAATCGAGATATTGTTGGCGCCGCCGTCGAGCATCACGTTCTGACCGATCATGAAGCCCGCATGGACGGAACACATGAAGGCGCAGGTCGCGCCGAATTCTTCGGGCGTGCCATAGCGTCGGGCGGGGATGGTGGCGCAGCGCTCGGCCTTTGCCTCTTCGAGGCTGATCCCCTTGGCCTTCGCAACGCCCGTGTCGAGCGAGATCGCGCGGTCGGTGGCGTGGATGCCGGGCAGCAGATTGTTGATGTTCACCCCGTGCGGGGCGACTTGACGCGCGGTGCCGGCGACGAAGCCGGTGAGGCCGGACCGCGCGGCGTTCGACAGACCCAGCGCCGCGATCGGCGCGCGCACCGATTGCGAGGTGATATTGACGACCCGGCCCCAGCCGCGCTCGATCATGGCCGGGAGCGTCGCCTGCATCATCGCGATCGGCGCAAGCATGTTCGCATCGAGCGCCTTGATGAAATCCTCGCGCGACCAGTCGGTCCACATGCCCGGAGGGGGGCCGCCCGCATTGGTCACGAGGATGTCGACCGCGCCTGCCGCATCGAGTACCGCCGCGCGGCCTTCATGGGTGGTGATATCGGCGGCGACGGGAATGACCGAGACGCCGGTTGCGGCTTCGATGTCATTGGCGGTCGCGGCCAGCGCATCGGCCCCGCGTGCGTTGAGGATCAGGTCGACCCCCGCTTCGGCCAGCGCCATCGCGCAGCCACGCCCGAGCCCTTTCGAGCCTGCACAAACGATCGCCTTGCGGCCTCTGATCCCCAGATCCATCTCGCGCTCCTCTCCTGTTCTGTTCCGGCTGCCGCCGGCTTTCGCCGCACAATAGCTCGCCCTGCCGGGGCGGCAAGCGCATCCACGCACAGGCCGTCGCATCTAACTTCGCTTGACCCTGGGGCCGGGGGGGCGGTAATCGAAGGCGAATGCCCACACAGGAAGCCCGGACGGGCAAGGGAGTGCGCGTGCCAAACCCCAGCCAGACCGTTCATGTCTTCGAGGCCGAAGACCTCTGGGTGACGTCGGGCGCCAACCAGGGTGACGGTCTTGGGCCGGCAGAATTCTGCGAGCCGGGCGATATCTACCAGCTGGACCGTCAGGCAAAATCCCGCAAGCTGATCCTCGCGCAAAGTGGCGCTCATGCACAGGTGGCCGAGGGATCCGAGCTCGGAGTGCCGGGCGATCCTCTGATCCTTGCCGCACGCCACCTGATGATGACGCCCGAAGGTGACACGGTCGATGTCTTGCTGATCCGGCACGACCCGAGCGGGCGTCATTTCGCCCTGCCGCTTTCGCCGATCGCGCCGCGGCTCGATTACACGCTTCTTGAGGCGAGCGACGATCCGGGCGAGGTGCAGCTCGCTGATCTGGTCTGCGTGGCTTTCACCACCGGGACGATGATCACGCTTGCGGGGGGCGCGCAGCTGCCGATCGAGCAGCTCAAGGCCGGTGATCGTGTTCTGACACGCGATAACGGTCCGCAACCGGTGGAGCTGGTCGCGAAGGCCACGATGCGGGCATGGGGCAGTTTCGCCCCCGTCGTGATTTCAGCGGGTGTTCTGGGCAATGAGGGCGATCTGGTGATCTCGCCCCACCATCGGGTTTTTCTCTACCGGCGCGGCAAGCAGCGGCTGGCCGATACTTCGGAAATTCTCGTGCAGGCGAAACATCTCGTCGATGACGAGAATGTCTGGCGTCGCGAAGGCGGTTTCGTCGACTATTACGCGCTCGTATTCGCACGCCACGAGATCATCTATGCCGAGGGTATCCCGGTCGAGAGCCTGATGGTGTCGGAAGCGACGCTCTCGCTTCTGCCCGAGGAGCTGAGCGCGGAGATCTCGGCACGCCTGCCCGATCTCGCACATCGGCCGCATTTCGGCACCGAGGCGTCGCGCGAGTTGCTCGACCGTATCGGGCGTGAGCAGATTTTCCGCAAACGCAAGACTTAAGCGTCTCTCGATGGCGGCCTGATGCCGGGAACGGCTCGGCCCCCCTTGCCGCGCTACCCGCCCCGCACTAGGCTCCGCTCAAAAGAGCTCACGAGCGGATCTTCCATGCGTATCGGCATCCTTCAAACCGGCCAATCCCCTGACGTGCTGCGCGATCAGGCGGGCGACTATCCCGACATGTTCGAAACCCTGCTGGCAGGGCGCGGCCTGAGTTTCGCGCGCTACGACGTCGAGCACATGCAGTTCCCCAAAGACGTGCATGAGTGCGAGGGGTGGCTGATCACCGGTTCGCGCCACGGCGCCTACGAGGATCATCCCTTCATCCCGCCACTCGAGGATTTCATCCGCAAGGCGCATGAGGCGAAAGTGCCGATGGTGGGCGTGTGCTTCGGCCACCAGATCATCGCGCAGGCACTTGGCGGCAAGGTCGAGAAATTCGAGGGCGGCTGGGCCGTGGGGCCGCAGGATTACGATTTCAACGGCGAGACGGTGACGCTCAACGCCTGGCATCAGGATCAGGTGACGAAGCTGCCACCCGGCGCCACGCCCGTCGCGGGCAATGAGTTCTGCGCCTATCCGGCGCTCGTTTACGGCGATACGATCTTCACCGTGCAGCCCCATCCTGAGTTCCGCGATACGTTCGTCGAGGGGCTGATGGACACACGCGGGCGCGGCGTCGTGCCCGATGACCGGATGGAGGCCGCGCGGGCGAGGCTCGGCGCACCCGGCGGCGCCTCAAGCGGTTCCGGGCGCATGGCGGCACGGATTGCCGATTTCTTTTTACAGGAAAGGGCGCAGACGCGCCCGGAAAGCTGACCGATGGACTCGATGAAGGACTGGACCGACCGCATCCCGCAGGCCGCGCGCGACTATCTTGAGGGTCGCCGCCTCGACGAGGTGGAGTGCATCGTCGCCGACATTGCCGGGGTGGCGCGCGGCAAGGCGATGCCCGCGTCGAAATTCCAGTTCCAGGACCGGTTCTTCCTGCCGAACTCGATCTTTTTGCAGACGATCACCGGCGAGTGGACCGACAACCCCTCGGGCGCGTTCACCGAGCCTGACATGATCCTCGTGCCCGATTTCTCGACCGCGACCGCCGCGCCCTGGACCGCGGACTGGACCTTGCAGATCATCCACGATGTCGAGGACCAGCAGGGCAACCCGGTGCCGATCGCGCCGCGCAATGTCCTCAAGCGCGTGATGGCGCTGTACGAAGCCGAGGGCTGGAAGCCCGTCGTCGCCCCCGAGATGGAATTCTTCCTCGTCGCGCGCAATATCGACCCGAACCAACCGATCATCCCGCCGATGGGGCGCTCGGGCCGTCGCGCGGCAGCGAAACAGGCCTATTCGATGTCGGCGGTCGACGAATACGGCAAGGTGATCGACGACATCTACGACTTCGCCGAGCTTCAGGGGTTCGAGATCGACGGCATCTTGCAGGAAGGCGGCGCGGGCCAGATCGAGATCAACCTCGCCCATGGCGACCCGGTGCATCTGGCCGACCAGATCTTCTACTTCAAGCGGCTGATCCGCGAGGCGGCACTGCGCCACGATTGCTTTGCGACCTTCATGGCCAAGCCTATCGAGGGCGAACCGGGTTCAGCGATGCATATCCACCAGTCGGTGATCGACATCGAAACCGGCGAGAACATCTTCTCGGACGAGAAGGGCGGCGAGACGGAAGCTTTCCTGCATTGCATTGCGGGGCTGCAAAACCACCTGCCCGCGGTGATCGCGCTGCTGGCGCCCTACGTGAACAGCTATCGCCGCTACGTTCCCGACTTCGCCGCCCCCATCAACCTCGAATGGGGCCGCGACAACCGTACCACGGGCCTGCGCGTGCCGATCTCTGGGCCTGCCGCCCGGCGGATCGAGAACCGCCTCGCGGGGATGGACTGCAACCCCTATCTCGGGCTCGCGGCCTCGCTCGCCTGCGCCTACCTGGGGCTGAAAGAGCAGCAGATGCCCAAGCCCGAATGTCTGGGCGACGCCTATATGTCGGCCGAGGATGTGCCGGTGAACCTCGGCGACGCGCTCGATCTTTTCTCGGAGGATGCGAAGATCCGCGACGTGCTGGGGCCGGAGTTCTGTGCTGTCTACGAAGCGGTCAAGCGCAACGAATACAAGGAGTTCCTGCAGGTCATCTCGCCCTGGGAGCGCGAGCATCTTCTGCTGAACGTGTGATCTCATGAACCTGCTTTTCGCCAATGACCGCAGGGGCGAGCACTCGCCCTCCTATTACGCCGCGACCGCGTTGACGAGGAAACGCTGGCCCGAGCTCAAGGGCCAGCAGCGTGCCGATGTCTGCGTGATCGGTGGCGGGTTCACGGGGCTTTCGGCGGCGCTGCATCTCGCCGAGAAAGGGCTTTCGGTGATCCTGCTCGAGGCCCATCGCGTCGGCTTCGGTGCCTCGGGACGCAATGGTGGACAGGTGGGGTCGGGGCAGCGGCTGGAGCAGGACGCGCTCGAGAAGATCCACGGGCGCGAGATGGCGCATCGGCTTTGGGATATAGGCGAGGACGCGAAAGGTCTGATCCGTGATCTGATCGCGCGCCACGAGATAGACGTGACCTTCTATCCCGGCATCGCCCATGCCTGCCGGACCGAGGCCGAGGTCGCCCATTCACACAAGATGGTCGAGAAACTCGCCCGCGATTACGGCTATGACCAGATCGAGCCGCTGTTTCGCGAGGATCTGCATGCACTGCTCCCTTCCGAGGCCTATATCGGCGGCGATCTCGATCGCGGGGCGGGGCATCTGCATCCGCTCAATTTCGCGCAAGGTCTGGCGCTTGCCTGCGACAAGGCAGGAGTCGCGATCCACGAGGGTTCGCTTGTCCATCACATCCGTCCCGGAGAGCCGGTGCGCATCCAGACCCAACATGGCCATGTCGACGCCGATCACCTGATCTTCGCGGCCAATGGCTATCTGGGGGATCTTTCGCCGCGCGTGGCTGCGCGGGTGATGCCGATCAACAATTTCATCCTCGCGACCGAACCGCTGGGCGATCGCGTCGACGAGGTGCTGCGCGCCAATATCGCCGTGGCCGACACCAAGTTCGTCGTCAATTACTGGCGGCTGTCCGAAGATAACCGGCTGCTGTTCGGTGGCGGGGAGAGCTATGGGTACAAGTTCCCCGATATCGTCGAGACCGTGCGCAAGCCGATGCTCGAGGTCTATCCCGGTCTTGCCGATGTGCGCATCGATTACGCCTGGGGCGGGACGCTGGCGATCACCCGCACCCGGATGCCCTACTTTGCACGGCCCCTCAAGAACGCGCTTTCGGCCAGCGGCTTTTCGGGACATGGCGTGGCGATGGGCACGATGGCGGGCAAGATCATGGCCGAGGCAGTTGCGGGACAGGCCGGGCAGTTCGACCTGATGGCGGGGCTCAAGGTGCCGAGTTTTCCGGGCGGCGCGCTGCTGCGTAGCCCGCTCCTGATCGCCGCGATGACATGGTTCTCTATGCGCGACAAGCTGGGCATCTGAAGCGGCAAACTGCCACGTCCCGATTTCGTCATGAAATGGTCACTGGAGAAATATCCACACAGAGTGTAAGATTTCCCAAATATCAGTTTCAGGAAATCTTGCCATGCCGCGTGACGGACAAATCGCCCCGAACTGCTACGACGCCGAACCCATCCCCGAGGCCGCCCGCGCCGAGATCGACCGCCTTCTCGCAAGCGGGGATCTGTTCCGCTACACCTCGGAGAATGCGCCCGTCGCCCGGCTCGAGGCCGAGTTTGCCGAGTTCATGGGCGTGAAATACGCGGTCGCGGTGTCGTCCTGCTCGCAAGCGCTCTTCCTCGCGATGAAGGCGCTCGACCTGCCGCGCGGCGCGCGCGTGCTGGTCCCGGCCTTCACTTTCGCCGCTGTACCCTCGGCCATCGTCCATGCCGATTGCGTGCCGGTGCTGGTCGAGGTCGGCGCGAATTATCGTATCGATCTGGATGATTTCCGCGCCAAGTTCGATGACAGCATCGACGCGGTGATGATCAGCCACATGCGCGGGCACACCTCCGACATGGATGTGATCATGAAGCTTGCCGGGGAGAAGGGCGTCCCGGTGATCGAGGACGCGGCGCATTCGCTGGGCACGCTCTGGAACGGCAAGAAGATCGGCACGATCGGCAAGATCGGCTGCCTCTCCTTCCAGTCCTACAAGCTCATCAACGCGGGCGAAGGCGGCATCCTGCTGACCGACGACCCGGAACTGGCCGCCCGCGCCGTGATCATGTCGGGCGCTTACGAGCATAACTGGAAGAAACACCCGGGCCTGCAAAACTCCTTCGTGCAGTGGCAGAACAAGCTGCCGCTTTATAACTGCCGGATGCAGAACCTTTCGGCGGCGGTGATCCGCCCCCAGATCCCCGAAGTCGAGCGCCGTGTGAACGACGGTCGCGCGAACCACGATTACGTCGCCGAGCGCCTGAACACGAGCGAGTGGCTCGACGTTCCCCCGCCGCTTGGCCCCGAGACCCGCGCGCCGGACTCGCTGCAATTCAACCTCGCGGGCGAGTGGACCGACGACGAGGCCCGCAAGCTGCAAACCGAGGCGAAGGCCCGGGGTGTCGGCGTGCAGGTCTTCGGCCTGAGCGAAGACAATGCACGCGCCTATTGGAACTGGCAGTTCCTCGGGGATGTGCCAGAGCTGCCCAAGACCCGTGCGATGCTGATGCGTGCCTGCGACACACGCCTGCCCGCGCGGCTCAAGCAGCCCGATCTCGATTACATCGCTGATGCGATCCTTGAGGCGGTCGCTGCGGTGAAAGGGTAATTCTGCCCGCAGAGGTCAGCGGACACGAACAGGGGCGCGAGTTGATCGCGCCCTTTTTTTCCCTCGCCAAGGCGGTGATCAGGTTCTCAACATTGGCGCGATCGCAATTTAGCGTGGCATCTGACTGGGTTGGGCCAGCTTCGCCGCCGAGGGTTCTTACGTGAGGTCGGCGCAGATGCCCTGCTCGAGCAGCCGCCCGCCAAGATGCCCACCGCGATGCCCGGCAAGGGTGGCTGATCCGGCAGGAGCGGGACCGCGTCGCCCCAGATCCGGTCCGTTTCACTCATTTAAAGGACAGATTCGATAGCCCGTTTTTCCCAGCTCCTCGCCCATCTCCTTTTCGCGCTGATCGTGCTTTGCGGTGCTGCATGGTCTGCGACGGCGCTTTGGCTGCATCTGGCGGGCCCATCGCGGATCGTGGCGCTTGCGGTTCTGGTGATCGTTACGCTCGGGGCGTTCGTGGCGCGCACGCGCAAGCGCCGCCTCGGCTGGCTGGTGCTGGTGATCGGGGCGGTAATGGTGGCGGGTTGGTATCAGACGATTACACCGCGCGCCGATCGCGACTGGGCCGTGGATGTCTCGCGCGGTGTCACGGCCCGGGTCCAGGGCGACACCGTCACGCTCTCCAACATTCGCGATTTCGACTGGCACAGCCGCGACACCGCGACCGAGCGCTGGATTGTCCGAAGCTACGATCTCGACGCGCTCGAGAGCGTCGATATGGTCACCTCGGTCTGGGACAATCCCGAGATCGCCCATCTGCTGGTGAGCTTCGGCTTCGCGGGCGGCGAGCATGTCGTCTTCTCGGTCGAGATCCGTCGCGAGGCGGACGAGACCTTCAGTGAACTTGGCGGGTTCTTTCGCCAGTTCGAGCTGGTGCTGATCGCTGCGACCGAACGCGACATCGTGCGACTGCGTACCGATCTGCGGCACGAAGCAGTGCGGATGTATGCCGTGGATCTCACGCCCGAGCAACGTCGCACGATGTTTCTCGCCTATGTCGAGCTGGCGCGCCAGCTTGAGCAGAAACCGCGCTTCTACAATACGATTGCGGCTAATTGCACTACGGTCGTCTATGGGCTGGCGCGAGCGTTGAAATCCGACCTGCCGATCAATGCGACGCTGATCTTGTCGGGGCGGTTGCCGGAATATCTCGATGCGCTCGGAGTTCTGGGAGGGGAGGGCACGCTGCCCGAGCGCCGGGCCGCCGCTCTGCTGCGCGCCAATGCCGGGACGCTACATCCGGGGCTGAGCTATTCCGAGGCGATCCGCCAGCGGCCCCAGCTTTCCAGATGACCCGGCCCGGTCAAGCGCGAGATCCGTGAGATCGGCCAAGTCGCCTGACTGTCAGGCAGCTTCGCCTCGTTTCCCGCTCAGGCCTGCTGCATCCGCTCGATATAGGCGCGTAGTTCCTCGGCCTCGTGGCGGGCGTCGCGCAGCCCGTCCATCGCGGCGCGCAGTTCGGCTTCGGACTGGTTGAGCTGGTTGGTCAGCTCCGCTTCGCGCTGTTCGAAATAGGTCAGCGCCTGATCGCGGGTTTCCTCGGCTTCGTGCAGTGCTTGGGCCATCTGCTCCAGCTCGCCCATATCGGCGCGGGTCACGCGCGTCAGGCGATGGATCAGCCAGCTCGCGAACCAGCCCAGAGCAAAGGCGACGAAGAGAATGATCGCGGTGGCGATGACGAATTCGGTGCGGTTCATGTCCTGTCCCCTCAGCCTTTGGTGAGATCCTGCGGCCGGGTCTTCGGGCGCGGCGTGTCATTGCCGGGCGTCTCGACCGGGATCTCGTCTTGTGTGGCGGGCTCTGCGGCCCCTGTGTCGGTCGTGTCGCTGGCGCCTTGTTCGGTTGCCGCCGCCTCATCCGTCGCCTCGACGGCATCCGCGGCGGGTTGCGCTGCGCCTTCGTCGGCCGGCGCGCCGTCTTCGGTCACCGCACCGTCCCAATGCGGCTCGCCGTCGGAAGCGCCGTCGGAGGCTCCATCGGGCGCGCTTGTTTCGCCCTCGTCAACCGGGGTCTCGTCGAGCAGCACGAATTCGATGCGGCGGTTTTCCTCACGGCCTTCTTCGGTGTCGTTCGAAGCGATCGGCTGGTCCTCGCCATAGCCCTTGGCCACGAGATTGCCGATCAGGATGCCGCGATCGAGCAGGCCGCGGATCACCGCCTGGGCGCGCTCTTGCGAGAGTTGCAGGTTCATCTCTTCGCGGCCCTGATTGTCCGTATAGCCCGCGACTTCCATGCGGAACTCGGTACAGTTCTTCATCGCGCCTGCGAGCGCGTCGAGCGCGGGCAGGCTGTCGGTCGAGACCTGCGCCGAGCCGGGGTCGAAATTGACCTTCTTCTGGGCCAGCGCGCCATTGAGCCGCGCCACGCATTCCTTGCCATCGGGCAGGGCCAATGTCGGGTCGAGCCGCTTGTCGTAGCTGACCTTGAGGTCCATCTGGACGGCCTCGCCGAGCTGGCTGGTGAGGATGCGCGAGATCGTGTCGGAGGCTTGCGAGTCCCCGCTCGTGCCGGTGACGGTGATGAGCTTCGGGGTCACGGTGACAGTGCCGTCATGGAGTATGGCAAGCGCCTCGACCCCGGCCATGGTGCGCACCGGCCAACCTGCGGGCAACTCCTTGTCGACGCGGGTCGCGCCGTGCACATTGTCATGGCCGAGCTTGGCGCGGGCGAAGCTCTCGACCGCCTCGCGCTGGCGCGCATCGAGCACGCGGCCTTTCAGCTCGACCTGGCCCTTGCCGTCGCGGGTCGCGATGAACTCGGCCTCGGCGGCCTTGGCGTTGGGAACGGGTTCGAGCGTCGCCTTGAGCGAGAAGACTGGCGGCAGGTTCGATTCCAGCTCGCCCACGACATCGTCGAAGGTTTTCTGCGGCACGGTCGGTTTTGCGTCGAGCGCGATATCGGCATCCGAGAACGTCACCGAGCCCGCACCGAGCTGGCCCATCGCCTTGATCGCCATCTCGGCGGCCGCGGCCCATTGCGGCGAAGGCGTGCCCATGCCGATCGTGCAGCTCAATGTGCCCTTGGCGCCCGCCGCGCGCGCGGCTGCGAGGATGCGGTCGCGCGCTTTTTCCGTATCGGCCGAGCAGGCGTCGAAACGCGCGCCGTCCTTGTCGACGATGAAGCGCAGCGTGAAGGGGGTGATCACCGGGCGCGGCGCCGAGATGTCGAAATCGAGTTTGAGATCGGACGGGCGGCTGCGGGCGAGCGAAGTCTCAACCCGCCCTTTCTCGGCAACGCTGTCGGTGATCGCCTGCACCGAGACGTTGCCGGCAGTGACGGAAACCTTCGAGCGCGGCAGCGTCTCGAGCGTGCGCAGCCCGAAACTCATCGCCTCGTCCCAGCCACCCGGCACCGGGTAATCGGCGCTCTCAAGCATGTCGGTCACACCTTCGTCGCCTGCGACCTTCGAGAGTTTTTCGACGATGGCTGCGCGGTCGATCGAAGCGGGCACGAGGCCGATCAGCGAAATCCCGTTCTCGTTGCGCAACATTTCGAGAGAAAAGGCGGGGGGCGTGATGTCCTGCGCGACCTCGGTGTCGGTATTGTCCACGACCCGCGAGCTGTCGATATATTTGTCGACTTCGGAGACGGCGCGGAAGCGTTCGGCCTCGGTCGGGGCGGTGCCGGTGAGGGTGACCTGAAGGCCGTCGGCATGGATGTTCATCCAGCCATAGCCCTGCGCCTCCATCGCGACGCGCACCTCCTGTTTGGTGCTTTTCTCGATCACGGTCGCGGCGCCGCCGGCGATCACGGCCGAGACAACGAGCGCGAGGACGAAGGCGGCAGTCGTCAACAGGGTGGCGCGTGTGCGCATTGTTCAGGAGCCCTCCCCAGGGAATCTTTACCCGTGTTCCTTAAGGTGCGCGGGACAGGGGATCAATCGCAAGCCCCTCACACGATTGCGCCAGCGGCGAGAAACAGCGCAGCAATCAGGCCGGTATCGCGGTTCGCGCGGAAAAGTCGCAGGCAGATATCGGGGTTGTCGATATCGAGTTGGCGCATCTGCCAGAGCATGTGCCAGCCCATCGCCCAGGGCGCCAGCAGCGACAGTCCGAGCCGCAGCGGCGGGGCGTCGGGCATGAGCGCGCCCATCACTGCGACGGTCATCAGCGTGACGGTCAGCATCAGGAACGCACCCAACCATTTCGCGCTGTTGTCGCCGAAGAGCCGCGCGGTGGATTTCACCCCGATCAGCGCGTCGTCCTCCTTGTCCTGATGGGCATAGATCGTGTCGTAGAAGAGCGTCCAGATCAGACCCGAGAGGTAAAGGACCACGGGCGGCCATGTCAGCGTGCCGGTATGGGCCACCCAGGCCAGCAGTGCGCCCCAGTTGAAGGCGATGCCGAGAAAGATCTGCGGCCACCAGGTGAAGCGCTTGGCGAAGGGGTAGATCGCGACAGGCACCAGCGAGACGATCCCTAGAATGATCGCGGGCGTGTTGAAGGTCAGCAGGATCGTAAAGGAAATCAGCGACTGGATCACCGCCCAGGCGAGCGCCTGTTTCACGCTTACCTGTCCCGAGGGGATCGGGCGCGACCGGGTGCGCGCAACGCCCGCGTCGATGTCGCGATCGGTGATGTCGTTCCAGGTGCAGCCCGCGCCGCGCATCAGGAACGCCCCGATCGAACAGCCAACGGCGAGCCACAGGTCCATCCAGACGAAGCCTCCCGTCGAGGAGGCCGCAAGCGCGATCCCCCACCAGCAGGGCAGCAGCAGAAGCCATGTCCCGATCGGGCGGTCGGCGCGGCTCAGGCGCAGGTAGGGGCGCGTCCATGCGGGAGCGAGCCGGTCCACCCAGTTGCCCTGATAGGCGTCGGCCACGGTGCCCGCCGCTTCGCCTGCCGCCTCTTGCGCCGCCTCTGGCATTTCGGTTTTTCCGCTCATAAAGTCCGCCTCATGGAACGTGCCAAGATCAGGCTCTGTGTAGAGCACCCATTGGGCGCGGGGCAAGCCGTGCCTCTGACGCCGGACGAGGCGCATTACCTTTTCGCGGTGATGCGGCTGGAGGTCGGCGCGCGCGTGGCGCTGTTCAACGGGCGCGATGGCGAGTGGACGGCCGAGGTCGTCGAGGCCCACAAGAAGCGCGGCGTTCTGGCCTGCGTGGAACAGGCCGCGCCGCAGCTTGCACCGCCGGATCTGTGGCTGATCTTCGCGCCGATCAAGAAAGAGCGCACCGATTTCATCGTCGAGAAAGCGACGGAACTGGGTTGCGCGAAAGTGCTGCCGGTGCAGACCGAATTCACCAATTCCGCGCGGATCCGGCAGGACCGCTTGCAGGCCCATGCCAAGGAAGCGGCCGAGCAATGTCTGGCCACCTATGTGCCGCCCGTCGAGGATTTGCAGCCGGTGAAGAAGCTGCTCGACGGCTGGGACCCTGCACGCCGCATCCTCTGGGCCGACGAGGCGCTGGTCGGCCCCGCCGAGACCCTCGCGGGGCTCGAACCTGGTCCCTGGGCGATCCTGATCGGGCCGGAAGGCGGGTTCTCGGATGGCGAACGCGCGATTCTCCGCAGCCTCGATTTCGTCACTCCCGTCAGCCTCGGCCCGCGCATTCTGCGCGCGGATACCGCCGTGTGCGCGGCGATCACGCTTTGGCAATCGACGCTGGGGGACTGGCGGTGATCCGTCCCGAGGTTGCGCAAGGCTTCCGGCGCTGGGGTGAGGTCATCGCGGCGGGCGTCGCGGTTGCTTTCGGCGCCTGGCTGATCTGGCTCGGGGGCTATCTGCTCATGGCTTTGGGCGCGGCCGCTGTGGCGCTGGGACTGGGGTGGGCCCTAATCGGCTGGCGCCGGATGCGGTTTTCGCGCGATGTCGGCGCGCCCGGTCTGGTCGAGATCGACGAGGGGCGGATCTCCTATTTCGCGGCCTCTAGGGCGCGAGCCATCGGAGGTCCTGCGGGCAATGTCACGGCGCTGGGGATGGGGGGCGAGCTTGCGCTGCGCGAGATCGCCGAGATCCGGCTGCTCAATTTGCAGGGCAAGCAGTATTGGCGGCTGCGCAGCGGCGCGGGCGAGGCGCTGTTGATCCCGCTCGACGCGGCGGGGGCGAATGCGCTCTATGATGCCTTCGCGAGCCTGCCCGGGATCGACATGGGCAAGCTCTCGGCGGCGCTCGATCACGAGCTTGCCGCACAAAGCCTGTGGACGCGGCGATAGGTTTCGCGCTTGACTTGGGCCATCCCCCGCGCCACCTGTGGCGTTCCTTGAGACGACGCGAGAGCAGACATGTCCATTCCGCAGCAGGGCGGTGGCCCGATCGAACGGTTCGAGCAACTGGCAGAGTTTCTTGCCGAAGGGGAAAAGCCCCGCGAGCAATGGCGCATCGGCACCGAGCACGAGAAATTCGGCTATTGCGAGGACAAGCAACTGCCGCTGCCTTATGACGGCCCGCGCTCGATCAAGGCGATGCTGGAAGGCCTACGCGACAGCTTCGGCTGGAAGCCGGTCGAAGAGCAGGGAAATATCATCGGGCTGGAGCTGAACGGCGCGAATGTCAGCCTCGAACCGGGCGGGCAACTGGAGCTGTCGGGAGCGCCGCTCGAGACGATCCACCAGACCTGCGACGAGGTGAACGAACACCTGCGCGAGGTGCATAAAGTCGCCGACAAGATCGGTGCGCGCTTCATCGGGCTGGGCGCCGCGCCGATCTGGACGCAGGACCAGATGCCGATGATGCCGAAGGGCCGCTACCGGCTGATGACCGATTACATGGGCCGCGTGGGCGAGCTTGGCACGCAGATGATGTATCGCACCTGCACCGTGCAGGTGAATCTCGATTTCGCCTCGGAAGCCGACATGGTGCAGAAGATGCGTGTGGCGCTGTCGCTGCAGCCGGTCGCCACCGCGCTGTTTGCCAATTCGCCCTTCCTCGATGGCAAGCCGAACGGGATGAAATCGTGGCGCAGCCATATCTGGCAGAACCTCGACGATGCGCGCACGGGCATGTTGCCCTTCATGTTCGAAGACGGCGCGGGCTATGAGGCTTACGTCAACTACGTGCTCGATGTGCCGATGTATTTCGTCTATCGCGACGGGAAATATATCAACGCTCTGGGCCAGTCCTTCCGCGACTTCCTGAAGGGCGAGTTGCCCGCGCTGCCGGGCGAGAAGCCGACGCTGAGCGACTGGGCCGATCACCTGACGACCGTCTTCCCCGAGGCGCGCACCAAGAAATATATCGAGATGCGTGGCGCCGATGGCGGTCCGTGGCGGCGGCTGTGTGCGCTGCCCGCACTCTGGGTCGGTCTGCTTTATGACCAATCCGCGCTCGATGCCGCGTGGGATCTGGTGAAGGACTGGGATCACGAGACCCGCGAGGGGCTGCGCCGTGCCGCAGCGGTCGACGCGCTGCAAGGTGAGTTCAATGGGATCAAGCTGCACGACCTCGCACGCGAGACGGTGGCGATCGCGAAATCGGGCCTGAAGGCGCGCGCCAAGCCGGGCGCAGGCGGGATGATCCCCGACGAGACCCATTTCCTCAACGCGCTGGAAGAGAGCGTCGAGACGGGCCGGGTGCCTGCCGACGAGCTCCTGGAGAAGTACCACGGCGAGTGGAATGGCGATCTGAGCAAGATCTACGCCGAATACAGCTATTGATGAGAGGGCAGGGCGGTCAGCCGCCCCGTCCTCAACCCAGCCGCTCGCGCACCCACTGTGGAACCAACACGCTCGCCGGACCGTGGCGGGCCTCGTCGAACATCGACCGGCCCGCCGAGGGTTCGAGGTTCAGCTCCAGCGTCGGAACGCCCGCATGCATCGCGTCCGCCACGAAGCCTGCGGCGGGATAAACGTTCCCGCTCGTGCCGATCGAGACGAACAGATCCGCCGCGCGCAGAGCATGCCAGATCTCTTCCATCCGGTAGGGCATCTCTCCGAACCAGACGATATCGGGGCGCGTGGCCTGCGCGCTGCAGGACGGACAGCTGTCGGTGGGCGACATCACCTCGGGCGCGGGCCAGCGGTGCTCGCAGGAATGACACAGTGCGCCAAAGAGCGTTCCATGCATGTGGAGCACGTTTTGCGACCCGCCGCGCTCATGCAGGTCATCGACATTCTGTGTGACGATCAGAACCTCGTGGCCCGGGTCGGCTTCCAACTCCGCCAGAGCGATATGGGCCGGGTTCGGCTGGGCTGCCGTCGCGGCGGCGCGGCGTGCATTGTAGAAACGGTGCACCAGTTCGGGATCCTGCACGAACCCCTCGGGCGTCGCGACATCCTCGATGCGATGCTCTTCCCAAAGACCGTCGCTGGCGCGGAAGGTTCGGATCCCGCTTTCCGCGGAAATGCCCGCGCCTGTCAAAATCACGATCTTGGCCATCGCTCTGCCCTCCGCTATCACTTGCCCTATGCGTATCCTGTTTCTCTGCCTTGGCAATATCTGCCGCTCGCCCGCCGCCGAAGCGGTCACCCGTCACAAGGCCCGCGCGGCGGGGCTCGATATCGAGTTCGACAGTGCGGGCACCGGCGACTGGCACGTGGGCGACCCGCCCTATGGTCCGATGATCGAGGCGGCGGAAGCGCGCGGCTATGACATGCGCTCTTTGCGCGCCCGTCAGATTTCACCTGCAGATTACGACGCCTTCGACGTGATCCTGGCGATGGACGAGAACAACCTGCGCAACGCGCTCGACGTGGCCCCCCGCCAGATCAGCGCGCAAGTGCAGATGTTCATCGACGGGCCGAACGGGCCGCAAAATGTGCCCGATCCCTATTACACGCGGGATTTCGAGGCGGCCCTCGATCTGATCGAGGCCGGAGCAGAGGCGCTTGTCGCCGACCTTCTGGCCGATGAGGAAGAGAAACGGCGCGGGAGCTGATCTCCCGCGCGTCGGCCGAACGGGTGCCTTACTCGCTGCAATAGCTCTCGGCGGTCGAGGCGAAGTTCTTGTAGCGATCCCAGAAATCCGAATCCGACTGGCGGTCGGACATGCGCACTTCCTGCGCACGGTCGGGGTTTTGGAAGAAGCTCGCCGCGCGGCGCTGGTCACGGTTGCTCAGCGTCATGTCGGCGACCTTCTGGATGCAGCCGCAGAGCGCCGGGCTGCCCGCGCGTCCCGCCTTCATGCAAGCGTTGCTGACCGGACCGGCCGAAACGCTCGTGGCCAGCGTCATCGCGCCGGCGAATGCACAGATTCCGAGTGTCGTCTTGAAAGTCATTGCACTGCCCTTTGCTTTGCGGCCAGCGTCAGATGCGCCGGACCTGCCTCGTTATTTGTCCCGCATTTTAGCGGAAATTCAAAAGGCAGGCAATGAAACAGGCAGGTTTCCGCCGATCGCGCGAGGGTGCGGGAACCGGTCCGCAACCGCTCGCGGGGCAGGGTGGGGCGCCCCCTAGATCTGGCACTGGATCTGGCCCTCGATCTGGCGCGTCCCGCGTCGTTCGATCAGTCCTCGACCGGAGTTGCCTCGTAACCCGCGGCCTTGAGCGCGCTGAGCACGGTGGATTCGGGCAGGCCGGATACCTCGATCTCGCGATCCTCGAGATAGACATCGGCCTTGCCGCCGACCTCCTCGATCGCGGCTTCCACAGCGGCTTTGCAATGGCCGCAGGTCATGTTCGGGATGGAATAGATCATGGCAGCATCTCCTGAGTTGCTTGCCTGAGATATGTCGCTCGACGGGATGAAAGGTCAATGGGCGAGACGCGCTCAATCCCTCTTCCCGGCCCCCATTTTCCCCTGTATACGCGCGCCCATGACTGATCTTGATCGCATCCGCAATTTCTCCATCGTGGCGCATATCGACCACGGCAAATCCACGCTCGCCGACCGTCTGATCCAGATGACCGGCACGGTGGCCGAACGCGACATGAAGGAGCAACTCCTCGACGCAATGGATATCGAGCGCGAGCGCGGCATCACGATCAAGGCCAACTCGGTGCGGATCGAATATCCGGCCAAGGATGGCAAGACCTATATCCTGAACCTGATCGACACCCCCGGCCACGTCGACTTCGCCTATGAGGTCTCGCGTTCGATGCAGGCGGTCGAGGGCTCGCTGCTGGTGGTCGATGCCTCGCAGGGCGTCGAGGCGCAGACGCTGGCAAACGTGTATCAGGCGATCGACGCCGATCACGAGATCGTCCCGGTGCTGAACAAGATCGACCTTCCGGCGGCCGAGCCGCAGCGCGTGAAGGAACAGATCGAGGATGTGATCGGGATCGACGCCTCCGACGCGGTCGAGATTTCCGCCAAGACGGGCCTCGGGATCCCCGATGTGCTCGAAGCCATCGTGCATCGCCTGCCCGCGCCCAAGGGCGAGCGCGATGCGCCGCTCAAGGCGATGCTGGTCGACAGCTGGTATGACAGCTATCTCGGCGTCGTCGTTCTGATCCGCGTCATGGATGGCGTGATCAAGAAGGGCGACCAGATCAAGATGATGAAGACGGGGGCGACCTACAAGCTCGACCGTCTCGCCGTTCTGAAACCCGCGATGGTCAATATCGACGAGCTGGGTCCCGGCGAGATCGGCGTCTTCACCGCCTCGATCAAGCAGGTGCGCGACACCAAGGTCGGCGACACGATCACCCATGAGAAGAAACCCTGCGCGCAGGCGCTGCCGGGCTTCAAACCCTCGATCCCGGTGGTGTTCTGCGGTCTCTTCCCCGTCGATGCGAACGATTTCGAAGCGCTGCGCGACGCGATCGAGAAGCTGCAACTCAACGATGCGAGCTTCTCGGCCGAGATGGAGACCTCCGCCGCGCTCGGTTTCGGCTTCCGCTGCGGCTTCCTCGGTCTGCTGCACCTCGAAGTGGTGCGCGACCGTCTGGAGCGCGAATACGATCTCGACCTGATCACCACCGCCCCGTCGGTCGTGTTCAAGCTGCACATGAAGGACGGCGAGGTCCGCGACCTGCACAACCCCGCCGATATGCCTGACCTGACGCTGATCGACCATATCGAGGAGCCGCGCATCAAGGCGACGATCCTCGTGCCGGACGAATACCTCGGCGACGTGCTCAAGCTCTGTCAGGACCGCCGCGGCATCCAGATGGACCTGACCTATGCCGGTTCGCGCGCGATGGTCGTCTATGACCTGCCGCTGGCCGAGGTCGTGTTCGATTTCTACGACCGCCTGAAATCGGTCACGAAGGGCTATGCGAGCTTCGACTACCAGATCACCGAATATCGCGAGGACAACCTCGTGAAGATGTCGATCCTGGTGAATGACGAGCCGGTCGACGCGCTCTCGATCATGGTTCACCGCGACCGCGCCGAGGCGCGCGGCCGTGCCATGTGCGAGAAGCTGAAAGACCTGATCCCGCGTCACATGTTCAAGATCCCGATCCAGGCCGCGATCGGTGGCCGCGTGATCGCGCGTGAGACGCTGAGCGCGATGCGCAAGGACGTGACCGCGAAATGCTATGGCGGCGACGCGACCCGGAAGAAGAAACTGCTGGAGAAGCAGAAGGCCGGCAAGAAGAAGATGCGCCAGTTCGGGAAAGTGGAAATCCCGCAGAGCGCCTTCATCGCTGCGCTCAAGATGGATGAGTGAATCAGACCCCGCCTTGGCGGGGTCTTTTCTTTGCTGATCCGACTTCGGTCAAGGGCTGGAACTACGCGCGAAAGCGAGATCAGCGCGAACGAATTCGTCCCCGCATGGAAAAGCCCCGAACCTTCCGGTCCGGGGCCCCTTCGCCTCTGCAGGCGATGTTACTGTGCCTTGTTGGCTTCGCTCGCGATCGTGCTGCCCGCGACCGAGAGATCCTGACCCGCGCCGCGCACCGTGTTGCACGCCGCCAGACCGAGGATCACCAGCGCCATCGCCGCGCCAAGCTTAACCGTCTTCGTCATTTTCTCGCTCTCCTATGAAGCCACACTGGCCAACGTATGAAATTTTTTATGGTTCCTTGGAACCCTCTTCAACGTGCGGCGTTAGCGGTCTGAACACAACACGGAGAGTTCGATGAAATCGCCCCTTCGTCAGTCGATCGCTCCTTTCGCGGCCCTTGCGGGCGTTGGAAGCGTGGACGTTTCGGCACTTGGATCCGGTGCGGTGGGGGGCAGGATTTCGCGATGATCGTGTTGGTCGGGCCTATGCCGGGGATATCCGGTGGGCTCAGGATCGAAAGAGGTATTGAGAGGAATAACCCGTTCTGACCGCCCCGCCAGGCATGATTCCTGTCAGAACGGCGTTACGGCCCCCGCCCGTCCCTCGCGGGGGCCGCCACTTTCCGCCCGAGCAGGTTAACTGCGTGTTAACGATGCTCTGAAAGGCTCCGGGTTATCCCTCCCCGGAGCCTTTCAATGTCAAAATCCCGAATCCTCTGTGCCGCTCTTCTCGCGCTTGCCAGCTGTGGCGCGTCGCCCGCCCCGCAATTCTTCGGGGCAACCCGTCACGACCTGCGCCTCGATGGCATCGATTTCGTGGTCTTCGTGAAAGGCGAGCGGGCCGAGGTGATCCGCATGGGTTATCTTCGCCGTGCCGCGCGTGATCGGGTGCCTGCGCTCATGATCCGCGCGGCGCAGGAGGCGTCGGGCTGTGTGGTCGCCGGGCCGGCAGGCGGGCTCCATCGCTCGCCCTCGCTGCCGGACGACACGGGCGAGGCGCGATTTCAGCTCGTTTGCTGATGCGTCGGGATGCCGCAGCGCGGCCACGGCCAGTTTGACTCCGATCAAGGTCACGTTTTCGCGATCATGGTGATCTTCGCCCATAAAACGCGCCGCTCAAGGAGACTCGACATGCGCCTTTTCGCCATCATGTATTCGCTCGCCGGCCCGACCCTCGCGGGCATCCTGATTATCGCTGCGCTGACCATGAACATGTTCACCGCCAATGCAATGATCGCCTCGGCCGTGATCGGTTTCATCATTGCCTTGCCGGTCGCTTGGTTCATTGCCAAGATGATCCGCGAGAACGTCTGACATCTGCTCTGGCGGGCGTGATAGACGGAACAGCATAGCTTCCTCGTTGATTGCATCGAGGAAGCACAATTTACGTTCGTTCATTCGCGAGAGGTTTCATGTCCACCGCCCCCGGCTATTCGAAGACGCAGATCTGGCTGCACTGGCTTGTCGTGCTGCTGATCATTCCGCAATTCCTGCTCCACGATTCGGTGGCGCGCACGTTCTGGGGGCAGGTGAAGGGCCAGTCGGTCACGCCTGATTTCCTGACCTACGGCCATATCGTGCTGGGGGTGGCGATCTTGCTGCTCGCCGCGTGGCGGCTGGTGCTTCGCGCGACCCACGGCACCCCCGAGCCGCCGCATGACGATCCCGAACTGATGCGCTTTGGCGCCAAGGCGATCCATGCGCTGCTTTATCTGACGCTCTTCGCGCTGCCGATTTCTGGCGGGGTGGCCTATTTCCTCACGCTGGGTTGGATGGCCGAGCTCCATTCCGCACTGACCACCGCGCTGCTGATCTTCGCGGGGCTGCATATCGCCGCCGCGCTCTATCACCAGTATGTGCTGAAAGATCACCTGCTGCGGCGGATGATGAAGGCCGGGGGCTGACCCCTGCGCGCGCGACCTCAGCCGAGGAAGCGCGCCACATCCGCCTCGAATTCGCGGGGTTTCTCGGCGTGCAGCCAGTGCCCCGCGCCCTCGATCACGACAAAGCGGGCCTGCGGGAAGCGCGCAAGGATTTCCGCGTGATCTTCGGGTTGCAGATAGTGGGAATTCGCGCCTGACAGGAAGAGGGCAGGGCCATCGAAGGGCTGCATGCCCTTGGGGTCGGGCCAGTCCAGGATCGCGTCGAGATTGGCCTTGAGCGCGTTGAGGTTAAATTTCCAGCGCACCGGCCCGTCGCGCAGGCTTAACGATTGCAGCAGGAAGGCCCGCGTTCCCGGATCGACGATCCGTTCCCCCAAGCGTTCGTCGGCGACCGAGCGCGAGCTCAGATCGTCGATCTTCATTTCCTGCATCGCCTCGATCAGCGCACCGTGGCTGTCGCCATGGGCATAGCTCTTGGGCGCCATGTCGGCGATCACGAGTTTGCGCACCAGCTCGGGCCGGGTCAGCGCGAGCGTCATCGCGGCTTTCCCACCCATCGAGTGCCCCATCACATCGGCTTGCCCGCCATGCGCCTCGATCACCTCGGCGATATCGCGGGCTATCGCGGCATAGGAATGATCGTCATCCCAGAAACTGTCGCCGTGATTGCGCATGTCGAGCGCGATCACCGGGCGGTCCGCGCTCAGCCGTTTTGCGATGGCGTTCCAGTTGCGTGCCGAGCCGAAAAGCCCGGGGGCGATGATCAGCGGCGGGGCGTCGGTTTCAGCGGGATAGATCACGGTGTTCAGCATGGGCCATAGTTAGAGCGCGCAGGCCATCACGGCCAGAGGGCTGCGTGAAAAAATGCCACCGCAAGGGGGAGCTGCGTGCGTTTGCAGGGGCGGCTAGCGTCCGGTGAGGAAGCGACCGGGAGAGACGGATGGGACCGGAGAGGATCACCGAGATGACCGAGCAGGTCTCACGCCTTCTGGCTGTGCGGCTGGGGGCGAAGGGCCATGACCTCGAGGCCCGCATTTCGAGCCGCGCCCGCGTGCTGCCGCGCAAGGTCCGCAAGGCGGCGCGGGTTCTGGCGGAGGCAGAACGCAAGGCCCATGCGCCCAAGGTCGCCCGGCAGCTTGATACGCGGGCGATCGAGGCCGCCTATGCGACGTGCCGGCATTATCTGGAGCCGCTTGGCGCGGGGGATCGACTGCGTGGCGCATTGCTGAACCTCGGGAGCTCGATCGCGTTTATCTTCCTGGTGGTCGGTGGAACGCTGCTTGTCGCGATGCTGTGGTCGGGGATGATCTGAGGCCGACTTGTCGTCAGCAGATTGAACAAACGGTCAGAGGACAGCGCCCGGACGCTGGATGGGCGCCCTGAGATAGGGGGGCTGCGCTTTATCCCTGCCAGACCCGGACGACCCCGATCCGCTTCGCGGCTGATCCGGGCAAGGGCTACGCGATCCACCGAAACGCAAAAGGCCCCCGAGATCGGGGGCCTTCGCAATGCGTATCGGTCGAACTCAGAGCTCGGGGTAGATCGGGAAGCGTGCGAGCAGCGTCGCGACCTTGGCCTTCACGGTCTCTTCGACCTCACCGTTGCCCTCTTCGCCATTGGCGGCCAGACCATCGACCACTTCGACGATCAGGCGGGCGATCTCGCGGAACTCTTCCTCACCGAAGCCACGGGTGGTGCCGGCGGGGGTTCCCAGACGGATACCCGAGGTGACCATCGGCTTTTCCGGGTCGAACGGGATGCCGTTCTTGTTGCAGGTGATATGTGCGCGCCCCAGTGCCTTCTCGGTCGCGTTGCCCTTCACGCCTTTCGGACGCAGGTCCACCAGCATGACGTGGGTGTCGGTGCCGCCGGTGACGATGTCGAGGCCGCCCTTCATCAGCTCGTCGGCCAGTGCCTGAGCGTTCTTCACGACCTGCTCGGCATAGACCTTGAACTCGGGACGCAGCGCCTCGCCGAAGGCCACGGCCTTGCCCGCGATCACATGCATCAGCGGACCGCCCTGAATGCCCGGGAAGATCGCCGAGTTCACCTTCTTCGCGATCTCCTCATTGTTGGTGAGGATCATGCCGCCGCGCGGACCGCGCAGGGTCTTGTGCGTCGTGGTGGTCGCGACATCGGCATAGGGGAAGGGCGAGGGGTGCTGGCCACCCGCGACGAGACCGGCGAAGTGGGCCATGTCGACCATCAGGTAAGCGCCGACCTCATCCGCGATCTCGCGGAACTTGGCGAAGTCGATCTGGCGCGGGATGGCCGAGCCGCCCGCCACGATCAGCTTCGGCTTGTGCTCGAGCGCGAGTTCACGGACCTGCTCGTAATCGAGAAGGCTGTCTTGCTTGCGCACGCCGTACTGGATCGCGTTGAACCACTTGCCCGACTGGTTCGGCTTGGCGCCGTGGGTGAGGTGGCCGCCCGCGTCGAGGCTCATGCCGAGGATCGTGTCGCCGGGTTGGATCAGCGCCTGGTAGACGCCCTGGTTGGCCTGGCTGCCGGAGTTCGGCTGGACGTTGGCGAATTCACAGCCGAAAAGTTCCTTAGCGCGGTCGATCGCGAGGTTCTCGGCGACGTCGACATACTGGCAGCCGCCATAGTAGCGCTTGCCCGGGTAGCCTTCGGCGTATTTGTTCGTCATCACCGAACCCTGCGCCTCCATCACCGCCTTCGAGACGATGTTCTCCGACGCGATCAGCTCGATCTCGTCGCGCTGGCGGCCCAGCTCGTCGGTAATCGATTTGAAAAGCTCGGGGTCACGGCTGGAAAGGCTTTCGGTGAAGAAGCCAGCGTCGCGTTGCTCGGTCATGGTGCGCTCCTCGCAAAGATCCGGGGTCGCGGCCCATTTAGCGCAGTTTTCGTGAGGCTGAAAGCGCCCAAAGCGACCAAAACCGGTTTTTCACCGGCCTTTCGCGCTTGTCTTTCGTCCGGGCGCTTGCAACACCTTGGACGTGCAGGAGGAAAACGCCGTGGCGAGCCAGTACAACCATATCCATTTCGCGGCGTCGACGGCCGAGGGCGCGCAGGAGGCGATGGCCGAGCTGGTCGCGCTTTACGGGCAGGTGCCCCGCTACGCCGCGGATGTGATCGTGGCGCTGGGAGGCGACGGCTTCATGCTGCAATGCCTGCATGAAGGGACGGGCCTGCCGGTCTACGGGATGAACCGCGGCTCGGTCGGCTTCCTGATGAACGATTTCGTCGCCGAGAACCTGCCCGAGCGGCTGGAGGCTGCCGAAGAAGCGGTGATCAACCCGCTCTCGATGAAGGCGGAGACCGAGGACGGAGTGCTGCACGAGGCGCTCGCGATCAACGAGGTATCGTTGCTGCGTGCGGGGCCGCAGGCAGCCAAGCTGAAGATCTCGATCAACGGCAAGGTGCGGATGCAGGAGCTGGTCTGCGACGGGGCGATCGTCTCGACGCCCGCGGGATCGACGGCCTACAACTTCTCGGCGCATGGGCCGATCCTTCCGATTGGCTCGGATGTGTTGGCGCTGACGGGCATTGCCAGCTTCCGGCCTCGGCGCTGGCAGGGCGCGATCGTGCCCTCCTCGGCGGTGGTGCGCTTCGACGTGCTCGAACGGGCAAAACGCCCGGTCATGGCGGATGCGGATTCGCGTTCGGTGAAGCCGGTGAAATGGGTCGAGGTTCGCTCGGAGCCCGAGATCGCGCATCGCATTCTCTTCGACCCCGGTCACGGGCTCGAAGAGCGGCTCATGCGGGAGCAATTTGCCTGAGGTGCAGGGGCCGCCTCTCGGGATCAGTCCTGAGCGGACCAGCTTTCGCGTTTGCGATAGATCGTCGAGGGCGCGACGCCCAGCTCGTTCGCGGCGCGTGGGATCGAGCCGTCATGGCGCTCGATCGCGGCTTCGATCACGAGGCGCTCGATCTCTGCCAGCGTCATCCCTTCGAAGGTTGAGACCGTTGTAGCCCCTGCCTCCGCGATGTCGGTCTGCGCCGAGACAGTCGGGATATCAGGCAACATCTCGGCGCGCAGCACCGGTCCGTCATGCATCACCATCGCCGCGCGCAGCACATTCATCAGCTGGCGCACATTGCCCGGCCAGGGCATCCGCTCGAGCTTGCGGATGGCCTCGTCGGTGATCTCGGTGTAGCAGCGGTTCTCCTCGGCGGCGAAACGATCCAGCGCCATGCGTGCGATCGGGCCGATATCCTCGCCATGGCTGCGCAGCGGCGGCATCTCGATCGAGAGGACGTTGAGGCGATAATAGAGATCTTCGCGCATCTTTCCCGAAGCGAGCGTTTCCTCGGGGGTGTTCGCCGAGGCCGAGATCACCCGCACATCCACCGTCACCGGCTCGGTCGCGCCATAGGGTTTGACCTGACCGGTCTCGAGAAAGCGCAAGAGCTTGATCTGGGCGGGCATCGGCAATTCGCAGACATTGTCCAGAAGCAGCGTGCCGCCATCTGCCATCGCCACTGCGCCCGGCTTGTCGTGCAACGCGCCGGGAAAGGCGCCGCTGTGATGGCCGAAAAGCTCGCTGTCGAGCCGGTCGGCGGGAAGCGAGCCGCAATCGAGTGTCACGAAGGGGCCGGAGCCGCGTGTCCCGCTCGAATGGATCGCATGAGCGCAAAGCTCCTTGCCGGTGCCGCTTTCGCCCCAGAGATAGACCGGGGCGGAAGAGCGCGCCGCCGAGCGGGCACGCTCGTAGACCATCTGCATCCGGGGCGATGTGCCGATGAATTCGCCCAGCGGGGCTTTCGACTCGTACGGGTTCTCCCCCGGTGCCTGAAGGCTCGAGGAACGTGCACGTTCGATCGCGGCGTTCAGGCGGGTTTCGTCGATCGGTTTGACGAGGAAATCCACCGCGCCCGCATGCATCGCGCGCACGGCACGATCGGCCGAACGGTCCGCGGTTACCACGATGATCGCGGTACGCGGGCGCAGCTCGAGCATCTCCGCAATCAGCGTATCGCCATCACGATCGGGCAGCATCAGGTCGAGCAGAACCGTCCGGATCGGATGGGAGCGAAAGATCGCGAGACCTTCGGCCGCGGTTTCCGCACTGTGGGTCACAAACCCTGCCGCGCGCAGGTAGGCGTCATAGATGGCCCGCAGCGATCCGATATCTTCGATCAGCAGAACATGTTCGGCTGCGCTTGGGTCTTTGGAGCTTACTTCGTGGCGTGGTCCGCCCTCATAATCGGGCAGGCCCGAATGGGGCCCTGTCTCGGCCGCCGCTGCGGCATGGTTCGGGTCATTTTCCTGCGTACTCATGGTCGAAATCGTCATTTTCCAATAAATCTTGTGTCATTTTGACAATGAGCCGTTCCAGCAACGCCAGAACGATAAGCCCAAGGTCATCAATATCTTCATAGGTGCCATGGCGAGCTGCGCTGTCAAGCGCGCGCGCCTGCCGGGTGAGGATATCGTCACCGATCGCTCCCGCGACGGCTGCGAGCTTGTGACTTTGGCAGCCTATGGTTGTGCGGTCTTTCTGTGAAAGGGCCTCGGAGAGGGCGGATTGCACTGCGCGCAGATCCTCGGTGAAGGTGTTGCCCATAATTTCGGCAAAGCTGCGTCCGGTGCGTGCCATGAGCCGCGCAATCAGCAGGTCGTCATTCGGAGAGCAATCGCGCGACGCGGGCTGACGGGCATTCGCGATCTCGGCGATCGCACGCAGGATCGGCATTATGCCGATCAGCGGCTTGCTGAGGATAATGTCGGCGCCCGCGCTGCGCATCGCGGTACGTTCGGACTGGAGGACATGGCCCGAGCAGGCGATGAGCGGCGTCCGCGCCCAATCGCGCCCCGAGCGGCGCAGCGCGCGCATCACATCGAGCCCGTTCAGCCCCGGCATCTCGATATCGATCACTGCGAGATCATGCGGTTCCGCCAGCAATCTGCGTTGCGCCACGGCTCCGTCCGAAAGCGCCACGACCTGCGCGCCCATCGCCCGCAGGAGATGCTCGAAGATGACGCGGCTCGAGGCGCTGTCGTCTGCGACGAGTGCGGTCCATCCGCTCAGGTCGGGAATCTGATCGAGGCAGTCCGTGTCGGCGCGTTTGGGGCCGGATCGGAGCGGGGTGATCGGCAATGTGATGCGGATCTCGGCGCCTCCGCCCGTAGGATTGGCAAGGCGCATCGCGCCCCCGAGGGCTTCGATTATGTCTCGGCAGATCGAGAGACCGAGGCCGGTGCCATGCCCGCGCGTCGGAAAAGGCAGAGAGGCACTCTCACTGACACTGACGGGCGCAGATCCGTCCAGCAATGCGTCCGGGAAACCGAGCCCGTCATCACGCACCGCGAGCGTGAAATGCGCATCTCCCTCAAGTCCGAAGTGCAGCCAGATCGCCTTTTGCGCCCCATGGGCCAAAGCATTGCCAAGCAGATTCGAAAGCAGCCGTTCCAGCGCCAGCCGGTCGAGATTTATCGCTGCGGGCAGATCGGGCGAAACCTCGAGCGTGAAACGGATGCCGCGCGCCTGCGTCGCCGTCTCCCAGCGCCGTGCCACCGAGGCGAGGAACGCATCAAGCCGCAGCTCATGCGGCCGGGGCGGGGAGGGATCGGGGCTCAACAGCGAGATCAGCCGCCCCATTTCCTCGCTCAGGCCGCGCAGGGCTTCGAGCCCCCTGCGGGTTTCGTCTTCCTGGGTGCGGGCGATCAGCTGCGACAACCCTCCCAGGATTTCCGACAGCCCCGCGCGCAGATCATGATGCAACATCGCAGTATCCGCGCCAGGAGGGCGCGACGACGAACGGTTCGAGGTTGGTGTCGCGATCGGGTTTTTCATGTGGTGCCCCGAACGATCATCTGGGGGTGGAGGCCTGAAATCAAGCGTTCGGGCAGAGATAAAACGCCGCGCCCCGGGAGGAGCGCGGCGAATGTACAAAATGTGATCGACGTGTGAACGTCACCGCCGCCGGTCGGTCCGGCTGCGGTACATCTACGATCAGCTGCGAGGATAGCCGAGCCCCTTCAGCGCTTCGGTGATCTCGTCGAGGATCGCCGGGTCGTCGATCGTGGCGGGCATCTTCCAGTCCTGCCCGTCGGCGATCTTCACCATCGTGCCGCGCAGGATCTTTCCCGAGCGGGTTTTCGGCAGGCGGTCCACAACGGTCGCGAGCTTGAAGGCCGCAACGGGGCCGATCTGGTCGCGCACGCGGGCGACGCATTCCTTGACGATCTCGGCATGAGGGCGGTTGCACCCTGCATTGAGGCACAGGAAGCCCATCGGAGCCTGCCCCTTGAGCTCATCGGCCACACCGATCACGGCGCATTCGGCGACGTCGGGGTGACCGGCGAGAACCTCTTCCATCCCGCCCGTCGAGAGTCGGTGGCCCGCGACGTTGATCACGTCATCCGTGCGCGCCATGATGTAGAGATAACCATCCTCGTCCTTGTAGCCGGCATCGCCGGTCTCATAGTAGCCCGGGAAGTGCTCGAGATAGGATTTCTTGAAGCGGTCTTCCGCGTTCCACAGGGTCGGCAGCGTCCCCGGAGGCAGCGGCAGCTTGATCGCGATGGCGCCGAGCGTGCCTGCCTCGACCGGGTGACCGCCCTCGTCGAGCACCTGCACGTCATAGCCGGGCATCGGCACGGAAGGCGAACCGATCTTCGTCGGGAGTTCCTCGATTCCGATCGGGTTCGCGGCGATCGCCCAGCCGGTTTCGGTCTGCCACCAGTGATCGACCACCGGCACGCCGAGATGCTTCTGTGCCCATTCCACGGTGTCGGGGTCGGCGCGTTCGCCCGCGAGGAACAGCGCTTGCAGGTCATGTAGTGCGTAGCGCTTGATCCACTCGCCATTCGGGTCCTCGCGCTTGATTGCGCGCAGGGCGGTGGGGGCGGTGAAGAAGGACTTGATGCGGTTGTTCTGGATGACGCGCCAGAACACGCCCGGGTGCGGGGTGCCGATCGGCTTGCCCTCGAAGACGACCGTGGTCGCGCCTGCGATCAGCGGGCCGTAACAGATATAGGAGTGGCCCACGACCCAGCCCACATCCGAGGCTGCCCAGAAGCGGTCGCCGGCCTCGATATTGTAGATGTTCTTCATCGTCCATTGCAGGGCGACGAGATGACCGCCGGTGTGACGCACCACGCCCTTGGGTTGGCCGGTCGTGCCGGAGGTGTAGAGGATATAGGCGGGGTGGTTGCCTTCGACCGGCACGCACTCGGCGGGCTTCACGCCATATTGGAAGCCGTGCCACGAGAAGTCGCGCCCTTCGATCAGCTTCGCCACTTCCTGCTCGCGCTGGAAGATGACGCAGAATTCGGGCTTGTGTTCGGCGAGCTCGATCGCCTCGTCCAGCAGCGGCTTGTAATGCACGACGCGGTTGGGCTCGAGGCCGCAGCTCGCGGCGATGATCGCCTTGGGCGTGCAGTCGTCGATGCGCACTGCGAGTTCGTGCGCGGCAAAGCCACCGAAGACGACCGAGTGGATCGCGCCGATGCGCGAACAGGCGAGCATCGCCTCCAGCGCCTCGGGGATCATCGGCATGTAGATGATGACGCGGTCGCCCTTTTCGACGCCGCGCATTTTCAGCGCACCGGCCAGCGAGGCCACGCGGGTCTGCAATTCCTTGTAGGTAATGCCCTTGGTCGAATGGGTGATCGGGCTTTCATGCATGATCGCGATCTGATCGCCGCGACCTTCCTCCACATGGCGGTCCACCGCGTTCCAGCAGGTGTTCACGAGGCCGTCCGAGAACCACTCGTAGAAGGGGGCGTTGCCGTCGAACAGCGCCTTGGAAGGTTTCGTGTCCCAGTCGATCTTCTCGGCGGCGTCCATCCAGAATTTGTCGGGATCGGCCTGCCAGGCGGAATAGACCTCTTTATAGCCCATGCGAACATCTCCTCCTCAGGAATTTGGAGGATGTGTTAAGTCCGGCCCGGATTTGGCGCAAGAATGTTACCGCGCACATTTGCTGGATCGGCAGAAAAATTTGCATAAGCCGCGACAAAACGTGCGCAAACTTTTGCAAAGCCCGACGGAGTATTCAGCTTATTTGCAGCTTATGCGGGCTTTGCAAACTCTGCGGGCTTTGCGACTCAGCTGTAATGCGCGACCGGGGTTCCCGCGATGGCCGACATGTTGAGCAGCCCGCGCGAGGTGATCGAGGGCGTCACGATATGCGCCTTGTTGCCCATGCCCATCAGGATCGGTCCCACCTCGAGCCCGCCCGCCTTCATCTTGAGGATGTTGCGCACGCCCGAAGCTGCGTCCGTATTGGCGAAGACGAGCACGTTGGCGGTGCCCTCGAAGCGGCTGTCGGGCATCAGGCGGGCGCGGGTCTCGGGGTCGAGCGCCGCATCGACATGCATCTCGCCTTCAAAGTCGAATTCGACCTCGCGCTGGAGCAGCAGGTTCATCGCGGCGCGCATCCGTTCGCCCGAGTCGATGTCGAGATTGCCGAACTGGCTATGCGAGCACAGCGCGATCTTGGGCTTCAGCCCGAAGCGGCAAACATGGCGCGCGGCGCCGATGACGGTTTCCGCGATCTGCTCGGGGGTGGGCTGGTGGTGGACATGTGTGTCCGCGATGAAGAGGGGGCCATCCTCGAGGATCATCAGCGAAAGCGCGCCCTGCGGATGCAGCCCGTCGCGCGCAAGGATTTCGCGAACATATTTCAGGTGCCACAGATACTGCCCGAAAGTGCCGCAGATCATCGAATCCGCCTCGTTGCGATGGACCATGATCCCCGCGATGGCAGTGGTGTTGGTGCGCATGATCGCGCGAGCGAGGTCGGGGGTGACGCCGCGTCGGGCCATCAGCTCGTGATAGGTCCCCCAGTAGTCGCGGTAGCGCGGGTCGTTCTCGGGGTTCACGATCTCGACCGCCCTCAGGTCGAGCGGCAATCCGGCACGCTCGCAGCGCATTTCGATCACCTCGGGGCGACCGATCAGGATCGGCGTGTCGGTGGTTTCCTCGATCATCGCATTGGCCGCGCGCAGCACGCGCTCGTTCTCGCCCTCGGCAAAGACGATGCGGCGTGAGGCGGTGGCGGCGGCTTCGAAGACCGGGCGCATGAGCAGGGCGGACTTGAAGACCGAACCGTCGAGCTGTGCCTTGTAGGCCTCAGGGGCCTCGAGCGGCCGCGCGGCGACGCCGGTCTCCATCGCGGCCTTCGCCACGGCAGAGGCGACGATGCCGATCAGGCGCGGGTCGAACGGTTTCGGGATCAGGTAATCCGGTCCGAAACTCAGCTTTTCGCCACGATAGGCCGCGGCGGCTTCGGCTGAGGTCGTCTGACGCGCGAGCTTCGCGATGCCCTCGACGCAGGCAATCTGCATCTCGTCATTGATCGTGGTTGCGCCCACGTCGAGCGCGCCCCGGAAGATGAAGGGGAAGCACAGGACGTTGTTGACCTGGTTGGGGAAATCCGAGCGACCCGTGGCGATGATCGCATCGGGAGCCACCGCGCGGGCCTCGTCGGGCAGGATCTCCGGCGTCGGGTTCGCGAGGGCGAAGATGATCGGCTGTTTCGCCATCTTCGCGACCATCTCGGGCTTGAGCACGCCCGGGCCCGACAGGCCAAGGAACATGTCCGCCCCATCAATCACGTCGCCGAGCGTCGCGGGAGTGGTGCCCTGTGCATATTCCGCCTTTTGCGGCGTCATCTCGGCTTCGCGTCCCTCGTAGACGAGCCCTTCGATGTCGCAAAGCCACACGTTCTCGCGCTTTACGCCAAGCTTGAGCAGCATGTTGAGGCAGGCGATGCCCGCTGCCCCGCCGCCGGTCGAGACGATCTTGATGTCCTCGAATTTCTTGCCGGTCAGACGCAGCGCGTTGGTCGCGGCGGCGCCCACGACGATCGCGGTGCCGTGCTGGTCGTCATGGAAGACCGGGATGTTCATCCGCTCGCGGCAGATCTTTTCGACGATGAAGCAATCGGGGGCCTTGATGTCCTCGAGGTTGATCGCGCCGAACGAGGGCTCCATCGCGCAGACGATTTCGGCGAGCTTCTCGGGATCGCGCTCGGCCAGTTCGATGTCGAAGCAGTCGATATTGGCGAATTTCTTGAACAGCACCGCTTTGCCTTCCATCACCGGTTTCGCGGCGAGCGGGCCGATATTGCCAAGCCCCAGAACGGCGGTGCCGTTGGTGACCACGGCCACCAGATTGCCCCGCGCCGTGTAGTCGCGCGCGGTGTCGGGATTGGCCTTGATCGCGAGACTTGCCTCGGCCACGCCCGGGGAATAGGCGCGGCTGAGATCGCGCCCGTTGGCGAGCGGCTTGGTCGCGCGGATCTCCAGTTTGCCGGGCTTCGGATGGGCGTGATAGTCCAGCGCCGATTGCCGGAGGTTGTCTTGGCGGGCCTCTTCCATCTGTTTCTCCCGAAACTGGTTTAGCGCTAAACTAGTTTTCTTCGCGCGACTCTCGTGCCGTTCTAGATAGCACATGAGGACCGAATGCAAGAGTCTCGCTGACCTTGCGGCATGAACTGCGCGAGAGCGCGCGGGCCTACGCGAGGTGAGCGCTTGCATCCGGCGCGGGGGCGGCGCAGGATCGGAAAAACTCAACCGGCTGGACAAATTTCACGTCCGGCCCAGCCCGGAGACCGGCCCATGTCGTTGCTCGATGCTGCGCGCGAAGTGCGCGAAAACGCCTATGCGCCTTATTCGAAATTCAAGGTGGGGGCTGCGGTGCGCGGTGCCTCGGGGACGATCTATCGCGGGGTGAATGTCGAGAACGTGGCCTATCCCGAGGGCACCTGTGCCGAGGCCGGCGCGATCGCGGCGATGGTGGCCGCGGGCGAGACCGAGATCACCGAAGTCGCGGTGATCGCCGACAGCCCAAGCCCGGTGCCGCCTTGCGGTGGTTGCCGTCAGAAGCTGGCCGAGTTCGCCCGTCACGACACGCCGGTGGCACTGGCGACGACCCGGGGGGAACGCTTCGATACCACGGTTGGCGAGTTGCTGCCGGGACGTTTCGACATGAGCCACATGGAAAACACCTGATGGACGCGCGCAGCATTATCCAGGCTGTGCGCGACGGGAAGGGCCTGGGCGAAGAGGCCGCCCGCTGGTTCGCGCGCGGTCTCGCCGATGGCGCGGTCTCGGATGCGCAGGCCGGGGCCTTCGCGATGGCGGTTCTGCTGAAGGGCATCGGCACCGAGGGCCGCGTGGCCCTGACCAAGGCGATGCGCGATTCCGGCGAGGTGCTGGCTTGGGACATGCCCGGTCCGGTGATCGACAAGCATTCGACCGGCGGTGTGGGGGATTCCGTCTCGCTGCTGCTCGCGCCCGCGCTGGCAGCCTGTGGTTGCTACGTCCCGATGATCTCGGGGCGAAGCTTGGGCCATACCGGCGGCACGCTCGACAAGATGGAGGCGATCCCGGGCTATAACGCGCTGCCCGGCATCGGCGCGCTACGCAAGGTCGTGGGCGAGGTAGGCTGCGCCATTGTCGGTGCGACGGGCGAGATCGCTCCCGCCGACAAGCGCCTCTACGGCATCCGCGATATCTCGGGCACGGTGGAGAGCATCGACCTGATCACCGCCTCGATCCTGTCGAAGAAACTCGCGGCGGGGCTGGAAGGCTTGATCCTCGATGTGAAGGTGGGCTCGGGAGCGTTCATGGCGCGGCCCGAGGATGCCCGCGCGCTGGCGGAAAGCCTCGTGGCCACCGCGAATGGTGCGGGCTGCAAGACTACGGCACTGATCACCGACATGGATCAGCCGCTGGGCCATTCGGCGGGCAACGCGCTTGAGGTGATCGAGGTGCTCGAGACGCTGACCGGGACGGTGGTGAACGAGGCGCTCTGGGATGTGACCGCGGCTCTGGGCGGCGAGGCGCTGGTGCTCGCCGGGCTAGCGCCGGATGCGGAAGAGGGCACAGCGCGGATCGACGAGGCGATTGCCTCGGGGCGGGCCGCGGAGATCTTCGGCAAGATGGTCGCGGCCTTGGGTGGCCCCGCGGATTTCGTCGAGCGCTACCCCGACCGTCTGCCCTCGGCCCCGGTGATCCGGGCGGTGGCAAGCCCGCGTGCGGGGTACGTCACCCGGATCAATACTCGCGCGCTGGGCGAGGCCGTGGTTCATCTGGGCGGCGGCCGCTTGGTGGGCACGGACAAGATCAACCCCTCGGTCGGGCTTTGGGAGACCGTCGCGCTGGGAGAAGAGATGGAGCTTGGAGAGCCGCTCACCATCATCCACGCGGCAAGCGATGCGGCTGCCGACGCCGCGGAGGCGGCGATCCTCGCGGCGATCACGCTGGGTGAGGAAGCGCCGGAGGAACCGCCGCTCATTCATGACCGCATCGGCCCGGAGGATGTGCAATGAGCCGTGCCTTCCTGATCGTGATGGACAGCGTGGGGATCGGTGGAGCGCCCGATGCGGATCGCTTTTTCAATGATGGCGTGCCCGATACCGGGGCGAATACCGTTGGTCATATCGCGCAGGCCTGTGCCGCCGGGAAGGCCGAAGACGGGCGCTCCGGCCTCCTGAGGTTGCCCGCGCTTGATGCGCTTGGGCTTGGGGCTGCGGTGAAGCTTGCTTCTGGCGATGAGGCGCTGGGGCTGGACGCTCAGCCGCAGGGGCTTTGGGGGGCGGCCACCGAGGTCTCGCCCGGCAAGGACACCCCCTCGGGCCATTGGGAACTGGCGGGCGTGCCGGTGCCGTGGGAATGGCATTACTTCCCCGATCACGAGAACAGTTTCCCGCCCGATCTGGTCGCGAAAGCCTGTCAGATCGCGGGCACCGAGGGGATCCTTGGCAACTGCCACGCCTCGGGAACAAATATCATCGAGGAGCTGGGCGACGAGCATATCCGCACCGGCTGGCCGATCTGCTACACCTCTGCCGACAGCGTCTTCCAGATCGCCGCGCATGAGGAGCATTTCGGCCTCGACCGTCTCCTGAAGCTTTGCGAAGGGCTCGCGCCGACGCTGCATGCGATGAAGGTGGGCCGGGTGATCGCGCGCCCCTTCGTCGGTGAGAACGGTCGGTTCACCCGCACCCCGAACCGCCGCGATTTCGCGATCCCCGCGCCAGCGCCGACGCTGCTCGACTGGGCCTATGATGCGGGTCGAGTGACCCATGCGATCGGCAAGATCGGCGATATCTTCAGCCATCGCGGCATTACCCATTTGCACAAGGGCAAGGGTGACGCCGATCTGGCCGATCACCTGATACGGCTCGCCGACGAGGCCGAAGAGGGTTCGTTCACCTTCGCCAATCTCGTCGAGTTCGACAGCCTCTACGGTCACCGCCGCGACGTCTCGGGATATGCCCGCGCTCTGGAGTGGTTCGACGGGCGCGCGGCCGAGTTCATGGCGCGGCTGCGCCCGGGCGATCTGGCCATCTTTACCGCCGATCACGGCAACGATCCCACCTGGACCGGGACCGATCACACCCGCGAGCGCGTGCCCGTTCTGGGATATGCGCCGGGTCAGGGGTCGCGCGCCGTGGGGCAGGTGGGTTATGTGGATCTCGCGGCCTCGATCGCCGCGCATCTGGGCATTCCGGCGCAAGGACCGGGCAAGAGCTTTCTGTGAGGGACTGAAATGAGTGAACACCTGACCGTCGTCAAGCACCCGCTGGTGCAACACAAGCTGACCCTGATGCGCGAGAAGGACACCTCCACGGCCTCCTTCCGTCGCCTGCTGCGCGAGATCAGCCTGCTTCTGGCCTATGAGATCACCGCCGAGCTGGAGCTGACCTCGAAGAATATCGAGACGCCGCTTTGCGAAATGGATGCGCCGATCCTGGCGGGCAAGAAGCTCGCGCTGGTCTCGATCCTGCGCGCGGGCAATGGTCTGCTCGATGGCGTGCTGGAACTGATCCCGGCGGCGCGAGTGGGCTTTGTCGGTCTCTATCGCGACCCCGAGACGCTGCAACCGGTCGAATATTACTGCAAGCTGCCGGGTGAGCTGGAAGACCGCTTGACCATCGTGGTCGATCCGATGCTGGCCACGGGTAATTCCTCGGTCGCGGCGATCGACCTGATCAAGGCCAAGGGCGCTAAGAACATTCGTTTCATGTGCCTGCTGGCCGCCCCCGAGGGTGTCGCGCGCATGAAAGAGGCCCATCCCGATGTGCCGATCGTGACTGCAGCGCTCGACGAATGCCTCAACGAACATGCCTATATCGTGCCCGGTCTGGGCGATGCGGGCGACCGTATGTTCGGCACCAAGTAAGGCCTAACCCCCTTTACTCAAAAGAAAGACTCCGTCATCCTGTCGCTTGATTGGACAGGGGGCGGATATGCGTTTTGACGGCGGTCTTTCAGCGGTGTTTCTTGCCGCGGTTTTCGGGGCTGGAGCGGGGCTTTTCGGTACCGTCGCGCAGGCAGAGGACTATGGGCCCGCCGAAACGCCCCCGTCTTCCTATGAGGGCCGCCAATATGTCGACAGCAATGGCTGCGTCTTCATTCGCGCGGGCTATGGCGAGGCGGTGAAATGGGTGCCGCGCATCAACCGTGATCGCACGCCTGTCTGCGGCTACAAGCCGACGTTCTCGGATGCCGAACTCGCTGCAGCGTCCGGTGTCGTCCCGCGCCCCGCGCCGGTCGTGACATCTCCCGCACCCAAAGCCGCCCCGATGCGCACGGCGGCGGTCCCCGCACGCGCCCCGCGCGCGAGTGCTCCGGCCCCGACGGTCGCCCCGAGGACGATCCCGGCGCCGAGCGCCACGAATTCCCCCTTCTACCCGGTCCCGCAATCGGCCCCTGTGGTGATCGCCTCCTCGACGGGCACTTCGGTCGCGAACGGGAACTGCGCGGGCCTCGATCCGCTGGCGCAACAGTTGATGGTGACGCGCGATGGAATGAGCGTGCGTTGCGGCCCGCAAGAGACCTCTCCCTCCAGCACCTATGTGCTCCCGGGCGCATCTGCGGTCGTCGCGTCCCCCGCGCCACGCCAGATCCCGCGCGAAGTCAGCGTCGGTGGTCTCGCGTCGGTCGTGACCACCTCGAAGTCGCCGGAAGGGGGCTGGCGTCCGGCCTTTGACGATGGGCGCCTCAACCCCTATCGCGGCCCGCGCTCCGCCTATGGAGACACGCAGATGGCGCAGCGCTGGACCGAGGGCGTGCCGATGCAGATGGCTGCGCCGCCTGGCACCCGCGTGATCTACGTGCCCGTCGCGCCGTCGCAGGCGACGGTGTCCTCGAAATCGGTGGCACCGGCGAAGACAGCGACCCGCCCGGGCGCGCTCTCCGGCAAGCGCTTCGTGCAGGTTGGCAGCTTCGGAGTGCCCGCCAATGCCGAGGCCGCGAAGGCGCGGCTCCGCGCGCTGGGTCTGCCGGTCGCGACCGGCAAGGCGGGGAGGCTCACGGTGATCTATGCCGGTCCGTTCTCAAGCGCCGCTGCCCTCAAACAGGCGCTCGTCTCGGCGAAATCTGCCGGTTTCTCCGACGCGCTTCTTCGCTGAGCGCCGACGCCCTGAACGATAAGGAGCGGCCTTTGAAGGGGCCGCTTTTTCAATGCGCCGAGCAGATATCCTGCAAGGCGACCCATTGCGCATCCTCGAGCACCGGGCGCGGCGCGGGCTGGCCCTTGAAGGGGTCGGCCTCGATCAGTCCGAGCACGCTCTCGCCGGTCGGATCGAGCGCATAGGAATAGGGCGTCGAGCTCACGCCCGCATCGCGGAATGCATGCAAAAGCGTGTCGTTGGAAGGCCGCTCGGGCGGGTTCTGGATCAACTGCTGAGCGTATTCGGCGATGCCTTTTTCGGGCAGGTCGCCGGTGGTCAGCAGCCGCAACGCCGCCGCAGGACCGAGCCAATCGAGCATCCGGTGCAACGGCCGCTCGCCCGCCGCGCCGCGCTGTGCGGCGATCAGGAACCCCGCGACCACCTCGGGCGTATCCGGGCCCGCGATCGTGTTTCGTCCGACCACGGCGAGCCCGCCCGGCAGCAGCCGCGCCCCGTCCAGAGCCTCGGGCAGCACCTCGATCACCTGTTGACCCGGCAGCCGCTCGGCCAGTGCCGCCAGCGCCTTGTCGCCCGCGCCGCTGTGACAGGGCTGGCCGGTCATCTTGGTGAACTCGGTCAGGAGCTTGCGCCCGATCTCGACGCGCTTGGCCTGCGGGGCGATACGTGCGGCGTGATCGACCAGCGCACCCGGCAGCCAGAACAGCACCACCGCTCCGAGCAGGACCACCCCGCTTGCGATCAGCACCCCGCGCAGCCGTCCTGGATGCGGTCGGCGCGCCTCGATCATCGCATGAACCTTCTCGATCGCGGCGATCATCGTCTCGTCGGAGATCTCGAGCTCCTCTCCGGGCTCGGCCGAGGGAGCGTAAATCGCGGGCCGCGCGCCCGGGTTGAGCCGGATCATCGCGGGCAAGGACCAATGCGCGAGCGCCGTGGCCGAGCGGTCATCCGCGATCACCAGCGTCGCATCGCCAAGCGAGAGGATCACCTCCTGGCGCTGCGCCTCCGGGTCGGGACGCCAGATCCCCTCGGCCTCAAGGCGTTCATATTCGGATAGGGCGGTCATGCGGACCCGTTACTGCTCTTGTTTCTCAAGAGGATAGCCGATCTTCCCTCAGGGTCAATCTAAGCCGTTGCGTGAGGGGGCGCTGCCCCCTCTGGCCTCTCGGCCATTCACCCCCGAGATATTTGGGTCAAGAAGAAGGATCATCCTCCGTCGCTTCTTCTTGACGAAAATATCTCGGGGGGTGAATTCGGCGCGAGCCGAAGAGGGGGGCGGCGCCCCCCTTTCCCCGGCGCGAGCGCGAGCTAGCTTGGATGCTCGAAGAGGAGACACGCCATGCCGCAGACGACCGAGACCAATCGCAAGATCATTCTGGCCGAACGCCCGACAGGGGCGCCCGGCGAAAATACGCTGCAGCTTCAGACGGAAGCCGTGCCGCGCCCGGGCAAGGGCGAGATGCTCCTGCGCACGGTCTGGCTGTCGCTCGATCCCTACATGCGCGGGCGAATGAACGATGCGAAATCCTATGCGACCCCGGTCGAGATCGGCGGGGTGATGACTGCGCAGGTCGTGGCCGAGGTGATCGAGAGCGATCTCGCGGGTTTTTCGAAGGGCGATTACGTGCTTGCCCCCTCGGGCTGGCAGGACTGGTTCGTCTCGGATGGCACTCAGGTTCTCAATCTCGGGCCGGAGCCGCAAAACCCGAGCTGGGCGCTCGGTATTCTCGGTATGCCCGGCTACACGGCCTATGCGGGGCTGTTGAAGATCGGCGAGCCGAAACCGGGCGAGACTGTGGTGGTCGCCGCCGCCTCCGGGCCGGTCGGCGCGACCGTGGGGCAGATCGCGAGGATCAAGGGGTGTCGCGTCGTCGGCATCGCGGGCGGGGCGGAAAAATGCGCCCATGTCGTCGAAAAGCTTGGGTTCGACGCCTGCATCGATCATCGCTCCGAGGATTTCGCGGCGCAGCTCGCCGCCGCCTGTCCGGACGGGATCGATGTCTATTTCGAGAATGTCGGCGGCGAGGTGCTCTATGCGGTGCTGCCGCTCCTGAACCCTTTCGCGCGGATGCCGGTCTGCGGCATGGTCGCCTGGTACAACCTGCCCGGCCTGCCCGAAGGCCCTGATCACGGACCGCAGATCCTTTCGACCATCCTGCGGATGAAGGTGAAGATGCAGGGCTTCATCATTTTCGACAGTTTCCCCGCCGAGCTTTACCAGGAGTTCGCCCGCGAGATGACCGGTTGGCTCGCCGAAGGGAAGGTACGCTACAAGGAGCAGGTGGTGGAGGGGCTCGAGGCCGCCCCGCAGGCGCTTTACGATCTGCTCGAGGGGCGCAATTTCGGCAAGGTCGTGGTGCGCGTCGGCTGAGGCGCGCCGGGGGGAGGGGCAGGGGCTCCGCTTTCAGTGACTTGCCCTTTCCCGCCGGATCCTTATCTCTATCCCCATGTTTGGACGTCTTCTCAATATCCTTAACGACCCCGCCCCCGATCCGATGGCGGGAGAAGAGCGTGAACTCGCGCTCGGTGCGCTTCTGGTGCGGCTCGCGCGCTCGGATGAGCATTACGATGAGGAGGAGAAGATCCGCATCGACCGGGTTCTCGCGCAGCGCAACGGGCTCTCCGGCTTCGAGGCCACCGAGATGCGAAAGCGTGCCGAAGAGGTCGAGGCAGGTGCGCCCGACACGGTGCGCTTCACCCGCGCGCTCAAGGACAAGGTCGCCTATGAGGACCGCACCGGCGTGATCGAGGCGCTCTGGGATGTCGCCCTGGCCGATGGCGTGCGCGATGCGCATGAAGATGCGCTGATCCGGCTCGCGGCGAAATTGCTGGGGGTGAACGATGTCGATTCGGCCCGGGCACGTCAGCGCGTGGAGGCGCGACGTGGTTGATCGGATTGCGGTCCAAGCTCATTTTTTCGCCATCTGCCCGTGATTTCGCCCGTTTCCCTTTGGTCAAGCCTTTTGGCCCAGTTGCATTCATCCCCAAAATCGCGCCAGATTGACCGGATGGACAAAGAGAAGCTGCCCGCGTGACCACAAACGAGCCCGCGCCCCAAGACGCGCCCGTCATCGAAATTCGCGACCTTCACAAGAGCTACGGCTCGCTTGAGGTGCTCAAGGGCGTCTCGATCACCGCGCCGCGTGGGCATGTGATCTCGCTGATCGGGTCTTCGGGCTCGGGCAAGTCGACACTTTTGCGCTGCTGCAATCTTCTTGAAGACAGCCAGAAAGGCGAAGTGATCTTCGAGGGAGAGGCGGTGGCGTGGAAAGGCGAGGGGCTGGCGCGCCGACCGGCGGATCGCGCCCAGGTCACGCGATTTCGCACGAACCTTTCGATGGTGTTCCAGCAGTTCAATCTCTGGGCCCATATGACGATCCTGCAAAACGTGATGGAAGCGCCTGTGACGGTGCTGGGGCGCGACCGCGCGGAGGTCGAGCCTCTCGCGCGTGCGCTTCTGGCCAAGGTCGGTATCGGTGACAAATGCGATGCCTGGCCAGCGCAGCTTTCGGGTGGCCAGCAGCAGCGCGCGGCGATCGCGCGGGCGCTGTGCATGGAGCCCAAGGCGCTTCTCTTCGACGAGCCGACCTCGGCGCTCGATCCCGAATTGCAGCAGGAGGTGGTCAAGGTCATCAAGGATCTCGCCGCCGAGCACCGCACGATGATCCTCGTGACCCATGACATGCGGCTCGCACGTGATGTCTCGGATCACGTCGTCTTCCTGCATCAGGGAAAGATCGAGGAGGAGGGGCCTCCCGAGGCCCTTTTCGGCGCTCCCAAATCCGAGCGCCTGCAACAATTCCTGTCGGCCACCGCGCCGGCATGAACCCAAGAACCAAAGTCCAACGACAGGGGAACTCACAAATGAAGAAACTGATCCTGACCGCCGCCATTCTCGGCCTGACGGCCGGCGTCGCCGCGGCTGAAACGGTCCGCATGGGTACCGAGGGCGCCTACCCTCCCTACAACTACATCGACGATAACGGCCAGGTTGCGGGCTTCGAGCGCGAGCTGGGCGACAAGCTGTGCGAGATGGAAGGCCTGACCTGCACCTGGGTCACCAATGACTGGGATTCGATCATCCCGAACCTGCTCTCGGGCAACTACGACACCATCATCGCGGGCATGTCGATCACCGAAGAGCGCGAGAAGTCGATCGACTTCACCCAGGCCTATTACCCGCCGGCGGCTTCGGCCTACATGTCGATGGACCCGAATGTCGATCTCAAGGGCGGCGTGGTCGCTGCGCAGACCGGCACCATTCAGGCGGCCCATGTCGCCGAGAGCGGCGCGACGCTCGCCGAATACGCGACCCTCGACGACACGATCGCCGCTGTGAAGAACGGCGAGGCCGATGCGGTCTTTGCGGACAAGGATGCTCTGGTTCCGTTCGCGGGCACCGATGGGATGGAATTCGTGGGTGAAGACGTGCCGCTCGGCAAGGGCATCGGCATCGGCCTGCGCAAGTCCGATACCGCGCTGAAGGACAAGTTCGACGAGGCCATCTCGAAGATGAAAGCCGATGGCTCGCTGAACACGATGATCAAGAAGTATTTCGGCGAAGACGCCCTGACCTTCAACTGATCGGAATCGGGGGCGAGCTCTGGCTCGTCCCCGTTTTGACTTGCGATGTTCGAGAGTTGTTCCGACCCCTCCGCCCTGCACGGGCTGTCATGGATGCTGTGCTACCTGACCACGGGCAAGCACATGCTGTTCTATGGCTCCTTCGGGATCGTGCTGATCCTGCTGGCGATCACCGCGCCAGTGGCGCTGATCTTCGGCTTCGGGGGGGCGCTGGCCGCGCGCTCGGCGCTCTGGCCGTTCAAGCTGCTCGGACGCGGCTATATCGCGATGGTGCGCGGCGTGCCCGACATCGTCTTTTTCCTTTTCGTGCCGATCGCGATGGATCAGGGGCTCGAATACCTGAAATCGCGCGCAGTCTGCGCTGATCCCGGCCCGGCCTGGACGGGCAATGAATTCCATGTCTGCGCCGCGGCCAAGATCCCGCTGGGATCATCGCCGCAGATCTACCATGAAATCTATGGCTTCGGCCTCGCGGTGATCGCTTTCTCGGTGGTCTACGGCGCCTTCGCGGCCAACGTACTCTTCGGGGCGATGCAGGCGGTGCCGCGCGCGCAGCTGGAAACCGCCGAGGCCTATGGCATGACCCGCGCACAGGTGAACCGCCGCGTGCTGATCCCGCAGATGTGGGCCTATGCGATCCCCGGCCTGTCGAACCTGTGGATGATCCTTATCAAGGCGACGCCGCTACTGTTCCTTTTGGGCATCGAGGACATCGTCTACTGGGCGCGCGAACTGGGCGCCACGAAGTCCCAGATCTACGCCTTCCCGCACCCGGACTGGCGGCTTTATTACTTCCTCGTGCTTCTGGTGTTTTACCTCTTGATGACCAAGCTTTCGGAAGTCGTGTTGGCCCGGGTCAACCGCCGCCTCGCCTTCGGGCAGGCTACTGCGGCAGGCGAAGCACTCAGGAAGGCGGGCGTATGAGTTGCATCCAGACCATCGCGGATTACGGCCTGCGCTCCGTAGGCATCGGCGAGCGGCTGCTGCCGCGTTCCGATTTCACCTTGTGCCAGCAGTTCACCCTGATCGGATCGGGGATGCTGTGGAACCTCTATTTCGGCATTCTCGCGCTGCTGGCGGGCTTCTTCCTTGCCACCTTGCTTGCGGTGGCGAAGAACTCCGAACGCGCGATTATCCGCAAGCCCGCGGAGTGGTTCATCTTCGTCTTCCGCGGTTCGCCCCTCTTCATCCAGTTCTTCCTCGCCTACGAGGCTTTCGCGATGCTGCCGCGTGCGGGCATCCCGATCCTCGGGATCACGGTCGCGACCGACTGGATCACGCGGGCCTGGGCGGGGGCGCTGGTCGTGTTGTTCTTTAACACCTCCGCCTATGCCGCCGAGATCTTCTACGGCGCGCTGCGTTCGGTTCCCAAGGGCGATCTGGAAGCGGCCGACGCCTACGGCATGACCGGCTGGGCCAAGTTCCGCCGCGTGACCTGGCCGACGATGCTGCGTCTGGGCTGGCCGTCCTACACGAACGAGGCGATCTTCCTCTTCCACGCCACGACGCTCGTCTTCTTCTCGGGCTTCCCGGCATTCCGGCAAGAGGGCGACGCGCTCTATTACGCGAAATATTTCGCGGACAAGACCTTCAACCCATTCATCCCTTACCCGATTGCGGCCTTCTACTTCATCCTGCTGACGCTGGCGGTGATCGCGGTCTTCGGGGTGATCAACCGGCGCCTCAATCGACACCTGCCGCAGGAAAGCCGCAGGCGTATCCGGTTCAGGCCGCAAATCATCAGGTGAGAAATGAACTGGCTCCACGACCATCCCGATGTCCGCACTATCCGCGTGGCGGCAGCTGATCTCAACGGGGTGGCACGTGGCAAGCGCCTGCCTGCGCGCTTTGCCGACAAGGTCTTTACCGAGGGCACCCGATTTCCGTTCTCGGTGATGAATCTCGACATCTGGGGCGAGGATATCGAGGATAGCCCGCTCGTCTTCGAGTCCGGCGATTGCGATGGACTCCTGATGCCGACCGAGCGGGGCTTTCTGCCGATGCCCTGGCTCTCGGCACCGACCGCGCTGCTGCCGATCTGGATGTTCCACATGGACGGCAAACCCTATGCGGGCGACCCGCGTCAGGCGCTGGCGCGGGTGATGGATCGCTACAAGGCCAAGGGGCTGACCCCGGTGGTGGCGACCGAACTCGAGTTCTTCCTGATCGACGACAGCGGCAAGACGCTGCGCGTTCCGCCCAGCCCGCGTTCGGGCAAGCGTCGGACCGGGGGCGAGGTCTTGTCCCTGCGCGCGCTCGATGCTTTCGACGTTTTCTTCACCGAACTCTACGAAGCCTGCGAGCTGATGGACATTCCCGCCGATACGGCGATCTCCGAGGCCGGTCCGGGCCAGTTCGAGATCAACCTGAGCCATCAGGCAGATCCGCTGCGCGCGGCGGATGACAGCTGGCTTTTCAAGATGCTGGTGAAAGGGCTTGCGCGGCGGCACGGCTTCGCGGCCTCGTTCATGGCCAAACCGTATGACGAATGGTCCGGCAACGGGATGCATATGCATTTCTCGGTGCTCGACCGTGACGGCAACAACATCTTCAACGACGGCTCGGCACAGGGCTCTGACAAGCTGCGCCACGCGGTCGCGGGATGTCTCGCGGCGATGGAGGGTTCGACCCTGATCTTTGCGCCGCATGAGAACAGCTATGACCGGCTCGTGCCCGACGCCCACGCGCCGACCGGCATCGCCTGGGCCTATGAGAACCGGACCTCGGCCTTGCGTATCCCGGCTTCGGGCCCTGCCGCGCGGCGGATCGAGCACCGGGTCGCGGGCGGCGACGTGAATCCCTATTTGATGATCGCGGCGATCCTCGGCGCAGCGCTGATCGGGATCGAGGACGAGATGGAGGCACCGCCGCCGATCAAGGGCAATGCCTATGCGCTCGACCTGCCGCAGATGCCCACTGACTGGGGCACCGCGATCGAAGCTTTCGCGAGTTGCAATATGATGCCGCGGATCTTCGAGCGCGAGCTGATCGACAATTTCGCCATGACCAAGCGTCAGGAGCTTCATTACATGGCGGAACTCTCCGAGCAGGAGCAGACAGAGCTCTATCTCGACACGGTTTGAGGGGGCGCTGCCCCCGCCGCGCGTACCGCGCGGCCCCCCGAGATATTTGGATCAAGAAGAAGGGGGCGGGCGGCGGCTTGCGCCTCTCGCTTGGGCAATTTCGACAAGCGCGTGTCGGATTTTGCTCTGAAACGGCGCATTTGGCGATTGGGGCTTGTCAGTGGCGCAGCGGGCGGGCTATGCGAGTCTATGTCGGATACGGGAGAATCTGGGGGAAACCCCGGTGCCGAAGGAGCAACCGCCCCGGTAAACTCTCAGGCAAAAGGACCGCATCCGACCAAGGACTCTGGAGAGAGGCGCGCAATGCGCCCGCCGAAGGGATAACGATCTCAGGCGCCCGAAACCGGAAACGGGGGAGGGCAAGGACAGAGGGGGCATCGGGCGGGCCGGGATTCGGCCCTTGGATCGATGCCGGGTCATCCGGCTGAAAGGGGAAAGGCCGCGATGAGCGATTTGAAACGCACACCGCTTTACGATCTGCATGTCGAACTGGGCGCCAAGATGGTGCCGTTCGCGGGCTACGAGATGCCGGTGCAATATCCTCTGGGCGTGATGAAGGAGCATCTGCATACCCGCGCGAAGGCGGGGCTGTTCGATGTCTCTCACATGGGCCAGGTGATCGTGCCGGGTGCGCGCGCGGCCGAGGCTTTCGAAGCCCTGGTTCCGGTGAGCCTGACGGGGCTGAAAGAGGGCCGCCAGCGCTATGCGATGTTCACCAATGACGAGGGTGGCATTCTTGACGACCTGATGGTGGCGAACCGTGGCGATCATTTGTTCGTTGTGGTGAATGCGGCCTGCAAGGAGACCGATCTCGCGCATATGCGGGCCCATCTCGACGTCGTCGAGGAGGTCACCGACCGCGCGCTTCTGGCGCTTCAGGGGCCGGCGGCCGAGGGCGTGCTCGAGGCGCTGGTGCCCGGCGTTGCCGCGATGCGCTTCATGGATGTCGGCATCTTCGGCTGGAACGGTGCCGAGCTTTGGGTTTCGCGCTCGGGCTATACCGGCGAGGATGGCTACGAGATTTCCGTGCCCGAGGCGCGTGCGGTGGAATTTGCCCGTGCGCTGCTGGCCGATGAGGCGGTGGAGCCGATCGGTCTGGGTGCGCGCGACAGCCTGCGGCTCGAAGCGGGGCTTTGCCTTTACGGCCACGACATCGACACCACCACCAGCCCGGTCGAAGGGAACCTCGCCTGGGCGATCCAGAAGGTGCGGCGCAAGGGGGGCGAGCGTGAAGGCGGCTTTCCTGGCGCGGCGCGCATCCTGAGCGAGTTGGAAGAGGGGCCGTCGCGCTTGCGCATGGGGTTACGCCCCGAGGGCCGCGCGCCGATGCGCGAAGGCGTCGAGATCTTCGCCAGCGCCGAGGGCGGGGAGCCGATCGGGCGCGTCACCTCGGGCGGCTTCGGTCCCTCGATCGAAGCGCCGATGGCGATGGCCTATCTGCCCGCTGGCACGCAGGAAGGCACCACCGTCTATGGCGAGGTGCGCGGCAAGCGCCTGCCCGCCACGGTCGTGCCGATGCCCTTCCGTCCCTCCACCTACAAACGCTGAAAAAACCAACCGGGAGACCAATCCATGAAATTCACCGAAGACCATGAATGGCTGAAGACCGAGGGCGATCTGGTGATCGTCGGCATTACCGAGCATGCCTCCGAGCAGCTTGGCGATGTCGTCTTTGTCGAACTGCCTGAAACCGGCGCCGAGGTCTCGAAGGGCGACGAGATCTGCGTGATCGAGTCGGTCAAGGCCGCTTCCGACATCCTCGCGCCGCTCGATGGCGAGATCGTCGAGATCAATGAGGAGCTGGCCGATAATCCGGGTCTCGTGAACGAGGATCCGCTTGGCAAGGCCTGGTTCTTCAAGATGAAACTGGCCGATGCTTCGGCGCTCGAGGGCTTCATGGACGAAGCCGCCTACAAGGACTTCATCGGGTAATCGCACATGTTCACCCCCACGACTTACGACACTTACGATTTCGCCAATCGCCGCCATATCGGGCCGTCCCCGTCCGAGATGGAGGAAATGCTCAAGGCCGTGGGGGCGCGTGACCTCGACGCGCTGATCGACGAGACGGTGCCCCGCTCGATCCGGCAGGAAAAGCCGCTGACCTGGGCGCCGCTGACCGAGTTCGGCCTGCTTCAGAAAATGGAAGAGGTCGCAAAGAAGAACCGCGTGATGGTCAGCCTGATCGGGCAGGGCTATTACGGTACGGTCACGCCGCCCGCGATCCAGCGCAACATCCTGGAAAACCCGGCCTGGTACACGGCCTACACCCCCTACCAGCCCGAGATCGCACAGGGCCGTCTCGAGGCGCTTCTGAACTACCAGACGATGGTGTCGGATCTGACCGGGTTGCCCGTGGCCAATGCCTCGCTTCTCGACGAGGCGACGGCGGCGGCCGAGGCGATGGCGATGGCGCAGCGCGTCGCGAAATCGAAGGCGACCGCGTTCTTCGTGGACGAGAACTGCCATCCGCAGACGATCGGCGTGATCAAGACCCGTGCCGAGCCGCTCGGGATCGAGGTGATCGTGGGGGCGCCCGAGGCGCTCGAGGCTGAGAAGGTCTTCGGTGCGATCTTCCAGTATCCGGGCACCTTTGGTCATGTGCGCGACTTCACCGCCGAGTGTGAAGCGCTTCACGCGGCAAAGGCCGTGGCGATCGTTGCGACCGATCTTCTCGCGCTTTGCCTGCTCAAAGAGCCGGGCGCGATGGGCGCCGATATCGCGGTGGGCTCGGCGCAGCGCTTCGGCGTGCCGATGGGCTATGGCGGCCCGCATGCCGCCTTCATGGCCTGCGCCGATGCGATGAAGCGCGCTATGCCGGGCCGGATCGTCGGTGTGTCCATCGACAGCCACGGCAACCGCGCCTATCGCCTGAGCCTGCAAACCCGTGAGCAACATATCCGCCGCGAGAAGGCGACCTCGAATGTCTGCACCGCGCAGGCACTTCTGGCCGTCATGGCGAGCTTCTACGCGGTCTTCCATGGCCCTGTCGGCCTGCGCGCGATCGCCGAGCGGGTGCATCTGCTGACCGTTCAGGTCGCCGAGGCGCTGAAAGCGGCCGGGGCCGTGGTCGAGCCCGATGCCTTCTTCGATACGCTCACAGTGAAAGTCGGCGTGGGCCAGCAGGGCATTCTCGCCGCCGCCCGCCATCGCGGCATCAACCTGCGCAAGGTGGGGCGTGACCGGGTCGGGATCTCGCTCGACGAGACCAGCGATCCGGGGATCGTCGCGCGGCTTCTGGATGCGTTCGGGATCACTGATCCCGCGCCGGAAGCGACGCAGCCCTCCGTGCCCGACGCGCTGCTGCGTGCAAGCGCCTATCTGACCCATCCGGTCTTCCACATGAACCGCGCCGAATCCGAGATGATGCGCTACATGCGCCGTCTGGCCGATCGCGATCTCGCGCTCGACCGGGCGATGATCCCGCTGGGATCGTGCACGATGAAGCTCAACGCGGCGGCCGAGATGATGCCGTTGACCTGGCCGGAATTCGGTTCGCTGCACCCCTTCGTGCCGGCCGATCAGGCGCAGGGCTATCACGAGGCGATCGCGGACCTGACCGAAAAGCTCTGCGAGATCACCGGCTATGACGCGTTCTCCATGCAGCCCAACTCTGGCGCGCAGGGGGAATATGCGGGGCTGCTGACCATCGCCGCCTATCACCGTGCCAATGGGGACGATCAGCGCGACATCTGCCTGATCCCGATGTCGGCCCACGGCACGAACCCAGCTTCAGCGCATATGGCGGGGATGAAGGTCGTGGTGGTGAACTCGGCCCCCAATGGCGATGTGGACCTCGAGGATTTCGAGACCAAGGCCAGGGACGCGGGCGACCGTCTGGCGGCTTGCATGATCACCTACCCGTCCACCCATGGCGTGTTCGAGGAGACGGTGAAGCGCGTCTGCGAGATCACTCACGATCTCGGCGGTCAGGTCTATATCGACGGGGCGAACATGAACGCGCTCGTGGGGCTGGTGAAGCCCGGCGAGATCGGCGGGGATGTGAGCCACCTCAACCTGCACAAGACCTTCGCGATCCCGCATGGCGGCGGCGGTCCGGGCATGGGCCCGATCGGGGTGAAGGCGCATCTCGCGCCCTTCCTGCCGGGCCATCCCGAGATCGGTGGCGAGGAAGGCCCGGTCTCGGCCGCGCCCTATGGCTCGGCTTCGATCCTGCTGATCTCCTGGGCCTATATCCAGATGATGGGCGGTGAGGGGCTGACCCAAGCGACCCGCGTGGCGATCCTCAACGCCAATTACATCGCGGCGCGCCTGAAATCGGCCTATCCGATCCTGTTCATGGGCAACCGGGGTCGCGTGGCGCATGAATGCATCCTCGATACCCGCAAGTTCGCCGATGTCGGCGTGACCGTGGACGATATCGCCAAGCGCCTGATCGACAACGGCTTCCACGCGCCGACGATGAGCTGGCCGGTTTCGGGGACGCTGATGGTCGAGCCCACCGAATCCGAGACCAAGGCCGAGATCGACCGCTTCATCACCGCAATGCTCGCGATCCGCGACGAGATCGCGGCGGTCGAGCGCGAGGAGATCACCCCCGAGGACAGCCCGCTGCGCCATGCGCCGCACACGGTCGAGGATCTGGTGGCCGATTGGGACCGCGCCTATACGCGCGAAGCCGGTTGCTTCCCGCCCGGCGCGTTCCGGGTCGACAAGTACTGGCCGCCCGTGGGCCGGGTCGACAACGTCTGGGGCGATCGCAATCTCGTCTGTACCTGCCCGCCGCTCGAGGCTTACGCCGACGCGGCCGAGTGAGGCGGTTCAAAAGATGAAAAAAAGGCCGGGGCGTTGCTCCGGCCTTTTGGTTTTGAGGGTGGGCTAGGGCGCGCCAGTTTCCGCAAATGAAAAGGGCGACCCAAGGGCCGCCCTCTCAATGACATCTCAGTCCCGATCACTTGACCGGGTTGCGGTAGATCACGCGCCGCACCGAGCCGGTCTTCGAGCGCATCAGCATCGTCTCGGATTCGATATAGGTCGGCTCGCGCTTCACGCCTTTCACGATCGAGCCGTTCGTCACGCCGGTTGCGGCGAAGATCACGTCCGAGCGGACCATCTCGTCGCGGGTATAGACCTTGTCGAAATCGGTGATTCCGGCCTTCTTCGCGCGGCCCCGCTCGTCGTCGTTGCGGAACAAGAGCTTACCCCACATCTGACCGCCCATGCATTTGAGCGCCGAGGCTGCCAGCACGCCCTCGGGCGCGCCGCCCGAACCCATATACATGTCGATGCCGGTGAAATCGGGCTCGGCGCAATGGATCACGCCCGCCACGTCGCCATCGGTGATCAGGCGGATCTTCGCGCCGGTCTCACGCACCTCGGCGATCATCGCTTCGTGACGCGGACGGTCGAGGATGCACACAGCGATATCCTTTGTGTTGACGCCCTGCGCCTTGGCCAGCGCAACGACGCGCTCGGTCGGGGTCATGTCGAGGGACACGATATCCGTTTCGTAGCCCGGGCCGATGGCGAGCTTTTCCATGTAGACGTCAGGGGCGTGCAGCATCGTGCCGCGCGGCGCCATCGCGATGACGGTCAGCGCGTTGGGCATGTCCTTTGCAGTCAGCGTGGTGCCTTCGAGCGGATCGAGTGCGATATCGACCTCGGGGCCCACGCCCTGGCCGACCTCTTCGCCGATATAGAGCATGGGGGCTTCGTCGCGCTCGCCCTCGCCAATGACCACCGTGCCCTGGATCTCGAGTTTGTTGAGCTGATCGCGCATCGCGTTCACCGCCGCCTGGTCGGCGGCCTTCTCGTCACCGCGTCCGATCAGGTCGGCGGAGGCATGGGCCGCGGCTTCCGAAACACGGGCAAGGCCCAGCGAAAGCATGCGGTCGTTGAAATCACTCGGAGGGGTCATCTGTTTCTTCCTGTCTGCCATGGGGCGTTACGGGCCGGGCTCAGGTAAATCCTTTAGGACAGGGAAGGGCAACCCTGTGAACGCTAACGTCGCGCAGCTTGGGGCTCGGTGGGGCTATGACAGACCACACAGATCTTGTTGCCGTCGGGATCGCGGAAATATGCGCCGTAATAATCGGGGTGATAGTGCGGTCGCAGTCCCGGCGCGCCCTCATCCGACCCGCCCATCTCAAGGGCCAGCGCATGGATTGCATCGACAGTGGCGCGATCTGGGGCGTCGAAGGCCACCATGGGCCCGTTGCCGGGCGCGGGTGCATCGCCGTCGAAGGGGCGCGTGATGAAGAAGATCGGCCGGCTGCCGTCCGAGGCGGTCCAGCCCGCCCAATGCTTGTCGGGTTCGGCAAAGCGCAGCCGCAGCCCGAGCCGCTCCATCAGGGGGGCATAGAAGGCGAGCGCGCGCTCGTAATCCGCGATGCCGAGCGAGACATGGCTGAGCATCGCCATCGGATCAGACTTCCTCGATGCGGATCGCGACCGGCTCGCCCTCGACCACGCGGGTCGCGGGCAGGGCCTCGATCGCGGCGTCGATCGCGTCGCGGGTGGTCTTGTGCGTGACGATCAGCACCGGGGCGGAGGTATCGGCATGGCCGTATTGGCGCATCCGGCTGATCGAGACGCCTGCCTCGCCCAGCACGGTCGCGACCTTGGCCAGCGCGCCGGGTTTGTCCGCCAGCTGAAGGCGCAGGTAGTAGGGTGCGGCAATCGCGGTCACGGCAGGCGTGGGCGTCGCAAGGCTGGTGGCGGGCTGCCCGAAAACCGGCAGGCGCATTCCGCGCGCGAGATCCATCACGTCGCCCATCACGGCCGAGGCGGTCGGGCCTTCGCCCGCGCCCGCGCCGCGCAGCACGATCTGGCCCACCGAGTCGCCTTCGAGCACGACCATGTTCGTCCCGCCCGAGAGCTGACCTAGGGGCGAGCTCGACGGCACGAGGCAGGGCGTCATGCGCTGCTCCAGCCCGCGGCCGGTCATCTGCGCCACGCCCAGCAGCTTGATCTTGTAGCCCATGTCGCCCGCGCGGCGGATATCGTCGATCGAGATCCGCCCGATCCCTTCAAGCACCACGTCGTCGAAGCTGACCTGCGTGCCGAAAGCGATGGCGGCGAGGATCGCGAGCTTGTGGCCCGCGTCGATGCCGCCCACGTCGAGGTTCGGATCGGCCTCGAGATAGCCAAGCTGGCGGGCCTCCTCAAAGACCGTGTCATAGGGCAGGCCCGCATCCTCCATCCGCGTCAGGATGTAGTTGCAGGTGCCGTTCATCACGCCCATCACGCGGCGGATCCCGTTGCCCGCAAGGCCTTCGGTCAGCGATTTGATGACGGGTATGCCGCCTGCGACCGCCGCCTCGTAGCGGATCGTGCGGCCAAGGCTTTCGGCGAGTTCCGCCAGCGCCTGCCCGTGATGGGCCAGCAGCGCCTTGTTCGCCGTCACCACATCCTTGCCCGCCTTGAGCGCGGCTTCGGTCGCCTCTTTCGCGGCGCCCTCATGGCCGCCCATCAGCTCGACGAAAACATCCACATCCTCGCGCATGGCCAGCGTCACCGGATCGGTTTCCCAGGCGTATTCGGAGAGATCCGCATCGCGGTTCTTCGTGCGATCGCGCGCCGAGACGGCGGTGATCGTAACCGGGCGGCCCGAGCGCGCGGCCAGCATCGCAGCATGGCGCTGGACGATTTTCACCACGCCGATGCCCACGGTGCCAAGACCCGCGATGCCAAGGCGCAGGGGCTGAGCAGTATCGGTGGCGCGGGACATGGGTGACCTCATGAGCGGATGATTTTCGCCCTGTTAGCGGGAAAGCGGTCTTGGCGCAACGCGGCGCAACGCGTCACGGGGACGTTGTGGCGCTTTGATCGGCGCGCAGCATGTCCGCGCGGGCCTTGAGCGCCGCCGCGCGGGCCTCGAGATCGGGCGCGGGATCGGGGCTCAGGGGCTGGTCGTCGAGGATCTGATCGAGCGGCAGCAGCGCAGGATAATCCTCGCTCGAATGCTTCGAGCAAGCGGTGAGCATGGCCAGCGAGGCAATCAGGGCAAGCGCGCGCATCGGGTCTCCTTATCGACGCGCCCAAACTATTGCGCGCCGCCCCGCTTTGCCAGAGCCGAATGCGCGTGTTTGGGGTTTGATAATGAACGGTTGTTCAGTTAGCGTCGAGGCATGGCACGCAAGACCGGTTCACATTCCGAGATCACTGGCCCGAAGATCCGCGCCGAGGCGCAACGGCTCTTCGCGCGCCACGGTTTTGCCGCGGTCTCGATGCGCCAGATTGCTGCGGCGGTGGGGGTGCAGGCGGGCGCGCTCTACCTCTATACGTCCGACAAGGAAGCGCTGCTTTTCGATCTCCTCAAGAGCCACATGGACGACCTGATTGCCGCCTGGCGCGCGGAGGCGCCCGAAGGGGCGGACGCGCTGGCGCGGCTGGAACGGTTCGTGCGCTTTCATATTCGCTTCAACCTCGAACGCGCCGAGGTGGTGTTCCTGAGCTACATGGAGCTGCGCAATCTCTCGGAGGAGAATTTCGCGAAGATTGAAGGGCTTCGGAAGACCTATGAGACCGAGCTGGAAGAAATCCTCAAGGCGGGGCAGGCGGAAGCGGTATTCCTGATCCCCGACACCAAGCTAGCCACGATGGCGATCATCGCGATGCTGACCGGCGTGAATACCTGGTTCCGCGAGGGTGGGCGCCTGAGCCGCGCGATGGTGGCCGACATCTACTGGGACATGGTGCGCAAGGCGGTGGGGGCCTGAGCGCAAAAGGAAAGGGCGACTGACGCCGCCCTTTGATGGTCCCAGCCGTTGGGCAAGGTCATCTGTGTTGAACGAGCCTCACTGTTCAGGCGTGATCACCATCGCTGGTGCTTTCGGTTTGTCGAAAGTCAGGCTGTGCAAGCCGGCATAGCCTTCCCAGCCGTTCTGGAAGTACAGGTCGCCGCCGACGTTCCAGTGGTCTCCAAGCAATCCACCCGTTCCGAAGAAGCCGTGGCTGCCATAGCCAAGACCGAGTTCGGCCATCCCGTCATCCTGACCCGCGACGCCGGTCAGCTTGATCTTGCCCTGAACCGGGCCGGGGCCGAAGCCGAGATGCAGCGACAGCTTCGCGCCCTTCACATCGCCATCGGGGTCGATCCGGTAGTTCATCGCGCCCACGACACCCTCAAGACCGCTGGCATGCGGGCCGAAGGTCCAGTTCAGGCCGACAAACCCCTTCGTGTCGGTCTTGGATTTCACCGTCACATCCTGAGCGGTCGCCGCCCCGGCCGCGCAGACGATCGCGGCCACCAAGATGAGTTTACGCATTTCTACTCCCTCCACACGTTGCGAATATTCGCTAGGAGAGTGCCGCGTCACACATCATTTCACAATGATCCATGTCATCGCCTGCGGTTTTCCGCAGGCGAAATTTCAGCTGCGCAATGCAGCCAACGCCTCGGTCAGATCGAGCGCCCCGTCGTAGATTGCACGGCCCGAGATCGCACCTGCGATCACGCCGGTGTCGCGCAGCGCGATGAGATCGGGCAGCGAGGACACGCCCCCCGAGGCGATCACCGGGATCTCGACTGCGCGCGCCAGCGCCTCGGTCGCCTCGATATTCGGGCCGGTCATCGCGCCGTCGCGCATGATGTCGGTGTAGATGATCGCGGCAACGCCCGCGTCCTCGAAGGACTTCGCCAGGTCGGTGACCATTACGTCGGTCTCTTCCGCCCAGCCCTTCGTGGCGACGCGGCCGCCCCGCGCGTCGATCCCCACCGCTACCTTGCCCGGAAACGCTTTCGCCGCCTCGCGCACCAGATCGGGGTTCTCGACCGCGACGGTCCCGAGGATCACCCGCGCCAACCCCTTGTCGAGCCAGCGTTCGATCGTCGCCATGTCACGGATGCCGCCGCCGAGCTGCGCGGGCACCTTGATCCGCGCAAGGATCGCCTCGACCGCCGCCGCGTTCACCGGCTCGCCCGCGAAGGCGCCGTTCAGATCGACCAGATGCACCCATTCGCAGCCCGCCGCCTCGAACTTGGCCGCCTGCGCAGCCGGGTCGTCACCGAAGACCGTGGCCTTGTCCATTTCGCCATGCAGCAGACGCACGCATTGGCCATCCTTGAGGTCGATTGCGGGGTAGAGGATCATCGGGGGCACTCCTGAGCTGTCGCGATGCCTCTTGCCATGGCCTTCGGAAATTTCCAAGCCTTACGCGGACGTCACGTCAGTCTTGCCGGGAATCGCTCTTGCGTGGCCTGATGCTGACAGCAGGCAAAAGGGAGGAGATTTGCCATGAAGACTTTGATGATCGCCGCAGCGGGTATCGCACTCAGCGTCGGCGCGGCGTTCGCCGACCCGATCGAGGGGATGTGGAAGACCCAACCTGACGACGGTTCCTATGCATATGTGCAGATCGCCCCTTGCGGCGCGGCTTTCTGCGGCACGATCGTGAAAACCTTCAAGTCCGGTGGCGAATACAAATCGCCCAATATCGGCAAGCAACTGGTGATCGGCATGGCGCCCAAGGGCGGCGGCAAATACGAAGGCAAGGTCTGGCGCCCGTCGAACAACAAGATCTATCTCGGCAAGGTCACTGTGAACGGCAATGCAATGGCGCTGGCCGGTTGCGTGGCCGGTGGCCTGTTCTGCAAGTCGCAGGACTGGCAGCGGGTGAAGTGATCACTCGGGAATGAGATCGGCATAGGCGAAGCCGTCGCGCATGACGGTTTCGCCGACCCGCACCGGGATCGGGGCTTTGAAGATCGGCCCGGCGCTGACCGCGGTGTGAAACTCACCATTCTCGCCGCAGGGATCGACGCCTGCGGGCAGATCGGCGAGCAGGCTTTCATCGAAACGCCGCCCCGCGAAGCTCGGGTCGAGCTTGCCCAGGTCCACCGTCACCAGATGCGTTACGAAGCCTGCCGCGATCATCTCGCGCGCAAGCTGATCCGTGGGGCGCTGCCAGAGCGGGAAGAGCGCCTCGACGCCCAGCGGTTTCAGCTTCTCGATCCGGTAATTGCGCACGTCCTCAAGGAACAGGTCGCCAAAGACCATGGTCTCGACACCAAGCGCCTTCACCTGCTCCATCGCGCCCGCCATCCGCGCCTCGTAATCCGCGTTCGAGCAGGGCCAGGGCAGCGGCACTTCGATCAGCGGTAGACCCGCGGCTTCGGCCTGAGCGCGCAGCAGCTCATTGCGCGTGCCATGCATCGCAACCCGGTCGAAAGCCTCGTTGGTCGTGGACAGCAGCGCCACCACATCCGCGTGGCCCTCGCTCCGGCAGGCATGTAGCGCCATCGCGCAATCCTTGCCCGACGACCATGACAGGACCGCCCTCGGCGTCATCAGGGTTTCCAGCCGAGGAAATTCGCGATCAGCCGCAGGCCGGTTGCTTGGGATTTCTCGGGGTGGAACTGCGTGCCGACGATGTTGTCGCGCCCGACGATCGCTGTGATATCGCCGCCGTAATCGACATGCGCGAGACGATGCTCGGGCTCGGCCACCTTGAAATGGTAGCTATGCACGAAATAGGCGTGATCGCCCGTCGAAATGCCGTCGAGCACCGGGTGCTCATGGTCGATCACCAGATCGTTCCAGCCCATATGCGGCACTTTCATCGCAGGGTCCGAGGGCTCGATCCTAACCACTTCGCCGGGGATCCAGCCGAAGCCTTCGGTTTCCTCGAACTCGAGCCCGCGCGTGGCCAGCATCTGCATCCCGATGCAGATCCCGAGGAAGGGGCGGCCCTTGATGGTTACCGCTTCCTCGATCGCTTGCGCCATGCCCTCGAACCGGTGCAGCGCGGCGTTGCAGGACGGGTAAGCCCCGTCGCCCGGCAACACGATCCTATCGGCGCGCGCCACAACGTCCGGCTCGGACGTCACGACGATCGTGCCGTGCCCGGTCTCGTTCGCCATGCGCTGAAGCGCTTTCTCGGCCGAGTGGAGGTTGCCCGAGTCGTAATCAACCAATGCCGTGAGCATCAAAGCGCCCCTTTGGTCGAGGGCAGCACATCGCCCATGCGCGGGTCGGTCTCGACCGCCATGCGCAGCGCGCGGGCCACCGATTTGAACGCGGCCTCGGCGATGTGGTGGCTGTTGAAGCCATGGACGCGGTCGATGTGGAGCGTGATCCCGCCATTGGTGGCGAGCGCCTGGAAGAACTCGCGCACCAGTTCGGTGTCGAAGGTGCCGATCTTCGGGGTGGGCATGTCGCAATTCCACACGAAGAAGGGGCGCGCCGAGAGATCGAGCGCGCATTGCACCTGCGTATCATCCATCGCCAGCGCGAAATGGCCGTAGCGGCGGATGCCGCGCTTGTCGCCAAGCGCCTTCACCAATGCCTGACCAAGTGCGATCCCGGTATCCTCGACCGTGTGGTGGTCGTCGATATGCAGATCCCCCTCGGCGCGGATGGTCATGTCGATCAGCGAATGCCGCGCGAGCTGGTCGAGCATATGGTCGAAGAAACCCACGCCCGTCTTGTTGTCATACTGACCGGTGCCGTCGAGATTGATCTCGACGGTGATATCGGTCTCGGCGGTCTTGCGGCTGATCGTGGCCTTGCGCATCGGGCGCCTCCTTGAAACTCACCGCCTTATAGGCCGGGGCAGGGGGCGCGCTCAAGCGGCGTGGTGCGAAAGGCGGGGCAATGCGGCGGAAAAGTCGATGGGGCTCCGGATAAAATCGCTGCGGATTTTGAGGGTGGCCCGGTGTGACCAACACCGGGCAGCGCCCGACCTCCCGCCGGGAGGGCGCTTTTGCGCTGTCGAGCGTGGCTCGTGCGTTCGGCGGGGTGGATGGATAAACCGCTTTATGAGAGCGCGTGGTGCTGCGCCCACCCGAGGTCGGGCGCCGCCCTCACGTCTGGCCGATGAAATGGTTTGTGCGAGCCCGGAAAAGACAAAGGCCTTCCCGAGGGAAGGCCTTTTGTATTGGAGCGGGCGATGAGATTCGAACTCACGACCCTTACCTTGGCAAGGTAATGCTCTACCCCTGAGCTACGCCCGCATCCGAGTGGTCTTGCGACCGAGGGTCCGAACTGGAGCGGGCGATGAGATTCGAACTCACGACCCTTACCTTGGCAAGGTAATGCTCTACCCCTGAGCTACGCCCGCGCTGCCGGTTCGGTGGAGGCGGATTTAGGGGATCGCGCCGGGGGCTGCAAGAGGAAATTTCATCCCCGAGGCCAAAATTCGCTCCGGTCTTGGCGCAAGGGACTTGGGCGCGTGGCGCGGATCACGAACGGCCCGCGCAAAGGGGCGCAAGCAGGGTGCAAAGATCCCCGGCGGCCGCGCTGATTTGCGATTCGTCGAAACCGGCATAACCGAAGAGAAGCCCCTGCGGTGGATCGGGCAGCACCGAATGGCTCGAGAGCGCGCGCAGCGTCAGCCCCGCTTCGGCCGCCCTGCGAGAGATTTCGCTGTCGGTAATGCGCGCGGCCAATGTGGGGCGCAGCCCAATGCACAAATGCATCCCCGAAGGGTCGGGCGCGAGGTCGAGGCAATCCGACAGAGGGGCCAGCGCGTCCAGAAGATGCGCCTGTCTGCGCGCATAGGTCCGCCGCATCCGGCGCAGATGGGTCGCGAATTCGCCGCTGGCCATGAAGGCGGCGAGCGCGGGCTGGGGAACCAGCGAGGCGCGCGAGCCGGTAACTGCGAGGGTCGCGCGCAGCTTTGAGATCAGCGCCTCGGGAACGACAAGATAGCCGATCCGCAGCGCCGGGCTGAGCAATTTCGAGAAGCTGCCCATGTAGATCACGCGCTGCAACCCATCGAGCCCGGCCAGCGCGGGCAGCGGCTGGCCCTGATAACGGAACTCGCTGTCGTAATCATCCTCGACGATCAGAGCCGAAACCCTGTGCGCCCAGTCGAGCAGCGCGAGCCGTCGCGCAAGCGGCATCGCAACCCCGGTCGGATAATGGCGCGAGGGCGTGACGTTCACGGCCGCGCAGTCCTGCGGCAGGCGCGCGGGATCGAGCCCCTCGCCATCGACCCGCAACGCCACGGGGGTGATCCCGATTCCGCGCAAGGTGTGTTCAAGCGTCGCCCAGCCGGGGTCCTCGATCGCCATAGACGCGCCGTGAGGCAGTAACGCGCGCCCGATCAGGTCGAACCCGTCTCCTGCGCCGCTGGTGATCAGCACCTGATCGGGCGTGCAATCGAGCCCGCGCCACGCCGACAGATGGCTTGCGATCGCCGCGCGCAGGGCGGGCCAGCCGAAACTGTCGGGTCGGTCGAGAAGTGCCGGGTCAGGTTGGCGCCAGGCCCGGTCGAGGTGGCGCGCCCAGATCCGGTGCGGAAAAAGAGACTGGTCGGGCAGGCCGGGCTGGAAAGGACGCCATGGGCGCGGCGGCTCGGGCGTCTTGCGCGGGCCGGGGGCTGGGGGCGCGAGATGGGGCAATTCGCCTGCGACATAGGTGCCGCCGCCCTGCCTCGTGACGAGGTAGCCTTCCGCGACAAGCTGGTCATAGGCGGTGGTCACTGTCATCCGCGAGACCGACAGTTCCTCGGCCAGAACGCGGCTCGCGGGCAAACGTAGGCCCGCGGCCTCGGGGGCTGCGCGCAACAACTCGCGCAGGCCGTCGGTCAGCTGTGCATGGAGGGGCCGCGCGCCCCGGCGTTCGAGGCTGAGCGCGAACAGGGCTGCGTTAATATTGGCATGAACTTTTTTGTTAATATTGGACATGTTTATCAATCCAATATCGCGCTACCCGCAGGCTGACAAGATTTCTCCGCGGAGCCAGACCATGACCGACACCCTCCCCGTCACTGAAAGAAGCCGCCTGCGTCGCCTGCACGAGCGCGGCCATTTCGACCGCGACACGATCAACGCGATCCTCGACGCCCAGCCGATGTGCCATGTCGGGTATGTCATGGAGGGCAGGCCCTACGTGACCCCGACCCTGCAATGGCGCGAGGGCAACCATGTCTATTGGCACGGCTCCTCGGCGAGCCGTGCGCTGCGCGCGCAGAAGGAGGCCGAAGTCTGCCTGACGGTCTCGATCCTTGACGGGTTCGTTCTCGCGCGCTCGGGGATGCACCATTCGCTCAATACCCGCTCGGTGATGCTCTTCGGGACCGCCTTCAAGGTGGAAGACCCCGAGGAGAAACTCACCAAGCTCGGAAATTTTGTGAACCACCTCTACCCGGGCCGCTACGAGACGCTGCGCCCCGATCACGCGCAGGATCTGAAGGCGACAACGGTGATGGGAATGGAGGTTTCCGAAGGGGCGGCGAAGCTCCGCGCCGGCGGACCCAAGGACGAGGACGAGGATTACGCGCTCCCGATCTGGGCGGGCGAGATCCCGGTACGCATGGTGGTGGGGGAGCCGATCCCCGATCCGCGCAATCTCGAGGGCGTCGAGATGCCCGATCACGTGCGCGACTTCCGCTATCTCTGATCTGCGCGAAAGCTGCGCCTCGCAGCGGCTGATTCCCGGAAAACCGCCCGCGCGCAAACGGGCGGTTTTTTTCGATTCGCGCATTACCGATCATAATCGAAGATCACAAACGCGTGATGTTGATGGCCGAAAGCCTCCCGAAAGACCCCCGATTTCGAGGAAAAATCAACGAAATTTACCAATGTTCACGGGGCTTTCACGTGGTAACGCGTGCTGCGGCGCGATCCCTCACAGTCTTGTTTTATGGTTGTTACACGCGCAGACTAAGCCCCGTAGCGTGGACGCTCCGCGAGAGGGCTCCAGATCGAGAAAAATCCGTGAATCCCGCTACAAACTGGGAGGAAGACATGAAGAATTTCGCATTGGGTGCGGCGCTTGCGTCCGCGACTCTGGCCGCGCCTTTCACCGCGCAGGCCGCAACCGAGATCCAATTCTGGCACGCCTTCACGGGCCGCCTTGGTGAACTGGTCGATCAGCAGGTCAAGGACTTCAACGCCAGCCAGAGCGACTACGAGGTGGTTGCGACCCACAAGGGCAACTACTCGGAAACGCTCAATGCCGGGATCGCAGCCTTCCGTGCGGGCGAGCAGCCCGACATTCTGATGGTGTTCGAGGTCGGCACCGCGACGATGATGGCCGCCAAGGGCGCGATCAAGCCGGTCTATCAGGCGATGGCCGATGCCGGCGTGCCGTTCAATCCCGACGATTATATCGGCGCGGTGAAGGGGTATTACACCACCACCGACGGTCAGATGCTGTCGCTGCCCTTCAACTCCTCGACCCCGGTTCTCTGGGTCAACCGCGACATGCTCGACGCGGCGGGCGTGGCCAAGGATGCCCCGCTGACCACCTGGGACGACGTGGGCAAGGTGCTTGACCAGCTGAAGGCCTCGGGCGTCGACTGCCCGATGACCACCGCCTGGCAGAGCTGGATCCAGCTCGAGAACCTCTCCGCCTATCACAACGTCCCCTTCGCGAGCCAGGAGAACGGTTTCGCCGGGCTCGACACGCAGCTCGAGTTCAACGGTCCCGTGCAGGTCAAGCACATCCAGACGCTGGGTGACTGGGCCAAGAAGGGCGAGTTCATCTACAAGGGCCGCCGGAACGAAGGTGGCGCCGATTTCCGCGCCGGCACCTGCGCGCTCTTCACCGAGAGCTCGGCCGGCTACGCGGGCATCAAGTCCGAAGCCAAGTTCAACTTCGAGGTTCACCCGCTGCCCTATTGGGGTGATGTCGCGGGCGCGCCGCAGAACACCATCATCGGGGGCGCCTCCCTTTGGGTGATGTCGGGCAAGGATGACAGCCATTACAAGGGTGTGGCCGAATTCCTGAACTACCTCTCCTCGCCTGAAGTGCAGGCGAAATGGCACCAGGACACGGGTTATCTGCCGATCACCAAGGCCGCGGCCGATCTGACCCGCGAGCAGGGTTTCTATGACGCGAACCCCGGCACCGATATCGCCGTGAAACAGATGACCGCGAACGCGCCGACGGCGAATTCGAAGGGCATCCGTCTGGGCAATTTCGACCAGATCCGCGGCATCATCGACGAGGAACTGGAGGCCGTCTGGTCGGGTGACAAAACCGCCCAGGAGGCACTCGACAACGCGGTGGAGCGTGGCAACCAGCTGCTGCGCCGCTTCGAGCAGGCCAATCGCTAACCCAATCCAGACCGCGGGCGGGTAAGACCTGCCCGCGGTTTTCCTATTCGAAGACCCCGGACCCCCCATGGAAAAACGCGTCACCTTCAAGGGCTGGCTCTTGCCGATGCTGCTCATTGCCCCGCAGCTGATCATCTCGGCGGTGTTCTTCTTCTACCCGGCGGGCGAGGCGGTCTGGCAGTCGCTGTTCATTCCCGACCCGTTCGGCCTGTCGATGCAGTATGTGGGGCTGGGGAATTTCGAATATCTCTTCTCCGATCCCTATTACCGGGCCTCGTTCCTGACGACGGCGGTGTTCTCGACGCTGGTCACTTTGGTTTCTATGGTGCCGGCGTTGTTCCTCGCGGTGTTGGCCGACCGGCTGGTGAAAGGCGCGGGGACCTATCGCACGCTGCTGATCTGGCCCTATGCGGTCGCGCCTGCGGTGGCGGGGGTTCTGTGGCTCTTCATGTTCAACACCCGCATCGGCGTGGTGGCCTTCTACCTCAACCAGCTGGGCTACGACTGGAACCACGTCCTGAACCAGCAAGAGGCGATGGGGCTTGTCGTCGTGGCTTCGTCCTGGGGGCGGATCAGCTACAACTTCCTGTTCTATTTCGCCGCCCTGCAAGCGGTGCCGAAATCGGTGATCGAGGCGGCGGCGATTGATGGGGCGCATTTCTGGCGGCGCTTCTTCACCATCGTCCTGCCGCTCCTGTCGCCGACGACCTTCTTCCTGCTGGTCGTGAACATCGTCTACGCCTTCTTCGAGACCTTCGGGGTGATCCACACGATTACCTCCGGCGGTCCGCAACAGGCCACGACGATCCTCGTCTACAAGGTCTATGCCGACGGCTTCGTGGGTCAGGATCTGGGCAGCTCGGCGGCGCAATCGGTGGTGCTGCTCGTGGTGGTCGGGATCCTGACGGTGCTGCAATTCAAGTTCGTCGAGAAGCGGGTGCACTACTGATGGCTGACAATCGCTTTGAGCCGCCCCCCGGAATGGTCGAAAAGCGCGGCTCGGCGCTGTGGCTGACGCATCTTCTGATGATCGTGGGCGTGCTGGTGATCTTCTTTCCGATCTGGCTGGCCTTCGTGGCCTCGACCCATACCCAGTCAGAGATCGCACAGGCGCCGATGCCGGTCCTGCCCGGCTCGCATCTGATCGAGAACTACACGCGCGCGCTGTTTTCGGGCGTCAACGTGCCGGTCGCGACGATGCTGTTCAATTCGATGGTGATGGCGCTTGGGATCGCGCTCGGGAAGATCGCGATCTCGCTGCTGTCGGCCTTCGCGATCGTCTATTTCCGCTTTCCGGGGCGGCGCTTCTTCTTCTGGATGATCTTCCTGACGCTGATGCTGCCGGTCGAGGTGCGCATCGTGCCGACCTATCAGGTGGTCGCGGGCTTCGGCCTGCTGAACTCCTATTCCGGCCTGATCCTGCCACTGATCGCGTCTGCCACGGCAACCTTCCTGTTCCGGCAATTCTTCCTGACCGTGCCCGATGAGCTGGCCGAGGCCGCCCGCGTCGACGGCGCGCGCCCGATGCGCTTCTTCCTCGATATCCTGCTGCCGATGAGTCGCACGAATATCGCGGCGCTTTTCGTGATCCTCTTCATCTATGGCTGGAACCAGTATCTCTGGCCGCTTCTCATCACCACCAATCCCGAGATGAACACGATCGTTATGGGGCTCAAACAGATGTTCCCCTCGGGCGATGATATCGCGGACTGGCCGGTCATCATGGCGACCTCGATCCTCGCGATGGTGCCGCCGGTGATCGTGGTGATCTCGATGCAGAAACTCTTCATTCGCGGCCTCGTGGACAGCGAGAAATAAGGGCAGACAATGGCGACCGTTGAACTCGAAAACATCAAGAAACGTTTCGGCAAGACCGAGGTTCTGCACGGGGTCTCGATCGACATTCGCGACGGCGAATTCATCGTCATCGTCGGCCCCTCGGGCTGCGGGAAATCGACCCTCCTGCGCATGGTCGCGGGGCTGGAGAGCGTGTCGGAAGGCGAGATCTGCATCGGCGGCAATCGCGTGAACGAGCGCGAACCGATGGACCGAGATATCGCGATGGTGTTCCAGAACTACGCGCTCTACCCGCATATGTCGGTGCGCCAGAACATGGGCTACGGCCTGAAGATCGCAGGCATGGCCAAAGCTGAGATCGCGGCCCGCGTCGAGGCGGCGGGCGAACTCTTGCAGCTCACGCCCTATCTCGACCGCAAGCCGCGTGAACTCTCGGGCGGGCAGCGTCAGCGCGTCGCGATGGGCCGGGCCATCGTGCGTGAGCCGGCCGTGTTCCTGTTCGACGAGCCGCTCTCGAACCTCGATGCGAAGCTGCGTGTGCAGATGCGCGTCGAGATCCGCGAATTGCAGCGCAAGCTCGGGATCACCGCGCTTTACGTGACCCACGATCAGGTCGAGGCGATGACGATGGCCGACCGGATGATCGTGATGAATGGCGGCGTGGCCGAGCAGATCGGCACGCCTCTGGAAGTCTACGAGCGCCCCGTGACGGTCTTCGCCGCGCAGTTCATCGGCAGCCCGTCGATGAACATCGTGGATGCCGAGATCCGCGGGGGGCAGGTGATGCTGGGCCATGTCGTGCTGGGCGCGGCCGATCTGGCCGACCGGCCGGTCAAGCTTGGCATCCGGCCCGAGCACCTCCATCCCGATCCGGGCGGTCCGCTGGTGCTGAACGTGAGCCTGTCAGAGCCACTGGGCGCGAACACGCTTCTGCATGGTGCCCTCGAAGGGCGTGGCGAGGCGATGACGGCGGCGCTGCCCGGCGTTCACATGGCGGAGAACGAGGTCGGCCAGATGCGGCTTTCGGTCAAGCCCGAGGACCTGCACCTCTTCGACCCCAAGACCGGTCAGCGGCTGAACTGATCAGCCCGCGCCTATCTGATGCGTGACGGCGCGCGCGGCCTTTGTGACCGCCGCGCCGATCTCGGGCAGGCGCGTCTCACCCATCCGCTGCACCGGGCCGGAGACGGAAATCCCGGCCACCGCCTCGCCGTGGATGTTGAAGATCGGGGCGGCGACGCAGCGCATCCCTACGGTGCGCTCCTCATCGTCGATCGCATAACCGCGCGCTTGCACCTCCGCGAGCTGTGCGCGCAGCGTCGCAGCATCACCGATCGTCTTTTCCGTGAACCGCGCGAAGTCATAACCCTCGAGGAACCGCGCCAGCCGCTCGGGCGCGTAACCGCTCATCAGCGCCTTGCCGATTCCGGACGCATGCAGCGGCGCGACCGTCCCCGGCGGGAAGAAGGCGCGGATCGCCTCATGCGTCTCCACCTGCCCGGTGAACAGCACCTGACCTGCGCGTTCCACCCCGAGGTTCGAGGTCTCACCCGTGACCTGCATCAGCTCTTGCATGAAGGGGCGGGCGCGCTCGAAGACGTTGGTGTGGCGCAGGAAGGCCGAGCCGATCCGAAAGGCGGTGGGACCGATATGCCAGTCCTGCCCCTCGGGGCTGGTCTCGACGAAATCGCGGGCATGCAGCGTCGCCAGAACCCGGTGCATCGTGGCCGGCGACTGGTCGAGATTGCGCGCGATGGCGCTCAGGCTCAGCCCCTCGTGACGCGAAAGCAGGTCGAGCACGTCAAGCGCCCGGTTGAGCGCCTGGATCGTGCCCTGGCCCGGCTCGGTGTTGAACGCGCGCGGGCGGCCTTTGCGGCGTGCTGTGGTCATTGTGTCGCCTCCCGAACGAGGAAAATCCTTTTTAACATGTATAAAACAAAAATATATTTCACTATATGAAAAACGTAATACCTTGATACAGCGTCGAAAATTTGGATTTTCTGCGCTGCGGCTGTGGATTTTCGTAAAAATATCCGGCCCCGCCCGCGCGTGATACGACTTTTCCCAGCCAGAGGAGGAGGCGTCATGATCCATCTGAACCCCGTGTTCATTCCGGGCCCGACCAATATTCCCGAAAGCCTGCGCAAGGCCGTCGATATTCCGACGATGGACCATCGCAGCCCCGGCTTCGCCGATATCATCCACCCCGCGCTGGACGGCGTGAAGAAGGTGCTCAAGACCAGGACCGGCGAGGCGTTCGTCTTTCCCGCGACAGGCACCGGCGGCTGGGAGACCGCGATCACCAACACGCTCTCGCCCGGCGACAAGGTTCTTTCCTGCCGCAACGGGATGTTCAGCCATAAATGGATCGACATGTGCCAGCGCTACGGGTTGGTGGTCGAGCAGGTCACGGTGAACTGGGGTGAGGGCATCCCGGTCGACCGCTTCGCCGAGATCCTCACCGCCGACAAAGGCCACGAGATCAAGGCGGTGCTGGCCACCCATAACGAGACCGCGACCGGCGTGACCTCGGATGTCGCTGGCATCCGGCGCGCGATGGATGCGGCGGGCCACCCGGCGCTGTTCTTCGTGGATGGGGTCAGCTCCATCGGGTCGATGGATTTCCGGATGGATGACTGGGGCGTGGACGTGGCCGTCACCGGAAGTCAGAAGGGCTTCATGCTGCCGCCGGGCCTCGCGATCACCGGGTTCTCGCAAAAGGCGCTCGCCGCCGTTCAGCGCGCGAAACTGCCGCGTTGCTTCTTCGATATTCGCGACATGCAGGCGGGCTACGCGGCCAACGGCTTCCCCTATACGCCGCCCGTGGGGCTGCTGAACGGTCTCAAGGCGTCTTGCGATATGCTACTGGGCGAGGGGCTGGAAAACGTCTTCGCCCGCCATGCCCGCATTGCCGAGGGCGTGCGCCGCGCGGTCTCGGCCTGGGGGATGGAGCTTTGCGCGGTCTCGCCCGATCTCTATTCCAACAGCGTCAGCGCGGTGCGCGCGCCCGAAGGGTTCGACGCGGGTCGGATCGTGGCGCAGGCACTGAACGCCTATGGCGTGGCCTTTGGCGGGGGCTTGGGCGATGTCGCGGGCAAGGTGTTCCGGATCGGGCACCTTGGGTTGATGACCGATGTCATGACGCTCTCGGGTCTGGCGACCGCCGAGATGGCGATGGCCGATCTGGGGCTGCCGGTAGAGCTGGGCAGCGGCGTTGCCGCCGCGCAGGCGCATTACCGCGAGACGGCCGCGCCTGCACAGAAAGCCGCTGCGTAAGAACGGCTAGCTCCGGGCGCTGGCGAGTTTCCCGATCATCGCCAGCGCCTGGGACATCTGGTCGAGCGAGACGAACTCGTCGGCTTTGTGCGCCTGCTCGATCGAGCCCGGCCCGCAGATCACCGCATCCATCCCGATCGACTGGAACAGTCCGGCTTCGGTGTTGAAGGCGACGCAGCCCGCATGGTTCTGCCCCGTGAGTGCGAAGACCAGATCGCGCGCGGCGTTCTCGTCCATCGGCTCGAGCCCCACCACCTCGCCGATCGTCTCGGTGGAGATGCCCGCCTCGGGCGCGATGGCGCGCATCTCGGGCAGGAGCGTGTCCTCGACGAAACTTGCGATTTCCTCTTTCACGAAGCGCATATCGGTCTCGTTGATCGGGCGCATTTCCCAGTTCAGCTCGGCACGCGGCGCGATCACGTTATGCGAGACGCCGCCGCGCAGCGCGCCGATGTTCAGCGTCGTCTGTGGCGGGTCGAAGCGCGAGCCCTCGGGGCAGCGTTTGACCAGTTCGGCGCGCAGCTCGAACAGACGGTTGATGTAGCGCACCGCATATTCGACCGCGTTCACGCCCTTATCCGGCGCCGAGCTGTGGCCCGGCCGCCCCTCGAAGCGCACCGTGTATTCGCAGCAGCCCTTGTTGCCGTCAAAGACCTGCATCGAGGTCGGCTCTCCGATGATGCACAGCGCGGGTTTGACGGGGCGCTTGGCGAGGATCTTCACCAGCTCCTGCGCGCCCAGACAGCCGACCTCCTCGTCATGGGTGAAAGCGAAATGGATCGGGCGGGTCTGCGCGGCCTCGGCCAGCAGATCGAGCGAGCCGAGACAGGCTGCGATGAACCCTTTCATGTCACAGGCGCCGCGCCCGTAGAGCTTGCCGTCGCGTTCGACCATGGTGAAGGGATCGCTCGTCCAGTCCTGATCGGTGACCGGCACCACGTCGGAATGGCCAGACAGCACCAGCCCGCCATCGCGCGCCTCGCCCAGCGTGGCGAAGAGGTTCGCCTTGTGACCGCTTGGGTCCATCATCACCTCGACAGCCGCGCCCGCCGCCTCCAGCCGGTCGGCGATGTAGTGGATGATCGGCAGGTTGGTGTCCGAAGAGACCGACGGAAAGCCGATCAGATCCGAGAGGATCGCGCGGGTGGTGTCGAGCCGCATCGTCAGTCCTTGATGAAGAGCTTGCGCTCGACCTTGCACAGCGGCTCGGCCGGACCGTTCTCGGTGATCAGGATGGTCTCGGTGGTCTCCATCCCCCAGTCGTCCATCCACAGGCCGGGCATGAAGTGGAAGGTCATGCCGGGTTGCAGGATCGTCTCGTCGGTGTCGCGGATCGACACCGTATGCTCGCCCCAATCGGGCGGGTAGGAGCAGCCCACCGCATAGCCCGCGCGGTTGGGCCGTTCGATTCCGACTTTCGCGAGTTCGACATTCAGCGCCCGGGCGATATCGCAGGCGCGGTTGCCGGCGCGCGCAACCTCGATTCCGGCATTGAGCCCCTCGGTCAGGGCCTGGCTTGCATCAATCATGTGTTGCGGGGGCTTGCCGAGGAACACGGTCCGGCAGAGCGGCGCGTGATAGCGGCGATAGCAGCCCGATTGCTCGACGAAAGTGGCTTCACCCGCCTTCAACGCTTCACCGTTCCAGGTCAGGTGCGGGGCGGAGGCATCGGGGCCCGAGGGCAGCATCGGCACGATCGCGGGGTAATCGCCCCAGCTGTCTTCCTCGCCCTGCACGGCGGTCTTGTAGAGCTCTCCCACCAGATCGTGCTTGCGCAGCCCCGGCTCGGCCAGCTCCATCGCGCGCGAGATCACCAGTTCGGAGATCCGCGCGGCGCGGCGCATGAAGGCCAGCTCCTCGCCCGACTTGATCAGGCGCTGCCAGTTCACCAGCACGCTCGCGTCGTTCAACTCGGCCTCAGGCAACCCGTCGGTCAGAACGGCATGGGCTTTGGCGGTGTAGAAATAGGTCTCCATCTCGACCCCCATCCGCGCCTTGCCATAGCCCATGATGCGCAGATGCGAGGCGAGGTCTTCCATCGGATGCATCACATCCGACTGCACCATCGCGTCGTTGTAATGGAGGATGTTCTCCTCCTCCATCCAGACGGTGCGGCGTGCGCCATTGGCATCCATGAAGCGGCCCCACCAATAGGGCGCGCCCTCCATCGGCAGGATCACACCCTGATGGGTGTAGAAGGACCAGCCGTCATAACCCGTCAGCCAGAACTGGTTCGAGGGGTTGGTGACGAACAGGATCTCGATCCCGCGTTCGGCCATCGCGGCGCGCACCAATGCGATCCGGCGGTCATATTCGGTCTGGCTGAAAGGGGCGTTGGTGATGGGCATCGGCTTCTCCTGTCGCTTGCGCGCAGGGTGGGACGGGCCTGCGGGGGAGGTCAAGGGCAAAGCCGGATCGAGCATGGCGCGGGGGCGGGCGGGCTGTGCGATGCCGCGCAGCCGCGCCGATTGACAGCGGCGCGCGTCTCTGAAACCCCTGAGAGCGAATTCCCGGAGACCCCCGGAGGCCTGATGAAACGTTACTCCCTTCTCGATCTCTCGCCCATTCCCGAAGGCGGCGGCCCGGCCGAGGCGCTGGCCAACAGCACCGATCTCGCGCGTGCGGCGGAGGCGGCCGGTTATCACCGCTACTGGCTGGCCGAGCATCATAACTTTCCCGGCATCGCGAGCGCCGCGACGCCCGTGGTGATCGGTCATATCGCGGGTGCGACGCAACGGATGCGCGTGGGCGCGGGCGGTATCATGCTGCCCAATCACGCACCGCTCGTGGTGGCCGAGCAGTTCGGTACGCTCGAGGCACTCTATCCCGGTCGGATCGACCTCGGGCTTGGCCGCGCGCCCGGAACCGACATGGCGACGGCGCGGGCGCTGCGCCGGCACATGGCGCCTGCGGACGGATTTCCCGATGACGTGGTCGAACTGATGGATTTCCTCGCGGAAGGCCCAGAGGATGCCCGCGTGCGCGCGATCCCCGGGCAGGGCAGCAAGGTGCCGATCTGGATCCTGGGTTCCAGCCTCTTCGGTGCGCAGCTCGCCGCCTATCTCGGGTTGCCCTATGCCTTCGCCTCGCATTTCGCCCCGGCGATGCTGGAAGAGGCGCTGGCCGCCTATCGCGCGGGCTTCCGCCCCTCGGATCATCTGTCGAAACCTTACGCGATGATGGCGGCGGGGTTGTTCGCGGCCGAGACGGATGCCGAAGCCACCTATCTGCGGTCGTCGCATCTCATGGGGTTTGCGCGGCTGCGCATGGGCAAACCCGGCAAGTTGCCGCGCCCGAGCCATGACCCGGGGGCGGATATCCCGGCAGCGGTTCTGGCGCAGGCCGAGCAGGCGCTCTCGGTTTCGGCCACGGGCTCGCCCGCGACGATCCGCACGCAGCTTGCCGTGCTGATCGAGCGTTACCAGCCCGACGAGCTGATGGTGACGGGGATGATCCACGATCCGGCCGCGCGGATCCGGTCCTTCGAGATCGGGGCCGAGGTGCTGCGCGAGCTGCAGGAGGGGTGATGCTGGGGAATGCCGATCTGGTCGAGCTGACCGCGCTGCGCCACGCGCTCCACCGCGCGCCCGAGGTCTCGGGGCAGGAGGTGGAGACCGCCCGCCGGATCGCGACGGAGCTGAGCGCGCTGAACCCGTCCGAACTGATCACCGGGATCGGCGGGCATGGGGTTGCGGCGGTTTTCGACAGCGGTGAGCCGGGCCCTGCGGTGCTCTTTCGCGCCGAGCTTGATGCGCTGCCGATCGCGGAAGATCCCCATGTCGAGTGGGTCTCCGAGCGCCCCGGTGTGTCGCATGTCTGCGGCCATGACGGGCATATGGTGATGCTGATGGGGCTGGCGCGTCTGATCGCGCGCAAACCCGTCGCAAAGGGGCGGGTGATCGTGCTGTTCCAGCCCGCCGAGGAAACGGGCGCAGGCGCGCGCGCGGTGATCGAGGATCCGAACTTTGCCCGCATCGCCCCCGATTTCGCCTTCGCGATCCACGGGCTGCCGGGACTTCCGCGTGGCTATGTTGGCACGAAGCGGGGGCTGATGAATTGCGCCTCGGTCGGGCTGAAGATCACGCTTTCGGGCAAGACCGCCCATGCCGCCGATCCCGGAGCAGGGCGCTCACCGCTCCCTGTCTTCGCACGCCTTGCGCCGGTGCTGGAGGCGCTGGGTCCGGGCGGCGATCTGGACGATGCGTTCCGCCTCGTGACGCTGACCCATCTGTCGGTGGGGGAACCTACCTTCGGCATCGCACCGGGGGAGGGCGTGCTTTACGCGACCTTGCGCACGGGCGGCGATGACAGCCTTGCCGCGCTCGAGGCCGAGATCCGCGCGCGGGTGGCTGAGGAGGCTAAGACTGCGGGGCTGGGTCTGGAGATCGAAGAGCATGACCGCTTCGCGGCCTCGGTCAACGCGGCGGAGGCGGTCGGGATCGCACGGCAGGCGATGGACAGCCTTGGCATCGCGAATGGCGAAGAGGGCGTGCCGATGCGCGCCTCGGAGGATTTCGGACTGTTCGGGCATGGGGCGAAATCGGCGATGATGTGCCTTGGCGTCGGCTTGGACGCCCCCGCGCTGCACAATCCCGATTACGATTTCCCCGATGACCTGATCGGCACCGGCGCGCATCTGTTTGAGCGCATCGCCCGCGATCTGCTGGGCTAGGGGCGCGTCTTCGGGGGCGCGGATCGCCGCGCCCCGCCAAGGTCTTTACGGGATCAGCCGCGCGATGATCAGATCGGCCGCTTCCTCGGGCGTCATCGCGGTCGTGTCGATGCGCATCTCGGCATTCTCGGGCGCCTCATAGGGCGAGTCGATGCCGGTGAAGTTCTTCAGCTGGCCCGAACGCGCTTTTGCATAAAGCCCCTTCACGTCGCGCGCCTCGGCCACTTCCAGAGGTGTGTCGACGAAGATCTCGATGAACTCTCCCGGCTGCATCATCGAACGCACCATGTCGCGCTCGGATCGGAAGGGCGAGATGAAGGCGGTGATCACGATCAGACCGGCATCGGTCATCAGCTTGGCGACCTCGCCGACGCGGCGGATGTTCTCCACGCGATCGGCCTCGGTGAAGCCCAGATCCTTGTTGAGCCCGTGGCGCACGTTGTCGCCGTCGAGCAGGAAGGTGTGGCGGTTCATCCGCGCGAGCTTCTTCTCGACGATATTGGCGATGGTCGATTTGCCTGAGCCCGAGAGGCCGGTCAGCCACAGCACGGCGGGCTTCTGATGCTTCATGTTCGCATGATGCTCGCGCCCGATATCGGTGGCCTGCCAGTGGATGTTCTGGGCCCGGCGCAGGGCGAAGTTGATCATGCCGGCCGCAGAGGTCTGGTTGGTCATCTTGTCGATCAGGATGAACCCGCCCAGATCGCGGTTTTCGGCATAGGGCGCAAAGGGGATCTCGCGGTCGGTGGTGATGTTGGCCACACCGATCGCGTTCAGATCCAGCGTCTTCGTCGCCAGATGCTCCTGCGTGTTGACGTTCACCTCGTATTTGGGCTCGTGCACGGTGGCCGAAACGGTCTGGGTGCCGATCTTGAGCCAATATGCGCGGCCCGGAACCAGTTCGGTCTCGTCCATCCAGACGATGGTAGCCTCGAACTGGTCGGCCACCTCCAGCGGCTCCTTGGCGGCGACGATGACCTGCCCGCGCGAGCAGTCGATTTCGTCCTCAAGGGTGATCGTCGTGGATTCACCCGCAACCGCCAGATCGCGATCGCCTTCGAGGCTGACGATGCGTGCCACTTTCGAGGTCTTGCCAGAGGGCAGCACGCGTACTTCGTCGCCCGGGCGCACGGTGCCCGAGGCGATCAGGCCCGAGAAGCCGCGGAAGTCGAGGTTAGGGCGGTTCACCCATTGCACCGGCATCCGGAACGGACGCCCCTGATCCGAGGTCACGTCCACCTCGACGGCCTCCAGATAGGGCAGCAGCGAGGGGCCCTTGTACCAGGGCGTGCGTTCGCTCGGGCCAGTGATGTTGTCGCCCTTGAAGCCCGAGATCGGGATCGCGGTGAAGCCTTCGATGCCGATACTGTCGGCGAAGGTTTTGTAATCCGCCACGATGTCTTCGAAGGTCGCCTGATCGTAATCCACCAGATCCATCTTGTTCACCGCCAGCACGATATGGCGGATGCCGAGCTGGTTCACGAGGTAGGAATGGCGACGCGTCTGGGTCAGCACGCCCTTGCGCGCGTCGATCAGGATCACGGCCAGATCGGCGGTAGAGGCGCCGGTGACCATGTTGCGGGTGTATTGCTCGTGGCCGGGCGTGTCTGCGACGATGAACTTGCGCTTTTCGGTCGTGAAGAAGCGGTAGGCCACGTCGATGGTGATGCCCTGTTCGCGCTCGGCGGCCAGACCGTCGACCAGCAACGCGAAGTCGATCTCTTGCCCTTGGGTGCCGACGCGCTTGGAATCGGCTTCCAGTGCGGCAAGCTGATCCTCGAAGATCATCTTGCTGTCATAGAGCAGCCGCCCGATCAGCGTCGATTTCCCGTCATCGACCGAACCGCAGGTGATGAAACGCAGCATGGTCTTGTGCTGATGCGCCTCGAGATAGGCGTCGATGTCCTGCGCGATCAGCGCGTCGGTCTTGTAGATCGGGTCGTTGGTCGTCATGTCGGCTCACCTGATAGGGTGGAAATGGGGGCGCGAGTGGGAGGGCTCAGAAATAGCCTTCCTGCTTTTTCTTCTCCATCGAGGCGGCCTGATCGTGGTCGATCGCGCGCCCCTGACGCTCGGAGGTGGTGGTCAGCAGCATTTCCTGAATGACTTCGGGCAGGGTCTGCGCCTCGCTCTCGACGGCGCCCGTCAGCGGGTAGCAACCCAGCGTGCGGAAGCGGACCGAGCGCATCACCGGTTCTTCGCCGTCGCGCAGCGGGAAGCGGTCGTCATCCACCATCAGGATCAGCCCGTCACGCTCCACCGTCGGCCGCGGGGCCGAGAAATAGAGCGGCACGATCTCGATGCCTTCGAGGTGGATGTATTGCCAGATATCCAGCTCGGTCCAGTTCGAGATCGGGAAGACGCGGACGCTCTCGCCCTTGGCCTTCTTGGCGTTGTAGAGGCGCCAGAGCTCGGGGCGCTGGTTCTTCGGGTCCCAGCGGTGATTGGCCGAGCGGAACGAGAAGACGCGTTCCTTCGCGCGGGATTTCTCCTCGTCGCGGCGCGCGCCGCCGAAGGCCACGTCGAAGTTGTGCTTGTCGAGCGCCTGTTTCAGCCCTTCGGTCTTCCACATGTCCGTGTGCAGCGAGCCGTGATCGAACGGGTTGATCCCTTTCGCCTTGGCCTCGGGGTTCTGATAGACGATCAGCTCCATTCCGGCCGCTTTCGCCGCCTTGTCGCGCAGCTTGTACATGTCCTGGAACTTCCAGGTCGTGTCGACATGCATGAGCGGGAAGGGCGGCGGCGAGGGGTAAAACGCCTTCTTCGCCAGATGCAGCATCACCGCGCTGTCCTTGCCGACGGAATAGAGCATCACCGGGTTCTCGGCCTCGGCAACCACTTCGCGCATGATGTGGATGCTCTCGGCTTCGAGGCGTTGCAGGTGGGTCAGGGTTTTGGGGTCCATGGGAGGGCCTTTGTCCGAACGCGAATTTTCCCCGGTATAGGGAAGCGTTCTTTCTGGATAACCCCCCAAATGGGGGGTAAGTTGGGCCAATGTTGGGCCAGTCCGAAAACACATTGTTGATCAACGCGCTCTTCGCGGCGGCAAGCGAGGGGGGCGCGGCAGGCTGGGTGCGCTTTCTCGAACGGCTTTGCGCGGCGTCGCATGCAGAGGCGGCGGCGGTTCGGCTCCTTGCTGCGGAAGGTGAAGGCGCGAGCTGGCAGCTCGGCAAGATCGCCTTGCCCGAGACCGAGCGACTGCGCGCGATGCGTCTCGACCGGGTCTATTCGCAGATCGACTTGCCGGGGGAGCCGGATTGGCCGACACCCCTACGGGTGCTGAAGGTCGCGGCGGGAACGGCAGGGCAGGTGGTGCTGATGATCGCCCGTTCAGGGCGGGAGTTTCGTGCAGCCGAGGCGTTGCCGCTTTCCAATCTCGCGCCGCATCTGGGGCAGGCGCTGTCGATCCGGGCGGCACTGGGGATCGAACGGTCGCGTGCCGCAATGGCCGAACGAAGCGCCGCGGCGCTTGGGGCGGGGTGGGTGGCGCTGAGTGCAACGGGCGCGGTGATCGCCCACGATCCGCAGGTCGCGGCCGGGTTGGACGCGACCGAGCGGCTGCGCCTGCGTCATGGCGCGCGGCTCGAATTTGCCGATCCCGAGGCCGCGCTCGCCTTTCGGCAGGCACTGGCCGCGCTGGCGGCAAGCGAGAGCGCGCCGCGCCCCGTCGAGATGGCGGGCGAGCCCCCGGTGTACCTTCGGCTTACGCAAGGCAAGTGGCAGGGCGCACCGGCCGTGATCGGCCATCTGCGCGCCCTTCCGAAGGCACAAGACCTGCCGCTAGGGCGGATTGCGGGCGATCTCGATCTGAGCCGGTCCGAGGCGCGGCTGGCGGTGCTGCTGTGTGACGGGGCGAGCCTGCGCGAGGCGGCAGAGCGCCTCGGCTGGACGCTTGAGACCGCGCGCTCGACCTCGAAGCAGATCTACGCGCGGGCAGGGGTCAGCGGCCAGACGGGGCTGTTGCGGCGGATGCTTGGCTCCGCACTCTGGCTTGGTTAGCCAAGCTCGGGCGCAACTGGCACGACGATCCTCCCACGCACCTTCCCTTCGAGGAATTTCGGAGCCGTGGCGATCACGTCTTCCAGCGCGACCTCCATCTCCATCGCGGCGAGCTTGTCCATGTCGAGATCGGCAGCCAGACGGCGCCAGGCCTCGACGCGGTCTTCAAGCGGGCACATCACGCTGTCGACGCCCGCAAGCGTCACGTTGCGCAAGATGAAGGGTGCGACCGAGGTCGGCAGCGACATAGACCCCGCCAGCCCGCAGGCCGCGACGGTGCCGCGATATGCCATCATCGAGAGGACGTTGGCGAGCACCTCGCCGCCCACCACATCGACGGCCCCCGCCCAGCGTTCCTTGTTCAGCGGTCGCGCCTTGCCCGAGACCTCATCGCGCGCGACGATCGAGGATGCGCCGAGCGATTTCAGGTAAGCCTCTTCCTCGGGGCGGCCGGTGACGGCGGCGACGGTGTAGCCGAGCTTGCCCAGAAGCGCAGTCGCCACGCTGCCCACACCACCCGTGGCCCCCGTCACCACGACCTCGCCCTTGTCGGGGGTTACACCATGCGCCTCGAGCGCCATCACGCAGAGCATCGCCGTGTAGCCCGCCGTGCCGATCGCCATCGCCTGACGCAAGGAGATCCCCTCGGGCAGTTTCACCAGCCAGTCGCCCTTGAGATGCGCGCGCCCTGCCAGCCCGCCCCAATGTTTCTCGCCCACGCCCCAGCCGTTCAGCACAACGCGGTCGCCCTTGGCGAAACCGGGATGGTTGCTCTCGGCCACGATCCCCGAGCAGTCGATGCCCGGCACCATCGGGAAGCTTCGCACCACAGGCCCCGCGCCGGTGATCGCCAGCGCGTCCTTGTAGTTGAGCGTCGAATAGGCCACGTCCACGGCGACCTCGCCCTCACCCAGCGGCGGCAGCTCGATCTCCTTCAGCGCGACGGTCTGCGTTTCCTCGGGTTTCTCGATCACGATGGCCTGCACCATGTCATGTCCTTTCAGCTTTGGGCGAGCCGCAGGAACCCGTCGGCGAAGCGACGCAGCGGCTCGGGGGAATGTTGAAGTTTCGCGCGCAGAACGGCGCCTTCCCAGCCCGTCCAGAAGATCTCGGCGAGCGTGTCGGGGTCTTGGGTTGCGGGTACTTCGCCTGCGGCTTGGCCCGCGCGCAGGCAGTCGGCCACCAGCGCCTGCCAGCTTTCCAGAACGGCGATGAGGCGGGCGCGGTAATCCTCGGGGAGCGTACCCATCTCCTGCCCGAGATTGCCGATCAGGCAGCCGCGGCGGAAATCGTATTTCGCCATGCCCGCCTCGGCGTCGCGGCTGAAGGCGCGCAGGCGCGCGAGCGGCGTCAGGTCGTGGCGGTCGAGCGAGCGCGAAAGCTTGTCGCGGAAAAAGGCGCCATAGGCCTCGATCAGCTCGGCGCCGAAGGCGGCCTTGGTCGGGAAGTAGTGGTAGAAGCTGCCCTTGGTCACACCGGCGGCGGCGGTGATTTCGTCGAGCCCGACATTGGTGTAGCCGCGCTCGGTCAGCTGCACGAGCCCCGCCCGGATCAATGCCTTGCGGGCGGCCTGATCATCCGGCTTGCGCGGCGGTCGGCCACGGCGGCGGGGGGTGTTGGAATCGGGGGTGGGGGCGCTCATGCGGATTTAATATACCGGATGGTATGATAAATAAAGCGCCCTGGTTGCGGAGGCCGGTCAGCCCCCCGAACGCGGCGCGACGGTGGAGCCATCCGCCAGCCCCTCGACCGGGTAAAGCACGACCTGATCTCCGTCGCTCAGGCCCGATGTGACCTCGGCCACCGTACCGTTATCCGTGCCGATCTCGACCGCCACTTCGCGTGCGCGGCCATCCTCGACCTTGAACGCCGACCAGCCCGAACCGCGCCGGAACAGGGCGCTGGAGGGCACGCGCAGCGCGTCCTCGGCCTGCCAGACGACGATCTGCACCGTCACCTGGAACCCGTGGCCGAGGCCTGCGCGCTTGCCCGGATCGCCGGTGAAGCCGATCACCACCCCGACGCGCTGTTCCTCGACCCCCAGCGCCGAGACCTTCGTGGTGCCTGCCGGATCGACGCGCAGGACCTTGCCTTCCAGCACATCCGGCCCGCCCCAATCGGTGATCTCGACCGGATCGCCCACGCGCACGCGCACCGCGTCGCGCGAGAGCAGGTCGGCCACCACTTCCAGCCCGTCCGAGATATTGCCGATCTCCATGATCGGGCTGCCGGCGGAGAGAACCGTCTCGTTCTCCTGAAGGATCTGCAGCACGGTCCCGGTGGCGGGGGCGAAAAGCGGGATCGTCTCGGCGCCCTTTCCATTGCTCGCGCCGGCATCGTTTTGCAGCACCGATTGCGCCGAGGCCACGGCTGCCTCGCGCATCGCGATCGCGGCTTTCGCGGCGGCCTCCTGGGCTGCCGCGTAATCGGCTGTGATCTGGTCGCGGTCGAGCGCGGATTGGCTGATCGTGCCCGAGAGCGCCAGACGCTGGGAACGCGACAGATCGGCATCCGCCTGTTCGCGCATCGCCACCGCCGCGCGGTAATCGCCTTCGGCGGCACTCAGGGCCGCCTGCGCCTCGGCCAGTGCAGCCTCGGCTTGCGCGCGGCTTCGGGCATCGAGCACGGCGGGCAGGGCGGGGCGCATCTGCGCCACGACCGTCTCGCCCTTCACCACCGGATCGCCCACGTGGATGTCGAGGCGCTGGAGCCGCCCGCTCACCGGGGTCGAGACAGTGTAGCTCTCGCTGACCCGCGTGCGCCCGTCATCCTCGATCGCAAGCCGCATCGGCCCGCGCGTGACGGTGCCCAGATCGACCGTCTGCGCTTGCGGCCAGAGAAGCGCGGCGAATGCGCCTGCCGCGATCAGCGCGACGAGGATCAGGATCAGCCAGCGGGTGCGGGGTCTTGGGGTCACGAGGTCAGTCCCTTGCCTTGAGCGCCGCCACCATGTTCAACCGATCCTGAGCGCGGCGCAGCATCAGGATCGAGGCCAGCATCGCTGCGACCACCACCAGCACCGCCTTGGCGATGCTCGGCAGGTCGAAGCTGACACTGACCCGGTAAAGCTCGTTCGAAAAGGCGACCGCGATGAGATTGGCGAGCCACCAGCCCAGCCAGATCCCCAAGGGCAGCGCAATCGCCACCAGCACCGCGATCTCACCGGCCAGAACCAGCGTCACCTCGGCGCGGGTGAAGCCCAGCACGCGCAGGCTGGCGAGTTCGTGCACGCGCTCGGCAAAAGCGTTGCGCGCGGCGTTGTAGACGATGCCGAAGCTCAGCACGAAGGCGATGGCGCCGAACACGAACCGCATTTGCCCCGCGCCCTCGTCGGCGATCTTGCGAAAGGCCGCGTAGCTGTCGGCCTTCACCGAGACGCCCGCCACCTTGGGCCGCTCGCGCAGCGCGTGTAGCAGTTCCGCCGAAGGCTGGCCCGCGGTCCGAAGCGCAACCGAGGTGATCCGGTCGGCCTCGCCAATCGCACGCGTGAGCGCATCGAGACGCATATAGGCGGGCGCTCCAAGCAGCGTGTCGGACACCGCGACGACAGGCAGGGTCAGGTGGCGCTTGCGCCCCTCGGTGACTTCGGCGGTGATCAGATCGCCGGGGTGAAGGGCCAAGAGGTTCGCAAGCCCGCGCGAAAGCACCACGCCATTTGCGGGCAGCGGGATCGGGTTCAGGCTGGTATCGAGCGCACGGTTCAGCGTGGCCGGGTCGGGCAGGCCGGTCAGCTCGCCGCGATGGGTGATGGGGCCATTGCGAAACAGCACTGGGACCATGCGCTGCGGCTCGGCCTCGAGCACGCCGGGCAGGTGGGCGATCTCGTGGGTCACATCGCGAGAGACCGGGTGGATGAAGCTCACCGTCGCGTCCGAGCGATCCGCGAAGCCGAAGGTCACCGCCATCGTGTGATCGAACCCCGCATAGATCATCAGCATCGCCATGTTGAGCGCGAGCCCCGCGGCCACCCCCCCGATGGTGCCGAGGCTGCGAAACGGCTGGCGCGTGATCTGACGTAGGATCATCCGCCCCGGCTGGTCGAGCGGGCGGGTCAGGAGCGCAAGAAATCCGATACGGCCATGGGTGAAATCGGGGGGCGCTGGTGGGCGCATCGCCTCGGCGGGCGTCAGGCGGAACACGGTGCGCAGCGCAATGGCCGCGCCGAGCGCGGCGGCGAGCAGCGAGAAGGCCAGGCCGCCCGCAAAGGGGCCGGGGCGCATCGAGAAGACGAGATAGGGGAATTTGTAGAATTCCATGTAGAGCCCGGTGATCGCCCGTCCGGCCATCACCCCCAAGCCCGACCCGAGCACAGCGCCCGCGAGCGCGATCAGCAGCGCCAGTTCGAGGTAATGCCCCGCGATCTCGGCTCCGCTATGGCCGAAGGCTTTCATCAGACCGATTTCGCGCCGTTCGGCCTGCACGATCCGGGTGATCGTGACATTCAGGAGAAAGGCCGCCACGGCGAGGAAAATCGGTGGCAGGAACAGGCGCGACTGGCGCAACCCTTTCAGTTCCTCCTCGATGAAGCGCGCGGAGGTCTGCTGGTCCTGCACGTAACCCGCGCCGCCACCATAGGGCGCCATCAACCTGTCGAGATCGGCCAGCACCGCCTTGCGCGGGCGTTCGCGCGTGGTCAGCACCAGCACCTCGTTGAACGCCCCGTCGAGGTCGAGCACGGCGGCGGCGGCCTTGCGCTCCATCCAGATCACCGAGAAGCGACCATCGGTGGGAAAGAACTCACCCGGCGCGGGCATGAACAAAAACTCGGGGGAACGCGCGAAGCCGACCACGCGCAGGTGCTGGTGGCGGCCCTCGACGGTCACGCCGAACGTGTCGCCGAGCGCGATCCCGCGCGCGGCGGCGAATGTGTCCAGCAGTATGACCTCGTCGCTGCGCCCCGGGACGGGCATCCGGCCCGCAGTCATCAGGATGCCGTTGAGCCCTGCCGGACCGGGAAGCGAAAGGATGCGCGCCTGTACCGGCTCACCCCCGTCGGCGTCGATCCGGCCGTAACCGCTCAGACGTCCGTCGGTCGTGAGCACACCGGGGATCGCGTTGACCTTTTCCATCAGCGAATTGGGCGCGCGGGTCAGCGGCTCGAAAATCTGCGCGAACCTGTGTCGTTCGAAATAGGCATCGCGGGTGATGGTGAGCGTATCGGTCAACCCCGCCATCATCACCTGCACCATGACGCCCATCGCGACCACCGCCGCGATCGCGAAAGCCTGCGCGCGGATGCGCCAGAGATCGCGACCGAGCTTGCGATGCAGGATCGTCAGCGCCATCGGTTTACCACTCGATCTCGGCTGGATCGGCGCGGGTCTCGTTGAGGATCGTCTCGCGCAGTTGGCCGTCGGTGAAATGCAGCACCCGATGCGCCATCGCCGCTGTCGCGGCTGCGTGTGTGACAATCAGCACGGTCGTGCCCAGCTCGCGGTTCACATCATTGAGGACCTGCAGAACCCGCCGGCCCGTGGTGGAATCGAGCGCTCCCGTGGGCTCGTCGCAAAACAGCACCGCCGGGCGCTTGGCGATGGCGCGGGCGATGGCGACGCGCTGCTGCTCGCCTCCCGACATCTGCGCCGGGAAATGGTCGAGCCGTCCCTCCAGCCCCACCAGCCGCAGCGCCTCGCCCGCATCCATCGGGTCATTCGAGATCTCCGTCACCAGCTCGACATTCTCGCGCGCGGTGAGGCTGGGCATCAGGTTGTAGAACTGGAAGACGAAGCCGACATGGCTGCGCCGGTATTGCGTGAGCGCGCGTTCGGACATCTCGGTCAGGCATTGATCGCCGAACCAGGCCTTGCCCGAGCTCGGTCGGTCGAGCCCGCCGATGATGTTGAGAAAGGTGGATTTGCCGCTGCCCGAGGGGCCGAGCAGGACCACCACCTCGCCGCGCGGGATTTCGAGCGTCACTTCACGCAGGGCGTGGACGGCGGCCGGACCCTCGCCATAGGTCTTCGATAGCGCTTCTGTGCGAAAGGCGGGCTGCACGCGAGGGCTCCGTGATCGTTTCGGGCCGCAGAGGCCGGGAGCGATCAGAACACAGCCCCGCGAGACAGTCAAAACCCCAAACGTTGAAACCGCTTGGTCGGTTTCAGCGTCGGTTCATCGCATCGCGCAAAGCAGCACCAAGCGCGCCATTGCCGCTATCTTGCGAAGGCGCTTTGCCGGGACCTTTTCCGGGGCCCTTGCCGCGCGAGCCTTGCGGTCCGGGCTTGCCCGATCCCTGTCCTTGCCGCGCCTGGCCCTGGCCCTGCGGTCGCGCGCCGCCCTCGGACTGCTTGCGCATCGACAGCCCGATCCGCTTGCGCGGAATGTCGACCTCGGTGACGCGCACGCGCACCACATCGCCCGCCTTCACCACCTCATGCGGGTCCTTCACGAAACGATCGGCGAGCTGGCTGACATGCACCAGCCCGTCCTGATGCACGCCGATATCGACGAAGGCACCAAAAGCCGCAACGTTGGTCACGGTTCCCTCGAGGCTCATCCCCGGCTTGAGGTCCTTGATATCTTCGACCCCATCGGTGAATTGCGCGGTCTTGAAGGTGGGGCGCGGGTCGCGGCCGGGTTTTTCCAGTTCCGCGAAGATGTCACGGATCGTGGGCAGGCCGAATTCGCCGGTGACGAACTCCTCGGCACGCAGGCCCTTGAGCGCCGCGGGCTGGCCCATGATCTCGCGGATGTCGCGGCCACAGCTTTGCACGATCTTGCGCGCGACCGCATAGGCTTCGGGGTGAACCGAGGAGGCGTCGAGCGGCTCTTCGCCGTCGCGGATGCGCAGGAAGCCCGCGCATTGCTCGAAGGCTTTCGGGCCAAGCCCCGCCACCTCCATCAGCGCGCGGCGCGAGGGGAAGGCGCCATGCGTGTCGCGATGCGCGACGATAGCCTGCGCCAGTGCGGGCCCAAGCCCCGCGACCTGCGCCAGAAGCGGCGCGGAGGCCATGTTGAGATCGACGCCCACCGCGTTCACCGCATCCTCGACCACCGCTTCGAGCGCCTGCGACAGGCGGCGCTGATCCACGTCGTGCTGATATTGACCGACGCCGATGCTTTGCGGTTCGATCTTCACCAGTTCCGCCAGCGGGTCCTGCAGGCGTCGCGCGATCGAGACCGCGCCGCGCAGGGAAACGTCCAGATCGGGGAACTCGCGCGCGGCCAGTTCCGAGGCCGAATAGACCGAGGCACCCGCCTCGGAGACCACCACTTTCGTCGGCGCGCGAACGCCCGGCGGCAGCAGTTTCAGCGTGTCAGTGACCATCCGTTCGGTCTCGCGGCTGGCGGTGCCGTTGCCGATGGCGATCAGCTCCACACCGTGGCGTTTGACCATGTCGATGATCTTCGCCTCGGCCCCGCGCAGGTCCATCTTCGGCTGGAACGGGTAGAGCGTCGCGGTCTCCAGCAGCTTCCCGGTCGCGTCCACCACGGCCGCTTTCACGCCCGTTCGGATGCCCGGATCGAGGCCCAGCGTCGCGCGCGGACCGGCGGGCGCTGCCAGCAGCAGGTCATGCAGGTTGCGCGCGAAGACCTTGATCGCCTCGTCATGGGCGCGCTGGCGCAGCTCTCCCAGCAGGTCGACATAGAGCGAGACCGAGAATTTCACCCGCCAGGCCCACCGCGCCACGTCGCGCAGCCACAGATCGCCCGGGCGGCCCGCCTGCGTGTCGAGCGTGGCCGCGATGGTGGCGATGGCGCGGGGCTCGCCGGCTTCCGCGTCGGGCGCGATCTCCATCGTCACGACCTCTTCCTTCGCCGCACGCAGGATGGCCAGCGCGCGGTGGCCCGGAATGTCGGCCCATTTCTCGCGGTGATCGAAATAGTCGGAGAACTTCGCGCCCGTCTCTTCCTTGCCGGGCACGACGCGGGCGGCGATCATCGCTTCGGCGCGCATGAACTCGCGCAGCTTCCCGAGCAGATCGGCGTTTTCGGACAGTTCTTCAGTCAGGATGTCGCGCGCGCCATTCAGCGCGTCCTTCACCGTGGGTACGGCCTCGGTGATGTAACCCTCGGCCAGCGCTTCGGGCGCGGCGCTCCGATCCTCCTGAATGGCGCGCAACAGCGGCTCCAGCCCGTTTTCGCGCGCGATCATCGCCTTGGTGCGGCGCTTGGGCTTGAAGGGCAGGTAGATATCCTCGAGTGCGGCCTTGCTTTCGGCCCGCGCAATGGACCGCGCCAGATCGTCGGTCAGCTTGCCCTGTTCGCGGATCGAATTGAGGATCGTCTCGCGCCGCGCCTCCATCTCGCGAAGATAACCCAGCCGGTCCGAGAGCAGGCGCAGCTGCGTGTCGTCGAGCCCGCCGGTGACCTCTTTGCGATAGCGCGCCACGAAAGGCACGGTCGCGCCGCCATCGAGAAGGCCGATCGCCGCGGTGACCTGCGCGGGGCTCGCCGCGATGTCACTGGCGATGGTCTGGGCGATACGGGCTTGGACGGGGGCGGAATCGGTTTGGGCCAAGGCTCTCTCCTGATGCAATCGGGCTGCCAGCAATAGCCGCCCCGTTGGCCGGGGAAAAGGGGGAAGGCCGGGGCCGGGCGGATCGCGGCCTGTTGTCGCGCGCGGGCGCGCTCGCCTTGTCTGTCCGCCCGCGCGGGCCTAGCTGAGCGGCAGATGAGCGTAGAGGCCGAAATGGCGGATCTTTTCCTGTATGTGGCGATCTTCGGAGCGGTGCTGCTGGCGCTGCGGGTGCTGGTGCATCGCGCGCTCTTGCGCGGGTTGGCTGCGCCCCGGATCGCGCATGAGGTGACGCCCGCCGATCTCGATCTGGCAAGGGCCGAGGTGGCGCAGGTCGAGATCGTGGGGCCCGAGGGCGCGCGGCTTTTCGGCTGGGTGATCACGCCGGGGGGACAGCCCGAGACACCGCGCCCGGCAGTGCTGGTGATGCATGGCTGGGGCGCGAATGCAGCGATGATGTTGGGGCTCGCACCACCCCTGATCGCCGCAGGCTATGCGGTGATGTTTCTCGATGCGCGATGTCACGGGCGCAGCGACGGGGCGCGCTTTACGTCGATGCCGCGCTTTGCCGAGGATATCGCGGCGGGGCTTGCGCATCTGCGCGCGCGAGAGGGGATCGACCCGGTGCGGATCGCGCTGATCGGGCATTCGGTCGGGGCGGGAGCGGTACTCCTGCACGCCGCGCGGGCGGGTGATGTCTGCGCCGTGGTCAGCCTCTCGGCTTTTGCCAATCCGCGCGAGGTGATGGAGCGCTGGATGGCTGAGCACCACATCCCGTTTCGCGGAATTGGGCAATATATCCTGCACCACGTCCAGCGCGTGATCGGTGCACGTTTCGACGAAATCGCGCCGATCCATACGGTTACACAAGTGAGCTGTCCGGTGCTTCTGGTGCACGGGCTTGAAGACACGACGGCGCCGTTTTCCGATGCCGAGCGCTTGCAGGCCGCCGCCCCCGATGCGCAGCTCCTGCCGGTTCATGGCGATCACGACCTGCGCGAGAGCCTGCACGCCCATGAGCCCGAGATCGTGGGTTTTCTCAACGCGGCCTGTCATCCGTCCTGACCGAACGTGCCTCGCGCCGACAGCGCTCCGAGCAAAACCGCACCTGTTCCCAATCCCGCGCCCATTTCTTGCGCCAGGTGAAGGGCCGCGCGCAATGGGCGCAGAGTTTCGAGGGCAGATCGGATTTGCGGCGCATCTTCATGGATTGGCTACGCGGGAAGGGCCGTGGTGGATGCGTCGCGGCCGTTTGATAGCGGGGGCGCGGCGTGGAGGTGGTCGTGCTCACTTCCCGAAAAAAAGAGGCGACCGCAGCCGCCCCGTTTTTCCGTCTCTTGTCTCGTCTCGTTCAGATGGCCGAGCTGTGGCCCGCCTTTGACAGGTCGTAGGCATCGAAATGGCGAGCGATCATCCGTGTCAGCGGGCGGCCCTTCATCGGGATGCGCAGCCCCCCGTCGCTGAGTTGAACCATGTCTCCGAAATGATCCGCGCAAGCCTTGAACATCGCGGCGAGTTCCTCCCGATCGGCAGCAAAATCGCGCACCAGCTCTTCGGTGCTGACTTCGAAATCGCACATCAGCGCCTCGATCAGCCGCGCGCGCAGCTTGTCCTCGGCGGTGAATTCATGGCCGCGCGCGGTCGAGAAGCGGCCTTCGCGGATCGCGGCCGTGTGGGCCGAAGTCGCGGAGGCGTTTTGCGCATAGCCTTGCGGGAAGCGCGAGATCGACGAGGCGCCCATGCCGACCAGCGCTTCGGCCAGATCGTCGGTATAGCCCTGGAAGTTGCGACGCAGCTTGCCCGCCTTCTGCGCGATCGACAGCCCGTCGGTCGGCAGCGCGAAATGGTCGATACCGATCTCGTCATAGCCATCGGCCACGAAAAGCTCGCGCGCGACCTCGAAGAGCTTCAGACGTTCCTGCGGGGTGGGCAGGTGATCCGAGGGGATCATCGTCTGGCGCCGCGCCATCCACGGCACATGGGCGTAGCCATAAAGCGCCACCCGGTCGGGGTTGAGCGACAGGAGCTTCTGCACCGAATCCGCGATCTTGGTCGGGGTCTGGTGGGGCAGGCCGTAGAGGATGTCGGCATTGAGGCTGGCCACGTCACGCTCGCGGATCATCTCGACCGCGGCGCGGGTAATCTCGTAGCTCTGGTCGCGTCCGATCACGCTCTGGATCTGCGGGTCGAAATCCTGCACCCCGATCGAGGCGCGGTTCATCCCCGACTCGGCCAGAGCGTCCATGCGCGCGGCGTCGATCTCGTTGGGGTCGATCTCGACAGAGAATTCGGCGCCTTCGCCCATCGGCACGGCCTCGAAGACGGCATTGGCCACGCGGCGCATCATGTCGGCGGGCATCAGCGTCGGTGTGCCGCCGCCCCAATGCAGCCGCGAGAGCTTGACCCCCGGCGCGAGCCGGTCCTTGAGCATCTTCAATTCGGCCAGCAAGGTTTCAGAATAGGCGCGTACCGGCTCTTCGCTTTGTGTCCCTTGCGTGCGGCAGGCGCAAAACCAGCATAACCGCCGGCAGAAAGGCACATGCATGTAGAGCGAGATAGACGCCCCTGCGGGAATCGCCTCGATCCATTCTTCAAATTTAGCAGGCCCGACCTCGGCCGAAAAATGCGGCGCAGTGGGGTAGCTAGTATAGCGGGGAACCCGTGCGTCGAATAGCCCGAGCCGGGTCAGTTGCGATTCCTGTTCCATGTGGGTATCTTTAGCGGTAAGACGCGCAACAGAATTTGACTCAGATCAAGCCCTTTCACCCTATGGCTCAAGACGACGTATACCCTGTCTCGCTTGCTTGCGGAGACTGCCCGATCCAGCACCGGGCCGTTTGCGCACGTTGCGATTCGGAAGAGCTCGTGGAGCTTGAGAAGATCAAGTATTACCGCAGCTTCGAAGCGGGTCAGACGGTGATCTGGGCAGGCGATCAGATGGATTTCGTGGCCTCTGTGGTCTCCGGGATCGCGACGCTGACGCAAACGCTCGAGGACGGACGCACGCAGATGGTGGGGCTTTTGCTGCCGTCTGATTTCGTGGGCCGTCCGGGGCGCGCCCGCGCGGCCTATAACGTGACCGCCACGACCGACATCCTGATGTGCTGCTTCCGCAAGAAGCCCTTCGAGGAAATGATGGATCGCACGCCGCATATCGCGCAGCGTCTGTTGCAGATGACCCTCGACGAGCTGGATGCCGCGCGCGAATGGATGCTGCTGCTTGGTCGCAAGACCGCACGCGAGAAGATCGCGTCGCTCCTGTCGATCGTGGCGCGGCGCGATGCCTCCGTTAATATGTCGACCGCAGCGGCACGGATGACCTTCGATCTGCCGCTGACCCGTGAGGCGATGGCGGACTATCTCGGGCTGACGCTCGAGACGGTGAGCCGCCAGATGTCCGCGCTCAAGCGCGACGGGGTCATCGAGTTGCAGGGCAAGCGCCACGTGACCGTACCCGACATGGACCGGCTTTTGCTTGAAGCGGGCGACGATAGCGACGGCGGCTTCCTCGTTTGAAGCGGCGCTTCGTCACTCTGGACGTTTTCACCGACGCGGCGCTGGCCGGCAATCCTCTGGCAATCGTGGAAGAGGCCGAAGGTCTCGACACCGCGCAGATGCAGGCGATTGCGCGCGAGTTCAACCTTTCCGAAACAGTGTTCCTGTTTCCCCCGCGGCGTCCGGACCATGAGGCGCAGCTGCGTATATTCACGCCAGCCGGAGAGATACCCTTCGCCGGACATCCGACGATCGGCACGGCGATCCATCTAGCGACAACGCGCCACGGGCCCGGTTTCGAGGGGCGTCTGGTTTTGGGCGAAAAGGCGGGGCCGGTGCCTGTGCGGGTCTGGTCGAAGAGCGGGCGGATGCGGGCGGAATTGACCGCGCCTGTCCTGCCCGAGCAAGGTACGGTTGTGCCGACCCGCTCCGATTGCGCCGCAGCGTTGGGGTTGGAAGAGGACGACCTCGGGAGGCTCGTGCCGCAGCTTTGGCGTGGCGGGCCGGGGTTTCTCTTTATCGAGCTGGCATCTCTGGACGCGCTTGCGCGGGCGCGGCCGATCCAACCGACTTTCGACGCGCTGATGAGTCGGGTCGGCGAACTGGGCGCTTACGTCTTAACCGCGGGCGAGGACTGCGATTTTCAGGCACGGATGTTCGCGCCGGCCGAGAACATGCCCGAAGACCCCGCGACCGGCTCGGCGACGGCGATCCTTGCTGGTCCGCTGGTTGGACAGGGTCGCGTCGGTGAGGGGGAGACGGTCTTCCGGCTACGGCAGGGCGTCGAGATGGGGCGGCCCTCCGACCTGGTTTTGCGCATCGAAGTCGAAGGCGGCCAGTTGCGTGCGGCGCATGTCGCGGGCTGCGCGGTGCCGGTGATGCGCGGCGAGATTGACCTGCCCGGCCTCTGAACGCCCGATCTTCGCCGGAATTTGCCGCTAGCCTCGCAAACATCCCGTTGGAGACCGCGATGCGCCGATCGATCCTTGCCGTTGCCCTCGTCTTGCTGCCTTGTGCTGCGCAGGCTCACCCCCTGTCGCAGAGGATGGCTCAATGTTCGGGCCTTTTTCACGCGATGAGCACCTTCATGAGTGACCCCGCACGTGCGGAGAAGCTCGACAAAGCGGGGATCGCGTGGCGTGCGGCGGCCGTATCGCAGGCGCAAGGCGAGGGGCAGGTCGATCCTGCGGGCTATGTTGCCCGATACCAGCGCGAAAGCTACGAGGATTGGCGCGGGCGCGGCAAGCTCTCGGCCTTCAGCGAGGATTTTCGCGACTGGGCGAAATACTGCAACTCGCTGGCCAAATCGAAAGGGCTGACGATCATGCCCGACTGAGCGGGAGGGCAAGGAAAAACGGCGCCCCGAAGGGCGCCGCTTTGTCTCGGCGAGGGTGGCGGGCGCTCAATGCGCCATCAGCACCGGCACTTCCGCCATTTCCAGCATGTGACGCGTCGCACCGCCCAGGATCGCCTCGCGGAAGCGCGAATGGCCATAGGCGCCCATCACGATCGCATCGGCATTGGTGTCGCTGACGTGACGGTTGAGCACGTCGGAGACGCGCGGCATCGTCTTGGCGAGCACCGAGACCTCGGCGTGAACGCCGTGGCGCGAGAGCATCTGGCTGAGCTGGCCGCCCGGATCCGAGCGTTCGGGCCCATGCGCGGGCGGGTCGATGATGGTGATGTCGACCAGATCGGCCGCCTTGAGCACCGGCAGGGCCGCGCGGATCGCGCGCATCGATTCATGCGATTGGTTCCAGGCGACCACGACGCGCTTGGCGGGCATGTCGCTCGTATAGCCGTCGGGGACGATCACCACGGGCACCTGACCTTCGAAGAGAGCGGCTTCGACCGCAGCTTCGATCTCCGGTCCGCGACCTTCGCCATAGGGTCGACCCATGACCACAAGATCGGCAAAGCGCGCCCGCAGGCCAACAACTGTCGCCATCGCGCCGATCTGGCTGACGACAGCGTCGACGCCCCAGCGGATATCCTCGCTATCGAGGCGTTCGCGTACGGCGACCTCGGCGGCGCGGGCATCCTCCTGCGCGCGATCCATCGTTTCTTGCTGCACGAAAGCGGTTGCCCCGGCATAATAATAGCCGGTCTGTGTGCGATCGACGCCGAGACAAAGCACATCGAGATGGGCTTCGCGGCGGCGCGCGATGGCAATCGCCGTTTCAAGCTGCGATGCCGCGGCTTTCGGGTCTGTGACGATCGTCAGAAGAGTTTTGTAAGACATCGGTCCTGTCCTTGCGCTGTCCGATTAACGTTTCGGATCCCAAGCTAACTCGACGAAATCCGTATGACTTTGACACGGATCAAGAGTGGTGGCCCAAAGATCACGTCCCTGCGACCGAATGGCGCAGTTGGATCGCGAGCATTTGATGCAGATCAAGGCATCGTGCATACCCTGACCCCACAAGGACTACAGTCACGTTCCGGGGGGATTCTCGTTTCACGAGTCGAAGCCCGGAAGGCAGACAAGACGAAGGGACGCACAAAATGTGGGATTACATCAAGCTGATCGCGCTTGGTCTCGTGGCGGTGTTGGCCGCCATCGCGGCCGGGAACGCGCGCGATCTTGCCTATCAGGTGAATGCCGTCGAGGTCATGCTGGCCGCGGCGATCGCGTTCATCTGGGTGCTTCGCACCATGGGGAGCCGCCAGCCGGCACCGCAAAACGAGTATTTCGACGGCGTGGTTCGAGCCGGGGTGATCGCGACGACCTTCTGGGGCGTCGTGGGCTTCCTGGTCGCCGTCATCATCGCTTTCCAGCTCGCCTATCCGGTTCTCAATTTCGAGTGGGCGCAAGGTTACCTGAACTTCGGCAAGCTGCGCCCGCTGCACACTTCGGCGGTCATCTTCGCCTTTGGCGGCAACGCGCTGATCGCGTCGAGCTTCTACGTCGTGCAGCGCACCTCCGCGGCGCGGCTGTGGGGCGGTGGCCTCGGCTGGTTCGTGTTCTGGGGCTACAACCTGTTCATCGTGCTCGCCGCGACGGGTTACATTCTGGGCGCGACGCAATCCAAGGAATACGCGGAGCCGGAATGGTATGTCGACTGGTGGCTGACCATCGTTTGGGTCGCCTATCTGCTCGCCTTCCTCGGCACCATCTTCAAGCGTAAAGAGCCCCACATCTACGTGGCGAACTGGTTCTACCTGTCCTTCATCGTGACCATCGCCATGCTGCACGTGGTCAACAACCTCGCCATCCCGGTCTCCTTCTTCGGGTCCAAGTCGGTCCAGGTCTTCTCGGGCGTGCAGGACGCGATGACCCAGTGGTGGTACGGCCACAACGCAGTGGGCTTCTTCCTGACCGCAGGCTTCCTGGGCATGATGTACTACTTCGTGCCGAAGCAGGCCGAACGTCCGGTCTATTCCTACAAGCTGTCGATCGTGCACTTCTGGGCACTGATCTTCCTGTACATCTGGGCTGGTCCGCACCACCTGCACTACACGGCGCTGCCCGACTGGGCCTCGACGCTGGGCATGGTGATGTCGGTGATCCTGTGGATGCCCTCCTGGGGTGGCATGATCAACGGCCTGATGACGCTCTCGGGCGCCTGGGACAAGCTGCGCACCGATCCGGTCATCCGGATGATGGTGGTGTCGGTCGGCTTCTACGGCATGTCGACCTTCGAAGGCCCGATGATGTCGATCAAGGCGGTGAACTCGCTGTCGCACTACACCGACTGGACGATCGGTCACGTGCACTCGGGCGCGCTCGGCTGGAACGGCATGATCACCTTCGGCACGCTCTACTTCCTCGTGCCGCGTCTGTGGGCGCGTGAAGGGCTCTACTCGCTGAAACTGGTGAGCTGGCACTTCTGGCTCTCGACGATCGGCATCGTGCTCTACGCCGCCTCGATGTGGGTTGCGGGTATCATGCAGGGTCTGATGTGGCGCGAAGTGGACAGCCAGGGCTTCCTCGTGAACGCCTTCGCCGACACCGTGGCCGCAATGCACCCGATGTTCGTGGTGCGTGCTCTGGGCGGGGTGCTCTACCTCACCGGTGGCATCATCATGGCCTACAACCTGTATATGACGGTCGCTCGTCAGCCGCGCGTGGAATCGCGTTCGGTTGCCGCTGTGCCCGCCGAGTAAGGAGGAGAACAGATGGGACTTCTCGACAAGCACGGCGTAATTGAAAAGAACGCCACGCTGCTTCTGATCTTCGCCTTCCTCGTGGTCACCGTGGGCGGCATCGTGGAAATCGCACCGCTCTTCTACCTCGAGAACACGATCGAGGATGTGGACGGCATGCGCCCCTACACGCCGCTCGAACTGACCGGTCGCGACATCTACATCCGTGAGGGCTGCTATGTCTGCCACTCGCAGATGATCCGTCCGATGCGCGACGAGGTGGAACGGTACGGTCATTACTCGCTGGCAGCGGAGTCGCAATACGACCACCCGTTCCAGTGGGGCTCGAAGCGGACGGGGCCCGACCTCGCCCGCGTCGGCGGCCGCTACTCGGATGCGTGGCATGTGGATCACCTGACCAACCCGCAATCGGTCGTTCCGGAATCGGTGATGCCGAAATACGGCTTCCTGCTGAACCGGATGATCGAGCCGGCGCATATCGATCAGCGTCTGTCGACCGATGCGATGGTGGGTGTGCCCTACACGTCGGACATGATCGAGAACGCGAAGGCGGACTTTGCCGCCCAGGCGGATCCCGATGCCGACACTGACGGGCTGCTGGAGCGTTATCCCAACGCCACCAACGTCCGTAACTTCGACGGTCGCCCCGGCATCTCCGAGATGGACGCTCTTGTCGCCTATCTCCAGGTGCTCGGAACCATGGTCGATTTCTCGACCTTCCAACCCGTGGCCAGCCGGTAAGGGGGCTTAGCGATGGACTATCACATCCTCAGGGAATTCGCGGACAGCTGGTTTCTGATCTTCCTGTTCACGTTCTTCCTCGGCATCGTCGTCTGGGTGTTTCGCCCCGGTGCGCGCCGGACCTACGAGGATACGTCCGCGATCCCTTTCCGGAATGAAGACAAACCCGCCAGTTCCGAGGAGCCCGGTGCAAGCCGGGACTCCAAGGAATGACGGCGCCACGTTCTAAGGAGGCGTGGAGAAAATGAGCAAAAAACCGTTGAAGAAGAAGCACGAAGTCGAAACCACGGGGCACTCGTGGGACGGCATCGAGGAATATAACAACCCTCTCCCCAGATGGTGGCTGTGGACGTTCTACGCCTGCATCATCTGGGGCGTCGGCTACTCGATCGCCATGCCCGCCTGGCCGATCTTCAAATCGGGGGCGACCCCGGGCATCCTGGGCTCCTCGACGCGTGCGAACGTTCAGGCCGATCTCGACAAGTTCGCGGCGATGAACAAGCCGATCCAGGAGAAACTGGTTGCGGTGGATCTCGACCAGATCGCGGAAGACCCGGAGCTGCGCAACTACACGCAGAACGCCGGTGCGGCCGTGTTCCGGACCTGGTGCGCTCAGTGCCACGGTGCGGGTGCGGGAGGTAACCCGGGTCTGGGTTACCCGAACCTGCTCGACAGCGACTGGCTCTGGGGTGGCACGATGGAGGAAATCCATTTCACCATCACCCACGGCATCCGTAACGAGACCGATCCCGAAGAAGAGGCGCGTTTCTCGCAGATGCCCGCTTTCGGCAAGGACGGTATCCTCTCGGGTGAGGAAATCGACCAGGTCGTGCAATATGTCCGTCAGATCTCGGGCCAGGAGAGCGATGCGGAACTCGCATCGGCTGGCGAGACGGTCTTCATGGACAACTGCTCTGCTTGCCACGCCGAAGACGGCACTGGCGACCAGATGCAGGGCGCACCGAACCTGACCGACGCGATCTGGCTCTATGGTGGGGATGTGGACACGCTGACCTACACCGTGACCAACGCCCGTTTCGGCGTGATGCCGAACTGGAACGAGCGTCTGACCGAAGCGGATATCCGTGCGGTCGCGTCCTATGTCCACAGCCTCGGCGGTGGTCAGTAACACGGCATCCGTGGGGGCTTCGGTCCCCTCGGGTAGCACCGGCGCCCCGTCCTGTTCGCGCGTTTCCTGGGGGTGCCGGTGCCCTTTTCAAGAGGGCCCTCTGGGGCCCTCTTTTTTCGTGTTGAGGGTTACCTTTCCTTACTCTTGGATGTATCTTTCGCAAAAGCAAGGTCTGAGGCACCAGAGCACGCCCATGTGATGAGTGAACCCGCTTCGAGGGCTTGGAAACCGGCGCGCCGGAGACCTGGCCCTGCGACCAAACGCCCAGTTTTTCCTGCATGGCAAATCTGCCTTTTTGACGCAGGTCAAAGTCTTGGGCCCGGTGTCAGCCCAGAAGTGGCTTCGGACGCAGTCAAATAACGGAGAGAGTCGTGAGCTCCACCGAACCAGTTGAACCCCCGCCGCTTTACTCCGCGCGCGAGCCGGTTTTCCCGCGTCGCGTCAAGGGCCAGTTCCGCAACCTGAAATGGGTTCTGATGGCCATGATGCTGGGGCTTTACTATATCCTGCCGTGGATCCGTTGGGATCGCGGGCCGGAACTGCCCAATCAGGCGGTCCTGCTCGATCTCGCCAACCGACGCTTCTTTTTCTTCATGATCGAGATCTGGCCGCACGAATTCTATTTCGTCGCGGGCCTCCTGATCATGGCTGGTCTCGGTCTCTTCCTGTTCACCTCGGCGCTGGGGCGGGTGTGGTGCGGCTATGCCTGTCCGCAAACCGTCTGGACCGACCTTTTCATCCTGGTCGAGCGTTGGGTCGAAGGCGACCGCAACGCCCGGATCCGCCTGCTGCGTCAGAACTGGAATGCCGAGAAGATCCGCAAGCGCGTCACGAAATGGGTGCTCTGGTTGCTGATCGGTCTCGCGACGGGCGGGGCCTGGGTGTTCTACTTCACCGATGCGCCGACGCTGCTGCGCGACCTGTTCGCCGGCACCGCCTCGCCGGTGGCGTATATCACCATCGCCGTCGCCACCGCGACGACCTTCGCCTTCGGCGGCTTCGCACGCGAGCAGATCTGTATCTACGCCTGCCCCTGGCCGCGGATTCAGGCTGCGATGATGGACGAGGACACGATCACCATCGCCTATCGCGAATGGCGCGGCGAACCGCGCGGCAAGCTCAAGAAGGGCGAGCACGATCCGACCCAGGGCGATTGCATCGACTGCATGGCCTGCTTCAACGTCTGCCCGATGGGGATCGACATTCGCGACGGCCAGCAACTCGAATGCATCACCTGCGGTCTTTGCATCGATGCCTGCAACGAGATGATGGACAAGATCGGCAAGCCGCGTGGCCTGATCGGTTACATGGCGCTCAAGGACGAAGCCAACGAGCGTTCCGGCAACCCGGTCATCAACGTCTGGAAGCACATTCTGCGCCCGCGCACGCTCCTCTATTTCACGCTGTGGGCGGGGATCGGCATCGGGCTCGTCGTGGCGCTCTTCATGCGCTCGCCGATCGATTTCAACATTACCCCGAACCGCGATCCGCTCTACGTGATGGAGCCCGACGGCACGATCCGCAACATCTATACACTGCGGCTGCGCAACAAGTCGGGCGAGGATACCGCCTTCAAGGTCTCGGTCATCGCGCCGACGCAGGAAGAGCAATCGACGCTCTCCCTTGCGCTCGAAGGGACGGACGGCGATACCGTGACGGTACCGGCGGATGAAACCTACACGCAGCGTCTCTATATCATGGCTGCGCCGGGCTCTTCGCTGGCGACTTCGGACCGGACCGAACTGACGGTCTGGGTCGAGGATACCCATAACACGGACCGCGTCTCGACCGAGACGGTCTTCAACGGAAAGGCGAAATGAGCGTGATGTCGAAACCTCTGACCGGCCGGAAAGTGTTGATGATTGCCGTGGGTGCCTTCGGCATCATCATCGCGGTGAACCTCGTGATGGCCTGGCAAGCCGTCAGCACCTTTCCCGGTCTGGAGGTGAAGAACTCCTATGTGGCGTCGCAGCAGTTCGACAAGAACCGCGCGGCGCAGGAGGCGCTCGGCTGGACGGTCTCTCCCGACTATTCGGACGGCAAGCTGAGCCTTGTCGTCCGTGACAACTCGGGGCTGCCGGCGAAGGTCAAGACGCTGAAGGCGCTGATCGGGCGCACCACCCATGTCCGCGAGGACGTGGAGCCGAAATTCGACTACGTGGGCGGCATCTTCGTCACCCCGTTGCAGCTCGGGCCGGGTGCCTGGCTGATCCATCTTGATGCCGAGGCCGCCGATGGCACGCATTTTCGCCAGCGGATCGACCTCTTCGTGAAAGGCTGAGTGCGATGACGGTTTCGCCGGCGCCATCTCGCAGCGTGGACGAGTTCGAGGACGAGCATGTCTCGGCCTCGGCCTGCCCTGCCTGCATCGCGGCCCCTTCGGCCGAGCAGATGGCGAAATCGGGCGATATCAGGGGCGCGCGGATCATGCTCTCGCTGCCCACAGCGCATTGTGCGGTCTGCATCACCGATGTCGAGCGCGAGTTGATGAAGCAACCGGGCGTGAAATCGGCCCGGGTGAACCTGACGCTGAAACGCGCCTCGGTCGATGCCGAAAGCGATGTCGAGGCGGCGAACCTGATCTCGGCACTCGACCGGATCGGCTATGAGGCGCATGAGCTCGATCCGGGCATGCTCTCGGCCACCGAGGCCGACAAGCGCGGTCGCGATCTTCTCATGCGTATCGGCGTCGCGGGCTTCGCGATGATGAACATCATGATGCTCTCGGTCGCGGTCTGGTCCGGGGCCGAGGACACGACGCGCGACCTGTTCCACTGGATCTCGGCGGCGATCGCGATCCCGACGACGATCTTTGCGGCGCAACCCTTCTTCGCCAACGCCTGGGCTGCGCTGCGCGGCGGGCGTCTGGGGATGGACGTGCCGATCTCGCTCGCGATCCTGCTGGCCCTCGGGATCTCTTTGTTCGAGACGATGCATTCCGGCTCGCATGCCTATTTCGAGGCGGCGACGATGCTCACCTTCTTCCTGCTGGTGGGGCGCTATCTCGACTATCGCACCCGCGCCGTGGCGCGCTCGGCGGCCGAAGAGCTGGCCGCGCTCGAAGTGCCGCGCGCGACCGTGCTGCGCGAGGGGGCCGAGGTCGTGGTGCCGGTCGGGGAACTCGTGCCGGGCGATCTGATCCGGGTGCGTCCGGGCGGCCGCATCCCCGCCGACGGCGAGGTGATCGAGGGCCATTCCGAGAGCGACCGCTCGGTGCTCACGGGCGAGAGCCTGCCGGTGCAGGTCGCGCCGGGCATGGTGCTTTCGGCGGGCGAAGTGAACCTGACCGGTCCGCTCACGATCCGCGTCACGGCGGCGGGCAAGGACAGCTCGCTGCACCGCATGGCCGATCTCGTGGCGATGGCGGAAAGCGCCAAGACCAAATATACCTCGCTGGCCGAACGCGCCGCGCGCCTCTACGCGCCGATCGTTCACCTGCTGTCCTTCGCGGCCTTCTGTTCCTGGGCCTGGATCACGGGCGGGGATTTCCGTCTGGCAGTGAACATATCGGCCGCGGTTCTGATCATCACCTGCCCCTGTGCACTGGGGCTCGCGGTGCCTGCGGTCGTGACGGCTGCGTCGGGCAAACTGTTCCGCAAGGGGCTGCTGATCAAGGATGGCACGGCGCTCGAACGTTTGGCCGAGGTCGACACGGTCGTCTTCGACAAGACCGGCACGCTGACGATGGGGGCGCCGCGCCCGCAGAACCTGTCCGCGCTTTCCGCCGAGGCTCTATCGGTCGCGATGGCTCTGGCCGAGGGCTCGGCTCACCCGCTCGCGCGCGCGCTCCATGACGTCGCGTTGGGGCAGGGGGCGGCGCCCGCCATTCTCGAGGATCTGCGCGAAGTTCCGGGTTACGGCGTCGAGGGCCGTTGGCAGGGCCAGACCGTGCGTCTGGGCCGCGCGAACTGGATCGGGGCCGAGGATGGCGCGACCACCGCGACCCATCTGCGGATCGGCAATGGCGCACCGATCGCGATCACCTTTGCCGACAGCCTGCGCCCGGGCGCAGAAGACGCGGTGGCGGGTCTCAAGGCGCAGGGCAAACAGGTCTGGCTGGTTTCGGGCGATGTCGAGGGCGCGGTCTCCGAGCTCGCCGCTCGCCTGGGTATCGAGAATTACCGCTCCGGTGCGTTGCCGCTCGAAAAGGCGCAGCTGGTGAACGATCTCACCCATGAGGGCCATCGCGTCCTGATGGTGGGCGACGGGCTCAACGACACGGCCGCGCTGGCCGCCGCGCATGTCTCGGTCTCTCCGGCCTCGGCGCTCGATGCCGCGCGCACCGCCTCGGATATCGTGCTGCTGGGCAAGGAGCTTGCCCCGGTCGCGGATGCGGCGTCGATCGCGGTGCGCGCGCGCCGCCGGATCAAGGAAAACTTCGGCATCTCGATCGTCTATAACATTATCGCGGTGCCGCTGGCGCTGGTCGGGCTCGCAACCCCGCTGATGGCGGCGCTCGCGATGTCGGCCTCGTCGATCACCGTCTCGCTGAACTCGCTGCGCCTGCGCTGAGAAAGACTGACGATGGACGCACTTCTCTACTCGATCCCGATCTCGCTGCTGCTGGGCGGCATTGGCCTTGCCGCCTTCTGGTGGTCGATCAAGAACCGCCAGTATGACGATCCGAAGGGCGACGCCGAGCGCATCCTCTCGGACGAGTTTGACGACCGGCCCAAGCAGGACTGAGCGGGCCGGGGCTCGGATCTCCAACAACGCAAGAGAAAAGCCGCGCCCTGCGAAGCGCGGCTTTCTCTGATCTGGCCCGACCGGAGGAAGAGGGGTCAGGGGCCGATCACCTTGCAATCCATCGCGCGGGCCTGCAGGCGCGCGCAGGCGAGCGAAGCCATATCCTCGGTCATCCCGACGAAATTCGCCTCATAGCCGGTCTTGCGTTGTGCGACCTTGCGAAGTGCCTCGCCCAAGGTATCCGATTCCATCAGCGCCGTCGTCAGCATATGACGCTCGGCCGCGAAACGTGAGCCGAATTGACCGAGGCTGACGCCCCAGTTGCGCCCGCCAGAGCTGGAGACACGCGCCACGATGCGCGGTTTGGCTTGCGGCGCGGGGGCAGGCGGCGTGAGTGCCGCGAGAATCATCGTCGAGGGCCGCGCTTCGGGTGCATCGGCCATGGCGACGGTTTCGGGCTGAGGTGCGGTCACTTGGAGGAAGCCAGGGGTGGGGGGCACTGCGTCGCCTTCGGCAAGGCTTTCGTCGCCCAGATCAAGCGTGCGCGCCTGCGCAAGCTCCTGCGTCTCGGGCTGCGGCTCGGTGCTCTGGATGAATTTCGGTCCGCTCGGCGCATCTGCCTGAGGCTCGTAGGAGGCGAGCTGGATATCGCTGGGCTCGGCTGCGGCATCGGCCTCGGCGCGCGCGGCCGCGTCGCTGGCCTGCGCCTGTGCGAGCGGAGTGGCCTTGGTCACGGCGGCGGGCAGCGATTGTGTGGCTTCGGCGATCATGACCGGGCGCGGCGCGGGCATCGGGCGCGGGCTCGCGATGATGTCGGTACCGATCCCGACCGTTCCGGCCTCGGCCACGACGATATCTTCCGCATCCGGCGCGTCTGCGGCCGCCTCGCCGGGCGCATCGGTCTCGAGGGCCGCGAGCTGGGTGTCAGCTGCGGGCGCATCGCTTTCCTCGGCCACGTCTTCGGGGACATCCGTCGCATTGTCGTCAGCCTGATCGGCCTGCACGGCTTCCGCGAGGGCCAGCGCGATCGCATCGCTGTCGGCCCTGGGCGGCGCGGGGCGGGCATCGGGGCGGGGGCTTTCCTTCGGAGCAAGCGGCTTGGCGCTTGCCAGAAGCATCGGCTGGCCGCCGTCCTGCGGTTCCATGTAGCGCGGCGGGGTCGGGCGCTGGGTCGGCGCCTTGGAGGGCGCGCGCTTGAAGCCCAGGTCCAAAAGCTCCGCCATCTTGGCGTTGCGCTGCGCGGTCGAAGTGCCGCCGAAAACGGTGGCGATGACGCGTTCGTTGCCGCGCTTGGCCGAGGCGGTCAGGTTGAAGCCCGACGCCGAGGTGTAACCGGTCTTGATCCCGTCCGCGCCCTGATAGGCGTTCAGGAAACGGCGGTTCGTCGAATAGACGGTCGCGATCTTCGCATCGGCCGAACGGCGCGAGAAGATGTTGTAATATTGCGGGAAGTCGAAGAACAGGTGGCGCCCGAGGATCGTCATGTCATGGGCCGAGGACAGGTGCCCCTTGCGGGTCAGGCCGTTGGCATTGACGAAATGGGTGTTGGTCATTCCGAGCTGACGGGCGGTGCGGTTCATGCGGTCGGCAAAGCCCTCCTCGGAGCCGCCGATGAAATCGCCAAGCGCTGCGGCCGCATCATTGGCCGATTTGATCGCGGCGGCGCGGATCAGGTAGCGCACGGCGATCTTCTGGCCCGGCCGCAGACCGAGTCGCGACGGTGGCTGAGAGGCGGCATGCTTAGTGACGGTGACCATCTCGTCGAGGCTGATCTCCCCATGCTCGATCGCCTGGAAGGTGATGTAGAGCGTCATCATCTTGGTCAGTGAGGCGGGGTGCAGCGGGGTATCGGCATTCTTGGAGTAGAGCACCTCGCCGGTGCGCATATCCATCACCATCGCCGCGTAAGGCGCAGCCATCGCCGCAAGCGGGGCGAAAATTGTCAGAAGAAATACGAACAGCCCTGAACGGACCCAGCGCATCAGCGTGGTCACGGCTCTCACCTTTTTACTGCCTCTCGCGCCCCTTGTCTTATGTGCCGCATCGTTGACGGCTTTCGGGACTTGCTGCGATCAGCGTAACACGTGCCCTGCGAGCTGAAAACCATCTATTTTCAAGCGGTTTCAGTGCGACATTCATGCAATACCGCAAGATGTGGTGGGCTGACCCGCAGGCACCCCTCTAGGGGTTGATCGCGATTTCGTGAGGGCGGAAAAGTCGCGCTCAGCTCTCGATCCGTTCGATCAACGCGGGCAGGCCGCTGAGGTCGGGAAGTTCGGCGAAACGCGGGTGCGCCACCGGGGCTTCGGCATGTTCGAGCGCCCATGTCAGCTCATGGGGAACATGCACCCCCCAGCCACCGGCTTCGATCATCGGGATGACATCGGATTTCAACGAGTTGCCGGCCATCAATCCGTGCTCGGCCCCCGCGCCGTGGCGTGCGAAAACCTCGGCATAAACCGCTGGCTTCTTGTCCGAAACGATCTCGACGGCGTCGAAGAGATCCCCCAGGCCCGATTGCGCCAGTTTGCGCTCCTGATCGATCAGGTCGCCCTTGGTCACAAGCATGATCCGGTAGTGATCCGAAAGCGACTCGATCACCTTGCGCACATGCGGCAAGAGCTCGATCGGGTGGGAGAGCATTTCGCGGCCCGCAGCGAGGATCTCGGCCAGAACCGAGGCCGGCACGCGCCCCTCGCTCACCTCGATTGCGGTCTCGATCATCGAGAGGGTAAAGCCCTTCACCCCGAATCCGTAATGGGTGATGTTGCGTTTCTCAGCCTCGATCAGACGCTCGCCCAGATGGTCGGCGCCCGCGTGATCGGCCATCAGTTCGGCAAAGCGCGCCTGCGTTAGCTGGAAGAAGCGCTCGTTGTGCCACAGCGTATCATCCGCATCGAACCCGATCACCGTGAGCCGCATCGTTTCGCCTTTCGTCACTCTCAAGCCTCAAAGGCTTTTCATATGTCACGAAGAGCCTATATTCCGCCAGAGCCCCTCAACGATTCCTGATTGCCGGAGTGCCCGTGATCGAGCCGCTTCAAATGATGTCCGACGACAACAAGGACGACAGCGAAGACGAAACCGGAGTCGCGACCAAGACCCGGCCCAAGACGCAGCGCCCGCCGATGTACAAGGTGATGCTGCTCAACGATGATTACACGCCGATGGAATTCGTCGTGCATATCCTCGAGCGTTTCTTCGGCATGAACCACGCGCAGGCCTTCGAGATCATGCTGACTGTGCACAAGAAGGGACTGGCCGTCGTCGGCGTGTTCTCCTTCGAGGTCGCCGAAACCAAGGTCGCGCAGGTGATGGATTTCGCCCGCCGCCACCAGCACCCTCTGCAATGCACGATGGAGAAGGACTGACGTTCCGCGCTTTCTTGCAGAATCTGCGCCGCCCGCCTATCTGGCGGGCCCGTTTCTTTCCGGAGGTCCGCCGATGAGCCATCCCCGCCTGACGCTTGCGCTCGAACTGCCCGGCTCTCTGCCGGAGACCGGCGACATCGCGCTGTTCGCACCCTCGGGCACGCTCGATCTGGGCGGGCTGCCGCTGGAGCGGCTCGTCGCCATCCAAGGCGAGAAGCCCGACTACGATGCGCTGTCCGCGCGCGGGGTTCGGGTGAGCGTTGCGCCCGAAGGCAACTATGCCGCAGCGATCGTCTTCGCGCCGCGCGCCAAGGCCGAGGCCAAGGCGCTTCTTGCCGAGGCTGCCGCGCGCGTCACCGATGGCGGCCCGGTTTTCGTCGACGGGGTAAAGACCGAGGGGATCGACTCGCTGATCAAGGAATTGCGCGGCCGGGTGGATCTCTCCGCCCCGATCGCCAAGGCGCATGGCAAGATTGCGTGGTTCGCTGCCGACCCGGCACCGCTTGCGGATTGGGCTGCAACGGACCTGCATCCGACTGAGGGTTTCGTGACCCGTCCCGGCGTGTTTTCCGCCGATGCGGTGGATGAGGGATCGGCGCTGCTGGCCGAATGCCTTCCCGAGACTTTGCCCGCGCGGGTCGCCGATCTTGGCGCTGGCTGGGGCTGGCTCTCGGCGCAGATCCTCGCGCGCAAGGGCGTGGAACAGCTCGATCTCGTGGAGTCGGACGCGGTCGCGCTCGAGTGCGCCAAGCGCAACATCTCCGATCCGCGCGCCCATTTCCTCTGGGCCGATGCGACCCGCCATATGCCCGCAGACCGCTACAATGCCGTCGTGATGAACCCGCCTTTCCATGGCGCCGCGCGCGGCGCCGAGCCTGGTTTGGGGCTGGCCTTCATCCATGCCGCGCAACGGATGCTCTCTCTTTCGGGCACGCTCTGGATGGTCGCGAACCGTCACCTTCCCTATGCCGATGCGCTCTCCGAGGCGTTCCAGGAGGTCGAGGAGATCACTCCGCCGACCGGCCCCTCGACCCGGTTTCGCATCATCCGCGCGGCCAAGCCGCTTTCGGCAAAACAGGTGGCGAGCAAACGCGCCACAGACGCGCCCAAACGCAGCCTCGCCCCTCGCAAGCGGCGTTGAGCTCGCCTAACCTGCGCCAAACCACCCAGGGAGACCTCCCATGTCCCTTTCCATTTCCGGCAAGACCGCCATCGTCACGGGCGCGGCCCATGGTATCGGCCTCGCCATCGCGCGCCATTTCATCGACCGTGGCGCCCAGGTCATGTTTGCCGATATCGACGAAGAGAAACTGCTCTCCGAACTCGGTGACGAGGCGAAGTCCGAAGGATCCGCCCGTTACTTCTCGGGCGACCTTTGCGAGAAGCTGACGGTGAAGAACCTGCTGTCGGCCACGGTGGACGCGTTCGACCGGATCGACATCCTCGTGAATTGCGCGCGCACCTTCGCGCCTTGCGATCCGCTGGAGCCTTCGACCGAGGTGCTCGACGCGATGCTCGCGCAGAACATGAAATCGGCCCTGCGGGTGTCGCAGCTGACCGCCAAACGGATGATCAAACAGGCCGAGGACGAGGGCCGCACCGAGGGCGAGATCGGCACGATCATCAATGTCTCGACGCTTGCCTCGGCGCGCACCCAGCCCGAGTTGATGGCCTATTCCATCGCCTGCGCCGCACAGGATCAGGCGATCCGCTCGCTCGCTGTCGCGCTGGCGCCGCATCGTATCCGCGTGAACGGGGTGAGCTTCGCCTCGGTGATGAGCCGCTCGCTGCAAGATGCGCTGAAGGAAAACCACGACTGGCGCGAGGCGATCTGCGAAGGCACCCCTCTGGGACGCATCGCTCCTCCCTCGGAACTGGCCGAGACGGTCCAATACCTGGCCTCCTCGGGCGCAAGCTTCGTGACCGGTCAGATCATCAATGTCGATGGCGGGCGCGGTCTTCTGGACCGGGTGCAGGTCCCGGCATTCTAAGGGGCCCTTTTAAAGGCTAGGGCCTGCGCGGCTTACTGCGCATCTTCCGGATAGGCCGCCTTGCAGGCCGCGATCTGCGCCTCGGCGGCTTTGCTAAGCTCGGCCTGCCGCTTGAGCAGGTTTTCGAGCTTGCGTTTCTCCACGACAGGGTCGATCGGCACCGGGCGCTCCCGGGTCACCGTGTAATCCTCCAGACACATGCGCGGCCGCCTGATCACCTTGTCCCCCTTGGTGATCGTGTCATAGCCGCAGATTTCCCAGCGGCTCGTTTCGGTCTCGTATTCCTGCCAGGCATAGCCACGCGCGAGATTGCCGCGCACCTCTGCGACCAGTTGGGTCACCCGGCGCAATTCGGCGGTCGATTGCCGGATGCAGCGCTCCTGCGGTGTGCCGCAGGCGGCCAGAAGAAAAAGCGGGATCAGGAACAGGGCAGCACGCATCGGGCATCTCCTTTCTTCCAGCCTACGCCTGTGCGCGCGTGTGATCAATCGCGCCCTTTCCGCACGCGCACCGGCCTGCTAAGGATCGCGCCAAAGCTATGGGAGGCCCCGCATGACTGACACGGTTGAGGATTTCGACGCCCGCAAGGCCCGGGCGAGCCAATGGTTCTCGGATCTGCGCGACCGGATCGTGGCCGCATTCGAAGGTCTCGAGGACAGTCACGCCGACGGCCCGCTCGCCGATCAGGCACCGGGCCGGTTCGAAGTCACGCCCACCGAGCGCAAGGGCCCGAACGGCGAGGACCACGGCGGCGGCAAGATGAGCGTGATGCGCGGCGGCCGGGTCTTCGAGAAGGTCGGCGTCAATATCTCGACCGTTTGGGGCGAGCTGGCTCCGCGCGCGCAAAAGGCGATGGCGGCGCGCGGGGTGCCGGGGATGGAGGAAGACCCGCGCTTCTGGGCAAGCGGGATTTCCCTCGTTGCCCACATGCAGAACCCGCATTGCCCCGCCGTGCACATGAACACGCGCATGTTCTGGACGCCCGGAGCCTGGTGGTTCGGCGGCGGTGCGGATCTCAATCCATGCCTCGAATATGACGAGGATACCGAGCATTTCCACGCTCAGATGCAAGCGGCCTGCGATACCCATGACAAGAGCTATTACGACCACTTCAAGGCCTGGGCGGACGAGTATTTCTTCGTGCCCCATCGCGGTCGCGCGCGCGGCGTCGGCGGCATCTTCTACGACGACCTGAACACCGATGACTGGGACGAGGATTTCGCCTTCACCCAATCGGTTGGCGCGGCTTTCCTGCCTGCCTTCCAGCCGCTGATCGAGAAGCGCCGTGTTCAGGACTGGTCCGAGGAGGATCGCGAGACCCAACTGCGCCATCGCGGGCTCTATGCCGAATACAATCTGGTCTATGACCGGGGCACGAAATTCGGGCTCGAGACCGGACACAATGCCGATGCGGTACTGATGAGCCTGCCCCCCGTGGCGAAGTGGTATTGAGGGGCGTGGCCCACACCCCCTGCAGCGGCTTGCGAGCTTCGAATGAAAGGCGCGCGGCCACTCTCGGATGATGCCGTTCCCCCCGGGATATTTTGACAGGGCCGAAGAGGCACATGGGATCCCTGAGTTACGATACGCTCTTCGCCTTCACCCTGGCTTCGGTGCTGATCGAGCTGACGCCGGGGCCGAACATGGCCTATCTCGCGCTGGTGGCCGCCTCGCAGGGACGCCGCCCGGGCTATGCGGCGGTGTCAGGCGTGGCTCTGGGGCTGGCGCTGATCGGGATCGCGGCGGCGCTGGGGGTGGCGGCGCTGGTGAGCGCGTCGAACGCCGCCTATGAGGGGCTGCGCTGGGCGGGCGTGCTTTACCTGCTCTGGCTCGCCTGGGATGGCTGGCGCGGGGCAGGCAACGAGGCCGCCCAATTCGCGCCGCTCGGATCGTCGAACTGGCGCTATTTCCGGCGCGGTCTGATCACCAACCTGCTCAACCCCAAGGCGGCGGTGTTCTATATCGCGGTGCTGCCGACCTTCCTCGCCGCACGGTCCGATGCGCTGCGCGAGGTATTCGTCCTCACCGCGATCTATGTCTTCGTCGCCACCGCGATCCACCTGGTGATCGTCACCGCAGCGGGTGCCGCGCATCGGTTCTTCGAGGATCCGAGACGCGCCCTTATTCTCGGGCGCGTGCTCTCCTTGGCTCTGGCGGCGGTGGCGGTCTGGTTCGCGGTGAAGACCGCACGTTAACCGTTGCGGATCGTCTCGATCATCAGCGCCACATTCTCGGGATCGGCATCGGGGGTGATGCCATGGCCGAGGTTGAAGATATGCGGGCCGTTCTTGAAGGCCTCGACGACATGGCGGGTTTCGTCGATCAGGGCCTGACCGCCGGTGACCATGTGCTTGGGGTCGAGATTGCCCTGCACGCAGCCCGAGATCTGCACGTTGGCCGCGCCCCATTCCGGCGTCACCGAATTGTCGAGCGCCACGCAATCGGCGCCGGTTTTCTCGTGGAAGCCGATATAGCCCTCGCCCGCCTCGCGCGGGAAGGCGATGATCGGCAGGCCGGGGAAGCGCGCCTTCATCTCGGAGATGATCTTGCGGGCGGGCTCGACCGCGAAATCCTCGAAATCCTGGCCCTTGAGCGACCCGGCCCAGCTGTCGAAGATCTTCACGACTTCCGCCCCGGCCTCGACCTGTTTCGAGAGATATTCGATGGTCGAGACGGTGAGCAGGTCGATGATCTTCGAGAAAGTCTCGCGATCCTCGGCCTTGAGCGCATGCGCCGGGCCCTGATCCTTCGTGCCGCGGCCCGCGATCATGTAGGTCGCGACCGTCCAGGGCGCGCCGGCAAAGCCGATCAGCGTCGTCTCGCGCGGCAGTTCCCGGCTCAGGATGCCGACGGTCTCGTAGACGGGGGCGAGGGTTTCGTGGATGTCATCCTTGCCCTTGAGCTTGGCGAAATCGGCGGCGCTCGTGGTGGTCGAGAGGCGCGGGCCTTCGCCGGTGACGAACCACAGATCGGCACCAAGCGCCTGCGGCAGCAGAAGAATGTCGGCAAACAGGATCGCCGCGTCGAAGCCGTAGCGGCGGATCGGCTGCAAGGTCACCTCGGCGGCGAGATCCGGCGTGTAGCAAAGCGACAGGAAATCGCCTGCCTGAGCGCGCGTGGCGCGATATTCGGGCAGATAGCGGCCCGCCTGGCGCATCATCCAGACCGGCGGGGTGGGCAGAACCTCGCCATTCAAAGCCCGCAGGATCGTCTTGTCGGTCATTCGCGCCTCCTCTTTGCCCCCTTCATCGCCACCTGAGGCGTCATGTCAAGCGCGAGCCCCATTGCACGGGCCATCTGTCGCGGATATTCCGGTGCCATGACACAGATGCTCGATGCGAAATCCCCGCTCAAGATCGGCACCCGCGGCTCGCCGCTGGCGCTTGCGCAGGCCTACGAGACCCGGCAGCGGCTGATGGCTGCGCATGGTCTGCCCGAAGAGGCTTTCGAGATCGTGGTGATCAAGACCACGGGCGACGACCGGGCACTGATCGCGTCCGACACGCCGCTCAAGGAGATCGGAAACAAGGGGCTGTTCACCAAGGAAATCGAAGAGGCGATGGTCGATGGCCGCATCGACATCGCCGTGCATTCGATGAAGGACATGCCGACCGAGCAGCCCGAGGGGCTGGTGCTCGATTGCTACCTGCCGCGCGAAGATGTGCGCGATGCCTTCGTGTCGCTGCTTCACGACTCGATCAAGGCGCTGCCCGAGGGCGCGAAAGTGGGCTCGTCGAGCCTGCGCCGCCGCGCGCAGCTCGGTCATGTGCGCCCCGATCTGGAGCTGGTGGAGTTTCGCGGCAACGTGCAGACCCGGCTCAAGAAGCTCGAAGACGGGGTGGCGGCGGCGACCTTCCTCGCGATGGCGGGGCTGAACCGTCTGGGCATGACCGATGTGGCGCGCTGCGCGATCGAGCCCGAAGAGATGCTGCCCGCCGTGGCACAGGGTGCGATCGGGATCGAACGCCGGATGTCGGATGGGCGCGCCGAGGCGCTGCTCGATCCGATCCACGATGTGCCTACGGCGCAGCGTCTGGCGGCGGAGCGGGCCTTCCTCGCGACGCTCGACGGGTCGTGCGAAACCCCGATCGCGGGTCTGGCGCTGATCGAAGGCGACCGGCTCTGGCTGCGCGGCGAGATCCTGCGGCCCGATGGTTCCGAGGCGATCTCGGGCGAGCGTTGGGGCGATATCGACGATGGCGCCGCGATGGGCGAACACCTCGCGCGCGACCTGCTGTCTCAGGCGGGCGAAGGTTTCTTCGACTGGCGCTGAGTGCCGCTTAGCAGAGCAATTGACCCGAGGCGCGCCGCTGCAAGGCGCGCTCCATCTCCGGCACCTCGCCCTCGCCAAAGCCGCGCAGGGCGAGCCGTTCGAGCGGCGTCAGATCGCACCAGAACCGCTTAAGCACCAGATCGCGCTTGCGCCGGGGAAGATCGGCCAGCCGCATCTCGTAGATCTCGTCGGCCACCGCCAGCAGGCGCGGATGGAGGCTTGTCAGAAGCGGCTCGAACGCTTCCCGCGCTCTGGCTGCATTGCGCAACCGCAGGATAGCGCCTTCGCCGATCGTCATGGTCTGGATCAGCGACCAGCCCAGCACATCCGCCGCGCAGTGGGGCGGGATCGGCTTGTGGCCCGTTAGCCCATAGGTCAGGCACAACACCGCACGCTCATCGGGCTCCATGTCCTGTATGATGCGCGCGCAAGCCTGCTCCTGCGCGGTTTCGGCATCTTCGAGCCGACCCAGCCGAGGCGTCATCACATCCGCCCTCGGCCCCTCCGCACGCGTCAGGATATTGCGGATCGCCGTGTCGAACTTGAGAGCGATATGGCGTGAGAGCATGTCGGAACCTTTCTGCCTGTGACTGTCCTCTCTCCGCCCTTTCAATTCAGTTAGCGCGCCGGGTCGCCGCGTCATCTGACGCAGCGGAAACCTGCCGATGGAACGCCAAGCCTGTGCGATTGCTAAGGGTTTGCCGGGTCACCTCTCCGCGCCCTGCCTCGAAACCCCACTTGAACTCGCGCGCCAAGAGGCGCAAAGCGGCCCCATGTTCCGCCCCGTTCGCCTTGTCCTCTCCGACCCTGCATTGCGGCTTGCCGCGGTGCTTCTGGTGCTGTTCGGAGCCCATGCGGCGACGATGGGGCCTTATGTCTCGGCGCTCGCGATCAAGGTGTTCGGGCTGTCGGATCGCGCCTATTCGGGGGTGCTGCTGGTAGCCTCAGTGCTGTCGGTCTCGGCCTCAGTCGGGCTTGGCATCCTTGCCGATCAGCGCGCGAACCGACGTGCCATCGCGCTTGGTACCTCGGCGATGCTGATCGTGGGGTCCGGGCTGGTTCTGGCGGGCGAGAACTGGGTCGTCTTCGTGATCGCGAACGCGCTGATCCTGCCGCTTTCGGCCTCGATCTTCGGCCAGCTCTTCGCGTTGTCGCGGCTTGCGGCCTCGACCCATCCCGAAGCCGACCGCCCCGCGATCCTGTCGACCCTGCGGGCGCTGTTTGCGCTGCCTTGGGTCGTGGTGCTGCCGATCTGGTCGGTGGTGTTCGATCAGGGCGCACCGCTCACCGCGATCTACCCGGTCACGCTGAGCCTCGGTGCCGCGATCGTCGCCCTGACCTTCCTGTTCTGGCCGCGCGACGGGGCGACGCGCTGGCCCGATCCGAAATCGGGGCTGAGCTTTCGCCAGTCGCTGCGCGAGATGGCGAACCTGCCGATCCTGGCCCGTGTCGTGGCGCTTGGCACGATCAACGGCGCAGTGATGCTCTATCTCGTCGTGATGGGGCTGGTCTTTGAGGCGACCCCCGGGCGCGGCGCCGCCGATACCGCGCTTTACGCCGGGCTGATGGCGGGGTTGGAGGTGCCCTTCATGCTGGCCCTGCCGCTGGTGCTGGGCCGGATCGAGCGCACCGCGCTGATCTGGATCGGCGCGGCGCTTTACGCGACCCATCTGGGGCTGATCCCGCTTCTGGCCCCGACGCCCTTCGTCTGGCTGCTGACCTTGCCGGGCGCTATCGGCGGCGCGGTCGTGCTGACGCAACCGATGGCCTATCTGCAGGACCTTCTGTCGAACCGGCCCGGCGCGGGCGCCTCGCTCATGGCACTGCAAAAGCTCGCAGGCGACGGGTTCTCGGCCGCCGTTTTCGCGATCGGAACGGCACTGGCGGGCTATGAGCTGGCCGCCGCGGCCGGGGCGCTTCTGGGCGTGGCCGGGGCGGGTGCTCTCTGGGCTCTGGACCGGCGCGCGGCGCGATCGTAGCCGAGGCGTTTGCGGCCTCAGCTCCCGCTCTTCACCTTCGCCAGCAACTCCAGAACTTTCGGCCCCAGCGCCGCGACCACCTTCTGCACGCCCTCGGGGGATGGATGGATATTGTCTGGCTGCATCAGGTCGGTGCTCGCACGCTCCTCGATCGGGGTCTTCATGATCGGGGCGAGCAGGTTGGGCACCAGAACCGCACCGTATTTCTGCGCCAGATCGGGATAGATCGCGTCGAATTCCTTCTGGTAGTCGGTGCCGAAATTCCCCGGCGCGGGCAGCCCGGCCAGCAGCGCGGGGATGCCCTTGGCCTGCAACTTCGCCAGAATACCGTCGAGATTTTCCCGCGCCTGATAGGGAGGAAGCCCGCGCAGCAGGTCATTGCCGCCAAGCGCCACGATCACCGCATCGGGCTGCGGGGTCAGCAGCCAGTCGATCCGCGACAGCCCGCCTGCGGTGGTGTCGCCCGACACGCCGCCATTGATGACCGTCACATCCTGCCCGTGATCGCGCAGCCAGCCCTGCAGTTGGGGCACCAGCCCGTCCTCGGGATTGTCCAGCCCATACCCTTGCGTCAGCGAGTCCCCGAGCGCGAGGATCGACACCTGCGCCAGCGCCGGACCCGCGCCAAAGGCCAGCCCCGCGACGATAAAACCCGCCGCCAGACGCTTGCGTATCCCGAGGACCGGCCCATATCCCTTTGAAGCAAAAGAAAGACAGTGGCGCATGAGCGAGACCATCCTTGAACTGAAAGACGCGCGGCTCGCGCTTGACGGCAATACCGGCCCGGTGGAGATCCTGCGGGGGATCGACCTGAAGGTGGCCAAGGGGGAAAGCGTCGGGCTCACGGGGCCGTCTGGTTCTGGCAAATCGTCGCTCCTGATGCTGATGGGGGGGCTTGAGCAAGCCACCTCCGGGTCTGTCACGGCTTTGGGGCACGATCTTTCGACGATGTCCGAAGATGCGCTGGCCCGGTTCCGCCGGGGTAATATGGGGGTTGTTTTCCAAAGCTTCCACCTCATCCCGACGATGACGGCGCTGGAAAACGTCGCGATGCCGCTGGAAATCGCCGGTGTCGAGAACCCGTTCGAGCGTGCGGCGGCCGAGTTGGAGGCGGTGGGACTCGCCCATCGGCTCGATCACTATCCCAGCCAGATGTCGGGTGGCGAGCAGCAACGCGTGGCCTTGGCCCGTGCCGTCGCGCCGCGCCCCGCGATCCTTCTGGCCGATGAACCCACGGGGAACCTCGATAGCGCGACGGGCGAAACGATCATCGAATTGCTGTTCGGCCTTCAGGAAAAACACGGCGCGACGCTGGTTCTCGTGACCCATGCGCCCGATCTCGCAGCGCGCTGCGACCGGATCGTGGAGCTGCGCGACGGCAAGGTCGTCACCCCCGAGGGCGCGCCCGCATGAGCCTGTCGCTGACCATCGCCCGGCGCGAGCTGCGCGGCGGCATTCGCGGCTTCTGGGTGATGCTGCTCTGCCTGATGCTGGGGGTTGCCGCGATCGCCTCGGTCGGGCTGGTGCGTTCCGCGATCGAGCGCGCGCTGTCCGATCAGGGCGCGGTGCTGCTCGGCGGCGATGCGCAATACGAATTCACCTATCGTCGCGCCAAACCCGACGAGCTGCAATGGATCACCGATCACGCGACGGCCGTGTCCGAGGTGATCGACTTCCGCTCGATGCTTTCGACCGGCATCGATCCCGCCGACCGAGCGTTGACGCAGGTGAAGGCGGTGGACGGGGCCTATCCGCTGACCGGAAAGCTGCAACTCGATCCGCCCGTGACGCCTCAGGCGCTGAAAGGCGAGGGGGGCGTTCCGGGGATTTTCCTTGATCCGATCCTGGCCGACCGCCTTGGTCTCAAGTCGGGCGACAAGGTCCAGCTGGGCGGGCAGGATTTCGTGATGATGGCCCGGATCCTGCGCGAGCCGGATTCGACCGGGGCAGGGATGGGGCTTGGGCCGCATTCCATCGTTGCGCTCTCGGCCATCGCGCAAACGCCGCTGCTCGCGCCGGGCTCGCTGTTCGAGACGCAGTATCGCGTGACCCTTCCGGCCCAGACCGATCTCGCCGCGATGCAGGCACAGGCCGAGGCGCGGTTCGAAGGTGCGGGCATGCGCTGGTCGGATCGCAGGCGGGCCGCACCGGGCGCCGAGCGTTTCGTGCAGCGGCTGGGTTCGTTCCTCGTGCTGGTGGGGCTCGCGGGCCTCGCTGTGGGCGGCGTCGGTATCTCTGCCACGGTGGCCGCCTGGATCGAGCGCAAGGCCCCCACCATCGCCACGCTGCGCGCGCTTGGCGCAACCGGCCGCACGATCCGTGCGGCCTTCCTCATCCAGCTTGCGGCCCTCGGCGCGATCGGCATTCTCGCGGGGCTCGTGCTTGGGGCGGGGCTGGTGCTCGGCGCCTCGAGCCTGATCGAGCGCGCGCTGCCCTTGCCCGTCGCGATCACCCTCGATCCCGGCCCGCTGGGCGAGGCCGCCCTTTACGGCGCGCTGGTCGCCGCGCTCTTCGCGCTCTGGCCGCTCTCGCGCATGTCGAGGATGCGCGCGGCCACGCTCTATCGTGACACCGGCGCGGGCCGTCGCCTGCCGGGCTGGCCGACCCTGACACTGACGGTCGTGCTTCTGGCGGTGATCGTGGGCGTCTCCGCCTGGTTCTCCGGCCTCTGGACTCTGACGCTCGCGAGCCTTGGCGGCATCGCCTTCGCGCTGCTGATCCTGACGCTTGCGGCTTCGGTGATCCGCCGCGCCGCGCGTGCAGGCCAGCGCCTTGCCCGCGGCCGCCCGGTCCTGCGTGCAGCCCTTGCGGCGATCGGCGGGCCACGCTCCGAGGCGCGCTCGGTGATCCTCTCGCTCGGCCTCGGCCTCTCGGTTCTGGCCGCCGTCGGCCAGGTCGATAGCGGCTTGCGCGGCGCCATCGACCGCGACCTGCCGAAGGTTGCCCCCGCCTATTTCGTCATCGACATTCAGCCCGACCAGATCCAGCCCTTCAAGGATCTGCTGGCGGGTATGCCGGAGGTCACCAAGGTCGAAAGCGTGCCGATGCTGCGCGGCGTCATCACCAAGATCAACGGCGAGGATGCGCGCAAGATCCATGGCGAGCATTGGGTGCTGCGCGGCGATCGCGGCGTGACCTATGCGGATAGCCCACGTGAGAAACTTACGGCGGGCGAATGGTGGCCCGCGGATTACAACGGCCCGCCGCTTGCCAGTTTTTCCGCCAAGGAAGCGCAGGAGATCGGGCTCAACCTCGGCGACGACATCACCGTGAATATCCTCGGGCGCGACATCACCGCGAAGGTCACCTCCTTCCGCGATGTGGATTTCTCGACCGGCGGGATCGGTTTCGTGCTGACCCTCGACCCGGCGGCCCTGCGCGGCGCGCCCCATACTTGGCTCGCGACGATTTACGCCCCGCCCAAGGCCGAAGCACAGGTGATGCGCGATCTGGCCGAGCGCTTCCCCAATATCACCGCGATCCGCGTGCGCGACGCCATCGCCCGTGTGACCGAGGCCCTCTCGGCCATCGCGCGCGCCACCTCGCTTGCGGCAGGCGTGACGCTGCTGACCGGTTTCGTCGTGCTGATCGGAGCCGCGGCGGCCGGCGAGCGCGAGCGCGCCTGGGAAGCCGCGATGCTGAAAACGCTGGGCGCCACCCGCGGCGCGATCCTGGCAAGTTTTGCCCTGCGCTCGGCCCTGATGGGAGCGGCGGCGGGTCTCGTCGCGATCCTCTTCGGCGGGCTCGCGGGCTGGGCTGTGGTCGATCTGGTGATGGGGGCGGAGTTCCGCTTCGCGCCGATCCCCGCGCTTTTGATCGTGGCGGGCGGGGTGATCGCGACGCTGCTTGCAGGCCTTGTCTTCGCGTTGCGCCCGCTGGCGGCGCGGCCTGCGGGGGTGTTGCGCGCTCCGGAATAAGGCGCGCGGGTTGAGAGGGCGGATGCCTCCGGCGGGGATATTTGGAGCAGTTGGAAGACGGGTTCTCGTTTCCAACTGCTCCAAATATCCCCCGCGGAGCGTCCTCATCCCGCCACAGGCGCGCGCGCCGGGTCAGCGCAATCCGGTCGCCTTCAGCATCCCGCGCCTCTTGGCCTCGTAATAATAGCCCTTCGCATACCACATCACCGCGCGATCCTCCGAGCCATCGGCCAGAAGCCAGGCGCCGCGCAGGTATTTCACCGCGTATTTGAGGTTCGTCTCGGCATCGAGCAGGTCGTTCGGCTTTCCCTTGAAGCCCATCCCCCGCGCGGTTTGGGGCAGGATTTGCATCAGCCCGTAATAGGGGCCGTTGCGGGCGTTCGCGCGGTAGCGGCTCTCGCGCTGGATCACCCGGTGCGTGAGGCTGCGCGGCACGCCGTAGTGATCGGAATAGTGGTTGATCAACACGCGCAGTTCGGGCGTTTCGCCGGGATGAAGCGGTGGGTTGTAAACGGGCTTTGCCATCGGGCGGGGAGAGCCGCCGCATGCGGCGAGCGCACTCAGCGAGAGAAGGAAAAATCGGCGTGTCAGCATGCATGCGCTCCGGTCGGGTCGCATGCAGCTAACCGGGCGGCGGCGCGCTTGGGAAGTCGGGAAATTCCGCCTCGGCGCGCTCCCGCCGATCAGCGCCCGGATCAGCGGGCCGCGCGGCGCAGGCGCAGCGCGTTCGAGACCACGAAGACCGAGGAAAACGCCATCGCGCCCGCCGCGAGCATCGGCGACAGGCCGGTGCCGCCGAAGGGCACGAGGATACCCATCGCGACCGGGATCAGCGCGACGTTATAGGCAAAGGCCCAGAACAGGTTCTGCTTGATGTTGCGCATCACCGCGCGCGACAGATCGAGCGCCTTGGCCACGCCCGTCGGATCGCCGCGCATCAGCACCACCTCGGCCGCCTCGATCGCGACATCGGTGCCGGTGCCGATCGCGAGGCCGACATCGGCGGTGGCCAGAGCGGGCGCGTCGTTGATCCCGTCGCCGACGAAGGCCACGGCGCCGGTTGCGCGCAGGCTCTCGACCGCGTCGCGTTTGCCCTCGGGGAGCACTTCGGCTTCGACCCGGTCGATGCCGAGCGCGTTGGCCACGGCTTGCGCGGTGGCGCGGGTGTCACCGGTCACCATCGCGACCTGCACGCCCGCCTTGTGCAGCGCCGCGATAGCCTCGCGCGCCTCGGCTTTGATCGGGTCCGACAGCGCCATCAGCGCGACGGGCCGGTCCTCGAGCGCCATCCAGACCGGGGTGCGGCCTTTCGCGGCGAGGGCGGCCGCGCGCGCCGCGAAAGGCGAGATATCGGCCTCGGCCTCGGCCATGGCGGCGGCATTTCCGATCCAGAGCTTGCCCGCCTCGGCCTGCGCGCGCAGCCCCTTGCCCGAGAGCGCCTTCACGCGTTTGACCGGGGCATGGGAGATGCCGCGCGCCTCGGCCTCGGCGAGGATCGCGCGGGCGAGCGGGTGTTCGGACCGGCTCTCGGCGCCGGCGGCGAGCGCGAGTATGTCGCCTTCCGAAAGCTCCGCGAGCGGCTCCAGATCGGTCAGCGCGGGCCGGCCTTCGGTCAGCGTGCCGGTCTTGTCAAAGCCCACCAGCGTGACCTCGGAAAGCCGTTGCAGCGCGTCGCCGCGGCGGAACAGCAAGCCCAGCTCGGCGCCGCGCCCGGTGCCCACGAGGATCGAGACGGGCGTGGCCAGCCCCATCGCGCAGGGACAGGCGATGATCATCACCGAGATCGCGGCGACGAAAGCATGGGTGAAGCCCATCCCCGCAACCATCCAGATCGCGAAGGTCAGAAGCGACAGCGCCATCACCACCGGCACGAAGACGCGTGTGACCTTGTCCACCAAGGCCTGAACGGGGAGTTTCGCGCCCTGTGCCTCCTCGACCATCGCGATGATGCGCGCGAGTACGGTATCGGCACCGGTAGCGGTGACGCGGTAGCTGAGTGCGGACTCGCCATTCACCGTACCCCCGGTGATCTTGTCGCCTTCGGATTTCGAGACGGGCAGGGGCTCACCCGTGAGCATGCTTTCATCGACATGGCCCGCGCCTTCGGTGATCACCCCGTCGAGCGCCACCCGCTCGCCCGGGGCAAGCAGCAGCACGTCGCCCGGGGCGAGTTCCGCGATGGAACGTTCCTCGACGCCGGTCTCTGTCTGCACGCGGGCGGTCTTGGGCTGCAACCCGATCAGTCGCGAGATCGCCTCGCCCGCACGGCCCTTCGCGCGCGCCTCAAGCCAGCGGCCCAGCAGGATCAGCGTGACGATGGTGGCGGCGGCTTCGAAATAGACGGCGCGGGCGCTTTCGGGCAGCAGGCCGGGGGCGAGGGTCACCAGCGCGGAATAGAGGAATGCCGCGAGCGACCCCATCGCGACGAGCGAATTCATCTCGGGCGCTCCACGCAGAAGGGCGGGGATGCCGATGCGCAGGAACATGCGCCCCGGGAAGGCGAGAACGGCGGCCGTCAGGATGAACTGAATCCACCAGCTCGCGCGCTCGCCGATGCTGGACGCGATCAGGTGATGCACGCCGGGGATCATATGCGCGCCCATCGCGAGTACGAAGACCGGAAAGGTCAGGACGAGCGAGAGCAGGAACTGATGCTTGAGCTTGCGCGCCTCGGCGGCCTGGCGTTCGGCGGCGGGCGCCGTGGGCGCGCTGCGGTCGGCGATGCGGGCGGGATATCCGGCCTCGGTCACGGAGCGGGCGAGATCCTCGGGCGTGAGGGCCGCTTCGTCGAAGGAGACCTGCGCGCTTTGCGTCGCGAGATTGACGCTGGCCGAGGTGACGCCGGGCAGGGCGGTCAGCGCGCGCTCGACGCGGCCGGTGCAACTGGCGCAGGTCATGCCCTCGATTTCCAGCCGCGCGGTGCCGCCCGAGGCCGGGTAGCCCGCCTTTTCGAGCGCCGCGCGCAGGCTCGCCGGGGTGGCGGGGGCCTCGAATTCGACGCTGGCGCTGCGTGCCATCAGGTTCGCAGCGGCCGTTTTTACCCCCGGCTCGGCCAGAAGCGCACGTTCCACCCGGCCCGTGCAGGCGCCGCAATGCATCGCGTCGATGGTAAAGCTGGTTTTCGTCATCGCGTATCTCCTGTCTCCAGATCTGGGGGAAAGGGGGCTGTGGTCAAGCGCCGCGTGACATATGCGCAGGATTGAATTTGTTGTGAGGAAATGGTATGGCGCGCGCAACGACAAACTTCTTTTTTCCCGGAGTGATCCCATGAATCTCGACCGCGCCATCTTCGCCTTCGCCGGCGTGATGATCCTGATCAGCCTCGCGCTGGCCGTCTATGTCTCCATCTACTGGCTGTGGTTCACCGCCTTCATCGGTGTGAACCTGCTGCAATCGGCCTTCACCGGCTTCTGCCCGGCTGCCAAGATCTTCGGTCTGTTCGGCATCAAGGCCGGCTGCGCCTTCGGCGACAAGTAAGGCAGAGGCGCAACGCTTGGCCCCGCATTCGTGCGGGGGGTGACGCATAAGCTTGAGAGGGCGGAGCGGCTTTGCTAGCTTCGCCCTTAGTCATTTTTACGAGGAGCTGCCGATGGATCGTCGTGCCTTTGTGCTGTCGCTGGCCGCATTGCCTTTCGCGGGGCTGCCCGCTTTCGCCCTCGAGGTCGAACCCGAAGCCGAGTCCGCGAAACGCTGGCCGATCGGCTCGCAATATTACCCGACCAAGGTGCGTGTGAAACCTGATCTGCCGGTGGGCTCGATCATCGTGCTGTCGGACAAGTTCTTCCTTTACCACATCGTCGCACCGGGCGAGGCGATGCGCTATGGCGTGGCCGTCGGCAAGGCCGAGCTGACGTTCCGCGGCACCGCGACCGTCGGCCGCAAGGTCGAATGGCCCAGCTGGAAGCCCACGCCCGAGATGATCGAGCGCGATCCGGGCTCTTATGCGAAATATGCCGACGGGATGCCGGGTGGTCCGAAGAACCCGTTGGGCGCGCGGGCGATGTATCTCTACCAGAACGGCCGCGACACCGCGATCCGCATCCACGGCACGACCGCGCCCAGCTCGATCGGCCATGCGGTCTCGAACGGCTGCATCCGTATGGTCAATGACCATGTGATCGAGCTTTTCAACTCGGTTCCCGTAGGCACGCAGGTCACCGTCTACTGATGCAACTCACCTCTCTGGCCGGGGTCGCTGCGCTCGATTTCGACACGATCATCGACGTGCGCTCGCCTTCGGAATTCGCCGAGGATCACATTCCCGGGGCGATCAACCTGCCGGTGATGGACGATGCCGAGCGCGCCGAGGTCGGCACGATCTACAAGCAGGTCTCGCCGTTCGATGCGCGCAAGATCGGGGCGGCGATCGTGGCCTCGAACGCGGCGAAGCACCTGCGCGGGCCCTTGGCGGACAAGGAGGGCGGCTGGCGTCCGCTCGTCTATTGCTGGCGCGGCGGGCAACGCTCGGGGAGTTTCGCGACGATCCTCAAGCAGATCGGCTGGCGGGTGGAGCTGGTCGAAGGCGGCTACAAGGCGTTCCGTGCGCTTGTCGTCGAGGCGGGCAATGCGCCGATGCCCTGCCCGGTGGTCGTTCTCGACGGCAATACCGGCAGCGCGAAGACCGACATCCTGAAAGCGGCGAAGGCGCAGGGCGCACAGGTGATCGACCTCGAAGGGCTCGCCAATCATCGCGGCTCGCTGTTCGGCGCGATGGTGGGCGGACAGTCGAGCCAGAAGGATTTCGAGACCCGGCTGGCGATGGAGATCGCGGCGCTTGACCCGTCGCGCCCGGTGCTGCTGGAGGCGGAAAGCTCGAAGATCGGCGATCTGCAATTGCCCAAGGGAATCTGGGCCGCGATCAAGGATGCGCCACGCATTCGGGTCAAGGCGCCTCTGGCCGAACGCGCCGCCTATCTCGCGCGCGCCTATGCCGATATCACCGCCGATCCCGAGCGGCTCCTGTCGGTGATCGACCAGCTGCGCCCTTTCCAGCCGGCCGAGCGGATCGCCGCGTGGCAGGCGCAGGCCGTCGCCGGGGAATATGCGGCGCTCGCCGGAGAGCTGATGCGCGACCATTACGACCCGCGCTATGAAAAGCACCGCGCGCGCCATGTCGACACGGAACGGCTGATCGAGGCTGACAGTCTTGCGCCCGAGGCGATTGTCGGTTTGGCAGAGCGCGTTATTTCCGAAGCAACGACGTTGACCCCGACAGCCTGACGAGGCTCAGGGACGGCTTTCGGGGTTCGTGACCTTTACCGGCCACAGCTCCAGCACGCCAGCGCCCAGCACCAGAAGCCCGCCCGCCAGTTCCATCGGCGAGAGCATCTCATGAGCGAGCAGCGCGGCAGAGATCGCCCCGACCACGACCTCGGTCATCAGAAGGATGCCGACGCGCGCGGGCTCCAGCCGAACCGTCGCCCACATCAGTGCCGCGAGCGACAGCCCCCACCAGATCGCCCCGGTCCCGAGCGTGAGGGCGAGCGTGGCGGGTAAGGCCTCGACCACGGATGGCAGAGGCGCGAGGATCGGCGCGAGGATCAGGCTCGCCAGTGCTGCCCCCAACGAAAAGACAAAGGCCGAAGGGGCGGGGGAAAGTCGCGAAGTCGCCCGGATGCCGGTGGTCGAGATCGACCAGAGTACTCCGCCCGCCAGTGTCATCCATTCGCCTAAGTCTCGCGGCAGCGGCAACCCGCCCCCCGCGCCCAGTATCAGCGCCAGCCCGGCCAGCCCGAGCGCGATCGCATAGAGCCTCAGGCGCGGCGTCGGCCAGCCCATGACGAAGCGGCCGATCAGCGTCGACCAGACCGGGGTGAGAAACCACAGCAGGATCACCGGCGCCACGCGCCCATAGACGAAGCCGATGGAGTAGAGCGCGAAGGCCCCGCCCCCCAGCGCGATCGAAGCCAGCGCCACCGGCGAGGTCACCGCGATCTCGTGCCTACTCCGCCAGGCAAAGGGGCCGAGAAGTACAAGCGCCGCGAGCGTGACCCCCACCGTCCCCCACGCGCCTGCCAGCCCTCGCGCATCGAGCGCCCGGACGGGCAGCCAGTAGAGCCCCCAGAAAGCCCCGGTGAGAAGGGTGATGACGCTTGCCAGAAAAATCGTCCGCTCCTCGCGCATCCTTCAGCCGAGCTTCGCGATCCAGGCTTTGAGCGCAGCAAGCGCCTCGGGTTCGTCGAGGAAGGGGATATGCGCGCGGCCGGGCACCTTTGCATAGATCATATCGGGGCGGCGGCGCTGCATCTCCTGCGCGGCGGCGTCGCTCAGCAGATCGGAATTCGCTCCGTGGATCAGCGCGAGCGGTAGGCCTTCGGCTGCTTCGAAGAGCGGCCAGGCCTCGCTCACGCCGCCCTTGAAGGCGGCGAGGAACGCCTCGCGCAGCTCCGGGTCGTAATTGATCTTCAGCCCTGTTTCGGTCTCGAGGTAATGGTGGCGGACTTCCTCCATCCAGCGGCTTTCCGGCACACCCTCGAACCCCTTCATCGCGGCAGGCAGCTTCGCCACCATATCCGCATAGTTCTTCGCCGCGGGGTTGCGCCCGATATAGTCGAAGATCTTGTTGAGACCGTCCATCTCCAGCACCGGGCCGACATCGTTCAGGCACAGCCCCGTCAACCTGTCCTTCGCGGTCGCGGCGAGATACATCCCGATGAGACCACCGCGCGATGTGCCGAGGATCGCTACTTTCTCAAGCCCCAGATGGTCGAGCAATTGCAGCGCATCGGCCCCTTCACGCGGTACGGTATAGCTCGCCTCGCCCGTCCATGCACTTTGCCCGCGCCCGCGATAATCCATGCGGATGAAACGCACACCGTCCAGATACGGGGCGACATAGTCGAAATCCTGCACATTGCGGGTCAGGCCGGACAGCGCGAGCACCGGCACACCCTCTCCCTCGTCGAGATAGGCCAGCTTCGCCCCGTCATCTGCCGTGAAGAAATTCATTGCGCGTCTCCTCTGGATTGCTGCTCTTCGTGCGATCATAGTGCTCGCGAAGGAGATCGCCATGTCTGAAACGCTCGACAAATTGCAAGCCAGGCTCAACGCGCTTGAGGATGAGATCGAGCAGGAATGGGATCGCCGGCGCGAGGCGATGCAGTTTCACCTCGACCGCAACAAGGTGGTGTTCGAGCAAAACGTGCGCGAGGCCCATCGCAGGGCGCGGGTGCGGCTGTGGCAATTCCTGAAATACACCCGGCCGACGGTGGTTCTGAGCGCGCCGGTGATCTATTCGCTGATCGTGCCCTTCGCGCTGCTTGATCTCTTCGTGACGGTCTATCAGGCGATCTGTTTTCCGATCTACAAGATCGCGAAGGTGAAGCGGTCCAGCCACATCGCGATCGACCGCCAGCATCTGGCCTATCTGAACGGGCTGCAAAAGCTCAACTGCATCTATTGCGGCTATTGCAACGGGCTGCTGAGTTACGTGCGTGAGATCGCCGGGCGGACCGAGCAATACTGGTGCCCGATCAAGCATTCTCGACGGGTGAAGGGCCCGCATCTGCGTTATCGCGATTTCGTGGATTATGCCGATGCCGAGGCGTTCCAGTCGCAAACCATGCGGCTGCGCGAGGCATTGCGGCAGATGAAGGAATGAAGACATGGCCCGGGATGTGCCCGGGCCATCGTCGGGGCGGGCAGGGGCCTCACACCCAATCGGGAACGGCGCGCAGATCCTTGAGCACGGACGCGGGTTTGTAGGGCAGCCGATCCACCGGCAAGCCCGCGCGGTTGACCCAAAGCACCCGGAACCCGGCCTTGGCCGCACCGGCCGCGTCCCAGCCGTTCGAGGACACGAAACAGGTCTGTTCGGGTGCGACACCCATCTTCTGCGCAATCAGCTCATAGACCGTGCCGCGCGGCTTGTAGTGGCCGAGCGCGTGAATCGAGATCACCTCGTCGAGCAGGTGCCCCACACCCGCCGCATGCACTGCCGCGTCGAGCATCTCCGGCGCGCCATTCGACAAGATCGCGCGCCCGATGCCGCGATGATGCAGAGCGTCGAGCATTTCAGGCACTTCGGGATAGGCGGGCAGTTCTCGATAGAGCGCCATCAGACGATCGGCCAGATCGGGATCGTCGAGGCTCTGCGCCTCCATCGCCCAGTCGAGCCCGTCGCGGGTGAGCTGCCAGAAATCGACGTAATCGCCCATCACCTCGCGCAGCCAGCTGTATTCGAGCTGCTTGCGCCGCCAGTCAGCGGCGAGACGCGGCCAGATCTCGCTCAGGCGCGGCTCTTCCAGCGCCAGTTCGCGTGCGGCGGCATCGACATCGAAGAGCGTGCCATAGGCATCGAAGACGCAAAGCTGAATGGACATGGTGGTGATCCTCCCCGTAATCGTCGCGGGCTCCAACCTAGCGAAGGGGCGCCGCGCCGCAAGGGTCAGTAGATCTCGCGCGATGCTTTCGTGGCCGCCTTTAGCCCCCTCGCAATCAGCCCGTCGAACCCGGCATCTTGCAAGGCGATGAGGCCTGCGGCGGTGGTGCCCGCATAATCGATCATCTCCTGCACATGCGCCTCGGGGCGCGGCCCCTCGGCCATCATCGCCCCTGACGCGCGAAACAGCTGGCGCACGGCCCGATCGGCCACCTCGGGCGGCACACCCTCGGCTTCGGCATGGCGCGCCATGGCCGCCGCGCAGGCGGCGACGAAGCCCGGAACCGGGCCGATCAGCGCCGTGAAGAGGTCGATCTGGGCCTCGTCGTGGATCTCGTCGGTCTGCCCGCAGGTCTCGAAGAGGGCGCGCGTGCGGGTGCGGTCCGTGTCAGTGACAGCTTCGCTTGCGATCCATGGGGAATAGGCGAGCGCACGGGCCGCCGCGGGGCTGGACATGGCGCGGATCACGCGGGGGCTGCGCGAGATGCGGGTGAGTTCGGCCAGAGGCACACCCGCCATGACCGAAATCACCAGCTTGTCCGGGGCGTCTATCGTCAGGTCGCGCGCGGCGGTGGGCGGCACGCAGAGGATCACCACATCGCAACGATCCGCTAGCGCCTGCGGGTCGGTCAGCACGTTCTCAGCGGGAAAGCCGGGGATGTCGGGCGCCTTGCCCGAGCGGTTCGCCACGAACAGCGCCTGCGGCTTCGCTCGCCACAGCGCCTCTGCGATGGCCGCGCCCAGCATGCCCGAGCCGATGATGCCGATGGTGAAATCGAGTGCCATGCGCGCCTCCCTGATGGATCTGGGCGAGCCTAGCGTGGGGGATCGACGGACGAAAGAGAGAGGTGTCCTCAAGCATGCGCTCGCGCCCGATGCGCGGCGAAGCCGCAGGGCGCGCGCCCTGCTGGAGGTTCGCCCCTTACAGGTTTTCGGCCGCAGGCATGCCCAGCACGTGATAGCCGCTGTCGACGGAGATGATTTCGCCGCTCGTGCAGGCCCCATAGTCAGAGCACAGATAGACAGCCGTACCGCCGATCGCCTCGAGCGTCGCGTTGTGGCGCAAGGGCGCGTTGGCCTCGGTGTGGCGGAAGGTCTTGCGCGCGCCGCCGATGGCCGCGCCCGCGAGCGTTTTCATCGGACCGGGCGAGATCGCGTTCACGCGAATGCCATCGGGGCCGAGATCGGCCGCGAGGTAGCGCACCGCCGATTCCAGCGCGGCCTTGGCCACGCCCATCACGTTGTAGAACGGCGTCACGCGCTGCGAGCCCATATAGGTCAGCGTGATCATCGAGCCGCCTTCGGTCATCAGCTCAGACGCGCGCTTGGCGACGTCGATGAAGCTGTAGCACGAGATCGTCAGCGAGTTCTTGAAGTTGTCGCGGGTGGTGTTGATGAAGCGGCCCGCAAGCTCGTTCTTGTCGGAATAGGCGATCGCATGGATCACGAAGTCGATCGAGCCCCATTCCGCCTTCAGCTTGGCGAAGGCGGCATCCATGGAGGCGTCGTCATTCACGTCCACATCGAGCAGCAGGGTAGACCCGACGCTCTCGGCGAGCGGTTCAACCCGCTTGCCGAAGGCCTCGCCCTGATAGGAGAATGCAAGATCTGCGCCCTCGTTGGCCAGCGCCTTCGCGATGCCCCAGGCAATCGAACGTTCGTTGGCGACGCCCATCACGAGGCCGCGCTTACCCTTCATCAGTTCCGCCATTCCCGTCCCTGCCGCCGTTTCTTGCCGTTAGTCGCGATATTTGCTCATCACGAGCGACGCATTGGTGCCGCCGAAGCCGAAGCTGTTCGACAGGACCGAGTCGAGCTCGATATCGTCGATGCGCTGCATGGCGATCTCTTCCGGTTTGATCGCCGGGTCGAGCTCGGTGATGTTGGCCGAAGCCGCGATGAAGTTGTTCTCCATCATCAGCAGCGAATAGATCGCCTCATGCACGCCGGTCGCGCCGAGCGAGTGGCCGGTCAGTGACTTGGTGGACGAGATCTTCGGAACGTTGCCCTCGCCGAAGACGCGGCGCACGGCCTCGATCTCTGTCACGTCGCCCGCCACCGTCGAGGTGCCATGCGCGTTGATATAGGAGATCTTGCGGCCTTCGGGCAGCGTCGAGACGGCGAGCTTCATCGAACGTTCGCCACCCTCGCCCGAGGGGGCCACCATGTCATAGCCGTCCGAGGTCGCGCCGTAGCCGGTGACTTCGGCGTAGATCTTCGCGCCACGCGCCTTGGCGTGCTCGAGCTCTTCAAGCACGACAACGCCGCCGCCGCCCGCGATGACAAAGCCGTCGCGGGTCGCGTCGAAGGCGCGCGAGGCGGTCTCGGGGGTGTCGTTATACTTGGACGACATCGCGCCCATCGCGTCGAAGAGGCAGCTCAGCGTCCAGTCGAGCTCTTCGCCGCCACCGGCGAAGATGATGTCCTGCTTGCCCATCTGGATCAGTTCGGCCGCGTTGCCGATGCAATGCGCCGAGGTCGAGCAGGCCGAGGTGATCGAGTAGTTCACGCCCTTGATCTTGAACGGCGTCGCGAGGCAGGCCGAGTTGGTCGAGCTCATGCAGCGCGTGACCATGAACGGCCCCATGCGCTTGGGCGAGCCCTTCTCCATGACGATGCGGTGCGCTTCGAAGAAGTTCGAGGTCGACGGACCGCCCGAGCCCATGATGAGGCCGGTGCGGGGGTTCGAGATGTCGCCGTCTTCCAGGCCGCTATCGGCCAGCGCCTGCTCCATCGCGATGAAGTTATAAGCGGCGCCGGGGCCCATGAAGCGCAGGTTGCGCTTATCTATATGGTCCTCGAGCGTGATCTGCGGCTGGCCCTTGACCTGGCTGCGGAACCCGCGTTCGGCGTAGTCCTCGGCGAAGACGATGCCGGACTTGCCGGCCTTCAGACTGGCGGTGACTTCTTTGGCATTGTTGCCGATGGGCGAGACGATGCCCAACCCGGTGATGACGACGCGGCGCATGGCTGGCCTCCTGTCTTTGTCTCGAATGGGGGTCAGCTCTCGGAGAGAGCGACCTTCATGTCCTTGACCTGGTAGATCACTTCGCCATCGGCCTCGACGATCCCGTCGGCGACGCCCATGGTCAGCCGGCGGGTCTGCACGGCCTTGGTGAAATCGACCTTGTAAGTCAGCATTTTACGATCGGGACGGACCATGCCGGTGAGCTTCACTTCGCCCACGCCGAGCGCATAGCCGCGACCCTGCCAGCCACGCCAGCCGAGGTTGAACCCGGTGAGCTGCCACAGGCCATCGAGGCCGAGACAGCCGGGCATGATCGGGTTGCCGGGGAAATGGCACTCGAAGAACCACAGGTCGGGGGTGATATCGAACTCGGCGACCACATGGCCCTTGCCGTGCAGACCGCCATCGCCCGAGATCTCGGTGATGCGATCCATCATCAGCATCGGAGGAGCCGGAAGCTGCGCATTGCCGGGGCCGAACAGCTCCCCGCGTGCGCATTTCAGAAGATCCTCTTTCCCGAAGCTCGTCGGAAACCCTGCCATTGGCGCTCCTTCCCGGTTTTGGCGTGCTTTTGAAAACCCTCTATCACCGCGCGGCTGAGCGGCGCAAGGGTAACGGCGCGGGCGCATCCGAACGGTTCCATTGAAACCCGAGGCGAAAAGTCGCATATAAGATGACGAGGAGGGCCAACATGGCTGTGAAAAGCTCGACAGAACAGCGTCGCGGGCAGGAATGGCTCGCCAAGGGCGGGCTGCGCCCGACCCGTCAGCGTCTTGCGCTGGCGACGCTTCTCGTGGGCGATGGCAACAACCGTCACGTCACTGCCGAGAGCCTTTATGCCTCCGCACTTGAGCGCGGCGAGAAAGTTTCCCTCGCGACCGTCTACAACACCCTCAAGGCCTTTTGCGAGGCGGGGCTGATGTATGAGATCGCCGTGGATGCATCGCGGAGCTATTTCGACACCCGGATGGACGATCACCCGCATTTCTTCTGGGAAGATGACAACCGCCTGTCGGACGCGCCTGCCGAGGAACTCAAACTTCTCTCGGTGCCCAAGCCTCCCGAAGGCGCAGAAATCACCCGCGTCGATGTGGTGATCCGGGTCCGCAAGACCTAATCGCGCGGCCGCGCCCCTTCGCCCAGATATTCTCTCAGCACTGGCGGCGGATCGGCCAGCAGCGCGGTCGTGTCCTGCGGCGGATGCGCCTTGCCTTCGGCCACGAGAACGGTTTGCGGGCAGAGCACGCGCGCGTCCTCGGGATCGTGACTGACCATCAGAACGGTCGTTCCCTGTTCGCGCGCGATCTCGGCCACCAGCGCAAGCATCTCCGTCTTCAGCGCGGGACCGAGGGCGGCGAAAGGTTCGTCGAGCAGCAGCATCGGTCGCGCCCGCAGCAGGGCGCGCGCAAGGCCCGCCCGGCTTTGCTGTCCCCCCGAGATCTGCCCCGGCTTGCGCTTGCCCAACCCTTCCAATCCGACGCGGGCAAGGGCCTCCTCGATCTGCGCGCGTGCCGCGCGGTCGATTTTGCCTTTCGGGTTCAGGCCGAGGGCGAGGTTCGTTTCAAGCGTCAGATGCGGAAAGAGGTTCTGATCCTGAAACAGGATCGACAGCGGGCGTTCTCCCGGCGCAGTGCCGGTGATCTCTGCACTGTCCCAGAGCACCCGTCCCGCACTCGGCGCAAGAAATCCGGCGATCACCGAAAGCAGCGTCGATTTGCCCGCGCCCGACGGGCCGATCACGGCGACGCTCGCGCCGGTTTCGATCTCAAGATCGGCGCTCAGGCGGAAGTCGCCCTGTTCGATGGCCAGTTTATCGAGAGTCAGCATGATGTCCTGCGCGGTCGAGCGCCCAGAAGAGCGCGAATGTAAGTGACAGCAAGAGCGTCGCCGCGCCCGCCGCCTGATCCATCCGATAGGAGCCCATCAGCTGGAACAGCGCCAGCGGCAACGTGCGGGTCTGGCCATCGGAGAAAAGCGTGATGACGCCGAGATCACCCATCGAAAACGCCGCCGCGAGCCCTGCCGAGAAACCCAGAGGCCGGGCGAGACGCGGCAGCGTCAGCAGGCGCAGCCGCGCGATCCCGCGCATCCCCAGCGAGGCGGCGAGCCGGTCGTAGTCGGATTGCAGCGTGCGGATCTCGGGCATCAGGATGCGGGTCGCAAAGGGGATCGACAGCGCGGCATTCGTCAGCAGTACCATCGGCAGGGCGAGGCTCGTGGGGTTGATGAAGGGCCGCGCAATGAGAAACGCGCCCGTGCCCATCACCAGCGCCGAGGCCGTCATCGGCAGCATCGCCGCGATCTCGGCCCAGCGGTGGCGGGTGGCGGCCAGCGCCAGCGGCAGGGCGATGATGAGCGTGACGAGGGTGGAGGCGAGCGCGATCACAAGTGAGGTCAGCGTCGCGGGCCAGATCATCGCGGGCAGCTCGGGCAGGGCGGGCAGACCACGCGCGAAGACCGCGCCGATCGGGGCGAGCAGGAAGGCGGCGGCGAGCACGATCGCGAGCGCGTCGAGGGAGGTGCGCCCCGCACCACCTGCGAGTTGCGGGATGGGTCGCGTTGTGCGGTCATGGCCCGCGCCGAAGCTCGCGGGCATCGTTACGCGCGCCGCGATCAGCAGCGCCGTGACCGAGATCGCGACCTGCACCAGCGCGAGGCTCGCGGCGCGGCCCATGTCGAAATCGAAGCGGAAGGCCTGATAGATCGCAAGTTCCACCGTGGTGGCGCGCGGGCCGCCGCCAAGGGTCAGTGCCACCGCGAAAGAGGTCAGGCAGACGAGGAAGATCGCGAGGAACGCGCCGGGCAGGACAGAGCGCAACATCGGGCGTTCGAGATGGCGGGTGACCTCGGACGGGCCGAAGCCAAGCGTCGCGGCAAGGCGGAAGCGCTCGGCAGGGATCGCCTGCCAGCCATGTAGGATCATCCGCGTCGCCAGCGGCAGGTTGAAGAAGACATGGGCGATGATCACCCCCTGCGCCCCGTAGATCGTGATCGGCTCGATCCCCAGAGGCGCAAGCATGGCGTTGACCAGCCCGCGCCGCCCGAAAACCGCGATCAGGCCGAAGACGGCGACGATCACCGGCAGGATGAAGGGTGCGCCAAGCAGCGAGATCAGCGCCCCGCGCCCGGGAAAGCGGCGGCGGTGAAGCGCGCGCGCGACCGGGATCGCGAGCACGCAGGAGATCAGCGCCGAAAGCGCCGCCTGCCAGAGCGTGAAGCGGATCGCGGCGAGATCGGTTGCGCGCAGCCCGGTCAGCCCGCCTGCTCGGATCGCCACCGCCGCCAGCGTGCCCAGAACGAGCGCGACCAGAGCCGCGCTCGCCAGGGCCGCAGGCGTTATTTCGCGAAGGCGCGCTGCCATTCTTCCAGCGCCGGTCCGCGCAGTTTCTCAGCCTCGTCCTCGTCCAGATAGAGCGTCTTGTCGGGCATCGGCAGGGTCTGGAAGACCTCGGGCAGCTGGTCATGCGGCAGCTTCGCCGGGAAGGACCAGTTGGCCGTCGCGATCATGCCCTGAAAATCGGGGCTCAGCACGTAATCGAGGAATTTCTGCGCCAGCTCCGGGTGCTTCGAGGTCTTGAGCTGCGCGACCAGTTCGGGGGAGAAGTAATGCCCCTCGGGGAAGATCGCCGCGACCTTGCTGTCATCTTCTTCCGCCATGATGTGATAGGCGGGCGAGGTGACGTAGCTCATAACCATGTCCGCTTCGCCATCGGTGAACATCCCGTAGGCTTCGGACCAGCCCGGCGTCACGGTCAGCACCTTGGGGGCCATCTTTTCCCAGGCAGCCTCGGCCTGGTCGCCGTAGATATCCTTCACCCAGAGCAGCAGCGACAGGCCCGCGATCGAGCTGCGCGGATCCTCGATGACGATCTTGTAGGCGTCTTTCGGAGCGTCTAGCAGTTCCTCGAAGCTTTTGGGCGGGTTTTGCAGCTTCGTCTTGTCATAGATGAAAGCGAGCTCGGACCAGTCGAAGGGCAGGAAGATCGGATCGTCCCATTTGACCGGCATGGCCAGATCGGAAGTATCCTCGTTATGCGGTGCAAAGAGGCCGGTGGCGCGCGCCTTGGCGGTCACGTCGGTATTGAGACCAATCGCGATATCGGCCGAGGTCTTGTCGCCTTCGAGCAGGATGCGCGGCAGCACATCGCCTGCCACGAATTTCAGATCGCAGTCGCAGATCGCCTCGAACCCCTTCTCGATCGCGGGGCCGGGGCCCCATTCGCTCGTGAAGTAGTCGGGCGCGTAGACGGTGAGCACGGGCTTGTCCTCGGCCGCCGCCATCGTGGCGATCAGGCTCAGGGCTCCCGCAAGCATCAGGTGGGTTTTCATGCCTCACTCCTTGGGCTTGCCGGGCGGAGTGGGGCCGGGGGATCCGGCTACCTTCCCTCCGCCGGTCTTAACCGGTTCAGGTTCAACGGGTTCGCGAAGATCGCATCTCAGCCAGCCTTGCGCCGGCACCCCGAGGTGAGGCGCAAACTAAGGGCAGGCGCAGGGCGGTGCAAGTATGAAGGCGAGGGCGCCGGGGCAGGTCATGGTGCGATAGAGTGGTGAGAGGGCATGCGCCAAGCGCTCCCCGGCGGTGCCCCGTGGCGCGCCTTTCCTATGTTGCGCACCACCATCCGCGTTGCCTCGCCACGCCCCGGTTGCTAAAGCAGACGCCAAACATACCCGATCGAGGCCGCGCCCATGTCCTTCAACACATTTGGTCACCTGTTTCGCGTCACCACCTGGGGCGAAAGCCACGGGCCCGCTCTGGGCGCGACGGTGGATGGTTGCCCTCCGGGGATCGAGATCGACGAGGGGTTCATCCAGCAATTCCTCGACCGCCGCCGTCCGGGCCAGTCGAAGGAGACGACCCAGCGCAAGGAGCCCGATGCGGTGCGCATCCTCTCGGGCGTGTTCGAGGGCAAGACGACAGGCACCACGATCCAGCTGATGATCGAGAATACCGACCAGCGGTCTAAGGATTACGGCGAGATCGCGCGGCAGTTCCGCCCCGGTCATGCAGACATCACCTACCACCAGAAATACGGTGTGCGCGATTATCGCGGCGGCGGGCGCTCGAGCGCCCGCGAGACGGCGGCCCGTGTTGCCGCTGGCGGTGTGGCGCAGGCGGTGCTGCGCCAGCTGGTCCCTGATCTGAAGATCTACGGCTACATGGTCCAGATGGGTGCGAAGCATATAAACCGCGCGCGCTTCGACCGCAGCCAGATCCTGCAAAACCCCTTCTTCATTCCCGATGCCGAGGCGGTCGACGAATGGGCCGATTACCTCGCCGCGATCCGCAAGGGGCAGAACTCGGTGGGCGCCGCGATCGAGGTTGTGGCGGAAGGCTGCCCGGCGGGTCTCGGCGCGCCGATCTATGCGAAGATGGATACCGAACTCGCCGCGGCGATGATGTCGATCAACGCGGTGAAAGGTGTCGAGATCGGCGAGGGGATGGCGGCAGCGGCGCTGACCGGCGTCGACAATGCCGACGAGATGGTGATGGGGCCGAACGGGGTGGAATATCTGTCGAACCACGCCGGCGGCATCCTCGGAGGGATCACGACCGGCCAGCCGATCCTCGTGCGCTTCGCGGTCAAGCCGACCTCGTCGATCCTGACGCCCCGCCGCTCGGTCAATGTCGCGGGCGAAGAGGTGGAAGTGATCACCAAGGGCCGCCACGACCCTTGTGTCGGTATCCGCGCGGTGCCGGTGGCCGAGGCGATGATGGCCTGCGTGATCCTCGATCAGTTCTTGATGGACCGCGCTCAGACGGGCGGGATTCGCGGCACGATCGGGTAAAGGGAGAGGGGCGCTGCCCCTCGGCGCTTGCGCGCCTCACCCCGGGATATTTCTGCCAATTCGAAGGCGCGAAAAGCGCCACCTCCCGCCGGTCTGACGCATGGCAGGCATGACGTGACGTTGCGCCGCCTTGCAGGGACTGAACGGGACGGTTTATTCTGAAGGTCCGGGCCGCTTCGCCCGGGAGTGGAGAGGTGAATGGCCGACGCAGATCAGATCCATCGCGGACGCAAATTCGATCAGGTGCTTGAAGGCGCGCGCGAGATCTTCCTGCGCGACGGTTTTGACGGTGCCTCGGTCGACGATATCGCGAAGGAGGCGGGCGTCTCCAAGGCCACGCTCTACAGCTATTTCCCCGACAAGCGGCTGATGTTTCTCGAGGTGGCGCGAACCGAGTGCCAGCGTCAGGCCGAGCAGGCGAGCGAGACGATCGATTTCAGCCAGCCGCCCGAAGTGGTGCTGCCTCTGGCGGCCGAGCAGATCATCGATTTCATGGCCTCCGATCTGGGGCAGGGGATCTACCGGCTCTGCGTGGCCGAGGTCGAACGCTTCCCCGATCTGGGCCGGGCCTTTTATGCCTCGGGCCCGCAGCTCGTGCATGACAAGATCTGCGCCTATCTCGAGCAGGCGGTCGCACGGGGGGAGCTGGAGATCGACGATCTCGATCTTGCGGCGCATCTTTTCGCAGAGCTGTGCAAGGCCGAGCTGCATGCCAAGCTGCTTTTCGGGATGGGCTCTTGCTCCTCTCTCGACAAGGAGCGCGTGATCAAGGGCGCGGTCGAGATGTTCCTCGCGCGCTACGGCACAAAAGGCTGAGGGCGCGCGGGGCTGGTCAGGCCAGGTCGCGCACCATCCACTGATTGCCTTCGCCGCGCTGGAGCTGGAACCGACCCGTCTTGATCAGCAGGTCCGAGAGTTTCGCGCTGCCATAGGTGCGGGTGTCGAAATCCGGGTTCGCCTGGGTGATGAACTGGCCGAGCTGGCCGAGCGAATACCATTCCTCTTCCAGGCCGATCGCCTTCATCGCGTTGGTGATGATCGGGATCGCCTCTTTCGGCTCCTGCTTGCCGCCGGTGGATTTCGGTGCGCTGCCTTTACCGGGGCTGGGTTTCGCGCTGGGGCCGGGCGTCTCGCCATTGCCGAGGTTCTCGACATAGATGAAGCGTTTGCAGGCCTTGCGGAAGGCCTCGGGGGTTTTCTGCTCGCCGATGCCGTAGACATCGAGACCCTGCTCGCGGATGCGCGCGGCGAGCCGGGTGAAATCGCTGTCGGAGGAGACCAGCACGAACCCGTCGAAGAGGCCGGAATGCAGGAAATCCATCGCCGCGATGACGAGGCCGATATCGGAGGCGTTCTTGCCCTTGGTATTGGCGAATTGCTGGTCCGCGACCAGGCCGAGCTCGGCCACGCGCTTTGCCCAACCCGCCAGGCGCTGCGCCGACCAGTCGCCATAGATCCGGCGCACCGAGGCCTCGCCCAGCGAGGCGATCTCCTCGAAGATCGCCTCGGCGTAGGAGGCAGGCACGTTGTCAGCGTCGATCAGCACGCAGAGCCGTGGCGCGCGGGCGGCGGGCGAGGCGTGGGGGAAGTCGGGCAGCTCGGGCATTGTCTCTCCTGACGTTGTCCCCTGTGAGGTAAGGCGCTGCCCCTTGCTTGGCAACCGTTCGTGGTGCGGATCGCTTGGCGAGGCGGCGGCGACCTGCAGTATTCCAACGAAAAACGCCCCCTCGTGTCCGAGGGGGCGTCTCTCATCTCGATTTAGCAGCGATCACAGATCGACATGTTTGCCCTTGTGCGGGGCCCAGAGCTTCTTGTTCGTCAGGTAGAGAAGCGAGCTGAGCAGCACGAGCATGATCACGGCCACGAAGCCCCAGCGCTTGCGCGCCTCGAGCTTGGGTTCCGCGGTCCACATCAGGAAGGCCGCAACGTCCTGCGCCATCTGCTCGACGGTCGCGGGGGTGCCGTCCTCATACTCGATGAGGTCTTCCGAAAGCGGAGGCGGCATCGCGATCCAGCCACCCGCGAAGGTGTGGTTTCCGTAGAAGATCGAGCCCGCCTCTTCCTTTTCCTCGCCGGTATAGCCGGTCAGGATCGAGAAGATGTACTCGGGGCCGCCCATGCCGCGGAAGAGCTGGTTGAGGCCGAGGCCGTAGGGGCCGTGGAAGCCCGCCCGCGCCTTCGCCATCAGCGACAGGTCCGGGCCCATGCCCTCGCCGGTCACTTTCGGGAAGTGGTCGGTTTCCTTGCCGGGACGGTCCTCGCCGGTTTCCTTGTCGACCATGTCGAACTCGGCGGCGTAGGCACGAACCCAAGCCGGGTCCATCATCGGGCCGCCTTCATCGGCCAGCGTGCGGAAGGGCACGAACTTCATGCCGTGGCAGGCCGAGCAGACCTCCCGGTAGACCTGGAAGCCGCGACGCAGCTGCTGCTGGTCGAAGGTTCCGAAGGGGCCCTCGAAAGAGAAGTCGATATTCTCGACATGGCTTTCGCCACCGCCCGCGGCCAGAGCGGGACCGGCGAAGAAGCCGGTGCCGATGGCCAGTGCCGAAATGGCGGAGATCAGAAGATTTTTCATTTTGCGTCCCTCTTCCTTACTCACTCGGCCGGTTTGATGTCGTAGTGATGATTGAAGTCTTCTTCGATCGTCGCGGGCAACGGCGCCGGCTTCTCGATCAGGCCCAGCAGCGGCAGGATGACCAGGAAGTAGACGAACCAGTAGGTCGCGCCGATCAGCGAGATGTAGGGGTAGATCCCGTCGGTCGGCATCGCGCCCACCCACATCAGCACCACGAAGTCGATCGCGAGCAGCCAGAACCACCATTTGAACATCGGGCGATAGGCGCCCGAACGCACTTTGGAGGTGTCGAGCCACGGTGCCAGCGCCATCACGATGATCGCACCGAACATCGCGAGCACGCCGAAGAACTTCGCGTCGACGATGCCGAAGGTGATCCAGTTCACGAGCATCACGACCCAGACATCGGCGGTGAAGGCGCGCAGGATCGCGTAGAAGGGCAGGAAGTACCATTCGGGCACGATATGCGCAGGCGTCGCCAGCGGGTTCGCCTCGATGTAGTTGTCGGGGTGGCCGAGATAGTTCGGCATGAAGCCCACGACCGCGGCGAAGATCAGCAGCACGACGGCCAGCGCGAACAGGTCCTTGATCACGAAGTAGGGCCAGAAGGGCAGGGTGTCCTTCTCGGCTTCCGCCTTCGAGCCCTTGCGGACGTCAACGCCGGTCGGGTTGTTGTTGCCGGTGGTGTGGAAGGCCCAGATGTGGACCACGACCAGCGCGGCGATCACGAAGGGCAGCAGGTAGTGCAGCGAGAAGAAGCGGTTCAGCGTCGCGTTGTCCACCGCCGGGCCGCCGAGCAGCCAGGCCTGGATGTCCGGACCGATGCCCGGGATCGCGCCGAACAGGCCGGTGATCACGGTCGCGCCCCAGAAGGACATCTGGCCCCAGGGCAGCACGTAGCCCATGAACGCCGTGCCCATCATGCACAGGTAGATGATCATGCCGACGATCCAGGTGATCTCGCGGGGCGCCTTGTAGGAGCCGTAATACAGGCCGCGGAAGATGTGGATATAGACGGCGAGGAAGAACAGCGAGGCGCCGTTCGCGTGGATGTAACGCAGCGCGTAGCCGCCATTCACGTCACGCATGATGTGCTCGACCGAGGCGAAGGCCAGGTCGACATGCGGGGTGTAATGCATCACCAGGACGATGCCGGTGACGATTTGCAGCACCAGGCAGAAAGCCAGCACGATACCCCAGATCCACCACCAGTTCAGGTTCTTGGGGGTGGGGATCATGATCGTGTCATAGATCAGCCCGATGATCGGAAGGCGCGAATGCACCCATTTCTCGGCGCCCGTCTTGGGCTTGTAATGGTCGTGGGGAATGCCCGACATCTCAGTGCCTCCTCAGCCCAGCAGGATCGTGGTTTCGTCGGTGAACTGCGCCACCGGGATATCGAGGTTGCGCGGTGCGGGACCTTTGCGGATCCGCCCGGCAGTGTCGTAATGCGAGCCGTGGCAGGGGCAGAACCAGCCATGGTAGTCGCCCGAGCCATTGCCGATCGGCACGCAGCCCAGGTGGGTGCACACGCCGATCATCACCAGCCACTCGCCGGCCTCGTCGAGCGCGCGGTTCTCGTCGGAGGCATCCGCGCCCGGTTTGTTGGCGTTCTCGGCGGAACGGTCCGTCAGCTCGTCGAGCGGGACTTCACGCGCCATGTTGATCTCTTCTTCGGTCCGGCGGCGGATGAAGACGGGCTTGCCGCGCCATTTCACCGTGAGCTGGGTGCCGGTCTCGACGCCCGAAACGTCCACAAAGATCGACGAGAGCGCCTTGACGTCGGCAGAGGCGTTCATCTGGTTCACCAGCGGCCAAACGGCCGCCCCGGTGACGACCGCGCCGGTGCCGGCGGTGGCGTAGTAGAGGAAATCCCTCCGGGAGCCTGCGTTATTATCTGCGTGGGACACGTTGTCTCTCCTTCCCGGGCCCGTGGGATGGGCCGATAGTGACGTGCCGGGGCACGTGCGAAGTGCCGCCCAACATGGCCGCTCTCATAGCAATCACGAATTTGTCAGTCCAGAAGTCATTCGGTCTCAACGTCGGCTCAACCAAGGTAAATGACGCTCTTGCAACACGTCACGCCGGGTCATTCGAGTGAATAGGCGACTGCGAGCACCAACTGCCTTGAGCGGTCCGGTCTGCGACCTTTGCGCTCTGCGACAAAACGAATCAATCTTGTGAAATCATACAGCGATTTCACATCTTTGGGGGGGGCGCTGCCGAAAACTTAGTCCGGCGCAAGCATATAGCCCAGCCCGCGTACGGTCTGAAGGTAGCGCGGCTCGCGTGGATCGCGCTCGATCTTGCGGCGCAGGCGGGTGATCTGCACGTCGACGGCGCGGTCGCCGCCCGCGCCATCCTCGCTGGCCGTGCGTTCGCGCCCGAGCTCTTCGATCAATGCGGTTCGGCTGACGACCTCTCCGGCATGGGAGGCGAAGATTTTCATCAGCTGAACCTCGGTCGCGGTCAATTTCACCGGGGTTTCGCCGTCCCAGAGCTCGCCCCGGTCCTGATCGTATTTCAGCGGGCCCAGCGAGAGGAATTTCGGCCCCGTCTCGGCCTCTTGCGGCACGCGGCGCAGGATCGCGTTGATCCGCAGCAAGAGCTCCTTGGGCTCGAACGGCTTGGGCAGGTAGTCATCCGCGCCCGCCTCGAGCCCCTCGATCCGGTCGCGGGTCTCGCCGCGCGCGGTCAGCAGCAGGATCGGTGTCGCGATGGTCCTGCGCAGGTCGCGCGTCAGGCTCAGGCCGTCCTCGCCGGGCATCATCACATCCATCACGATCAGGCTGAACTCAAGCCCCGCCAGAAGCGCTCGCGCATGCGCGGCATCGCGCGCGGCCGTCACCAGAAAGCCGTTGCGCTGCAAGAAGCTTTTCAGCAGTGTGCGGATGCGCTCGTCGTCATCGATTATGAGCAGGTGAGGATCGGCGGAGTAGGGCATCACTCGTCTTTCATCATCTGGTAGAGCTTGTGCAGGTCCGGCCCCATCATTGCCTCGAGAACCTGCCGGAAGCCAGCCACCGCCTGCGGCCCCGCCGCGCGATAGGCGGCGCGCATCCGACCACGCTGGGCCTCCGAGAGCGCCCGCTCCAGCGCCTCGCCCTCTTCGGTGAGATGCAGCCGGCGTTCGCGCTTGTCGCGTTTGCCGACCCGGCTTTCGACGAGCCCGTCCTCGATCAGGGTGCGCAGCACCCGGTTGAGCGATTGCTTGGTCACGCCCAGCACCGCGAGCAGCGTGGTCACGGTCAGGCCCGGCTGGCGGTTGATGAAGTGCAGCGCCCGGTGATGAGCGCGGCCATAGCCGTGTTCCTCGAGAAGCCGGTCGGGATCCGCGGTAAAGGCGCGATAGGCGAAGAACATCGCCTCGATTCCCTTGCGCAGTTGCTCGTCGGTCAGAAACAGAAGGGTTTCGCCCCCGGGGCTTCCGCTTTCGGCCATCTCTCTCCCTCTCTTTTGCGTGACTTTATGTCAGCCTTGTTGACTTTCCAAGACTCAACTGTTACCGAGCGACAGTTTTCGCGCAAGAATATGTCCGAACCGGACTAATATTGCGCAATATTCGTAAATCGGCATAGCCGCAAGGAGGGTATGATGGCCGGGTCGTATGAGGATCGTGATGGCAAGATCTGGATGGATGGCAAACTGGTGGAATGGCGCGACGCCAATGTCCACATTCTGACCCACGCGCTGCATTATGCCTCCTCGGTATTCGAGGGCGAGCGTTGCTACAATGGCAAGATCTTCAAAGGCGTCGAGCATTCCGAGCGCCTGCGCAAGTCCGCCAACCTGCTCGACATGGAGATCCCCTATTCGGTCGAAGAGATCGAAAAGGCGAAATACGACATGCTCAAGGCCAATGGCTGGACTGACGCCTATGTGCGCGCGGTGGCATGGCGCGGTGCGGGCGAGGACATGGGTGTCTCGGCGCGCAAGAACCCGGTCCGTCTGGCCGTGGCCGGCTGGGAATGGGGCAACTACTACGGTGACGCGAAGATGAAGGGCGCCAAGCTCGACATCGCGAAATGGCGCCGCCCCGACCCGCGCACGATCCCGGCCGAGGCGAAAGCCGCCGGTCTCTACATGATCTGCACCATGTCCAAGCACGCGGCCGAGGATCGTGGCTATTCGGACGCGCTCTTCATGGATTGGCGCGGCTACGTGGCCGAGGCGACCGGCGCGAACATCTTCTTCGTGAAAGATGGCGAAGTGCATACGCCCAAGGCCGACGTGTTCCTCAACGGCATCACCCGCCAGACCGTGATCGGGCTGCTCAAGGAGAAGGGCGTCACCGTTCATGAACGCCTGATCGAGCCGACCGAACTGGCCGAGTTCGAACAGTGCTGGCTGACCGGGACCGCCGCCGAGGTCACGCCCGTGAGCCAGATCCGCGAGTTCAACTTCGAGGTCGGTGCGCTCACCCGCGATATCGCCGAAACCTACGAGAAACTCGTGCGCGCCTGACGCGCCTCAACGCCAGACAAACGGAAAAGGGCGCACCGGATCGGGTGCGCCCTTTTTGCTAGGCCGGTCTTCCGCAGAAGGCCCTGTCGCGCGGTGCTCAGGTCGCTTCGGCCCGCTCGATCTTGAGGAACTGCTTCATGCGCGCACCGTTGACGGGCTGCTCGCGTTTGCTGAGCTCTTTGATCGCGGGATGGATGCCCTCACGCCGCTGCAGTTCGAGGAACCGCTTGAGACGCGAACCGTCGGAATTCGGCTTGGCGTGGTCGATGATGTGACGGGACATGGATCTTCCTCCTCTCTTCATCGCTACGCCGTGTTTATAACAGATTTGTAATGAGTCGGGGATGCTTGGGGCGACGTTTTTTCGTCGCAGGCGGAAAGCGGCTCAACCTTGGGGTGTGCCAGCCTTGCGCGCTCGGCGTCGTTCCAGTCCAAGCCAATGCTCGCGCAGGATAATCGCAATCCCCGCCGCGATGATCAGCGCGGCCCCCCAAAGCGTCGCCGCCGTCGGGATCTCGTCGAAGACCGAATAACCGATCGCCAGCGCGAAGATCATCGAGGCGTAATCGAAGGGGGCCACGACCGAGGCATCCGCAAAGCGATAGGCCGAGGTGAGCAGAATCTGCGCCGTCCCGCCCAGCAGCCCCGCCCCGATCAAAAGCGCCGCCTCACGTGGTCCGGGCATCACCCAGCCGAAGGGCAGGGAGAGAAGCGACAGCACGCTCGCGGTGGCCGAGAACCAGAACACGATGGCCGAGGCACGCTCGGTCCCGACCATGCGCCGGATCTGGATCTGTGCCAGCGCCGCGCAGGTGGCCCCGGACAATGCCAGCGCCGCGCCGAACGCTTCGGCCCCGGCATCGGGCCCCTCGCCGCCCAGTTTGGGCCAGAGCACGATCAGCACGCCCAGAAGCCCGAGCCCCACCGCCGAAATCCGGAAAACGCGCACCGTTTCCTTCAGCAAGAGCGCCGCGAAGACCACGGTGAGAAGCGGGGCCGCATAGCCGAGCGCGGTCGCTTCGGGCAGGGGAAGGAAGGCAAGCGAGGCAAAGCCCAGGCCCATAGCCGTCGTCCCGATCACCCCGCGCATCACGTGATTGATCGGCTTGGCCACGCGCAGCCCTTGTCCCAGCTCGTGTCGCCAGGCCAGCCAGATCAGGATCGGGAGAATCCCGATGAACGACCGGAAGAAGACCGCTTCGCCCGGAGGCACCTCCGAGGCCACGGCCTTGATCATCGCCTGCATCACCACGAAACCGATGACGGCCCCGAGCTTGAGGCTGATGCCGGTCATCGGCGAGGGTGTGGGAAGCGCAGAACTGGTCATGCCCGCCAAGCTAGCGCGGCGCGCCTGGCTTGCAATCGCGATTTTACGCCAGTCGCATCAGGGCCCAGGCGGCCGCTTCGGCCACCACCGGGTCGGGGTCGTTCTGATGGGGGCGGGCCGCGTCGCGCAGCGTCGGATCGCCGGAATTTCCGATCGCATAAAGCACATTGCGCAAGAACCGATCCCGCCCGATCCGCTTGATCGGCGAGCCCGCGAAACGTGCCCGGAACGCCATATCGTCAAGGGCCGCGAGCTCCGCCAGCGGCGGCGCGCCGACGCCCCCGTGATAGCGCAACTCCCGCGCTTCGGCGGCGAACTTGTTCCACGGGCAGGCCGCCAGGCAATCGTCGCAGCCATAGATCCGGTTGCCGAGTTTCGCGCGAAGCTCCGGCGCAATCTGCCCCTTGTGCTCGATCGTCAGGTAGGAGATGCAGCGCCGCGCATCGAGTTGATAGGGCGCGGGGAAGGCGTCGGTCGGGCAGATGTCGAGGCAGGCCGTGCAGGACCCGCAATGGCTGATCTCAGGCGTGTCGGGCGGCAGTTCGACGGTGGTGAAGATCGCACCGAGAAAAAACCAGCTCCCCAGATCGCGCGCCAGAAGGTTCGTGTGCTTGCCCTGCCAGCCAAGTCCCGCCGCCTGTCCCAAGGGCTTCTCCATCACCGGCGCGGTATCCACGAAGACCTTGATCTCCTCGCCCTCGACCTGATCGAGCAGCCAACGCCCGACCCGCTTGAGTCGCTTCTTCACCAGATCATGATAGTCCTTGCCCTGCGCATAGGCCGAGATCACGCCACGGTCGCGCCTCGCCAGCAAGTCCAGCGGGTCGTAATCCGGCGTATAGGCCTCGGCCAGCATCACGACCGAGCGCGCCTCGGGCCAGAGCGCCGCCGGATTGCCACGCCAGTTCCGGCGCTCCTCCATCCACCCCATCTGACCATGCATCCCGGCATCCACAAAGGCTTCCAACCGCTCGGCGGCCTGCGGGATCGCATCGGGCGTGGTCACCCGCGCCTTCGAGAACCCTTCTTCGAGGGCCCTCGCGACCAACCGTGTCTTCAGATCGTCCACGGCGGCCTCTTCCTCTTGGCGAAAATATCCCGGGGGCTCCCGCAGGGAGCGGGGCAGCGCCCCTCGACGCCGGATCTCAGAAATCCAGCTCCGCATATTGCGGCGCGGGCGGCATGCCCGGCAGTTGATCGGCCAGAAGCGAACGGAAGGCCGGACGCGACTTGATCTTCGCATACCAGTCCTTCACCGCCTCCTGCCGGTTCCAGTCCACATCCGAAATATAGTCGAGGCAGCTCAGATGCGCGGCGGCGGCGAAATCGGCGAGCGTCATCACATCGCCTGCGAGCCAGCGGCGCTGATCGAGCAGCCAGCCCATGTAGTCGAGGTGATACTTGATCGCCGAAAGCCCCGCCTTCACGGTCTTGCTGTCGGGATAGCCTTCCTTGCGGACCTTCTTCCAGACCCGCTCGCCCATCACCTTCGCGGTAACCTCGTCGTTGAACTTGTCGTCGAACCAGGCGCAAAGACGGCGCACTTCGTAGCGCGCGGCGGGATCGCGCGGCATCAGCGGGGCCTCGGGGTGGGTTTCCTCGATATATTCGCAGATCGCCTGGCTCTCGGCCATGACCATCCCGTCCATCTTCAGCACCGGCACCTTGCCCGCCGGGTTGCGGCGCAGGAAATCGGGCTGCTGCTCCCAGTAGCGCTCCTCGACGAGTTCGACTTCGAGCTTTTTCTCGGCCAGCGTCAGGCGGACCTTGCGGCAGAACGGGGAGAGGGCGACATGATAGAGGCGGATCATCGGCTCGAAGTTCTCATCTCTCGTTGGGGTTTCATCCCTGATAGCGAGGGCCGCGCGCGGGTTCAATGGTGGGCAGCCGCAACCCGGCAAGCTCCTGCCTGACGATAATGCGAGCAGGCCGGGGCAGGAGCCTCCGGCGGGGATATTTCAGCCAAGAGGAAGGAGGCGTTCAGAACGCCTTGCGGGCGCGAAGGGCTGCCTGGATCGTGCCATCGTCGAGATAGTCGAGCTCGCCCCCGATCGGCACGCCTTGCGCGAGGCTGGTGACCGTGACGCCGCGCCCCTCGAGCGCTTCGGCGATGTAATGAGCGGTCGTCTGGCCTTCGACGGTCGCGTTGAGCGCGAGGATCACTTCCGAGATCCCCTCGGCCGCGACCCGTTCCAAAAGATCGGGGATGCGCAGGTCTTCGGGCCCGATCGCGTCGAGCGCGGAAAGCGTGCCGCCCAGCACATGGTAGCGACCCTTGAAGGCGTGGCCGCGTTCCATCGCCCAGAGATCGGCCACGTCTTCGATCACGCAGATCTCGCCCGTGGCACGGCGCTCGTCTTCGCAGATGTCGCAGATGGCGGAGGTCGAGATATTGCCGCAGCGCGCGCATTCACGCGCCGTGCGGGCGACCCCGGCCATGGATTCGGCCAAGGGTCCCATCAACTGGGCGCGTTTCGAAATCAGGTGCAGCACCGCCCGGCGCGCCGAGCGGGGCCCGAGCCCCGGCAGCCGCGCCATCAGGGCGATCAGCGCCTCGATCTCGTCGCGCCCGCCCGTCATCTCAGACCGGCAGGTCCATGTTCTCGGGCAGGCCGAGCTCGCGCAGGAGGCGCTTTTGTTCTTCCTGCTCGCGGATCTTCGCCTTGGCCTGCGTGTCCTTGATCGCGGCGAGGATCAGATCCTCGACGACTTCCTTTTCCGAGGCCTGAAGGATCGAGGGGTCGATGGAGAGGCCGGTCAGCTCACCCTTGGCGGTAGCGCGCGCCTGCACGAGGCCGGCCCCGGCCTCGCCGATGACCACGATGGATTTCAGCTCCTCCTGGAGCTGGCCCATCTTCTCCTGCATTTCCTTGGCGGCCTTCATCATCTTGGCCATGTCGCCCATGGCGCCCAATCCCTTGAACATCGCTCACTCCGTCACGTTTGGCTTGGGTCCAGAGATACGCATCGGCGCGGGGACGGACAAGGGAGAAGGCGGGAAAACGATTGGCGAAGTCCGTATGCTTCTCGCCCGATCCTCTGGGGTGCATGGCTGTTAGATGTGGTCTGGCGCTTTGTCGTGAAGGCGCGCGTACCCGCGTTTTCTTGCGAATGAGCCTTTCCGGAGGCCGGTCGGGAGCGGTCCGGGCTGGTCGCCCGAGCCGCAGGGAGCGGCTTCACCCTTCCTCGAAGGGATCCCATTCATCCTCGACCTCGGGCAGTGCCTCGGTCTCGATCTCGGCGGCCAGGTCCTCGGCGGTTGCAATCTCGTCGAATTGCGCTTGCGGGAAGGCTTCGAAGATCGCGGCGACGAGCGGGTTCGCCATCGCCTCGGATTGCGCCTTGGCCATCTCGGCGGCTTTCACCTCGGCTATGGTGGGCGCGCCGCCTTCGGAGACCACGGAGACCCCCCAGCGCGCGCCGGTCCAGCCTTGCAGCCGTGCCGAAAGGGTCGCGGCGAGATCGCGCGAGGCCCGCGGGGTCGGTTCGAACTCGATCCGGCCGGGGCGGTAGCTCACGAGGCGCAGGTTGCTCTCGACCTCGAGCAGCAGGGTCATGTCGCGCATCCGGGCGATCAGGTCGACCACGTCGTCGAAGCTGGCAAAGCGCGCGAGCGCATCGGCCATCGGGTCGTGCTGCGGGGCAGGGGCTGCGGCGGCGACCGCGCCGCCACCGGCGCGCCGGGCGCGCAGCGTCGCGCCATGGACAGGGCCGGTCGAGGGCGCGGGGCCACGGCCCGCAGCTTGCGTCTGCGCGCTGCCCTGCTGGATCTTCTTGATCAGCGTTTCAGGGTCGGGCAGGTCGGCCACATGGGTCATGCGGATCACCGCCATCTCGGTCGCCATCATCGCATTGGGTGCCCCCGCGACCTCTTCCAGCGCCTTCAGGAGCATCTGCCAGAGCCGCGACAGGACCCGCATCGGCAGGGCGGCGGCCATCTCCTGGCCGCGATTGCGCTCCTCGGGGGGGACGGTCGGATCTTCGGCGGCTTCGGGCGTCACCTTGATCACCGAGACCCAATGCGTGATCTCGGCCAGATCGCGCAGGATCGCCATCGGGTCGGCCCCGTCGGCATATTGCGCGGCGAGTTCCGTCAGAGCCTCGGCGGCCTGCCCGTGCAGGATCATGTCGAAAAGATCGAGCACCCGGCCGCGATCGGCAAGGCCCAGCATCGCGCGGACCTGCTCGGCCGTGGTCTCGCCTGCACCGTGGGCAATGGCCTGATCGAGCAGCGACATCGCATCGCGCACCGAGCCTTCTGCCGCACGGGTGATCAGCGCCAGCGCGTCATGCGCGATCTGCGCGTTTTCCTTTTCCGCGATCCGTTTGAGATGGTCGATCATCACCTCGGGCTCGATCCGCTTCAGATCGAAGCGCTGGCAGCGGCTGAGCACCGTCACCGGGACCTTGCGGATCTCGGTCGTGGCGAAGATGAATTTCACATGGGCGGGCGGTTCCTCCAGCGTCTTCAGAAGCGCGTTGAACGCGCTCGTGGAGAGCATGTGAACCTCGTCGATGATATAGACCTTGTAGCGCGCCGAGGCCGCCCGGTAATGCACAGACTCGATGATCTCGCGGATATCGCCGACGCCCGTGCGCGAGGCGGCGTCCATCTCCATCACGTCGACATGGCGGCCCTCGGCGATGGCCTTGCAATGCTCGCATTGCAGGCAGGGCTCGGTGGTGGGGTTGCCCTGACCATCGGGGCCCACGCAATTGAGCCCCTTCGCGATGATCCGCGCCGTGGTCGTTTTCCCCGTGCCGCGAATCCCCGTCATGATGAAGGCCTGCGCGATCCGGTCGGCGGCGAAGGCGTTCTTCAACGTGCGCACCATGGCATCCTGACCGATCAGGTCGGCAAAGGTGGCGGGGCGGTATTTGCGGGCGAGAACCTGGTATTGGGTGTCGGTCATCGGGGCTCCGGTGTCTTGCGCAGGCGCCAGATTAGGCTCCCGCGCCTCCGGCGTCCACCCGGCTCATTCCCATTCCATCTGGCTGAACACAGCCTGCGCATTTCTCTTGGCGAGGGTGTCGAAATCCTGAAGGTATTCGAATTGCGACTGGTCCACATCGACCGAGCCGATGATATCGCCGCCGCCGTCGATATACTCGGCCATCCGGGCACGCAGATTGGTCAGGTAATCATAGGTGTCGCGGGTGGCTGTGGCGAGATCGGTGGCTGGGCCGTGACCGGGCACGACATGGGCGGGCTCATGCGCGGCCATGGCTTCGAACGCCTCGACCCAGCCTTTCGACGAGGACATGTCGAGCACGCCAAGGATACGGCCGACGAAGACGATATCGCCGGTGAACATCACCTTCTCCGCAGGCAGCCAGACGAAACTGTCGCCGGGCGTATGGGCGGGGCCGGGATGGGTGATCGCGATCTCGCGCCCGCCAAGGGTCAGCGTATAGCTCTCGTCGAAAGTGGTTCCGGCATAGACCGGCTCAGTTCCCGCAAGCGCCTCCTTGCCCAGCAGCGCGTCGAGCATCGTCAGCTCCATCGAGACGCGGGCCTTCTGATCGGCGAGCGCGTCCTCCGAAGTGATGATCTCGGCCCCATGCTCTTTCCAGTAGCCATTGCCGAGCCAGCGATGATCCTGCCCGCCGGTGTCGATGACGTATTTCACCGGCTGATCGGTGAGCGTGCCGATCACCGCGTCAAGCGCCGCTGCCCCCTTGTAGGAGCCCCCCGCATCGACCAGAACCGCGCCCTCCTCCGTCACGATCAGCCCGAAGGTTGCGTTGTTGCCGAGGTTCTCGGCGTCGCGCTGCCCGAACGGGCCTTCGATGGCATAGGTATTCGGCGCGACCTCGACCGTGGTGAGCGTGCCCGCGAAGAGCGGCGCAGGCAGAAAGGCCAGAGCGGCCAAAGCGATACGGAACATGGCAAATCCTCCCATTTGACGCGAAGATTAGCGAAGAGGCGAGCGCTCACAAGCTGGCATGGTGACGCGGCGCAATTTCGGGGAGATAAGGTGAGAGGCTGGACAGCGACCCAAGCGGGGCTCGTTGCGGCTGCTTCCTTCCGGACCTGACCGGGTTGGCGAGGCGCTCGCCCGCGCCAACCTCTCGAGAGGCGATATAGGAAACCCGAACCAGATTCGCAAGCGCGGAGCGTGGATGGGGCTCTGCCCCCGGTGCGTGCCGCACCTCCCCCGGGAGTGTTTTCGGCCAGATGAAGACCGGTTTCTTCCTCTTGGCTCAAATATCCCGGGGGTGAATGGCAAAGCCAGAGGGGGCAGCGCCCCCTCAGCCCGGTTGCCGCTCGGCCCAGCCGGCGAAGATCTTCTCCAGCGCGACGACGGCGTAATAAAGAAGGATGCCGAGGAAGGCCAAGGCGATGAGGACCGCGAACATCAGCGGGTAATCCCCGTTGGTCTGGCCCGAGAGAAACAGCGCGCCGAGGCCTTTTCCGTGTGGCGAGATGATCTCGACGAGGTTGGTGCCGATGAAGGCCAGCGTCACCGAGACCTTCAGCGCGCCGAAGAATTCGGGAAGCGTCTTCGGCAGGGCGATCTTGCGGAAGATGGTGAATTTCGACGCGCCGAGCGCGCCGAGGATGTCGCGATATTCGGGCTCGAGCGTCGACAGGCCAATCCCCACCGACACCGCGATCGGGAAGAAAGAGATCATGAAGGCCATCAGGACCGTGTTGAAGTCATGCGCGCCGATGAAAAGGAGCGCCAGAACCGGCACCACGGTCGCCTTCGGGATCGCGTTGAAGCCCACCAGCAGCGGGTAGAGCGCGTCGCGGGCGGTCTTGGAAAAGCCCATCACCATGCCGAGGAACGTGCCGAAGACGATGGCCAGCGCGAGCCCCGCGACGGTGCGCCAGAGCGTCTGCCAGCTGTCGATCAGGAACAGCTGCCAGTAGCGGATATAGGCGGCGGGCAGGTCCGAGGGCGAGGCCATCACGTAATTCGGCCAGCCATTGACCCAAACGATGAACTCCCAGAGCGCGAGGAAGGCGAGGATCGACAGGATCGGGGTGAGGATTTTCTTGAAGTCCATCAGTGCACCTCCCCGTCGCGGCCCTGGGCGATCCGGATCTGGTCGCGCAGCAGGTGCAGCATGTCGACGGCTTTCGGCTCGTAGAGAATGTCGATCGTACGATCTGCGGGCAGGTCCACATCCAGCACATATTGTGTATGGGCGGGGCGGCCTGACATCACGATAACCTGATCGCCGAGGAACACGCTCTCGCGCAGGTCGTGGGTGATGAGAACGGCGGTGAAGGGCTCGGCCGCGCGCAGGTCGCGCATCGTCTGCCACAGGTCCTCGCGGGTGAAATTGTCGAGCGCGCCGAAGGGTTCATCCATGATCAGCACGTCCGGTTTGTGCACGATGGCGCGGCACAGCGAGGCGCGCTGACGCATGCCGCCCGACAGTTCAGAGGGGCGCTTGTTGCCGAACCCCTTGAGGCCGACCATCTCGAGCAGGTGTTCGGCGCGGGCGTATTTCTCGGCCTTGGACATCGAGGGGGCGACGATCTCGAGCGGCAGGATCACGTTGTCGATGATCGAGCGCCATTCCAGCATCACCGGGTTCTGGAAGGCCATGCCGACGGTCTTGCGCGGGGAGCTGACCTTCTCGCCATGCAACCAGACTTCGCCCTGATCGGGTTTCATCAGCCCGGCGACGAGCCGCGTCAGCGTGGACTTGCCGCAGCCCGAGGGGCCGACCACCGCGCAGAACTCGCCCTGCGGCACCTGGATGTCGAGATTGTCGAGCACCGGCAGCGGCCCATGCTTGGTCTTGTAGGCGTGGGTGACGCCGCGAATGTCGATGAGGTTTTCCATGAGGGGCCGGGAAGAGAAAGAAAAAGAGGGGGCGGACGATACGGGAGGAGATCCGCCCCCAAGAGGAAGGATCAGTCGATCTTCAGATCCCCCGCGTCGGGCAGGTATTCGCTGTCGAAATAAGCGGCCGCGTCGGGCGCGTTCTGGAACTCGTAGACGGTTTTCGTCTGCTCGATCGCGGTGGCCATGCGGTCCGTGTCGATCCCGCCCATGCCGTTGGCCTTGACGTAATCGGTCAGCACGTTCGCGTCGATCGCCATCTGCAGGCGCTCGGTCTCCAGCGCCTTGTCGGCGGCCGGGTTGCGCTTGATGAGCGAATCCACGGCCTTGCCCGGATCGGCGATTGCGGCTTTCCAGCCCTCGGCGGTGGCCTTGATGAAGCCGGTGATCTCTTCGGGATGGGCTTTTGCGTAATCGGTGTTCACGATGATCGCGTTGCCGTAAAGCGCCACGCCGTAATCGGCCATCAAGAGCACCGACTGGTCGTCCATCGCCACGCCGAGGCGCTTGAGGTTGAGCGTCGAGGAGAAGGAGAAGCCGGTGACCGCATAGACCTTGCCTTCGGCCAGCATCGGCTCGCGGGTCGGGAAGCCGACGGGCTCAACCTTGATCTTGTCCATGTCGAGGCCGGTTTCCTTGGCGAAGATCGGGAATTGCGCCCAGGCGCCGTCCGGCGGCGGGGCCCCCAACACCTTGCCTTCGAGATCCTTGGGCTCGTTCACACCCAGCGACTTGCGGCCCACGACGGCGAAAGGCGGCTTGTCATAGACCATCATCACCGCCGTGACCGGCGCGCCGGGGTTCTGGTCGAGGAATTTCATCAGCGAGTTGATATCGGCAAAGCCAACCGGATAAGCGCCGGTCGCGACTTTCGGGATCGCGTCGAGCGAGCCCTTGCCTTCGGCAATCTCCACGTCGAGCCCGGCATTGCCGTAGAAGCCTTCGTCAACGGCGAGGAAGTAGGGCGCCGAGGGGCCTTCGAATTTCCAGTCGAGCGCGAAAGGCATCTTGGTTTCAGCTTGCGCGAACGTGGCCGAGAGGCCGAGCGCGAGGGCCGCGAAGAGGCCCGGTTTGATATGCAGCATGGTGTCCCTCACTGATCTGATCGGATGTCGAGCCCGATCCTCTCCACGCGCGCCGGAGGGTAAATCGAAACCGGACACGGCGCGGGCTCGGAGCGCGGGCTCACGGTTGTGTGATTAAGTTTTGGGCGGTGAGTTTTGCTATTGCAAGAAAATTGGGCGCCGCGTTGCGGCGTCACAGAGCGATCTGCAGTGGCAGGAAACCGTCAGTATCGAGAGGCAGGGGGGTGGCACGCACCCCGTGGGCCGCAAGCTCGTGCAGATGGGCCTGCGCGCCCGGCCCTGTAAGGCAGATGACGCGCGTGCCCGGCATCGGCGCGAAGCGCCATATCGGCTCGGCCTCGATTTCTAGGGCGGGTGTCGCGCCCCGAATTTCGCGTTGCAGGAGCTCGCGAACCAGAACCGGTTCTGGATCAAGTCCGATCGGTCGCCCTCGGAGTTGGAAGCCGTTGCCACCCGAGAGCCGGAAATCATTGCTCAGCAAGACGAAGCGATCGTCCGGGGCGATGGGGCGGCCCGCATGGGTGAGGTTGCGAATGCGCGTCGCGCTGGGCGCGATGCAACGCCCGTCGGCGGCGTAGCGGGGCGGCTGGCTCAGGTCGATCTCGTAGCGCAGCCCCGAAATCACGTCGAACTGGTAGCTCGCGAAACTTGGGTCTCGCAGGCGCGGCGCATCCTCGCCCGGGGTGAGCTGGACGAAAACCGAGGCCGATTGTTCGAGCCAGTCGAGCAGTTCCGCGCCGGTGATCTCGACCGCGCCGATGCCGTTGTTGAACAGGTAGAGATCGTCAATGTGGCTCACCCGCAGCTTGCCCGCGGGAATGTCGATGAAATTGCCCGCACCGCCAAGCCCGCCGGATTTGAAAATCGAGACGGCGGCCAGACGCGGGAGTGCTTCGAGCGGGTGCCCGCGCAACCGTTCGGCGGCATGGGAAAAGCCCGCGCGCGCCTTCAAGGAGAGGCTGCGGTCCGGGGCGATCATGCTGAAATAGCTGTGCAGCGGCACCGTGCTCTCGCCGATCTCGCGGCGCATATGGGCAAGCGTCGCCGCATGGGCGGGGGCGCTCGCGTTCAGGATCTCGGTGCATTCGCGTGGCTTGCCGGGGCGGACGCGGCGCAGGGCTGCGGTGTGTCGGACGATCTGCCAGCGCCCGTCGCGGCGCTCCAGCGTCAGATCGAGCACGCCCAGACGGGTTCCTGCCGCGCCGGCGTTGATCGCGGGTTTTCCGGCGAGTGTCGCTCCGATCGGATCGATTCCGGGGGTGGCCGGGCGGGTGCGATCAGGGAAGAGACGGTGGTCATGGCCTGCGAGCACGACATCGACCCCGTCCAGTTCTGCCACTGCCAGCGCTGCATGCTCGGCGTCGCGAGCGCGGTCGTGCTCGCCCGCTTCGAGCGGCGCAATCCCCGTGTGGGCCAGCACGATCACCAGATCGGGGCGAGTTTCGCGGATATGCACGAGATGGTGGCGCAAGGCCTGCTCGAGGCAGGTCGTCGTCATCTCATTGGACTGACGTTTCTGCATCCAGCCCAGCGTCGGTTGCGGCAGCACGCCGATCACCGCGATGCGCATTGGCTGCGGCTGGCCTGCGTCGTCTTGCATCTCGCGCTCGATCATCAGCCAGGGTACGACCTTGCCCCGGGCTTCGGGGCTCTCGCTGTGGGGGGCGCGTTCGAGATTGGCGCAGACGAGCGGGAAATTCGCCTCGGCCACAGCCCTGTCGAGCTGGGCGAGGCCGAAATCGAACTCGTGATTTCCAAGCGCAGCCGCGTCATATCCCACCGCGTTCATCGCCGCGATCATCGGGTTCGGGCTGTCTGCGAGGGCGGGATCGCCATCGCCCCAGATCTGCGTGATCGGCGTGCCCTGCAGGAAATCGCCGCAATCGAAGAGAAGGCAGTTGGAGACCTCGGAGCGTGCCTGCGCGATTTCGGGCGCAAGAGCGGCAAGCCCTGTATGGGGCGCGGGCCGGTCGGCAAAATAGTCGTAGGCGCGCAGCTGGCCGTGGAGGTCCGTGGTTTCAAGAAGCCTCAGCGAAAGCGTCGCACAACGCAGATCAGCATTCTGCCCGGTTGCCCGGTGAGGTCGTTGCCCCATCTTCTTCCCTTAGTCGCGGTTTGCCGCGATCGCGCCCTGACCGAAATAGGCCAACATTCTTCGAGTCAACCTAAAGTAGAGGTTTGCACTTCGCTAGTAGCTAAATTGCGCGCAACATTGATTTTCTCTTTTGCGCGAGCGGGGTGCTTGTATGTCGATTGCGCTCTGGCTTCGCCGTCCGTGCTGTGAGAAGCCTTTGGATAAAGGAGAGCCTCCCATGACCGATCCTCGCCCCGCCGCCGCCTCTGCCATGCCGCCCGCAAGGGGAGGGCGTCTCGACCCGAGGGGGCTGGCTTTCGTCAATCCACAAGGCGGGCTGGACCGAGCCGCCCATCTGCGCGGGGACGCCGAGGCGCTTGCGGCGTTTCGCGCGGATCCGCAATCGCGGGTGATCGGGCTCTGGCGTGGGCGGCCGCTGTTCGATGCGCAGGGGCTTCATCTGTTGCCCTGTGCCGATCCGGTCCTTGCCGGGATTGATGGGCTGGAGCTGTTCGTGGGGCTCGCCGATGGCCGCGCGATTTTCGCCCGGGATCTCTCGGCGTTCGAGCCCGAGGGAGAGCGTCCCGACGGCGCGGCTTTCTTCGATCCGAGCGAGCAGCGCCATCCGGACCTGCCCGAAGGCGTCGTCTTCGCCGAGCTGCGCGGCCGGATGGGATTGCTGACCCCGGCCGAGGCCGAAATCGCCGCGACCGCTCGGGCGATGCTGGAGTGGCACCGCTCACACAGCTTCTGTTCATTTTGCGGTGCCGCGAGCGTGCCCGAGCAGTCGGGCTGGCAACGCCGTTGCCCCGATTGCGAGCGGCCGCATTTTCCGCGCACCGACCCGGTGGTGATCATGCTGATCACGCGCGGCAACGAAGTGCTGTTGGGGCGCGGTCCGCATTGGCCCGAGACCATGTATTCGGCGCTTGCGGGCTTCATGGAGCCGGGCGAGACCTTTGAGGCGGCCGTGCGCCGCGAGGTGTTCGAGGAGGCGGGCGTGCATGTCGGGCCGGTGCGCTTCGTCGCCTCGCAGCCCTGGCCCTTCCCGGCCTCGCTGATGCTGGGCTGTCACGGCATCGCCACCAGTTCCGAGATCACCATCGACCCGGTCGAGATCGCCGATGCGCGCTGGATTTCGCGCGAGCGGCTTCTGGGCGTGCTGGCCGGGCGTGATCCGGAGATCAGCCCGCCGCGCGCCGGTGCGATTGCGGGATGGCTGATGCGCGAGTGGCTTGCGGACCGGCTCGATTGACGCCACTTTGCCGTCCGAAGGGGGATGCCCCGCACTGACGCGCAAGGAGCCCGCCGATGAAATTCTCGACCCGCACCGACATCGCAGCGCCTGCGGAGTTCGTCTTCGAGCGTCTGGCCGATTTCGGGTCTTTCGAGCGGGTGGCGCTGCGTCGCGGGATCACGCTCCAGCGCCTTGATGCGCTGACCGAGCCGGGGGCGGGCATGTCCTGGGATATCGGCTTTCGCTTTCGCGGCAAGCAGCGCCAGCTGATCACGGATATCCGCCGCTTCGAGCATCCGGAAATGATCGAATATGCCGGCGCCTCCAAGAGTTTCGAGGCGGTGCTCGAATGCGCACTGACCGAACTTTCGAAAAGCCGCACGCGCCTCATGGTCGGGCTCGAGGTGAAACCGCGCTCGCTCGGCGCGCGGCTCATGGTGCAATCGGCCAAGCTCGGAAAGGGCAATCTCGAACGCCGCTTCAAGGAGCGCGTCGATCTTTTCGCCGAGGATATCGAGCGTCAGGCCGAGAAGGCCTGATACGTCGGAACCGCGCGCGTCCGATCAGTCCTCGCGTTGGGGATCGGCCGGGTAGACCCCGAGAATCTCGAGATAGCTGGTGAAATAATCGAGCTCTTCGAGCGCACGCTGGAGCGCCGGATCGTCGGGATGGCCCTCGACATCGGCATAGAACTGGGTCGCGGTGAAGTTGCCGCCCACCATGTAGCTTTCGAGCTTGGTCATGTTCACGCCATTCGTCGCAAACCCGCCCATCGCCTTGTAGAGCGCGGCCGGAATGTTGCGCACGCGGAAGACGAACGTGGTCATCATCTTGTCGGCGCGCCGCGTCCGGTCGGGTTGTTTGCCCATGATCAGGAAGCGTGTGGTGTTGTGGGCGTGATCCTCGATGTGGCGCGCGAGGATGTTGAGCCCGTAGGTTTCGGCCGCCATGTCGGAGGCGAGCACGCCCACCGAGCGCGTCTGTGTCTGCGCAAGCTCTGCAGCAGCGCCTGCGCTGTCGGCTGCGGCCTCGCCCTTGATGCCGTATTTCGACAGGAAGCTCGCCGCTTGCGGCAACAGCACCAGATGCGCGCGCACCTTCTCGAGTTCCTCGATCTGGACGCCGGGCAGGGCCATCAGGCTAATGTGGACGCGCACGAAGGCTTCGTCGAGGATATGCAGCCCCGACTCGGGGAGAAGGCGGTGAATGTCGGCCACCCGGCCATAGGTCGAATTCTCGACCGGCAGCATCGCGAGATCGGCCTCGCCGCGCTTCACCGTGTCGATGACATCCTCGAAGGTGTGGCAAGGCACGGCCTCGAGACCGGGGCGCGCGTCGCGGCAGGCCTGATGCGAGTAAGCGCCGGGTTCGCCCTGAAAGGCGATGCGGCCCGTGCGTCCTGCCTGACTTGTCCCGCTCATCGCTTCACCCTCCGACCATCAGTCCCGTTGCGACTGCCTAGCCCGTGAGGGGCGCGAAGGGAAGAGGGCAGGGGCGCGCATCGCTCACGCGGCGTTATCACAACGGCGCTTGGGAATTCCGTTCACTTTCGGTAAAGTTCCCTTGATCTAAAGGGGTCCGTGCGGATAGATGCGCGGGACGACGACGCATATCTAGGGACGAGACATGTTCAACACCATGACCCTCACAAAGGCAGCCGGCGCGCTTCTGGGCAGCCTGCTGTTCTTCCTTCTCATGGCCTGGGCCTCGAGCGCGCTCTACACGGTGGGCGAAGCCGAGGATCACTCGGGCGGCGAACATGCGCAGGCCGACATGATGTCCGCGGCTCCGGGCGGGCTTCTGGATGCTCAGGAAGAAGGCGGCAACGCGGGCGCCGAAGAGCAGGTCGCAGCGGTCGAGCTGGGCACCGGCGATGCGGCCAAGGGCGCGAAGATCTTTGGCAAGTGCAAGGCCTGCCACAGCCTCGAAGGCAAGAACGGCGTCGGTCCGCATCTTGATGGCGTGGTCAACCGCGCAGTCGCTTCGGTCGACGGCTTTGGCTATTCCGACGCGATCAAGGCCCATGGCGGCGAGTGGACTCTCGAAGCACTCAACGAATGGCTTGCGAACCCGAAAGATTACATCCCGGGCAACAAGATGTCCTTCGCTGGTCTGAAAAAGGCCGAGGACCGCAACGACGTGATCGCCTATCTGCAAGAGCACTCGAACTGAGCGCAGTTGCATCGGCAGATAAAGGGCCGTCCTTCGGGGCGGCCCTTTCACATTTCCGCGCGCCCCTTTACAGATTCGTAACTTGCCGGACAGGGCCATAGGCTTTTAGCTTGGTCGGACGGAAAGCGGTTTGGATCAGGGAGCAGGTGTGCATGGGTGAGACGTGCGTGGCGAGCAGGGCGATCGGGGCGAATTGGCTGGATCAGGGGCCGCGCGCCCTGAACGGTCTGATCGCGGCGGGGATGATCTGGGCGGCGCTGGCCTTCGGAGCCCATGCCCAGGACACGTCGCAAGACACGATCACCTCTTACGGCATCGCGACGCTGGGCTCTCTGAAATACCCGGCCGATTTCGCCCATCTCGATTACGCCAACCCGGATGCACCCAAGGGCGGCGAAATTTCCGAATGGGCGCCGGGCGGTTTCGACAATTACAACCCCTATTCGATTCAGGGACGCGCGGCGGCACTCTCCTCGGCCCCGATGGAATCGCTGATGGAAGGCACCGCCGATACGGTAGGCGAGCTTTACTGTCTTCTCTGCAAAAGCCTCGAATATCCCGAGTCGAAGGATTGGGTGGTGTTTACCCTCCGCGACGGGATCAAGTTCTCGGACGGCTCGCCGCTGACCGCGCAGGACGTGGTCTTTTCCTACGAGCAGCTGCGCGACAAGGGGCTGAGCTCGTTTCGCGCCGTGATCGCCCAGCAGGTCAAATCGGCCGAGGCGCTCGACGACAAGCATGTGCGCTTCGAGTTCCAGCCCGATTACCCGCGCCGCGACATCATCCAGTCGGTCGCCGGTCTTCCGGTTTTCTCCAAGGCGCAGTTCGAACGCGACAAGATCGACCTGTCGCAGACCTCCGATGTGCCCTTCATCGGCTCGGGGCCCTACATGTTCGGCAGCGTGAAGGACAACCGCTCGATCACCTGGACGCGCAATCCCGATTACTGGGGAAAGGATCTGCCGATCAACAAGGGCCGCGCGAACTTCGACAAGATCCGGATCGAGTATTTCGGTGATTACCAATCCGCCTTCGAGGGGTTCAAATCGGGCACCTACACTTTCCGCAACGAGGCGAGCTCGATCATCTGGGCCACGGGTTATGATTTCCCCGCGATGCAGACGGGCGAAATCGTCAAGGCGGAACTGCCCAATGGCAATATCGCCTCGGGGCAGGGCTTCGCGATCAACCTGCGCCGGGCGAAATTCGACGACATCCGCGTGCGCGAGGCGCTGGGGCTGATGTTCAACTTCGAATGGTCGAACGAGACCCTGTTCTACGGCCTCTATGACCGGGTCGAGAGTATCTGGGAAAACTCGGAGCTTCAGGCACAGGGCAAGCCGTCGCCCGAGGAGTTGAAGATCCTCGAACCGCTCGCCAAGGATCTGCCCGAGGGCGTCCTGACCGAGGATGCGGTGATCCCGCCGATTTCGGGCAAACGTCAGCTCGACCGCAAGAACATGCGCAAGGCGGCCGCCCTTCTCGAAGAGGCCGGCTGGGTCGTGGGCGATGACGGAATGCGGCGCAATGCGAAGGGCGAGACCCTCACCGTCTCGATCCTCAATGACAGCCAGACCTTCGACCGGGTCATCAACCCTTACGTCCAGAACCTGCGCGCGCTGGGTGTCGACGCGAAGATGGAGCGTGTCGACGACAGCCAATATGAGAACCGCCGCCGCAGCCACGACTTCGACATGATCACGACCCATCTCGGGCAGGACTACATTCCGGGCGCCGATCTCCAGCAATATTTCGGCTCGGGCGGCGCGGATGACGTGTTCAACGCGATGGGGCTGAAGAACCCGGCCGTCGACAAGATGATCCGCATGGTCGAGGAGGCCAAAACGCAGGAAGAACTGCTGCCGCGCGTCCATGCGCTCGACCGCGCCCTGCGCGCGATGCGCTTCTGGGTGCCGCAATGGTTCAAGCCCACCTATACCGTCGCGTACTACGACATGTATGATCACCCCCAGACCCTGCCGCCCTATTCGCTGGGAGAGCTGGATTTCTGGTGGTATGACGCCGAGAAGGCCAAGAAACTGAAAGCGAGCGGCGCGCTCTGAGCGACCGCCGATAAACGAGCAGAGGGCCGGACATGGGTGCCTATATCCTGCGGCGATTGCTGATGGTGATCCCCACGTTGCTGGGGATCATGATCATCAATTTCACGCTGACGCAATTCGTCCCCGGCGGGCCGATCGAACAGGTCATCGCCCGCGTGCAGGGCGAGGCGGATTCGATGCGCAACATCTCGGGCGGCGGCGATGCTGGCACGCAGAACCAGGGCGGCGTGGAGGATAGCGGCTATCAGGGCGCACGCGGGATCTCTCCCGAACTGCTCAATCAGCTGGAAGTGCAGATGGGCTTTGCGCGCGTCGTCTGCGACGAGGGCTTCACCGGCACGCCCGACCTGAAGGACCCCGCCTGCCACAAGGAGAAGATCCCCGCCTGGAAGCGTTTCGCGCTGATGATGAAGGGCTATCTGACCTTCGATTTCGGCACGAGTTTCTTCCGCAATGAAAGCGTGGTGAACCTCGTGCTCGACAAGATGCCGGTCTCGATCACGCTGGGGCTGTGGTCGACGATCCTCGCCTATATCATCTCGATCCCGCTCGGCATCCGCAAAGCGGTGCGCGACGGCACGCCGTTCGACACCTGGACGTCGGGCGCGATCATCGTGGGCTACGCGATCCCCGGCTTCCTGTTCGCGGTGATGCTGATGGTGCTGTTTGCAGGCGGCAGCTATTTCAAGATCTTCCCGCTACGCGGCCTGACCTCGGACAATTTCGATCAGCTCACGATGGTGGGCAAGGCGCTCGATTACCTCTGGCATATCGCGCTGCCGGTCACGGCAACGACGATCGCGAGCTTCGCCACGATGACGTTGCTGACGAAGAACTCCTTCCTCGACGAGATCAACAAGCAATATGTGATGACCGCCCGCGCCAAGGGCCTCGCGGAAAAGAAGGTGCTTTACGGCCATGTCTTCCGCAACGCGATGCTGATCGTGATCGCGGGTTTCCCGGCGCAGTTCCTCGGGATTTTCTTCGGCGCCTCGATCATCGTCGAGACGATCTTCTCGCTCGACGGGCTGGGCCTCTTGGGCTTCCAGGCGGCGGTCGAGCGGGATTACCCGGTGATCTTCGGCACGCTTTACATGTTCGGGCTGATCTCGCTCGTGGTGAATATCCTGTCGGACATGATGTATGTCTTCGTCGATCCGCGCATCGACTTCGAGAAGAGGGCGGGCTGATGGCGCTTTCCCCTCTCAACCAACGCCGCTGGCGCAATTTCAAGACCAACAAGCGCGCCTTCTGGTCGGCGATCATCTTCTCGGTCCTGTTCGTCGCCTCGATGTTCGCGGAGTTCATCGCGAACGACAAACCGATCGTCGTCAGCTATCGTGGCGAGCTCTATTTCCCGATCTACAAATTCTACCCCGAGACCGCTTTCGGCGGCGATTTCCGCACCGAGGCGATCTATCGCGACCCGGTCGTGCAATGCCTGATCGAGACCGGTGGAAACGAGACCTGTTTCGATGCCGACGATCCGCAGGCTTTGGCCAAAGAAGCGCTGAAGACCGGCGAGATCGACGGGGAGACAATCGACAAGGGCTGGATGCTCTGGCCGCCGATCCCCTATAGCTACAACACGATCAACGATGTGGGCACTGCGCCCTCGGCGCCCGATGCCGATCACTGGTTGGGCACGGATGACACCGCGCGCGACGTGCTCGCCCGCGTGATCTACGGCTTCCGGACCTCGGTTCTCTTCGCGCTGATCGTGACCGGGATCGGCTCGGTGATCGGGATCGCGGCCGGCGCGGTGCAGGGCTATTTCGGCGGCAAGACGGACCTGATCTTCCAGCGTATCCTCGAGATCTGGTCCTCCACGCCGTCGCTCTATGTGATCATCATCCTCTTCGCGATCCTCGGGCGCAGCTTCTGGCTGCTGGTGTTCGTCTCGATCCTTTTCGGCTGGCCCGCGCTGGTGGGGGTGGTGCGCGCCGAGTTCCTGCGCGCGCGCAACTTCGAATATGTCCGCGCGGCGCGCGCCCTGGGCGTGTCCGACCGGGTGATCATGTTCCGCCACATCCTGCCCAACGCGATGGTCGCGACCCTGACGATGCTGCCTTTCGTCATCACCGGCGCGATCGGGGCGCTCGCCTCGCTCGACTATCTGGGTTACGGGTTGCCGTCCTCCGCGCCCAGCCTCGGCGAACTGGCGTTGCAGGGCAAACAGCACCTGCAGGCGCCCTGGCTCGCCTTCTCGGCCTTCTTCACCTTCGCCATCATGCTCTCGCTTCTGGTCTTCGTCTTCGAGGGCATCCGCGACGCGTTCGACCCCAGAAAGGTGTTTAGATGAAACCCGTTCTCGAGGTCGAAAACCTGAAGGTCTCCTTCCGCTCGGAGGGCAAATACACTCCGGCCGTGAAGGGCGTCAGCTTCACCGTGGGCGCGGGTGAGACCGTCGCTCTGGTGGGCGAGTCCGGCTCGGGGAAATCCGTCACCGCGCTGTCGACCGTGGCGCTGGTGGGTGGGAACGCGAAGCTCGAAGGCTCGATCCGCTACGAGGGCCGCGAGATGATCGGCGCCTCGGAACGCGATCTGATGGCGGTGCGTGGCAACGATATCAGCTTCATCTTCCAGGAGCCGATGACCTCGCTCAACCCGCTGCACACGCTGGAAAAGCAGATCGGCGAGAGCCTCGCGCTGCATCAGGGCGTGCGCGGCGAGGAGGCGAGAAAGCGCATCGTCGAGCTGCTCGACAAGGTCGGCATCCAGAACCCCGAGAGCCGTCTGGCCGATTACCCGCACCAGCTTTCGGGTGGGCAGCGCCAGCGCGTGATGATCGCGATGGCGCTGGCGAACGGGCCGGATCTGCTGATCGCGGACGAGCCCACGACCGCGCTCGACGTGACGATCCAGGCGCAGATCCTCGAACTCTTGGCCGATCTGAAACGCGACATGGGGATGAGCCTGCTGTTCATCTCGCATGACCTCGGCGTGGTGCGGCGCATCGCGGATCGGGTCTGCGTGATGCAGAATGGCGAGATCGTGGAGCAGGGCAAGACCGAGGATATCTTCGCCAACCCGAAGCACCCCTACACCAAGAAACTGCTCGCTGCCGAGCCCACCGGCATGGCCGACCCGGTGCCCGAGAACGCGCCGGAACTGGTGCGCACCGAGCATCTGAAGATCTGGTTCCCGATCCAGCGCGGGTTGCTGCGCAAGACCATCGGCCATGTGAAGGCGGTCAATGACGCCTCGCTGTCGGTCAGGGCAGGGGAAACGCTGGGGATCGTCGGGGAATCCGGCTCGGGCAAGACCACGCTCGCGCTTGCGATCATGCGGCTGATCGCCTCCGAAGGGCCGATCATCTACGAGAACGAGGACATCTCGCAATGGCAGGCGCGCCAGCTGCGCGCGCTGCGCCGCGACATGCAGATCGTCTTCCAGGACCCGTTCGGCTCGCTCTCGCCGCGCATGACCGTCGAGCAGATCATCGGCGAAGGCCTGACCGTCCACGGCGTCGATCCGGGCCGCAACCGGCGCGAAATGGTGGCCGAGATCATGGAGGAAACCGGGCTCGATCCGACGATGATGGAGCGCTACCCGCACGAGTTCTCGGGCGGCCAGCGCCAGCGCATCGCCATCGCGCGCGCGATGATCCTGCGGCCCAAGGTGGTGGTGCTGGACGAGCCCACTTCGGCGCTCGACATGACGGTGCAGGTGCAGATCGTGGAGCTTTTGCGCAACCTGCAGAAACGCCACGGGCTCGCCTATCTCTTCATCAGCCACGATCTGCGGGTGGTGCGCGCGCTCAGCCACAAGGTGATGGTGATGAAGCGCGGCGACGTGGTCGAGGCGGGCGCGGCGGCAGAGGTCTTCGCCAATCCGCAGACCGAATACACGCGGCAACTGATGGCTGCGGCGCTCGGCAAGAGCGCGCTCGAACCCGAGACCGCATGAAGATCCTCTTCGTCCACCAGAACTTTCCGGCACAATTCGTGCATCTCGCCCCGGCGCTGGCCGCGCGCGGGCATGAGGTGCTCGCGCTGACGGTGGAGACGAACCAGCGCCCCTCGCCGGTGAAGGTCATGAAGTACCGCAAGCCCGAGGAGGTGAAACTCTCGTCGCGGCTCACCCGTCTTTATGCCGAAAGCGCGCAGCGCGGCGCGCGCGTGGCCTTCGCCGCGCGGCAGCTGCGCGATACGCACGGTTTCGTGCCGGACGTGATCTTCGGCCATTCCGGCTGGGGCGAGACGTTGTTCCTGCGCGAGGTCTGGCCCGAAGCGAAACTGCTGATCTATGCCGAGCTGATGTATCGCACGACCGGGATGGATACCGATTTCGACGCGGAATTCCAGAATCCCGGCCTTGAGAGCCGTATCTCGACCACCGCGCGCTCGGCCCATCTGATCCAGGCGATGGTGCAGGCCGATGCCGGTCTTTCTCCGACCGGGTTTCAGGCCGCGACCTTCCCCCCGGAGCTGCGCGCCAAGCTGACCGTCTGCCATGACGGGATCGATTGCGCGCGTCTCGCGCCGAACCCGGACGCGCGGTTTTGCGTGCCCGAAACCACGCTCACCTTCCGCCCCGGCGACGAGGTCCTGACCTTCGTGAACCGCTCGCTCGAACCCTATCGGGGCTATCACTCCTTCATGCGCGCGCTGCCCGATGTGCTGGCCGCGCGGCCCGACGCCCATGTGCTGATCGTGGGCGAGGAAGGCCAGAGCTACGGCGGCGCCCCCAAGGATGCGACGAGCTGGAAACAGAAATTCCTCGACGAGGTGCGCGACCGTCTCGATCTCAGCCGCGTGCATTTCCTCGGTCGCATCCCCTATGCCGATTTTATCGACATGCTCCATGTCAGCCGCACCCATGCCTACCTGACCTATCCGTTCGTGCTCAGCTGGTCGCTGATGGAAGCGATGGCGGCGGGCTGCGCGGTCGTGGCCTCCGACACCGCCCCCGTGCGCGAGGTGATCACCGATGGCCAAACCGGGCGGCTGGTGGATTTCTTCGATATCCCCGGCTGGTCACGCGCGCTGACCGAGGGGTTGGCAGCGCCCGAGCGTTTCGCGCCGATGCGTGCCGCCGCCCGCGCCCATATCCTCGATCGCTACGATCTGCGCACCCATTGCCTGCCGCGGCTGATCGCCTTCGTGGAAGGGGCGGTGGCGCAAGACTGATCCGCCGGCTTTGCAGACTCGACTCCGAAAGGGGGCGGAATTAAAAAGAACAAAATGTGAACAAATGACTCGAATCCTGGGCTCTGCGAGATGTTCGACGGGCGCGCGCGGCGTATCCTCTCCCTCTGGTTTCCCCGGCTGGCCAGCGACCGGGTTCTGCGCGCGCGGCCCATTGAGGCCCCCTTCGCGCTGGTCCTGCGCGAGGGAAATACAGACCGGCTGCATTGCCTGAACGCCGCGGCTGAGGCGCAGGGTCTCGGCCGCGGCATGGCGCTCTCGGAGGCCCGCGCCTTCTGCCCCGACCTGCAAACCGCCCCTGCCGACCCCGCCCGCGAGACGCAATTTCTGGAGACCCTGCGCCGCTGGGCCACACGCTATTGCCCTTGGGTGGGACTGGATGGCGAGGATGGTCTGGTGCTCGACATCACCGGATCGGATCATCTGTGGGGCGGGGAAGAGGCGATGATGGCCGAGATGGCCGCGCGGCTCGAGCGCGCCGGGATCGCGGCGCGTCTGGGGTTGGCCGATACCCGGGGCGCAGCCTGGGCGCTGGCGCATTTTGCCCCTGGTCGGGCGGCCGCGCCGGGCGCGCGGTTGTCGGCGCTCGCAAAGCTGCCCGTCGCCGCGCTGCGCCTGCCACATGAGACGGTGACAGGGTTGCAACGTCTGGGGCTGCGCGAGATCGGCGATCTCATCCGCACGCCTCGCGCGCCGCTTGCGCGACGGTTCGGGGCGGGGCTGATGGCGCGGCTCGATCAGGCCTTGGGCGATCTGCCCGAACAGATCTCCCCCGAACCCGATCCTCCCCATTACGGCACCCGCCTGACATTGCCCGAACCGATCGGTCAGCAGGCGGATGTGATGGCCGGGATCGAGCGGCTTCTTGCGCGGCTCTGTGCCAAACTCAGGGAGAACGAGGCTGGTGCGCGGGTGCTCAGTCTCACGTTGCGCCGGGTCGATCAGGCCAGCCAGCAGGTCGAGCTGCGCCTTGCCGCCCCCCTCAGCGATCCGGCCCGGATCGCGGCCCTCTTCGCGCGCGGGATCGAGGATATCGATGCAGGCTTCGGCATCGACCAGCTGCGCCTCGCCGCCACCCAGGTCGAGCCGCTGCCCGCCCGCCAGATCGGCGCCATCGCAACCGAGCGGCGTGACAGGCTGGGCGATCTGATCACCCGGATCGGGCTGCGCATCGGGCTCGACAACGTCCAGCGCTACCTGCCCGCCGACAGCCACATTCCCGAACGCAGCTTCCTGATCGCGCCTGCCGCCTTTGCCGATCCCGAGGGTCACTGGCACCAGCCGCATCCCCGCCCGCTCCGGCTTTTCCCGCCCGAACCGGTCGACGCGGACACCCCCGACCCGCCGCGCCGCTTCCGCTGGCGCCGCCAGTCGCTCACCGCCGAACGGATCGAAGGACCGGAGCGGCTCTTGCCCGAATGGTGGTTCGACGATCCGAACTGGCGCGGCGGAATGCGCGACTATTGGCGGGTCGAGACCGGGCAGGGCTGGCGGCTCTGGATGTTCCATACCCCGCAGGATCCGGGCTGGTATGTGGAAGGGGTCTTCGCATGAGCCGCCCCTTCTTCTTGACGAAAATATCTCGGGGGACGCCCGACGGGCGCGGGGGCAGCGCCCCCTCCCTCCCGACCGGCTATGCCGAGCTTTGCACAACGTCCAACTTCACCTTCCTCACCGGCGCTTCGCATCCCGAGGAGCTGATCGTGCGCGCCGCCGAACTGGGGCTGGAGGCAATCGCGATCACCGATCGCAACTCGCTCGCGGGCGTGGTGCGGGCCTATTCGGCGCTGAAGGAGCTGAGGCGCGCGGCGGATGAGGCGCTGCGCATCCGCTCGGAACTGCAACGCGATGAAAGCTCCCGCCAGCCCATCGGCTCACCGCAGGAGCTGCTGCGTCCCGTCACCGCGCGGCTGCCGAAACTGATCACCGGCGCACGACTGGTGCTGGGCGATTGCCCGGTCGAATGGGTGGCGCTGCCGACCGATCGCGCGGCCTATCACCGGCTGAGCCAGCTGCTGACCCGTGGCAAGCGCCGGGCGGGGAAGGGGGAGTGCCATCTGACCCGCGCCGATCTGCTGGAGAGCTGCGAGGGGATGATCCTGATCGCGCTTCCCCCCGCCGATCTGGCACGCGCTTTCCCGCCGCTGCAAGAGATGCGGCGGCGCTATCCGGGACAGGTCTTTCTTGGCGCGCCGCCGCGCTATGACGGCTCGGATCAGCGCTGGTTCGATGCCTGCGCCGCGCTGGCGCTGAGGGCCTCGACCCCGATGGTGGCGGTGGGTGACGTGCTGATGCATCGCGGCGCGCGCCGGCAACTGGCCGATGTGCTGACCTGCCTGCGCGAAGGCTGCACGATCGACAGCCTCGGCACCCGTGCGCTGCCCAATGCCGAACGCCGCCTGAAAGGGCCCGAGGACATGGCGCGGCTCTACCGCCGCCATCCCGCCGCGCTGCGCCGCAGCTGCGAGATCGCGGCGCGTTGCGGCTTCGAGCTGTCGGAACTCAGCTACGAATATCCCGACGAGGTCGCGCAAGGGGAGGCCGCGCAGGACCGGCTCGAGCGGCTCGCCCGCGAGGGGCTGGCGCGGCGCAGCAAGGACGGTATCCCCGAGCGTCACGCGGCCCTTCTGGAAAAGGAATTGCGCCTCGTCTCCGAACTGGGATTCGCCGCCTATTTCCTCACCGTCCATGACATCGTGAGCTTTGCGCGCAGCCGCGCGATCCTGTGTCAGGGGCGGGGCTCCGCGGCCAATTCGATCATCTGCTGGGCGCTCGGGATCACCGATGTCAGCCCCGATCAGATCGGCATGGTCTTCGAGCGCTTCATCTCGAAATACCGTGGCGAGCCGCCCGATATCGACGTCGATTTCGAACATGAGCGCCGCGAGGAGGTGATCCAGTGGATCTACGAGCGCTACGGCCGCGACCGCGCGGGCCTTTGCGCCACCGTCATTCATTTCCGCACCCGCGCCGCGATCCGCGAGGTGGGCAAGGTGATGGGGCTGAGTGCGGATGTGACGGCGGGGCTCGCAGGGCAGATCTGGGGAATTTCCGGAAAGGGACCGGACCATGCGCGGTTGGGCGAACTGGGCCTCGACCCGACCGACCGACGGCTGGCGCAGACGCTCAAGCTCATCCGCGAGATCATCGGGTTCCCGCGTCATCTCAGCCAGCATGTCGGCGGCTTCGTCATCACGAAGGGCCGCCTCGACGCGCTTTGTCCGATCGAGAATGCCGCGATGGAGGGGCGCACCTGCATCGAATGGGACAAGGACGATATCGACACTCTGGGCATCCTGAAGGTCGATATTCTCAGCCTCGGGATGCTCACCTGCATCCGAAAAAGCTTCGACCTTCTGGCGGGCCACGAGAAGCTCGGCATGTCGCTTGCCACTATCCCGCAGGAGGATGCGCCGACCTATGAGATGCTCTGCCGCGCCGATGCGGTGGGGGTGTTTCAGGTGGAAAGCCGGGCGCAGATGAACTTCTTGCCCCGGATGCGCCCGCGCACCTTCTATGACCTCGTGATCGAGGTCGCTATCGTTCGTCCCGGCCCTATTCAGGGCGGCATGGTCCACCCCTATATCAACCGCCGTCAGGGGCGCGAGAAGGTGGATTTCCCCTCCAAGGAACTGGAGGGGGTGCTGGGCAAGACCCTCGGCGTCCCGCTCTTTCAGGAGCAGGCGATGCAGATCGCCGTGGTCGCGGCTGGCTTCACCCCCGAAGAGGCCGACCGCCTGCGCCGCTCGCTTGCGACCTTCCGCAAGATGGGCACGATCGGCACCTTCCGCGACCGGTTCGTGGAAGGGATGCTGGTGCGCGGCTACACGCCCGATTTCGCCGATCGCTGCTTTTCCCAGATCGAGGGGTTCGGCGAATACGGCTTCCCCGAGAGCCACGCCGCCGCCTTCGCGCATCTCACCTATGTCTCGTCCTGGCTCAAATGCCACCACCCCGCGATCTTCGCCTGCGCGCTGCTGAATTCACAGCCGATGGGCTTCTACGCGCCTGCCCAGATAGTGCGCGACCTCCGCGAACACGGGGTCGAGGTGCGGCCCGTTTGCGTGAACCATTCGAGCTGGGACAACAGCCTTGAGCGCCGCGCCGACGGGGCCTTGGCGCTGCGCCTGGGCTTTCGCCAGATCAAAGGGTTTCGCGAAGAGGATGCGGGCTGGATCGTGGCGGCGCGCGGGAATGGTTACCCCGACCCGGAGAGCCTCTGGCTGCGCGCTGGCACGCCGCCGCATGTGCTCGAACGGCTCGCCGAGGCGGACGGGTTCGCCGGGATCGGGCTGACGCGCCGCGATGCGCTCTGGGCGGTCAAGGCGATCCGGGCACCCGCGCCGCTGCCCTTGTTCAGCGATCCGATGGATGGCGAAGGCGGGCGCGAACCTGTGGTGGAGCTGCCCGCGATGCATCTGGGCGAAGAGGTCGTCGAGGATTACGTGGCCCTGCGCCTGAGCCTGCGCGCCCATCCGATGGAGCTGCTGCGCCCCTCGATCCCCGGCCTTACGCCGCATTGCGAACTGGTCGGGACGGGGCAGAACCGGGTCACCGTCTGCGGTCTCGTGATTACGCGCCAGCGCCCCGGAACCGCCTCGGGGGTGATCTTCATCACGCTCGAGGACGAGACCGGCGTGAGCAATGTCGTGGTCTGGCCGAAGCTTTACGAACGCTTCCGCCGGGCGGTCATGGGCGGGCGATTGTTGCGTGTCTCGGGGCGGCTGGAGCGCGAGGGGATCGTGGTCCATCTGATCGCCGAGAGGATCGAGGATCTCTCGCCCCGGCTGGCCGATCTGGGACACCCGCTCGACGATGTTCTGGGACTGACCGCACCGCAGGCCGACGATGCTCCGCGCCCCCGCCCGCAGACCACCGCACGCCATCCCAGAGAACAGGCAAAACGGCTGTTCCCCAGTCGGGACTTCCACTGATCGCCAATCTGAACGGAAGGGCAGAAGGGCCCCCGCGCAGGAGGGTGTCGATGACCCGCAATGCGCTCCTCTCGCCCTGAAAGCGGGCAGATCGCGCCTTGGGGAGATGCCTCTCGACATGGTCGCGAGACCTCGCAAACCTCCTCTCGCGCCCCTCGTTATGGGAGCAACGGAGCCGGCAAGGCCACCATCGCGCGGCCGAGCTCGACCAGAACCTTGCCAAGCGCGATCTCGCACGGGTGCAGGCGCAGCTAGAACGGCGCGAGATCCGCTCGCCCATCGACGGGTTCGTCATCACGCGGATGATGGGGCCGGGGGAATATGTCTCTTCGTAATCGCCCGTAGCGCAGCTTGCGCAGATCGACCCGCTTCATGTCGAGGTGTTCCTGCCGACCGCGATGTATGACCAGGTCGCGAAAGGGCAGGTGGAAAAGGTCTGTCCAGCGGCGCCTCTGAGCGGGGAATACGACGCGATGGTGATCGTGGGGGACAAGGTCTTCGACGCGGGCTCGGATACGTTCGGGGTGCGTCTGGTGCCGGCCAATCCCGAGGGCAAGCTACCCGCCGGGATCGATTGCACGGTCAGTTTCCCCCCAACCCTGAGGGGGAATGCAAAACGGCCCCGAGGGGGCCGCAAAGCTGATGGTGCTGTGGGGAGCCGGATCAGCGCTGATAGCAGCGCGATTTCGAACCGAAGCCCGAAGGCGAGCAGATCCAGCTGCCGGTGCCGGGCGAACGACGGCTTGCGACGCGCTCCGCGGGTTGGTCATCGCTCTTGCCGCCTGCGAGCCAGTCGAAACGAGCGCTTCCCTTGCCGGCGACGCTTTTCACCGCGACCTTGATCGGAGAGATTTCGAGCATCCCCGCCTGCTGTGCATTGGCTGCGCCGAAAGGCGCGGCGATCACCAGAGTAGCCGCGAAAAGGCCGGCGGCTGCGGCACGAAAGATCGTGTTCTGCATCATTGTCCTGCTCTGCCGAGTTGCGATCACTGGGCCAGTCCCGCGTCGCGCGAGGCCGGTCCGTTCCGTTCTCATTAGGCGCAGGTTTGGTTAATCAAACGTTACCGGTCAAGGTTGTTATTCCCGCGGCGCAAAGGTGGCGCTTTGATGGCGCAAACTGAAAATGCCGCGCAGCTGGATTTCCTGCGCGGCATCAACATCTTGTCGTGATCGCCCCGTGTCGGCAAAAAATTGCCGCTAGGGGTGGTAGGTCAGCTCAGGACCTGGTTCTTGATTCGCCAATCCGGCGTGCCGAAGCCCTCCGGCCAGGGATAAACCTCGATCTGGTTGAAATAGCTGACACCGACGAGGCTCGGGTAATCGGGCTTCTCTTCGCGTATGCGGTTCTTCCACATGTCGACATAGGCCTGATCGCCCACATAACCGAGCTCGGCCACCGCAACGGGTTTGCCGAAGGCCGCGGCGCGCTCGTAGCGCGGACGGAAGATGTCGTCGAAGGTCCGGTCGCGGCCGTATTTCGCCTTATCCCAGGCCTGAAGACCGAAGACGGTCAGGCCGATGATGTCGGCATATTCGTCACCCGGATAGTAATCGGCCATGTTCTCGTCACCGAGCGGCGACCACATCAGAGAGATGTCGGGCGCGTATTGCTTGGCGAGATCGGTCATCCGGCGATAGGCCGAGATGTAATCATCGGGTTTCCAGTCCGACCAGATGAACTGCCCGGTCTTGTCATCCATCTCATGGGCGAAACGCAGCGTGACGGGGCTTTTGAGCGTCGCCAGAACTTCCGCGATCGCGATCATGTTCGGATCGTATTCGCCGCGCTCGATGCCACGGCGCAGATATTGCGCGGTGTTGCGCTCGGAGCGCGACCAGGTCCAGGGCTCGAGCGTAACGAGAAGCGCGCGGTTCCGCGCGAGCGCATATTCGTCCGCATCGTTGAGCGAGGGCAGGTATACGTCTTCCCACGGCAGGAAGAGGTGTTCGATGACGACGCCCGTCTTGTCGGCGAAATCCCCGTCGGGGTCATAGACGCCAAAGGGGAGGGTGCCGGGCGGGACCTCGACGGGGGCTGCTGCCTGTGCCTGTCGCATTGACAGGGACAGACCCAGAGCCGCCGCTCCGGCCATCACGCCTCGGCGCGTTATGTTGTGGTGTTTCATACCATTTCCCTCCTTCAAATTCGCGTCCCCACCTAGTCTTTCCAAGCAGGGCTTACGCGAAATTTCGGTTGTCCCGGCGCGCCCATTCCGGCGCCCGAAACGATGTATTCGACTTTGGCCAGCTGAACCGATTTCAGTCCGACCATCAATGCATAAAGGCTCTCGCTGCCGCGCAGCCAAAGCGCGCTGAAGCCGAGTGCGACGATCATGCTCAACGTGCCCATCTGGACCGCCATGTCACGGGGCCAGCCCCGCCAATCGATCTGCACATGCCGTGCGCGCGCGCCGAAGATGACGCTGAGCAGGACAAAGTAGAAAGCCGCGTTGAAAAACGAGAGCAGGTAGAACCCCCGCGCTTCGGTCACATTGCCGACGAGCAGCACCGGAAGCAGGGCGCCAAGGGCGAGCCCGCCATAGACTGCGATGATCCTCTCGGGCAGTACGAGCGACGCCGCTTCGCCCTTTGGCGTGATGCGGAAGTCGACGAATTTCCCCGAGAGCCGATCGTACACTGCCATGAGAACCCCCGACAGAACCCAGGGCCATTGCATCATCACGAAGAGGGCTTTCTCCCAGGCGATGATCTTGGCGTCCTTGGGGCGGAAGAACTCATCGTGGCGCAGCATGAAGGCGAAGATCAGGGTGAGAATGCCCGCAGGCAGCACATGACCGATGAAGGCGGGATAGGTCACATCCGCGAAGCGCAGGTCGAAGGTCACGGCGACTATCGGTGCTATATACATCATCGACATCGACAATGCGAAAAAGACGTACCAGCTCTGGCAAAGCACGAACAGGAACTTGAGCCGGAACGGCATTTTGCCGAGATAGCGGGGCGTGTAGCGCAGAAGCAGGCTGAGCAGCGAGCGCGACCACTGGAACTCCTGCGTCACGAGATCGGTCACTGTGGCGGGCCCGTCTCCCACCGCGATCGCGTCGATCGCGTGCACACCGCGCCAGCCCGCTGCGTTCATGAGCATCGTGGTCGAGTGATCCTCGGCCAATTCCGGCCCGAGACCGCCGGCCTCTTTCAAAGCCGTCGTGCGCACCGCGTAATGCGAGCCGATGCACATCGGGGCCAGGGCGCCGGTGTAACCAGCCTGGAACACGCCATGGAAGGCGGCTTCGAAATAGAGGCGCGTGCGCGCGGCCCAGCTCTTGTCGGCATTGGCCGCACAGATCGAAGGCGCGCTGACATAGCCCACGTCGGGATCGGCGAAGGGGCGCAACATTTCAAGGAGATAGCCCGGGCTTGGCACGTGATCGGCGTCGAGCTGACTGACGATGTCGTAGTCACGATAGCCCCAATGATCATAGAAATAGGCGAGGTTGCCTTCCTTGCATCGCGTGCGACGTGGCCATGTCGCCTGATGATAGGCGTCCACACCCTTGCGCGACGAGACTTTCACCCCATGCGCCGCACACCATGCGAGAGTTTCCGGCGCCGGGTCTTCATCGGCAAGCCATGTGTCATGCGGATAGTCCTGCGCCAGCATCGCCTCCAGCGTCTTGCGCACCACGTCGAACGGCTCGGAGGGCGTCTTCGTCGTGATCATCGCAACCCGCCATCTGCCCGGCTCAGGGTCCGGAGAGACGGCGCGCTGCGCCTGCAGGAAGACGACCATGAAATAGAGCTGCATCGCCAGCAGCCACGCCAGCGTTGCCGTGATGATCAGGAAGGGTGGCCAACTTAGGATGTGAACCGGGTCGAGCCACCAGCTCCAGAAATAGACGGTTGCGAGAAGCCACAGAGCGATCAGCGTGCGGTATCGCATGGATTGCGACCGGTTCAGTACCGGAGCGAGATAACCTGCCGCCTGCGCGGCGCGTATCTCAGGCCTTAATATCACGCAACGCCTCCAATCTCCCTCCCGACGAGACCCAACTCCGAGCGGAAATAGGCGATCGTCGGGGCAAGCCCCTCGGTCAGACTGACCGTCGGCGCCCAGCCTAGCATGCGCCTGGCGCGACCGATATCTGGACAGCGCTGGTGCGGATCGTCAACAGGGCGTTCAGAATGGACGATCTGCGAGCGCGAATTGCACATGTCGCGCACGATCCGTGCGATCTCGCCGACACTGAACTCGCCGGGATTGCCGAGATTGACCGGCTCGGGGCCAACCGTTTCGCTTTCCATCAGCGCAATCAGCCCCTCGATCAGGTCGTCCATGAAGCACAGCGAGCGGGTTTGCATGCCGTCACCGTAAATGGTGATCGGCTTGTCCGAGAGCGCTTGGGTGACGAAGTTCGACACCACGCGCCCGTCGCCCGGGTCCATGCGCGGGCCGTAGGTGTTGAAGATCCGCGCGATGCGGATATCGACGCCGCGCGCCTCGTGGAAATCATGCATCAACGTTTCGGCGGCGCGCTTGCCCTCGTCGTAACAAGAGCGCGGGCCGACCGTATTGACCACGCCGCGATAGCTTTCGGGCTGCGGGCTGATCTCGGGGTCGCCATAGACCTCTGACGTCGACGCTTGCAGGATACGCGCACCTTCGCGCTGGGCCAGCCCGAGCATGTTCAGGATGCCGAACACGCAGGTCTGGAAGGTATGGATCGGATCACGCTGGTACTTCGGCGGCGAGGCCGCGCAGGCGAGATTGTAGATCCGGTCGATCCGGCCCGAGATCTCGAGCGGCGCGATCACGTCGTGCTGTCGGTACTCGAATGCGGGATTTCCCAGCAGATGGGCGATGTTGCTCAACCGGCCCGTCTGGAGGTTGTCGACGCAGATCACCGAATGCCCCCTCTCTATCAACCGATCGCTGAGATGAGATCCGAGAAAACCCGCCCCACCCGTTACGAGACAGCGCAGCGCCATCCCTCTTTCACGTCGCGCGCGATCTCGCGCGTTGAAACGCGGCAGTTCCGTCATTGTCCTTCCCCCCACAGAAAGAACAGGTACCCCACAGAATAAACGCCACTCCTGCTGGCAGCAAAGGAGGATAACGGCGTCTCCGTAAAATCCCTGAGTTAACAATATTCAATAGGGTAGGTAACGTCTTTAATGCAGATCAAGGAAAACAGAGGGCGCTCGGGTGCAATCACGTGGGATTGTCTGAAAGTGGTATTCGGAACGATGAAAAAAACACGCTCAGGTTGTATTGTCTGAGCGCCATCGTGTTTCGATTTTCCTTCCCGGCGCCCCTTAACGATTCGCGGCGCTGCGGAACGCACGAGTTGGCCTGATCCGCGCGACACGCCGCAAGCGGCTGAAAGCCGGAACTTTTCGGGATGCGCGCGGCAGCGGCACTCAGAGATCGGAGAGGTTTTCCGTCATGTCGTGCAGCCTCTGGGTCAGGGCCAGAAGATGTTCGGCCTCGCTGTCGCTGAACGGGCCCGAACTCCGGGTGAAACCCGAAATCGAGCGCGAGCTGTTCGGGCCGACAGAGCAGGTCAGCCCGTTGCGCAATCCGAAGGCCTCCGCCTGAGAGACGATGCCCAGCGGGTCGGGCAGGTCAGCCCAGCGGACCATGCCCGTTTCGCGCAGCCCCCAGAGCACCACGGGATCTTCGATCATCATTCCGTGTTCGCTGTAATGGTCGAGCCATTTCTGCGGATAGGTGCGATAGAGGATGTTCGGGCGCGTGAAGCGAATGTGCAGGGCGAGCGCGAAGCCGGTGTCGCAGATCGCACTCAACTCGTCGAGTGTTGCCGCTATTTCTTTACGGTTTGCTGTTTTCATCGCCGACTTTCGTCTTTAGGTTGTTCCTGTCTGGCCCGACTGCGACCCCGGAACGGTAGGGCGAGTGCATTCGGAGCGCAAGTGATTTGACCAACTGATGGACATCAGGGACTGCGATACACGTCTACAGGCCATCGCACCAGCCGGCTTTTATGTTGCGCTGCGCGTAGGTTATGCTTTTCCTGAGTCCGAGCTCAACCGACTGGATAGCACATGGGTGGATCGCTACACCCAGGAAGGGCTGGTGGTCCAGGATCCCTCGATGCGCTGGGTCTACGGCAATCTCGGCTGGGTGCGCTGGGATGACATGACGCTCGAAGATCCGCGTGGCGTGCGCCAGATGGCACGGCAGATGGGGCTGCGTTTCGGTGCGACGGTCTCTTTCAACGATCCCCATGACGTTGGCCGACGCAGCTATGCCGTGCTGTTCCGCTCGGATCGTGATTTCACCGATGAGGAACTCGACGAGGTGTTCGCGATGCTGCGCGAGCTGCATCTCGATGCTTCGCACCGCTCGCTCACCGCGGCTGAGCTGGAGGCCATCCGCTACCGGGCGGACGGGCTTCTGATCAAGCAGATAGCGGCAGAGCTCGACATCAGTGAAAGCGGGGTGAAGGCGCGGTTGACATCGGCTTCGCGCAAGCTTGGTGCAAAGAATGCCATCGAGATGCTGGCTATTGCCACTTCGAGGCGATTGATTTAGGTAAACGCAACCTAAAATGGTGTATTGTTCATAAATTCATGGTTTCGATTGGGTATCCAGAAGGAGAACCCAATGCAAAACTGCACCTTTGAATTTTCGGAACTTCACCGCTTCGGCACCGCGTTTTACGATTTCCTGCGGCTGCGCAAGCAAGTCTTCGTCGACGAACTGGGCTGGGATGTACCCCATAACGACGACGTGGAAATGGACCAGTACGACACGCCGCTTGCCCATTACTCGCTCGTTTTGAAGGATGGGCGGGTGGTCGGCGGGGCGCGGGCGATGTCGACGGCTGCGATCTGGGGCGGCAGCACCTACATGCTGCGCGACGCGCATCTGGGCAAGCTGCCTCATATCCCGCCAGAGATCCTGCCCGACGAGATCGCCAGCCCCGAGGTCTGGGAATGTACCCGCCTCGTGATTTCGGAGACGCTGACGACCCATGCCGAGCGGGCCGCCTGCCTGCGGATGATCGTCGACGGATTGGTGGAACGGGCGCTTGCACGCGGAGCGAGCGAGCTGATCTGCCTGTCGTCGCTTGCATTGATGCGGGCTCTGCGCCAGCTGGGCTATGATGTGAGCCGCATGGGGCCAACCTATCGCAACGACGAGGACGGGCGCCAATATGCGGCGTTGCGGATGCCGGCGGAGTATTCGAACCATCGCCGCGCCGAGCTGGCCGGAGCCTGCGTGCTTGCCGGGCGAGGCGAGGCCGCGGTCTATCAGCCCGCAGCCTAGCTGGTGCACCGATGGCCAGAACGCGGACGGGGCGCAACGCTTTCGCGCTGCGCCCCGTCAATTGCCGTCGCTGGAAACCTCAGCGGACCACGAAGACCGAGCAGTTCGAGTGGCGCACCACGCGTGCGGCATTCGGGCCGAGCAGGTAGTCGCTGAGATCCGGGCGATGCGCGCCGAGCACGATCAGATCCGCGCCGTCCTTTTCCGCGACGCTGATGATCTCGTGATAGGCGGTGCCGACGCCGACGATATGGCGCACTTTCGAATTTGCCTCGGCGCCGATCACCTCGCTCACGAATTTTGCGAGCAGGTCATGGGCGTGTTCCTTGGCCTTGGCGGTGTGATCGTCCGAGAAGAACGCGCCCACGACCGCCGATCCGTAATCGGGCACCACGGTGATCACGTCGAGCTGGGCGCCCTCCATCGTGGCCAGTTTCTCCGCCCATTCGAGAACCTTGCGTTCGGTCTTGGGGCGGTTGATGTCGATCGCGCAGAGAATGGTCTTGGTCATGCGGTTTCTCCTTGGGCAAAGGCCGCGTCGTCGTCTTCCTTGCGGCGATATTGCAGGAAGGCGACGAGGCCGAGCAGCAGGAAGGCGGGAATGAACATCAGCTCTTTCGGGAGCTGGTCATTGGGCACCTTCACGTTCGACAGGGTCACCGGCGTATCGCCATAGAAGTCGAAGCCCTGCAGTTTCTGTTGCAGTTCCGTGCCGAACATCGGCTCGTCCGCGACCATCTTGCCATCGGTATCGGTCACGCTCAGGCCAAGTTTATCGAGCTTTTCCTGACCGTTGGTACCCTCGGGCACCTTCACCAGGACAGTCGTGTCCTTCGCAACACCCGTGTCGTAATCCGGGCCCGAGAAGACGAGACGCAGCTCTCGCCCGACCGGCGCCTTTTCGAGACGCTGCACGATATTGGCGGGCGGGATCTCGGTATAGGGCGGCTCGACCATGTTCATGAAATAGCCGGGACGGAACAGGGTGAAGGCGACCAGAAGCAGCGCTACCGTTTCCCAGAGCTTCGAGCGAGTGATGAACCAGTTCATCGTGCCCGCGGTGAAGACGAGGATGCCGATCGTGGCGATGATGAAGACGAAGATCGCCTGATACCAGGTCACGTTGATCAGCAGCAGGTCGGTATTGAAGATGAACACGAAGGGCAGGGCGACGGTACGCAGGCTGTAGAAGAAGGCGGTGAATCCGGTCTTGATCGCATCGCCCCCCGACACGGCCGCGGCCGCGAAAGAGGCCAGGCCCACCGGTGGCGTCACATCGGCCATGATGCCGAAATAGAACACGAACAGGTGCACCGCGATCAGAGGTACGATCAGGCCCGATTGCGCGCCCAGATGGACGACGACGCCCACCATCAGCGAGGAGACCACGATGTAGTTCGCCGTGGTCGGGAGGCCCATGCCGAGGATCAGCGACAGGATCGCCACGAAGATCAGCATCAGGATCAGGTTGCCGCCCGAAAGGAACTCGACGAAGTCCGCCATCACCTGACCGATCCCGGTCAGCGAGACGGTGCCCACGATGATCCCGGCGGTTGCGGTGGCAAGGCCGATCCCGATCATATTGCGCGCGCCGTCGATCATGCCGCCGATCAGGTCGAACAGGCCTTCCTTGAAGCGGCTCATCGGGGCGCTCTCGCCGCGGAACATCGCCTTGAGCGGTTTCTGGGTCAGCAGGATGAAGAACAGCAGGAAGGACGCCCAGAAGGCCGAGAGGCCCGGCGACTTGCGCTCGATCATCAGGAAGTAGACCAGAACCACGATCGGCAGCAGGTAATAGAGGCCCGCGGTGTAGATCTCCTTGATGTCCGGCAGCTTGACGATTTCCGAATTCGGGTCGTCGGGTTCCAACTCGGGCGCCTTGGCGGCGATCCAGACGAGCGCGACATAGGCCAAAGCAACGAGCACCGCGAGGATCCACCCCGCGCCTTCAGGCACGAGTGAGGTGATCAGCTGCACGGGGAATTGCACCGCGTAGCACAAAGCCGCGAAGCCCGCGAAGAAGGCGAACATGCCAAAGGCGGTGCGCCAGACCGAGACCACGCGGTCGCCGATCGTCGGCATCCGGCTCTTCACCGCCTCGAGATGGACGATGTAGAACAGCGCGATGTAGGAGATGATCGCCGGGATGAAGGCGTGCTTGATGACCTCCAGGTAGGAGATGCCGACATATTCCACCATCAGGAAGGCGGCAGCGCCCATCACCGGCGGCATGATCTGGCCGTTGACCGAGGAGGCCACCTCGACGGAGCCCGCTTTCTCGGCGGAAAAGCCCACGCGTTTCATCAGCGGAATGGTGAAGGTGCCGGTGGTGACCACGTTGGCGATCGACGAGCCCGAGATCAGGCCGGTCGCGGCCGAGCCGACGACGGCGGCTTTAGCCGGCCCGCCGCGCAGGTGACCGAGCGCGCCGAAGGCCATCTGGATGAAGTAGTTGCCTGCGCCGGCTTTCTCGAGGAGCGCGCCGAAGAGGACGAAGAGGAACACGAACTTGGTCGAGACCCCAAGCGCGATGCCGAACACCCCCTCGGAGGTGATCCACATATGCGACATCGCCTTGCGCAAGCTCGCGCCCGCCCAGCGGATCTGCTCGGGGAAGAAGTCCGACGAGCCGAAGAACACGTAGCACAGGAAGAAGATCGCGAGCCCGACCATCACCGGGCCAAGCGTGCGATAGGCCGCGATGAACAGCAGCACCAGCCCCACAAGCGAGACATAGGCGTCGGTCGTATCGGCCAGACCGCCGTTGTCGACGATCTTCTGGTAGAAGAAATAGCCGTACATGGCGAGCAGCGCGCCGCCGACGCCGAGGATCCAGTCATACCAGGGCACGTAGCTCTTGGGGGATCCCTTGAACAGCGGATAGGCCATCGCCGAGAGGAAGATCGCATAGGCCAGGTGAATCTGGCGCGCGTTGTTGATCAGATCGCCGGGCAGCACATAGGGCCCGATCGGCGAGGCCAACATGACCTGAAACACCGACCAGCTCAGCGCCACGATGGCGACCATGAGCCCGACCCAACCCTTGGGGCTTCGTGCCCCGCTGTCGGAAGCCTGGACGAGCTCTTGCAGTTCCTGTTCGTTCAAGGCGCGATTTTCCGCCATCGTTCCCCCTCGCGGCCCGTGTCGGCCGTCCGCTCACTGCGGGATATTCTGAAATACGAAACGAAAAAGGGCGGGCACGCAAGCGCGCCCGCCCAAGTTGTGAAGGGCTTATTTAATCCAACCCTTTTCTTTGTAGTATTTCAGAGCGCCCGGATGGATCGGTGCCGAAAGACCTTGGGTCACCATCTCCTCGGGGGTGAGGTGCGCGAAGGCCGGGTGCAGTTTCTTGAACTCGTCGAAATTGTCGAAGACCGATTTCACCAGAGCGTAGACGACATCATCGGGCTCGTCAGCCGAAGTGACGAGCGTCGCGCGCACGCCGAAGGTCTGCACGTCATCGGCGTTGCCGCGATACATGCCGCCCGGGATGGTCGCGGTGGCGTAATAGGGGTTGTCGGCGACGAGCTTGTCGACCGCATCGCCGGTCACGTTGACGAGCACCGCGTCACAGGAGGTCGTGGCTTCCTGGATCGAGCCCGAGGGGTGACCCACGGTGTAGACCATCGCGTCGATCTGGTTGTCGCACAGCGCCTTGGACTGCTCCGAGGCCTTCAGCTCGGTTGCGAGCGCGAAGTCGGAGGTCTTCCAGCCCATCGCGTCCATCAGAACTTCCATCGTGCCGCGCTGGCCCGACCCGGGGTTGCCGATGTTCACGCGCTTGCCCTTGAGATCGGCGAAGTTCTTGATGCCGCTATCGGCGCGCGCGACGACGGTGAATGGCTCGGGGTGGATCGAGAACACCGCGCGCAGGCCTTCGAACGCGCCCTTGTCGGCGAATTTCGAGTCGCCCTTGTAGGCGTGATACTGCCAGTCCGACTGGGCGATGCCGAAATCGAGCTCGCCGTCGCGGATGGTGTTGATGTTGTAGACCGAGCCACCGGTCGACTCGACCGAGCAGCGCACGCCGGTTTCCTTGTGGTTCTTGTTCATCAGACGGCAGATCGCGCCGCCGGTCGGGTAATAGACACCCGTGACGCCGCCGGTGCCGATCGTGATGAAGGTTTCATCCTTCGCCATCGCCATCGGTGCGCTCAGCGCCCCCGCGACAGCGGCAGCAAGGCCGAGTTTGAAGAGTTTTTTCATTTCTGACTCCCGTTGGTCGTTTTGGGTCTTGGGTTACGGTCGCGCCGTGGTCAGCGGGCGTAGACTTCCTCGAGAAGCCTGTTGCGCCTCTCGACCTCGGCGATCCGTTCGGTTGCGCGGGGCCCCGCGCGTTTCGCCACCAGCGCCAGAATTGCTTCGAGCAGGAACAGCGTGGCGACGTAACTCGTGTAGAAATGCGGGCTGTCGGTGGGGACGATGAAGACCTCGTCCGCAGCGTGCAGCGCCGGACAGCTGCGGCTGTCGGTGATCAGTGTAACATGGGCGCCTTGCTCATGCGCGTGAATCGCGCCCCGGATCGAGGAGCGTGCGAAGGGCGGTTTGGTTATGACCAGAACCGCGTCGCGTTCGTCGAGCCCGGCAAGGGTCGAGCCCAACGATGCCCCCGAGCGCGCCGCAAGCTCCCAGTTGTCGCCCAGGAAATTGGCGATATAGGCGGTATATTCAGCGATGCCGGTGGAGCCGAGCGCCCCCAGCAGGACCACACGCCGCGCCTTGGCGAGACGATCGGCCACCGCCTCGAGCCGACCGGGTTCGATCATGCCCGCGAGGGCCGCGATATTCGCCTGGCTGGCAGCGGCATAGCGGTTGAGAAATCCCTCGTCGGGTGCGGAGACGTCCTTTTGCAGGCGGTCGGCCCGGTCGGCGAAGGGCAGAACGCGCCGTCCGATCTGGTCGCGCATCACCTCGCGCAGCTCTTCGAAATTCTCGTAGCCGAGCGCATGGGCGAGGCGGGTGAAGGTGGCCGGGGCAAGTTTCGAATCGGCTGCAAGCGTGCGCAGCGAGCGCGTCGCGATGTTCACAGGATTGTCCGCAATATAATCGCCCGCCTCACGCAATCGCGTGGACAGGGTTCCATATTGTGCGGCCAGACGCTGTTCGAAGCTGCCGGTCAATGTTCCTCCCCAGGTTCCATCACCAGTTATCGCGTTGGAGTGACCGTTTCATTTGTTTCATATATTGTCAACTCGTAAAACATATGTTTCACCTTGTGGTCAGCGATCCTCACGCTTTCTTGTCCCGAAGGAGGGACCGACATGAGCCATGTATTTCCGCGTCATACGAAGTCCAATCCGCCCTTGGCCGTTAAGGGCGAGGGCGTCTACATCTTCGATTCCAACGGGAAGCGTTATCTCGACGGATCGGGCGGCGCTGCGGTCTCCTGCCTCGGTCACTCTGACGCCGACGTGATCTCGGCGATCAAGAACCAGATCGACGCTATCGCCTTCGCGCATACCGGTTTCTTCACCTCCGAGCCCGCCGAGCGGCTGGCCGATCGGCTCATCGCTCACGCGCCGGGGAGCCTCGATCGCGTCTATTTTACCTCCGGGGGATCGGAGGCCGTGGAGAGCGCGCTGAAGATGGCGCGGCAATATTTCGTGGAGAAGGGTGAGCCGAGCCGGTCGCATTTCATCGCGCGCCGCCAGTCCTATCACGGCAACACCTTGGGTGCGCTGGCTGCGGGCGGCAACGAATGGCGTCGCGCGCAGTTCAACCCGCTTCTGATCGACGTGAGCCATATCGCGCCCGTGCATGAATACCGTTGGTGCGAAGAGGGCGAGACCTCCAAAGAGTACGGTCTGCGCGTCGCTAATGAGCTGGAGGCGGAAATCCAGCGCCTCGGGGCCGAGAACGTCATCGGGTTCATTGCCGAGCCGGTCGTGGGCGCGACGATGGGTGCGGTGCCGCCGGTGCCGGGCTACTTCAAGCGCATCCGCGAGATCTGCGACCAATACGGCATCCTCTTGATCCTCGACGAGGTGATGTGCGGCATGGGCCGGACCGGCACCCTGTTCGCCTGTGAACAGGACGGGATCGCGCCCGATATCGTCACCATCGCGAAGGGGCTCGGCGCGGGTTACCAGCCCATTGGCGCCGCTCTCTGCACCGCCGAGATCTACGACGCTTTCGTCAACGGCTCGGGCTTCTTCCAACACGGCCATACCTATATCGGCCACCCGACCGCGACCGCCGCTGGCGATGCGGTGGTGAAGAAACTCACCGAGGGCGGCATGGTCACGCGGGCTTTTCAACAGGGCGAGAAACTCGACGCGGCTTTGCGCGAGGCCTTTGGCCAGCATCCCCATATCGGGGACATCCGCGGGCGCGGCATGTTCCGCGGGCTCGAGATCGTGGCCGACCGCGCCACGAAAGAGCCGATGGATCCGGGCAAGGCAGTGAACAAGAAGATCAAGGCGGCGGCCTTCGAGGCCGGGCTGATCTGCTACCCGATGGGCGGCACGATCGACGGGCAACGCGGCGATCACATCCTGCTCGCGCCGCCCTTCATCATCAGTGACGACCAGATCGGCGAACTGGTGGAAAAGCTCGGCATCGCGATCCGGGGTGTGCTGGGATGAGCCTGCCGCGCATCATGGTCGCGCCGAACGGGGCGACCAAGACCAAGGCCGATCACCCGGCGCTGCCGATCTCCCTCGACGAGATCACCGAGACTGCGCTGGCGTGCCAAGCCGCAGGGGCAGGGGCACTGCACCTGCATCTGCGCGACGATGCCGAGGGGCATTTACTGGATACCGGAGCTTACCGCGAGGCGCTGGCCCATCTGCGTCCGCGCTTGGGCGACATGGCGGTCCAGATCACGACCGAGGCGTCGGGGCGCTACGAGCCGGGCCATCAGCGTTATGTGGCGCTGAATTCGGGTGCGGAGATGGTCTCGGTCTCGACCCGCGAGATGCTGCGCGATCCCGAGCCGCTGGCCACGAAATTCTTCGAAGAGGCGGCCGAGCGCGGCGTCAGGGTCCAGCATATCCTCTACTCGCGCGAGGATGCCGAGGCGCTGGCCCGCGTTCTGCCCGACCGGCTGCTGCAAGATCCGGGGCTGCAACTGATCTTCGTGATGGGCCGCTATGTCGAGGGGCAGGTTTCGACCCCCGCGATGCTCGACCCGTTCCTGAGCTGGATGCAGGCCGAGGCGATCACCCCCGATTGGGCTATCTGCGCCTTCGGTCAGGGCGAGACTGCCTGCCTGCGCAATGCGTTGGAGAAAGGCGGCAAGGCGCGGGTCGGGTTCGAGAACTCGCTCGTGATGGAAGACGGCAGCACCGCGCGCGACAATGCCGCGCGCGTGGTCGCCATCGCAGCCCTTTAATCGAGCGCCGGATGCCCCGTCTCGGGGCAATCGGCCAGATCGGAGCGTCCCGGATCGGGCAGCTCTTTCGCGATCTGGCGCAGCGCGCCGCGCAGGCCCTCTTCGAGAACGGGATGGTAGAAGGGCATCGCCAGCATGTCATGCACATCCATCCCCGCCTGGATCGCGAGGCCGAAGAGATGGGCGAAATGCTCGCCCGCAGGCAGGACCATCTCGGTCCCGAGAAGCTTCCCGCTACCGGCTTCGGCGTAGATGCGGATCATCCCGTGGGCTGTCTCGGCCATCCGCGCGCGCGGCTGTTTCGAGAAATCGGCGGCCCCGATCACGATTTCCTGCCCCTCCAACTCCTTGAAGGTCTTGCCGACGCGCACGGCATTCGGCGCGCTGAAGGCAATCGCGAGCGAGGTGCGGCGGCAATAGGCGGTGTCGCTGGCAGCGAGCGCGTTGCGGCCCGCGATATGACCCTCGTCGGCGGCCTCGTGCAGGATCGGACGGATGCCGTTCGCGTCGCCCGCCATGAAGACCGGCAGATCGCCGATACGCATCGTGCGGGGATCTACCTCGGGCATGCCGCGATCGCTGAGGGGCACGCCGAGGCTCTCAAGTCCCAGACCCGCGATATTGGGTTTGCGCCCCATCGCGGCCAGCACCGCATCGGCCTCGAAACTCACCCCGTCACCGCCCTTCACGATCAGGCAGCTGTCGCCTTCGGAAATCTCGGCGCCCGCGCCCAGATGCAGCGGCAGCTCGGCGGCGATGCGTTCGCGCAGCACCGCGCCCACTTCCGGATCGGTCATGCCCGCGATCGTGTCGAGCGCGTCGAACCCATGCACCTCGATCCCGAGCCGCGCCATCGCCTGCGCCAGCTCAACCCCGATCGCGCCCATGCCGATCACCGCGATGCGCCGCGGCAGGTCGGGCAGTTCAAACAGCGTGTCGGTCGTCAGAATGCGGTTGCCGAACGCCTCCCACGGCTTGGGAAGCACGGGGGATGACCCGGTGGCAAGGATGATCGCATCGGCCGTCACCTCGCCATGCGCCTCGATCTCGACCCGGTTCGGCCCGAGCAGCTTTGCGCGCGCCGAGATCGCCTTGTCGCCAAGGTTGTCGGGGATCGACCGGGGCGAGCGGGTGAAGCCGTCGCGCATCCGGCGCACGCGCTCCATCAGGGCGGGGATGTCGATGCTCAGCCCGTCTGCCCCGCCGATCCCGAAGGCTTCGAAATCGTGACGGCGGTGATAGGCATTGGCAGCCTCGATCAGCACCTTGGAGGGCATGCAGCCGCGCGCGGCGCAGGTCGTGCCCCAATCGCCCGCATTCACGATAAGGAAATCCTCGGTCTCGCGGCGCACTTCGCGCAGCGCCGAGATCCCGGCCGAGCCGGAGCCGATGATGACGACGCGTTTATGTTGGGACATGGGGCCTCCGATCTCTCTCTCTCTCGGAGCGAACCCGTCAGCGCGGCATCCGTTCCGCTTGTGTGCGCAGGGTGGGATGTGTACTCGCCCGCACCCGCAAAGCTCTCATTGTCATGATTTGGACCAGAGCGCGATGCGGCGTAATGGTGCGGAAGATATCGCGCATCATCCTCGCATCGGCCGCCAGCCCCGCGCGCCAGTTCCCGAGCTTGGCCGATTTCATCGGGCTGTCGACGCCGGGCCAATGCACGACGGCGATGCGCGCGCGGTCCGCGATCCAGAGACGGTTCATGAAGACTTCCAGCCCGAAGCGGGGCAGGGCGTTCAGCGCGTCGAGGCGCGTCGCCAGCATCTCGCGGGGGATCACCCGCTCTCCCGAGATGTAGTCGAGCCCGATCGCCCGCCATGTGCGTGGCGCGTTCCGGCGCAGGCTGATCGTGACATCGGCCTGACCACTGGTCACAGGTGCGATCAGCGCGCCGAGATCGCCATGGGTCAGCCCCAGAAGATCGCTGTCGAGCAGCATCAGATGCGACCCCGTAGCCTCGGCGATCCCGGCTGCCACGGCGGCGGTCTTGCCGCCATTCTGTGCCTGACGCAGCACGCGCAGATGCGGATGGGCGTCCCGGTAGCCTTCGGCGATCTCGGGCGTGCCATCGCGCGAACCGTCGTCGATCACGATCACTTCGGCAATCTGCGGATGCCCCAGCACGCGATCCAGCACCGCCCCGATCCGCGGTGCCTCGTTATAGGCGGGAATGATGCAGCTGATCGTGGTCATCCGTGTTGCCTCTTGCGTCGAAAGAGCCAGATCGTGGCTCCGAACAGGATCAGCACCAGCAGAATGATCGACCCCTTGGTGAGCCAACTGTCGATCTTGCCGTAATAGGAACCCAGCCAATAGCCGAGCGCGACGAAGGCGAGCGATTTCGGGATCGTCGCGATCAGGTTGGTCAGCGTGAAGAGCCAGATATTCATCCGCGCGACCCCGGCCGCAACCAGAACCGGCGCGCCTGCCGAGTGGGTCCATTTTCCGAAGAGCAGCGTCTTCACACCCTTGTTCTGGAAATGCCGCCCCGCACTGACGAGGCGCGCGCGGTTCAGCCCCAGCTTGTCGCGCCAGCGTTTGGGCATCCGGTTCAGGCCCCATCGGCCCAGCGAATAAAGCCCCACATCGCCCACAACGTCGGCGAGGATCACGATGACCGAGACCGACCAGACCGAGAACAGGTTCTGGCTCGCGAGCCATGCGGCGATCACCGTCACGATCGGGCCTTCGAGCACCGCGATCGGCGCGATCACGGCCAGGCCGTGTTTCGCCATCAATGCGGTAAGGGTCTCGAGGCCGATCATCGGATCACTCCGCTGCCGGGACGTCGCGGGTGACCTCGCGATGCGACATGTCATTGCCGCGCCAGTTGAAGTCGCGCCCGAACCAGGTCTTGACCCAGAGCGCCGGCAGCATCGCGTCGCGAATGACGAAGGCGGCGATGTCGCGCGCGCTGGCAGGCCAGCCCGCGATGCGCGCCAGAACGACTTCGGCGCCGTACCAGAGCGCGGCCAGAAGCGGCAGCGCGATCCAGGGAAGGGCGCCGAGTGCCGCCAGAGCGATCGCGCTCAGGAAGGGCAGGAACGGACCTTGCGCGATCTCTGCTGCGAAGATCGCGACAAACCCGTCGCGACGCACCTTGGACCAGCGCAGCTGACGATCCCAGACCGCGCGCGCCGAGCGTTCACCGATCGGCTGGGCGAAAAGATGACGGGTCAGGCGGACTTTCAGCCCTTGGCGGCGCACGAGCTTGGTCGAGGCCACGTCCTCGGCCATGTTGCGCCCGAGCGCTTCGAAGCCGCCACCCGCCATCAGGATATCGCGCCGCCAGAAAAGAGATTTGCCCTGCGCAAAGCCAAGTCCGATCATGTCGGCTGCCACCTGCCAGCGCGCCTGATTGGTGTTGAGGAAAGCCGCCTCGACCGATCCCCAGAGGTTGCCGGGCCTCTCGGCGACGGGAGGGGCCGAGACGAGCCCGGTACCCGGGCGCCATTCGGCCAGCAGCCGCTGCAGGTAGTCGCGCGGCAGCATCAGATTGCTGTCGGCCATCGCGAGCCACTCCGCCTCCGTCGCCGCCAGCCCCTTGTGCAGGTTGTTGAGTTTTGGATTTGCCGAGACCGGATCAAGGCCGGTCAGCAGGCGCGCGCGCACGTGGGGATGCTCGGCGATCAGGCGGCGGACCAGCGCGCAGGCCGGGTCACGCTCGGAGGGGGCGCAGAAAATCACTTCGTAATCGGGGTAATCGAGCGTGAACGAGGAGGCCAAAGTCTCTGCGTCAAAGGGATCGAGCCCGCAGACCGGACGCATGAGCGCCACGAAAGGCAGATCGTTGGGTACCGGTTTGGGGGGCTGTGCTTCGCGCCACGCGGTCATCACGGCGCTCAAGAGATGCGCGGCGAGGGTGAGGCCCAGAAGGGCTGCGAGAAGAGTCACAAGGATCGTCATACGGGCACCTTCGCGACGGCGGGCGTCGCGCTCTGAACCGAAACCGGGGCGCGCTGCGCGCTCCATTGCAGAAGTTGCAGCGCTCCGGTGTGATCTTCCGCCAGCGCGGTCAGGCTGTCTACCCAGTCGCCGCAATTCGCATAGGTCAGCCCGCTCGTCGCTCGCAATGCGGGCTTGTGTGAATGGCCGCAGATGATGCCGTCGACCTTGGCGCTTTCGGCGAGCGCGATGAGGCGTTTCTCATAGCCGCCCCCGCGTGCGAGCAGATGGTTCACGCCCGAGATCGCGAGCAGGATCAGGCTGCGTTCGGTCTCGCTTCGGCCCAGCCTGCGCCGAAGCCAGGAATCGATGCCGCGAAAGAGCGCGTCCATCCGGCTGCCAAAGCGAGTCATCACGTGCCAGCGCAGGATCCGCGCGTCGCATTGGTCGCCATGCAGTACGAGGTAGCGCTGCCCGTCTGCGCCGATATGGATCTCGGTTTCGGACAGTTCGAAATTGAGGAAGTTCATTCCGGGTGCGCGCATCGGCGCATCATGGTTGCCCGGCAGATAGACGATGCGCGTCCCTGAGGCGGCTTGAGCTTCGAGGACCTCGATGATCTCGCTGTGCTTGGCATCCCACTGCACCTGCCCGCCATGCCACAGATCGAGAATGTCGCCCACGAGGTAGATCGTTTCCGCCTCGACCCTGCGCAGAAATTCGAGGATCGGGCCGGGGCTGCATCCGCGCGCGCCGAGATGGAAATCGGATAGGAACAGGCTGCGAAACTGTTGTGGGGGGCGCAGGCTGGTGGATCGGTCTTGCGGGAGGGTCATGTCGCGTCTCCGGTTACGGCGCTTTGGGCTCGAAGCGCCCGCCCGGGGCGCGGGTAGGTGTCGGATGCGAGAGCGTGGCGAAGCGATCAGCCTGTGCCATGGGAACTCTTCAAATCTTTTCTTCTGCTGCGCATCGCCCCTGTGCGTGACGCGGATGTGACGACTGCATGAAACTCCTATGTCACGTAAACCCTGTAGAGATGCGATCAACCGCAGGGTGCTGTAACAGAAAGCAAATTCCGGTGATCGCGCGATATCTTGCGGTCGGGTGCCTGCGGACGCATAGTGGTTGAGAGTTGCATGACGGCCAAAGGAGAGCGGTGATGGCGGGATATCTGACGACACATGTGCTCGACACGGCGCGGGGTTGCCCCGCCGAGGGGCTCCGCATCGCTCTTTACGCGATCAAGGGGCAACGTCGCGAACTGATCGCGGAAACCGCCACCAATTCCGACGGGCGCACCGATACGCCGATCCTGCCGGCGGACTGTTTCGCCACCGGCACCTACGAGCTGATCTTCGCTGCGGGCGACTATCTGCGCGCCAGCGGGCAGGCGGGCGAGGAGCCGCTTTTTCTCGACGAGATCCCGATCCGCTTCGGCATGTCCGATCCGCAGGCGCATTACCACGTGCCGCTTCTGCTCTCGCCCTACAGTTTCTCGACCTATCGGGGCAGCTGAAAGCGCCGGCAGACGCGCTCTGCCTCGATTTTGGGCGACCGGGTAAATTTCAGGCTTTTCCGTCGCGCCATCGCTTGCGCTCGGACAAAGCTTGGGAAACTCTGGCGCAAACCGGGGGATAACCGATGGACTACACGTTTTGGCTGGAATGGGCGCAATTCGCGGTGCGCTGGCTGCACCTGATCACCGCGATCGCGTGGATCGGGTCTTCCTTCTATTTCATCGCGCTTGATCTGGGCCTTGCGCCCGAACCCGGTGCGCCCAAGGGCGTGAACGGGGCCGCATGGCAGGTTCATGGCGGCGGCTTCTACCACATCCAGAAATACATGGTCGCCCCCGAGCGGATGCCCGACCGGCTCACCTGGTTCAAATGGGAAAGCTACATGACCTGGGTGTCGGGCTTTGCCATGCTGGTCCTGCTCTATTGGGCGGGGGCGCAATTCTACCTGATCGACCCGCGGGTGATGGAGATGCCGGTCTGGGCGGGCATCCTGATCTCGGCAGGATCGCTCACGATCGGCTGGCTGTTCTATGATTGGCTGTGCAAGTCGCGCTTCGGGGTGGACAACAACAAGCTGATGATCGGGCTGTTCCTGCTGCTCGTCCTGATGAGCTGGGGCTACACGCAGGTCTTCACCGGGAGGGCCGCGCTCTTGCATATGGGCGCCTTCACCGCGACGATCATGACAGCCAATGTCTTCTTCATCATCATGCCGAACCAGCGCATCGTGGTGGCCGATCTCAAGGCGGGCCGCACGCCCGATCCGAAATACGGCAAGATCGCCAAGCAGCGCTCGACGCATAACAACTACCTGACGCTGCCGGTCATCTTCCTGATGCTCTCGAACCATTACCCGTTGGCTTTCGCGAGCGAATACAACTGGCTGATCTGCTCGCTGGTGTTCCTGATGGGCGTGACGATCCGGCATTTCTTCAACACCCATCACGCCCACAAGGGCAATCCGTGGTGGACCTGGGGTGTGACCGCTGTGCTGTTTTTGGCGATCATCTGGCTGTCCTCGATTCCGAAACCCGATGCGGGTGAGGATGCGGAAGACAGCGCGATGCTTACCCCATACGAGCAGCGCTTCGCAGAGGCGCCGGGCTTTCAGGATGTGAGCGACATCGTGCTCGGGCGGTGCTCGATGTGCCATGCGAGCGAGCCGGGCTTCGAGGGAATCGGGCGTGCGCCGAAAGGCATCCACCTCGAGACACCGCGCGAGGTCGCAGCCGCCGCGCGCCTGATCTATGTGCAGGCCGGGCTGACCGATGCGATGCCGCCCGCGAATCTCTCCTATATGGAGCCTCAAGAGCGCGCCGCGATCCGGGCGTGGTATCGCGCGGGCGCGGCGGGCGAACGCCTGCAGGCCTCTGCTGGCAAGGGCGAGGATACACAAGGTTGAGCGGGCAATGCGCTCTACGTCTTTCGTCGGGTCGGACAGGTTCCTTGCCCGCGCGCCCTTGAAGCTCCCGAGCGGCCTCACTAAGACTTCTGTAAAGAACTGACGATATGAATTCCGCGCAAGACCAGGAAGGGCACCGCAGATGAAAGATCCCCACGAGTTTTACATGAACACGCTGGTGCCGATGGTGGTCGAGCAGACCTCGCGCGGCGAGCGGGCCTATGACATCTATTCGCGCCTCCTGAAGGAGCGGATCATCTTCCTCTCCGGTCCGGTGCATGACGGCATGTCGACGCTGATCTGCGCCCAGCTTCTCTTCCTCGAGGCCGAGAACCCGAAGAAAGAGATCGCGATGTATATCAACTCGCCGGGCGGCGTGGTGACCTCGGGCCTCTCGATCTACGACACGATGCAATACATCAAGCCCAAGGTCTCGACGCTGGTGATCGGGCAGGCGGCCTCGATGGGCTCGCTGCTGCTGACCGCGGGCGAAAAGGGGATGCGCTTCTCGCTCCCGAACAGCCGCGTCATGGTCCACCAACCCTCGGGCGGCTATCAGGGTCAGGCGACGGATATCATGATCCACGCCCGCGAAACCGAGAAGCTCAAGCGCCGCCTGAACGAGATCTACGTCAAGCATACCGGCAACGATTACGACACGATCGAGGCCGGGCTGGAACGCGACAACTTCATGTCCGCGCAAGAAGCGAAGGACTGGGGCCTGATCGACGAGATCCTCGAAAGCCGCGGCGGCGAAGACGGCGAAAAGTGATCCCCCTGCTTAACCGCCGGGTGATTTTGACATTGAGGTGACGGTTGGCCTGTCCTACTCTTGCAGGGACAGGCCAAATCACGAAGCCCGGGCGGCCGGGCAGGCAGAGGTAATAGATGGCGAACTCGAACGGCTCCGACAGCAAGAACACGCTTTACTGCTCGTTCTGCGGCAAAAGCCAGCATGAGGTGCGCAAGCTGATCGCGGGTCCGACCGTGTTCATCTGCGACGAATGCGTCGAGCTGTGCATGGACATCATCCGCGAGGAAACGAAATCGGCCGGTCTCAAATCGACCGACGGCGTGCCGACCCCGCGCGATATCTGCAAGGTGCTCGACGATTACGTGATCGGTCAGGAACACGCCAAGCGCGTGCTCTCGGTGGCGGTGCACAATCACTACAAGCGCCTCAACCACGGTACCAAGACCGATATCGAACTGGCGAAATCGAACATCCTGCTGATCGGCCCGACCGGCTGCGGCAAGACGCTTCTGGCGCAGACCTTGGCGCGCATCCTCGATGTGCCCTTCACGATGGCCGATGCAACCACGCTGACCGAGGCCGGTTACGTGGGCGAGGATGTGGAGAACATCATCCTCAAGCTTCTGCAGGCTTCGGAATACAACGTCGAGCGCGCGCAGCGCGGCATCGTCTATATCGACGAGGTCGACAAGATCACGCGCAAGTCCGACAACCCCTCGATCACCCGCGACGTCTCGGGTGAGGGCGTGCAGCAGGCTCTGCTGAAGATCATGGAAGGCACCGTGGCAAGCGTCCCGCCGCAGGGCGGCCGCAAGCATCCTCAGCAGGAATTCCTGCAGGTGGACACCACGAATATCCTCTTTATCTGCGGCGGCGCGTTTGCGGGCCTCGACCGGATCATCGCGCAGCGCGGCAAGGGCTCCGCGATCGGCTTCGGCGCGGATGTGAAGGACAATGACGAACGTGGCGTGGGGGAACTCTTCAAAGAGCTTGAACCTGAGGACCTGCTGAAGTTCGGCCTGATCCCGGAATTCGTCGGCCGTCTTCCGGTGATCGCGACGCTGACCGATCTCGATGCCGAAGCGCTGGTCACCATCCTGACCGAGCCGAAGAACGCATTGGTCAAGCAATACCAGCGCCTCTTCGAGATTGAGGATGTGAAACTGAGCTTCACCGACGACGCGCTCACCGCGATCGCCAAGAAGGCGATCGAACGCAAGACCGGCGCGCGCGGCCTGCGCTCGATCATGGAAGACATCCTGCTCGACACGATGTTCGAACTTCCCGGCATGGAAGAGGTCGAAGAGGTCGTCGTCAATGAGGAGGCCGTGACGCAGGCGGAAGCCAAGCCGCTTCTGATCTATGCCGAGGCCAAGAAAGAAGGCAAATCCGCCAGCTGACCAGCGCGGATAGGCACGGAATAAAGGGGCGGGCGATGGCTCGCCCCTTTCGTTTTGCTCAAATCGCTTCCTGAAAAACGCGCGATCGGCTAGGGATCGATCAACACGACCCACAGATGGGCATGACGATGAGGCAGAATTTCGCGCCTTTGGCGGCGGAGCATTCAAATAATCTCAATCTTATCAGGTTGATCGCAGCCCTGAGCGTATTGGTGTCGCACGCCTGGCCCATTACGCTCGGCCCGGGAGCTGTCGAGCCGCTCGAGGCCCTGACAGGGTTCAGTCTCGGCGCACTTTCCGTCTTCACGTTTTTCGCAATTTCGGGGTTCCTGATTTCTGCGAGTTTCGAGCGTTCCGATGGACTCTGGACCTATCTACGGGCGCGCGCCGCGCGAATTTATCCTGGGTTGATCGTCTCGATTGCTCTCGTCACACTTGGGCTGGGGCCGATTTTCTCAACTTTGCCTGTGCCGTCGTATTTCGCGGCGAGCGAAACCTGGCAAGCGTTCTTCGGCAATTCGAGCTTGCTGCGTCTTCACTATCACCTGCCGGGCGTGTTCGAAGACACGCCCTACAAAACCGTGCAGGGATCGCTCTGGACGCTGCCGGTCGAGATGCGTCTCTATGTCGTTGTCGCGCTCCTGGGGCTCCTTGGAATGTTTCGCAGGCCGGTCTTGCTCGCTCTCACCTGCGGCTTGGGGCTGTTGGTGATTTCCTTCAGCGGTTCGCTCGAATTTCGCGGCGCCCACGCTCTTCGTTCGCTGTGGTATCCAGGGCTTCCGTTCTTTCTGGGCATGGCGATGTATCTTGCGCGCAATCGGCTTCCAGCTTCGTCGATCATCGCTTTCGCTTTGGTTCTCGTCTCCGTGCTCTGTGCGCATGGTCCTTTGGGCTATGTGACCATGGCTCTCGCGGTTTCGTATGCGGTGCTTTACTTGGCCGGGCGCGAGTCGGGGCCGTTGCGCCTTTGGAACCAGGTCGGAGATTACTCTTACGGAACCTATATTTACGCCTTTCCCGTGCAGGGGATGGTGATTGCGCTTTGGGGTGGTATGAGCCCGGTTGAGAATATCGCGATTTCGGCGCCGATTACGCTGGGGTTTGCGGTCTTGTCGTGGCACTGGGTCGAACGTCCCGCAATGCGCGCCATTCGTCGCCGAGGCCAGGTGAAGCCGCAGATTTCCACGCCGAGCGCATCGTCAGGGCACCTGAGCACTGGACCTTGACGCGCTGTTGGATATAACAGGCGGGACGCATTGCGGAGGTTGTCCCATGAAGTTTCTGCTTCGAATTCTCACCTGGTGGAACGGTCAGACCCTTGGCACTCAGGTGTTCACCGCGCGCAAAGGCGTGAAAGTGGGCGAGGATGAACAGGGCAACATCTATTACCAGACCCGCGACGGCAAGAAGCGCTGGGTGATCTACAACGGCGAGAGCGAGGCAAGCCGCATTCCGCCGGATTGGCATGGCTGGATTCATTTCACCTATGACGAGCCGCCGACCGACAAGCCGCTGGCTCACAAGCCCTGGGAAAAGCCGCATCACGAGAATTACACCGGCACCGAGGCTGCCTATGTGCCGCCGGGCTCGATCCGTCTGGCTCACCCGGTGGAGCGCCGCGATTACGAGGCTTGGCAGCCCGAATAAGGCAGGCGCGCGATGAGCGAGAATCGCACCGAAATCCTCACTGGCGCCTTGGTGCTGGTCGTCGCCTTGGGCTTTCTGGTCTGGGCAGGCAAGGGAATCGGTCTGGGTCCGGACGGCGGCAGCTATCCTTTGCACGCGTCGTTCCGCTCGGTCGGCGGGATCGTTCCGGGCACCGATGTGCGCCTTGCAGGTGTCAAGGTGGGCACCGTCACGGATGTGAAGCTCAACCCCCAGACCTTCTTTGCCGACACGACGATCTCGGTGCGTGATGGTGTGGAGCTGCCCGAGGATACGGTGATAGCCGTGACGCAGGATGGTCTCTTGGGGTCGAACTATATCGAGCTGATCCCGGGCGGCGCGATGGACAATCTCAAGCCGGGCGACGAGATCCTCGATACGCAGAGCGCGGTCTCGGTCCTGAACCTCATGATGAAATTCGCGGGCGGCGGCAGCAACGGCGGCGAAGGGGAGAGCGCGCAATGATCCGAGTTTTGGCCTTTGCGCTTGCGATGTTGCCGATGGTTGCGGGGGCACAGGAGATGCTGCCCGATGCGACGCCGGACGACCAGATCCCGGTGGATGAGCCCGCGAAGGGGCTTGCCGATGGGACCGGTGCGATGCTGCGCGGGCTCGACAAGGTGTCGGGTGTCAGCTCGGATATCTCGCTCAATGTCGGTCAGAGTGTCGATTACGGCTTCATCACGATCAGCCTGCGCGAATGCCGCTATCCGGCCGATGACCCCTCGTCGGATGCTTATGCGTTCGTGACCGTCACCGAGAAAGGCAAGCCGCAGCCCGATTTTTCCGGCTGGATGATCGCTTCTAGCCCCGCGCTCTCGGCACTCGATCATCCGCGCTACGACGTCTGGGTCATTCGCTGCAAGAGCGAGTGAGGGCCCGGCAGCTCCGGCGCATCGAAATCCGCTTCCTGACGCAAGGCGCGTGCCAGCCGCGCGCGATAGTCGGCACGCGGAATTTCGACGGCGCCGAGGCTTGCGAGATGCGGGGTGATATATTGCGTGTCGAACAGCGAGAAGCCCGCCTGCCGTAACCGATCCACGAGATAGGCCAACGCGGTTTTCGACGCATTGGTGCGGCGCGAGAACATGCTCTCGCCGAAGAACGCCCCGCCAAGGGTGATCCCGAAGATACCGCCTGCGAGGTCGCCGTCTTGCCAGACCTCGAGGCTGTGCGCGAAGCCTGCCGCGTGGAGCTGGTCGTAGAGCGCGAAGAGCGGCCCGTTGATCCATGTCTCGTCGCGATCGGCGCAGCCCTCTACGACAGCGCGAAAAGCCCGGTTTGTTGAAATAGTGTAATTTCCGCGGCGAAGATGTTTCGCAAGCGACCGCGAAATGTGGAAATTCTCCAAGGGTACGATGCCCCGCATCGCCGGATCGAACCAGTGCAGCTGCGGGTTTTCCCGACTTTCCGCCATCGGAAAGATGCCTTGCGCATAGCCTGCAAGCAGAAGTTCCGCGCTCAACCTGTCCGTCATTTTCTTGCCCGGTTCTCCCGTTACGCCTAGGCTCCGCGCCAAGATGAACCAGAGCAGAGCCAAGCGCAAACATGGGTTTCTATGATTTTCTTCCCGAGATCGGGCGCTATGCCGAGGATCCTGGCACGGTCGAGCGGATGAACCTGCGACACAGGATGATCATCAAGCCTCTCGAGGCGGAGATCGAGGGCAAGCGTGTGCTCGATCTGGCCGCGCATGACGGGCGTTGGGCCTATGCCTTTGCGGCTGCGGGCGCGCGTGAGGTGATCGGCATTGAAGGCCGGCAGGAGTTGATCGACCGGTTCGAGGAATTCCCCCGCGCCCATCTGCGCGAAAAGGTAAAGCTCTTCTGCGACGACATCTATGACGGCATGCAAAAGCTGATCGATGCGGGCGAGAAATTCGATGTCGTGGGGGTGCTGGGCATCCTTTACCACGTGATGGATCACTTCCGCCTGTTCCAGCTGGTGCGCAAGCTCGGCCCCGAGCTTGTCATCGTGGACAGCGAGTTCGCGCAGCGTCCCGGGCCGGTGATCCTGCTCATGCGCGAGCGCACCGATAACGAACTGAACTCGATCCCGCAGATCGAGGGACAGGAGAAGGCGCTGATCGGCATACCGTCCTTCCCGGCGATGGAGGCGATGGCCGATGTGCTCGATTACGATTGCCATTGGCTCGATTGGGATCAGATCGGGCCGGGAAAGCGTCGCCACATCGGCGATTACTACCGTCCGGCCGATCAGGCGAAGCGACGCGGCACCTGCCTTCTGACACCGAAATGAAAAACGCCCCCGAAACCGGGGGCGTTTTTGTAACTTTGGAACCGATCAGAGGTTCTTTTCGAGCCACTTCTCCAGCCAGTGGATCGAGTAGTTCCCCGACTGGATATCCGGCTCTTGCAAAAGCGCGTTGAAGAGCGGAACGGTCGTATCCACCCCGTCCACGATCAGCTCGCCAAGTGCGCGGTGGAGGCGCTGGAGCGCCTCGTGGCGGTCGCGGCCATGCACGATCAGCTTGCCGATGAGGCTGTCGTAATAGGGCGGGATCGTGTAGCCGTCGTAAAGCGCGCTATCCATCCGCACGCCAAGGCCGCCCGGCGCGTGGTAATGGGTGATCTTGCCTGGGCAGGGCGCGAAATTCGGCAGCTTCTCGGCATTGATCCGCACTTCGATCGCGTGACCGCGGATCGAGAGCTTGTCCTGCTCGAACTCCATCGGCTCTCCGGCGGCAACCTTGATCTGCTGGCGCACGAGATCGACGCCGAAGATCGCCTCGGTGACGGGGTGTTCGACCTGAAGGCGGGTGTTCATCTCGATGAAATAGAACTCGCCATCCTCATAGAGGAACTCGATCGTGCCCGCGCCCGAATAGCCCAGTTCGCCGATCGCCTTGGCGCAGATGCCGCCGATGCGGGCGCGCTCTTCGGGCGTGATGCAGGGGCCGGGAGCTTCTTCGAAGACCTTCTGGTGGCGGCGCTGGAGCGAGCAGTCGCGCTCGCCCAGATGGACACCGCGCCCCTTGCCGTCGCCGAAGACCTGGATCTCGATGTGACGCGGTCTCTGGAGATACTTTTCGATATAAACCTCGTCATTGCCGAAGGCGGCTTTCGCCTCGGACCGCGCGGTGCGGAAGGCAACCTCGATGTCCTCTTCCGATTTCGCGACCTTCATGCCGCGCCCACCGCCACCGGCCGTGGCCTTGATGATCACCGGATAGCCCATCTCGGCCGCGACCTTGCGCGCGGTCTCGATGTCGGGGACGCCGCCATCCGAGCCCGGAACGACCGGGATGCCCAGGCTCTTCGCGGTTTCCTTGGCGGTGATCTTGTCGCCCATCAGCCGGATATGCTCGGCCGAGGGGCCGATGAAGGTGATGCCGTGATCTTCGAGAACCTGCACGAAGGCGGCATTCTCGGAAAGGAAGCCGTAGCCCGGGTGGATCGCTTGCGCGCCCGTGATCTCGCAGGCCGCAACGATGGCGGGGATCGAGAGATAGGATTGCGCCGAGCTGTTGGGGCCGATGCAGACCGATTCATCGGCCATGCGCACATGCATCGCATCCGAGTCGGCGGTGGAATGGACCGCAACGCTCGCGATCCCCATCTCGCGGCAGGCACGGATCACACGCAGCGCGATCTCGCCCCGGTTGGCGATCAGGATCTTGTCGAACATGGTGGCCCCCTTATTCGACGATCATCAGGGTCGTGCCGTATTCGACCGGCTGGCCGTCATCGACGAGGATCCGCTTCACCGTGCCAGATTTCGGCGCGGGGATGTGGTTCATGGTCTTCATCGCCTCGACGATCATCAGCGTCTGGCCTTCCTTGACCTGATCGCCGACTTTCACGAAGGCGGATGCGCCCGGCTCGGGCGAGAGATAGGCGGTGCCGACCATCGGCGAGGCGACAGCGCCGGGGTGGTTCGCCGGATCTTCGGCCGCGACCGGGCCGGGCTGTTCGGGGGCGGGAGCTTGCGCGAAAGGAGCTGCATGGGCGACCGGAGCAGGCGCGGCTGCGGCGGGTGCTGCGGCGTGCACGATGTTGGTCTGCTTCGACACCCGTACTTTCAGGCTGTCATCTTGCGCGTAATCACGGGTCACCGCGATCTCGGTCAGATCGTTGGCGTTGAGAAGCTCGGCCAGGGCCTGGATGAAGGCCACGTCATTGTCACGGGTGTTCTTGGTCATGCGGTCCTCGAAGGGTGCTTTTGATGATGGCCCGTTCTGCGGGGCCTTGTGGATCGGAGGGTTTATACGCGAGGTCACGCGCGGTGAAAAGGCGGATCGGCTGTCGTTGCGTCATGGACTCGCAATCTCGTGACTGCCCGAAAGTTTAGCGCTCGAGGGGTTTCGTGCTCAACTTCCGGGCAGGGCGCCCGAAAAAATCGGTCGCCGCGGCGCGGCATATTTTACCACTTGATAAAATTCAATCCTGTGTCAGCGTGGAAACAACGAAAAACTGACAGGGAGCCCGCAAGTGTCCACCAGCCAGCTCACCGAAGGGATCGTGCCCGGACGGCTCGACCCGGAAAGCTATTGCTCCAACTTCGCCGATCATGCGCCGCCCCTGAGCGCGCAAGAGGCCCGTATCGCGGCCGATCGCTGCTATTTCTGCCATGACGCGCCCTGCATGGAGGCGTGCCCGACCACGATCGACGTGCCGCTCTTCATCCGGCAGATCGCGACGGGGACTCCCGAGGCAGCGGCCAAAACGATCTTCGCGCAGAACATCCTCGGCGGCATGTGCGCCCGCGTCTGCCCGACCGAAAACCTCTGCGAAGGCTCCTGCGTGCGCATGGATGCGGAAGGCGAGCCGGTCGAGATCGGCGCACTTCAGCGCTTCGCGACCGACACGCTCATGGCGAAACAAAGCCATCCCTTCGCCCGCGCCGAGCGCTCGGGCAAATCGGTGGCGGTGGTTGGTGCCGGACCTGCGGGGCTGGCCTGCGCGCATCGCCTTGCGCTGAAGGGCCATGAGGTCACGATCTATGATGCGCACGCGAAACCGGGTGGGCTCAATGAATACGGGATCGCCAGCTACAAGGCGCCGGGCGGTTTCGCTCAGGCCGAGGTCGAATGGCTGATGCAGATCGGCGGGATCAAGCTGGTCGAGAACTGGCAGCTGGGCCGCGAAGGTGATGGCGATCTGGCCGAACTGCTGGGCGATTTCGATGCGGTCTTTCTTGGCATGGGGCTTTCGGGCGTGAACGCGCTGCGCCTTGAGGGCGAGGACAAGGACGGCATCCGTCCGGCGACCGAATTCATCGCCGAGCTGCGTCAGGCCTCCGATCTGGCCGAGCTGCCGATCGGGCGCGACGTGGTGGTGATCGGCGGCGGCATGACCGCGGTGGATGCTGCGGTGCAATCGAAGCTGCTGGGCGCGCTCAATGTGAGCCTCGTCTACCGCCGCTCGCGCGCCGAGATGCCCGCGAGCAGGGTCGAGCAGGAGCATGCGCTGACCCATGGTGTGACCATCATCGAGAACGCCACCCCCATCGCCATCCACGGCAATGGCGCGGTGCGTGAGGTCGAATTCGCCTATACGAAGAAGGGGCCGGACGGTCTGGAATTGACCGACGCGACCTTCCGTCTCAGGGCCGATCAGGTCTTCAAGGCGATCGGCCAGACGCTGGGCGACATGCCCGCGCAGGTCGAGATCGCGGGCGGCAAGATCAAGGTGGACGGCACTGGCCGGACCTCGGTTGAGCGTGTCTGGGCCGGGGGCGATTGCACCCATGCCGGCGAAGACCTGACCGTGACGGCGGTTTCGCAGGGGCGCGATGCAGCCGAAGAGATCCACCAATTCCTGATGGAGGGCTGAGAGATGGCCGATCTGACTTCCAATTTCATCGGTATCAAATCCCCCAACCCGTTCTGGCTCGCCTCCGCGCCGCCGACCGACAAGGAGTATAACGTCCGCCGCGCCTTCGAGGCCGGTTGGGGCGGGGTCGTGTGGAAGACGCTGGGCTCGGAAGGCCCGCCCGTCGTCAATGTGAACGGCCCGCGTTACGGCGCGATCTATGGTGCGGATCGTCGGCTGCTGGGTCTGAACAATATCGAGCTGATCACCGACCGTCCGCTCCAGACCAACCTGCGCGAGATCAAATCGGTCAAGCGCGACTACCCGGATCGGGCGCTGATCGTGTCGCTGATGGTGCCCTGCGACGAGGATAGCTGGAAGGCGATCCTGCCGCTGGTCGAGGAAACAGGCGCCGACGGGATCGAGCTGAACTTCGGCTGCCCGCATGGCATGGCCGAGCGCGGCATGGGTTCGGCGGTGGGGCAGGTGCCCGAATATATCGAGATGGTGACGCGCTGGTGCAAGCAATACACCCGCATGCCGGTGATCGTGAAACTCACGCCCAACATCACCGATATCCGCCGCCCTGCCGAAGCTGCCAAACGCGGCGGGGCGGATGCGGTGTCGCTGATCAACACGATCAACTCGATCACCTCGGTCGATCTGGACGATTTCGCACCCGAGCCCACGATCGACGGCAAGGGCACCCATGGCGGCTATTGCGGCCCGGCGGTGAAGCCGATCGCGCTCAACATGGTGGCCGAGATCGCGCGCAACCCCGAGACGGCGGGCCTGCCGATTTCCGGCATCGGTGGCGTGACCACCTGGCGCGACGCGGCGGAGTTCATGGCGCTTGGCGCGGGCAACGTTCAGGTCTGCACCGCGGCGATGACCTACGGGTTCAAGGTCGTGCAGGAAATGATCTCGGGCCTGTCGGATTACATGGACCGCAAGGGCTTCACCTCGACCTCCGAGCTGGTGGGCCGCGCGGTGCCCAATGTCACCGATTGGCAATATCTCAACCTCAACTACGTCACCAAGGCCGAGATCAATCAGGACGATTGCATCAAATGCGGCCGCTGCTTCGCCGCCTGCGAGGATACCTCGCACCAGGCGATCGCGGTGTCCGATGATCGCGTCTATTCGGTCAAGGACGAGGAATGTGTGGCCTGCAACCTCTGCGTCGATGTTTGCCCGGTGGATTGCATCACCATGCGCAAGCTCGACAAGGGCGAGGTGGACCCGCGTACGGGTGAGACGATCGGCGATTACGCCAATTGGACGACCCATCCGAACAACCCCTCGGCCGCTGCGGCCGAGTAAGGGCAGGGGCCTAGCGCGTCACGTCGAGGTTCGGCGAGGGGCGCTCGGCGACCTGTGACCAACCCTCCCGAGGCGCGCCACTCCGATCATCGGATGGCGCGTCTTTCGTTGCGGTCGCTTGGGGCGCCGTTTCCTCCCGAGGCGTGGCGCGGCTGTCCGCCGGCTCGGCCTCGTCGGAAGTCTCGGGCGCATCCGCCTCGATCAGCTCGGGCGCCGCTTTCAGCGCTGCCGCCTTGGCCTGGAGCGGCGTGACCTCGAAGGTCGGAAGCGGCCCGGTCAGCGGATCGGGATCGGGCGGCGGCAGGTCTTGCGCCCCGCCCGCGTCGCGCGCGGCATTCGCCCGCATCTCGGCCATCACGCCAAGCGCCCGCGCCTGTTGTGCATGATCTTGCGGCGTCTGCGTATCCACATCCGCGCCCATGCCGCCATTCGTATCGGCTGATTTCATTGCAGGCTCCACCGTACTGGCAGGCGCTGTTTTCGGTGTCGCGGCCATTAGCAGCGGCGACCAACCGATCTGGGGCATCAGCCCCGAAATGCGGTCCATCCCCAACTCCGTTTCCAAACACCCCCACGGGAAGCGATTCTGCGCTTCCGAGGTTTATCAAACGTAAAGAGGAGCCGGTTTCGTGCCCGAGGGTTAACAAGGGCCGAAGCGACCTGGTGGGTCAGGGAGTCAGCAAGCGTGTGAAGAGCAACTCGAGGAAGGGCGCAGCCCCTTCGATCGGGTCCTTGCCCGGCCCGAGTACCGCGCGCACCTGCACGTCGAAATCGGCGTAATGCTGCGTGAGCGCCCAGATCGAGAAGATCAGGTGATGCGGATCGACCGGCGCGAGGCGGCCCTGCGCGATCCAGGTGTCGATCACGGCGGCCTTTTCATCCACCAGCGTCTTGAGATCGGTACTCAGCCCAGCACCGATGCGCGGGGCGCCTTGCAGCACCTCGTTGGCGAAGAGACGGCTCTCGCGCGGCATCTCGCGGCTCATTTCGAGCTTGCGGCGCATGTAGCGCATGATTTCCTCGCGGGGCTCTCCCTCGGGATCCATCTTGCGCAAGGGCGCCAGCCAGATATCGAGAAGCCCCGCGAGAAGAGCTTCGTGGATCGCCTCTTTCGAGGGGAAATAATAGAGCACATTGGGTTTGCTAAGGCCCGCCTCGGCCGCGATCTGATCGAGCGTCGCACCGCGAAAGCCATGCGCGGAGAACACCTCCAGGGCGGCCTCGAGGATCTTGCCGCGATTGACCTTCTGGATCCGGGTCAGCGGGCGTTTGCCTTCATCCCCGTCTTCGGTGAAATCCTGCGCGTTCTGTTCTTCGGCCAATGCGTCTCTCCTGATGGGCCACCACGGTAACCGATTGCCCAAGGCTTGATCAATCGGATGTGAAGCTTATGGATGGAAAAGCTGCATCGGCAGGGCAAGCTTGACTGGCCTTTTTGCTGTGCTAGCGTGACCCTGACCGATTGGTCAAACTGTTCTTCCCGGCCGGAGCTCCGGCCGCCCGACCGGAGTTAGCCATGGCACTCGACCGCAAGACCCCCAACGACCTGAACGCCTTCTGGATGCCGTTCACTGCGAACCGGCAGTTCAAGAAGAGCCCGCGCATGTTCGTGGGCGCCAAGGATATGCATTACACCACCTCGGACGGGCGCCAGGTGCTCGACGGCACGGCGGGGCTGTGGTGCTGCAACGCGGGCCATTGCCGCCCGAAGATCACCGAAGCGATCCAGAAACAGGCCGCCGAACTGGATTACGCTCCGGCCTTCCAGATGGGCCATCCGGCGGCGTTCGAGCTTGCCAACCGGATCATCGACATCGCGCCCGAGGGCATGGAGCACGTGTTCTACACCAACTCCGGGTCCGAGTCGGTCGAGACCGCGTTGAAACTGGCGATCGCCTATCACCGCGCCCGCGGCGACGGTGCGCGCACCCGCCTGATCGGGCGCGAGCGCGGCTATCACGGCGTGAACTTCGGCGGCATCTCGGTCGGCGGCATCGTGACCAACCGCAAGGTGTTCGGCCCGCTCGTGCCGGGTGTCGACCACATGCCGCACACCCATCTGCCCGACCAGAACGCCTTCACCCGCGGCCAGCCCGAAAACGGCGCCTATCTGGCAGACGAGCTCGAACGCATCGTCGCGCTTCATGGCGCTGAAACCATCGCGGCCGTGATCGTGGAGCCAATGGCGGGTTCGACCGGCGTCCTGCTGCCGCCCAAAGGGTATCTCCAGAAGCTGCGCGAGATCACGAAGAAGCACGGCATCCTGCTGATCTTCGACGAAGTGATCACCGGTTTCGGGCGTCTGGGCGCAGCCTTCGCGGCGCAGCATTATGGCGTGACGCCCGATATCATGACCACCGCCAAGGGCCTGACCAACGGCGTGATCCCGATGGGTGCGGTCCTGACCTCGGCCGAGGTGCATGACGCCTTCATGAACGGCCCCGAGCACATGATCGAGCTGTTCCACGGCTATACCTATTCGGGTAACCCGATCGCGGCCGCCGCCGGGATCGCGACGCTTGAAACCTACAAGGAAGAAGGTCTCTTCGAGCGCGCCGCCGAGCTTGCTCCCTATTGGGAGGACGCGTTGCATTCGCTCAAGGGCACGCGCCATGTGATCGACATCCGCAACGAGGGCCTGATCGGCGCGGTCGAGCTGGAACCGATCGCGGGCGAACCGACGAAGCGTGCCTTCTCGGCTTTCCTGAAGGCTTACGAGAAGGGGATCCTGATCCGCACCACCGGCGACATCATCGCGATGAGTCCGCCGCTGATCATCTCGAAAGAGCAGATCGACCAGCTGATCGGGACGCTGAAAGAGGTTCTCAAAACGCTCGATTGATCGAGCTCTCCGAGGGGTTTGAACCGGTCGCGCGAATTGCGCGGCCGGTTTTCTTTTGACGACGTGTCAGTCCGCGAGAGCGGAGAAGATGTTGCGGGCGAGCCGTGGCCCGATATCGCGGGGCGTCTGGAGCGACCTTTCCTGGCAGGTGCTGGTCGCTCCATTCGAGCCCTGAATTCTGAAGCAGTTCTGCGCGCGGCGGCCGTGCACGGCCCTTATCCGCTCCACGTCGGCCCAAAGCCCTATCGTCTCAATACGGGTTCTTCGCGCCTCGATCCGAACTCAGCGTTTGTTGCGAACGGCTTACCAGAAGCTCGATCGCATCCGCCAAATGCTCTTCCCCGATCGCCCGGTCGCCTCGCGCCACTCGGATACGGTGAGCTTCGATCATCACATCTGCATGGGCATGTCCTCGCGGGGGCTCGAACTTGTAGCAGGCAAGCTCGATCAGGAGCCCAAGCGGATCCTTGAAATAGATCGAGTCCATGAAGCCGCGATCCTTCACGCCCGAATGCTTGATGCCGCGCTCATCGAGACGCTTCACCACCTGCCGATGGGTTGCCATCGAGACGTTGAAGGCGATGTGATGCACGCAGCCCGGATCGGTCGGCGTGCGATCATGCACGGGCTTGCGGTTTTCGTCGGTGAAGATGGTGATCAGCCGCCCGTCGCCGGGATCGAAATAGAGATGACCCTCGTTCTCATTATCGAGATTGGGCTGGTCGAAGACAAAGGGCATGCCCAGCACGCCTTCCCAGAAATCGATCGAGCTCTGACGATCCGCTCCGGTCAGCGTGATGTGATGAACCCCTTGGGTCTGCAATTTGCGCATGGTCTCCTCCCGTCTTCGGTGAGGCAAAGGGTAACCCGAAAGGCGATCGAGCCGAAGGCGCAAACCCTGTGCAGACGCGCGCGAAACCTTGCCGAGAGCTTCGCGCCCTCTTGCGGGAGAAAGCCTTGCGCCTATCTTGCGCGAGATTCCCCCGGAGGTGACCCGATGTGGCGTGCCGCGCTGATTCTCTTGCTGATACTGCCCGCGCCCGCGAAGGCGGAACTGGTTTCCTGCCAGACGTCGATCCGGGGCAAGACCTATGAGTTCCGCTACGACCCCGGCAATGCGGCGCTCAAGGAGAGCCGGTCGCTGCGCGAGAAGATCTTCGGCGAGAAGGGGGAGGTGAGTTGTCCGGCGCTGGTGACGCTCCGCGCGATCACGCCAGAGCTGAACGATGCGCAGCGTGCACCCTTCTGCCTGCAGTGGGACGCCAAGCGCGAAACCTATCTCGGTTATGACCGGGGTGACCGTGACGCCTACGGGATCTGCCGGAAACCTTCGAAGAGCATCTGCCAGCGGCTGACCGGGAGCGCGGAGACGGCAGGCAAGCTGCGCGATGGCGCGATTGATGCAGCAGGCGGCGCGGTCGGGACGGTGCTTGGTGAAAAGATCGGCGGGATGATCGTCTCCGATCAGGCCGACCGGCTGCAAAAGCGGCTGGTCGATGCCGGGCTGGCAGTTCTGGCCGGGGCCTCGACGCCCGCGCTCGCGGCGACGGCGGTGGTGGTCGGCGGCGCGGTCTATGTCTGCTCCGAAGAGGGGGCGGACGGGGTGGGCGTTCAGGCCGAGCCGATGCCCGAACCTGACAATGGCGCGGAAATCCTCGGCTCTGAACTGCCCGTCACCCATTTGCCGCCCGGTGTGAACGGCGCGCCGCTGCGTCCGGTCGAGACGACAGACCTGCCAGAGGCGGTTGAGACGACGCCGGTGCCGGAGGCTGCCGATTAGGTCTCGATAACGCCGATTCCGCGCAAGACGATCTGTTTCACGCTGGTCTTCGCGGCTTCCCATTGCGCATCCGAGAGCGGTTTGCCACCGTTGAGCGTCTCGATCTGATGCGAGAAATCGGCGTAATGCTGGGTCGTGGCCCAAAGCATGTAGAGCAGGTGGCGCGGGTCCACATCCGCCATTTTTCCTTCCGCGATCCAGCGCCGGATAATCGTGGCGCGCCCTTCGGTCCAGTCGCTCAGAGTCGTCTCTAGGTAGTCCTGAATCACCGGTGCGCCGTGCATCACCTCGGATGCCCAGACCTTCGAGCCGTTCGGATGGCGGCGCGAGATCTCCATCTTGGCGTCGATATAGGCACCGATCCCCTCGGCCGGACCCGCCGCCGCGTCAAAGACATCCGCGGCCTCGAGCCAGATGTTGAAAATGCGTTCGACCACGCGGCGATAGAGCGCTTCCTTGGTCTCGAAATAGTAATGGAGATTGGCTTTCGGCAGTCCCGCCATATCCGCGATGAGTTGCATCGTGGCCCCGCCGAACCCGGCTTCGGCAAAGACGGTTTCGGCCGCTTTCAGGATCGCATCTTCCGTCGCCCGGCGGGCTTCGGCCCGGCTTCCACTGGTGTTTCGCCCATTTTTTGTGCGTTTGCCGGTCTCGTTATCTTTCATTCAAAAAGCGTCCTGATTTTTATTGACCGGATGGTCAGGCCATGGCCCACTTCAACCTGACCATACGGTCAGAAAAAGATTCGTCGCAAGAGGGGATAACCCCCGCAAATGTCGACAGGGAGTTTTGACATGGCAGCACCCGGAGAAAACCTCCGCATCAATCCCGACCGCCTTTGGGACAGCCTCATGGAGATGGCCAAGATCGGCCCGGGAATCGCGGGCGGTTGCAACCGTCAGACGCTGACCGATGAGGACGCCGAAGGGCGTGCGCTGTTCAAGAAATGGTGTGACGAGGCTGGGCTCTCGATGGGGCTCGACGAGATCGGCAACATGTTCATGCGCCGCGAAGGGACCGATCCCGACGCGCTGCCGGTCTATATGGGCAGCCACCTCGACACCCAGCCCACGGGCGGGAAATACGATGGTGTGCTTGGCGTTTTGGGCGCGCTTGAAGCGGTGCGCACGATGAACGATCTCGGCATCAAGACCAAGCACCCGATCGTGGTCACCAACTGGACGAATGAGGAAGGCGCGCGTTTCGCGCCCGCCATGCTCGCCTCCGGTGTGTTCGCAGGTATCCATACGCTCGAATACGCCAATGATCGCGTCGATCTCGAGGGCAAGCGTTTCGGCGATGAGCTCGAGCGGATCGGCTGGAAGGGCGACGAGAAAGTGGGCGATCGCAAGATGCACGCCTACTATGAGCTGCATATCGAACAGGGCCCGATCCTCGAGGCCGAAGAGAAGACGATCGGCGTCGTGACCCATTGCCAGGGCCTGTGGTGGCTCGAATTCACCCTGACCGGAAAAGAAGCGCATACCGGTTCTACGCCGATGGCGATGCGCACCAATGCGGGTCTCGCGATGGCGCGCATCTTCGAGATGGTGCAGGAGGTCGCGATGGCGGCCCAGCCCAATGCCGTCGGTGGCGTGGGGCAGGTGACCTTCTCGCCCAATTCGCGCAACGTGCTGCCCGGCAAGGTCGTCTTCACCGTCGATATCCGTTCCCCCGATCAGGCCAAACTCGACGGGATGCGCGCCGAGATCGAGAAACGCGCCGCCGAGATCTGCGAACCCCTTGGCGTAGGCTGCGAGATCGACCCGGTCGGCCATTTCGACCCGGTCACCTTCACTCCCGAACTGGTCGAGAACGTGCGCAACGCCGCCGAGCGTCTGGGCTACAGCCATCTCGACATCATCTCGGGCGCGGGCCACGATGCTTGCTGGGCGGCCAAGGTCGCGCCGACGACGATGGTGATGTGTCCCTGCGTAGGCGGGCTGAGCCATAACGAGGCCGAGGAAATCTCGAAGGACTGGGCGGCAGCAGGGGCGGATGTCCTGTTCCACGCGGTGCTGGAGACGGCCGAGATCGTGAGCTGACGGAGAGCGCGCCGGGGGCTCTGCCCCCGGACCCCCGGGATATTTGAACCAAGAGGAAGGGCAAAGACCCGTCCTAGGAGGCCAAACCATGACCAAAGTCATCAAGAACGGAACCATCGTCACCGCCGATCTGACCTATAAGGCCGATGTGCTGATCGACGGTGGCAAGATCATCGAGATCGGTCCGGACCTGAAGGGCGACGAGGTGATCGACGCGACCGGCTGCTATGTGATGCCGGGTGGGATCGATCCGCATACCCATCTCGAAATGCCCTTCATGGGCACATATTCGGCCGATGATTTCGAGAGCGGCACGCGCGCCGCTCTGGCCGGCGGTACCACGATGGTCATCGATTTCGCGCTGCCCTCTCCGGGCGAGGGGCTGCTCGATGCGCTCAAGAAATGGGACAACAAGTCGACCCGTGCGCATTGCGACTACTCTTTCCACATGGCGATCACCTGGTGGGGCGAGCAGGTCTTCAACGAGATGAAGGAGGTGACGGATCGCGGCATCAACACCTTCAAGCATTTCCTCGCCTACAAGGGCGCGCTGATGGTGAACGATGACGAGCTGTTCGCCTCGTTCAAGCGCTGCGCCGAACTGGGGGCGATCCCGTTGGTTCATGCCGAGAACGGCGATGTGGTGGCCGAGATGTCGGCGAAGCTTCTGGCCGAGGGCAATACCGGCCCCGAGGCGCATGCCTATTCCCGCCCCTCCCAGGTCGAGGGCGAGGCCACGAACCGGGCGATCATGATCGCCGATATGGCGGGCGTGCCGCTTTATGTCGTGCATACCTCCTGCGAGGAGGCGCATGAGGCGATCCGGCGCGCGAAGATGAACGGCAAGCGCGTCTGGGGTGAGCCGTTGATCCAGCACCTGACCCTCGATGAGAGCGAGTATTTCGACAAGGATTGGGACCATGCCGCACGCCGCGTGATGAGCCCGCCCTTCCGCAACAAGCAGCATCAGGACAGCCTCTGGGCGGGGCTTTCCTCGGGAACGCTGTCTTGCGTGGCGACCGATCACTGCGCATTCACCACCGATCAGAAACGCTATGGCGTGGGCGACTTCACCAAGATCCCGAACGGCACGGGCGGGCTCGAGGACCGGATGCCGATGCTCTGGACCGAGGGGGTGAACAAAGGCCGGATCACGATGAACGAATTCGTGGCCGTGACCTCGACCAATATCGCCAAGATCCTCAACTGCTACCCGAAGAAGGGCGCTGTTCTGGTGGGCGCGGATGCCGATCTTGTGGTCTGGGACCCGGAGGCCACCAAGACGATTTCGGCCTCGTCGCAGCAATCCGCGATCGATTACAATGTGTTCGAGGGCAAGGAGGTCAGGGGCCTGCCGCGTTATACGCTCAGCCGCGGCACCGTGGCCTGGGGCGATGGCAAGATCCAGTCGACGGAAGGCCATGGCGAGTTTGTCGCGCGCGACGCGGGCATGCCGGTCACCAAGGCGCTTTCCACCTGGAAAGAGCTGACCGCGCCGCGCCCTGTGCAGCGCTCGGGCATTCCGGCGAGCGGGGTCTGAGGCCAGATGGGGGCCCCGGTCAGCACCGGCCTTCTCGAGGCCGCGGTCTATGTCGAGGATCTCGACGCGACCGAGGCTTTCTATGGCGGGTTGCTGGGGCTCGAACGGCTGACGCGGCGCGACGGACGGCATGTCTTCTTTCGCTGCGGCGAGGGGGTGATCCTGACCTTCATCGCCGAGGCGACACGCGTGCCTTCCGATGACGCGTCAGCCCTGCCGGTTCCGCCCCATGGCGCGATCGGTCCGGGCCATGTATGTCTCGCCGCGAAAGCCGAAGAAATGAATGAATGGGAACGACACTTGAGGGAAAACAACGTGGAGATTGAGGCCGATTTCTTCTGGCCGAACGGCGCGCGCTCGATCTATCTGCGCGATCCGGCGGGCAATAGCGTCGAAATCGCGGACAAAACCCTTTGGAGGCGCGGATGACGGCTGTTCCGGTGATCAAGGCCCGAGGGCTCAACCTGACATTCCAGACGAATGACGGGCCTGTCCACGCGCTCAAGGATATCGATCTCGATATCGAGAAGGGCGATTTCGTCTCCTTCATCGGTCCCTCGGGCTGCGGCAAGACGACCTTCCTGCGCTGTATCGCGGCGCTCGAGACGCCCACGGGGGGTGAATTGCGCGTCAACGGGATGAGCGCCGAGGAGGCGCGCAAGGCGCGCAGCTATGGCTATGTGTTCCAGGCGGCGGGTCTGTATCCGTGGCGCACGATTGCTGGAAATGTGAAACTTCCGCTGGAAATCATGGGCTATCCGCGCAGCGAAATGGATGCGCGGGTTGAGAAAGTGCTCTCGCTCGTCGATCTGGAGGGGTTCGGCAAGAAGTTTCCCTGGCAGCTGTCGGGGGGCATGCAGCAGCGCGCCTCGATCGCGCGGGCGCTTGCCTTCGACGCCGAGATCCTGCTGATGGACGAGCCTTTCGGCGCGCTCGACGAGATCGTGCGCGACAAGCTCAACGAGGAGCTGCTGAAGCTCTGGTCGGCGACGAACAAGACGATCGGCTTCGTCACCCACTCGATCCCAGAGGCGGTCTATCTCTCGACAAAGATCGTGGTGATGTCGCCCCGGCCGGGCCGCATCCACGAGGTGATCGAGAGCACCCTGCCGCGCGGGCCGCGCCCGCTTGATATTCGCGACAGTGAAGAATTCCTGCAAATCGCGCACCGGGTGCGCGAGGGGCTGCGGGCGGGGCATGCGTATGATGAGTGATGCGCTGATCGCGACCCGGGCAGGTGGGCTGTCTGCCCCCTTCTGGCTGCGCCATTCACCCCCCGAGGATATTTCGGCCAAGTCGAAGCGGAGGGTCTTGTCATGAAGATGGTGGCGCCCGTTCTGACCGTTCTGGCCGCGATCATCCTGCTCTGGTACGGGGCGACGGTCTGGCTGAATTCGCAATGGACCTATGACCAGGCCGCGCGGGCCGGGCAGGAGGTGAGTTTCTCGGAGGTCGTCGTCGATACGATGAACCAGAAGCGCCCCGTGCTGCCTGCGCCGCATCAGGTGGCGGTCGGGCTTTGGGAAGGCGTCGCGGGGCAGAAGATCACCTCGAAGCGCAGCCTCGTCTATCACGGCTGGATCACGCTCTCGGCGACCTTGGCGGGGTTTGCGCTGGGCACGGGGCTGGGGATCTTGCTGGCGGTGGGGATCACCCATAGCCGGGCGATGGATCTCAGCGTCATGCCCTGGGCGATCGCCAGCCAGACGATCCCGATCCTCGCGATCGCGCCGATGGTGATCGTGGTTCTGGCGAGCCTCGGGATCACCGGCTTGCTGCCCAAGGCGATCATCGCGGCCTATCTGAGTTTCTTCCCGGTTCTGGTGGGGATGGTGAAGGGGCTGCGAGCGCCCGACCACATGCAGCTTGATTTGCTGAAGACCTATAACGCTTCCAAGGGCGAGACCTTCTGGAAGCTGCGGCTACCGTCCTCGATGCCTTACCTTTTCGCCTCGCTGAAGGTCGGCGTGGCGGCGAGCCTCGTGGGCACGATCGTCGCCGAACTGCCCGCAGGCGCCACGCGCGGGCTGGGCGCGCGGCTGCTGTCGGGCAGCTATTACGGGCAGACGGTGCAGATCTGGTCGGCGCTGTTTGCCGCCGCCGCACTTGCTGCGATCCTCGTCGTGGTCGTCGGCATCATCGAGCAGATCACGCTCAAGCGGATGGGGATGGTGCGATGAGCTGGCTGATTTTCGCGATTGTCTTCTGGCTCGCGGCCTGGGCGCTGAATTCCTGGCTGGCGAAGGCGCATGGGGCCGAGCGCTGGGCGCGGTTCCTGATCCCGGCTCTGTTCGGGCTCACGATCCTGATCTTGTGGGAAGGGTTGGTCTTGGGGCTCAATATCAGCCCCGTCATCCTGCCCGCGCCAAGCCAGATCGCGGCAAGCTTCGCCGCCTCGACTGATATCCTGCGCGAGGATTTCATGCAGACGATCCTGAAGGGCGCGCTCTCGGGCTACCTGATCGGCTGCGGCGCGGCCGTGGTGGTGGCGGTGCTGATCGACCGCTCGCCCTTCCTGCAGCGCGGTCTGCTGCCGATCGGGAATTTCGTGGCTGCCCTGCCGATCGTCGGCATCGCGCCGATCCTCGTGATGTGGTTCGGCTTCGACTGGCAGTCCAAGGCGGCGGTCGTCGTGGTGATGGTCTTCTTCCCGGTTCTGGTGAACATGGTGGCGGGGCTGGCCGCGACCGATGCTCTGCAGCGCGACCTGATGGCGACCTATTCGGCCAGCTACTGGCAGGGGCTGTTCAAGATGCGCCTGCCCGCGGCCATGCCGTTCCTGTTCAACGGGCTCAAGATCGCGACGACGCTGGCGCTGATCGGTGCGATCGTTGCCGAATTTTTCGGCAGCCCGACGATGGGGATGGGTTTTCGTATCTCGACCGCCGTGGGGCAGCTTGATCTGCCGCTCGTGTGGTCGGAAATTACCGTTGCGGCCCTTGCGGGCTCGGGCTTCTATGGGCTGGTCGCCCTGATCGAGAAGCTGGTGACGTTCTGGCACCCGTCGCAACGGGCCCGAACCTAGGGCACGAGCCTGAGAAATAACCAAAATCCCGGGCGCAAGATCCGGGGCCAACAGTGGAGTGAAACGATGAAGAAACTGATCGCGGGGGTGGCGGCAAGCCTCACCATGGCGGGCGCCGCCTGGGCCAATGAGGATGTGACGCTGCAGCTCAAATGGGTCACCCAGGCCCAGTTCGCGGGCTATTATGTGGCGCTCGAGAAGGGCTACTATTCGGATGCGGGCCTCGACGTGACGATCAAGCCGGGCGGCCCCGATATCGCGCCCGAGCAGGTGATCGCGGGCGGTGGTGCCGACGTGATCGTCGACTGGATGCCGGCGGCACTGGCAGCGCGCGAAAAGGGCCTGCCGCTCGTCAACATCGCCCAGCCCTACAAGAAATCGGGCATGATGCTGACCTGCCTCAAGGAATCGGGCATCGAGAGCCCCAAGGACTTCCCCGGCCATACGCTGGGCGTGTGGTTCTTCGGCAATGAATACCCGTTCCTGAGCTGGATGAACCATCTGGGCATCTCGACCGAGGGCGGCGATGATGGCGTGACCGTGCTCAAGCAGGGCTTCAACGTCGATCCGCTCCTGCAAAAGCAGGCGGCCTGTATTTCGACCATGACCTATAACGAATACTGGCAGGTCATCGACGCGGGTATCTCGCCCGATCAGCTCATCACCTTCAAATACGAGGACGAGGGTGTCGCGACGCTGGAAGACGGCCTCTATGTCATGGAAGACAACCTCAAGGACCCGGCTTTCGTCGAGAAGATGGCGAAATTCGTGAAAGCCTCGATGGAGGGCTGGAAATACGCCGAGGCGAACCCGAAGGAAGCCGCCGAGATCGTGCTCGAATATGACGAGACCGGCGCGCAGACGATGGAGCATCAGGAGCGCATGATGACCGAGGTCGCCAAGCTGACCGAAGGGTCGAATGGCGCGCTTGATCCGGCCGATTACGAGCGCACCGTGGACGTGCTGATGTCGGGCGGTTCGGATCCGGTCATCACCAAGAAGCCGGAAGGCGCCTGGACGCATGAGGTCACCGACAAGGCTGGCCTCTGAGTTGATCCTGTCTTGAACGCTTGCGCCCTCCGGCCCCCGCCGGAGGGCGTTTTCTTTTCGACGTTTTGTTAACGAGAATCGGTTTTGCTGGGCCCAAGGAGGTCTACATGATCGATCAAGGCAATCATGTTCGCGCAGGAAGGCACGGGCGCTATCGGGCGCCGACCGATACGGTCTTGCCGTTGCGTGTCTATCTCGCCTTCGTACTGGGGGCGGTTTTCCTGACGGGCCTGTTTTGGCTTACTTGGAAAAGCCAATTCGCGGCACCGCTTGGCTATCTCTTCGATACGCAGACGGAAGGGGTCGAGGCGGGATATTGTCTTGCCGTGGCCCGTACGATCGCACCGGGCGGCGGCGGTGGCGGCTATGTGGGAGAGGCGCAGGACTTCTGGCTGAAACGATTGATGGGGTTCAGGGGCGATCTCGCTGGCAATATCGCCAAGGGAGAGGCAGCCTTGGGGCGTCATCTGCTGGTAGGGAAAGCGCCTGACCGGCTCTGGCTGATCGACGCGATGGATGCCTGCTCGAACAAAGCGATCAATTTCGGGGCGCGGTTCCGCGCCTTCGACTAGCAGCAGCGACGGGCGATCTGTGAGAACATGAGTGGGTCAAAGCCCGCCTGTCTCGGGCGGTGGCTTAGGGCCGCTGATCTCGGGCGCCGCAAACTGCACGGCTTCGCCGGAAGAGAGGTCCGCGCGGGTGCGAGGCAGGGCGCTCGGCATCTCGGCCTGTAACCAACTCACGAGTTTTTCGCGGATATTGCAGCGCAGATCATAGGTGCGCGGGCCGTTGCGGGCGGAGGCGAGGATGCGCACCTCCATCACCCGCTCCCGGAAATCGGTCACCTGCACCGCAAAGACCTTGCCATCCCAGAGGGGGTCAGCCTCGGTAATCTCGCGGGCCTTGGCGCGGACCGCCTCTATATCGGCAGTATGATCGAGATAGATCATCACCGTCCCGATCAGTTCGGCGCTCTCGCGTGTCCAGTTCTGGAAAGGTTGTTCGATGAAATAGCTCAGTGGAACGACCAATCGCCGCCAGTCCCAGATCCGGATCACCACATAGGTCGAGGTGATCTCCTCGACATTGCCCCATTCTCCTTCCACGATCAGGGCATCGTCGATGCGGATCGGCTGGGTCAACGCAAGCTGAATGCCTGCGAAGAGGTTCTTCAAAACAGGTTGCAGGGCAAGACCGACGACGATCCCGGCAGCTCCTCCGGCCGCCAGCAGCGAGACGCCGTATTGGCGCACCGCGGGGAAGGTCATCAAGGCAGCGGCCACGGCAAGGATCACGATCATCACCTTGGCGACGCGCATCAGGATCCGGGTCTGCGTCACGTGCTTGCGCGCAAGCAGGTTGTCCTCGGCATCGAGCTTGAAGCGCCGAAGGTGGATCGTCGTCCAGATATAGAGGGCGGTATAGGCGATCCAGGCAAGGCTCAGGATCAGCGCGACGAGCAGGACATGGGTGATCGTCGTGGTCGTGGCCGCACTTGCCGGAGCAAGCCCGTTGGCGAAACCGAGCGCCATGATCAGCAGCACGAGCCGCAGGGGCCGCGCCGCGCGGGTGACCAGCGAGCGCCAGAACAGGTCGCGCTCCGCCACCGCCCGCGTCAGCATCGAGAAGACGACGCGAAACAGAACCAACGCCAGGAATGCCGCGATCACATAGGCCGCCAGAGCCACCGCCCAATCGGGCAGCACGCGCTGTGCGGCGCCGATCGCTTGTTGCAGTTCTGTCTCGATCTGCTCGGGTTGCATTGTCTCTCCCGAAAATTGCTGCGCTGCCGCATTGAGAATGGCGCATTCCGGTCGGCTGTCAAATCGGGGCGCGAAAAACGGTGGCGATCTTGACACGGATCAGGGCGCAAGCGGCGCCTCCAGTGTAAATTCACACTCGCAAAGGGAGATCCTTCGCACATGGAGAGAAGGAGAAAATCATGAAAGACCATCACAACTTCCGAGCTGTGAAACTGCTTGCGGTCTTGGCGCTTGCCGCACTTGCCGGTTGTGCCCAGTTCGAGAAAGACGTCGGCCAATGTGAGCCGGGCGTCGAGTCGATCTCGGGCATGGCGACGGTTGCGCCTGCGGGCACCGGCCCCTGCTGATCGCGTGTAAAGGCTGGTAAATGCCTTTTGCCCTCCTGCGCTTGGCTGTAAAGCTGGTGCAGGAGGACTTGGCATGGCCCGTTCCGCTCTTACTGGTACCCGCATTCGCGAACGGCGCACTGCGCTGGGTCTAAAGCAGGCCGATCTCGCCCGCGCAGCAGGGATTTCGGCGGCTTATCTCAACCTGATCGAACATAACCGCCGCAGGGTGGGTGATGCGTTGATGGAGCGCATCGCGCAGGCGATGGGCGTTGATCCGGTCGCGCTCAGCGAGGGCGCGGAAGGGGCGTTGTTCGACGGGCTTCGCGAGGCCGCGGCCGCGGCCGAATCCGAAGGGGGGGCGCTGTATCAGGCCCCCGATCTCGACCGGATCGAGGAATTCGTAGGTCGTTTTCCGGCCTGGGCCGCGCTTCTAGCATCGCGTCAGGCGCGGCTTGCGGCGCTTGAGCGTGTGGTCGAGGCCTATGCCGAGCGCATGGCGCAAGACCCGTTCCTGCTGACCTCGTTGCATGAGGTTCTTTCGGCGGTGACGAGCCTGCGCTCGACCGCTGCAATTCTCGTCGAGACAGAGGATATCGAGCCCGAGTGGCGCGCGCGGTTTCTCCAGACGATCCAGGAGGAAAGCCTGCGTCTTTCGGGCACCGCCGAGGCGCTGGTGGGTTATCTCGACGAGATGGAAACGGCGGAGACGGGGCTGTCCTCGCCGCAAGAACAGCTCGAAGCCTGGCTCGAGGCGCGGGCATGGCATTTCCCCGAGATCGAGGCGGGTGAGGCATCGGTGCCCGATCTGATCGCGGGTGCGCCGGAATTGGCGTCGGCGGCGGCGCGGGCGCTGGCCGAGCAGCATCTGGCACAGCTGACCAACGATGCCCGCGCCTTGCCGCTCGAGACGATGCACGCGGCACTGGCCGATCTCGGCCCCGATCCAGGTGCAATCGTTGCGCGCACCGGCGCGCCCCTGGCGCAGGTTTTGCGTCGCCTCGCGGCGCTGCCGCCCGGTCAGCCGGGGCTCGGCCAGCCAGGGCTGGTGATTTGTGACGGCTCGGGAACCCTGACCTTCCGCCGTCCCGCGCCCGGTTTCGCCCCGCCGCGCTTTGCCGCAGCTTGTCCGCTCTGGCCGCTTTACGAGGCGCTGGCGCGTCCCACCCAGCCGATACGAGCACTGGTCGACATGGCGGGCCGCTTGCCGCAGCGTTTTCTGACCTATGCGGTCAGCGAGCCGCGCCCGACCGGGTTCGACGGGCCTTTGCTGATGCGCGCGACGATGCTGATCCTCCCTGCGCCGGCGGAGGCGACCGAGGCCCCGGCCCGCGCGATCGGTGCCTCCTGCCGGATCTGTCCGCGCGCGGATTGCCCGGGTCGGCGTGAGCCCTCGATCGTTTCTGGTGCAGGATAAGCCCTGCAAGGGTTTGACACCACGCAGCCTGCCCGCGATAGTCAGGCGAGGGGGAGTGGCGATGCCGAATAAACAGGTTTTGCTGATTGAGGACGAGCCGCATATCGCCGAGGCGATCCGCTTCATCCTGTCACGCGCGGGTTGGGCGGTGTCGGTTCTGGGCGACGGGGCGCAGGCGATGTCGCGCATCGCCGAGGTGCTGCCCGACGCAATCATTCTGGATCTGATGCTGCCGGGGCGTTCCGGTCTCGAAATCCTGTCGGATTTGCGCGCGGATGCCGATCTCTCGCGCTTGCCGGTGCTGATGCTGAGCGCGCGCGGGCAGGGCCGTGACCGCGAGGCAGCCGAGCGCGCGGGGGCCACCGCCTTCCTCGCCAAGCCTTTCGCCAATGCCGATGTGCTGGCCCGGCTCGAGGCGATCACCGGGGGCGGCGAGGCCCGCCGGGAGCCTGCTTGATGCCGCAAACGGGCCAACCGCTCTTTCTCGCCCGAAGATCCTATCGCCGCCGCCGCCTGATGGATGCGGCGCGGTTGTTGCCGGTTTTGGGCGTGGTACTGATCCTGCTGCCGGGGCTCTGGCATCCTGCGGAGACCGTGGCGCCTGACACCGGTCGGGGAGGGCTCTATCTCTTTGCGGTCTGGATCGGGCTTATCCTCGCGGCTTTCCTGATCGCGCGCGGGCTCGGGCCGGTGCTCGATGTCGAGGAACTGCCGGAAGGGTTCGCGACGGCCGGGCGTGTGCGGGGGGCTGATCCCGACGACGCAGCGGAGGGCTGAGATGCCCTTCAATATCCTCGTCGCGGTTTGCCTCGGCTATGTGATCGTGCTCTTCTCGGTGGCCTTCGTGGCAGAGCGCCGCGCGCAACGCCGCCGGTTGCGCTTCCTGCGCTCGCCGGTGATCTACACGCTATCGCTCTCGATCTATTGCACCGCCTGGACGTTTTATGGTGCGGTTGGCTATGCGGCGCGCTCGGGGCTGGAATTCCTCACGATCTACCTAGGCCCGACGCTGGTTTTCGTCGGCTGGTGGTGGGTGCTGCGCAAGTTGGTGCGGATCGGCCGGACCCATCGGGTGACCTCGATCGCCGACCTGATCTCCAGCCGCTACGGTAAATCGAACACGCTTGGCGTCATCGTCACGTTGATGTCTGTCGCCGCGGCCACACCCTATATCGCGCTGCAACTGCAATCGGTGACACTGAGCTTTGGCGTCTTCGCGGCAGGCACGCCCGAGGGTTGGGCGCTTCCCGACCAGGGCGCGACGGCGCTCTGGATCGCGGGCGGGCTTGCGATCTTCACCATTCTTTTCGGCACCCGCAATCTCGACGCGAACGAGCGCCATCACGGCGTTGTCACGGCAATCGCGCTCGAAGCGGTGGTGAAGCTCGTCGCGCTGGTTGCGGTCGGGGTCTTCGTGGTTTGGGGGCTGGGCGGCGGGCCGGTGGACATGCTCTCGCGCATCGACGCCTCGAAGATCGCGGAATGGGAGCTGAACCCGGGCCGTTTCGCTGGTCTCACCTTTGTCTCCGCCGCAGCGATCCTGACCCTGCCGCGGATGTTTCAGGTGCTGGTGGTCGAGAATGTGGACGAGCGTCACCTTGCCACCGCGAGCTGGGCCTTCCCGGCATATCTGATGCTGATGAGCCTCTTCGTCGTGCCCATCGCGGTAATGGGGCTGGAGCGGATGCCCGAGGGTGCAAACCCGGATCTCTTCGTTCTGACGCTGCCGCTGTCGGAGGGGCAGGGCAAGCTCGCGCTGCTGGCTTTCCTCGGCGGATTTTCCTCGGCGACCTCGATGGTGATCGTGGCCGCGATCGCGCTGGCCACGATGGTCTCGAACCATATCGTCACGCCGCTCTGGCTTACGCTGCGCCGCTCGGATGCGCGTGCGCCGGGCGATGTGCGCGGGCTTGTGCTCGCCTCGCGGCGAGTCTCGATCATCGTGGTCCTTGCGATGGGCTATGCCTATTACCGGATGTCGGGCGGCTCCGAGGCGCTGGCGGCAATCGGCCTGATCGCTTTCGTCGGTGCGGCGCAGGTCCTGCCCGCGCTGCTCGGCGGCATGTTCTGGCGCGGGGCCACCCATGTCGGCGCGGCGGCGGGGCTGATCACCGGCTTTGCGCTTTGGGCCTACACTCTCTTCTTGCCGTCGGTGGGCGAGGCGGGGCTCTTGCCGCAGGCGGTGCTCGACCATGGGCTGTTGGGACTGGGCTGGCTGCGGCCGCATGCGCTCTTCGGGATCGGCGGGCTCGACCCGCTTCTGCACGCGCTGTTCTGGTCACTTCTGTTCAACACGCTCGCCTTCCTGATCTTCTCGATGACCTCCTTCCCGGGGCCGATGGAGCGACTTCAGGGCGTGGCTTTCGTCAATATCTACGATCAGGGACCGGCAACCCGATCCTGGGCCCAGGGCGGGGCGGAGGCCGAAGACCTGCTCTCGATGGCTCAGCGTATCCTCGGGGCGGAACCGGCACAGCATTTCTTCCAGGCGCAGGCCGCGGGGCAGGGCAAGGCCGGGTTCCTGCCCGACACTACCCCCGATTTCCTTGCGCGGCTCGAACGTAAGCTCGCGGGCTCGGTGGGGGCGGCTACGGCCCATGCGATGATCTCGCAGCTCACCGGCGGCTCGTCGGTCTCGATGCAGGATCTGATCGCGGTGGCGGGCGAGACGGCCGAGGCGAAGGAATACTCCGCCCGGCTCGAGGCGAAATCGGAAGAGCTGGCCCGGACCGCGCGCGCGTTGCGCGAGGCCAATGACAAGCTCAAGGAATTGTCGGTCCAGAAGGACGCCTTCCTCAGCCAGATCAGCCACGAACTGCGCACACCGATGACCTCGATCCGCGCCTTTTCCGAGATCCTTATGGAGCCGGACCTGCCAGATGCGATGCGCGCGCAATACGCCGAGATCATCCACGAGGAGGCCCGCCGCCTGACCCGGCTGCTCGATGATCTGCTCGATCTGTCGGTGCTCGAGAACCGCCGCGCGCAGCTCAATATCTCGGTGGCGAACCTGCATGACCTGATCAATCGCGCGGTGCAGGCGGCCTCCTCGACCCAGCCCGAGCGCGCCTTCCGGATCGAGCGCGATTTTCCGACCGAGCATATGCCGATCTTCACCGATACCGACCGGCTGGTGCAGGTCTTCATCAACCTGATCTCGAACTCGCGCAAGTATTGCGACGCCGAGCGTGCGGTGCTGCGCATCGAGGTGAAAAAGCGCGGCAAGCGGGTACAGATCGACTTCCTCGATAACGGTTCGGGCATTCCGAAACAGTCGCAAAAGCTGATCTTCGAGAAGTTCGCACGCCTCACCGACCAGAGCCGCGCAGGCAGCGCGGGGCTTGGACTCGCGATCTGCCGCGAGATCATGGCCAATCTCGGTGGCACGATCGACTATCTGCCCGGACAGGGCGGCGCGGCCTTCCGCGTGAGCCTGCCGCTCCGGCGGAAGGATCCGGCGACACCTCCGCCCGTGGGCGCACAGGTCTGAACGCGACAAGCAATTTCAACCATTTGTAAAGCTCGTTCTGCCAAGGCTTGGGGGATGTCCCGATTGGCGGGCGGATGGAGGTTATGGCTCAGGAGCGCGACAATTCAGTGCTGCGCAGGAAGGCCGAGGCGGGGAGGATCGCCCCGGACGGCGTCCGCATGACCTCTGAGAAGGCGATCTCGCAAAGCCTCGCCAAGGTCGCGCAGGAGATGTTGGGCTTACCCTTGCGCGTGACCGAACTGACCGAGACCCGCCGGGGCCTCGCCGATCTCCCCGAGATGCTGGAGGACCTCTCGCTGCTCGCGGTGATCGAGGGGCCGGGGGAGGGGCTGGGGCTGGTTGCGCTGCCGCCCACAACCCTATCGGTCCTGATAGAGATGCAGACGATGGGGCGGCTTGGCAAATCCGCACCGGGGCTGCGCAAGCCGACGCGGATCGACGCGGCGATGGCGGCGGATTTCATCGATGCGCTGCTTGCGATGATCGAGGAGTTCTTGATCGAGGATGACGCGATTTCCTGGGCGGGCGGGTTTCGCTACGCCTCCCATCTCGATGATCCGCGTCCGCTGGGGCTCCTGCTCGAAGATATCAGCTACCGGGTCTGGTCGGCGCGGATCACCTTTGGCGCGGGCGCCGAGCGTGAGGGAGGCTTTCTTTGGGCGGTGCCGCAATCGGGCCGGGGCGTGGCGCTGAAAAGGGCGCGGGCGCAAGACGTTCAAGGGGTTGTCGCACCCGATCCCGGCCCGGACTGGGAGGAGGCGCTCGAACGCGCGGTGCTCTCGGCCCCCGCCACGCTCGACGCGGTGCTTCATCGCGTGACCTTGCCTCTGGCTGCCGTGATGGGGTTTGCTCCCGGCATGGAAATCCCGATCCCCGAGGACGCCCTGGAGAAGATCGCGCTCGAAGGGCAGGGGCGCCGCAAACTTTCACAGGCGCGGCTCGGGCAAAGCCGGGGGATGCGGGCGCTGCGGCTGGTCGAGGCTGATGAGACTGGTGGTTTGGAAGCCGTGCCCAAACGCAAGCCCAGCGCTCTGGTCGCGACCGGGGAGACGCCTTTCCCGAAGGTCGATCTGCCCGTTGAACCGGGTCCGCTGGGCGACCCGATGAACGCCGCCTACGGCGCGCCCGACGATCTGTCCGGCACGACAGCCAATGCGCCAGATCCGTTTGGCGGATTGGGAGGGCTTGAGACTGGCGCAGGGTTGGGCGGGCTAGACTTGCCCGAAGAGGGTGACGGGCTCGGTGGGCTGGGCGGAATGGATGGCCTGCGCGGTCTCGCGAATGAGAAAGAGGCGGCAGGAGACCTGCCGCCGCTCAAGATCGGATCGGGTTTGTAAGGTTCAGCGAGCCACTGCGCGCGAGGTGTTGCCTGCCAGTGCGCGCTCTTCCTCGGGGATGTTCTCACAGGGTGGCACTTCGAGCTTCGTGCGATCGAGGGCGGAGAGCCAGTCCTTGACCCGCGGCGCAATTGCCATGCCCACGCCCATCGCGATGATGAAGAGCCAGCCTTGCCAGCCGTTGAAGCTCAGCGAGCCCATCGCCGGACCCGGGCAAAGCCCCGCCATGCCCCAGCCCGCGCCGAACAACAGCGAGCCAAGCACGAGGTTCCGGTCAACGAGACGCGGAAATGCCCCCGGCATCGGTGAGCCGAGCATGGACTTCTCGCGCCGCTGCGCGACCATCCAGACAAAGAACATAACGCCCACCGCACCGGACAGCACGAAGGCGAGCGTCGGATCCCAGTCGCCGAACACGTCGAGCCAGCCCTGAACCTTCTTTGTGTCGACCATGCCGGCCACCAGAAGCCCCGCGCCGAAGAGGCCTCCCGAGAGGAATGCAAAGAAATTGCGCATCTCAGATCACTCCCAGCAGATGGCGGAAGATCACCAGCGAAAGCCCCCCGCCAAGCAGGTAGAAAGCCGTCGCCACGATACCGCGCAGAGAGAAGCGCGAGATGCCGCAGACCCCGTGCCCCGAGGTGCAGCCATTGGCAAGCCGCGTACCCAGACCCACCAGCACGCCCGCCGCGACGATCACCCAGATCGAGCTTGTCACGTGGGTATCAACGACCTTGTAGAGCGGAACCAGAAGCGGTGGCACGGCGATGAGCCCGCCCAGAAAAGCCACGCGTTCCGAAACCGTATCGCGGCCCGATCCGTCGATCAGCCCGCCGATGATGCCGCTCGCGCCCATGATGCGGCCATTGACCAATAGATATACTCCGGCACCCGCGCCGATCATCAGACCGCCGACGAGGCCCCAAATCCAATCCTGATGCATGAGCTCTCCCTGTGCTCGTACTTTGAAACACGACGGGGTCTCCCAAACCCGTCTGAATTGCAATGCTAGAACCCGGCGGGGCTCTCGTGCAAGGATTTTGATATCCGCATATGTTTCGGTTTTTCCGGTTGACTTGTATCAACGTTGGAAAAGCCCTTTAACTGCTATGATTTGCCGAGCAGATGGAGGAGCGCATGAAATCGGTCGAAACCCGCCAAGCGGAGTTGGAAGCACGCCGCGCACAGTTGATGACGCGGATGGAACAGGTCGAATCCGAGCTCGACAGCCATGTCGAGAAGGATTGGGACGACGCTGCGGTCGAGCAGGAACAAGATGAGGTTCTTGAAGACCTTGGCGAGTCGGCGCAGCAGGAATTGCGCGCGATCGAGGCTGCACTCGGGCGAATCGCGGAAGGGGAATACGGTTTTTGCGTCACCTGCGGCGAGCGCATCGATGAGGCACGCCTCGATGTGCTGCCCGCCACGCCCTTCTGCCGCAAGCATGCCCCCGGCGCCAAGACCGGGCGCGGTTGAGCGCGCCTGTCCTTGGTCCCGATCCGCGCCTTCTTGCCGTTTGCGGTTCGCAACGGGTAAAAACCCTTTGTTTTGAAGCTCGTCGGCCTTAGACTTGCGGCGCGAGCGAAGCGTTCGGTCGGTCGATGCAGTGGCGGGGGCAATGGCAAAGCGGGTGAGATTTCGGACCCAGGACGGGCTGGCTTGGATCACGCTGTGCGGTCTCGACGCAAGCGGCGCACCTGCTGGTTACACGCCTGATCTGCGTGCCGCACTTGGCGGGCTCCTCGACCTCGTGGCGCGCGACCACTCCCTGCGCGGCGTGATCGTTCAGGGTGATGCAGCGGGTTGGCCCGTCGCCCCGGACCCGCTTGAGGATTATGCGACCGTGGGCGAGGCCCCCGATCTCGCAACGCTTGCGCAGGCTCTGGCGACACTCGAGCTGCCGGTGCTTGCGCGACTGTCGGGACGGATCACCGGGGGAAGTCTCGCGCTGTCCCAGGCCGCCGATCTGCGCATTGCCGATCCCGAAACGACGTTCCTCTCGCCCGAGTTCTCTCTCGGCGCGATCCCGGCCGCAGGCGGGTTGGTCAGGCTTGCGCGGCGCGCGGGCGGCGCGGCCGCGCTCGAATTGCTCCCCCGCGAGACGCCGCTTGGGGCCACGGAAGCCATGGGGCTTGGGTTGTGCGAGATAATCCTTTCCGATCCCGAGCCGCCCGAGATCGCCGCCGCGCTCGAATTGCTCCATGACGAGGGCGTGCCGCCAGCCGATGCCGCGCTCTCCGATCCTGCCGCCTATCTCGCCGCAATCGAGCCGCGCCGCGCCGGCTTGCGCAAGGGGGCGCTTGCCGAGCCGGGCGCGCGGGCGCTTGAGGTGATCGAAGGCGCGCTGCTGCTGCCACTCGAGGAAGCGCTCGATTTCGAGGCCGTTGCCCTCGAGGATCTGAGCGCCGCGCCGCTGTCGCAAGCGCTGCGCCACGCCGAACGCTGTACGTCGCGGGTGCGATCAGCCGAGCATCCCGAGCCGATGCGGATCGGGCTCTGGGATCAACCGCCGGGATTTGCCGGCGCGCTTCTGGCGGCCGGCCATGCGGTGGTGCTCGGGGCAAGCGATCCCGGCGCGATCGAGGCGGGGTTCGCGGCCATCGCCCGCGAACAGGAACGGCAAGTGCAGGAAGGCAGCCTCGATCCCGAAACCCGCGACACGGATTGGGCGCGGCTCGGCGCGGCGATGACGCGCGACGGTTTGGTCGGCTGTGATTTGCTGATTGCGACGGGGCAGCAGCCGGTGCCGGAGGTGCCGATGCGCCTGTCCGTGCTCGACCGCGCGCTGCCCGACCAGACGGGGCCGGTGCTGATCCGCGCGGGCGGCATCGCCGAGCTGGTTCCCGGCGCAGAGACCACGCCCGAAGACCTCGCACGGCTGGAGGCGTTGCTGCGTCTCGGGGATGAGCCCGTTGTGATCGGCGGGCCCGGGGTCGGTGGCATCGTCACCCATCTGCGCCTTGCCTATATCGCTGCGGCGGAACGTACGGTGATCGCCGGCGCTTCGGTCGCCCAGGTCGATGAGGCGCTTGCGCAACTGGGGATCACGACCCCGCCGCTGCGGCTGGCCGACACGATTGGGATCTCGAGGGTTTGCGCCGGGCTCGAGCAGATCCACCGCGCGCCGGGGCCGTTCCTCGGGCTCCTCGAACTCGAAGGACAGGAAGGCCGCGTGAGCGGTCAGGGGTTCTACGACTGGTCGAACCGCGCCGCGCGTCCGATCCCCGACCAGGCCGAGGCCCTCGCCGCGCTGCGCCGCGAGGCCGGGATTGCGCCGCGCCGTCTGGGCACCGCACAGATCCGCGCTCGAATCCTGGCTGAGCTCGCCAATGAAGGTGCGGCTCTGTTGCAGCGTGCCCAGGCCCATCGCGCCTGCGATATCGACCTCGCCGCGCGCTACGCGCTGGGTTTGCCGGCGAGCCTCGGAGGGGTGATGTTCGCGGCCGACCGGGCCGGGCTGATCGCGACGCGCAAACTGCTGCGCGCCCTCGCCGAGGAAGGTGCGCCTGCGCCGGTCACGCTCTGGGACGTGCTGATCCGCAACGGCAAGAATTTCGCTGATCTCGACCGGCGCTAACGCAAACGCGTCAGCCCAGGAAGATCCCGACCACGACCATCATCAGCCCGATCACCGAGACGAAAAGCGCGCCCATGTTGAGCGCGACAACCTTCTGAAGCTTTGCCCGCAGCGCGTCGTCGGGAAGCCCCGCACGCTTGGCCTTCGCCACCGCGATGATGCAATAGAGGATGCCGATCAGCCCCAGCACCGAAACGCCGGCTCCGGCCCAGATCAGAAATTCCATACTTGCCTCCTGCGATGATGCGCGCCTGCCCTAGCCGAGCGCGCGGGGCAAGGCAAGGAAAAGGGGCGCGGCCCCTCTGCCTTCGGCATTCACCCCGAGATATTTTTTTCAAGAAGAAGCGGAAAATCGCCCTTCTTCTTGATCCAAATATCTCGGGGGAGTCCGCGTGTCGCGGACGGGGGCAGCGCCCCCTCGACGCCGGAGGCGCGCGCGGCGCCTCTTGATGCGCGGGGCGGGGCGGGCTAGTGAAGGCGCCGATCCAGTCGAGCAGCAGGAGAGAGCCCGATGCCCAGCGATGCCGCCTATAATGTCGCCGCCGACGAGCTGCGCCAGTTCATCGAGCAATTCGAGAGCCTGGAGGCCGAGAAGAAGGACATTGCCGAGCAGCAGAAGGACATCATGTCCGAAGCCAAGGCGCGCGGCTACGATACCAAGGTTCTCAAGAAGATCGTCGCCCTGCGCAAGCGCGACAAGGACGATGTCGCCGAGGAAGAGGCGATCCTCGACCTCTACAAATCCGCGCTCGGCATGTCCTGAGCCTTCGCGGGCATCCTCGCGCCCGCATCAGGGCGCGATGAACTCCACCCCCGGCATCCGTGCAATCGCGACAACGTCCGCATCATATTGCGCGGTGATCTCGGCGACCAGTTCGTCGGTCCATCCCGGCAGCGGCGCCTCGATCTCGATCGCCTCGGAACGTGCGTATTTGTCGAGGAAAACCGTAAAGATCTTGCGCCGTTGCAGGATCGATTTCGGCGGATGGCTTTGGAGATAGCTGCGCAGCCGCGCCACCCCGTCGGGCGGCATGATCTGCTCGAGGATCATCAACTCGCCGTCCAGCGCCTGGCTCTCGGGTAGCCCGCCGACTGCGCGCAGCACCTCGGGCCAGATCATCGGCAGATCCTCGTTGCACCAGATCACCAGACGGCGTCCGCCGGCGGCCGCGGCCATGTCACGGATCACCGGTTCCCAGCGCAGATCGCGCGGATCGTGGCCCTGCATGATCTGTTCGTAGCTGCGTTTGGGCAGGCGCCTGACGAGTTGCGGAAGCAGCGTCGCGGGGTTGATCAGCGCGAGGTGGAACTCGGTTTCCGAACTGGGGAAGAGATTGGCGAGGGGGCCTAGCTTGCCCGGCGCCATCACGTAGAAACCCTTTTGCGTCACCACGCGTTCGGGGATGCACAGGAAAAACTCGTGACTGAAGACGAGCCGCTCGATGTCGGGGCGGTCGGTGCAAGCTTCGAGCAGAGCGTCCTGGATGTCTTGCGGCGCGGGGCCACCCTTGAGCGAGACCAGTGCATCGCGCAGCACCATCCGGTAACGGCGCGGCGCGGGCACCGCGATACGGTATGTTTCGAGCACGTCGCGATTGCCAGCCAGCACGCGAACGATGCGGTCCTCATCGGTCGAATGGGCCCCGAGATGGAAAACGACTTTCATGCTGCGCGCCTCAATATGCTCAGTCTGGCCAAGCTCTTATGATTGCGCGTCACTCTAGCCGTAGAGTTCTGGACAGGCAAACGCGTTTCGGGATAGAGGGGAGGGATGAAATCCGAGCAAACAACTCAGGTAATTGGCGCGCGCGCACCCTCGGCCCGCAGACACGTTCCGGGTTCGGGGCTGTGGTCGCTGGGGGCTCTCGTGATCGCGGGGCTGGTGCTTGCGCCGATCCTTGCGGTGGGTTGGATGGCGCTCGATCCGCGCGAGAATATCTGGCCGCATCTGATCGCCACGACCCTGCCGCGCTATCTTGCCAATACCGCCGTGCTGACCGGCGGAGTCGGGCTGCTGGCTTCGGCCGTCGGGGCGGGCGCGGCATGGCTCGTCGTGATGTATCGCTTCCCCGGTCATCGGGTGCTGGAGTGGTTGTTGCTGCTGCCGCTCGCGATCCCGGCTTATGTGGGGGCATATGCGCTCACGGATTTCCTCGACTATTCCGGGCCTGTGCAGACGGCGCTGCGCGGTGCGTTCGGCTGGGCCTCGGCGCGCGATTACTGGTTTCCCGAGATCCGTTCGCGCGAGGCTGCCGTCGTCGTGCTTTCCGCGGCGCTCTACCCTTATATCTACCTGATCACCCGCGCGGCCCTGCGCGAGCAATCGGGGGCGAGCTACGAGGTAGCGCGCGCGCTCGGCACCGGACCGTTCGGGTTGTTCTGGCGCGTCGGACTGCCGCTCGCCCGTCCCGCAATCGCTGCGGGCGCCGCGATCGCGATGATGGAGACGGTGGCGGATTTCGGCGTCGTCGATCATTTCGGCGTCCAGACGCTGACAACGGGGATCTTCACGACATGGTTGTCGGGTGGCAATGCCGGGGGTGCTGCGCAACTGGCGCTGGTGATCCTCGGGATCGTCTTCGCGCTCTTCGCGCTTGAGAAGCTCTCGCGCCGAAAGGTGCGCTATTTCCAGACCGCGCGGCAATCGCGCCCGGTTCTGCCGCAACGCCTGACCGGCTGGGCGGGCTGGGGCGCGAGCCTGCTTTGTGCGCTGCCGGTGGCGGTGGGGTTCGTTCTCCCCGTCGCTGTGATGGGGAGCCATGCGCTCGCCAATCCGGATGCCTGGTTCGGGCGCGGCCTTGGCCTTGCGCTCTGGCACACGATCTTCACCGGAGGGGTGGCCGCGGCGATCACGGTGGCGCTGGCGCTCTTCATGGTGTACGGAGTGCGGCTTTCGGGGCGCAGCCTGCCGCGCGTGGTGCTGCCGCTCACGACGCTGGGCTATGCGGCGCCCGGGGCGGTGCTGGCGGTCGGTATCCTGATCCCGCTCGCCGGGCTCGATCACGCGCTGGCGGATACGATCGCAGCGCTCACGGGCTATGATCCCGGGCTCATGCTGACCGGGTCGGCCTTCGCGATCATCCTCGCCTATACGGTGCGTTTCTTCGCCATCGCACAGGGGGCCGCGGATGGCGCCTTCGGCCGCGTGCCGCCCTCGCTGCCGATGGCGGCGCGCTCGCTCGGGCGGGGGCCGGGAGGCGTATTGCGCGAGCTTTACCTGCCCTTGATGCGCGGCTCGGTCGGCTCGGCGCTGCTGTTGGTCTTCGTCGATTGCGTGAAGGAATTGCCCGCGACACTGCTCTTGCGCCCCTTCAATTTCGAGACGCTGGCGACGCGCACGCAGGAGAAGGCGAGCCTCGAGAATCTCGGTGACGCATCGCCGGCAGCCCTTCTGGTCTCGGCCGTTGGGCTTGTCGCAGTGGCGATCCTCGCGCGCGCCAATCTCGGCCGTTCTCGCTGAGCCCCGACTTGCGCGAAAATTCCAGCCGCGCTATTGCGGGCCGGTCACGCCGGCGTAGCTCAGTTGGTAGAGCGTCTGATTTGTAATCAGGGGGTCGGGGGTTCGAGTCCCTCCGCCGGCACCAGTCAGCCTTTCGGGGGGCGCGATGGACAGCACCGCTCAGATCTCCGGGGCGCTCCCGGGCCGCATGGTCGATGCGCTTGTGCTTGGTGGGCCCGCGATGTGGGCGATTGCCGCGCTCTCTGTGCTTTCATTGGCGCTGATCTTCTGGAAACTCTGGGATCTTCTCGCCGCCGGTGCCTGGTCGGGCGGCGCGCGTACGCAGGCCGCGATCGAGGCCTGGGCGCGCGGGGATATCGGCGCGGCCGAGGCCGAGCTGAAGGATCGCCGGTCCTTGCGTGCGCAGCTCGCCCGCGCCGCGATGGCGAGCCTGCGTGATCCGCAGCTTGACCGGGCTGGCGCCGAGGCCGAAACCGCGCGGGTGGCGCGCAATCTGTTGGCGCGGGCGCGCTCGGGGTTGCGCGGGCTGGAGCTGGCCGTGGTGATCGGCCCGCTGCTGGGGCTTCTGGGCACGGTTGCGGGGATGATCGCGGCTTTCCGCGCATTGCAGGAGGCGGGTGTGCAGGCCGATCCGGCGACGCTTGCGGGCGGGATCTGGGAGGCGCTTCTGACCACTGCCGCCGGTATGGCGGTGGCGATTCCTGCGCAGATCGCGCTCTCGGGTTTCGACGCGGTGGTCGATCGGCTGCGCCATGACATGGAAGATGCCGCGACCCGGATCTTTGCGCGTGCGCCCGCTGAGAACGGGGATACAAACAGGGAGCGGCCGCGCGCCGCAGCCGAGTGATGTTCGCCTTCGGGCCATCCCGCCCGCGCCGCCGTCCCGCGCTCACGCCGATGATCGACGTGGTGTTCCTGCTGCTTGTCTTCTTCATGCTCGCCTCGCGTTTCGGCGTGGAGCGCACGCTTGATCTCACCCTTGGCGGGGGCGGCGCGCAGGCGGAATGGTCGGGACCGCCGCGGCTGGTCGATATCGGGACGGATGGCGCGCTTGCGCTCAATGGCCAGCCGGTCGCACTGAGCGATCTGGCCGCCGATCTCGCGCCGTTGATGGAGGCCGCGACCGATCCTGTCGTGCTGCGCCCCAAGGGCGGTGATCTGGGGGCGGTGACGCAGGTGCTCGACGCGCTGCGCGGTGCGGGGCTCACGCAGCTGGTGCTGATCCCATGAAGCTGTTCACCGACACGCCCCGGCGCAGCTTGCCCGAGCCGCTTTTGCCGATGATCAACGTGGTCTTCCTGTTGTTGATCTTCTTCCTGCTTGCCGCGACGCTTGCCCAGCCGACGCCGTTCGAGGTCTCTCCGCCCGAGGCCATGGGCGGGGAGCAGGCCGACCCCGGCGACCTGACGCTCTTTGTGGGTGCGGACGGCCAGCTGGGCTTTGGTGAGGCGCGCGGCGCGGCGGCGCTTGCGGTGCTGGGGGCTGCGGCGCAAAGCGCGCGGGCGGCCTGTGGCGCGTGCGCCGACACGCTCACGCTGCGGGCGGATTCGAAGGTTTCGGGCGAGGCCTTGGCGAAGCTGGTGCCGGAATTGAGCGCGCTTGGCTTCAAGAACCTCAAACTCGTGGTGCGCGGGAAATGACCGCGCGGGGGCTGGCCTTTGCGGGAGCGCTCCTTGCGGCGCTTGGCGTGCATGCCGGGGTACTTGCGATCTGGGAGCCCGCGCCTTCGGGTGGCGCGCAATCTTCGGGCGAGGGGGGCGAGGCGCTGGTCTCGCTCGCACCCGCCTCGGCGGCGATGGAGGCGATGGTCGCCCAGTGGGAGCGCCCGCCCGAGCTCGAAACTTCAGAGCCCGAGATGACCGAGCCCGTTCCGCCGCAGGCGCAGCCCGAAAGCGCCGAACCACAACCGCAGGACCAGCCCCGGGTCGCCGCCCCTTCGGCCCTGACCGCGCCACCCGCCCCCGACGCGCCTTTGCCCGCGCAAGCGGACCCGGCCCCGCCCGAGACGCCGCGCCCGCTGGCGAAGCCCGTGCAGCCCGAGACGAAACCGGTGAGGCCGAAAGCGCCCACGAAGGCGAAGGCCTCACGTACCTCGCAGGCGCAGCCCGAACTGCGCGCGAAAGGGCAGGGCGGCAGACCGGTTGCCGGGAACAACCAGTCGGCAAATTCCGCGACACCTTCGACGGGGCAGATCCGCTCTCTCATGGGCACTTGGGGGGGACGGATCGCGGCACATGTTCAACGTCGCGCAGTCCTTCCTCCAGGGAATAAATCGACGCGACTTATGATTGAGTTCAAGGTGACCACCGAAGGTCGGGTGCTGGCGATATCTCTGGTCAAGGGCACCGGGGTTCCCGAGCTCGATCGAGAGGTGCTTGCCGCCGTGCGGCGAATAGGCAATTTGCCAAAAGCTCCAAAGGAGCTCGAACGACAAAGCTACACATTCACGCTGCCGATCCGGCTTGAGTGAGCCCCGCTTGCGCCCACCTCACTGCCAAGGCAGGGTGAGCGCGAACCAAGGAGCCACCATGCCGATCAAGAACCGTTTTGCCCATATGCTGCCCGAGGCGGTGGAATGGCGCCACGATTTCCACCGCAATCCGGAACTGCTTTATGACCTGCCGCGCACCTCGGGCAGGGTGGCCGAGCTGCTGCGGTCTTTCGGTTGCGACGAGGTGGTCGAAGGGATCGGCAAGACCGGCGTCGTGGGGGTGATCGAGGGGCAGGGCGCGCGCAAGGGCGGGCTGCGCTGCGTGGGGCTGCGCGCCGACATGGACGCGCTGCCAGTAGAGGAGAAGACCGGCGCGGCCTATGCCTCGGAAATACCCGGCAAGATGCATGCCTGTGGGCATGACGGGCACACGGCGACCCTGCTGGCGGCGGCGAAATATCTTTGCGAGACGCGAGCGTTCTCGGGTCGTGCAGTAATGATCTTCCAGCCCGCCGAAGAGGGCGGGGCAGGCGCGCGCGCGATGATCCGCGACGGGCTGATGGAGCGGTTCGAAATCGAGGAAGTCTACGCGCTTCATAACATGCCGGGAATGGCGGCGGGCTCTTTCGGGATCCGTCCCGGCGCGATGATGGCGGCGGCGGACTTCTTCGAGATCACGCTGGAGGGCAAGGGCGGTCACGCCGCGAAGCCGCAGGAGACGACCGATCCGGTTCCGATCGCCGCGCACCTGATCCTCGCGCTGCAAAGCATCGTGGCGCGCACCGCCGATCCGTTCGAGGAAATCGTGCTCTCGGTCACGACGCTTGCGACCGAGTCAAAGGCGCTCAACGTGATCGGCAATTCGGTGACGCTTGGCGGGACGGTGCGCACGATGAGCACCGCGACCCGCGATCTGGCCGAAACCCGTCTGCGCGAGATCGCTCAAGGCGTGGCCGCCACCCATAACGCGCGTGTGACTGTCGATTATCGCCGCGGCTATCCGGTGACGCGCAACGACGCTCAGGCGGCCGAGGCGGCGGCCCAGGTGGCCGAGGCGGTCGCGGGCCATGTGGATCGCGTGGTCGCGCCGATGATGGGGGCGGAGGATTTCGCCTATATGCTCGAAGCCCGCCCCGGAGCCTATGGCTTCATCGGAAACGGCGACTCCGCGCCGCTTCATCATGCGCAATATGATTTCAACGACGCGATCCTTCCCGCCGGGGCAAGCTGGTTCGTCGGCATGATCGAGGCGCGGCTGCCCTCCGAGTGACGTCCCCCGCCAGCCTCAGCGCATCACCATGACGGCGCATTTCGCGTGGCGCACCACCCGCGATGCGGTCGACCCGATGAGGTAATCGCCGAAGCCCGGACGATGCGAGGCGATGACGATGCAATCGGCCCCGATCTCCTCGGCGCAGGACAGGATCTCGTGGCCCGCCTGACCCTCGACGATCGACCAGGCGCCATTGTCGAACTCGGCCGCGCGCGATTTCAGGTCGCGCTCGATCGCCTTGCGCAGTTCGTCGGCATAGCCTTCGGGCATGTAGCTGATTGCATAGGCGGGCACGTCCTCCATCACATGCAGGAGCGTTACCCGCGCGCCGTCGCTGGCAAGCGTCCGCGCCACGTTCAGCGCCGCGTCTGGATTGTGTTCGTCATCGAAGGCCACGGGCACGAGGATATTGGAATACATGGTCTGGCTTCCTTTCGCTTCGCTGAAGCATCGCGCAAAATAGCGACGCGGGCATTGATTTGGGTCACTTGGTACAGGCTGGCGGTTCAGCCGGGACGTCGGCACAACCGCCAGATCACGAAGAGAAAAGTCAGGACCGCGAGCGTCCAGACAACGGGGGTGAGCGTGTCGCGATAAATCAGCGCGGCAAAGGCCTCGCCTGGCAGCCAGCCACCCCCCGTGGCCGAGGCGAACCCGCCCGCGACCCGTTCGGCGGCCCAGTACCACCCGAAAGCGAAAAGCACCGCGAGCAGCGCCCGCAATGGCCAGGGCCCGGAAAAGGCGGCCAGCAGCGCAAGCGGCAGGACCAGAAACGCGCTGAAACGTCCAGCGTCCAGCAAGAGCCCGAGTTCGGTGACCGGGCGCGATCCCGGTCCGGCATAGCCGAGCCCGGAGAGCACGTCGAAATTGCCGATAACCAGATGCGCCCAGAGACTGAGCGCGATGATGGCCGCCCCGATCAGCCCCGCGACAAACGCGCGGGCTGCACGCTGGGCCTTGGGGCTCATCCGCCGGTATGGCTCATATGGCGCGACATCTGGCCTTTGACCTTCTGGCGCGAATAGTCGAAATCGTGGCCCTTGGGCTTGCGCGCGATGGCGGCACGGATCGCCTCGATGAGGGGCGCGTCATCGGCGCTCGCACGCAAGGGCGCGCGCAGATCGGCATTGTCTTCCTGTCCGAGACACATGAACAGCTCGCCCGTGCAGGTCACGCGCACGCGGTTGCAGCTTTCGCAGAAATTATGGGTGAGCGGCGTGATGAAACCGATCTTCTGCCCGGTTTCCTCAAGGCGCACATAGCGTGCAGGCCCGCCCGTGGATTCATCGAGTTCGGTCAGCGTGAACCGCTCCGCCATCGCCTTGCGCACATCCGAGAGCGGCCAATATTGATCGAGACGCAGCTCCTCGCCCATCTCTCCCATCGGCATCACCTCGATGAAGGTCAGGTCGTGGCCCTCGGCGGCGCACCAGTCGATCAGCGGGAACAGCTCGTCCTCGTTGAAGCCTTTCAGCGCGACGGTGTTGATCTTGACCTTCAGCCCCGCGCGTTTCGCGGCCTCCAGACCTTTGAGCACCTGATCGAGCCGCCCCCAACGGGTGATCTCGGCGAATTTCTCCGGCACCAGCGTGTCGAGCGAGACATTGATCCGCTTCATCCCCAGATCGGCCAACTCATCGGCGAAGCGCGCCAGTTGCGAGCCGTTCGTGGTCAGCGTCAGCTCGCGCAGCGCGCCGCTGTCGAGATGGCGCGCGATCGAGCGGAAAAAGGTCATAATATCGCGCCGCACCAGCGGCTCGCCGCCGGTGATGCGCAGTTTTTTCACGCCCAGCGAGATGAAGGCCGAACAGAGCCGGTCGAGTTCTTCCAGCGTCAGGAGTTCCTTTTTCGGCAGGAACTGCATGTGCTCGGCCATGCAATAGGTGCAGCGAAAATCGCAGCGGTCGGTGACCGAGACCCGCAGATAGTCAATCGGGCGGGCGAAAGGGTCGATGAGTGGCGCGTGTTCCATGGCTGGGAAAGTAAGCCGAGGGCCGCAGGGCGGCAAGGGGGCAAGAGGGCTTGCGCGCGGCAAGGGATGGCGCCGACGATCCAAGCCGCCTAAGCTCGGGGCAAATCGAGGAGGATGAGAATGCGTATTTTCCTTCTGGCCGCCCTGCTCGGCCCGCTTGCGGGCTGCGCGACACTGGGGCTCGGGCCGAGCACGAAAACCGCAGCGCCCGCACCCGCCCCGGCGGCGGTCGTGACCCCGATGCCCAAGCCCGCGGCGACCAGTGCCGAGGCGCTCGACACCACCACTGCCGCGCAGCGGGCCGAGGCCGCGAAGAAACCCTCCGGCGGTGAAGAGCGGCTGGGCGCGACGATCGCAAGTCTTGGAGACCCGACGCAACCCGGTTTCTGGGTGCGCACCGGGTTGGTGAGCGCCGAGGCCGAGGGCCGAATCGAGGATCCGAGAACCGGCAAATCCGCCAAGGTGACGCTGATCCCCTCGGGCAAACCCGCAGGGTCAGGCTCGGAAGTGTCGTTGCCCGCGTTGCGTCTGCTCGAGGTTCCTCTGACCGAGCTGCCCGAGCTCGTGGTCTACCGGCTCTGAGGGCCTGCGATGATCAGAAGGCTTCTGCGCGAAATCGATTTGCCGCCGCTCTGGCTGGCGGTCTTTGCCGCGATCACCTGGGCCTTGGCGCAGGTGGCCGCGACGCCGCTGCCTTATGACCGGGCTCTGGGGGGAGCTTTGATCGGGCTGGGGCTTGCACTGATGGCGATCGCGGCGGCGCAGATGGTGCTCCATCATACGACCTTCATCCCGCGTCGCGATCCCTCGGACCTCGTGACCACCGGCGTCTTCGCGTTCTCGCGCAACCCGATCTATCTGGGGGATGCGCTGGTGCTTGGGGGGCTGGCGCTTTACTGGCACGCGCCCCTGGGGCTCTTGCTGGTGCCGCTTTTCATGGCGTTCATCACCCGTCGCTACATTCTGGGCGAGGAGGCTCGGATCGCGGCGCATTTCGGCGAGAGCTACGCCGCCTATCGCGCCCGCACCCGCCGCTGGCTCTGAACGCCATGTGGCGAAAATGCTGCGCGTGCAAAAAAGTCGCGCGGGCGGATTTGCCGCGCTTCCCGGCGGGATGAGGCTTAGGGATTTGAAATTCATGCGAAAAAACGGATTTCAAACGGTATCCAATGGTATACACGGCTGCGTGATCTCGGCTGCGACAGATTAACAAGGTTTTACGGCGCATCGGTGCTTGTGAAACATTATTGCGCGATGCTAAGGAAGGCATCGCCAGATTCCGGGCGTGCGAGCCGCTGGGCGAATGCGCCGCTATCAAGGGGGAGTTACAGTGAAAATCGGAGCTCCGAAGGAGATTTTCGAGGGTGAGGCGCGGGTCGCCATGACGCCCGACTCGGCTCTGCAATTGCAGAAGCTGGGCCATGAGTGCTTCATCGAAGCAGGGGCGGGGCTCAAGGCGGGCTTCACCGATGCAGCTTATGAAGCCGCGAACGTGACGGTGATCAAGACCGCCGCGGCGCTCTTCAAGGAGGTGGATTTCGTCGTCAAGGTACGACCCCCCACCGATGTCGAGGTCAAGCGCCTGAAACCCGGCCAGACCCTGATCTCCTTCTTCTACCCGGCCCAGAACGAAGAGCTTCTGAAGGCCGCCGAGAAGACCGGCGCGAATGTGATCGCGATGGACATGGTGCCGCGGATCTCGCGCGCCCAGAAAATGGACGCGCTGTCGTCCATGGCCAATATCGCGGGCTATCGCGCGGTGATCGAGGCCGGTAACAACTTCGGCCGCTTCTTCACCGGTCAGGTGACGGCGGCGGGCAAGGTTCCCCCGGCGAAAGTGCTCGTGGTCGGCGCCGGTGTGGCCGGTCTCGCCGCGATCGGGGCCTCGACCTCGCTCGGCGCGATCACCTACGCTTTCGACGTGCGTCCCGAAGTGGCCGAACAGATCGAGTCGATGGGCGCCGAGTTCGTCTATCTCGATTTTGCGGAAGAGCAGACCGACGGGGCCGCCACCGGTGGCTACGCCGCGCCCTCCTCGCCGGAGTTCCGCGAGGCCCAGCTCAAGAAGTTCCGCGAGCTGGCCCCCGATATCGACATCGTCATCACCACCGCGCTGATCCCGGGCCGCGATGCCCCGGTGCTGTGGACGAAGGACATGGTCGAGGCGATGAAGCCCGGCTCAGTGATTGTGGACCTCGCCGCCGAGCGCGGCGGCAACTGCGAACTGACCAAGGCCGACGAAAAGATCGTGACCGACAATGGCGTGACCATCGTCGGCTATACCGACTTCCCGTCGCGCATGGCGCAGCAGTCCTCGACGCTCTACTCGACCAACATCCGTCACATGATGACGGACCTGACGCCCGAGAAGGACGGTGTCGTCGTCCATAACATGGAAGACGACGTGATCCGGGGCGCGACGGTCGCCTATCAGGGCGAGATCACCTTCCCGCCGCCGCCGCCGAAAGTGGCTGCGATCGCGGCGAAGAAGCCGACCGAGAAGCCGAAGGAACTGACGCCGGAAGAAAAGCGCGCCGCCGAAGTGGCCGCGTTCAAGGCGCAGACCAAGAGCCAGGTGACGCTGATCGCCGTGGGCGCGATCGTGCTTCTGGGGGTCGGTCTCGTGGCGCCTGCCAGCTTCATGCAGCACTTCATCGTCTTCGTGCTGAGCTGCTTCATCGGCTTCCAGGTGATCTGGAACGTTTCGCACTCGCTGCACACGCCGCTGATGGCTGTCACCAACGCGATCTCCTCGATCATCATCCTGGGCGCGCTGTTGCAAATCGGTTCGGGCAGCTGGCTCGTGATCGTGCTCGCGGCGCTGTCGGTCTTCATGGCCGGGATCAACATCTTCGGTGGCTTCATGGTCACCCGGCGCATGCTCGCCATGTTCCAGAAATCGTAAGGGGGCCGAGACAATGGAAAACGGATTCTCGACCGCTGCCTATGTCGTTTCGGCAGTTCTCTTCATCCTCTCGCTGGGCGGCCTCTCGGGGCAGGAAAGCGCCAAGCGGGCGGTCTGGTACGGCATCGTGGGTATGGCGCTGGCGGTTGTCGCCACGCTGATCGGCCCCGGCTCGGGCCTCTGGCTGATTTCGGTGGTGATGATCGCTGCCGGCGGCATCATCGGCTGGTTCGTGGCGAACCGCGTTCAGATGACCGAGATGCCCCAGCTGGTTGCCGCGATGCACTCGCTGGTCGGTCTCGCGGCCGTCTTCGTGGGCTATAACGCCTATATCGAGATGGCCAACGTGATGTCGATCAAGGCGTCGATGTCGCCTACGCTCAACGAGGCGGGCATGGCGGCGGCGCTGCATGAAAAGGGCCTGCGCGGCTTCGCGGCGCTGATCGCGCATAAATCGCCGGTCGAACTGTCGATCCTGCGCGTCGAACTGTTCCTTGGCGTGTTCATCGGTGCAGTGACCTTCACTGGTTCGGTCGTAGCCTTCGGCAAACTCGCAGGCAAGGTCACCTCGAAGGCGACCAAGCTGCCGGGCGGGCACATGCTCAATGCAGGCGCCGCGATCCTGTCGGTCGTTCTGCTGATCGCCTTCATGAACGGTGCTGGCGCCTGGGCGCTGATCGCGATGACGCTTCTGGCCTTCTTCATCGGCTACCACCTGATCATGGGCATCGGCGGCGCCGACATGCCGGTCGTGGTCTCGATGCTGAACTCCTATTCGGGCTGGGCCGCGGCGGCGATCGGCTTCTCGCTGGGCAACGACCTTCTGATCGTGACCGGCGCGCTGGTCGGCTCTTCGGGTGCGATCCTGTCCTACATCATGTGCAAGGCGATGAACCGTTCGTTCATCTCGGTGATCCTCGGCGGCTTCGGCAACACGACCGGTCCGGCGATGGAAGTCGAGGGCGAGCAGGTCGCGATCGACGCCGATGGCGTGGCCTCGGCGCTGCGTGACGCGGATTCGGTCATCATCGTGCCGGGTTACGGCATGGCCGTGGCGCAGGCTCAGCAAGCGGTGTCGGAACTGACCCGCAAGCTGCGCGCGCAGGGCAAGGACGTGCGCTTTGCGATCCATCCGGTCGCAGGTCGTCTGCCGGGCCACATGAACGTGCTGCTGGCCGAGGCGAAGGTGCCTTACGACATCGTTCTGGAAATGGACGAGATCAACGAGGACTTCCCCGATACCGACGTGGTGATCGTGATCGGCTCGAACGACATCGTGAACCCCGCCGCACAGGAAGACCCGAATTCGCCGATCGCCGGCATGCCGGTTCTGGAAGTGTGGAAGGCCAAGCAGGTGTTTGTCTCGAAGCGTGGTCAGGGCACCGGCTACTCGGGCATCGAGAACCCGCTTTTCTACAAGGAGAACACGCGGATGTTCTATGGCGACGCCAAGGACTCGGTGAACCAGCTTCTGCCGTTGATCGACTGATCTTCGGATGAATGGAAATGGAGACGGCCGGTCGATGGACCGGCCGTTTTCGTTTTGAGCTCTGGCGCGGGGCGACCAGCCCCGGGCCGCGCCCGACCCTCCCCCCGGGAGGGCGCATTGGCGAGGTCTCGCGGGGTCACCCGGCATGCGGGCTTTTGAGATAAAGCGCAGACCACGCAGGACGGTAACGCGCCCACCCAAGGGTCGGGCGTGTCCCTCGTCGCGGCTTGGCGATAAGATCAGGCGCTCGCCGCTTCACCGGCCAACTTGCGGATCCGCTCCACCATCGCGCGCAAGCCATTGGAGCGCTGCGCCGAGAGGTGGTCGTTCAGCCCCAGACGCCCCAGCTCTGCCGTGGCATCCACTTTCAGAACCTCTTCAACGCTCAGGCCCGAATACAGCGCATGCAGGATCGCAATCAGGCCCTGCACGATCATCGCGTCGCTCTCGCCCTGAAAATCGAAGCTTGCCTGCGGTCCGGTGCCCTCGATGCGCGGCAGGAGCCAGACCTGGCTCGCGCATCCCTCCACCTTGGTTGCGGGAACCTTCACCGCCTCGTCGAGGGGCGGCAGTTCCCGACCCAACTCGATCACGTGACGATAGCGGTCCTCCCAGTCATCGAGGAATTCGAAGGTCTCGGCGATCTCTTCAAAGGCTTCGCTTGCCATGGGTTTGCCATCCTTGCACTTCTCGTCTGCCCCTTGGGTAGCGGCTCGCGCGCGCAGGGTCCAGACGCGGCTTTTCAAAACTGACGCAATGGGCTACGAGAGGGCAGGGACAGTATCGGAGCCACCATGAAGAAAGCTTTGATCGCGGCACTTGCCTTGACTATCGCGACCGCCGGCTGCGGCCGTATCCGCGACAGCAAGATCAATCCGTTCAACTGGTTCGGCAAGGATCGCGTCGAGCAGAGCCAGACGCTTGCCCCGCGCGGCGGATATCCGACGAAGGTGGGCAAGGCCCATCAGCAGCCCGTCGCGCAAGTCTCGAGCCTGACGGTCGAGAAGATCCCCTCGGGCGCGATCATCACCGCGATGGGCCTGCCCCCGACGCAAGGGTTCTGGGATACCGATCTGGTGCCGCTCAATGACGGCAAGCCCGACGAAACCGGCACCATCACCTACATGTTCATGGTCGCCCCGCCGCCCGCCGACAGCACGGCCGCGCGCCGGGTGATGACGCCGCAATCGCGCGAGGTCTCGGCCGCGGCCTTCCTGAGCAATTACAAGCTCGAAGGCGTGCGCAAGATCGTGGTGGAAAGCGCCGGAAACGCCCGCTCCGTGCGGCGCTGAGGGCAAATCATATTCCAATAGCGAAAAGGCTCGGGCGATCCCCGAGCCTTTTAATTTCTTCCAGCAAGGCGTGAGCCGCGACGCGGGCCTCACACTTCGATCAGCTTCACCGCGCCGCTATCGGCCGTCAGCGCCACCTCGCCCTTGGCAAGGCGCAGAGCGTCATGGCCGAACACTTCGAGGCGCCAGCCATTGAGTGCCGCCACATCGCGCTTGCCCGCCGCAATCCGGTCGAGATCCGATGAGGTCGCGATCAGTTTCGCAGCGACCCCGGCCTCTTGCGATTTCGATTTGAGAAGTACCCGCAGAAGATCACCAAGCGCGGTATCCACCTGCAATTGCTGGCCCTGATCCGCCGGGCGCGGCAGTTTCTCGGAGGGCATCTCGAGCCCTTCCTTCACCGCGTTTAAAATCCCTTCGGCAATCTCGCCCTTGCGGGCTTCGCGCAGAAGGAGGCGCGACTTGGCCAGCTCGTCGATCGAGCTCGGCTTGGTCGAGGCGAGCTCGAGCAGCGCGTCATCCTTGAAGATGCGCGACCGGGGGATGTTGCGCGCCTGCGCGTAGCCCTCGCGGAACCGCGCCAGCTCGCGCACGATGCCGAGGAAACGGCCGGAATTGGTGCGTGTCTTGACACGCTGCCAGGCATCCTCGGGACGGTTGATATAGGTCTCGGGGTTCAGCAGGACCGCCTCTTCCTCTTCTACCCAGGCCTCGCGGCCGGTCTTTTTCAGCTGGTCGGAGAGGAATTCGTAGATCACGCGCAGATGGGTCACATCCGCGATGGCGTATTTCTTCTGCGCCTCGGTCAGCGGGCGGCGCGACCAGTCGGTGAAACGCGAGGATTTATCCAGCGACTGCTTGGCGATCTTGCGCACCAGCGTCTCATAGCCCACCTGCTCGCCGAAACCGCAGACCATCGCCGCGATCTGGGTGTCGAACAGCGGGTCGGGGAAGACCTGCGCGTCGGTGAAGAAGATCTCGAGATCCTGCCGCGCGGCGTGAAACACCTTTACGGTCGGCGTGTGGCGGAAGAGATCGTAAAGCGGTTCGAGTGACAGACCGTCGGACAGCGGATCGACCAGAACCGCCTCGCCCTCCTGATCGCCATGCGATGGCAGCGCCATCTGTACGAGGCAGAGCTTGGACCAGTAGGTCCGCTCTCGGAGAAACTCGGTATCGAGGGTGACGTAAGCTTCGGCCTTGGCCTTTTCGCAGAAGGCCGCGAGGGCCTCGGTCGTGGAGATGGTCTGCATGTCGCGCTTTCACTTGGGTGCGGGGTCATCCCGCGCATCTGAAAGTTCCCTAGCCCCTCGGAGGGCGAAAGGGAAGGGCGGCGCGTGTCGTGCGCCGCGCAGCGTGGCAGAAGCGCCAAGGTTCAGTGGGTGAGCAGGTAGGCTGCCCAGGTCAGCCCATAGAGCACGGGCTGATGGATCAGGTAGATCGGCAAGGTGTGGCGCCCCGCGAAAAGCGCGATTTTGAGCGCGCCCGTGACCTCCGTGGGCTGGTAACGCGCCGCACGCCGCCAATAGCCCACGCGCTCGGCCAGCTTCGCCACGCTCATCCCGATCAGGAAAGGACCGATCCAGGGAAAGACCGGCTCGAAATCCATGGACGGGCGCCAATGGGTCGAGAGGCCGATCCACCAGAGCCATGCATGATCGAAGGCCGGGAAGGCGTAATAGAGATTGACCCAGATCGCGAGCACGCCAAGCGCTGCCAGCACGAGCCAGGGCAGGGCCAGAAGCGCCGCGCCGATCAGCGAGCTGACCGCGATCGAATGCAGGATGCCGTAATAGATGAAATACTCCGGCATCATCACATAGGTCGCCGCACTCACCAGCGCCGCCGCACCTGCGAGTTTGCCGATGCGCCGCCAGAACGGGCCTGCGCGAAATCCGCCCCGGTGGGCGAGAACGAGGCTCAATCCGGCCATGAAGATGAAGGTGCTCGCCACGGTGCGGGCGAAATCGAGGAAGGCGGGGTGAAAGACCGTCCCCGCAGGGAGGAAGCCGAAATTCTCCAGATCATAGGTCAGGTGAAAGATCGCCATGCCGATCAGCGCCACCGCCCGGATCAGGTCGGGCGCGATCATCCGCCCGCGCGGGGCCGTATGCTCGGTGCTTGCCATGCGACTTTCATGCGCGAAGCCGCGCCCACCCGCAAGCGGGGTCCGGTGCATTTCGGCGTGAGCGCGCTTAAAGGTAAAGCGGTTCGCGATTGCCCTCGGCAAAGCGGCGCAGCACCGCAGGATACAGGCGATGCTCCTGCACCAGCACCCGCGCGGCGAGATCATCGGGCGTATCGCCCGCCGCGATCGGCACGCGCGCCTGGCCAAGGATCGGCCCGTCATCAAGGACAGGTGTCACCTCGTGGACGGTGCAACCCGCCTCGGTATCGCCCGCCTCGATGGCGCGCTTATGGGTGTGCAGGCCGGGATATTTCGGCAGCAGGGAGGGGTGGATGTTCAGCATCCGTCCCTCGAACCGGCCCACGAAATCCGGGGTCAGCACGCGCATGAAACCGGCAAGACAAAGGATATCGGGTTTCGCCGCGAGGATCGGTTTGAGCAGCTCTGCCTCGAAGGCGGCGCGATCCTTGCCATAGGGGCGATGGTCGATGGCGGCGGTCGGCACGCCCATGCGCGCGGCCTTCTCCAGCCCGACCGCGCCCGCATCATTCGACGCGATCAGGACCGGACGGGCAGGGTGGTCGTCCACCATGCTCTCGACGAGGCGGACCATGTTTGACCCACCCCCCGAGATCAGGATCGCGACCCGGATCACAGGAGCTTGCCCTCATAGGCGACGCCCTGACCGGCGGTGACGGTGCCGATGCGGGTCACGCTCTCGCCTTCGCCTGCCAGCAGGGCCGCGATCTCGTCGGCCTTGTCGGCGGCGACCACGACGATCATGCCGATGCCGCAGTTGAAGGTCTTGAGCAGTTCCGCCTCTTCCATCGACGCGGTCTCGGCCAGCCAGCGGAACACGCCGGGCAGTTGCCAGCTCGAAAGGTCGATGGTCGCGCCCATGCCCTCGGGGAGCACGCGCGGCAGGTTCTCGGTCAGCCCGCCGCCGGTGATATGGGCCAGCGCATGAACGCCGCCCGCCCGCACCGCCGCGAGGCATTGCTTGACGTAGAGCCGGGTCGGCGCCAGCAGCGCCGCGCCGAGCGAACCCTCGTCGAAGGGGCAATCCGCGTCCCAGCCAAGGCCGGACAGCTCGACCACCTTGCGCACGAAGGAATAACCGTTCGAATGCACCCCGTTCGAGCCAAGGCCCAGCAGCACATCGCCTTCGGCCACGCCCGCGGGCAGGTCCGCGCCGCGTTCCATCGCACCCACGGCAAAGCCGGCAAGATCGAAATCGCCCTTGTGATACATGCCCGGCATTTCCGCCGTTTCGCCGCCGATCAGTGCGCAGCCCGACTGCGCGCAGCCCTCGGCGATGCCCTCGATGATCCGCGTCGCCTGGTCGAGTTCGAGCTTTCCGGTCGCGAAATAGTCGAGGAAGAACAGCGGCTCGGCACCTTGGCAGACCAGATCGTTGACGCACATCGCCACGAGATCGATCCCGATCGTGTCCACGTTGCCGGTGTCGATCGCGATGCGCAGCTTGGTGCCCACGCCATCGGTCGCGCCCACGAGGATCGGATCGCTATAGCCCGCCGCCTTCAGATCGAAGAGCGCGCCGAAGCCGCCGAGCCCCGACATGGTGCCCGGGCGTTGCGTGCGCTTCGCCGCCGGCTTGATACGTTCGACCAGCGCATTGCCCGCGTCGATATCGACGCCCGCATCGGCATAGGTCAGGCCCGGTTTTGTCTCGCTCATGGCGGCGCTCTCCATCAGGGATTCCTTGGGGCGAAGCCCTAGCGTAATGGCGCACGGCTCGCAACGCCAAGCCGCGCCCCGCGCCGCCTTTTCTTGACGCCCGCGCGCGCCGTGGTAGAGGAGGGGGCAATGGTGGGCCTGTAGCTCAATTGGTTAGAGCAGGGCGCTCATAACGCCTTGGTTGCGGGTTCAAGTCCTGCCGGGCCTACCATCTTCCCCCAGTTGTTGTCGGTCACACCATGTCTTTTCCGGAAGTCACAGCATCCGTTTTCCGCCATCGCCGCTGCTTAGCTCGAACGAGCTGATAAGGCATTGTAATAAATTGACTTT